>NZ_JAAIYP010000048.1 GCF_011022235.1 Magnetospirillum aberrantis SpK | reverse complement strand
ATATTCCCCGAGAACAATCACACTTTGAGGGTCAGACAGCAGGGCTTTTTCAAAAAGCCGCGCAGCCTCTTCCACCTCCATATTCCGCGTAGCGGCAAGAGCCGCCAGTATCATCTCCATAGCTTTGCGTGGATTTGTCTTGGATTTTCGCCGTTCCCGAAACGGCACATCCACGACAACCGCCCGGCCTCCCGCATCTGATTTGGACACCGCCCCGCGCGAGACCAAACAGCCATCAAGATTAAAATTCCCAGCATTGATCCATCGCAGATCGATACCGCTCAGATCGGCATTGACGAAATCCGTCTTGGGATTGAGGCCAGACAAAGTCACCAGATGTTCGAAATCATCGTCTTCGGCCTCGGCCACCGCGAGAATGCGCTTCAAGATTTCTTCGGGGGTCATTCCTCGGCCTCATTTTCCGGCAAGAGTTCGAACTGCCCCAGGGGCCACTCTTCCTGGTCCACCAGCATGGCGAGCAGCCGACGAATCAATTGGCGTTTTTCCTGGGAAAGCTCGCGTCCCCATATGCCGGTACCGTCGCGGAAGTCCACATGGGAAGGACTGGGCTGAAAGGTGACGGCAATTCCCGCTTTTTCATCGCCTTGCCGTTCCAAGCTGAACATACGGTCATCGAACAGACGCCCGCGCAATGGCTGGCCCGTCCCATTCACGCCCAGGGGCGCTTCAAAGCTGATCTTGATGCCGGTACCGTCATAGGGGCTGGCGGACAGTCCCCTCTGCGCCACGGTGTAATTGAGCGTCTCGGAGGTATTGTCCGCCGCCTTGCTGCGCTTCTCGCCAGCGATTTTCGCGGCGGCCTCGGTCGAAAGCTTACGGTCGCCGCCACGCTTGCGGGCTCCGGAAAATTCCCCACTCACCTTGGCCTCGGCTTCGTGGCTGGCACCGCGCACGCTGCTCACCCCGACATCACCGCCCAAATCGAGGGGCGGCGTCAGGGCCGTTGACAGGCTATCGATGGGAATGCGGCCGCCATGCGGCTTGAAATGCAGATGCCCACCCTTCAATTCCAAGGTCACTGAACCGATTGGCGTCTTTATGACCTCGGAAGTAAAAAAGATGGAACCGATCACATCACAACGGTTCTTTTCGCCCTGCCCCCGGTCAAGGTTGACGGCAACCAGATTGCGCCGCGCCTGCGCCGCAGCAGCCTCTATCGCCTTACCCTTGCGAGTCTTGAAGAGTGCCATGCCAACCTCCGCCGTCCACACCCAAGGATAGCAATGTCGCGCGAAACGAAAAGCGGGAATTGTCAGACGGGGATCAATGCCCCTGACCGCCCCCGAACACCACCACTTCGTCATCACGTCCCATGTTGAGCATGATGCGGGCGCGTTCTTCCAGCATGTCGGGGTCCAGGTGGTCGGGGCGCAACAGCAGGACGCGGTGTTCCAGCGCCTGACGTTCGGTGCTGACCTTGGCCAGTTGCAGTTCCGCCTCCAGGATCTCGTTCTTCATCCGCACATAGGCCAGCACACCGCGATCGCCTTCCACCGTGTGGTAGGCGAAATAGACCACGGCACCCATCCCGATCACGGGACCGATCACATGGCGAAGGCGGCGAGAAATTTCCTGAAGCATGGAAATGGATGGAATCACGAGCGAGTCTGCACGTCAACAAGTCTTAAACACACTGATTCACTTTCACAACGAAATTATAAGCCAGTGGTGCTGAAAAGACTCAGTTGATGAAGCCAGCCTACATAGAGCTGGTCTAACCATTGTGCGACCTCGGTTAAAAACAGATAAAAATATCGCTATTTTAATTACCTCTTTGCTTTAGAAGCGCACAGAACAACTGATGGATGATGGCGTCACAAATCGACACAATATCTTGTGTTTGTAAACAAAACGGCCGGGGCTTTCGCCCCGGCCGTGACGTTTCCGCCTGAACGGAAAGGTTTAGCGCTTGAGGATGGCCTTGCCGGCATAACGGGCGGCGGAGCCCAACTCCTCCTCGATGCGGATCAGTTGGTTGTACTTGGCCAGGCGGTCCGAACGGGACAGCGAGCCGGTCTTGATCTGACCGCAATTGGTGGCGACGGCCAGATCGGCGATGGTCGAATCCTCGGTTTCGCCCGAACGGTGGCTCATCACGGCGGTATAGCCGGACTTATGGGCCAGTTCGACCGCTTCCAGGGTCTCGGACAAGGTGCCGATCTGATTGACCTTGACCAGGATCGAGTTGGCCAAGCCCTTTTCGATGCCCATGGACAGACGGGCCGGGTTGGTGACGAACAAATCGTCGCCCACCAACTGAACCTTGCCGCCCAGTTCGTCGGTCAAAAGCTCCCAGCCCTCGAAATCGTCCTCGGCGCAGCCGTCTTCGATGGAAATGATCGGATAGGCCTTCACCAGCTTGGCGTAATACTTGACGATCGCCTTTTGGTCGAAAGTCTTCTTGGCGCCTTCCATGACGTACTTGCCGTCCTTGAAGAACTCGGTCGACGCGCAGTCGAGAGCCAGGAAGATGTCCTCGCCCGGCTTGTAGCCGGCCTTCTCGATGGACTGCATAATGAAGTCCAACGCCTGTTCGGCCGACTTCAGGTTGGGAGCGAAGCCGCCCTCGTCACCGACATTGGTGTTGTGGCCGGCATCCTTCAGGCCCTTCTTCAGGGCCTGGAACACCTCGGACCCCATGCGGATGGCGTCGGCGCAGGTCGGCGCGCCCACCGGCATGATCATGAATTCCTGGATGTCGATGGGGTTGTCGGCATGCATGCCGCCGTTGATGATGTTCATCATCGGCACCGGCAAAGCCGAGGCGAAGGCCCCGCCGACATAACGGTAAAGCGGCAGGCCGGCCTCTTCGGCGGCGGCCTTGGCACAGGCCAGCGACACGCCCAGGATGGCGTTGGCGCCCAGGCGGGCCTTGTTCGGGGTGCCATCCAGGTCGATCATGGTCTTGTCGAGGACCACCTGGTCCTCGGAATCCATGCCCGAAAGCGCGTCGTAGATTTCGCCGTTGACGCTTTCCAGCGCCTTCAGCACGCCCTTGCCGCCATAACGGCCCTTGTCGCCGTCACGCAGTTCGACGGCTTCGTGGGCACCGGTCGAAGCGCCCGACGGCACGGCGGCGCGGCCCATGACGCCGCTTTCCAGCACCACGTCGACTTCGACGGTGGGATTGCCGCGCGAATCGAGAATTTCGCGGGCGTGGATATCGATGATCGCGGACATGGCAGTCTCTCCGAACTTCTGACGGTTGGATCAATCAATAGTGATGGGAAAAGCCTTCGCCACCTTGTCGAACGCCATCAACGTGGCGATCAGCTCGGGCATGTCGGCCAGCCGGATCATGTTCGGCCCGTCGGAGGGCGCATGATCGGGATCGGGATGGGTTTCAATGAACACGCCGGCAACGCCGACCGACACGGCGGCACGGGCCAGAACCGGGGCGAAACGGCGGTCGCCGCCCGAACTCAGGCCCTGCCCGCCCGGACTTTGCACGGCGTGGGTGGCGTCCATGATCACCGGATAGCCGGTGCGCGCCATGATCGGCAAGGACCGCATGTCGGCCACCAGATCGCCATAGCCGAAGCTGGCGCCGCGTTCGGTCAGCAAGATGCGCGAGTTGCCGGTGCTTTCCACCTTGGCGGCGACGTTGCCCATCTGGTTGGGAGCCAGGAACTGACCCTTCTTGACGTTGACCACCGCGCCGGTGCGGCCGGCGGCCAGCAACAGGTCGGTCTGACGGCACAGGAAGGCCGGAATCTGCAACACGTCCACCACCTTGGCGGCCTGGGCACATTGTTCCTCGGTGTGGACGTCGGTCAAAACCGCCAGCCCCAGGCTTTCGCGGATTTCCGCGAATACGGAAAGCGCGGCATCGAGCCCGATGCCGCGCTTGCCCGAAAGCGAGGTGCGATTCGCTTTGTCGAAAGAGGATTTGTAGACCAGAGCGATGCCGGCCTTGGCCGCCATGTCCTTGAGCGCGGTGGCGCATTCAAGGGCATGTTCGCGGCTTTCCATCTGACAGGGACCGGCGATCAGCACCAGCGGCAAGTCGTTGCCGAAGATGACCTGGGGGGCGGTGTTGGGCCCGACGGCGACGTGCTTGCCCATGCCTATACCAACCGCGACTGCCGCAACGCGGCGGCGATGAAGCTGGTGAACAGCGGATGCGGCGCGAACGGCTTGGACTTCAGTTCGGGATGGAACTGCACGCCGATGAACCACGGATGGTCCGGGTATTCGACGATTTCCGGCAACACGCCGTCGGGCGACAGGCCCGAGAACGACAGGCCGGCCTTTTCCAGCACCGGACGGTAGTCCATGTTGACTTCATAGCGATGGCGGTGACGCTCGCTGATGACGTCGGAGCCATAGATCTCGCGTGCCCGCGAACCGGGCTTGAGATGGCATTCATAGGCCCCCAGGCGCAAGGTGCCGCCCAGGTCGCCGTTGGCCTTGCGCTTTTCCAGCGCGCCGCCCTTCAGCCATTCGGTCATCAGGCCGACCACCGGCTCGTCGCTGGGGCCGAATTCGGTCGAACTGGCATGGTCGAGGCCGGCCAGATTGCGCGCCGTCTCGATCACCGCCATCTGCATGCCGAAGCAGATGCCGAAATACGGCACCTTGCGTTCACGGGCGAAACGCACCGCCTCGATCTTGCCCGAGGCACCGCGTTCGCCAAAGCCGCCCGGCACCAGGATGCCATGGCACGGCTCCAGATACTGAACCGCGTCCTCGCGCTCGAAAATCTGGCTGTCGATCCAGTTCAGGCGCACCTTGACGTTGTTGGCGATGCCGCCATGGGTCAGGGCCTCGGCCAGAGACTTGTAGCTGTCGAGCAGGCTGGTGTACTTGCCGACCACCGCGATGGTGACCTCGCCTTCCGGCTGGCGCACGCGCTCGACGATATTGGTCCAGCGGTCCAGCTTGGGCTCTGCCGATTCGATGTGGAAATGGCGGCACACCTCGGCATCCAGGCCCTGCTCGTGGTACGAGATCGGCACCTGATAGATGGTGTCCACGTCCAGCGCCGGGATGACCGCCTGATAGCGCACATTGCAAAACAGGGCGATCTTCTTGCGCTCACCCTCGGGGATGTCACGCTCGGACCGGCACATCAGCAGGTCGGGCTGAATGCCGACGCTCAGCAATTCCTTGACCGAATGCTGGGTCGGCTTGGTCTTCAACTCGCCGGCCGACGGGATATAAGGCAGCAAAGTCAGGTGGATGAACATGGTGCGCTCGCGCCCCAGTTCGTTGGCCAACTGACGAATGGCTTCGAGGAACGGCAGCGACTCGATGTCGCCAACCGTGCCGCCGATCTCGCACAGGACGAAATCCTCGTCGGTGACGTCCGACTTGATGAAGTCCTTGATGGCGTTGGTGACGTGCGGAATGACCTGGACGGTGGCGCCCAGGTAGTCGCCGCGCCGTTCGCGCGCGATCACGTCGGAATAGATGCGCCCCGTGGTGATATTGTCGCTCTTGCGCGACGCGACACCGGTGAAGCGTTCGTAATGGCCGAGATCCAGGTCGGTCTCGGCGCCGTCGTCGGTGACATAGACCTCGCCGTGCTGATAGGGGCTCATGGTGCCCGGATCGACGTTGAGGTACGGATCAAGCTTGCGCAGGCGAACCTTGAAGCCGCGCGCCTGGAGACACGCACCCAGGGCGGCCGAGGCCAGCCCCTTGCCCAAAGACGAAACCACGCCGCCGGTGATGAAGATGAAACGCGTCATTGCCCCTTGCTTTCAAGGTACAAGCTTACCCACGCGAAACGCGCCGGCCGCTTTACTCAAGCGGCCGGGCGGTCCTTTGAACTCTCTGTCGCGCCCTTAGCGCGCCAGCGGAGCCGCCGGCTCGGCCGGGGCCGCGGGAGCCTGCTCGACAGGCTGCTCGGAAGCGGCGGCCGGAACCGAATCGAACGGCGAAGAACTGCTCGACCGGTTATTGGCGATCAGGGCCAGGGCCAGGCTGGTGACGAAAAAGATCGTCGCCAGGATGGCGGTGGTCCGGGTCAGAAGGTTGCCCGCCTGACGGCCGGTCATCAATCCGCCGCCACCACCACCGATGCCCAGGGCACCGCCCTCGGAGCGCTGCAGCAGGATGACGCCGACCAGCGCGATGGCGATGAGCAGGTGGATGACGAGGATGATCGGAAAGACGTCCATGGGCACACCAACGACAAAATAGAATAACCCGGCGCCCGACGTTGTCGCCGCCGCGGAGCACCGGAAATGTTCGAGGCGTTTTTAGCCCCCCGCGCAACGGAAGGCTAGTGCAAAGTTCCGCACCACCCCCAGCATATGGGGTTGACATCGCCGCCGCGACCGGCAAAACGGCCCCGGCGGCGACATCACGGAAATCAGCCGGCCGCCTTGGCGATGGCCCAGAAGTCATCGGCCTTGAGCGCGGCGCCGCCGATCAGGCCACCATCCACATCCGCCAGGGCCAGCAATTGGGCGGCGTTGTCCGGCTTCATGGAACCGCCGTACAGGATACGCACCTTGGCGGCTTCCTCGGCCCCGATCATGGCCGCCAATTCGGCGCGGATGGCGGCATGCACTTCCTGCGCCTGTTCGGGCGTGGCGACACGGCCGGTACCGATGGCCCACACCGGCTCATAGGCGATGACGGTGTTGGCGGCGTTGCCGCCTTCGGGCCAGGAACCACGCAGTTGGCTCTTGTTGACGTCGAGGGTCTGACCGGCGTCACGCTGGGCCAGGGTCTCGCCGATGCAGACGATGGCGGAAAGGCCGGCGGCCAGCGCCGCCTCGGCCTTGGCCTTGACACCGGCATCGGTCTCGCCATGGTCGGTCCGACGTTCGGAATGACCAAGGATGACATAGGACGCGCCAGCGTCCTTGAGCATCACCGGCGAGGTGTCGCCGGTATGGGCGCCCGAAACCTTGGCGTGGCAATCCTGACCGCCCACGGCCAGACCCGACCCCGCCACCGCTTCGGCGACGGCGGCGACCAGAAGGAACGGCGGGCAGACCAGCATCTCACAGGCCAACTTGTCGGCCTTCAGCTTCTCGGCCACACCCTTGGCCAGCGCCAGTCCATCGGCCTTGAGGCCGTTCATCTTCCAGTTGCCGGCGATCAGCGGACGTCTGCTCATGCTCTTTCCTCCCGGTGAAAAACGACACGGCGCATATAACACCCCGCCGCCCCGCTCGTCGCGCAGAAAAAGGGATCAGAAGGTCAGCGACAGGCCGCTCATGACCGTCCAGCCATCGTTTTCCTCGGCCAGTTGATGGTCTTCGCTGGTGTAGTTGGCGTGACCGATCGAAGCCAGAAGATCCACGCCCGGCCCCAGGGCGTATTTGCCCGACAACAGATAGAATTCGATAACGTCGCGGGATTCTGTAGCGTCGGAACCGCTCGCCTCGGAACGGTAATAGGCCATGCTGACGGCATAGCGGTCGAAAGCATATTGCAGCCCCAGATCCCACGCCTGGGCGTTCAGGTCGAGATCGGCCGTCGCCTGAAGGTTGCCACGATCCGCCAGCACCCGCCGATAGGACGAGCCAAAGGTGAACCCGGCATAGGACAGCTGACCGCCCAGACTGTATTCGAAGACATGGTCGTCGCCGCTGTCGGCGGATGTGCTGGAGGGAACGTTGAAATCGTAGGACGCCCAACCGGCCGACAGTTTCACCCCGACATCGCCGAACGTTTCGGCATAAAGACCGCCCAGGGCGTAGAACTCGCCGGTGACGGCGCCGGCCGTGGCGCCGGTGGACAGGTTGACGGTGCCTCTGTTGTCTTCCGAGGAACTGGGCTTGTAGGTGGCGGCCAGGGTCAGTCCGTAAAGGCTGGGGGTGAAATAAGTCACGCCCTCGGAATCGTTGTCGGTCAGGATGGCCGTGGTGTCCCAGCCATGTTGCAGCGGAGAAATGCCGGAAATATGCGTGGGGATGGCCAGCGCGTCGGCCATCAGGCCTTCTTCGTTCCAGTTTCCCGCCGCGTCCGGTGCGGTGACATGCAACTGGTAGGCGCCGTTGTTCTTGCTCCCCAGTTCAAGCTTGCCGAACCCGCCGGCCAGCCAGACATAGGATTCATCGATCATATCGGCGCCCGCATTGGCTGCGCGCGAATTGCTCACCGAATGGCCGCCGCCTTCCAACTGGATGTCGATTCCGATCTGCAAACCGTTGTCGAGCGTGGTCGAGCCCTGAAAATAGATTTCGTTGTCGCCCTTGACGTCGACGCTGTTCTCGTCGGTTTGCGTGGCGCCCTGATAGGAATCCGATTCCCACGCGCCGACAACCCACCACTTCGAATAGCCGCCAAGCCTCAAGCTGATCTTTTCCGACGCCTGCGCGGAACCGGCGGAAAGCACGGCGACAGCGACCAGCGCCGTGCCTGCGGCCACGGATTTTTTCATGAAATCCCCCAAGACACGTTCGGAGTGCCGGCCAGCCTTCCCCAAGGCAATCCACGCCAAACACCCAACCGAAGCGCATCTTATTGACTGGAGATCAATTGATCAACGGTTGCTTGCAATTACAATCAACCCCTCACTCGCCATGGCCGCCGGAAACGGGTTGCCTTGCCGGCATCACGGGACCTGGCCGCCGGACGACGGCGAAAGCGGCGGATTCTCAGTTGCGGGGGGCTTTACCCGCACCTATTATGCCGACACCTTGCGACCTGCCGTCATGGCGGTCTGCCGTCCTTCCCTCACGATGCCCGGAAAACATGCTCGACTCTTTCCGCAACGCTTCCAAAAGCTGGTTCGTCAAGCTTCTGTTCGCCCTGTTGGCGCTCAGCTTCCTCGCCTGGGGCATCGAAGGCCTGCGCGGCAACATGTTCGGTTCCGCCCCCGCCGTCGAGGTTGGCGACAACCAGGTTTCCGCCCAGGAAGTCTATGTCGAATTCAAGCGCGAGGTCGATCGCATGAACCCCATGTTCGGCGGCAAGCTGACCGCCGACGACGCGCGCAAGCTGGGCTTCATGGACCGCACCATCGAGAACGTGGTCACCCGCCTGTTGATCCAGGAAGCCGGCAACCGGCTGGGCTTGGCCGCGTCCGAGGACAGCGTTGTCGCGCGTATCGCCGCCGACCCCGCCTACCGTACCGAGGGCGGACAGTTCGACCGTGAACGCTTCCGCATGGCCCTGGCTCGCGCCGGGTTGAACGAGCGTTCCTTCCTGGCCCAGGAACGGGCCAACGTGATGCGCACCCAACTGGCCGAAGGGCTGTCGGGCGGCGTCAAGGCCCCCGACGCCATGGTCGCCCCGCTGACCCGCCACCGCGAGGAACGCCGCGTCGCCGACACCGTGCTGGTGCGCGACGATTCCGTGCCGTTGCCGCCGGCGCCCGAGCAATCCAAGCTTGAAGCCTATTACCAGGCCAACACCCCGCGTTTCATGGCGCCCGAGTTCCGCGCCCTGACCGTCCTGGTGGTCAAGCCCGAGACCGTCGCCGCCCAGGTCGAAATCTCGGCCCAGGATGTGGACGACGCCTACCAGAACCGCATCGACGAATTCCAATCCGCCGACCGCGTGATGGCCTCGCAGATGGTCCTGCCCGACCAGGCCGCCGCCGACAAGGCCGCCGCCCTGGTCAAGGCCGGCAAAAGCCTGACCGCCATCGCCGCCGAACTGAACGTCAAGGTGGTTGACCTTGGTCTGGTGGAACGCGGCGATCTGCCCGACGATCTGGCCGAGGCTTTGTTCTCGGCCCAGCCCGGTTCCGTCACCCTTCCGGTCAAGAGCCCATTGGGCTGGCACGTCGCGCAAACCCGCGTGCGCCCGGTCGAGGACATCAAGAAGCAGGTCGAGGCCGAGTTGCGCGCCGAACGGGCCAACGAACGTCTGAGCGACCTTTCCACCCAAATCGAGGATTCGCTGGGGGCCGGTACCAGCCTCGAGGAAACCGCCGCCCGCTTCGGGTTGCGCGTGGTCAAGGTCCCCGCCACCGACGCCCACGGCATCGCGCCATCGGGCAAGCCGGTGGCCGACCTGCCGCAAGGTGAAACCTTCCTCGACGTCGCCTTCCACACCGAACAGGGCACCGAAAGCCAGCTGACCCAGGCCGACAACGACGGTTACTTCATCGTCCGCGTCGATGGCGTCACCCCGCCGCAGCCGCGTCCCCTGGCTGACATCAAGGGCGAGGTCGTCGCCGCCTGGCAGGCGGAACGCCGTCACGAACTGGCCCAGGAACGCGCCGCCAAGGCCGCCGAGGCGCTGAAGGCCGGAAAGACCGCCGCCGAGGTGGCGCAATCCCTGGGCGCCAAGGCCCAGACCACCCAGCCCTTCAGCCGCGACGGCGCCGAAGAGGCCCAATTGCCGCCGCAACTGGTGACCGAGTTGTTCCAGGCCAGCGTCGGCGGCGTCGCCACCGGTGCCGCCCCTGGCGGCTGGATGGCCGGACGCCTTGCCAAGGTGGTGCCGTTCGACGCCGCCGCCCAGCCCAAGGTGGCCGAGAACACCGCGCGTCAAGTCACCTCGGCCCTGGCCAGCGACCTGATCGAGCAATATCTGGCGGCGCTGAACGCCTCGGTCGGCGTGCGCGTCGATCGCAGCCAGCTTTCCCGCGAAGAGTAAACGCCACCATGAGCAGCGTTCCCGATTTCGAAAACTTCCGCGCCGCCTATGACGCCGAGCAGCCGCAGGTGGTGTGGCGCGTCCTGGTCGCCGACCTGGAAACGCCGGTCTCCGCGTTCATGAAACTGGCCAACGGTCAAAGCCACACCTTCTTGCTGGAATCGGTGGAAGGCGGGGCGGTGCGCGGTCGCTATTCGGTGTTGGGTCTGAAACCCGACCTGATCTGGAAGTGTCAGGGCAACCGGGCATGGATCAACCGCGAAGCCCGCACCCGTCCCGACGACTTCGCCCCCTGTCCGGTGGCCGAGGCCAAGGGCGCACTGGCTTCGTTGCGCGCCCTGGTGGCGGAAAGCCATATCGACATCCCGCCGCACCTGCCGCCCATGTCGGCCGGCCTGATCGGCTATATGTCCTATGACATGGTGCGGCTGGCGGAAAAGCTGCCGGACGACAACCCCGACACCATCGGCGTGCCCGACGGCATCTTCATGCGCCCCACCGTCATGGCCATGTTCGACAACGTCAACGGTACCTTGACCGCCGTTGTGCCGGTGTGGCCGCGTGCGGGCATCGACGCTCGCGCCGCCTTCGATCTGGCCCACGAACGGCTGGAACACGTGGTCGAAGCGCTGGAGCGGCCGTTGCCGGTGGCCGGAGACTTCATCGACCACGCCGGCCATGCGCCGACCCCGGTGCCGTCCATGACGCGCCAGGATTATTGCGCCAAGGTGCTGAAGGCCAAGGAATACATCACCGCCGGCGACATCTTCCAGGTGGTGCTGTCGCAGCGTCTGGCGGTGCCGTTCAAGCTGCCGCCGTTCTCGCTGTATCGTGCGTTGCGGCGCATGAACCCCAGCCCGTTCCTGTTCTTCCTGAATTTCGGCGGCTTCCAACTGGTTGGTTCCAGCCCGGAAATCCTGGTGCGGCTGCGCGACGACACCGTCACCATCCGCCCCATCGCCGGCACCCGCCGCCGCGGCCTGACCCAGGCCGAAGACGACGAACTGGCCGCCGACCTGTTGGCCGACCCCAAGGAACTGGCCGAGCATCTGATGCTTCTGGACCTTGGCCGCAACGATGTCGGCCGCGTCGCCGAGATCGGATCGGTCAAGGTGACCAAGAAGATGATCGTGGAATACTACAGCCACGTCATGCACATCGTTTCCAACGTCGAAGGCCGCATCCGCAAGGATTGCGACGCCATGGACGCGCTGATGGCCGGCTTTCCCGCCGGCACCACGTCGGGTGCGCCCAAGATCCGCGCCATGGAGATCATCGACGAACTGGAGCCCGAGCGCCGCTCGTTCTACGCCGGTTCCATCGGTTACTTCGCCGGCAACGGCAACATGGACACCTGCATCGCCCTTCGCACCACCTTGATCAAGGACGGCACCATGTACGTCCAGGCCGGGGCCGGCATCGTCGCCGATTCCGATCCCGACAAGGAACACGAGGAATGCATGAACAAGGCCCGCGCCCTGGTGCGCGCCGCCGAGGAAGCGGTCAACTACACCCGCTCGTCGCGCTGAAAGCCTGAAACGAGAAAAGGCCGGCGGAAGCAGTCCCGCCGGCCTTTTTGTTTGGCATTCGCCTTACTTCGCCGCGTCGTGCTCGGCGTGGTAAGCGACGATGCGCTCGACCTCGTTCCTGGAGCCCAGGATCACCGGCACGCGCTGATGCAGGGCGCTGGGAGCGACCTCCATCAGGCGCTGACGACCGGTGCTGGCCAGACCGCCGGCCTGTTCGACGATGAAGGCCATGGGATTGGCTTCGTACATCAGGCGCAGCTTGCCGCCCTTCTTCATGTTCTCGGCGTCGGCCGGATACATGAACACGCCGCCGCGCACCAGGATGCGGTGCACCTCGGCCACCATCGAGGCGACCCAGCGCATGTTGAAATCCTTGCCCCGCGGCCCTTCCTTGCCGGCGTTGCATTCGTCCACGTAACGCTTGATCGGCGCTTCCCAATGACGCGCCCGCGAACCGTTGATGGCGTATTCCGTGGTGTCGGCGGGAATGGTCATGTGCGGATGGGTCAGGAAGAACATGCCGACGTCACGGTCCAGGGTGAAGCCGTGGACACCGTTGCCGGTGGTCAGCACCAGCATGGTCGAGGAACCGTAAAGGGCGTAGCCGGCTGCCACCTGCTTGACGCCCGGCTGAAGGAAGGCATCCTGGCTGGACGGATCGACGCCTTCCGGCACGCGCAGGATCGAGAAGATCGAGCCGACCGAGATGTTGACGTCGATGTTGGACGACCCGTCCAACGGATCGAACAGCAGCAGGTAGCGGCCTTCGTGGGTGCCGGTGACGGCCTGCACTTCCTCCAGCTCTTCCGAGGCCATGGCGGCATAGGTGCCGCATTGTGAATTCATGTGGATGAAGATGTCGTTGGCCAGAACGTCCAGCTTCTTCTGTTCCTCGCCCTGGATGTTCTCGGAACCGGCGACGCCATGGTTACCCACCAGCGCGCCCCGGTTGACTTCGTGCGAGACCATCTTGCAGGCGGTCAGGATGTCGTTCATCAACGAGGTGAACACACCCGAAGACTTCAGACGCCGCTGCTCTTGCAGCAGGAAATGGGTCAGCGTGATCCGCTTATAGGGCATGGTCTCCCCCTTGGTGCTTCGATGTTGCTTTTGATGCGCGCAGGTCCCACCCGCGCGGGCTGCTCACTCCTACCCCACCCTACGGGTGGATGCAATCGGGCTCGCACGCGGTGCAGTCACGAAAACGCCGCACTTGACCGAGGCAGTCGCGCATGGGCGCGCCATCGGCTACACTCCGCGCCCGTTCGACCCAGGGAGCAAGCGATGTTCGACCCCATGAGCCAGGAAGACCTTGACCGTGTGGCCCGTCTCGAGGCCGTGTTCACCCGCATCGGCGAAGAGCGGATGAAGGATGTCGGCCTGCTCAATCCCGCCCTCAAGGTCGAAACCGTCGGTTTCCGCCGCTGGGGCGACTGGCTGGCCGGCATCCTGATCTCGCCGTGGTTCATGAACTTCATGCTTTTGCCCACCCGCGACGGTCTGATCGCGGGCGAAGTCGGCACCAAGACCCGGCTGGACATGCCCCGCGGCGAAATCACCTTCACCATCGGCGAGGTCGAGGACATCGGCCCTTACCTGTCGTCGTCGCTTTATTCGCCCATGAACCGCTTCGACGTCCAGGCCGTCGCCGTTACCACCGCCTGGGCGGCGGTGGACAAATACTTCAAGGTGCCCGAGGCGGAAGAGCCCATGGCCTGCAACGAACGTCTGTGATGATCGCCGGCGCCATCCTGGCCGGCGGCTTGTCGCGGCGCATGGGCGGCGGCGACAAGGCGCTGCGCGAGCTGGGCGGCGTGCCGCTGTTGGCCCGCACCATCGCCCGCATGGCGCCGCAGGTGGGACCGCTGTTGCTCAACGCCAACGGCGATCCGACACGCTTTACCGCCTTTGGACTTGAAGTGCGGGCGGATGTGCTTGGAGACCACGCAGGCCCCTTGGCAGGCATCCTGACGGCGTTGGAATGGTCGGCCGAGCAAGGGGTGGAGTGGCTGTTGACCGCCGCCGCCGACACCCCTTTGCTGCCGTCCGACCTGGGCGCACGGTTGGCGACGGAACGACAGGCCCTTGACGCCCGTTTGGCCGTCGCCACTTCGGGCGGGCGGATGCATCCGGTGTGCGCGTTGTGGCCCGTGGACATCCGCTGCGAACTGCGACACGCCGTGGCCGAGGAAGAACTGCGCCGCCTGACCACCTTCGTCGAACGTTTTTCCGTGGCCAGGGTCGATTGGTCCGTTGAACCGTTCGACCCCTTCCTGAACGTCAACACCCCCGGCGACCTTGATCGCCTGAGGATAATCCTGAGTTAGGTCATCCGCGCTTGGCCCGCAGCCGGGCGGCGATGGGACAGGTGTTCACCCGCCATTGGACGAACTTCCACAACGCCATGCCGGCCACCATGGCGGCGGTGAAGATCGCCGCCTCGGCGAAACCACCGGTGGCGGCGACAACGGCCGGACCGGGGCAATAGCCGGCGATCCCCCAGCCCAAACCGAACAACGCGGCGCCACCGACCAGACGAGCGTCGATCAGTTTGGTGCCCGGAAGCTGGAAACTGTCTTCACACACCGGCGCGGTCCGGCGCAGGCACAGCCGGTAGCCGACGAACGACACCGCCAGACCGCCCCCCATGACGAAGGCCAGGGTGGGATTCCACGGCCCAAGCACGTCGAAGAACCCCAAGACGTTGGCCGGGTCGGCCATGCCCGACAGGATCAGGCCGCCACCGAACAGCAAGCCGGCGGCGAAAGCGGACAGAACGCGACGCATGGCTCAGCCTCCCAGCAGATGACGGCGGACAAGGACAACCAGCGCGGTGACCGCCATGAAGGTGACCACCGCCACCGCCGAACGCCGGCTGAGACGGGCCAGACCGCAAATGCCGTGCCCCGAGGTGCAACCGTTGCCCATGCGGGTACCGAAGCCGACCAGCAGGCCGGAGACCACCAGCAACCCTGCGCCCAAGCCGTTCCCGGTGAGATGCAGATTGCCGCTGGCGCCCAACGCCACCCCCGGCGCCACCATGCCGACGACGAAGGCCAGTCGCCAGGGCAGGTCGCGCCCGCCCTCGCCCAACAGACCGCCGACGATACCGGCAACACCCATGATGCGGCCATTCAACAGCATCAGAAGCACCGCCGCCGCACCGATCATGGCGCCCCCCGCCAACGCGGTCCATGGCGAGAAATCGGTCACACCACACACTCCTGAATTTGAATTTGCCCTAATATTAGAGTTTTCTTTGCAAAGTCAAGCTTACCCCCCTTTCCGTCGTCGGGCTTGAAACGGCGGCGGTTTCCCTCTATCTGGTCAGTCAACCGAAGCTTGGCGGCCTTTGCGGGACCGGTTCCCCGAACGCCGCCCTTTTCCTTTTGGACATCATGCAAAACGCCATTCCGAAAGTCGGCATCGTCTCGTTGGGCTGCGCCAAGGCGCTGGTGGATTCCGAGCGCATCCTCACCCGCCTGCGGTCCGAGGGATACGACATCTCGGGCTCTTACGACGGTGCCGACGTGGTGATCGTCAACACCTGCGGCTTTCTTGATTCCGCCCGCGCCGAATCGTTCGAAGCCATCGGTGAGGCCATGGCGGAGAACGGCCGGGTCATCGTCACCGGTTGTCTGAACGACGAAGCGGCGATCCGCAAGATTTACCCGGACGTGCTGTCGGTCACCGGAGCCCATCAGTACGAGAAGGTTGTCAACGCCGTGCACGACGCCGTGCCGCCGGTGGCCGACCCGATGATGTCGCTGGTGCCGCCCGAGGGCTTGCACCTGACCCCCGGCCATTACGCCTATCTCAAGATTTCCGAGGGCTGCAACCACCGTTGCACCTTCTGCATCATTCCCGGCATCCGTGGCGACCTGGCGAGCCGGCCGGCGGCGGACGTGCTGGACGAGGCGGAAAAGCTGGCCATGGCCGGCGTCAAGGAAGTGCTGGTGATCAGCCAGGACACCGGCGCCTACGGCCTGGACCTGGGATACGAGGCCAGCAAGTGGCACGGGCGCGAAATCCGTACCCGTCTGACCGAACTGGCCGACGCGCTGGGCGATCTGGGCATCTGGGTGCGCCTGCACTACGTCTATCCCTATCCGCATGTGGACGAGGTCATTCCCCTGATGGCCCAAGGCAAGGTGCTGCCCTATCTGGACATCCCGTTCCAGCACGCCAGCCCCCAGGTTCTCAAGGCCATGCGCCGCCCGGCCGACCACGAGAAGCTGTTGGAGCGGATCAGGAAATGGCGAGAGATCTGTCCCGACCTCACCATCCGTTCCACCTTCATCGTCGGCTTTCCCGGCGAAACCGAGGACGATTTCGAATTTCTGTTGGATTGGCTGGAACAGGCCCAGCTCGACCGCGTCGGCTGTTTCAAATATGAAAACGTCGAAGGGGCCGCCGCCAACCATTTGGCCGACCATGTCGATGAGGACGTCAAGGAAGACCGCTACAACCGCCTGATGGAACTGGCGCGGCAAATCTCCGACGAACGCGGCAAGGCCAAGGTGGGCAAGACCATCGAGGTTCTGATCGACGAAGTGGACGAGGAAGGCGCCTTCGGCCGTTCCTGGGCCGACAGCCCGGAAGTGGACGGTTGCGTGTTCCTGTCCGACACCGGCCTGGAGCCGGGCGATCTGGTGTTGGCCGAAATCGAACACGCCGAGGATTTCGACCTGTGGGGTCATGTGGTCGGGCGTCCCGAACCGCGCAAGCGGCGGGCTTGACCGCTTAAAGCGACAGGTCTGAAGAAACCGCTATTCGACCCAGGTGAAGTCGGGCAACGACAACACGCGCTGGCCGCCGTCCCGGCAACTGACCACCAGGGACAGGCGGTGACGCACCGCCGGCTTCAGGGTCAGCACGCCACGGTCGGCCAAGGTGCGCACGGCCGGGGTGGCGCCCACCGGCAATTCCAGCCTGAGCCCGACGATCTCCAGCAGACCGGCCGCTTCCTGGCGGTTTCCGGCCAAGCCGTCCGGCCATTGATCGGGACGGTCCTTGGCGGGAGAGCGGAACAGGAACGGCTGACGCGGGTCCTCGCTGCCCAAGGCGACGGCGATGCCTTCGCTTTGAAAGGGCGGGCGGTATTCCCAGGTGGGAAAAGGAATGCGCCCACGCAGGCCAAGCCCGAACGGCGACGCGCCGGTGTCGTGCCAGCGCGAGCGTTCGGCCAACCGGGTCCGGGCGACGCTGACCGAGGCCAACTCGCCCTGGTCCTCAGGCCACAACAGTTCCAGATAGGCGTTGTCGAAACAGGCGCAGATGTTGGCGGTGCCCTGGCCGGCATGGGAGCGGCGGAAGCTTTCGGTCAATCCGCATCGTTCCAGAGCGGCCAGCGCGGCGGCGCGGTCGTCGACGAAAACGAAGACGTGGCAAAGTTGCGTATTCATGCCCACCAACTTACGCGGGTGACGCATTTGTCACAACGAACTTTTCCACAGGATGCTTTTCCCAGCCCGTTCTGGATCATCTCTTTGCATTCCGCCCCTTGCCCCAAGCTTGGCGGCCAGACCATAATACGTCAGGCAGCGGCCAACGGCTGGTTTGGGGACAGGTATGGCATTTCGGGTTTTCAGGGGAAACGGAGGCAACGCGTCGGACGATGCCCCTGCGGCCGTGGAGCAAAAGGACCAACTGGCCCCGTTGCTGGAACGGCTGGAAGGTCTTGCCGCCGCGCTCGAGGCGCTTGACGACGGCGCGCCGTCCCCGGCCGCCGACGATGTCCTCGACACATTGTCGCGCATGGAACGGCGTGACATCCAGACGTTCTCCGCCATCGACACCTTCGCCACCGCGCTGAAAAGCGTCAGCCACCATCTTGCGCATCTGCGCAACTCGGTCCAGCACACCAACGCCCAGCACAGCGGCAAGCTGGATGGTCTGGCGGAACGGCTGGCCGGGATCGAAGCCAGGATCGAGGCCGGCTTCCTGGATCAGGCTCCGGTGGATTTCAGCCCCATGGCGGCGATGCTGGACACCATCGGCCAACGCCTGTCGGGACTTGAAGAGAAACTCGAGGGGTTGGTCAAGCAACAGGCCCATTGGCCGTTCGACGCCGACGCCTTCGCCACCGCCCTGGCCACCATCGCCGACCGTCTGGCGCGGGTCGAGGCCAAGATGGACCGCGCCGCCCAGCAACCCGTGCTGGAACCGGAAGCCACCGCCAACTTGCTGTCGGCCATCGTCGAACGGGTCGGCGTGGTCGAGGACAAGGTGGACAGCGGTGCCGATGGCACCTCGATCGCCGCCTGTCTGTTGGCGGTGGATCGCCGGCTGTCGCGCATCGAAGGGGGATTGGGCATGAAGCGGCCGCTGCCGGCGGCGGCGGAAATTCCCGACCTCGCCGACGTGGTCGAGGTCGAAGACAGCCCCATGGAATCCGGGCCCATGGAAGCCGGGCCAGTCCACCCCGCCACCACCGCCGACGCCCCACCCTTGGCCGGCGAGCCCGCTGTTCCCGCCGTCACCGACACGGACACCCCCGCCGCCCCGGCGCCCCCCGAGGCGACATCGCGCGAACGCGTCGACCAGTTGCTGGAGCAGGTGTTCAAGGTTCTGGCGCGTTAAGACAACGCCTCGTCGTCGTGGGCGGCGTCGCGGCGGCCTTCCACCACCGCCTTCAACACCACGGTCACCAAGGCCAGCAAGGTCAGCACCGAGGCGGCGGCGAAGGCGCCCGAGCTGTCGTAATCGTGGTAAAGAAGATCGATGTAAAGCGGCAAGGTATTTGTCTCGCCGCGAATATGCCCCGACACCACCGACACCGCCCCGAATTCACCCAAAGAGCGCGCCGCGCACAAGATCAGGCCATAGAACAGCGCCCATTTGACGTTGGGCAGGGTGACGCGCAGGAAGGTGCGAAAGCCTCCGGCGCCCAACACCTGGGCGGCTTCTTCCTCGTCGGTGCCCTGAAGCTGCATCAGCGGCATCACCTCGCGCGCCACGAACGGACTGGTGACGAACAAGGTCGCCAGGATGATGCCCGGCACCGCGAACATCACCTTGATGTCGTGATCCATCAGCCATTCGCCGACCAGCCCGGAACTGCCGTACACCATCAAGGTGGCGACACCGGCGACGATAGGCGACACCGAGAACGGCACCTCGATCAGGCTGACCAGCCATTTCTTGCCCTGCCAGCGGAACTTGGTCACCGCCCACGCCACCGACAAGCCGTAGACGGCGTTGATCGGCACCACCACCGCCACGGTCAACAGCGACAGGTAGATGGCGTGCAGCGCCTCGGGAGCGGAAACCGCCTTCCACCACCCCTCGACCCCTTTGCCGAAGGCATGGGCGAAGACGATACCGGTCGGAACCCCCAACACCACCGCCGCCGCCACGACCGCCAGGCCGATCAGCACGCGCCGGGCGGTCCCGGCGCCTTGACGATGGGAACGATGATGTACGGTCATGGCCGCAAGCATGGGATCAGCCCTTGTCCAGATAACGTTGTTGCCAGGCCTGAAGCGCGTTGGTCGCCAGCATCACCAGGAAGGCGACGGCCAGAACCACGGTGGCGATGGCGGTGGCGGCGCCGTAATCGTATTCCTCGAGCCGGATGTAGATCAGAAGCGCCGCGATCTCGGTTTCGAACGGCCGGTTGCCGGCAATGAAGATGATGGCGCCGAACTCGCCCAGGCAGCGGGCGAAAGCCAAGGTGACGCCGGCGATCAGGGCCGGGGCGATGACCGGCAGCACGACCCGCAGGAACACCTGGAGCTCGCTGGCGCCCAGGATGCGCGCCGCCTCTTCGCCGTCCAGGTCAAGGTCCTCGATCACCGGCTGGAGCGTGCGGACCACGAAAGGCAGGCTGGTGAAGGCCATGGCCATGGCGATACCCGGCTGGGCGTGGGCGATCTTGATGCCCAGGGGCTCCAGGAACTGGCCGAACACGCCGTTATGGGCGAAGGCCGCGGTCAACGCCACGCCGGCCACCGCGGTCGGCATGGCGAACGGCAGGTCCATGACCGAATCCAGAAGCCGCCGGCCGGGAAAGTCGTACCGTGCCAGCACCCAGGAGAACAACAGCCCGAGAACAGCGTTGAAGGCCACCGCCTCGAGCGCCGAAACCGCCGTCACCTCATAGGCGGCCAAGGCGCGCGGGCTGGTGGTGGCGACCACGAATTCATGCCAGCTCAGGCCCGAGGCCTTGAGCAGCAACGCCGCGATGGGCAACAGGACGATCAGGCCGAGATAGGAAACCGACAAGCCCATGGTCAGGGAAAAGCCGGGCAGGATTCCCCGCCTGCCCGGCACCTTGGCGGTCAGCACGCCGGCGCTCATCGCTTTTCGAACACTTGGTCCAGGATGCCGCCTTCGGCGAAGTGGACCTTTTGGATGTTGGACCAGCCGCCGAACAGCTCGACCGTGTACAGCCGCACTTCGGGGAATTGGGCCTTGTACTTTTCCGCCACCTTGGCGTCACGTACCCGGTTGTAGTTCCTGGCCAGGATGTCCTGGGCCTCGGGCGACCACAGATAGTTCAGGTAAGCGGTCGCCACCTTGCGGCTGTCGCGCTTGTCCACCACCTTGTCGACCACCGCCACCGGGAACTCGGCCAGAACGCTGACCGGGGGAACGATGCTTTCGAACTTGTCGGCCCCGAATTCCTTGCGGATGCCGTTCACCTCGGCCTCGAAGGTCACCAGGACGTCGCCGGTCTCACGCTCGACGAAGGTGGTGGTAGCGCCGCGCCCGCCGGTATCGAACACCGGAACGTTGCCCAAAAGCTTGCGCACGAAATCCTTGGCCTTTTCCTGGTCGTTGCCGAACTTCTCGAGCGCGAAGGCGTAGGCGGCAAGATAGGTGTAGCGGGCATTGCCCGAGGTCTTGGGGTTGGGCATCACCACCCGGACATCGGCACGGGCCAGATCGTCCCAATTGTGGATGTGCTTGGGGTTGCCCTTGCGCACCAGGAAGCTGGGCAGGGAGTAATAGGGCGACGCCTGGTTGGGGAAGGCCTGTTGCCAGTCGGCCCGCACCAATCCCCTGTTGGCCAACGCCTGGACGTCGGTCACCTGATTGAAGGTCACCACGTCGGCCGGCAAGCCTTCGAGGATCGAGCGGGCCTGTTTGCTGGAACCGCCGTGCGATTGCCGGACCTCGACACTTTGGCCACCCTCCTTTTGCCACTGCGCCTGGAACGGCGGATTGAGCTGGGCATAAAGCTCGCGGGCGATGTCGTAGGACACGTTCAGGATGTCTGCGGGCTGCGCCTGCACGGCCAGTGGTGCCAGCGATAGGCCAAGAGCGGCGGCGAAAACAACACCTTTTTTCATGTCGGCACTCCATATTTCACATGCTCAAGATATGGTGCAGCATTTTTTTACGCAATAACTATGTTTGATATTTTTATATAACACATATTTTTGGTTATTTATGGACGAAAAAGAGGCCCGCCGTAGCGAGCCCCCCTCCCCTCACATATTGGGATAATTGGGTCCGCCGCCGCCTTCCGGCACCACCCAGGTGATGTTCTGGCTCGGGTCCTTGATGTCGCAGGTCTTGCAGTGCAGGCAGTTCTGAGCGTTGATCTGAAGCCGGGGGCCCTCGACGATCTCGTAGACGCCGGCCGGGCAATAGCGTTGCTCGGGCGCGTCGTAGACCGCGAGGTTGACCCGGATCGCCGCCTCTTCGTCGGCCAGCCTCAGGTGCACCGGCTGGTTTTCCTCGTGGTTGGTGTTCGAGATGAACACCGACGACAGGCGGTCGAAGCTCACCACCCCGTCGGGCTTGGGATAGACGATCCTGGGGCACTCGGCCGCCGGCTTCAGTTGTTCGTGGTCGGGCTTGTGGTGCAGCGTCCACGGCGCCCGCCCCCGCAAGACGTAGGTGTCCACCGCCGAATAGGCGATCGCCGCGTAAAGCCCCCATTTGAACGACGGCTTGATGTTGCGCACCTGA
>NZ_JAAIYP010000047.1 GCF_011022235.1 Magnetospirillum aberrantis SpK | reverse complement strand
CGCCAGCGCCCTGCGCTTCGTTTAGGCAATGGCGCCCTGCGCTTCGTTTAGGCAATGGCGCCCTGCGCCAGGGCGGTGTCGGTCCCGGTGGTCTCGTCGCGGGTGTCCAGGTGGCGTTGCACCGCCATTTCCAGCATGTTCGGCCACAGGCCGCCCGGCCGTTCGGGCGGTGGCGGCGGCAGATGGGGTTCGTTGATGCGGAACACGCCGGCCAGGCAAACCGGAACGTCCAGATAGTCGTCGATGCGGTCGTGCAGCCAGGAATGCACGCCCCCTTGCGGCAGCTTGTCGCGCAGCCGGGCCAACCGGTTGAGACTGAGCGCGATGCGGCAGGTCCCGGCCTTGCGGCAATTGGCGCAGGTCGCCAGGGCGGCGCGTTGGGGGAATTCCGGTGTGGCGGACATGGCGGCACCTCCGCGTTCCGGGGCCGTGACGGGGGTGCCGGCACCGGGGGTCGCTTGCTTAACAAACGGTAAACAAGAAGGTGCGGGACGACAAGGCACGACTCGATGACAGGTGTCATGCGTCTAACGGATTAGCGTTCACGTTTTGGTGAAGGGCTTCATACCAATTCCACGAATTTCAGACTCGTGGAATTGGTTAGCGCCCATTGCGGGCGCGGCCAAGTGGGCGGATGCCCACGCCCGGCGAGGGGTAAAAGAAATTTTCGGCCACAGGCCGGAAATTTCTGAAACAAGTATCAGTAGCCGCACAGGGTGTAGGGGCCGATGTCCAGGTGCAGATGGTCCTGGTGGAAGCGGTCGTGATTGGGGGTCAGCACCACGTTGAAGGTGTTGCACGACGTCCGCGCCACGTCCTTGAGGAACGCCGCCTTGGCGTTACCGGCCCGCCAGTCGCGCTTGACCGAGATGACGGTGCCGTCTTCCAGTTCGAACGCCGTCAGGTCGATGGCCATGCCCTTGGAATGTTCCGACAGGCGGCCACCCTTGCTGCCGCGTGCGGCGGCGGCCGCGGTGGTGGTGTTGCGCCGGATGCGGCAATCGTAGGTGCCGGCATGGTGGATGCGCTTGAGGTTCTGGCCGAAACGCTGTTGCGCCAGCGGTTGCAACACTTCGGCCTGGTAACGCGCCACCACGCGGGCCAGCGAACACGACAGCACGGTCGGGCGGTTCCAATCGCTGCCGGTGGCGGAAACCTTGACCGGGTTGGCGATGCCGCATCCCTGGCCCGGTTCGCCGAAAGGTTCAAGCGGCTGGAAATCGGCACCCATGCGCGCCAGTTCCTGAAGGCAGGCGGCGTCGGGATCAAGGATCACCGGCGGCGGTGCCGGCGCCGCCACCCGTGGCGGCGGGCTGGCACAGGCGCCAAGGGCGGCCAGCAAGACCAGAACCGGGAAAAGACGCAAACGCACGGGCAAAGCCCCCTTTGACGGCCGGGTCTTCAGAAATACCCAATTTCAGGGGGTGAAGTCACGAAAAAATGGAATATTCGTAATGAGTTGCCGGATGACGCTGAAGTTCTCCCTCAGCGCAACAGGCTGGCGGCGACCACCACCAGTCCCAACCCGGCCGACCACGCCGCGAAGGGGGTGTAGCTGTGTCGGTCGACCCAGGCCTGCATGATTGCCGTCGCCACCCAGGCGCATGCGGCGGCGATGCCGGTGGCCAGGGCCAGGTCTGACGACAGGATCAGGCGGGTGGTGTGGGACAATTGCCACAACAGCAACGCGGCGTGCCCGCCGATCAGCGGGATCGCCAGCAACAGCGAGAAGCGCGCGGCGTCGCGCCGTTCGAAGCCCATCAGCCGGGCGGCGGTGACGGTGATCGCGGTGCGCGACACGCCGGGAACCAGCCCGGCCACCTGAAACAGCCCAAGAACCAGGGCGCCCAGCCAGCCCAGATGCTCGACCCGGCGCACGGTGACGCCCAGACGGTCGGCCGCCCACAAGGCCAGTCCCAGGACCAGCATGAACGAAGCGGCGGTCAGCGCGGTGGCGGCCGGAACCAGGGGGGCAAGGAACCAGTTGATCGCCAGGGCGGGCAACGATCCCGCCAGGACTTGCAGCAACAGGCGGCCGCCGGGGTCCATGCGGCCTTTCGCCATCTTGACCACCGCCCGGCCCATGGCGAACAGGTCGCGCCAGAAATAGACCATCAGCGCCAGGGTGATTCCGATCTCGGCGGCGACCAGTACGGCCATGCGTGAATCGGGATCGGCGGCCAGACGGCCGAAAACAGCCAGATGCCCCGAGGCGCCCAGCGGCAAAACATCGGTGATGCCCTTGATCAGGGCAATGATTACTACATCAAGCAGGGTCACGGCGGCCTCATCCCCAAGCCTTGGCGGTTATACCACTTAGGGCGGACAGGCGGAACCCGCGCAAGTAATCCCATATCGGACCTATTATCAGGCGCGGCGTCACCTGGGCATGCCAGGAGCAGAGCCATTTCAGCGATAACAGGTCAATATTGGTGACCTATGATGTATTTTTCGCTGGTTTTCCGGGGGGTTCCTGGCGTAAAAGACTCTCCGGCTTTCCCGCCCTGCGTTCAGGGCTTGTTGCAGGAACCGGTTCCATGACCCGCAAGATGCTCCAGTTCATCCGGCTTCATCAGCAGGCGCCCGACAAGCGCGCCGCCGACGAACGTGCCCAGGATTTCGGCGAGATTTCGGTCGCCTTCGACGACGACCGCGCCGGGGCCCAGGCTTCGCGTTGCGAGCAATGCGGCATTCCGTTCTGTCAGATCGCCTGTCCGGTGGCCAACAACATCCCCGACTGGCTGATGCTGACCGCCACCGGCCGCATGGAGGAAGCCTATGCCGCGTCCTCGGCCACCAACACCTTCCCGGAAATCTGCGGCCGGATCTGCCCGCAGGATCGTCTGTGCGAAGGCAATTGCGTGCTGGAGCAATCCACCCATGGCGGCGTCACCATCGGTGCGGTGGAAAAGTACATCACCGAGACCGCCTTCGAAAACGGCTGGGTCAAGCCGCCCAGGCCGCGTGTCGAGCTGACCCAGTCGGTGGGCATCGTCGGCGGCGGCCCCGGCGGACTGGCGGCGGCCGACGCGCTGCGCCGCATGGGCTACAAGGTCACGGTCTATGACCGGCACGACCGCATGGGCGGGCTTTTGATCTATGGCATCCCCGGCTTCAAGCTGGACAAGTCGGTGGTCGAACGCCGCACCAAGCTGTTGGCCGAAGGCGGCGTCGAGCTCAAGACCGGAATCGAAATCGGCCGCGACCTCAGCTTCGCCGAATTGCGGGCCCGCCATGACGCGGTGCTGATCGCCACCGGTGTCTACAAGGCGCGTGCGTTGGGCGTGCCCGGCGATTCCCTGTCCGGCGTGCATGCCGCGCTCGATTACCTGATCGCCTCGAACAAGGTCGGCCTGGGCGATACCGTCCCCGCTTATGAAGACGGCACCTTGAACGCGGCCGGCAAGGACGTGGTGGTGATCGGCGGCGGCGACACCGCCATGGATTGCGTGCGTACCGCCATCCGTCAGGGCGCCAAGTCGGTCAAGTGCCTCTATCGCCGCGACCGCGCCAACATGCCCGGCTCCCAGCGCGAGGTGGCCAACGCCGAGGAAGAGGGCGTGTCGTTCGAATGGATGGCCGCTCCCCTGGCCATCGAAGGTTCCGGCAAGGTCCAGGGCGTGCGCGCCGTGCGCATGCATCTGGGCGTGGCCGATTCCTCGGGCCGTCAGACCCCGGTGGCCATCGAGGGGTCGGATTTCACCTTGCCGGCCGATCTGGTGATCAAGGCCCTGGGCTTCGAACCCGAGGACCAGCAGGCGCTGTTCGGCGCTCCCGATCTGGCGGTGACCCGCTGGGGCACCGTGTGGGCGGACGAGAAGACCGCCCAGACCAGCATCGACGGTGTGTTCGCCGCCGGCGACATCGTGCGCGGCGCCAGCCTGGTGGTGTGGGCGATCAAGGACGGTCGCGACGCGGCCGCCAGCATCGACACCTACCTGAAGGCCAAGGCCACTCGGGCGGCCGAGTAAACTTTCCGATGCGGATGGACACGCGCGGCCTTGTTGCGCGGTCCTCCGTGTCCATCCGTGTCATTGAAGAAATTCCAACGGGCATCGACCCGCTTCGAAGGAGAGCACCATGTCCCAGAATCACGGCGAGAAGTTCGTAGCCGAGTATCTGGAGAACCAGGCCAAGCTTGAGGCCGCCGGCATCGACACCGCGCCCCACGACGCCTGCGGCGTCGGTCTGGTGGCGGCACTCGACGGCAAACCGCGCCGCGACGTGGTGGTCGCCGGCATCGAGGCCCTGCGCGTGCTGTTCCATCGCGGCGCGGTGGACGCCGACGGCAAGACCGGCGACGGCGCCGGCATCCACATCGAATTGCCGCAGGATTTCTTCAAGGACCACATCCGCCACACCGGCCACGACCCCGTCCCCGGCCGTCTGGCCATCGGCATGATCTTCCTGCCCAAGACCGACCTGGGCGCCCAGGAACGCTGCCGCTGCATCGTCGAGACCGAGATCCTGAATTTCGGCTACACCATCTACGGCTGGCGTCAGGTGCCGGTGGACGTGTCGATCATCGGCGAAAAGGCCAACGCGACGCGGCCCGAGATCGAACAGATCATGGTCGCCAACACGCTCGGCCGTTCGGAAGAGAAGTTCGAGACCGACCTTTATGTCCTGCGCCGCCGCATCGAGAAGCGGGTGCTGGCCGAACACATCTCGGATTTCTACATCTGCTCGCTCAGCTGCCGCTCGATCATCTACAAGGGCATGTTCCTGGCGGAACAGCTGACCAGCTTCTATCCCGACCTGTTGGACGAACGCTTCGTCTCGCGCTTCGCCATCTACCACCAGCGTTATTCCACCAACACCTTCCCCACCTGGCGTCTGGCCCAGCCGTTCCGCATGCTCGCCCATAACGGCGAGATCAACACGCTGACCGGCAACGTCAACTGGATGAAGGCGCACGAGCCGCGCATGAGCCACGAGGCGTTCGGCGAGTTCATGGAGGACGTCAAGCCGGTGGTGCAATCGGGCGGTTCGGATTCGGCCGCGCTCGACAACGTGTTCGAGATCATGTGCCGCGCCGGCCGGCCGGCGCCCATGGTCAAGCAGATGCTGGTGCCGGAATCCTTGGGCTCCAACACCCTGATGCCCGACGCGCATCGCGCCTTCTTCAGTTATTGCAACGCGGTGATCGAGCCGTGGGACGGCCCGGCGGCCATCTGTGCCACCGACGGCCGCTGGGTGGTGGCCGGCATGGACCGTAACGGCCTGCGCCCCATGCGCGTGTCGATCACCAAGGACGGGCTGCTGATCGTCGGCTCCGAGACCGGCATGGTCAAGGTGGCGGAAGGCGACGTGGTGGAAAAAAGCCGCGTCGGACCCGGCCAGACCATCGCCGTCGACCTTGAGGCCGGCAAGCTGTACCGCGACCGCGAGATCAAGGATCTGCTGGCCTCGCGCAAGCCCTATGGCGATTGGACCGGCCGCATCACCGAACTGGACAGCCTGGTCAAGACCGGCGCGCCCGAGCCGTCGGAACTGAGCCCCGAGGAACTGAAGCGCCGCCAACTCGCCTATGGCCTGACCATGGAAGACATGGAGTTGATCCTTCAGCCTATGGCCGAGGAGGGCAAGGAAGCGGTGGGGTCCATGGGCGACGACGCGCCCCTGGCGGTGCTCTCAGAGCATTATCGCGGCCTGCATCATTTCTTCCGCCAGAATTTCAGCCAGGTGACCAACCCGCCGATCGACAGCTTGCGCGAATCCCGCGTGATGAGCCTGCGCACCCGGCTGGGCAATTTGGGCAACATCCTGGACGAGCACGAAAGCCAGTGCGACGTGCTGGCGCTGGACAGCCCGGTGCTGTCCAACGGCGAGTTCGAGGCCATGCGCCGCTACATGGGCGAAGCGGCGGCCGAAATCGACTGCACCTTCGACCCCCGTTCCGGCGAGCACGCCTTGCGCGACGCGCTGACCCGCGTGCGGCGCGAGGCGGAAGAGGCGGTGCGTGCCGGCTGCACCCACCTGATCCTGTCGGACAAGGCCACCGGCGACGCCCGCGTCGGCCTGCCGATGATCCTGGCGGCCGGCGGCGTGCATTCCCATCTGGTGCGTCTGTCCCTGCGCACCTGGACCTCGCTCAATGTCCGGTCGGGCGAGGCCTTGGACGTGCATTACTTCGCCGTGCTGATCGGCGTCGGCGCCACCACCGTCAACGCCTATCTGGCGCAAGAGGCCATCGCCGACCGCTGGCGGCGCGGCCTGTTGCCGGGCATGAGCCTGGAAGAGGCGGTGCGCCATTACAAGAAGGCCATCGACCAGGGTCTGCTCAAGATCATGTCCAAGATGGGCATCTCGGTCATCAGTTCGTACCGTGGCGGCTATAATTTCGAAGCCATCGGCTTGTCGCGGTCGCTGGTCGCCGAGTTCTTCCCCGGCATGACCAGCCGCATTTCCGGCATTGGCCTGACCGGCATCGAGAAGACCACCATCGCCCAGCACCAAAAGGGCTTCGGCGTGGACAACGCCGTGCTGCCGGTGGGCGGCTTCTACCGCTTCCGTCGCGGCGCCGAGGCGCATTCCTTCGACGGCACCTTGATCCACACCCTGCAAAGCGCCTGCAACACCGACAGCTACTCGCTGTACAAGAAGTATTCGGACGGCATGCGCCGGCTTCCGCCCATCACCATCCGCGACCTGCTGGACTTCAAGCCGGCCGGCGCCCCGGTCAGCGTGGACGAGGTGGAAAGCATCACCGAGATCCGCAAGCGCTTCCTGACTCCGGGCATGAGCCTGGGCGCCCTGTCGCCCGAGGCGCATGGCGCCCTCAACATCGCCATGAACCGCATCGGCGCCAAGTCGGTGTCGGGCGAGGGCGGCGAGGACCGCGAACGCTATCGGCCGCGTCCCAACGGCGACAACGCCAATTCGGCGGTCAAGCAGATCGCGAGCGGAAGGTTCGGCGTCACCGCCGAATACCTGAACATGTGCCGCGAGATCGAGATCAAAGTGGCCCAGGGTGCCAAGCCCGGCGAGGGCGGCCAGCTTCCCGGCTTCAAGGTGACGGTGGAAATCGCCAAGCTGCGGCACGCCACCCCCGGCGTCATGCTGATCAGCCCGCCGCCGCATCACGACATCTATTCGATCGAGGATCTGGCCCAGCTCATCTACGACCTGAAGCAGATCAACCCCCAGGCCAAGGTGACGGTCAAGCTGGTGTCGCGCTCCGGCATCGGCACGGTGGCGGCCGGCGTGGCCAAGGCCAAGGCCGACACCATCCTGATCTCGGGCAACGTGGGCGGCACCGGCGCCAGCCCGCAGACCTCGATCAAGTTCGCCGGCCTGCCGTGGGAACTGGGCCTTTCCGAAGCCCATCAGGTGCTGACGCTGAACCGTCTGCGTCACCGCGTGCGGTTGCGCACCGACGGCGGCCTCAAGACTGGCCGCGACATCGTCATCGCCGCCATGCTGGGCGCCGAGGAATTCGGCATCGGCACTTCGTCCCTGGTGGCCCTGGGCTGCATCATGGTTCGGCAGTGCCATTCCAACACCTGTCCGGTGGGCGTGTGCACCCAGGACCCGGCGTTGCGGGCCAAGTTCACCGGCAGCCCCTACAAGGTGGTGAACCTGTTCAGCTTCATCGCCGAGGAAGTGCGTGAGATCCTGGCCTCGCTCGGCGTGCGCTCGCTGAACGAGATCATCGGCCGCACCGACCTGCTGAAGCAGGTCAGCCGCGGCGCCGCCCATCTCGACGACCTCGACCTCAACCCGCTGCTGGCCCAGGCCGATGCCGGCGGCCATGCCCGCTATTGCACCCAGGAGGAACGCAACGAGGTTCCCGAGACCCTGGACGCCCAGATCATCAAGGACGCCGCGCCCGCGCTCGAGGACGGCGAGAAGATGCAGTTGGCCTATAACGTGCGCAACGTCCAGCGGGCCATCGGCACCAAGCTCAGCCACAAGATCACCAAGAAGTACGGCATGACCGGCCTTCAGCCCGGCCACATCACCGTGCGCTTGCGCGGGTCGTGCGGGCAGTCCTTGGGCGCCTTCGCCGTGCAGGGCCTGAAGCTCGAGGTGTTCGGCGATTCCAACGACTATGTGGGCAAGGGCCTGTCGGGCGGCACCATCGTGGTGCGGCCGCCGGTGTCGAGCCCGCTCAAGACCAACGACAACACCATCATCGGCAACACCGTGCTGTACGGTGCCACCAGCGGCAAGCTGTTCGCCGCCGGCCAGGCCGGTGAACGCTTCGCCGTGCGCAATTCCGGCGCCACGGCGGTGATCGAAGGCTGCGGCTCCAACGGCTGCGAATACATGACCGGCGGCGTGGTCGCCATCCTGGGGCCGGTGGGGGCCAATTTCGCCGCCGGCATGACCGGCGGCATGGCCTTCGTCTACGATGCCGATGCGACCTTCGACGCCCAGGTCAATGCGGAAAGCGTGATCTGGCAGAAGGTGGAGACCGAGCATTGGCAAGGTGTCCTGAAGGCCCTGATCAAGGAGCACGTGGCCGAGACCCAAAGCGCCTGGGCGGAAAGCCTGTTGTCCGACTGGACGCGGGAACTGCCCAAGTTCCGCCAGGTGGTGCCCAAGGAAATGCTGAGCCGCCTTGAGCACCCGGTGACCACGGGCGGTTCGGTCGCGGCGGAATAGTCCTCGCCACCCCTGTTGACGACGTCATGCCCGCGCCTGTCGCGGGCATGATGCTTTTGCGCTCGTGCTTGGGCGCGTTTCGGGGATACTGGAACCATGTCCGACAAACCCCGCCTTCGTTTCGTCCTGTGCCTCGGCGCCATCACCGCGCTGGGGCCGTTGTCCATCGACATGTATCTGCCGGCGCTGCCGCACATCGCCGAGGATTTCGGCGCGCCCGTCTCGTCGATCCAGGCCAGCCTGTCGGCCTGTATCCTGGGCCTCGCGCTGGGGCAATTGGTGGTGGGCCCCATGTCCGACGCCGCCGGGCGGCGACGGCCGCTGTTCGCCGGCCTGGTGCTTTATGCGCTGATGAGCGTTCTGTGCGCGCTGGCGCCCAGCGCGCCGCTGCTTCTGGCCGCCCGCTTCGCGCAAGGGTTGGCCGGGTCGGCGGCGCTGGTCATCGCCACCGCCGTCGCCCGCGACCTCTATCAGGGGGCGGCGGCGGCGCGGTTCTTCTCGACCCTGATGCTGGTCATGGGGCTGGCGCCGATCCTGGCCCCGGTCCTGGGCGCCCAGGTGCTGCGGCTGGTGCCGTGGCACGGCATCTTCTGGGTGCTGGCGGCGGCTGGTCTGGCGTTGGTGGCGGTGGTGTGGCGTCTGTTGCCCGAGACCCTGGCCATCGAGCATCGCCGCTCGGGCGATCTGCGGGCCGTGCTGGCCGGGTTCGGCGCCGTCTTGCGCGACCGCATGTTTCAAAGCAATGCCGCCATCGCCGGTCTGGCCTTCGCCGCCATGTTCGCCTATATCGCCGGCTCGCCCTTCGTGCTGCAAAGACTCTACGGCGTGTCGGCCCAGGATTTCGCCCTGGTGTTCGGCGTCAACGCCCTGGGCCTGATCGCCCTGTCCCAGGTCAACGGCCGGCTGGTGCATCGCGTCGGGCCGCAGCGGATGATGGGGGCCGGGCTGGTGGGGCTGTGCGTCGGGGCGCTGTTCCTGCAAGGCGCGGTGCTGTTGGGGGCCGGATTGTGGCCGGTGCTGGGCGGATTGTTCGTGGTGGTGGCGTCGCAGGGACTGATCGCCCCCAATGCCTCGGCGCTGGCGTTGCTGAACCATGGCCGCAGCGCCGGCTCGGCTTCGGCGCTGTTGGGGGCCTCGCGTTTCGTGGTCGGCGCGGTGGCGGCGCCCCTGGTCGGCGTCGCCGGTGAAGGCACCGCCTTGCCCATGGCCGGCATCATCGCCTTGTGCGGCCTGGCCGCGCTGGCGCTTTACCTCAGGCTCAGAATTCCAGCACCGTCGTCTCGTCGTCCATGACGATCTCGGCGCGCTTCAGCGTGCCGGCTTCGTCATAGGCATAACGATGGGACAGGTGGATTTCGCCGTACACCATCTTTTCGCATTCCACCAGCCGGCCGCCCTGGTCGAAGCGGGCGCGCAGATAGGTGTTGCGGTGGGAAAGCTCGGCCGATTCCAACGGATCGACCAGCCGCAACGGCAGCTTGACGCCGCTGTAGGTGACGAAATAGCGCCAGTCGTCCATGCCCGTTCTCCGTTGCGAAAATAAGGACGGGGATGATCGGGGCCTGCGCCACAGGACGCAAGCCCAAGTTGTGGGCAATTCCACACCCCGGAATCCTGCTCATGAAAGCGGCAAGAAAAAAGAGCGCCAGGATTTGCCGTCATCTCCGTTCAAGTCGTAACGGGGTTTCTTGTCCAGGTGCGTCATATGGTGGGGACAGCGACGACAGTGCCACCGGTTTTCGGGTTCCTGGGGGGCGTGGTGACGCCGCTCATGGAGCTTGAACGGGTGGCCCGGCCGGGGGACGCGGTGGCGTTCGGTCTCGACACCGAAATCTGTCGCCGATTCGGCGCAAGCAACGTCGGTGCCGGCAGCTTTCTGCGGACAGCCACCGCCGATATCGGCGATTCGCGGGGATGGTATGACATCGGCATCCTGCGCGGTTCCGATCCCGAGCAATCGCTGCAAGGGGTGATGGTGCTGGCTCAGCACGCGGCCAAACAGGGAATGCGCCCGGTGCTTTTCGCCTGCGACCACACCGCCAGTCTGGCGGCGGCGTTGGGGGTGTGCCGGGGATTGGCGGTGGAACCGCTCTATCTTTATTTCGACGCCCATTTCGACCTGGGCTGGCACCTGCCGCGCACGCAATTGGACAACGGCAACTTCGTTGACGAACTGATGCGCTCGGGCTGTGTCGCCGGGATCGTCAACATCGGTGCCCGCAGCCCGTCCAGCACCGAAGCCTGTTACCGCGCCGCGACAGAGCTTGGCTGGCAACCCGTCGCCCCGCTTGAAGTCATGCGCCGGGGCTTGGCGGGCTATCTGGCGCGGCATGGCGAACGGCCCATTTATGTCAGCATCGACGCCGACGTCCTGGACCCGTCGTCGGGAGTCAACACCTGTTGCCTGGAGCCGCATGGATTGTCCGGGGCCGACCTGTTGTCGCTGTGCCGATGGCTGGGGCGCACCGGCCGGGTGGTCGGGGCGGATTTGTCCGAAGTTCGGCCGACAGCCATGGCCGGCCCCATGGACCTGTTGTTGGGGCAATGCCTGCGGGCGTTGTTCGACACGCCCGAGACCGAGGATGTGCCGCAATCGGAACTGGCCGAGGTTGCGGTCTGATCCTCAGATTCTGGTCAGCCACTCCCCGACCGGGGCCGGCTTGCCGAACAGCCAGCCCTGGGCGAGGGCGATGTTCATGCCGGACAGGGCCTTGCGTTCTTCCTCGGTCTCGATGCCTTCGGCCAATACCTGGGCGCGAAGGGCGCGGAAGCGGGCCACGGTTTCCGTAACCTCGGGCAGGACGGACGGGTCGCGCCGGGCGCTGCGGATGATGGTGATGCACAGTTTGACCACATCGGGGCGCAACACCTCGGCGGCCTCGGTGTCGGCGAAGCCGCAGCCGGTGTCGTCAAGCGCCACCCGGCCGCCGCCGCCGCGGATTTCCGCCAGCAGCGGCAGCACCTCCGAGGCGCGGACCAGCGGCAGGTGTTCGGTGATCTCGGTGACGACGCCGGGACGGGCCAGGGCGGCCCGCATGGCCGGTTCCTGCAACAGCGGCGCGCTGGTGTTGACCGTGAGATAAAGCGACGGCGGCAGATCCTTGGCGTGGTTCAGCGCCTGGAAGGCGCAGGCGCGTTCCAACTCCAGGGTCAGGCCGGTACGGGCGGCGGCGTCGAACAGACGGTCGGCCCGTTCCAGCGGACTGCCCGCCGGGCCGCGCGACAATGCCTCGAACCCGACCACCGTGCCGCTGTCGAAGGCGACGATGGGTTGCAGCATGGTACGGATGCCGCCCTGGTCCAGGATGGCGCGCAGCCCGTTCCGCAACTCCTCCAGCTCGGCACGGCGCAGCCCCTCGCCCGATAATCTTTCGTCGATCCACGAACCGCAGGGCGTGGCGCCCTGGGGCACCGGCGCGGCGCAGACCGTCACCGCCGCCTTGGCGCCGGTGGCGGCGCCGAACACGTCGTTGGCCAGATCGTGGACCAGTTGACGGGTGGCGTGTTCGACCACCTGCAACGCCTCGTCCTGGGATTCCGCCATCTCGTCGTGGCGCAAGGTGAACCCCACGCCCCAGCGGCCGCGACGGATGGCCGGCAATTGCAATGCCTTGTCCGCGCGCATCAGCACCGCCTCGAACAGCGGCGGCAATCGGCGGTCCATCTCGGACAGGGCGCTGTCCACCACATGTTGGCCCATGGAATCGTCCAGCATGCTCAGGGCGCCGACCTGGACCACCAGGACATGGGCGGGGGCAAAGGCGGTCATGGTGTCTTTCCTTACGCCATATCGACGGGGTGAATTAATATATCCCGAACAATCGATTTCAAATGAGAAAGCGCACTGGTTAGGCTGGTCCCGCGCTTCATCCCGGTGGATGAAGCCGCCCAAGGACGGAGACTGGCCATGAGCACCCCCATCACTGTTTCCCTGCGTCTGCGGCTGGCACTGGGCTTTGGTGCCGTGCTGCTGTTGCTGGCGGGGCTCACGGCCATCGGCATCGGCGAAGTCCGCTTCATCGACGCGACCTTGACCCACATGAACGACGTCAACAGCGTCAAGCAACGTCACGCTATCAACTTTCGCGGCAGCGTGCACGACCGTTCCATCGCCCTGCGCGATGTAACCTTGGTGGCCGACGCCGAGGTGGCGGCGGTGGTGGCCGACATCGCCCGGTTGCAGGGGTTCTATCAGCAATCGGCGGGTCCGTTGGATGCCATCATGACCGCCGCCGGTTCCGACGCCACCGACGAGGAACGGACCGTCCTGGCCTCGATCAAACAGACCGAGGCCCGCACCGTGCCATTGATCGAGGCGGTGATCGCCGCGCGCCGTTCCGGCGACCGGGCCGGGGCAGAGGCGTTGCTGCTGAGCCAGGCGCGGCCGGCCTTTGTCGAATGGCTGGCCCGCATCAACCGCTTCATCGACCTGCAAGAGGCGCGCAACAACGTCGAGGCCGCCCAGGCCCGCGCCAAGGCCGGCGGTTTCCAACGGCTGATGCTGACCGCCAGCGCGGTGGCGGTGGCGGTGGGGCTGGCCTTCGGCCTGTGGACGGTGGCGGCGTTGCGGCCGTTGCGGCGGCTGACCGGGGCCATGCTGAAACTGGCCGACGGTGCGTTGGAGACCGAGGTGCCGTCGGCCCGAGGGCATGACGAGATCGCCCAGATCGCCGGCGCCGTGGCGGTGTTCAAGGCCAATGCCGTCGAGGCCGCCGCCTTCCGCGCCCGTCAGGCCGAGGCCGAGGCCGACAATCGCCGCCGTCGGCAGGAAGAGATGGAAGCCCTGGCCCGGTCGTTCGAGGAACAGGTGTCCGGGGTGGTGGACGGGGTGTCAACCGCCGCCGCCGATCTGCGCGGCGCCGCCGGCAGCCTGAGCACCGGTGCCATCCAGTCCCGGCAACGGGTCGAGGAGGTCGCCGCCGCCTCGACCGAGGCCGCCGCCAGCGTGCAGACCGTGGCCGCCGCCGCCGAACAACTGGCCGCTTCGGCCGGCGAGATCGGCGCGCGCATCGAGGAAAGTGCCATGCGGGCCCGTGCCGCTGCCGAAAAGGCGGCGGGCACCAACACCATCGTCGATGGTCTGGCGGAACGGGCCGCCCGCATCGGCGCGGTGGTGCAGATGATCAGCGACATCGCGTCGCAGACCAATCTGCTGGCGTTGAACGCCACCATCGAGGCGGCGCGGGCCGGTGAGGCCGGCAAGGGCTTCGCCGTGGTGGCGCACGAGGTCAAGCAACTGGCCAACCAGACGGCGCGGGCCACCGAGGACATCGCCCGTCAGGTGGGTGACATCCGAGGCGCCACGGACGACGCCATCGCCGCCATCCGCGGCGTCAACGACGGTATCCGGGCGGTGGACGAAATCGCTTCGGCCATCGCGGCGGCGGTCGAGCAACAGAACGCCGCCACCGCCGAGATCACCCGCAGCGTCCATCAGGCGGCGGACGGCACCTCCCGCGTCAACGGCGCCATCGCCGACGTGCACGACGCGGCGATGCAGACCGGCGCCGCCGCGACCCAGGTGCTGTCGGCCGCCGACGGCCTGGGCGGTCAGGCGGACAATCTGCGCCGTCAGGTGGGGCGTTTCCTGGCGACGGTGCGGGGCGGCTGACGTCCCCTCAAGGCAGGATCAGCACGGCGCGAAAATCGTTGACGTTGGTCCGTGTCGGGCCGGTCACCACCAGATCGCCCAGGGCGCTGAAGAAGCCGTAGCCGTCGTTGTCGGCCAGCCGCGCCTTGGCGTCGACGCCAAGCGCCGCGGCGCGGGCCAGGGTGTCGGGAGTCAGGATGGCGCCGGCGTTGTCCTCGGTGCCGTCGATGCCGTCGGTGTCGCAGGCGATGGCCCAGACCTTGTCATGGCCGCCCAACGCCACCGCCAGCGCCAACAGGAACTCGGCGTTGCGGCCGCCGCGTCCGTTGCCCCGCACGGTGACCGTGGTCTCGCCGCCGGACAGCAGCACACAGGGCGGGGTGGCCGGCTGGTCGTAAAGTGTCGCCTGACGGGCCATGGCGGCTATGACGCGGGCCACCTCGCGCGATTCGCCTTCCAGCGCGTTGCCCAGGATCAGGGGGGCGATTCCGGCGCGATAGGCCAAATCGGCGGCCGCTTCCAACGCGTCCTGGGGGGTGGCGACCAGATGGGCGGTGGTTCGGGCCAGACGGGGGTCGCCGGGCTTGACGCTTTCCTCGGTCGCCTGTTCAAGGTGGCGGCGCACGGTGTCGGGCACCGCGATGCCGTATTTCTCGATCACCGCGCGGGCGTCGGCGAAGGTGGACGGGTCGGCCACGGTGGGGCCCGAGGCGATCACCGCCGGGTCGTCGCCGGGGACGTCCGACACCATCAGGGTGACCACCTGGGCCGGCGCGGCGGCGGCGGCCAGCCGTCCGCCCTTGATGGCCGACAGGTGCTTGCGCACGGCGTTGATCTCGTCGATGGCGGCGCCGCTTTTCAGCAATTCGCGGGTCACCGCCTTTTTGTCGTCCAGGGTCAGCCCAGGTGCCGGCAGCGCCATCAGCGCCGAGCCGCCGCCCGAGATCAGGCACAACAGCAAGTCGTCCTCGCCCAGGGCGCTGGCCTCGGCCAGGATGCGGCGCGCCGCGGTCTCGCTGGCGATGTCGGGGTTGGGATGGGCGGCCTCGATCACCTCGATGGCGCGGGTCGGCAGGCCGTGGCCGTAGCGGGTGACCGCCAGACCGGACAACGGTCCCGGCCACATGTCCTCGATGGCGTGGGCCATGGCCGCCGCACCCTTGCCGGCGCCCACCACCAGGGTCCGGCCCTTGGGCGGCGGCGGCAGGAAACGGGACAGCTGACTGGTGGGTAAGGCGGCGGCGACCGCCGTGTCGAACAAAGCACGCAGGAACGCGCGGGGATCGGCGACGGACGTCATGGCGTCAATCCTTTTGGGAAGAACAAGGAAAGGGCGGCGCCAGAGAACCGGCGCCGCCTCGACACGTCTTACAATACGATGGTGGCGGCGATGAACACCGCGATGGCGCCCACCGTGCCCTGAACCAGGGTGCCCAGCGTTTGCAACCGGTATCCCTGTTCCGGGGTCATGTTCGAGAACTGCGTCACCACCCAGAAGAAGCTGTCGTTGGCATGGCTGACCACCATGGCGCCGGCGCCGATGACCACTACCACCAGGGCGCGGGCGGTCGGTTCGTCGAAGCCCAGCGGCACCATCAGCGGGGCCATCAGGCCGGCGGTGGTGATGATGGCGACGGTGGACGACCCTTGCGCCGTCTTGATGCCGGCGGCGATCAGGAAGGGCAGGAAGATGCCCAGGTGCCAGGTGGACAGACCCTCGCCGACCATCTTGGCGATGCCGGAATTCTGAAGCACCTTGCCGAACGACCCTCCGGCCCCGGTGATCAGGATGATGATGGCCGAGGCGACGATGGCCTGGCCCAGCCAGCCGGAATTGCTCAGCATTTCACGGTCGAGTTTTTTCGGCAGCAGAAGCGCCAGGCCGAAACCGATCAGCAACGCCACCACCGGTTGGCCGACGAAGCCGATGACGCGGATCGCTTCACCGGTGCCGAACGGCTTGGACGGGAAGTCGGCCAGCGACTTCATGACGATCAGCACGATCGGCAGGAAGATGGGCAGCAGGCTGGACAACGGGCCGGGCGCGTCGGCCAGCGACGGCAGATCGGTCGGTTCCTCGCCTTCCTTGTAGGGGGGGACGTCCACCTTGGCGGCGACGGTGACCGCGAACACCCAGCCGGCGGCGCAGGCGATGGCGGCGATGATCATGCCCCACAGGATCACCAGACCCAGATCGGCCTGAAGGATGCCGGCGGCGGCGATCGGGCCGGGGGTGGGCGGAACCATGGTGTGGGTGGCGTAAAGTCCCAGCGACAACGCGATGGCGCCGGCGGCCAGGGTGATGCCCGCCCGCTTGGCCAGGGCCTTGTTCAGCGACGACAGGATGACGAAGCCGGAATCGCAGAATACCGGAATGGACACCACATAGCCCATGATCGACATGGTCAGGGGTACGTTCTTCTTCCCGGTGATCTTCAAGATGCCTTCGGCCAGCCGCCAGGCGCCGCCGGATTTCTCCAGGAAGGTGCCGATGACCGAGCCCAGTACGATGACGATGCCGATATAGCCGATGGTGCCGCCGAAACCGTCATTCACCGATTTGACCACCACGTCGAGCGGCATGCCCGACAGGATGCCGAACCCGAACGCCGCCAGCAGCAGCGCCAGGAAGGCGTGCATCTTGAGACGCGCGGTGGCGAACACGATGAAGACGATGGCGAGGACCAGAAGTACGATCAACCACATGATGATCTCTCCCCCTCTTGTGGTCCGATCCGCACGGAATGTTCATGTCCATGAAACTTCCGTGTGGTGGATCGGTCCATAAAACTAACGAATGATGCACCGGTCCATTCAGATGGTTGGTGCACCACCTGAATGGACCGGTGCACCAGGGTTTCAAGGCCTTGGTCCCATAGATATGGGGCGCCGCCCGGAGGACATCTTCCGCAAAAGATGATACGGCCCTAAGTATAGGCTTCTCATCTCCTTTTTCTCTGCGGCAAGCATTCATGCCCATCATGTGGATTAGGCATGAGAAAGAGCATTCCCGGCAAGTCTTCAATTTTGCGTGTTTTTCGCGGCGCAACAAGAAGCCAACAGTTTCGCCTGGGCCATGACAATACCCTTGCGGGGCGGGAAGCAAACCCTGCTAATATACGAAGGACATAGAGGACGGAGAGGAAGGGGAAGCCATCATGTGGTCGTTGTCGCGGCGCGCCGTCCTGGCGGGCCTGGCCGTGTCGCCGTTCGCCGTCACCGCCGCCCGCGCTCAGGCGCGGCCCGAACTGCTGATCTATTGCGGTATCACCATGGTCAAGCCGGTCAAGGAACTGGCGGATTTGTTCGAGGCCCGCACCGGCGTCAAGGTGACCCTCAGTCAGGGCGGGTCGGAAGACCTGTACGACGCGCTCAAGATGGCGCGTGTCGGCGACATCTATTTTCCCGGCTCGGATTCCTTCCGCAAGAACCATCTGGCCGAAGGTTTCCTGGGCGATGCCACCCTGGTCGCCCACAACGTGGCGGCACTGATGGTGGCCAAGGGCAATCCCAAGGGAGTCAAGCCCGAGGTGCGGGAATTGCTGCGCCCGGATCTGGCCATGGTGGTGTGCAATCCCGACACCGGCAGCATCGGCGCTGAAACCCAGAAAATTCTGGACCGGGCCGGGCTGACCGAACAGGTGCTGACCCAGGCGGCGTTCCTGGCCACCGATTCGCGCAACCTGACCCAGGCCATCAAGGGCGGACGGATCGACGTCACCCTGAACTGGCGGGCCACCGCCTTTTTCCCGGAAAACCGCGACGCGGTCGAGGTGGTCGACCTGGACACCACGGTCAGCCAGCCGGCACGGTTGGAACTCAATCTTCTGACTTTCTCGACCCAGGCCGAGGCGGCGCGCCGGTTCGTGGCGCTGGCGGCGTCGGCCGAGGGGCAGGCGGTGTTTCGCAAGCATGGCTTCCTGGATGCCAGCCTCAAGGGTGATTATTGACGCCATGACCGAAAACCGCGGCATCGCCGGCGCGTGGCGGGGCAACGCGCACCCGTTGACCCGCATGGGGCTGATGCTGGTCACCTTCCTGGTGGGGTTCGTGCTGTTGCTGGTCATGCACGAGGTGTTCACCGGCCTGATCGACGAACTGGATCGTTCGACCGAGAACGAAAAGGCGCGCCTTGCCATTGGCGAATTGATCATCCAGGACATCGCGCGGATCGAATCGGGCATCTACAAGATGGCGACCACCCGCAACGCCACCGGTCTGGAACTGGCGCGCGACGACCTCAAGGCGCAGATCCTGGCCTTGGGACGCAAGCTCGACGTGCTCGAGGACGGCGGCGTGGTCGAGGACGTGGTCCGCCTGAACCTCGAGGACCGCGAGGAGATGCAGCGGACCATCCGCTATCAGCCGCCCGCCGACAGCCAGAAATTCGTTCTCGAGATCATCGAGCTCAGACCCAAGCTTTACGACATCGACCGCCGGGTGAACGAGATCAACGCGCTTCTGGTTCGCCGCAACGCCCAGTTCGATGCCAACAACATCGGCGAAAGCCGCGAATCGGCGGCCCAGGTGCAGATGGCGTTGCGCAAGTTCTCGTCGCTTCTGGTGCGCATGCGCGAGAACGCCGGCCGGCTGTTCTATCACGCCAGCCGACGCATGGAGAATTTGGCCGTCGAGATCGACAGCCGCAAACAGCGCTTCGGCGCCATCCAGGCGGGCATGGCGGTGGCCACCGTCATCTTGGTGCTGGCGCTGGCCAGTTGGGTGGCGCGACAGATTTTGGGTGGCCACATCCTGTTGCGCAGCATGCTTGAGGACCTGCGCAAGGCCAAGCTGGGGGCGGACGCCGCCAACCAGGCCAAGTCCGAGTTCCTGGCGACCATGAGCCATGAAATCCGCACGCCCATGAACGGCATCATCGGCATGACCAGCCTGTTGCTGGACACCCCTCTGGACAAGGATCAGACGCATTTCGCCAACACCATCCGGGTGTCGGCGGATTCCCTTCTCACCATCATCAACGACATCCTCGACTTCTCGAAGCTCGAGGCCGGCAAGCTGGAGTTCGAGGAAACCTCGTTCGAACTGGGGCCGCTGGTCGAAGGCGTGGTGGACATCCTGGCGCCGCGTCTGCGCGACAAGGACGTGGACCTCTCCACCTTCATTCCACCCCAGGCGCGCGGCCGGTTCCGGGGCGATTCCGGGCGCCTGCGCCAGGTGTTGCTCAATCTGGCCGGCAACGCGGTGAAGTTCACCGACCATGGCGGCATCGCCATCGAACTGGACGTCTCCGAGATGGAGGACGGCCGTGCCCGCCTGCGGGTCACCGTCACCGACACCGGCATCGGCATCCCGGAGGAAGCCCGGCCGCGCCTGTTCGGCACCTTTACCCAGGCCGAGGCATCGACCGCGCGGCGCTTTGGCGGCAGCGGCCTGGGTTTGGCCATCTGCCGGCGCATCGTCCTCATGATGGACGGCGACATCGGTTTCGACAGCACCGAGGGCGTGGGCAGCACCTTCTGGTTCGAGGTGCCGTTGCGCCGCGATGGCGACATGGCCGGCGACGATGGCGACGATCTCTTGCCGTTGGCCGGATTGCGGTTGCTGGTGGTGGACGACAACGCCGTCAACCGCGAGATTTTCGTCCGTCAATGCGCCGCCTGGGGGGCCGAGGTCGAGGTGGCGGGCGACGGCCGGGCCGGCCTGATCGCGGCGCGGGCGGCGGCGGCGGCCGGGCGGGGCTTCGATGCCGCCGTGCTTGATTACCTGATGCCGGACATGACCGGCATCGACCTTTCCGTCATCCTGCGCGGTGACGCCGCCCTGGCCGGGCTGCCGCTGTTGCTGGCCACCTCGTCGGCGGCGCCCGAGATCGTGGCGCGGGCCGGCGCCTTGAACGTCGGTTCGGTCCTGCTGAAACCGGTGCGGCAAAGCGCCTTGCTCGACGCCTTGCTGGCCTTGACCGGGCGGGCCGGCGAGGGAGCCGCGGCGCGACCGGCCCTGCCGGCCGACGACACGGTGGCGGCGGTGCCGCTGCGTATCCTGGTGGCCGAGGACAACGCCATCAACCAGCAGGTGGCGGTGGGGCTGCTGGGCAAGCTGGGACACCGGGCCGACGTGGCCGACGACGGCGCCGAGGCGGTGGTCATGGTCGAACGCTGCGATTACGACCTGGTGTTGATGGACATGCAGATGCCCCGCGTCGACGGTCTTGCCGCCACGCGGATGATCCGGGCGGTGTCGGGGCCGAAATCGCAGGTGACGATCATCGCCATGACTGCCAACGCCATGGCCGCCGACCGCGATTCCTGCATCGCCGCCGGCATGGACGACTTCATCGCCAAGCCCATCGACCGCCGCCGTCTGGCCGAAATTCTGGAACGCTGGGGCGAGCGTCTTTTGGAACAGCGGAACCGTCGCGGCGCGCCGCCCTGTGCCCCATGCGCCCCCGCCGCACCTTGTGCTTCGGCAGCCGCCGAGGAGGAACCGCTGGTGGACCAAGAGGCACAGGAAGACCTGGCCGACGCCTTGGGAGCCGAGGAATTCGGCGAGTTGCTGCGCCTTTACCTGAACGGCGTGCCGGCCGCCCTGGACAAGGTGGTCCAGGCGGTGGCGGCGGGCGATGTGCCGGCCATCGCCTCAAGCGCGCATGCGGTCAAGGGGGCGGCGGCCAACATGGGTTTCCGGCGGCTGGCGGCCGACGCGGCCCGTTTGGAAAGGGCGGCCAAGGCCGGAGAAACGGCGGTGGACGACTTGCTGGCCGCATTGCGCCTTTCCGCCGAGGCGACGCTGGCCCAATCGACAGAGATCGAGGTTCAGAACGTGCGGACATAGACCGCCAGCTTCAAATCCTCGCTGGCGGTGTGCGACACGAACCACTTGGTCAGATAGTCCAGCATGTCCTCGCCTCTGGGGACCTCGACCACCAAGGACTCGATGTAAGAGCGCAATTCGTGCAGCAGCGCCTGATGCAGGCCGTGGTGGTGGGCGAATTCGGGATAGCCGATCTTCAGCATGATGTTCTCTTCGCTGAAAAAATGGAAATCGGCGAATTTGTAGAGCTCGATGGCCAGCCGGCGCAGGGCGGCCGGGTCGCTGCCCTGTTTCACCTCGGCGGCGAAGTTCTGCAACAGGTCGAAGAATACCCGGTGCTGGAAATCGATGCTGGGGTGACCGGTTTCGAATTTTTCGTCCCAGTGGATGTCGAAATGCATACGTCGCCTCCGCCCCGCCTGAAGCCACTATAACGCAAAACAGCCCGGCCGCGAGGCCGGGCTGTGGGGATTGCGTCCGAAAGTTGTCAGGCGGCGGCTTCGGCCGGGGCCAGACGGATCAGGTAGTCGAAGGCGGACAATGACGCCTTGGCGCCGTCGCCCATGGCGATGATGATCTGCTTGTAGGGGACGGTGGTGGCGTCGCCGGCGGCGAACACGCCGGGCACCGAGGTCTGGCCCTTGGCATCGACCACGATCTCGCCACGCGGGGTCAACTCGACCGACCCTTTCAGCCACTCGGTGTTGGGCACCAGACCGATCTGGACGAAGATGCCCTCGAGTTCGATGGTGTGCTGCTGGTCGGTGGCGCGGTCCTTATAGGACAATCCCGTCACCTTGGCGCCGTCGCCCAGAACCTCGGTGGTCAGCGCCGAGGTGATGACCCGCACGTTGGGCAGGCTGCGCAGCTTGGCCTGCAACACCGCGTCGGCCCTGAGTCTGGCGTCGAACTCGATCAAGGTGACGCCTGCCGCGATGCCGGCCAGGTCGATGGCCGCTTCCACGCCGGAATTGCCGCCGCCGATCACCGCCACGCGCTTGCCCTTGAACAACGGGCCGTCACAATGCGGGCAGAACGCCACGCCCTTGGCGCGGTATTGGTCCTCGCCCGGCACGTTCATGGTGCGCCAGCGCGCGCCGGTGGACAGGATGAGCGAGCGGGTCCTGATGCTGGCGCCGCTTTCCAGCTGCACCTCGATCAATCCGCCGGGGGTGGTGGCCGGAACCAGCTTGGTGGCTTTCTGCACGTTCATGATGTCCACGTCGTATTGCTTGACGTGGGCTTCCAGCGCGGCGCCCAGCTTGGGGCCTTCGGTGTGCGGCACGCTGATCAGGTTCTCGATGTCCATGGTGTCCAGCACCTGGCCGCCGAAGCGTTCGGCCACCACGCCGGTACGGATGCCCTTGCGCGCCGCATAGACCGCCGCCGCCGCGCCGGCCGGACCGCCGCCCACCACCAGCACCTCGAACGCCTCCTTGGCGGCGATCTTCTCGGCGGCGCGCCTGGTGGCGCCGGTGTCCAGCTTGGCGACGATCTGGGCCATGTCCATGCGGCCCTGGGCGAAGGGTTCGCCGTTCAGGAACACCGCCGGCACCGCCATGATCTGGCGCGCCTCGACCTCGTCCTGGAACAGGGCGCCGTCGATGGCGGTATGCTTGATGCGCGGGTTCAACGTCGCCATCAGGTTCAGCGCCTGCACCACGTCGGGGCAGTTCTGGCACGACAGCGAGAAATAGGTTTCGAACCGGTAGTCGCCGTCCAGCGCCTGGACCTGTTCGATCACATCCTGGGCTTCCTTGGCCGGGTGGCCGCCCACCTGCAACAATGCCAGGATCAGCGAATTGAACTCATGGCCCATGGGCAGTCCGGCGAAGCGGACCTCCACATCCGAACCGGTGCGGCGGATGGCGAAGGACGGCGTGCGGGCGTTGTCCTCGCGGACCAGGGTGATCTTGTCGGACAGCGCGGCGACGGCTTCCAACAATTCCTGCATCTCCTGGGACTTGGCGCCGTCGTCAAGGGAGGCCACCAGTTGGATGGGCTGGGTGATCCGTTCGAAATAGGCCCGCAATTGGCCGGTCAGGTTCTCGTCGAACATTTTGTGCGTACTCCCCTGGAAACAGCGCGGCGTCCAGACTTTCCGGCCCCGGGAAATTTCCCGGGGCCGGGCGGTCACGCCGCAGACGATGCAGCCTTCTTGCCCTTAGATCTTGCCGACCAGGTCGAGCGACGGAGCCAGGGTCTTCTCGCCTTCCTTCCACTTGGCGGGGCAGACCTCGCCGGGATGCGAGGCGACGTACTGGGCCGCCTTGACCTTGCGCAGCAATTCCTTGGCGTCGCGGCCGATGCCGCCGGCGGTGATCTCGACGATCTGGATCTTGCCGTCGGGGTCGACCACGAAGGTCCCGCGGTCGGCCAGACCCACGTCCTCGATCATCACTTCGAAGTTGCGGCTGATCACGCCGGTCGGATCGCCGACCATGGTGTACTGGATCTTCTTGATGGCCGGCGAGCTGTCGTGCCAGGCCTTGTGGCAGAAGTGGGTGTCGGTGGACACCGAGTAGATTTCCACGCCCAGCTTCTGGAACTCGGCGTAATTGTCGGCCAGATCCTCGAGCTCGGTCGGGCAGACGAAGGTGAAGTCGGCGGGATAGAAGAACACCACGGACCACTTGCCCTTGAGGTCGGCGTCGGTGACGTCGACGAAGGCGCCGTTCTTGAACGCGGAGGCCTTGAAGGGCTTGATTTCGGTATTGATCAGGGACATCGGTTTTTTCTCCACAGCGTTTGGATGACCGGAACGAGAGGCATCCTATGGCGGCGGAACTGATTTATGAAACGGGTTGTTCCAATGTTAAAAATCGACAAAATCGATCTAAAGATTGATTCTTTGGCGCCCGGCCCTGTAAATTCTTGCGGTCTTCCACAGCGTGGGCCGCTTGGGCGTGGCGTCCAGATTATGCCTATAGTATGGTTTCGCATCGCCTGACCGTGACCAGACGGAGGGGTCATGTCGCCGACCGACACTTGGGCCGCAGAGAACGAGCGGATGCTTTCCCAGGCACGGGAAATCCTCGACAATACCCACGCCCATCCCGAAGACCGCCGCGCCGCCAGCCACCTGATGGAAATCCTGTCGCGGGAACGGCGGCGGGAAGGCGACAGCCGGGGCTGAGAGACGGCCGACACCGGTTGTCGGGCATCAACGGTTGTGAGATCGTCCCCCCTGGGTATCCTTCGATGCCCGTTATCAAGGGGGTATGGGATGACAGACATTCGCAAGGTGTTCGCCATGGCGGCCGTCGCCATGGCGTTGTCCGCGCCGACCTGGGCCGACGGGGTCGAGGCCCCGGCGGTGGGGACGAGCTGGGGAACCAAGTGCACCGGTAACAACGCCGCCGAGCGGACGTGGAAGGTGGTTCGCAACGACGGCGAGGCCGTGCGGATCGAGGCCGAGGACGGCAGCTTCGCCGAAGCGCCGATCTGGGGTTGGGCCATGGGCTTCAACACCAGCAACGATTTCGGGTCCGGCAAGTTCCTGAACGAACCCGAAGACGACGACCTGAAAAAGGTCGCCACCCTGGAAGTGGGCAAGTCCTTTGCCGGTTATGTCCGCCAAACCGGACCGGCCGGCACCAACCAGCATCGCTATGACGTGTCGATCAAGGAACGCGGCCAGCGCGAAACGCCGTTCGGCCCGGTCGAGGCGGTGAAGGTGGTGACCACGTACGGCAACAACTTCTGGAACGCCACCCGCACGGTGTGGTACGCGCCCGAACTCAAGCTGGCGATCAGCAACGATTTCGAAAGCAATCGCGGCCAGAAGAGCAATTGCCAGGTGACGACCAGGCCGCAATAAGGCGTGGGGGCGCGGCGGCGCAAGCCGTCGCCGCCCGTTTCGGGAAAGCCGCTTCGGTTACGGCGCGCGGTTCCCGCGTGAACTTTTCGCGTCAGTGCATTAGAACCCGTGGAGCCCGCCCCCGACCCTGATTACTGTGCGGGCGGATCTGCGTCCACCCAGCCGGTGATTGGAGAGGGTTTGCCCCATGGAGTTCTTTCGGCGTCTGACCTTTCTGGTGTGCACCCCCGCCTTCGATCCCGACGATCTTGAAGGCCACCGGGTCGAACAGATCATTTCCGAGGTCGAGCGGCTGGGCTTCGAGGTGGTGCGGGCGCGCCGCATCGCCGACGCCGAGATCGCGGTCCAGACCGACGCCGCCATCGGCTGCGTGCTGGTGGACTGGGGCAAGCGCGGCCAGGGCGGCGAAGCCCCCGAACTGATCGACCTGATGCGCCGGCGCGGCCTGGAAATGCCCATCGTGCTGCTGATGCGCGGCGAACGGTTCGAGGATATCCCGGTCGACGTGCTCGACTACATCGACGGTTACGTCTTCCCGGCCGAGGAAACGCCCACCTTCATCGCCCGCAATCTGGTCAGCCGGCTCAAGCAATTCGCCGACACCCTGAAGACGCCGTTCTTCGGCGCCCTGGTGGATTATCAGGAAGAGGGCAACCAGTTGTGGACCTGTCCCGGCCATAACGGCGGCATCTTCTACAATCGCAGTCCCATCGGCCGTATCTTCGTCGAACATCTGGGCGAGGCGGTGTTCCGCGACGACCTGGACAATTCCGTCCTCGAACTGGGCGACCTGCTGATCCACGAAGGTCCGGCCCTTCAGGCACAGAAGCAGGCGGCGGAAATCTTCGGCGCGGAAAAGACCTATTTCGTGCTCAACGGCACCTCGGCCTCCAACAAGATCGTGCTGTCGGCGCTGGTGGCCGAGGACGATCTGGTGCTGTTCGACCGCAACAACCACAAGGCCGCCCACCATGGCGCCCTGTTGCTGGGCGGCGGCGTGCCGATCTTCCTGGAAACCGACCGCAATGCCCAGGGGCTGATCGGTCCCATCTACACCGACGCCTTCGACGAGACGGCGATCCGCGAGAAGATCCGCACCAACCCGCTGGTCAAGGACCCCGAGGCGTGGCAGAAGCCGCGCCCGTTCCGGGTCGCGGTGGTCGAACAATGTACCTATGACGGCACCATCTACAGCGCCGAGACCATCCTCTCGCGCATCGGACACCTGTGCGACTACATCCTGTTCGACGAGGCGTGGGCCGGCTTCCTCAAGTTCCATCCGCTGTTCAAGGGCTGCTACGGCATGGGGCTTCAGGGCCTGGGCGAGGATTCGCCCGGCATCATCTCGACGCAGAGCACCCACAAACAGATGGCCGGTTTTTCCCAGGCGTCGCAAATCCATGTGCGTGACCGCCACATCAAGGGCCAGGGCCGCCGCATCGAGCATCGCCGCTTCAACGAGACGTTCATGCTGCACGCCTCGACCTCGCCGTTCTATCCGCTGTTCGCCTCGCTCGACGTTGGCGCCCAGATGATGCGCGGCCGGTCCGGCGAGGTGCTGTGGGACGACACCGTCCGATTGGGCATCGAGCTGCGCAAGAAGATCCGCGCCACCGCGCGCGAGTTCCGCGAGCGGGAAAAGGATGCGGCGCGGCAATGGTTCTTCGACCCGTTCGTGCCCGACCGGGTGCCGTCGCCCTATGGCGCCGACGAGACCGTGGCATGGGAGGACGTGCCCTCGGACCTGCTGGCCGCCGACGCGCGCTATTGGGAATTCGCGCCGGGCGCACGCTGGCATGGTTTCGGGCATGTGACCGAATCCGGTTACGCCATGACCGACCCCAACAAGCTGACGCTGATCACGCCGGGTTTCGACCCCGAGACCGGCTCTTACGCCGATTACGGCATTCCGGCGCCGGTGGTGGCGCAATTCCTGCGCGAGAACCGGGTGGTGCCGGAAAAGAACGACCTCAATTCCTTGCTGTTCCTGCTGACCCCCGGCGTCGAATCGTCCAAGGCCGGCACGCTGCTCAGTACCTTGGTGGCGTTCAAGCGGTTCCATGACGAGAACGCCCGCCTGGAAGAGGTCATCCCGGAATTCGTCGCCCGCCGGCCGCAGCGTTATCGCGGCCTGCGCATCCAGGGCCTGTGCGGCCAGATGCATTCCTTCTTCCGTTCGGCCAATGTCAGCGCCCTGCAACGCGCCCAGTTCGCCCCCGAACACCGTCCCGACATGGTGCTCCGGCCCAACGAGGCGGTGCGCATGCTGACTCGCAACCAGGTGGATTACGTGCCGCTGGACGAGGTGTTCGGCCGCATCGCCACCACGCTGTGGGTGGTCTATCCGCCGGGCATCGCCACCATCGTTCCCGGCGAACGCATCAACGAGCGGTCGAAGCCCATGCTCGACTATCTCAAGATGTTCGAGCAAAGCTCGAACCTGTTCCCCGGCTTCGAGGCGGAAATCCAGGGCCTTTACCGCGAGGTCGATGAAGATACCGGCCGCGTGCGGTTCTATACTTACGTCGCCAAGGAATAGGCGTCCTTGGCCGAGGGCTTGCGCATCGACAAGTGGCTGTGGTTCGCCCGCTTCTTCAAGACGCGCAGTCTGGCCGCCGCCCAGGTGGCGGCGGGCGAGGTGACGGTGAACGAAGCGGTGGCGGCGCGAACCTCGTTTCTGGTGCGGCCGGGCGACGTGGTGGTGTTTCCCGCCGGCAAGCGCCGCCGCCGCGTCACCGTTCTCGCCCTGGGGGAGCGGCGCGGCCCGGCGCCCGAGGCCCAGGCGCTTTACCGCGAGGAAGAGCCGCCGCCGCCCGAGGACCCGTTCGCCCCATGCTGATCCTGCCCCGCGTCATCGGCCATCGCGGCGCCGCCGCCCATGCGCCCGAGAACACCCTGGCATCGTTCGCCAAGGCGGCCGACCTTGGCTGTGCCATGGTGGAATTCGACGTCCGCCTGACGGCCGATGGTGTGCCGGTGGTCTTTCATGACGACACGCTGGACCGTTGCGTCGGTGTGCACGGGGCGGTGGGGTGTCTGTCCCTGTCCCGTTTACGGACAGTGGCGCCCCAGGTTCCGACCTTGGCCGAGGTGCTGGAATTGTGCGCTGTGCGCGGGCTGGCGGTGGACATGGAAATCAAGCCCGACCGGGGCATGGGCGCCGCGACCGCCGCCGCCGCCATCCGGGTGGCGCGGGACTGTGGGCAGGCGGCGCCGTTGCTGTCCAGTTTCGACGCGGATGCCCTGGCCGTTTCCCGCGCGTTGGCGCCCGACTGGCCGCGCGCCTTGCTGGTGGAGCGGGTGCCCGCCGATTGGGCGCGCCGGGTGGCCGCTCTGGGATGCTGTGCGCTGGGCGCCCATCACCGGGCGTTGCCCACCCCTTTGGTCGGGCAGCTTAGGGCCGCCGGATTGGCGGTGCTGGCCTTCACCGTCAACCGGCCGGGGCGGGCGCGGCGGCTGTGGACGCGCGGCGTGGACGCGGTTTTTTGCGACGCACCCGACCGGCTATTGTGAAATGTCATGATTTTTTCACCGCGGGTGTGGTCAACCGTGGCCGGGCTCTATATATGTGCCCACTGTTGGCAAGTCTCGGTGCCGTGGCGTTTCATTTCGGAGTGATTGGTACTTTCATGAAGCTCGACCCCATCGTCATTTCCGGTCGCGAAGTCCTGCCCGTCGTCGAGGGTGGCAAGGGCATCAACGTCTCCAACGGCGAAAGCTCGGGTGCTTGGGCCGCTGCTGGCGGTGTCGCCACCTTCTCGGGGGTGAACGCCGACACCTATGACGAAAACGGCAAGCTGATTCCCATGGTCTACCATGGCAAGACCCGCACCGAACGCCACCACGAACTGATCGCCTTCGGCATCAAGGGCGCCATCGCCCAGGCCCGCATCGCCCATGACCTGTCCGGCGGCCAGGGCCGCATGCACATGAACGTGCTGTGGGAAATGGGCGGGGCCGAGGAAATCCTGGAAGGTGCGCTGATCGGCGCCAAGGGGCTGATCCACGGCGTCACCTGTGGTGCCGGCATGCCCTACAAGGTGGCCGAGATCGCCGCCCGTCACAGCGTCTATTACTATCCCATCGTGTCGTCGGCCCGCGCCTTTCGCGCGTTGTGGAAGCGTTCGTTCCACAAGCACGGCGAGTTCTTGGGCGGCGTGGTCTACGAGGACCCGTGGCTGGCCGGCGGCCATAACGGCCTGTCCAATTCCGAGGACCCGCAAAAGCCCGAGGCGCCCTATGCCCGCGTCGTCGAACTGCGCAAGACCATGCGCGATTGCGGCGTCGCCGATGCCGTTCCGGTGTTCATGGCCGGCGGCGTGTGGGCGCTGAATGAATGGGCCGATTGGATCGGCAATCCCGAACTGGGCGCCATCGCCTTCCAGTTCGGCACCCGTCCGTTGCTGACCCAGGAAAGCCCCATCTCGGATGCCTGGAAGAAGCGGCTGCTGACGCTCAAGCCGGGCGACGTGCTGTTGCACCGCTTCAGTCCTACCGGCTTCTATTCCTCGGCGGTGAAGAACGACTTCATCAACGAGCTGGTCGAGCGGTCGCACCGTCAGATCGCCTATTCCGGCGAGAATGTCGGCGACCATGTGGCCGAGCTGCCGATCGGCGCACGCAAGCGTATCGTCTGGGTCACGCCCCATGATCGCGAGATGGCCTTGGGTTGGATCGCCCAGGGTTTCACCGAGGCGTTGCGCAGCCCCGACAACACCCTGGTCTTCGTCACCCCGGACAAGGCCGAGGAAATCCGTCAGGCTCAGGTGGATTGCATGGGCTGCCTGTCGCAGTGCATGTTCTCGAACTGGGCGCAGAACGATGCCGGCACCACCGGCAAGAAGGCCGATCCGCGCAGCTTCTGCATCCAGAAGACCCTTCAGAACATCGGCCATGGCGGCGACGTGGAAAACGAACTGATGTTCGCCGGCCACAACGCCTTCCGCTTCGGCTCCGATCCGTTCTACGCCAACGGCTTCATTCCCACGGTGAAGCAACTGGTTGAGCGTATCGCCAGCGGCGAATAACAATATCCAGGGGGCGCCGGCTGACGGCGCCCCTTTTCCGTTTCGCACGCCCCCTTTCGCCGGCTTGATCCAGGTCACGGCACGGCGCAAAAAATGTGATAGATTTCAAGAGCCTCTATGATAGGTTCAAGAGATTACGTTTTGTAAACCGGATGGGGTCCGCCCACATCATGCCCATGGTCACCGTGCGTCCCTATAGCCAAGCCCTCGACCGCCTGCGCGCCGCCGGGCTGCGTCCCACCCGTCAGCGTCTGGCCTTGGCGCGCCTGCTGTTCGACGGCTGCGACCGCCATATCTCGGCCGAGCAACTGCATTCCGAGGCGCTGGGCAACAACATCCGGGTGTCGCTGGCGACCGTCTACAACACGCTGCACCAGTTCACCGACGCCGGCCTGTTGCGGGAAATCGTGGTCGATGCCGGCCGTTCCTATTTCGACACCAACACCTCGGACCACCACCATTTCTTCTTCGAGAAGAGTGGCAAGCTGTGCGACATCCCGGCCGAGATGGTGGGTCTGACCAAGATTCCCGCCGCCCCCGACGGCTTCAACATCAGCCGGGTCGAGGTGATCGTTCGCGTCGACGGCTGAGCCCGTCCGCGTCACCGACAGGGGCCGCCTCTTTGGGGCGGCCCTTTTTCATTCCGCCAGCAACGCCTTGACTGCCGCCTCGGCTTCGGCGCCGGCCCAGTCGCGCAGCCCCGACCCGTGCCAGGCGACGCGGCCTTGGGAATCCACCAGCAACGAGGTGGGCAACACCGCGTTGCCGAACTGGGCCGGATCGGCGGCGTAAGGAGTCAGTGCCCGGATGTCGTTGCGCGAGAACCATGCCAGCACGCGCTCCATGCCGCCGCGGTCCAGCGACACCGTCACCACCTGGAACCGGTCGCCGCCCAGGCGCCGTTCAAGGGTGTCGAGGGCCGGCATCTCGGCGATGCAGGGCGGGCACCAGGTGGCCCACAGATTGACCAGCATCACCTTGCCGGCAAGGTCGGCCAATCGCATGGAACGGCCATCGGCGTCGGCGAAGGTGAAGCCGGGCAGGGGGCGGCGTTCCGCCACCGGCGCCAAGGGGAAAAGGCCGTCGGTTTCCGCTGTTGGGTTGCCGCGCGGTTCGGTGTAGCCTAGGCGCCCGTCGGAGCCCAGCCAGGCCACCAGCGCCCCGCCACCGGCGGCGAGCGCCACGGTGGCGCCGACCAGGGCGAAGCGAACCAGTTTCATCGACACGGCCATTCCTTTCTGTTCACGGGTATCATGAGCGACAATCAGACGTCCGCCTCCGGCGCCTCGACCAACCAGGGCACCGCCCCGGCTTCTTCCATGTGGGGCGGCCGCTTCGCCGGCGGGCCCGCCGCCATCATGCAGCGGATCAACGCCTCCATCGACTTCGACCAGCGCCTTTACGCCCAGGATATCCGCGGCAGCAAAGCCCACTGCACGATGCTGGTCAAGCAAGGGATCATCACCGCCGCCGACGGCGACGCCATTCTGGCCGGCCTGGAGCAGGTGCTGCAAGAGATCGAGGGCGGAAACTTCCCCTTCCGCACCGAGCTTGAAGACATCCACATGAACGTCGAGGCCCGTCTGGCCGAGATCATCGGCGAGGCGGCCGGACGCCTGCACACCGCGCGCTCGCGCAACGATCAGGTGGCGACCGATTTCCGTCTGTGGGTGCGCGATGCCCTTGACGGCATGGAAGCGGCGTTGAAGGGTCTGCAACAGGCATTGCTGGACCGTGCTTTCGAGCATGCCGGCACCGTCATGCCCGGCTTCACCCATCTTCAGGCGGCGCAGCCGGTGACCATGGGGCATCATCTCATGGCCTATGTGGAAATGATCGGCCGCGACCGTGGCCGTCTGGCTGACGCCCGCGTCCGTCTGAATGAAAGTCCGCTGGGTTCGGCCGCCCTGGCCGGCACCTCGTTCCCCATCGACCGCCATTTCACCGCCCGGCAACTGGGCTTTGACCGGCCGATGAACAACTCGCTCGACGGCGTGTCCGACCGCGACTTCGCGCTGGAATTCATGAGTGCCTCGGCCATCTGCGCCGTGCACCTGTCGCGTCTGGCGGAAGAACTGGTGATCTGGACCTCGGCCCAGTTCCGTTTCGTCAAATTGTCCGACGCCTTCACCACCGGCTCGTCGATCATGCCGCAAAAGCGCAATCCCGACGCCGCCGAACTGATCCGGGCCAAGACCGGCCGGGTCATCGGCGACCTGAACGCGCTGTTGATCGTCATGAAGGGCCTGCCCCTGGCCTATTCCAAGGACATGCAGGACGACAAGGAGCCGGTGTTCGAATGCGCCGACACCATGGAACTGGCCATTGCCGCCATGACCGGCATGATCAAGGACATGGTGGTCAACACCGACGTCCTGGCCGCCGCCGCCGGGGCCGGGTTCACCACCGCCACCGACATCGCCGACTGGTGCGTGCGCGAGCTCAAGATGCCGTTCCGCCGCGCCCACCATGTCGCCGGCTCGTTGGTCAAATTGGCCGAGGACAAGGGCTGCGACCTGCCCGACCTCAGCCTGGACGAGATGCGGACCGTCGAGCCCGGCATCACCGAGGCGGCGCGGGCCGTGCTTTCGGTGGAAAGTTCGGTGGCCAGCCGGATCAGCCATGGCGGCACCGCGCCCGACAACGTGCGTGCGGCGGTGGCCGCCGCCCGCGCCAAGTGGCTGTGAACAGGAAAGGGATGGGCATGCGCCGTCTGACGACCTTGGCCGTGATCGCCGCGCTGGCGCTAAGCCTGTCGGCCTGTGGCCGCAAGGGCAAGCTGATCCCGCCCGAGGGCAGCACCTATCCCCGTTCTTATCCCGACGTCAGTTTCCCGCCCAATCCCGACGACCGGGCCGGCGGGACGGAGAACCAGGTCAGATGAACCATTTCGACTACGTGAACGGTACCTTGCACGCCGAGGGCGTGCCGGTGACCGACATCGCCGCCCGTGTCGGCACGCCGTTCTATTGCTATTCCACCGCCACCCTGGTCCGCCATTACACGGTGTTCGCCGAGGCGCTGGCCAAGGCCGGCCTCGACGCCACCGTGTGCTTCGCGCTCAAGGCCAATTCCAATGTGGCCGTGGTGCGCACCCTGGCCGATCTGGGGGCCGGCGCCGACGTGGTCAGCGAGGGCGAATTGCGCCAGGCGCTGAAGGCGGGGGTGCCCGCCGACCGCATCGTGTTCTCCGGCGTCGGCAAGACCCGGCGCGAACTGGAATTCGCGGTGGCCAAGGGCATCATGCAGATCAACGTGGAATCCGAGCCGGAATTGGAACTCCTGTCCCAGGTGGCGGCGGAACGCGGGGTCAAGATGCCGATCGCGCTGCGGGTCAACCCGGACGTGGATGCCGGCACCCATGCCAAGATCACCACCGGCAAGAAGGAAAACAAGTTCGGCATCGAATGGACCCGCGCGCACGAGGTCTATCGCAAGGCCCGCGCCCTTCCCGGTGTCGAACCGGTGGCCATCGCCTGCCACATCGGCTCGCAATTGACCGAGATCGAGCCTTTTTCCGCTGCTTTCCGTCGGGTGCGCGATCTGGTGGCCATGCTGCGCGCCGACGGCTTCGACATCCGGCACCTGGATCTGGGCGGCGGCTTGGGCGTGCCCTATGACGGCGAGACCCCGCCCTCGCCCGACGTCTATGCCCAGGCCATCAAGGCCGAACTGGGCGATCTGGGTTGCCGCGTGGTGCTGGAGCCCGGCCGCGTGCTGGTGGGCAATGCCGGCATCCTGGTCAGCCGCGTGGTCTATATGAAGGAAGGGTCGACCCGCACCTTCGCCATCGTCGATGCCGCCATGAACGATCTGGTGCGCCCGGCCATGTACGAGGCGTTCCACGGCATCGATCCGGTGACCCAGCCGGCGGCCGGCGCGCCGCGTCAGCCGGTGGACGTGGTCGGTCCGGTGTGCGAGACCGGCGACACCTTCGCCAAGCAGTGTCCGTTGCCGCCGCTGGCGGCGGGCGATCTGGTGGTGTTCCGCACCGCCGGCGCCTATGGCGCGGCCATGTCGTCCACCTACAATTCCCGCCCGCTGGTGCCCGAGGTGCTGGTGGACGGCGACCGCTTCGCCGTGGTGCGGGCGCGCCCCAGCTTCGAGGAGATGGCGGCGCTGGAAAGCCTGCCCGACTGGCTGGAATAAGGCCGCGATGACGCCGTTGCCGCCCGCCCCGCCCCAGGTCGATCCCGCCCGGTGGGCGCGGCTGGGGCGTTGGCTGCGGCTGGCTCGGATGGTGCTGTTGTGGGAACGGCTGTGGCCGTTGCTGTTGCCGGTGCTGTGCGTGCTGGGCCTGTTCGTCGCCTTCGCGCTGTTCGATCTGGCGCCGCGTCTGTCCGCCTGGGGGCACGGGGCGGTTCTGGCCGTCAGCGTCGTGGCCGTCGTGGCGTTGCTGGTTCGGATGGCGATGCGGCTGCGGTTGCCCGATTGGGCGGCGGCGGCGCGGCGGCTGGAACGCGATTCCGGTCTGAAGCATCGCCCCCTGGCGGTGCTGGGCGACCGGCCGGCCGGTTCCGCCGATCCGTTGGCGGCGGCGTTGTGGCACAGCCATGTTGACCGCGCGCTGGTGGCGCTGGACCGTCTGCGTCTGTCCTGGCCTTGTTCCGACATGGCGGCCCGCGACCCCTATGGCCTGCGGGCCGGGGTGTTGTTGATCCTGGTGATCGCGGCGTCCGGGGGCGGGGATGACGCCCCGCGCCGGCTGGCCCGTGCGCTGGACGTCGGGTCCTTGGGGCTGGCGCCCGATCTGGTCGAGGTGTGGCTGACGCCGCCGCCCCACACCGGCCGTCCGCCGGTGACCTTGCGCCGCGACGGCGCCGGAAACGAGCCGGTGGCGGTGCCGGCGGGCACGGCGATCCTGGCCATGGTCGGCGGCGGCTGGGGCGACGCCCGGCTGATCCAGGGGGGACGGACACAGTCGTTTCAGCGTCAACCGGACGGCAGCCAGAAGATTGAAACGCGCCTGGACCGGGGCGGCGAGCTGGTGATTCGGCAATCCCTGTTCACGGTGGCGCGCTGGCCGGTCACCGTCACCGCCGACGCGGTACCGTCCGCCGCGTTCTCCGCGCCATCGGAAGGCGACCGGCGGGGGCGGCTGCATCTGGCGGTGTCGGCGTCCGACGATTACGGCCTCGAACGGGTGTGGGTGGCTATCCGGCGCCTGGGCGCGCTTGACCATGACCCGGTGCTGGAGGTGGCGCTGCCCTTGGCCGGCACCACCCCGCGCGAGGCGGAACTGAGCGGCTGGTTCGACCTGGGCGCTCATCCGTGGGCGGGCATGCCGGTCACCCTGACCCCCATGGTCAAGGATGGCGCCGGTCAGGTCAGCGCCGGTGCGGCCGAGGTGGTGACGCTTCCTGAACGCCAATTCGTCAATCCGGTGGCGGCGGCGGTGATCGACGCGCGCCGGGCCCTGGCCGAGGACGCGGATTCCTTGCCCGAAGTCGCGGATTTCCTGGATCGCTTGCTGGACGAGCCGCAGGCGGTGGGCGGCGACCTCAAGACCGTGCTGATGCTGGCCTTGTCCAATCGGATTTTGCTGTCGGAAAACGGCTTCGACCTGGACGAAGTGCGCGAGCTGTTGTGGCAAGCGGCGTTGCGCATCGAGGACGGCGACCTTTCCAGCGCGGAACGCGCACTCGATGCCGCCCGCAAGGCGCTGGAGGATGCACTGGACCGGGGCGCCGATTCCCAGGAAATCCAGGCATTGCTCGACGCTTTCCAACAGGCGTTGGAGCGGACCTTGGCGGCGATGACGGCAAAACAGGGAACGCCGTCGCAATCCGCCGCCGGTGGCGGCACGGTGGGCGCCGACGAATTGCACGACATGGTGGACCGGCTGCGCGATCTGGCCTCGGCCGGGGCGCGCGATGCGTTGCGCCGCGAACTGGCGCAACTGAACCGTATCCTTCAGGGATTGCAGCCGGGTGACGGCATGGGTGGCAATCCCGCGCAACAGGGACTGGACGCCTTGCGCGACCTGGCCCGGCGGCAGCAACGGTTGCTGGACGACAGCCATGCCCAGGCGCGGGCCGCGCTTCCCGCCGAGGGCGAACAGGCGGCCGAGGCGCAACGCGAGTTGCGCCGGGGTCTGGCCGAGGTGCGGCGCCAACTGGCCAAGGACCTGGGCGAGGCGCCGAACGTCCTGGACGAGGCGGAGCGCGCCATGGACGGTGCCGCCGGCCTGTTGGAACAGGAGGAATGGGACGCGGCGGCCGAGGCCCAGGCCCAGGCCATGGCCAGTCTCAACCGCGCCGCGCGCGAGGTGCTGGAACAGGTCGGCGGCAGCGGCCAGGATGCCTGGGGCATGGTGCCGCGCGATCCCCTGGGGCGGCCGCAACGCGGCCCCGGCGACGGCGACGACGGCACCACCCACGTCCCGGAACGGGGCGATATCCAACGTTCGCGCCAATTGCTGGACGAAATCCGCCGCCGGGCCGGCGACGGCCAGCGGCCCGAACCGGAACGCGACTACCTGCGGCGGTTGCTGCGGCAGTTTTAATCCTCAGTCATCCTCGTAATAGCCCTGGTCGGCACCACGATGGCAGGCCGGGCAGTTTGATCTGGTCACCACCTTGGGGTCCTTCCAGGTCCGGTCGGAAATCTTGCGGTGCTTGCGCTCGAAATCGGGGTTCTCGGTGATGCGTTGCGGCGTGCCGTTGGGGGCGACCCATTGCATGTACTTGCGGGCCCGGCCCTGGCCGACCACGTCGCCGGCATTGGCGGTCAAGGTGGCACGGATGGCCTGGACCTTGTCGGCGGGCAAGCTGGCGTCCTCGCCGAAATGGTCGGCCAGTTCGTCCATCATGCGGTTCCACGACCGCGCGGGCAGGAAGGCCGGCTGGAACGCCATGTGGCAGGCGCCGCATTCCTTGAGCACCAGCGGGTCCTTGACCGGCGGTACCCAATCGTCGCCGGCCAGGGCCGGAGCCGGCACCAGGGCGGCAAACAGACACAGTCGCAAAAGGTTGGTTCGCATGGTCATTGCCCCGTCATGAAGGTGACGTAGTCGCCCTTTTCCTGGGGCGTGCACTCGCGGCCCAGCACGCTTTTGCAATCGCGGCCGAACTGCTTTTCCACCTGATCCAGGTCGGTGAAGCGTTTGGGATTGGCCGACACCGCCACCGGGTCGATGGGCCGTCCGGTCTTGGCGTTGCGGCCGGGATCGCGGGGATTGTCGGTGTGGCAGGACGTGCAAGACGGCGTGCGTGCGTCGCCCTTGGCCCATTGGGTGCGGAACAGGGTTTCGCCGCGCTGGGCGGAAAAGCCGGCGAAGGCGGAATCCGCCTGTTTCGCCTGGACGGCATAGTGGGAAAGCACCAGATCGTGGGCGGAACCGGCGGCCATGGCGGCCACCGGCGCCAGCACCAGGGCGGCGGCGAGGATACGTTTCATCGGATCGGTTCCTTGACTTGCGAGGCGGCACGCGGACCATTCAGGGCGTCGGTCAGGCGGGCCCACAGGCGTTTGCCGCCATAGACGTAAACGACGAAGGCGATGTGGGCGAAGATCAGCCACAGCGAGGCTTCGGCCACCGCTTCGTGCGGATGCTCCAGCCAAGTGACGAAGTCCGCGCCGGCCCCCGACAGGGCAACCATGCCGACCACCGCCAGCAACGTCACCGCGAACCATGCGAACAGCGGATGGCGGCCCCGGCGTTGGGTCAGCCAGCCGGCCAGCGCGCCCAGACTGGGGCGCGGCAGGCGCAGCGGCCCCGCCGATGGTGCCGCCATGGCCGCCAGCAAGCGTGCGACGATCGCGGCCAGGACCGCGTAGCCGGCGAACTGGTGCATGGCGTAGGTGTCTTCGTCCGCCGTCACATAGGCGACCAGGAAACCGCCGCCGACCCAGGCGTGCCACAGTTTGAGCAACAGATGCTGCATGCGCGGGGACATGGTTTCCTCCGCTCAGTCGTCGTCGCCGTCGTCGTCGTCACGATGGCGTTTGTCGTGGCGCTTTTCGTGCTTCTTTGCCCGCTCCAGTTCCTTGCGGTCCTGGCGGGGGGCGGTCAGGTAGCCGTTGTCACGGGCCTGAGTGGCGACGGCGTCGCCCGTCTGGCCCGGCGTGACCTGCTGTTGCTGTGCGGCCTGTGCGGGAAACGGCGCGTTGTTCCGGGTTTCGGCGTAGGCATAGGCGGCCGAGCCGATCAACGCGGCGGCGGCCAGACCGTGAATAAGCATTTTTCCAAGCATCGTCGTGCTCCTTGGCTGTCGTTGGACAAACCCTAGCAAGGGTTGCCTGAACGCAGCCTGAGGGAGCCGTTCATCCGCCGTTCAGGTTGGCGAATGCGGTCGAGATGGGGAAAACTCTGAAACGAGGGTCAGAACTTGCGCGAGGCCACCAGTTGGGCCGGCATGTGGCGCAGGCGGACGAACTGCGCCAGGACATGCATGATCGACTGGTGCACGTCCTCGATCACACCGTAATTGTCGGCGGTCACGTGGATGCTGACGTCGGCCAGGGTGGCGCTTCGCCCCCCGGCGAAACCGGTCAGGGCGATGGTCTTCATGCCGATGTCGCGGGCCGTTTGGACCGCGCGCACCACGTTCTCGGAATCGCCCGAGGAACTGATGGAGATCAGCACGTCACCGGCGCGGGCGAACTGTCCCACCTGCCACGAGAACACGTCGGCATAGGAAATGTCGTTGGCCACCGCGGTCATCACCTCGACGTTGCACGACAGGCTTTGCACGCGCGGCCGCAAGCCGGTATCCGAGCCGATACCCTTGGCGTGGTCGCACACCAGATGGTTGGCGATGGCCGCCGAACCGCCGTTGCCGCAAGAGAATATCTGGGCGTCGCGGCCGACCGCTTCGGCCAGGATCGCCTGGGCGGCATCGAGAGAGGCGCGCGACACCGACGCCAAAGCCTGACGCATCTGCTCGGCATAGGCGTCGAAGAAGCTGGCGATGCTGTCGAAGGGCTGGTCGGGAAAGGTCATTGGCGGTACGGCCCGGAAAACAACGAAGCTGTCGTTGTTAGCAGATTGCCCCCGCGTTCCCAAGTGGAAAGCGGCCTTTTCAGACCTGCGGGCGAAAGGCCAGGAACGTCATGTCGTCGCGGCGGCGTTCGTCGCCGCGCCATTGCGCCAGCCGTTGGAACAGGACGTCCATCTGTTCGTTGAGCGGCCGGTCGGCCACTTCGGTCAACACCTGTTGCAGCCGCTTGCGGCCGAACAATTGCCGCACCTCGCTGCCCACCTGATCGGTGACGCCGTCGGTGAACAGGTAGAAGGCGTTGCCCTTGCGGAACGGCATCTCGCGGGCGGTGAAGCGGTAATCCTCGGGGCTGTCGAGGTAACCCAGGCTCATGCGGTCGCCGCGCAACAGGTGGAAGGCGCCGTCCTCGGCCACCAGCAGCGGCAGGTTGGCGCCGGCGAAGGTGATGGTGCCGCGGTCGCGGTCGAGCACGCAGATACCGGCGTCCAGACCGTCGTTGCTGACCGCGCTGTCGCGGTCCTGACGAAGCGCCGTCTTCACCAGCCGGTTCAACTGGGTCAGCATCTCGGCCGGGTCGTCGTGGCCGTGGTGATGCAGGATGCGGCTGAAGCTCGACGCCACCACCGCAGTCATGAAGGCGCCGGGCACGCCGTGGCCGGTACAGTCCATCACCGCGATGACGCCCTTGTTGCCGAAGGCGCCGGCCCAGTAATAGTCGCCGCCGACGATGTCCAGGGGTTGCCAGCCCACCGCCAGTTCGTCCACCAATCCGACCAGCGCGCCCTGGTCGGGCAACAGCGCGGTCTGGATGCGGCTGGCGTAACGGATGCCGTCGTTGATGAAGCGGTTGGCCTTTTCCAGTTCGGCGTTGGCGACGTTGAGCTGGGCCAGGGCGCGCTCCACGCCCTCTTTCTCGCGGGCCAGTTCGTGGGTACGTTCCTCGACCCGGCGTTCCAGGTCGCGGGCCAGCGCGGCCAGTTCGGCTTCGGCCTTGTCGCGGCCGTCCAGCCCGTCCTGGCTTTCCACCAGCATGGAATTCATGGTGCCGACCAGGACGCCCAATTCGTCGCGGTCGTGCTTGGGCGGCAGCTCGATCAGGAAGGCGCCGGGGCGGGCCGGATCGACCTTGGCGATGGCGGCGGTGATCTTGAGCAACGGCTTGGTGATCATGGCGTAGAACACCGCGACCACGAACACGCACAACAAGATGGCCCGCGCCGCGCCCGACCACATGGTCTGCAACACCCGGTCCAGCCAGGTGTTGAGCAGGCGGCCGGTGTCGAGCTTGAGGTCCAGCCGGCCGACGACCGACATCGATCCATCGGGGGCGCGGGTTTCCAGAGTCAGGGAATAATCGGCGATGTCGCCGAACAGGTCGCGGGCCAGGCTGGGCAGCGGTGTGGCGACCAGCGGCCGGTCGGCCCCGCCCAGCCGTCCGCCGTAATTGTCGGTCAGCGTCACCTCGATGACCGCCGGGTCCTCGTGCAGGCCGCGCGCCACCTCGCCGGCCAGTTCCGCCGATAACTGATAGGCGGCCTCGACCGCCAGGCCGCGCACCAGTTGCAGGTTGGCGGCATAGGCGCGCCGTACCTGATCGTGCATGGCGCGGTAATCGGACAAAAGCTCATAGGCGGACGACAGCAAGCCCAGCACCAGCGCGATGGCCAGCGTGGCGAAAGCCTGTTTGAAGGAAAGGCCGTCCAGCATACGCATTTTCGCGTTTCCGCTCATGCGCTGGGGGGCAACCGGGGGCCTGGCTTGGTGCACGTCGGGTGGCGTCCCTCGAAATGGTGTCCGTCAAAGACCTGATCATTTTGGGGAATTCCCGCGGAATCGTCCAGAGCCCACATGCTGCGACGCCATATTTTGTCACAGGAAGGGGGAACAAGCCGGTGGCGGGAGCTGGGCTTGTGTTTCACAATAATCTGGTAGAACTGTCAGGATGTCGTCTCGACGGCAAAGACAAGGACAGGGCCAGAGGAAAGAATGGATGAATCGTCCGTGCCGAAACAACGACTGAGTCTGCGCGGCGCCCGCACCGAGAAGGCGGAATCCGCCGAGGTGCCATGGCCGGTGCTGGTGGTGGACGACGACCCCCAGGTTCACACCATGACCCGCGTGCTGCTGCGCGATTTCGACTTCCAGGGCCGCAGTTTCGAGGTGTTGAGCGCCTATTCCGCCGCCGACGCGCGCGAATTGCTGGCCACCCATCCCGACGTGCCGATCATGCTGCTCGACGTGGTGATGGAAACCGACATCGCCGGGCTGGAACTCGCCCGTTACATCCGCGAGACCCTGGGCAACCTGTCCTTGCGCATCATCCTGCGCACCGGCCAGCCGGGCGAGGCGCCGGAACGCCGGGTCATGTTGGATTACGACATCAACGATTACCGCTCGAAGACCGAATTGACGGCGCAGAAGATGTTTACCGCCGTGGTCTCCGCGCTGCGGTCGTGGCAACACATCACCACCATCGAACGTCTGAACACCACGCTGGAGACGCGGGTCGCCGAACGCACCGCCGAGTTCGAAGAGGCGCGGGCCTTCGCCGAAAGTCTGGTGGAATTGTTGCCCAGCCCGGTCTGGTACAAGGACGAGCACGGCCGTTATCGCCTTTACAACCGTGCCTTCCGCGAGTTCTTCGACATCGGTCCCACCTGTTGGCACGGTTGCACCGGCACCGAGGTGCTGGGCGAACGATTGCCGGCCGAGGAGAACGACACCGACGACATGTTGTTGTCCGGCCGCGCCGAACGCATGTCCTATGAGATGGCGCTGCCCGACATCACCGGCATGGCCCGTTCGCTGATGGTGTCGAAATCGCTGGTACGGCGCGGTGACGGTGGCGGCGGCGTTCGCGGCGTGGTGGCGGTGGCCACCGACATCACCGAACGCAAGGGGCTGGAGCGGGAATTGCGGCGGTTGGCCACCGTCGATCCGTTGACCGGGGCCTTCAACCGCCGTTATTTCCTGTCGGCGGCCTCCCAGGAAATGGAACGTGCCGTGCGCTACGGCGGCTCCCTGTCATTGCTGATGATCGACATCGACCATTTCAAGCGGGTCAACGACCGTTTCGGCCACGCGCTGGGCGACGAGGTGTTGCGCAAGACGGTTGAGGTGTGCCGCGCCAACCTGCGCGAGGTGGACATCTTCGCCCGCCTGGGCGGCGAGGAATTCGCCGCCCTGTTGCCGCAGACCGCCAGCGCCGGGGCGCTGGGGCTGGCGGAGCGCCTGCGGCGGGCGGTGGCCGAGATGGTGGTGCCGTTGGCCGGCGGCGACCTGCGGGTCACGGTCAGCGTCGGCGTCGCCGAACGCTCGGTCGAGACGACCTTCGAGCATTTGATGAGCCGGGCCGACCAAGCCCTTTACGCGGCCAAGGAAACGGGACGCAACCGCGTCGAAATGGCCCCCGTGCCCGCTGCCTGATGTCGCCGGGGTTGATGCCTGTGACGGAAAGGTTTACCTCCCTAAGACAGGACGGAGGAAAGGGACAGAATTTGGAGCCGGGCGACAACGTCATCGACCTCGCCAGGGAGCGCCGCCGTCGCGGTCCGCGCTTCGACGGCGGGCTCATGGACATCCTGGAGGTCAGCCGCGATCTGGTCTGTCTGTGCCGGGCCGGGGCGATCACCGCCATCAACGGTGCCGGTGCCCGCATGCTGGGCGCCGATACCACCGAGGAACTGGTGGGCCGGCGCATGGACGAGTTCCTGGTTCCCGAATACGGCAGCATGCTGAAACTGTTCCTGTCGGGCATGGCCAGCGAGGACAAGGCCGTGCCGACCCGCATCCAGGCGCTCGACAAGACGGCCAAGGCGGTCGAGATGCAGGTGTTCCGCGCCCGCGAGATCGCGCCCGACGCCACCGTTGTGGTGTGCCGCGAGTTGGCTGTCGAGGTGGCGGCGGCCGAACGTCTGCACGAAACCGACCTGTGTTTCCGTCTTTTGGTCGACAACGGCATGAACCTGGCCTGCCAGATTCATGACGGCGTGGTCCGCTATGTCAACCGCGCCGGTGTGGCCCTGTGGCGAGCCTCGGGCCCCGATCAGGTGGTGGGCCGTCCTTTCGCCGAGCTGGTGCAACTGCCCGACGGCCTGTCGCTGGATGCCGACACCCTGCGCGCCCTGGCCGAGGATGGGCGTCCGGTGCCGTTCATGCTGTTGGGGGTGGACAAGGTGCCGATCCGGGTCCAGGCCCGCTTTACCCTGGTGCCGTTGTCCCAGGGCCTGGAGGTGATGGTCGAGGCGGTGGCCGTTTCCTGAGGCAAAGAAAGGTGAAGGCGTGACGCAATTCGGTGGTCGTTCGGTTTTCTGGACCCGTCGTCGCACGATATGGGCGGCGGTGGTGCTGGTGGCGACGGCGCTGATGACGGCGGGTGGCATGTGGCTGCCCGGCTGGGGATTGCGGTACGGGCTGGTGCGGGCGCTGCACGAGGTGGGCTGGCCGCGGGTCACCGTGTTCTCGGCCGATTTGTCGCTGTTCAAGGGCGCGGTGGTGGTGCGCGAGCTTCAAGCCGGCGACGATTTGGGCAGCATGCTGGGCATTGGCGGCCTTGACCTGCGGTTCCGCTGGAAACCGCTGTTTTCCCGCCGGGTGTCGGTGGAACGGCTGAACCTGTCGGGGGTGGACGTTGACGTCGTCCGCCAGGGCGAGACCGTGGTGGTCAATGGCCTGCCGCTGACGGTAAGCGGCGGCGAGTCCACGGGGCCGCTGTGGAGCTATGACGTCACCGCCCTGTCGCTGGCCGACAGCCGCATTCACGTGGCCGACGGGCCGTTGCAGGCGGTGGTCGAGGTCGACCGGCTGGACATCCAGGATTTGCGCAGTTGGGAACCCGACACGCCGGTCCGCTATGCCCTGACCGGCCGGATCAACGGCGCGACGGTGGCGATCCAGGGGACGGCGACGCCGTTCGCCACCGAGCCGGCCTTCGCCGCCCAGGTCCGGGTTGACGGCTTCGTCTTGGCGGCGGTGGCCGACGTGGTGCGTCAAGCCGGTGGCGGCGCGCTTTCCGGCCGGCTGGATGTTGACGCCAAGCTGTCCGGTGGCATGGCGGCGCCGCTCGGCGCGTCGGGGACCGCCACCTGGCATGATGGCGGCTGGACGGACGGCACCGTCCGTTTCGCGGCGAAGCAGGTGTCGCTGGCCCTCGATTCGCTGCGTTGGGACGGGGACAAGGTGGCGTTGGCCGGGACGCTGGGCGGTCAAAGCATCGAACTGGAAGACGGCGGTGTCACTACCTTCGCCGCCGATTCCGCCAAGCTGGCGGCGGCCGAGGCCGGTTGGGACGGCAAGGGGCGCAAGCTGTCGTGGCGTGGCGGCCTGCATGCCGACCGTCACCGGGTGGCGGCGCCCGGCATCCGCATCGAACATGCTTCGCTGGATTGGACCGGCAGCACCCGCTTCGATTTCGCCGCCCAGGCGACCTCCTTCGTCCATGCCGAAGGCCGGGCCGAGGTGACCGGCGCCGCCCTGACCATGGGGGATGTTTCCCTGAACGCCGAGCGGGTGGCCACCGAAGGGATGTTCGAACACGCCCGGCCGACCGGCATGTTGCCCCCCCTGGCCGGCGCCATGACAGCCGAGGCCGAACAATTGGCCTTGCGGTCGCCGGGGCGGGAATGGCTGACCGCCAGGAAGCTGGACCTGCGCGACATCAAGTTGGCGCCGGGTGCCGGCGCCAGCCTGGGACGGCTGGAGGCGCAGGAGCTGACCGCGTTGGCTCAGACCGGCAAGGACCCGTTCCGTCCCCGGCTGGAAGCCCGGCGGGTGGTCCTGGAACGGGCCAGCCTTGCCGCTGACGGCGCCATGGCCGCTTCGGCCCTGACATTGGACGGGGCGCGGGCCCGCGTCACCCGCACCGCCGACGGCATCCTTGGTCTGTCGGCGGCGGGGGACGGGGGCGGCGGCGCCGCGTCCTTGCCCAAGCTGGCGCTGGGCCGGTTCAGGATCGGCGACGGCCGGGTCGATTTCCGCGACCGTTCGTTGGCCGAACCGGTCAGCTTGCGGTTCGACGACGTGGACGTCACCGCCGACGCTCTCGACACCGCCCGGCCCGACCGCCAGTCGCCGTTCACCGCCAAGGCGCGGCTGGGGGTGGCCCAGATCGCCGCCGAGGGTCGGGTGCGGCCGTTCGCCGCCGTTCCCGACGGCACGCTCAAGGCCAATCTGAAGGCATTGGAACTGACGCAGTTGTCGGCCTATGTGGCCGACGCCCTGGGCGTCCACGTCCAGACCGGACAATTGGACGCCGACATCGCCATGACCGCCGACCAAGGCAAGCTGGCCGGCAACCTGAACCTGTTGTTGTCGCAGTTCTTCATCGCCCAGCCCGATCCCGACACGCCCCTGGCCAAAAGCGCCGACATGCCGGTCGAGACGGTGCTGGACCTGTTGCGCGATGGGCAGGACCGCATCCGCCTGTCCATCCCGGTGGGCGGCGACCTTTCCAACCCCAATTTCGACATCAGCGACGCGGTCGGCCAAGCGGTGGGCGGCGCCTTGCAGACGGCGGTGTTCACCACGCTCAAGGTGGCGTTTCCGCTGGCCGGGCTGATCAGTCTGGTGATCGACGATGCGGAAAGCCGCCGGCTTGCCCTGGAACCGCTGGGCTTCGCGCCGGGACTGGCCACCTTGGACGAGACCGGCCATGAACGTCTCGCGGCGGTGGCCGGGTTGATGAAGGACCATGACGGCGTCACCCTGACGCTGTGCGGCGTCGCCACCCAGGCGGCCGATGCTCCCGCGTTGGCCGAACGGCAGCAAGGTCTGGTCGCCCGGCTGCGGCAGTTGGTGGGCAAGGACCCGGGGGCGCAAGCCCAGATGTCCGAGCGCGACCGGCTGTTGCGGCTGGCCGATTCCCGCGCCCAGGCGGCCAAGGCGTTCCTGGCGGAACAGGGCGGCATCGATCCCGGCCGGCTGTTCGTTTGCCGGTCGCGGGTCGAGACTGAGGAAACGGCGGTTCCGCGCGTGGACATGGTGCTTTAGACGCGGATAACCGCTTGATGAGACGCTGATCAACAGAAGCGGAATGCGGAATGAATGGAATTCCGCAAAAGTCTGCTTGTGTCTTGCGGCGCACTTCCGTCATTTGGCACCTGAGGTGATGATCTGGATCAAGGGCGGGCAAGGGATGCGGGGTCGCGGGGTACGGGTGTCCTTGTTGCTGGCGGTTGCCGGCTTGGGTGGGGTGGACATGGCCGCGGCGGCCGATCCCTTCGTCGATACCCGTGTCTTGCCCCGCCACGCCGGCCGAACTCCCCCGGACCTTATCGCCTATGAGGACGCGCTGGGGGGACAGACCACCTTTCTTTATCGTGACCAGCGGCTTTCCCCCTATCAGCCGGCGTTCGACCATCTTGCCGCCGCTCCCCAGCCGGTGCACGCCATGGCCGGATTGTCCGAAGGTTCGACGGCGGTTCAGGCCCTGCGGCTGCGGGCGGCCGGCGACGGTTGGGTCGCGGCTGCGGCGGCGCGTGGCGAAAGCGGGCACGCCTATCGCGACGGTGCCGGAACCAAGCTGAATTTCGGCTATGAGCGCGAAAGCGAATGGCTGGGCGGGCGTTTCGGCCGGCAAGAGGACACCCAGGTCACCATCGGTTTCGCCCGCGACGTGCTGGAAGACGCCAAACTGCTGAATTACGGTCTCGACCTGCGCTATCTGGATCAGGGCGGCGGCCGCGCCACCGTCGAGACCCGCTCGTTGCCGGGATGGTTCAACCATGCGGGCGCCCAGGCGGCAGTGTTCTATCTGCACCTCGACGCCGACAACTACAATCTGCGGGCCGCGCCGTCGGTCCGCCTTTACGCCGACGGATTGCACCGGGGGATGCGGGCCAACGGCTGGGCGGCCCATGACGAAGCGGCCAGCCGCACCTTGTTCGGGGGCGAGATATCGCATCAGACCCACGCCGCCACCCGTTATGGGCGCGATTACGGGCCGGCGGTCATTACCGGCTATTGGGTGCCGGGGGTGGAACTCGACCGCGCCAGCCTGTGGGCCGAACATACCCGCCGTTTCGAAAAGGGCGAGATCCAGGCCGGCCTGCGCTATGACTTGGTGTCCATGAGCGCGGCCGACGCCCACACCGTGCCCAACGCCCCGGTGGCGGTGTTCGCCCAGTCGGCGCAACAGCTTTACGAAGCAACCTACGGCCCCGGCATCGACAACGATTCCCTGGATCACAATATCAGCGGCCGGTTGCGGGGCGAGCGGCGGCTGGCAGAGGGAAGCCTGGGGTTCCTCGACCTGTCGCGCATGGTCCGCAGCCCCGACCACGCCGAACGCTACAGCGGCAACGGCGGTCCCGCCGCCCTGGTCGAGGTGGGCAACCCCACCTTGCGGCCGGAACGGCATTACAAGGCCGAGACCGGCGCCAGTGTCGAAGGGAACGGCCATCGCGGCTATGGCCGCGCCTCGCCGGCCGGCGCCTGGAAGGTCTCCGGCAGCGTCTGGCACGACCGGATCGAGGATTTCGTCAGCATCGATTGGGCACGCGGCCAGACGGGGGTGGTCTCGACCAGCGGCGGCCAGGTCTATCGCAACGTCGATGCCGCCGTCAGCGGCGTTTCGGCCGACATCCAGGTCAACCCGGCCGAACATCTGGCGGTGCGGCTGAACCTGACAGGCCAGCGCGGGCGCAACCTGAGCGACGGCCGGCCGCTTTACCAAATGCCGCCGTTCGAGGCCAATCTGTTCCTCGACACCTTCGGCGGCGACGACGACCTGGGGTGGAACGTAGGGGGACGTCTGCGGATGGTCGCCGCCAAGCGGGCGGTGGATTCCGACCTGGGCGACGGTTCGGGGCTGGACACCGCCGGGCCGGCCGGCGGCTTCGCCACCGTGGACCTTTATGCCGGGCTCAACATCGGAACCAACGCGGCGGTGGGGATTGGCATCGACAACCTGTTCGACAAGCTTTACCGCGAACACATCAAGGCGGTGCCCAACACCTCGCTGGGCGTGATGCCCAACGCGCCGGGGCGCACGCTGACGCTGCGGGCGATGGTCAGCTTTTAACCGGCCATTCGGCCAGCAATCGTTCCACCACCGCGTGCGCGGCCTCGGGCCGGCAACCCTTCATGAAGGGACCGGCCGGCGCCGCGCGCATGTTGGGGCCTTCGCTGCATCGTCCCAGGCAGGCGACGGTTTGTACCCGCCAGTCAAGACCCCGCGCCGCGACTTCGGCCGCCAGCGAATCGCACAATTCCTCACCGCCGTTGCTGCCGCACGAGGCCGCGCCCAGGCGGCGGTGGGTACAGACGAAAAGGGTGGGCGGCATGGGCACGGCCGAACCGGTTCCGGGAAGCCGGAACCGCCCCTAGTCCAGGTTGATCGAGGCGGCGTAGACCAGCACCGCCAAACACATGGCGGCCATCGCCACCATGGCGATCCACGACAGGTTGTGGTTGGCCTGGGGGGCCATGCGGGGCGGGGTGGAGGCGGAATCGTTCTTGACGCTCATCGGGGTACCTTTGGGGCGCGCACAAAGGGGCATCCTAGCGTAAACGCTGTCGCTGAATCTTCTTACAAGTTGGTCAGGCTTGCGCCGCGCTCACAATTTTCCGCGCAGTTCCGACTTGCTGTAGTTGCTGAAGTGGCCTTCGCGTGCCGCCTGTGAGCGGGCGGCGCCGATCGCCGCCTTGGTCTTGCCGTGGACGGTGGCGGCCGACATCTGGCGTTCCATCGCGCTGCTGCCGCAAGACGGGCAGACGGGGGTTTCGTCGCCGCGCACCAGCGTCTCGAACACGCTGTCGCAGCCTGAGCAATGGTAGGTGAAGAACGGCATGGGGGCCTCGCGGTCAAAACGTCTGCCCACATTGGTATCATTTTTATGAAGTGATGAAAATATGGGCGGCGGGCATGCCGCCGCCCCGGAAACGTCATGGCCGGAACGCCATGTATTAGGCCGCCAGCTTGGCCTGAAGCGCCTCGATGGCGGTCAGCGAGTTGAAGTTGTCGATGGAGATGGCGCCGGGCGGCACCGACTTGCCCAGGGCGCGCTCGATGGCCTCGATGATCTGCATCAGGCCCAGGCTGTCGATCATGCCGCCGGTCAGCAATTCCTCGCTGGCGGCGATGGTGTCGGAGTCGAGGCCGGGAACCGGAGTCAGCTCCTGGATCAGGGCGATCAGGGAATCACGGGAAAGGCTCATGGTCTGGGTCTCCTTGTTCAGGCGGATTGTTTCAAGGGATGGTCGAGGTTCAGCAGGCGCTGGATGGTGCCGTAATCGGTCTTGCCGTTGGCGGTGCGGGGGAACGCATCGGGCCAGTAATGCACCTTGGCCGGCACCATGTAGTTGGCGACGCGCGAGCGCAGGAAACGGGTGACCTCGTCCTCGCTCAGGCTTTGCGCGTCGTCGCGCAGAGCCACCGCCAGATGGATGGCCTCGGGCTTGTCGTCGGACTTGACGCACACCGCCACCGCATCGTCGACGAATGGCAATTGCTTGGTGACGTCCTCGATCTCGGTCGGGCTGATGCGGAAGCCGTTGATCTTGAGCTGGCGGTCGCGGCGGCTTTCGAACCACAAGATGCCGTCGTTGTCCTGGCGGGCCAGATCGCCGGTGAAGCACACCTTTTCGCCGGCCTGCACGTCGGGCAGCCATTCGGGCGCCGGGCGGAAACGGTCGCACGGCGTCTCGGGCGGCGCGCCGAAATATCCCTGGGCGACGGTGGGGCCGCGATGGACGATCTCGCCCACCTCGCCCGGCCGGCACGGCAAGCCGTCGGCGCCGACCAACAGCACCTGGGCTCCCGGCACGGCGACGCCGATGGCGCCCATCTTGGACTCGAACAGATGCGGCGGCAGATAGGCCGAGCGCAAGGTCTCGGTGGTGCCGTACATCAGGTAGACGTCGGTCTGTTCGATCTGGGCGCGAACCTCGGCCAGCACGCTGGAGGGGCAATGGCCGCCGGCGTTGGTGACGTAGCGCAGGCTGAATTCGCTGGACGCGATGCCCACGCCCGGCAGGGCACGGGTGAAATCGCGCCAGAAATTGGGAATACCGGCCAGTCCGGTGACGGAATGCTGGGCCAGTTCACGGATGACGTCGCCCATCAGCACCGATTGCGAGATGCGGTAGCAGCCGCCGCAATGGACCATGGACAAAAGCTGGTTGAGACCATAGCCGAAGGCCAGGGGCAGGATCGCCAGCACCCGGTCGCCGGGACGGTTGCCGAGATAGCGCACGGTGCTTTCGGTCCAGCGCAGCAGGCTGGCGTTGGAATGCATCACGCCCTTGGGCTGGCCCGACGATCCCGAGGTGAAGATGATGGCGCCCAGGTCCAGTACCGACGGTGTCGGCGGCGTCACCCGGATCGACGGCGGGGCGATCTGCAACAGGTCTTCCATGACCACGACGCCGCCGGGCGGGGCGACATAGTCGCCGCACGCGGTCATCTGTGCCGCCATGGTCTTGCCGGTGACGAAGAACGCGGGACGCAGATAACGCAGGGCATAGGCCACCTGGGCCGGCTTCCACAATCGGTTGAGCGAGGCGAACACCGCGCGGCAGGCCGACAGCGCGAACAACAGCGCCGGTTCGTGGACGTCGCGGCCGACCATCACCGCCACCCGGTCGCCGGGCTGGACGCCGCGGGCCAGCAGTTTGTCGCGCAGGTCGTTCACCTGGGACAGCATCTGGGCGTAGGTGACGACGGTCTGGCCGTGCTCGACGGCCGGGGCGTGGGGATGCAGCGAGGCCGTCTCGGCCAGCACTTCATAGAGATTACGCGAAGACATGGGGGGAATTCTCCGTCGTAGGGCTTAGAGGCCGATGGCCTTGCCGAGAAGGGCGAAAGAGGTGGAGATGGGGGCCAGTCCGTGCAGGCTGGTGAAGGCGCCGGTGCACAGCACCCAGGCCAGGGTCAGGGCGTTGGCCGCCAGCACGTAACCCCGGTGGGTGGTGTCGACGAACTTCAACTGCTGGCGCCGGAAGCGGTCCCAATAGCGGTAGATCGTGACGCCGAGCGCGTGCCACATGCCCCACAGGATCCAGTGCGGGCTGGCGGCGTGCCACACGCCCATCACGAAGAAGGACGAGAACAGCGCCACGTTGGGCCGCCGGGTGCGGGCCAGCACCGGCATGTAGACGTAGGATTGGCACCATTGGGCCAGGCTGATGTGCCAGCGCCGCCAGTAATCGGACATGTTGGTGGCCAGGAACGGGAAGGCGAAGTTCTCGACGATCTTGAACCCGAACAGCCGCGACAGGCCGATGGCCAGGTCGGAATAGCCCGAGAAGTCGCAATAAAGGATCAGATAGGTGACCAGCAGATAGCGCCAGGTGTCGATCACGCCCAGGCTGTCGACGCCGACCGCCACCGCGTCCGGGGTCTGGCCCAGGCCGTAAAGGGTCGGCAACAGGGTCTTGGAGATGAAGAACACCTTGACCAATCCCCACAGCACCCGGTTGGCGCCCATGGTCAGGTCGTCGGCGCCGACATGTTCGGCCCGGCCCTTCAGGAAGTGATCGACGCGCTCGATGGGGCCGGCGATCCAGATGGGGAAGAAAAAGGCGTACAGGAAGTATTCCGCGGCGGTCATCTTCGGCAGCATGCCGCGGTCGAATTCCACCAGGACGTGGATCAGCCGGAACGACAGGAAGCTGATGCCCAGGGGGAAACCGATGGTGGCCACCCAGCCGTCGCCGCCGGTCGGCAGATACTTGAACAGCGCCAGGTTGACGACGATCGCCGCCACCGCGGCCCAGATCAGCGTCTTGCGGGCCCGGCCGTCAAGGCGTTCGGCCCCCTGGAGCACCAGATGGACGGCGACCACCAGGGCGGCCAGCCAGGTGCCGCCCAGCGGGTTGAGATAAAGGATCAGCGCCAGCGACAGCGCGGCCAGGACCAGGGCGCGGACTTGCGAGCCCAGGCGCAGGTTGGCGCCGGCGAACAGGGGCACCAGCCCCCAGAAGGTGAGAGAGGCGAACATGGGTCTAGAACCCCTGATACTTGAAGATGGCGGCGCCCGAGCTCAGCGTCAGCATGGCGGCGGCGGAGAGGAACACGGCCCCACCCAGGGCAAGACCGGTCAGGAAGTGCTTGAAGGTGGTCATCACAATGTCTCCGCGATGTCGTCCAGGAAGGCGTCGGTGAAGATCTCCTTGCCGCGCTGCGACGACAGATGCGACCAGTCGAAGAAATGTTCCTCGGCCAACAGCTTGCGGGGGTTGCTGTTGACGTAGGTGCAGCCTTCCTCGGCGCAGAACTTGCGCATGTTGGCGATGTGGGCGGGATAGAAGTCCGGGCCGGTGGCCTCGGCCAGGGCGCGCGGGTTCAGCGGGATTTCCAGCAACACCACGTTCCACGGCAGGTGGTTGTCCTTGATCCAGCGCACGATGCGGCGGTAAGGCGCGATGTTGGCCGTGAAGTTGCGGTCGTAGCCGGACAGGCGCTGGGCCAGGATGCGGGTGTCCTTGTCCCATTCCTCGGCGTCCTGGTGGCCGCGTCCGAGATAGGTCTGCTCGTCGTTGACCGGTTTGGTGCCGGTCAGCAGATTGGCGACGAAGCTGGGGGCGCGCACCACATAGAATTGCAGGTTGTCCAGCAGGTAGACGCCGCGCTGTGCCGGCACCTTGAGGCCCAGGGCCTCGGCCTCGCGGCGGATGCCGTCGTTCATGAAGGCCAGGCGGGGGTGGTCGAGCAGTTTCTGCAACTCGCCGCCCGAGGCGGACATGCGCGACGGGCTGACCGCCAGGACCAAGGTGCCCTTGGCCTGGGGCGCCGCCTCGAAAATCAGGCCGGCGGCTTCCAGCGGCGATTGGCCGCCGGTGGACAGGTTGACCACCGGCATCTCGCGGCCCAGCCGCTGACGAAGGCGGTGTTCGATGTCGCCGGCCGGAAGCAGTCCCTCGCGCATGGCGGCGGTGCCAACCAGCACCATGGTCGGGCGACCCTGGGCGATGGCGCCGACGCGCTGGGCGGCGGTCGAGGCGAAAGCGTAGTCGTCGATGGCGTTGCGCGGCCAAAAGGCCGTGCCGGCGCCTTGAGCGAGGTAGCGGGAATCGATGGTTATCGCGGCGGCGGCGGTCAGCGCCGCCACGGTGGCGATTGCGGTCGCCACCACCACGCGCGACCGCAGCGCGGTCGCGAAGAAGCCGGTCAGTGCCTTGCCGGCGGGATGAGTACCAAAATAGGGGGCGTTCATTGCGCACTCCTGTGCGTAACGTTGGATGCAAAAGCACTGGCCCGAGCAGACTTTCCCTGCCGGTGCACACTCTTCAAATCGTTGTTGGTTCAGCCCGATAGCCCGATTCTTCGGGGATCGTCGGTGGCTGGGCGAATATGTATAGGGTGTTTAACCGATAGTCAAATACAATTTTAGCGAATATCGACAAAAGTATATTCGATCTTATGAATGCATAATTCTGTATACAATTCCCCTTTTACGGGATGCCATGGGCATGGCGAGCCGCAGGCGTCAAAAGAGCCTGGAATCCGGCGTTTCATGCCAACAATGAACGGCGTGTCGTGTTTTCGCCTCAGGCGGCGGTCTTGGGCTGGTACACCATGAACGCCACCCTGGCCGCGCCATAGGTGCGTTCATCCTCGAGGGCGAAACCCTCGGGCAGCGACAGGCTCTCCCGTGCCGCCACCTCGACCACCGCCAGCGCCGCGGGCGCCAGCCAGCCCTTGGCCGCCAGGGCGGCAAGACAGGGGGTGGACAGGTTCTTGTCGTAAGGCGCGTCCAACAGCACCAGATTGCAGGGGTGGATCGCCGGCGGCGGCTTGGTGGCGTCGGCGCGGAGGATGGTGGCGCGCGCCTCCTCACGCAATTCGGCGACATTGGCCTTGATGGCCGCCAGGGCGGATGGGTGCTTTTCCAGGAACCAGACATGGCCGGCGCCGCGCGACAACGCCTCGAGCCCCAGCGCCCCGGACCCGGCGAAAGCGTCCAGGACGCAGGCGCCCTCCAACTCCACCAGGGCGGAATGGGCCAGGATGTTGAACAGCGATTCGCGGGCGCGGTCCGAGGTCGGCCGGGTCACCCGGCCGTCGGGTGCGGTCAGCCGCCGGCCCTTATGGCTTCCGCCGACGATCCGCACGGGGCCCCCTCTTCTCTTCGGCGAAGGGGCGGTCCTTGCCGCCTTCGGTGCGGGTGCGGCCGCCCTTGCGGGCACCGGGGGCGTGGGGCAGTTCGGGATGCTCGTCGGCCTGGACCTTGGCCCATTTGCCCTGTTCCAGGCCCAATTGCTCCTTGAACACCTTGGCCGGCACTTCCTCGGCCGCGCCTTCCTCAAGGCTGCCCAACTGGAATGGGCCATAGGCGACACGGATCAGTCGCAGCACCGGCCAGCCCAGGTGTTCGAACACCCGGCGGACCTCGCGGTTCTTGCCTTCGCGGATCGAGACGGTGACCCAGGCGTTGGCGCCTTTCTGGCGATCCAGAAGGGCCTTGATCGAACCATAGCGCACGCCGTCGATGGTGATGCCCTTTTCCAGTTCCAGCAGACGTTCGGGATCGACCTCGCCATGCACGCGCACGCGATACCGGCGGATCCACGAATTGCTGGGCAGTTCCAACTTGCGCGCCAGTTCGCCATCGTTGGTGAGCAACAGCAACCCCTCGGACGCATAATCCAGCCGTCCCACCGAGATGACGCGCGGCATGCCCTCGGGCAGGCGTTCGAACACGGTGGGGCGCCCTTCCGGGTCCTTGTGGGTGGTCATCAGCCCGGCGGGCTTGTGATAGCGCCAGACGCGGGTGCGTTCCGGTTCGGCGATGGGTTTGCCGTCCACCACGATCAGGTCGTTGGCCTGGACCACGCAGGCCGGGGTGTCGAGCGTGCGGCCGTTGACCTTGACCCGGCCCTCGGCGATCCAGCGCTCGGCGTCGCGGCGCGAACACAATCCGGCACGGGCCAGACGCTTGGCGATGCGTTCACCTTTTTCGGGGGCACCTTTTTCGGCGGTTTTTTCTTCAGTCATGGCGGCAGGCCTCGATGAAAGCGGTGAACAGCGCGGCATCCGCCGTACTGACGTGGAATTCCGGGTGCCATTGCACGCCGATACAGAACGTTCTGGCCGGGACCTCGATGCCTTCGACCACGCCGTCGGGGGCGTGGGCGTTGGCCACGCAGCCGTCGCCCAATTGCGCGATCGCCTGATGATGGCTGCTGTTGACCTTCAGGCGCAAGCACCCAGCCAGCCGCGACAGGTGGGTTCCGGGAACCAGCGCCACGTCGTGGCCGGGGCGGTCGCGCGGGGTGGGCTGTTCGTGGGCAAGCGCGTCTGGGACCGCGTCGGGGATGTGCTGGATCAGGGTTCCGCCCAAGACGACGTTCAGCAATTGCATGCCGCCGCAAATGCCCAGGACCGGCAGGTCGCGCTGCAACGCGCCCCTCAGGACCGCCAGTTCGAATTGGGTGCGGCGTCTTTTCACCGTCACCGACGGATGGCGGGCGTCCGCGCCGAACAGGGCGGGATCGACGTCGAAGGCGCCGCCGGTCAGCACCAGGCCGTCGATCCGCTCAAGATAGGCTTCGGCCAGATCGGGTTCGTGCGGCAGGGCCAGCGGCAATCCGCCGGCCGCCGTCACCGCGTCGGCGTAGTTGCGTCTGAGCGCATACCAGGGAAAGGCGGAATATCCGCCGGCGTCCTCGCAATCGAGGGTGACGCCGATGGCGGGGCGGGATGTCATGCGGGAGTCCTCTCGGGTGCCGGCGCTTTCCTATAGAGCCCTGTCACCGCGTCCGCAATGTGTTAGATCAGAACCATGAGCGATTTCATGGAACACGCCCTGGAGCAAGCCCGTGCCGCCGCCCGTCGCGGCGAGGTGCCGGTGGGGGCCGTCCTGGTGCGCGACGGCCGGGTGGTCGCCGCCGCCGGCAATCGGGTCGAGGAACTGGCCGACCCCACCGCGCACGCCGAAATCCTGGTTCTGCGGGCCGCCGCCGCCCAGGCCGGCTCGCCGCGTCTGGGCGATTGCGATCTTTACGTCACCTTGGAGCCGTGCCCCATGTGCGCGGCGGCGATCTCGTTCGCCCGCCTGAAACGGGTGTATTTCGGGGCCTACGACCCCAAGGGCGGCGGTGTCGAGCACGGTCCCCGGATTTTCGACCACGCCACCTGCCACCATCGTCCCGAAGTGGTGGGGGGAATCAGGGAAAGCGAATGCGCAACCCTGCTGCGCGCGTTCTTTCAGGAACGGCGCTAGACATCGAATTAGAAAAATCTTATGGAATGGCCAACCTGTTTGCAGAATGGAGCATCTTCCCATGTCTCATGATTGGCCGGCTCTGGCAAAGGAGCTGTCGGGTGTTCTTGGTCAGCTGCGCGGCGGTATCCCCGACGTGATGAAGGGCTTTTCCGCCATGGCCAAGGCCGCCGGCACCGACGGCGCGCTGGATGCCAAGACCAAGGAACTGGTGGCCATGGGCATCGCCATCGCCTGTCGCTGCGACGGCTGCATCGCCTTTCACAGCAAGACCGCCATCGACCTGGGCACCACCCGCGAGGAACTGATGGAAGTGGCCGGCATGGCCGTGTACATGGGCGGCGGTCCGTCGCTGATGTACGCCGCCCTGGCGCTCCAGGCCTATGACCAGCACATGGCGGCCAAGAACGCCTGAGCCTTTATGACCGACACGGATGGACACGGATAAACACGGATCGTTCCTGTCCGTGTGCGCCGCAGGCGCCCGTGTCCATCCGTGTCAAAAACAAAACACCCCTGGCCGCATCCGCAGCCGGGGGTGTTTGTTTAAAACCGTCCTTACGCCTGGTCGAACAGGGCGGTGGACAGGTAGCGTTCGGCGAAGCTGGGGATGATGGCGACGATCAGCTTGCCGGCGTTCTCGGGGCGCGAGCCCAGTTCGATGGCGGCGGCCAGGGCGGCGCCCGACGAAATGCCGACCGGAATGCCCTCCAGCTTGGCGGCCTTGCGCGCGGTGGCGAAGGCGGTTTCGTTGCCGATCTGAAGAATCTCGTCAACCACGCCCTTGTCCAGGATGTCGGGGACGAAGCCGGCACCGATGCCCTGAATCTTGTGCGGGCCAGGGGCGCCGCCCGACAATACCGGGCTGTCCTCGGGCTCGACCGCCACCACCTTGAGGCCGGGCTTCTTGGCCTTCAGCGCCCGGCCGATGCCGGTGATGGTGCCGCCGGTGCCGACGCCCGACACCAGGATGTCGATCTTGCCGTCGGTGTCGTTCCAGATTTCCTGGGCGGTGGTGCGTTCGTGGATGGCCGGGTTGGCGGGATTCTTGAACTGCTGAAGGATCACCGCGCCGGGGATTTCGCCCTGAAGACGCTCGGCCTCCTTGACCGCGCCGGTCATGCCCTTGGATGCCGGGGTCAGCACGATCTCGGCGCCCAGATGGGTCAGCATCTTGCGCCGCTCCAGCGACATGCTTTCCGGCATGGTCAGGATCAGGCGATAGCCCTTGGCGGCGGCGACGAAGGCCAGCGCGATGCCGGTATTGCCCGAGGTCGGCTCGACGATGGTGGCGCCGGGAGTCAGCGCGCCGGCCTGTTCCGCCGCTTCGACCATGGCGAAGCCGATGCGGTCCTTGACCGAGGCCAGCGGGTTGAAGAACTCAAGCTTGCCGACGATGTCGGCCTGGGAACCGGCTTCGGCGCCCAGCTTCTTGAAGCGCACCAGCGGCGTGGCGCCGATGGTGTCGATGATGGAGTCGTAGATGCGACCGCGAAACTCGCTCATGTCAATTCCCCGCGTTTGAGGTGTAATTCACACATTAAATACAGTTTACACCATCAAAACGCGGGAGCAAGACTCAGATGATGAAATCCAACTTGGCATGGGCTTCCGATGGGATGCCCGACTTGTAGGAGCGCATGCACAGATCGTCGATGGTGATGGCATCCAGCCGGGTCATGATTTCCTCGGCCAAATCGGCCCACATGGGGCGGATGACGTTCTTGCCCAATTCCGACGCGGGCATGTCCTCGTACGGGTCCTCGGGGGTTTCCATGGCGCGGACCACCCGCACGATCTCGCCCACCGAGATACGGCGGCGTTCCCGCGCCAGCCGATAGCCGCCGCGCGGGCCGCGCACGCCGACCAACAGGCCCGACCGCACCAATTGTTGCAAGGTCTGTTCGAGATAGCGGCGCGGGATGCCCTGACGCCGGGTGATCTCGCGGCTCTGCACCGGTTCGCCGCCGGCGTGGTAGGCGATGTCCAGCACCGCCTCGATGGCGAACAGCATCTTTTTCGACGGACGCAGCATGGACATGGCGGTTCTCCCTTACGCCTTGCCGGTGCCGGTGGAGCCGAAGCCGCCGGCGCCGCGTTCGCTGGCCGGCAGTTCCTCGACCTCGGCCAGCGCCGCCTGGACCACCGGGGCCACCACCATCTGGGCGATGCGCATGCCGCGGCTGATGGTGAAGGCGGCGTCGCCGTGGTTGATCAGAATGACGCCGATCTCGCCGCGATAATCGGCGTCGATGGTGCCGGGCGCGTTGAGTACGGTGATGCCGTGCTTGGCCGCCAGACCGGAACGCGGCCGCACCTGGGCCTCGGTGCCGGGCGGCAAGGCGATGGCGAAACCGGTGGGGATCAGCGCCCGCTTGCCCGGTGCCAGGGTGATGTCGGCCGGAATGCAGGCCGACAGGTCCATGCCGGCGGCGTGCTCGGTCTCGTAACGGGGCAGCGCCAGGTCGGCGGCGTGGGGCAACCGCTGGATGGCGACGGTCACGGTCATTCTTGTTCTCCTTTGTGGCCCCCAAGGGCGTCGACGATGCGCCAGGCCAGCCGTTCCGCCACGTCCGCCTTGGAGGCGCGCGGCCACGGTTCGGTCCCGGCACGGGTGATCAGGTGCACGGTGTTGAAGTCGCCGCCGAAGGTGCCGGTGGCCGGCGAGACGTCGTTGGCGACGATCCAGTCGCAGCCCTTGCGCTCCAGCTTGGCGCCGGCATGCTCCAGGACCCTTTCGGTTTCGGCGGCGAAGCCCACCACCAGATGCGGTCTGGCGCCGCCGCTTTCGGACAATGTCGCCAGGATGTCGGGATTGGGCGCCAGTTCGATGGCGGGGGGCGGTGCCCCGGCCTCCTTCTTGCGCTTTTCCTTGGAGGCGTTGGACACCGTCCAGTCGGCGACGGCCGCGGCGCACACCGCCACGTCCACCGGCAGCCGGCCCAGGCAGGCCCCCAGCATCTCGCGCGCGGTCTCCACGTGGACGGTGGTTACCCCGGCCGGGTCGGTCAGCCTGACCGGGCCGGTGACCAAGGTGACCTCGGCCCCCAGCCGAGCCAGGGCGCTGGCGATGGCGTGGCCTTGCTTGCCCGAGGAACGGTTGCCGATGAACCGCACCGGGTCGATGGGCTCGAAGGTCGGGCCGCTGGTGACCAGCGCCTTGACCCCCCTCAGCGGTCCGGCGGCCAGCAGGCCTTCGACCAGGGCCAGGATCTCGCTCGGTTCGGCCATGCGGCCCATGCCCGCCTCGCCCTCGGCCAGCATGCCGGAATTGGGGCCGACCGTGCGCACGCCGCGGGCCTTCAGCGCCGCCAGATTGGCCTGGGTCGCCGGGTTCTCCCACATGCGGAAATTCATGGCCGGCGCCAGCACGACCGGCTGGTCGGTGACCAAAAGCGCGGTCGAGGCCAGATCGTCGGCCAGTCCGGTCGTCATCTTGGCGATCAAATTGGCGGTGGCCGGGGCCACCACCACCATGTCGCAATCGCGTGCCAGGGTGATGTGGCCGATCTCGTGCTCGTCGGTCAGGGAAAAGGTGTCGGAAAACACCTTCTCGCCCGACAGGGTCTGCACCGAGAGTGGTGTCACGAAGTTCTGGGCGTTCTTGGTCAGGACGCAGCGCACGGCGGCGCCGCGTTCACGCAGGCGGCGGATCAGGTCCAGCGTCTTGTACGCGGCGATGCCGCCCGAGATGACCAAAAGGATGCGCTTGCCGTCGAGCACTGGAAATACCCCGGAAATTACGGGCCGTGAGGTGTGGTTAACCTAAAGCCCGTCCGGGGATATGGCAAGTGCTCGGTGTCATTCACCTTCTGCGTGGGCACCTTCCGCGTGGGCACCTTCCGCGTGAGCCGCCGCTCAGGCGGCGGCCCGGACGCTTTCCTCGCGGATCGGCAGGTGAACCAGGGTGGCGAAGACGCCGGCGGCCACGGTCGCCATCCACATCACGTCATAGGACAAGGTGGCGTCATAGACGATGCCGCCCAGCCAGGCCCCCAGGAAACTGCCGATCTGATGGGAAAAGAACACCACGCCGAACAGCATGCCGATATAGCGCGGCCCGAACAGCCCGGCGATCAGGCCGGTGGTCGGCGGCACCGTGGACAGCCACAGCAGCCCCATGACGGCGGCATAGGTCAAAAGGGCGATTTCCGTCTTGGGTCCCATGACGAAGGCGAAGGTGGCGACGGCGCGGGCCAGGTAGATGCCCGACAACAGGTATTTCGGGCGTACCCGCAATCGTCCCGCCATATAGGTGCCAAGAACGTTGAAGCCGCCGATGACCAGCAACGCGGTGGCGCCGGCCCCCTTGGTCATGCCGCACAGCGCCAGATACCCCGGCAGATGCACGCCGATGAACGCCAGTTGGAAACCACAGACGAAGAAACCGGCGGTCAACAGACGATAGCCGTTGTGGTTCAGCGCCTCGCGCAACGCCTCGCCGATGCTTTGCGGGTGGTGGACGATGGCCGCCGCCGCGGCCCGCGCCGCCGTTTCCCCCTTGTGCAGCATCAGCGCCAGCGGAATGGTCGCCAGCGAGAAACAGGCCAGCACCCATACCGCCGTGGTGGCGCCCAAATTGGCGATCATGCCCTGGGACACCGGGATCAGGGCCATCATGCCCAGCGATCCCAGCGCCGAGCCGGTACCCATGGCGGTGGTGCGGTATTGCGGCGCCACCGCGCGGCCGACCGGCCCCAGCACCACCGAGTAAGAGGTCGCCGACAGCCCGAACCCGGCCACCAGCCCCAGGCCGACCACACTGGCCCATTCGCTTCCGGTGGCCACCAGCATCATGCCCAGGCCGAAGGCCAAGGCGCCCATGGCGGCGACGCGGGCGGCGCCCCAACGGTCGGCGGCGGCGCCGGTGAACGGCTGGAACGCCCCCCAGAACAAATTATGCAGCGCCACCGCGAACGAGAACGTCGCCAGCGGCCAGCCGCGATCCGCCGACAACGGCCCGATCAGCAACCCTTGGGCCTGACGCGAGCCCATGGAGACGCTCATCATCACGCAACCGGCGACGAAGATGGTAAGGATCGAGGGCGTGAGCCAGGGGGGGCGACGCATGGGATGGGTCCGTTGCAAAAGATGGAAGCTTTAGCCTAAGTGGGCGGCGACCGGCGGCGCAAACCAGTTCTGGTGGCCTGTTTCCTTAGAATTTCTAACCGCTGACAGCGGCGCAGTCTCGGGTTATTCTAAATTTTGGTAGCCCCCAGCCGAAGGTCGCGCCCATGGCTTCCACCGTTCGTCTGATGCCTTGTCATGATCCCCACTGGCGCGAGAAGCTGGAGCGGCTGCAACGCCGCCATACCGAGCTTTTGGCCCGTGACGGTCTGTTGACCATCGACGAGCAGCGCGAGGTGATGGGCTTGCGCGCCGCCATGGATCAGGCGCTCAATTCGCGGTTCCGCACCACCGTCGAATATCGTGACTTTTATTTCGACCGGGCACGCCAGCTTCTCGACGACGAAGGCATCGACATGGACTTGCCCGAGGTGGCGCCCGACGCCACCGTCGAGGAAATCGACCGTGTGCTGGGGTTGGTGTGGGCGGCGGTGGAAGTGACCAATTCCGAGACGTTCTGACCGGATCGACCCGTTGGCCGGAGGGAACTATTTCCCCTCGACGTGCCGCAGCAGCGCCAGCAATCCGGCAAGGATGTCCTGCGGCGCGGGCGGGCAGCCGGGAATGTGCAGATCCACCGGCAGCACCGCCGACACGCCGCCGGCCACCGCGTAGGAACCGGCGAAGCAGCCGCCGTCGCGGCCGCAATCGCCCAACGCCACCACCCATTTCGGGGCCGGCGTGGCCTCCCAGGTGCGGCGCAAGGCCTCGACCATGTTGTGGGTGACCGGGCCGGTGACCAGCAGCACGTCGGCATGGCGCGGGCTGGCCACGAACTTGATGCCGAAGCGTTCCAGGTCGTAGACCGGGTTGTTGACGGCGTGCAGTTCCAACTCGCAACCATTGCAACTGCCGGCGTCCACTTCGCGGATGGCCAGGCTGCGGCCCAGCCGGCCGCGCGCCTGGGCCGCGAACTCGTCGGCCAGTTCGGCCAGACCGTCGGGCGACGGCTCGGGGGCCTTGACGGTGTGCGGTCCCTTCAGCAGGTGGCGGGCGAACAGGTGCGAGATGGGGGGGATCATGTCGGCGAACCCTTTCGTGCCCCAGCGAAGGCGAGTCTAGAGATCATGGCCGGAATAGGAGCAATTGAAGGATTTGTTGATGATCGGGAAGTCGGCGACGATGTTGCCCTCGATCGCCGCCTCCAACAGCGGCCATTGGAACCAGCTGGGGTCGTGCGGGTGCAGCCGCACCACCTTGCCGGCCTCGGACAGCTTGAGCGACACCACGATCTCGCCGCGGAAGCCCTCGACGATGCCGATCCCTTCGCCGGCGCCGACGGGAACCTCGACGGCGATGGCACCGGTCGGCATGTGGGTCAGGATCTGTTCGATCAGCCGCAGGCTCTCGCGCACTTCCTCGGCACGGATCAACACGCGGGAATGGACGTCGCCTTCGGCTCGCACCGGGATGGTGAAGTCCAGGTCGTCATAGGGCGGATAGCCCGGCGTCTTGCGGGCGTCGTGTCCGCGTGAACTGGCGCGGCCGACGAAGCCGCCGGCGCCGAAGCGGTGCACCAGCGCGCCGGTGACGATGCCGGTGCCGGTGGTGCGGTCCAGAAGCGATGGGGTTTCCTCGTAAAGCGCCATGGCGCGGCGGAAGTCCTTGCCCACCTCGTGCAGCATCTTGCCCAAGGCGGCCCGGCATGGCGGTTCCAGGTCGGCGGCGACGCCGCCGGGAACGATCCGGTCCATCAGCAGGCGATGACCGAAGCAGGTGGCGTTGGCCCGCAGCACCTTCTCGCGCAACACCGACAGGTGGCTGAGCATGATGACGAAGGCGGCGTCGTTGCAGATGGCGCCGATGTCGCCCAGATGGTTGGCGATGCGCTCCAACTCGGCCATCAACGCCCGCAGGTAGCGGGCGCGCGGCGGCACCTCGACGGCCAGCGCCGCCTCGGCGGCATGCGCGGTGGCCAAGGCGTAGGCCACGGTGGAATCGCCCGACACCCGGCCGACCACACGCATGGCCTCGGCCAATGATTTGCCCTGGACCACGCCCTCGACGCCCTTGTGGACATAGCCCAGCCGTTCTTCGAGTCGCACCACCGTTTCGCCCTGGGCGTGAAAGCGGAAATGTCCCGGCTCGATGATGCCGGCATGCACCGGGCCTACCGGAATCTGGTGCAACCCGTCGCCCAGCGCCTCGCGGAAGCGATAGCGGTGCGGGCCGTCCTCGTAGGTCCGCGGGCTGCCCAAGGGGTGCTTGACCTGCCAGCGTCCGTGGTCCAGCCAAGCCCGCTGGTCGGCCAATCCCTGGGGGGCGAGGCCGTAAAGGTCGTGGATGGCGCGTTCCATGCGGATGGCGCCGGGCCGCCGCTTGCCCAGCCCGACGAAGCGCTGGTTGACGCAAGGATGCGACACCACGGCGATGTCGCCGTTTTCGTCGTCGCGGAACAGGGCGTGGACTTCGCCCGGTTCGGCCCATTCCGCCATCAGCACCCAATCAGCGGCGGACAGCCGGTCCTCGAAGGCGCGCCAGCCCGGCAGGTCGAGCTGGAAACGCGGCCATGGCTTGTGTCCGGCCACTTGGCGGCCGACGGACAGGAAATCGAGCAGGCTGACATGGCCGAGCATGGTCTACCCCAACAATCCGGCGACGTTCTGGAACCATTGCGCCAACAAGGGCGGAAGATACAGGCCGGCCACCAGCACCAGAACCAGATGTGCCCACATGGGGGCGTAGGCCATGGCCCCCCACCAGCCGCCCGGCCGCCCGTGGGCGGGATGCGGGTGGGCCGGCGGCGGTCCGAAGGCCATGCCCTGAAGGCGCCACAGCAGCGCCGCGAACGACAACAGCAACCCCACGATCAGCGGCAGCGCCAGCAACGGCTGGCGGGCGAAAGTGGAGCTGACCACCAGGAACTCGCTCATGAACACGCCCATGGGCGGCATGCCGGCGATGGCCAGCACCGCGACGACGAAGGCCCAGCCCAGCGCCGGGGTGGTTTCGGTCAGGCCGGAAATCTCGTTGATGCGTTTGGTGCCGGCGTTCTGGGTGATGATGCCGACGGCGAAGAACACCGCCGACTTGGTCAGCGAATGCATGGTCATGTGCATCAGTCCGGCGAAGTTGGCGACCGCGCCGCCCATGCCGAAGGCGAAGGTGATGACCCCCATGTGCTCGATCGAGGAATAGGCGAACAGCCGCTTGATGTCGCCGCGCCGGAACAGCATGAAGGCGGCGACGAACAGCGACGTCAGTCCCATCATGATCATCAGCGGCCCCGGCGCCAGGGTGTCGGGGTTGGAGGCGATGATCATCTTGAAGCGCAGCAGCGCATAAAGCGCCACGTTGAGCAGCAGGCCCGACAGCACCGCCGAGATCGGCGTCGGGCCTTCGGCATGGGCGTCGGGCAGCCAGGCGTGCAGCGGCGCCAGACCGACCTTGGTGCCGTATCCCACCAGGACGAAGACGAATCCCAGGTTCAGAAGGTCGGGCTGGAATCCGGCGGCTTTTTGCACCAAAAGCGTCCAGGCCATGGCGTCGGCTCCTTCGCCCATCACCGGCTGGGCCGCGAGATAGACCAAGGTGGTGCCGAACAGCGCCAGACCGATGCCCACCGAACACAGGATGAAATACTTCCACGCCGCCTCGATCGCCTCGCGCGAGCGGTACAGGCTGACCATCAACACGGTGGTCAGGGTCGCCGCCTCGACCGCCACCCACATGACACCGGTGTTGTTGGCGGTCAGCGCCAGCAACATGGTGAACAGGAAGGCCTGGTACATGGAGTGGTAGAAACGCAGGTGAACCGAGCTCAGCCGTTCGGCCTCGGTCTCGCGGGCGATGTAGGCGGCCGAGAACACCGAGGTGGTCATGCCGACAAAAGCGGTCAACGCCACCAGATAGACGTTGAAATCGTCGATGAACAACAGCCGCGTCGGCTCGGGCCGGTAGTGGAACAGCGACACCGAGGCGGCGAAGGTGACCACCGAAACGGCGACGTTGACCCACGACGCCAGCCGCCAGTTGGGCAGGACCGCCAGCAATCCCGCCGAGGCCAGCGGGATGGCCAGGATCCAGGTCAACGGATTGTCGAAGCCGGGCACGGTCATCAGCGGTCGCCCCGGAAGGTTTCGATGTAGTTGAGGTCCAGCGAGTCGAAGCGCTCGCGGATGCGGAAGAAGAAGATGCCGAACAGCGTCATCGCCACCAGCACCGAGAACGCCACCGAGATTTCCACCACCAGCGGCATGCCCTTGGCCGACACCGCCGCCAGGATCAAGCCGTTCTCCAGCGCCATGAAGCCGACCACCTGGGTCACCGCGTTGCGCCTTGTGATCATCATCAGCATGCCCAACAGCACGACGCTCATGGCCAGCGCCAGGCTTTCGCGGGTCAGCGCGGCGGAATGGGCGGTCACCGGCAGTACCAGAAGGATGCTGAGCGCCACCAGCGCCACGCCGATGATCATGGTCCAGCCGATGGACAGCGCGGTTTCCACCGTGCGGTGGATGCCAAGGCGTTCCACCAGCCAATGCAGGGCGAAAGGCACGATCATCGCCTTGAACACCAAGGCGATGGCGGCGGTGAAATAAAGGTGCGGGGCGTGCTGGATGTGGGCCTGCCACGCCGCCGCCGCCGCCAGGGCCAGCGCCTGGAACGAGAAGGTGTTGAGCACAGCGAACAGCCGGCGCTGGTACAGCAGGGCGAAGCCGGCCATCAGCACCGTGGCGCCGATCAGGTGGGCAAGGTCGTAGGAAAGCGCGGTCAACATGGCGGAACCGCCTTCGGCTGAGACATCACACCGCCTCCGACACGTACAGGAAGATGGTGGCGAGCAATCCCAGCAACAGCGCGCCGCCCAGGAAGTCGGCATAGCGGAACACCCGCATCTTGGCGATGGCGGTCTCGAACAGCGCCAGCGCGGTGGCCAACATCCAAAGCTTGCCCAGGAAACTGCCCATGCCCACCAGCACGCCTTCGGGTCCGGCCCCCGGCTGGGCCATGCCCCAGGGCGCGAACAGACAGGCGATCAAGGCCATGTAGAGCGTCAGCTTGACCATGGCCGCGGCCTCGATCATCGCCAGATGGCGGCCGGAATATTCCAGCACCATGGCTTCGTGCACCATGGTCAGTTCCAGGTGGGTCGCGGGATTGTCGATGGGAACGCGGCCGTTCTCGGCGATGGCGACCATGATCATGGCGGCCAGGGCCAGGCCGATGGACACCTCGACCCCGACGTTGCCGCCCAGCACGAAGGCGACGATCTGCGCCGGCTGGGTGGTGCCCGACACCAGGGACAGCGAAAAGGTGATCATCAGCATGGCCGGTTCCGCCAATGACGCGATCAGCATCTCGCGGCTGGCGCCGATGCCGCCGAAGGCGGTGCCGACATCCATGCCGGCCAGGGCCAGCCAGAACCGCCCCACCGCCAGCAACGCCACCAGCGCGATCATGTCGGCGGCGGGGGCCAGGAAGATGTTGGTGGTGAAGGTGGGAATCAGGCACGCCGCCAGCCAGGCCGAGGCGAACACCACATAAGGCGCCGCGCGGAAAATCCACGACGCCGAATGGGCGATCACCGCTTCCTTCTGGGTCAGGCGGTAAAGGTCGCGATAGGGCTGGAACGGCGACGGCCCGCGGCGTCCGTTCAGCCGCGCCTTGAACCACCGCACGTAGCCGGTGACCAGGGGCGCGGTGGCCAGTGCCAGGACGATCTGAAGCACTTGCCACAAGATGGGGGCGAACAGGGGATGGTGGTTCATTGCTGTTGCCTCACCGCCACCACCAGCAACAGGAACACCAAGGTACAGAACATCATCAGCAGATAGCGGCGCACGGTCAGGAACTGCAAGCGGTTGACCTGATCCGCGATCAGATTGATCAGCCACGCCAGCCGCAGATAAAGGCCGTTCCAGATGGGGTCGGTCATGGCCAGCGAATGGCGGGCCGGGGAATCGTCGCCGGGTTGCGGCATGACCACCGTCTCGCGGGCCTGGAACACCGTGGCGGCGATGGAGCGGCGCAGCGGTTGGGCGAAGGACTGGCCGGTGTACTGGGTGGCGGGGTTGTCTTCGGGGGTGCCGCAATCCCAGGCGTCGGCGGCGCGCATGCGGTTGTTGCCCATGCGGTGGACCAAGGCGATGGCGATGCCGAACAGGGCCAGCCCGACCATCACCAGCACGGTGCCGGAATAGGACCCCCGCGTGTTGGACACCGGCGACAGGAACGGCCAGCCCAGATCCGACGACACGGCGAAGCTGGTGCCCAGCAACGGCTGCACCACCACCGACAAGGCGTCGGTGACGGTGACCGGAATGGCGCCAAGACCCACGCACAATGCCGCCAGCGCCACCAGCGTCCAGCGCATGCCGGCGCTGACGTCGCCGGCCTCGGCGGCGGCGGCCGAGCGCGGCCGGCCCAGGAAGGCGATGCCATAGGCACGCACGAAACAGGTGGCGGCCAAGGCGGCGGCCAGGGCCAGAAACGCTCCGACCACGGGCACGCCGAACTTCATGGCCCAATGGGGCACCACCGGCCCCTTGAACAGGGATTGCAGCACCAGCCATTCGGACACGAAGCCGTTGAGCGGCGGCAGCGCCGAAATGGCCGCCGCGCCCACCAGGAAGGCGGCGCCGGTCCACGGCATGCGCTTGAGCAATCCGCCCAGCGCGCCCAAGGAGCGTTCGCCGGTGGCGGTGATGACGGCGCCGGCGCCCAGGAACAACAGGCTTTTGATCACCGCGTGGTTGAGCGCGTGGTACAGGCCGGCCACCAGCGCCAGCGCCGCCAGGCTTTTCTCGCCGTCGTCCTTGAAGGCGATGGCCAGGCCAAGGCCGATGACCACGATGCCGACGTTTTCCACGGTGGAATAGGCCAGCAGGGTCTTGAGGTCGTCCTGCATCACCGCGTAAAGCACGCCCATCACCGCCGAGACGCCGCCGACCACCATCATGGCGGCGCCCCATTGCCAGCCCACATGGCCGTGCAGGTCGAACAGGACACGGATCAGGCCGTAAAGGGCGACCTTGGTCATCACCCCGCTCATCAGCGCCGAGACGTGGCTGGGCGCGGCGGGGTGAGCCAGCGGCAGCCAGGCGTGCAGCGGCACCAATCCGGCCTTGCTGCCGGCCCCCATCAGCACCAGCAGCACCACCAGCGGTCCGGCCACCGGCCCCAGCGAATGCAGGCGCATGGAAGCGAAGGTGTAGTCGCCGCCCCCGCCCGCCAACAGGCCGAAGGCCGGCAACAGGCAGAAGGTGCCGAACACCGCCATGCTGAGATAGACCATGGCCGCCTTGCGGTTCTCGTCGCGGCGGTGGTCGGCCAGCACCATCAGCCACGAGGTCAGCGACATGAATTCCCACGCCACCAGGAAGACGAAGGCGTCGTCGCCCACCAGGACGGCGTTCATGGCGAACAGGAACAGCGGATAGAACGGCGTCACCCGCCGACGTTCGGCAAGATGGGCCGAATAGCCCACCGCGAAGGCCGAGGCGGCGGCGGCCGGCACGTTGACGATCAGCAGGAACAGGGCGGACAGGTTGTCGACGCGGAAATGGGCGTGCAGCCAGGGCAGGCCGAACGGCAACACCAGGGTCGGCGCGCCCCCGGTCTGGGTGCCGAGATGGTCGAGGCCGGCGGCCACCAGGGCCACCGAGGACAGGAAGCACCCGGCGTAGACCAGTCCGTGCACGGCGCCGCCACGTCCCCAGACGATGGTCAGCAACGACAGCAGCGGCAGCGCCGAAAGCGCGGCAACGATCAGCATGGGCGCCCTTTCTTCCGGCGCCGGCTGGAATGCTCAGTCCGCAAAGACCCCTCCGCCCCCACGTCCGCAGGGAATGTGCCGACCCCCTTTGCGGCGCGGTTGTTCAACCGGGGGCGACGGATTGTAACACGCGGCCCCCGATCGGCAACAATCCCCCGACAGGATGGGTATAGGGCGAAAGGATGGGGCGGCGGTGCCGCCCCGAACGCTTACTTGCGGAACTTGTAGGTGAAGCCGGCCAGGATGGCGTGGCTGGAATATTCACCCTTGACCTTGTCGCTGTCGGTGTCCTTGAACTCGGGGTCCTGGGTGCCGAAATAGCGGTATTGCGCGCTCAGCTCCCAGTTCTTGGCAATGTCGTAGGACACGCCGGCGAAGCCTTGGTAGGCGAACACGATATCGGTGTCGTCCACCAATTTGCCGTTGGGGGACTTCCAATCGACGCCGATGCGGCTCATGCCGATGCCGACGCCGACGAAGGGGTGCCACTTGGATTTGGGCAGGAACTGGTAGACGCCGTTGGCCATCAGCGACAGCGACGAAGTATGGCCCGACAGCTTGCCGTCGATGTCGGTCAAGGATTTGAGGCCGCTGCTGCGGTAGGCGAGTTCACCTTCCAGCCGGGGGGTGCCGAAGCTGGACGCCTTGAATCCGTACCCACCATGCATTTGAACCGCGTAGCCGGTATCGTTGCCGACCTTCATGTCGTTGTTGAACGCGTCGCTTTTCAGGTCGCTGTCCTGAAGGAAGTTCACGCCGGCGTCGGCACCCATGTACCACTGGGCCTGGGCGACGCCCGGCAGGGCGGTCAGCGCGGCCACGGCAAGAAATTTGATGAATTTCATTTTTATCTTCCCGAACCAAAAGAAAAGCGCGCCGACCGATGTCGGGCGCGCGTGAGCAAGCGATAATTGCCATGGTTCGAGAAAGGCGTCACGACTGAAAATTGCGAAACCGCGTCAATATGACCTTACGGCATATGGGGTGATGCCGAGACTAAACCGCGTATTGTTTTTCCGTGTTTCGAATCAACTCGATGCCCTGGATCATCTCGGACGCCATGAAGTCGGCACGCTTGACCGGGCCGCCCGAGATCGGACGCGGGAAGTTGCGGGCGAACGAGTTCATCTTCACCGTCAACCCGCACAACGCGGCGCCGATGGTGACGTGGTAGCGCTCGATCAGCGTCTTGACCTGGCGGAACTCTTCTTGGTTGAGGTTGTTCCACATCTCGCGGGTCCGTTTCTCGAACTGTTCGAGGCGCCCGGTGATGGAGGCCGAGATGTTGTTGATGGTGTCCTCGATGATGTCGCAGGTCTTCATCAGCCCGGCATCCTGCCGGAGCTGGAAGTGCGAGCGGATCGGCTTGAGACTGTCGACGCACGAGGTGAAATAGGGTTCCAGGCGGTCCAGGCAGTGCCGGAAATAACTGAGCGACAGGAAGGTGTCGCCGTAATCCTCGAGGAAACGGGGCACGTCCCAGATTTCGACGTTCAGGCTTTGCGCCATCTGTTCCAGCCGTTGGCGGGCCTTCTTGACGTCGGGGTCGCGGAACAGCTTCAACAGGTCGTCATAGGTCTGGATGTTCACCGATTCGTCGGCATAGATCATCTTCATCAGCGGCCGGGTGAACATGATCATGTATTTGGTCAACTCGGCCGCCTTGTCGGGGCTGAGCTTGAGCGCCGAGTAGTCGTTGACCGGAATGCCGTGCTCGCGCAGGGAAATGCGCAGGGAATAGACGTCGTAGCTGGGCAGCAGCGCCAGCCGGCGCAAGATGCCGTGGTCGGGGTGCAACTGGTTGTCCGGCCACTCGAACATGCGCGGCAGGCTTTCGATGTCCACCTGACCCGAACCGGTCTGGACGTCCTGGAAGATCTCGACGACACTTTTCAGTCTGACGTTCTTGATCAGCTTGGCGCTTTGCAGCGCCGGCGTTTCCAAGGGGATGATCGAAAGCGGCAGCACGAACATGGAATCCATGTCGCTGTCGGCAATCGCTTTAAGCTCGTCGTCCATTGAACCCCAGCCAGACGGTTAGCCGCGCCATATTGCCCCGTTTCCCAGCGCCGCGAAACCGAGAATATGCCATGTTTCCTGACCGGATGGTGTAAAGTCTTGGGCAATACTTGCGACCGGACGTAAAAGGAGGTGCGCGTGTCGAGGGGTGGCCTGAGGAGCGTGCTGGCGGCCGGCCTGATGCTGGCGGCGGCGGTTGCCGGGGCGCAGGAACTGCGCTTTTTCCAACTGGGAACCGGCCCCACCGGCGAGACCCGTTTCCCCATCGGCGGCCTGATCGCCAACGCGCTGTCCAATCCCCCCGGTTCGCGTGAATGCGAGCGTGGCGGCAGTTGCGGCGTGCCAGGGCTGGTGGCGGTGGGCAAGTCCACCAACGGTTCCGATGCCAACGTCGAGGCGTTGCGTGGCCGCAAGCTGGATGCCGCGCTGGTCCATGCCGACATCGCCTTTTGGGCCTATCACGGCATCGGCCCGTACAAGGGCAAGGCGGTTCCCAACCTGCGGGGCGTCGCCATGGTCTATCCCGAGACCCTGCATCTGGTGGCGCGGGCCGATGCCGGTATCCGTTCGGTATCCGACCTCAGGGGCAAGCGGCTGTCCTTGGGCGAACGCGACAGCGCGTTGTACCACCACGGGAAATTGATTCTTGGCGCCTGGGGGGTGCCGGAAAAGCGGGTCAAGCTGTCGGCCCTGAAACCGGTCGCCGCCGCCCAGGCCCTGGCCGAGGACAAGCTGGACGCCTTTTTGGTGCTGGACGGGGCGCCATTGACGCTGGTTGCCGACCTGGCGCGCACCGTTCCCGTGGTGCTGGTGCCGTTGGATGGCGCGGCCGCCGAACGGATCCGGGCGCAAAATCCCTTCCTGATCGAGGCCGAGATCGCCGCCGGTCTTTACGCCGGCCAGATTGCGGCGGTGCCGACCCTGGCGGTGGGGGTGGCGCTTTTGGCGCCGGCCGAGGAAGACAAGGACCTGATGTTCGGGGTCACCCGCGCGTTGTGGCATCCCTCGACCCAGAAATTGCTGGCCCAGGGCAATCCGCGCGGGCGGCTGGTCCGGCTTGACGCCCAGGTGCTGACCCGCATGGGCATCCCGTTGCATCCCGGCGCCGTCGCCTTCTACGAAGAGGCCGGGATCGCCCATTGAGGCCGAAAATTGACCGGAAGGTTCAGTCCTCGGCCGCCTGTTTCCAATCCTGCATGGGCGCCAACGACCAGATGGCCTCGCAATAGGCCCGCGACACCGGGTCCATCGCGATGGCGAAGGTGGTGAAGCGGCTGACCACCGGGGCGTACATGGCGTCGGCCACCGAAAACCGCCCGAACAGGAACGGTCCGCCGGCCTTGGCGCCGAAGCGGGCGCGGCAATCGTTCCACAGCGCCTGGATGCGGTCGATCTCGGTCTGGACCTCGGGGGGAACCTCGGCCAGCGGGGTCAGCGCACATATGTCCATGGAACAGGTGTTGCGCAGGTTGGGAAAGCCGGAATGCATCTCGGCCGACACGGCACGGGCCACGGCGCGGGCCTCGCGTCCCTCGGGCCACAAGGTCGGATGCAGTTCCGCGAGGTATTCGCAAATGGCCAGCGAATCCCAGACCGTCACCTCGCCGTGGATCAGGCACGGCACCTTGCCCGACGGCGAATGCCTGAGGATTTCCGCCTTGGTTTCCGGCTGGCGCAGGGCAATCAGGATCTCGTCGAAATCGACGTTGGCCATCCTGGCCGCCAGCCACGGACGCAGGGACCATGACGAATAACGCTTGGTGCCGATGACCAGGGTCATGGATGCGGACATGGGGAACCTCTGCCGTTTGGGGACCGGCGGGCATGATCGCCCTGACCGCGGCGGGCGGCAAGGTGGTCTTTTCATCGACGCCGCTCTGGGTCATTGTGGCGCCCTCTGGATCGCAGCAAAGGAAAGCGCGCGGTGTTGCAGCATGTGGTGGACGCGACGGCGGCGGCGGTCGATCTGATCGCCGTCGGAAAATCGGAATTCGACGCCTGGGCGGCGGTCCAGCCGGCTCATGTGCGGGTGTGGGCCCAGGCCAACGGCTTTACCGGCGAGGGCGGACAGGTTTGTCCGGTGCCGAACGTCGACGGCTCGCTGTCGCTGGTGCTGGTGGGGGCGCCCGATGCCGACGATCCCTGGGGCTGGGCGGCGTTGCCGGCCAAGTTGCCGGCCGGCGTGTTCCGCATCGCCCAACCGATGACCGCGCGTGCCGCCAGTTGGGCGGTCGCCGGCTGGGCGCTCGCCACCTACAGCTTCGGCCGCTACAAAAGCCGGCCGGGCAAGACCTGGCCCAGGCTGGTGTGGCCCGAGGCCGCGGATCGCGGCTGGGTGGAACGGGTGGTCGAAGCAACCGCCCTGGTGCGGGACCTGATCAACACCCCAGCCGCCGACATGGGCCCGGCCGAGCTGGCCGCCGCCGCCGAGGCCCTGGCGGCGCGCCATGGCGCCACCGTGCGGGTGGTGGTGGGCGACGGCCTGCTGGCGGAAAACTATCCGGCCATCCACGCCGTCGGCCGTGCCGCCGCCGTCCATCGCCAGCCGCGGTTGGTCGATCTTGTCTGGGGTGACGAGAACGCGCCGCGCGTCACCTTGGTCGGCAAGGGGGTGTGCTTCGATTCCGGCGGTCTCGACCTCAAGCCGTCGGGGGCCATGAAATTGATGAAGAAGGACATGGGCGGTGCCGCCCATGTGCTGGGTCTGGCCTCGATGGTGATGGCGGCCGGGTTGCCGGTGCGGCTGCGGGTGCTGGTGGCGGCGGTGGAGAACGCCGTCTCGGGCGACGCCATGCGCCCCCTGGACGTGCTGTCCACTCGCAAGGGGCTGACGGTCGAGGTCGGCAACACCGACGCCGAGGGCCGGCTGGTGCTGGCCGACGCGCTGTGCGAGGCGTCGGCCGAGAATCCGGCCCTGCTGATCGACATGGCGACCCTGACCGGGGCGGCGCGCACGGCGCTTGGGACCGAGGTGCCGGCCTTGTTCACCAATGACGACGATCTGGCCGCCGACCTGGCCGCCGCTTCCGAGGTGCAGGCCGATCCCTTGTGGCGTCTGCCGCTCTATCGGCCCTATCGCCGCATGCTCGACAGCAAGGTGGCCGACCTCAACAACGTTTCCGATGGGCCCTATGCGGGGGCCATCACCGCCGCCTTGTTCCTTCAGGAATTCGTCGGCCCCGGCATTCCATGGGCGCATTTCGACGTGATGGCGTGGAACACCGCGTCGCGGCCGGGTCGTCCCGACGGTGGCGAGGCCATGGCCCTGCGGGCGCTTTATGCGGTGATCGCGAAACGATTCGGCGGTTAATCAAATTTTCAGCTCTGTGCGTTGTTTTTCAGGAAAGTTCCGGCAAGGACCGCAAGTGTTGTTGCCGGAACGTCTGGGACAGGCTAAAAGATTTCGTCCACGGAATGACTGGGCCGGGGGAAATGGGTTTTCAGCTCAAGGCAGTGCAGGCGCTTGACCTGTGGCGCGGCGCCATCGTGGAAAGCGTGCGTCGTGACGGCCCCGACCTGTCGGCGCGCCAGATGGCGTTGCTGTTGACCGTCTATCTGACCCCGCCGCCGCACACCGTGCGCGGTCTGGCTCAGACCATGAACGTGTCCAAGCCGGCCATTACCCGCGCGCTCGACCGTCTGTCGGAACTGGGCTTGATCAAGCGCAAGACCGACGAAACCGATCGCCGTTCGGTTCTGGTTCAGCGCACGGTCAAGGGGTCGGTCTACCTGCGCGAGTTCGGCGACCTGATCGTCGCCGCAGCGGCCACCGCCGGCGACGACGCGGCACAATAAGAATTTCCGGCGACGACGCGGCACAGTCAATCTTCTCCGGCAAAGACCTGATTATACCTGAGGACATCTGCCCGCCCGTTGCGGAATAGCCTATGCTGACCCGACCAACCAGGGGTGGGTGGGTAAAATGGGCAAGAGCGGGTCGCGGGTCGCCGGTGATGACGGGGCGGTGTTGATCGTCGACGACAGCGCCACCGCGCGGGCGTTGATCGAGCGGGCGCTCAGGGTGTTCATGGACGTCGAGGTGGTGAAGGTGGCCGAGGCCGAGGCCGGCCTGGAGATGCTGCGGCGTCGCGACGACATCCATCTGGTGATGCTGGACCATCAGCTGGACACCATGACCGGGTTGGATTTCCTGGCCCACATGGCGGAAATTCCCCGCTGCGGCGACATTCCGGTGCTGGTGGTCACCGCGCTTGAGCACGACGACGACCTGATCAGTGCCTATCTTGACGCCGGTGCCGCCGAATTCATGCCGAAACGCTATCGGCCGCCGCTGTTCCGGGCGCGTGTCACCTCGCTGTTGCGTCAGCATGCCGATCTGCGCCGTCGTCGCGTCGCCGAATCGAAACTGGCGCGGGAGCATGAGCGGCAACAGCAATTGCTGTGCAACACCCTGCCGCCCAGGGTGGCGCGCGAGGTGCTGGAGACCGGAACGTTCCGCCCTTCGGTGATCGAGCATGCCGGCATCTTGTTCGCCGACGTCTGCGGCTTTACCCGTTACACCCGCGAGAACAGCCCGGCCAAGGTGGTGGTCGGCCTGAACCGTCTGGTTCGCCGTTTCGAGAGCATTTCGGAAAGCATGGGGCTGGAGAAGATCAAGACCATCGGCGACGCCTACATGGCGGCCATCGGCGTGCTGGAACCGGCTGATCGGATCGAGCAACGGATGGTCGCGGCGGCGCAAGAGATGATCCGTCAGGCCCGCGATCTGGGAATCGGCTGGGAAGTCCGGGTTGGCCTCGCCTTCGGTCCGGCGGTGGGGGGCATTATCGGTGGTCGCCGCATGCAGTTCGACGTGTGGGGTGAAACCGTCAACCTGGCGGCCCGGCTGTGCGCCAGTGCCGAACCGTCACAAATTTGCCTGACCGGCGCCTGTTGCTGCGCCTTGGGGGGCGATTACGCCCGTGTCCCGATGCGCAAGGTGGTGCTCAAGGGGGTGGGCGAATGCGAGGTGGCGTTCATGGACGGCTTGGTGGCGGCTTGAAAAATCATAAATGAAATCGAACGAAACAAGGAAATCGTTCGATTGGACTTGTATTGTCCGGCCATGCTCTGTTGTCGGCCATGACGACTTCCTCTCGCATCCTCGTGCTCAACCGTCCGCCGCTGGCGGGCTTTGTCCTTGTCGCGCTGTTCGCCGCCACCGCCCAGGTGGTGGCGGCGTGGGGGCCGCTGGCGGTTCTTGGCATCAGTCCGCTGATCGTCGGCATCGTGCTGGGCGCGCTGTTCGCCAACGGTCTGGGCCAGCCGGTGCCGGAAAGCTGGCGCCCCGGCGTGGTGTTTTCCGCCAAGACCTTGCTTCGGGTGGCGGTGGCGTTCTACGGCTTCCGCATCACCTTGTCCGATCTGGCGGCGGTGGGGGTCGAAGGAATCTCGGTCGCGGTGGTCATGCTGGCCTCGACCTTCGCCCTGGGGGCGGCCTTGGGCATCAGGGTGTTCCGGCTGGCGCCGCCCCTGGCGCTGATGATCGCCGCCGGCAGCGCGGTGTGCGGCGCGGCGGCGGTGCTGGCGACCGAGCCGGTGGTGCGCGGCAAGCCGCATGAAGGCGGCATCGCCGTCGGAACGGTGGTGATCTTCGGCACGCTTGCCATGCTGCTTTATCCGGTGGCCTTCGCCTCGGGGCTGTTGGGTTTCGACCAGGCGAGCTATGGGCTCTATGCCGGGGCCAGCCTGCACGAGGTGGCGCATGTGGTCGCCGCCGGCCGCGCCGTCGGCGCCGAGGCGGCGGCCAACGCGGTCATCGTCAAGATGGTGCGGGTGATGTTGCTGGCTCCCCTGTTGGCCGGTCTGGGGCTGGTTCTCGCCCGGCGCGGTGGCGCCGGCCACGGCCGCGCCCCGTTTCCGTGGTTCGCGGTCGGCTTCCTGGCGTGCGTCGCCGTCAACTCCACCGGCATGGTCCCGGCCGATCTGGTGACGGCGCTCAACCAGTTCGACCTGTTTGCGCTGACCATGGCCATGTGCGCGCTTGGCCTGGAAACCAGCTTCGCCAAGGTGCGGGCGGTGGGGCCCCGGCCGTTTTTCCTGGCCAGTTGTCTTGCCGTGTGGCTGGCGGTGGGGGGATATTGGGTGACCGTGCTGGTGCATCGGATGCTTGGCGCGGGGTGAACCTGATCATGGAAAAGGGCCGCCGGTGACTCTCGACCAGTTGCGTATCTTCGTCACCGCCGCGCGGCTGGGGCATGTCACCCGCGCCGGGGCGGCGCTCAACCTGACCCAGTCGGCGGTCAGCGCCGCCATCGCCGCCCTGGAGAACCGCCATGGAACGCGCCTGTTCCAGCGGGTCGGGCGCGGCATCCAACTGACCGCCGAGGGCGAATTGTTCCTGTCCGAGGCCGAGGCGGTGCTGGAACGGGCCGAGGCGGCCGAGCGCGCCCTGACCGAACTGTCCGGGCTCAAGCGCGGCGCCCTCAGACTCTATGCCAGCCAGACCATCGCCGCCCACTGGCTGCCGCCGATCCTGCATCGCTTTCATTTGCGCCATCCCGGCATCGCCTTGGACGTGCACCAGGGCAACACCGCCGAGGTGGCGGCGGCGGTGGCGGCCTGTCGCGCCGACATGGGCTTCGTCGAAGGAACGGTGGACAACCCGGCCCTGGTGGCCGAACCGGTGGCCACCGACGAAATGGTGCTGGTGGTCGGCGCCCACCATCCATGGGCGGGATCGGGCCGCCCCGATCCCACGCTCCTGGCCCAATTCGACTGGGTGTTGCGCGAACGGGGGTCGGGGACCCGCCAGGAAATGGAGGCGGCGTTGGCCGGCCTGGGGGTGGGGCGCGAGGCCTTGCGGGTCGCCCTGGAACTGCCCAGCAACGAGGCGGTGTGTTCGGCGGTGGCGGTGGGCGCCGGGGCGACGGTGATTTCACGGCTGGCGGCGGCGCCGCGCGTGGCGCTGGGCGATCTGGCGATCCTGGGGGCGGCCCTGTCCGTCCGCGCCTTTTGCGCGCTGCGCCCCGGCGACCGGCGAAAGGGCCGGGCCGAGGAAGCGTTGCTGGCGCTGATCCGCGAGGGATAAGGAAATAGGGGTCATATCAAGCCGCGATGAGCGCGACTCATCGCGGCTTGGTCGGGCGCAAGGCGCCCGCGCCGCCAATGTGGCGGGAGCCAAGGGTTTTGGAAAAACCCGCCCGGCGCGTGAGGGTGGCGTTGATCGGTCCAGATCAACGCGATTTGGTGTCAGTGCTGGGCCAGGGACAACAGGCTGTCGCCCAAGGAATCGGCCATGCGGTGGATGGCCTGGCTGCCACCGGGCGTCACCAGCATGGCGAGGCCGATGTTGTCCAGGTCCGGCAGGCCGTCGAAGGCGCACAGGGCGTTGTCGTGACGCAGCAACGCCGACGGCAGGGCGGTGACGCCGATGCCGCTGCCGACGGCGCGGCGCAGGGCGTCCATGCTGGGGGTGGTGAACACCGGGTGGTGGGGGATGCCGGCGTTGCGCAGGCTGTTCAGCATGGCGCGGCGGTAGATGCAGCCTTCGGGAAAGCACACCAGCGGCAGGTCGCCGCCGGAATGGGAAAAGTCTGGCGACGCCGCCCAAGCCATGTTGAGGCTCATCAAGGTGTTGCCGATTCCGTCGGGCACGGCCTGTTTGTAGAAGGCAAGATCGAGTTCGCCGGCTTCGCAACGGCTGCGCAGCCGTTCCGAGACGTCGGTCTCGATCTCGACCGTCAGCTCGCCCACCAGCGGCTGAATGCGGGCCAACGCCTCGGTGAAGCCCATGTCGAGGAAATCGGCCGGCAGGCCAAGACGGACACGGGTGCACGGGGCGTGGCTATCCAACTCGCGCAAGGCGGCGTCGTTGAGGCCGATGATCTGGCGGGCATAGCCCAGAAGCTTTTCGCCTTCGGGGGTCAATTCGATGATGCGGCCCTGGCGGCGCACCAGAAGCGATACCCCCAAGGACTGTTCCAACCGGCGCAGACGCAGGGAAATGGCGGATTGCGAACGGCCGATGGTCTCTCCGGCGCGGGAAAAGCTCATACTGTCGACGATGGCCACGAATGCCCGTAGCCCGTCCATGTCCATGCTTTCCATCATTCCTATGCGAATCCCGTGCGAAAGGTCCCGGCGCTATTGATCGCCGGTCAAGGGGGGCAGCGTCAATCGCCTTTTAGGCGAGGGTGGCGGCCCCGAGGCGCAGGGCAGGATTGCAGAAGAACTCAGATATGTCGAAGGTTGACGACGAATTCGTCCACCGTCCGTTGCATGGTGTCCGATTGAACCTTCAGCCGTTCGGCGGCGACCCGGACCATTTCCGCGGCGTTGACGGTGTCCTCGGTGCCGTGGCGCAGCGAGGCCATGTTGGCCGAAACCTCGGAGGTGCCGACGGCGGCGCTTTGGGCGGACCGGGTGATTTCGCTGGTGGCGACCGCCTGTTGCTCGGCGGCGGCGGCGACCGCGGTGGTGATGGAATTGACCTCGACGATGGTCTTGCCGATGCCGCGGATGGCGGTCACCGCCTCGCCGGTGGCGGTCTTGATGCTGGCGATCTGGCTGGTGATGTTCTCGGTCACCTTCGAGGTCTGGTTGGCCAGGGCCTTGACCTCGGCGGCAACCACCGCGAAGCCCTTGCCGGCGTCGCCGGCCCGTGCCGCCTCGATGGTGGCGTTCAGGGCCAGCAGGTCGGTCTGATGGGCGATCTGGAAGATCATCGACACCATCTCGCCGATCTGTTCCACCGCCTTGAGCAGGCTGGCCACGGTGCCGTCCGTTTCGGCGACCTCGGTGGTGGCGCGTTTGACCACGTCCGAGGAATGGCGAACCTGTTGCGACACCTCGTTGATCGAGCTGGACAGCTCCTCGGTGGCGGCGGCCACGGTCTCGACGGCGCAGGACGTCTGTTCGACGCCGGTGGCGGCCTTGGCCGAAGCGTCGGAAGTGACCTCGGCGGTGGAGGTCATGGCCCGCGAGGTGGCGTTCAACTCGTCGGCGGCGTTGGCCAATTCGTCCAGCATGCCCTCCAGCCGTTCCTGGAAGCCGTTGATGTGGGCCGAGACTTTTTCCGCACGGGCCAGTTGATTGGCGGTTTCAATGTGCTGTTTTTCCTCGAGCGCGCGGGCGGCCAGCATGCTGTCCTTGAAGGTGCCAAGCGCGCGGGCCATGGCGCCGACCTCGTCGCCGCGCTCGGTATCGGGGACGGCGGTGTCCAGCTTGCCTTCGGCCAGGACGGTCATGGTATGGGTCAAGGCGGTGATGGGCACGGCGATCTGGCGCGAGATGAACACGGCGGCGACGATCGAGGCCAGCGACACCAGGATGGCGACCACCACCTGTTGCTGGCCGGCGGCGCGGCCCTGTTCACGCAGCGCGGTGACCACGGCCACCCGTTGGTCGCCGAGTGCGCCGTTCAGGGTGTCGAGCGCCTTGCGCAGTTTCCAGAAATGGGTGTCGGCGTCGCCGACCATGATGACGCCGTAAGTGGCGTCGGTGGACCCGATGTCGATGGCGACCAAGGCGGCGTCCTGGTAGGCCTTGAACAGCTTGGGCATCTCGGGGACCGTTTCGGTGGCGGTCTTGGTCGCCATGGCGGCGCCCACCGCGCTTTCCAGTCCCTTCAGCTTGTCCTTGAGCGTGGTGGCGTCGCGTTCCAGCTTGGCCTTGTCGTTCTCGTTGGCGCCGGCGGAAATCAGGGCGAACAGGTGGGCGTGGAACAAGGCGATGGAATCCTTGAGTTCCAATCCCTGCTGCACTTCGGTGAAGACCACGTCGTTCAGGGTGTTGAGCCGCGATTCCGTGCCCGAGGCGTTGACCACGCCCAAGATGCCCACCGCCACCAGGGCGACGATCGCCGTCAAGGGAGACAGCACCACCTTGAACATCAGTGGAATATCGCGGAACTTCGTCATCTTCGCCGCCCTTCAGAAATCCGAAAAAATGTCGCCCCGGTGGCCCTCCGTGCGGACCGCCGGGGCGAACATTGTTCTTACTTGTAGTAGCCCGAGCCGCAGGCGTACTTGTCCTTGACCTTTTCGGAATAGATGGCCTTGGGCTCGACCTTGTTGGTCACCGGGTTCGGCCACTTGTATTCCACCCAACCCTTGCCCTCGGCCTTGACCTTCTCGAAGATCAGCTGGTTGACCATCAGGCCGTCGGGATCCTTGAAGCCGAGCACGTTCTTGCCGCGCAGCGCCGGGTTGCCGCCGTGGGCGGCGTTGACGCCGTCAAGGGTATGACAGAAGATGTACAGCTCGCCCTTGATCCATTCCGGGCTGCTCTTGTCGGAGAAGTCGGCGAAGGCCTTTTCCTCGCCCACCTGATCCACATAGGCGACCGCCTTCTTGACGAAGGCGACGACTTCGTCGGCCTTGGGGCCGGTCTGGGCCAGGGCCGGCGCGGAAACCAGGGCGGCGACGGTGGCGATGCCGGCGACGCGAAGCATGGAACGCAGCATGATATTCCCCCTCAGTTAAATGGTTGTGGGTTGGAAAGAACGGGCCGTGCCGTCGGAACGCAGGGCATGGACCGAAGCTGTGGTGGTGGCGACCATGCGCTCCATCAGCGCGGCGACCAGAACCGGGGTTTCCACCATGGAATAATGGCCGGCCTCGGCGACGACGCTGGTGTCGACGCGGGCGAACGCCTTCTGGAACGCCGGTTCCAGCGCGTTGCGGCCGTAAAAGCCGATGTCGTGGGCACCGACCACCAGACGGGCCGGCATGGGCAGGTCGGTCATGCGGCTGGCGAAGTCGGTGCCGGTGAACATGTCGAGATAGCCCAGCATGGCGGTCGGGTCGGCGCGTCGGGCCAAGGCCAGTTTACGATCCAGCCAGGCACGGCCGTAACGGTTGCCGGTACGGGCGGCGACCGCTCCGCGTAAGGAATCGTCGTCGACCACGATGGCCCGCAACTTGGTCATGGCGCCGCCATCCGCCTTGAAGCCGCAGGCCGGCACCGGAGAGATCGCCATGATCGAGCGCACCCGCTCGGGCCAGTTGAGAGCCAGGTATTGGGCGATCATGCCCGACATGGAATGGCCGACAACGTGGAACTCGCGGGCTCCAAGGTGGTCGGCCAGGGCGACGCTGTCGGCCGCCGCCTCGGCCATGGAATAACTGCCATGCAGGCCCCGCGACAGGCCATAGCCGCGCAGGTCGGCGAACACGTAGCGCGCCTGGCTGGTGGCCAGATAGGGCAAGGTGGCGTCGTAGTTGCTGTGGTCGCCCATCCATTCATGCAGCACCAGCACGGTTTCGGGACCGTCGCCGACCACGGTGTGGCCCAGCAGGGTGTTGCCGGAACGGGTGGCGCAGGCGGTGACGCCGACAGCGGACAGGCCGGCCAGGAAGGTACGTCGGGGCAGGGAAAAAAGCATGGGGCGTGTCGTTCGCTCAATCGTACTGGCGGCAATGATGCTGCCGGTAGCGGGGCGTGTGAAATGAGTTATCGATCTTTGATCATTTCCACAACATATATTCGAATGATTGTATTTAATGGCGCCGATCTTGCCGAAAACGAGCTTTTACGGAGTCAAAAAACCGGCCGTGTTGGCGGCCGGATGTTGGTAACGGCATTCGTGCACGGCCCCTTCCAGGTGGCAACGGAGACGCCTGGAAGGGGCTGTGCGCAATGTGTTGATTTCGTGGGTGATTCACCAGACGGCATGGGTCATGCCCATGAGCCAGCCGTCTGGATCGACCCTCTGGCCGTAGGGTCAGTCAGATCAGTTTTTCACAGGCTTCGGCCGCCCTGCGGCAGGCCTTGGCGGTCTGGACCAGACGAAGGTCCTTGATACCGTGCTGTTCGCATGCCTCGGCGCAGCGGGTCGCGATTTCGGCGGTGACCTTGGCGATCACATGGTGCTGACGCGAACTGCGCAACATGAAATCGCTGGCGGTTTCGGTGATGTCGGCGGTGTCCAGCAACAACTGCATGAGTTCCCACTCGGCGGACACGCCCTCTTGCTGCATGCAGTGGATCACCGCCTCGGTGCAATGGCGGTGCGCTCCGTCGCAGGCATCGATGCAAGCCTTGAACGCCATGTCATCCCTCCCAACGGGTTGTATCCCTCAAAGGCTACGCCCTTGGGCGCGCTCGTCAATGTTCCATGCATGACATTTGCCGCTGTGCCGGCCGGTCGATGGCGGAAAACCTTGTCAAGCGGCATGACCGTCTGGCGGCTTTCCGGGCGGCGAATGCCGACTCCGCACATTAACATTCCGTTTAAAAGAATATTTTAGGCCGTTGTCTTGCAAGGCGATTCCCGTTTTAGAGCCCTATGCTATACGAAGGTCTGGGGACAACCACACAGTGGACAAGGCCGCCGTGACAGGTCTCAGGTCGCTGGGCATACGCGCCAAGCTCATCATCATCTTCGTGGTCATCAAGGTCATTCCCTTGGTGGCGTTGGCGCTGTTCGCCTGGCGCGGTCAGGTGTGGCTGGCCGAGCGTGTGTCGGAAAACGTGGTGCGCATGACCCAGACCATGCGGGCGACCGTGGACGAAGTGGCCAACAGCACCACCTTGGCGGCCACCAAGGCGCTGGACGAATCCGCTCGCGAATCCCTTGAACGGCTGACCACCGATACGGCCCGCGCCGTGGCGGCGTTCCTGTATGACCGCGACGCCGACATCCGTTCGGCCTCGGTGTTGGCACCTGATTCCGAAAGCTACCGGCATTTCCTGGAACGGCGGACCCGGCGGCTCGAACGGTCCCCCCCTTGGGTGCTTGCTCCCGACGAAAGCCAGTGGGTGCCCGGCCCCGAGGCCGTGCCGTCCTACGACCGCCCGGCCATGCGCTCCAGCAACGAGGAGAACGCCCGCAACTTCAACTACCGCCAGCCCGAAGCAACGGCGGTGCTGGAGGACCGGCCGCTGTTCCTCGAGATGACCTTCGTCGGCTTGGACGGGCGGGAAAAGGTCAAGGTGGTCACCTCGCCGCTGATGAGCCGCGACTTGCGCGACGTGTCCAAGCGCGAGAACACCTTCGTCAAGGCCGAGACCTATTTCGCCGCGCTCCGGGATCTCAAGCCCGGCGAGATTTACGTCTCGGACGTCATCGGTGCCTATGTGGGCTCCAACGTCATCGGTCCCTACACGCCGGCGGCGGCGCAAAAGCGCGGCATCGCCTTCGATCCCGAGAACGCCGCCTATGCCGGTACGGAAAATCCGGTGGGCAAGCGGTTTCGCGGCATCGTGCGCTGGGCGACGCCGGTGGTGCGGGGCGGCCGGGTCACCGGCTGGGTGACGCTGGCGCTTGACCACGACCACATCATGGAGATGACCGACCACCTCCTGCCCACCGGCGACCGGTATTCCCCCATCGCCGACGCGCGGGCCGGCAACTACGCCTTCATCTGGGATTACAAGGGCCGCTCCATCGCCCATCCCCGCCACTATTTCCTGACTGGCTACGATCCGCAAACCGGCGAGCCGGCCACGCCTTGGCTGGATGAGGAGCTGCATGCCCAATGGCAGGCCAGTGGCAAGACGGCTTGGGACTTTCTGGCCAGTGTCGAACCGTTCCACCAGCAATCGCTCAAGAAGAAAGGGGCGGCAGCCCAGGTCAAGGCCGGCCAACTGGGCATGGACTGCCGCTATCTCAACCATGCCCCGCAATGCACGGGATGGATGGACCTGACCCGCGATGGCGGTTCGGGCTCGTTCGAGATTTTCTGGAGCGGTCTGTGGAAGCTGACCACCGCCGCCGCCATCCCCTATTACACCGGCCCCTACGGCAAAAGCCCGCGCGGCTTCGGCTTCGTCACCATCGGCGCCAACGTGGACGACTTTCACCGCGCCGCCACCGAGGCCCGGCAATATGCCGACCAGGTGGTGGCCCAGCGGGACATGGAACTTCAGGGGCACCTGGACGGCGTCATGGCCATGATCATCAGCCAGGTCGAGCGCATGGCCCGCGACCTGACGGTATCGACGGCGCTGATGGTCGTGCTGGTGATCATGATCGCGGTGTGGATGGCGTCCTTCCTGACCCGGCGCATTACCGCCGTGGTGAACGGCATCCGCCGCTTCGAGGACGGCGACCTGGATCGCCGCCTGCCGGTTCAGGGCAGCGACGAGATGGCGCATCTGGCGGAATCGTTCAACGAGATGGCCGACCGTGTGCGCGAATCGTTCGGCCGGTTGAACGAGGCCCGCGTCAAGGCGGAAGAGGCCAGCCGCATGAAAAGCGAGTTCCTGGCTTCCATGAGCCATGAACTGCGTACCCCCTTGAACGGCATCATCGGCTTCGCCGAGTTGCTGCGCGACGAAGCACCCGACGAGGAAGCGCGCGAGAACGCCGAGATCATCGAGCGGTCCAGCCGCCATCTGCTGGAACTGGTCAACTCGATTCTCGACATCGCCAAGATCGAGGCCGGCGAGATGGTTCTGGCGTCGCAGGCGGTGCCCCTGAAGCCGCTGGTCGTCGAGGTCGCGGCGGTGCACCAGTCCACCGCCGCCGCCAAGGGGTTGAATTTCAGCCTGCTTCAGGCGGACGACCTGCCCGAGGCATTGCAGGGCGACCCCACCCGGCTGCGCCAGATTCTGCACAATCTGCTCAACAATGCGGTCAAGTTCACCGAGAAAGGCGAGGTCGGGCTGTCGGTGATGCGGGGCGAGGGATGCGTGGTGTTCAGTGTCAGCGACACCGGCTGCGGCATTCCCGACGAAATGCAGGACAAGATTTTCGAGAAATTCCGCCAGGTGGACGCCTTCCTGACCCGGTCCCATGGCGGCACCGGCTTGGGCCTGACCCTGGCCCGCCATCTGGTGGAATTGATGGGGGGGACCATGGACGTGCGTTCGGTTGTGGACGTGGGCAGCACTTTCATTTTCACTTTGCCGGTCGAGGGTGAGCGGGGGAAGGATCAGCCATGAAATCCGCGCTGGTAGTGGACGACAACGAGGTCAACCGCATTCTGGTCAGCCGTTTTCTAAGCAAGCTGGGCTGGCAGGTGGCCAACGCCGAGGATGGCGATCAGGCGTTGGCATGGATGGCGGATAACAGCGCCGATCTGGTGTTGCTGGACATTTCCATGCCGACGATCAGCGGCGACGAGGTGTGCCGCCGGGCCCGGGCCCAGAGGCTGGACAAGGGAGCCAGGCTGGTGGCCTATACCGCGCATGCCATGCCGGAAGAACGCGAACATTTCCTGTCTTGTGGTTTCGACGCCATCCTGGTCAAGCCGGTGTCGCGTCAGGCGGTGGCGTCGTTGTTGGTCGATCTTGGGTTGGCCGAGGGAGAAGGGTGAGATGATCAGGATCGTCGCGACGGCGTTGATGGCCGCGCTCTTGCTGTGGTGGAGTCCAGCCGGCGCCGTCGAGAAGCCCACCACCGAACAGGTCAAGGCGGTAACGCTGAAGGCCGCCCAACTGTTGCAGGAACGCTCGCTGGAACAGGCGCGCCGCCTTTTCCACGCCGAGGGCGAGTTCCGCTGGGGCGAGGTCTATGTCAACGTCATCGACGCCAACGGCACCTGGCTGGTCTATCCGCCCAACCCCAAGCACGAAGGCAAGTCGGTGCTGAACGTGCGCGACGCCGACGGCAAGTTCCTGGTGCAGAACATCATCCACACCGCACGCGAGAAAAGCGAAGGTTGGGTGGAATACCGCTGGCTCAACCCGGCGAGCAACCACATCGAGCCCAAGCTGTCCTACGTCAAGCAGGTGCCGGACAAGGACATGATAGTTTACGTTGGCATGTACAGATAACGGAGACGACCGATGAACGAGCATCCCGGTCTTGGCGAATGGGTCGCCGGCAAGAAGTTCATGGTGGTCGAGGACGTGGACACCTCGCGCATGCTGGTTTCCGGCCTGCTGCGCAGTCTGGGCGCCTCTTCGGTGGTCACCGCCGTCAACGGCGAGGACGCGCTTGAGAAGATCGAGAAGAAGGGCGTGCCCGACATCATCATCTGCGACTGGGTGATGCCGGGGATGGATGGGCTGGCGTTGTTGGGCGTGGTCAAGCAATTGCACGACCATGTGCGCTTCGTCATGCTGACCGCCCAGACCGACGCCGAGCATGTGCGCCAGGCCGCCTATCTCAAGGTGGACGGGTACGTCGCCAAGCCGTTCTCGCGCCAGACCCTGGTGGAATGCCTGGGCAAGCTGATGCAAAAGGGCTGAGTTCCAGATCTAACAGGCCGCGGAAAAGTCCGTTTCGACCTATCCGCACCTTTTTCCGTCATGCCCGGACTTGATCCGGGCATCCATGCGCATCAGCACAAGCCATTGTTTCTAATACTATTCCTGCGGCGCCGCGTGGATGGCCGTGTCAAGCACGGCCATGACAGCATAGGGTGAAAACGCCACGCGACGAGTTTTCCGCAGCCTGCTAAAAAGGGGAGCCGATTTTCCGCGATGTCCCCATATGGGGATGTTTGGCGCATCAATTCGCAAGATACCTTTGGCATAGGTCGAATTGATGATCTGCGGGAGCGGTCCATGCATAACGACAGTACCGGGCGGCGTGCTCTCGCTTCCATGGCGGCGGCCAGGGCTTTCTATGAAACCATTCCCGTCAGCTATGCCGGCCGGGGCCATCTGGGGCAGACCATCACCCAATTGGACGAGCTGGTCGCGCGGGTCAGCGCGCTGCGCGGCAATCTGGGGGCGAAGGTGGCGGAACGGCGTGGCCTAGTCGGCCGCCGGTAGCCAGACATGGACGACGGTGCCGCGTCCGTCTTCGGAATCCAGGCTCAATTGACCGCCATGGGCGCGGGCGATCTTGACGCATGACGCCAGCCCCAGCCCGGCGCCGGGATGGGTGGCGCGCGGAAACAGCCGTGAGAACGGATGGGTGATGGTCGGCAGGTATTGTTCGGCGATGCCGATGCCGTTGTCGGCCACGTCGATGGTCCACCCGGCACCGTCGCGGCGGGCGCTGACGGTAATCTCGGGCGTGCGTTCGGGGTGGCGGAACTTGAGCGCGTTGCTGATCAGGTTTTCGAACAACATCACCAACAATACCGCGTCGCCCTGGACCACCGGCAAGGGGCTGATACGGATATGCGGGTTGACCTGGGTGCTGGCGGCCAGGCACTCGGCCACGGCGCGGTTCGCCACCTGGGAACAGTCCACGGGGGCGAAGGCGTCGGTGGGGCGTCCCGACCGGCTGTAGGCGGCCAAGCCGCTGATCAGGTGCCCGAGCTGGCGGGCGGCCTCCATGATGAAGCGCATGCTTTCGCGGGCGTCGCCGCCCGAGCCGGTGGGAATCTGGCGGTCCAGCTTCTGGCAATAGGTCTGCATCAGCCGCACCGGCTCCTGAAGGTCGTGCGAGGCGGCGAACAGCATGCGCTCGACGTCGGTGTTGGCGTCCAGCAAAAGGTCGACGTTGCGCTTGTGCTGGGTGGTGTCTTCCTTGAGCGCGACATAGTGGGTGATGCGGCCGGCGGCGTCGCGGATTGGCGAGATGGTGGCGTTTTCCCAGTAGATCTCGCCGTTCTTGCGCCGGTTGACCAGTTCGCCGCGCCAGGTCAGCCCGGCCGAGATGGTCTTCCACATCTCCTCGTAGACCGACGGGTTGACCTCGCCCGATTTCAGCATGCGTGGATTTTGACCGATGACCTCGTCCAGGTCATAGCCGGTCATCTCCAGGAAACGCGGGTTGACGTATTCCATGCGCGACTGGTCGTCGGTGATGACGATGGCCACCGGGCTTTGTTCCACCGCCGCCGTCAGCTTGCGGATTTGGGCTTCGACCTGACGGTGTTCGGTGATGTCGGTGAACAGGCAGACCGTGCCGTGGTCCGAGGTCGGCCGGCTGCGGAACAGGTGGGCGCGGCCGTCGGCGGGATTGACCACCAGGGCCTGTTGCGTTCCCGAATCGCCGTCCAACGTCGTTCCCTGGCTCTCGGTCTGGGTGCGCAACACCGACAAAAGCGTGCGAAAGCCGGTGACGCGGCCATGGCCGGGAAACAAGGCGTCGTAACGGGCGTTGCTGAGCACCAGACGGCGCCCGTGGTCGAACAGGGCGAAGGCTTCCTGGAGGCTGTCGACCGCGTCCACCAACTGGCTGTGGGCCCGTTCGGCCCGTTCGTGGGCATGGCCCAGCCGCGAGATGGTGACGCCCAGCGCCAGGAACAGCATGGCGGCCACCAACTCCAGCGCGTGCTCCAGCACGGCGGAACGGTCCTGGCGTTCGCCAAAGGCCACCATGTAGCGTTCGCGCGCGGCATCAAGGGCGGCGCGCGAGTTGATGGCGAAATAGCCGTCCACCGCCTGGGTCAGGATCAACCGCTGTTCGCGCAAGACCTGCATGTGTTGGCCGATGCCGCGCAAGGCGGGATCGGCCGAGGTCGCGAAAGCGGCGACCGGTGCGTTCAGCCGGTCGTCATCCGCTCCGTCCGTGGTCAGGGAGATCAACGCCTGTTGTACCTTCAGCGCGGTGTCGCGGTCGGCACCGGCGACGAAGCCGGCCACCACGAACGGCAGGTAGGCGTTCTCCTTGGCGACGAAACTGGCGGCGGCCTTGATCTGCTCCGATGCCGCCAGCTTGGCCTCGATCCGGGTGCGATAGCTCGCCAGGTCGTCGAGCGGCAGTTCCGGCCAGTCGGCGGCCGCGTCCAGCCGGTCGAACAGGGAATGCAGGCGGGCGCTGTGGCTGACCAGCGTGTCGTAATGGGGCAACAATCCGGCCATCACCTGCAACAGATCGCGGTCCAGGCTGGTCTCGGCCTCGGCCAGGGCGTCGAAGGTGCCCAGCACGTCGGCGTGGCGGCGGGCGTCGACGCCGCTGCGGCTCAGGATGGCGAAGGCGGTGACCGCGACCACCATGGCGGCCAGGAACACCATGAGCGTGGGTCGCAACAGGCGCTTCATGGCGCCGTCGCCAGCCGGGCCGGATCGACCAGAGATCCCAGGAAGGCGACCATGGGGGCAATGTCGCCTTCGGGGATGTCGCGGCCCAGCTGATAGCGGGCCATGATGCGGATGGCCTCGCTCAGGTCGGCGACGCTGCCGTCGTGGAAATAGGGCGCGGTCAGGGTGACCAGACGCAGGCTGGGAACCTTGAACACGTATTTGTCCGCCGCCTTGCCGGTGACCGCGTAACGGCCCAAATCGCCCTGGGCGGTGCGGCCGCGATCGGCGAACCAGTTGCCGTAGAAGCCGAAGCGCTGGAACATGTTGCCGCCGACATTGGCGCCCTGGTGGCACGAGGCGCAGCCATAGGACTTGAACAGGGCATAGCCGTGCTTCTGTTCGGCGGACAGGGCGTTGTCGTCGCCGGCCAGCCAGCGGTCGAACGGCGCGTCCAGGGTGACCAGCGACCGCTCGAACTGAGCCAGCGCGTCACGCACCCGGATTTCGTCGGGATCGGCGCCGTAGACCTTGCGGAACTCGGCGACATAGGGGGATTGCTCCAGCCGCGCCAGCAAGGCCGGCCATGACGTGGCCATTTCCGCCGGATGGGTCAACGGGCCGTTGACCTGTTCCTCAAGGGTGGCGGCACGGCCGTCCCAGAATTGCGCCACGTTCAGGTTGGTGTTGTAGACGGTGGGGCTGTTGGCCGTGCCCTTGGCGCCGCCGACCCCCAGCGATACCGGCAAACCATCGGCGCCGCCATGGGCCAACGGGTGGCAGGTGGCGCACGACACGGTCTGGTCGGCCGACAGCAAGGGATCGTGGAACAGACGCGCCCCCAGCGCCACCTTGTCCCGGTCCAGCCCGGTTGGCGGCCGTAACGGCCGGATGGGTTCGTGCGCGCGCGCGGACATGCTGCCACCCGCCGGCACGGCTTGTGCCAGGGCCGGCGGCGTCAGCAACGCCGAAATCCCGAAAACGACGCAAAGCGTCCAATGCCGCCATGATGGAACCATGTCCATCGACCCCGATCTTCTCTCCCCCTTAAGAACGATCATCCTCATACTTTGTGCACAATTCAAAGGTAAAATCGCACGGGTGGCATATTTGTCACGCGGACAGTGCGCCGCGATTGCATGTGGGCGCCGGACGGCATAGGCTCTGGCGCCATGCTAGCCGCCTCCGAGGACTTTCTGGTCGAGGCCGCCCGCGGCGAGATCGCCAGGGTTTGGCCCAAACCCACAATCGCCGCCCTGTGCCAAGCGTTGGACGGGGTGTTCCGCATTGCCGACGCCACCTGGAACGCGCGGCGGAGCAACCTGCGCTACATGTTGGAGGCGCCGGCCAGCGCCTGCAAGGCCGGGTGCGGCTGGTGCTGCCACCAACAGGTGGGGGTGTCGGTCCCCGAGGCGGTGCGTGTCGCCCGCCACCTTGCCGAGATGCCCGCTGCCGAACGCGACGTTCTGACCGCACGGGTCCGCGAGGTCGCCAGGACGACCACCGGCATGACCACCGGACAACGTGCCGCTTCCAAGGTGGCCTGTCCGTTCCTGGGCGAAAACGGGGCTTGCGCCATTTACGAGGCCCGGCCGCTGCGGTGTCGAAGCCTGCATTCCATCGACGCCGATTTCTGCGCCGCCTGTTACGAAGACATCGAGTCCATGCGCCGCAAGCTGGCGGCCGGAGAGTTGCGTCCGGTCTATCTGGAAACGCCCGAGCGCATCTATGACAGTGCCTTGGCCGGGGTGGTCAAGGCGGTGGCCAAGCTGGCGCCCAAGGCGGCGGTGTCGCTGGAACTGGTGGCGGCGGTCGCCGCCCTTTTGGACCAGCCCAAGCTGGCCGAACGCTGGCTGGCCGGGGCGCGGCCCGACAAGACGCTGCATCTGGTGCCCGACGCGCCGGCAAAAGGCGGCAAAAGACCGTCCGCCTGACCTTCGTCAAAGCTTTTTCATCCTTCGCCGTGGAATCGTCTGGACACCGCGCCATATGCGTGGCCGTGTCGTCGCTGCCGCTTGGTTTCAGGGATTCATTAAGGGTGTGTAACCTCGCGTAACCGCGCTGGAATTGAACACGGAAGGACGGTAAAGGTTAGGCCCATGCATCGCTTCGCCAACCCTGCCCGCTTCATGCGGATCGCCACCCTGGTCCTTCCTTGGGCCATGGGCGTCGCCATTCTGACCCTGGGGGCCGGATTGTGGTTCGGCCTTGCCGGGTCGCCCGCCGATTACCAGCAAGGTGAGAGTGTGCGGATCATGTACGTCCACGTGCCGGCGGCCTGGATGGGCATGTTCTGCTATACCGCCATGGCGGTGTGCTCGGCCATGGCCCTGATCTGGAAACATCCGCTGGCCGATTTGCTGGCCCGCGCCACCGCCCCCGTCGGCGCCGCCTTCACCTTCGTCTGTCTGGTGACCGGCGCGTTGTGGGGCAAGCCCATGTGGGGTACGTGGTGGGTGTGGGACGCGCGCCTGACCAGCATGCTGATCCTGCTGTTCCTCTATCTCGGCTACATGGCCCTGGCCGACGCCTTCGACGACCCCCAGCGCGGGCAGAAAGCGGCGGCCATCCTGTCCCTGGTCGGCGTGGTCAACGTTCCCATCATCAAGTGGTCGGTGGATTGGTGGAACACCCTGCACCAGCCGGCCAGCGTGGTGAAGATGGGCGGTCCCGCCATCGATTCGTCGATGATGATTCCGCTGATGCTGATGGCGGTAGGCTTCCACGCCTTCTGGGTGGTGGTGCTGATCTTGCGGACACGGGCCGAGATCGCGGCGGCCAAGGTCCGCACCCTGCGCATGGCCCAGGTGCACGCGGCCGGACAAGCGGAGCAAGCCTGACGATGGAATCCTTGAACGCCTTTTTGTCCATGGGCGGCTATGGCGGCTATGTGTGGTCGTCCTATGCCCTGACCGTGGTGGTGCTGGCGGGTGTGCTGTGGGCGTCGGTCCGCGCCGCCCGCTTGCGTGAGGTCGAACTGGAGCAGTTGCAGTCGATGCGCCCCAACCGCCGCCGCCGTCGCGCCGCCCCGGATACGCAACCCCCCGAAAGCCAGGTGTCATGACCCGCAAGCAACGCCGTCTTTATTTCGTCGTCCTGGGCGTGCTGGCCGTCGGCGCCGCCGCCGCGCTGGTGCTGACCGCGCTCAGACAGGACATCGTGTTCTTCTTCAGCCCAAGCGAGATCCTGGAAGCCAAGGTGCCGACCGAAGGCCGCCGCATCCGTCTGGGCGGTCTGGTGGAACAAGGGTCGGTGGTCAAGGACGGCGCCATCGTGCGCTTCCGCGTCACCGATGGCGCCCACACCCTTCCGGTGGTCTATTCCGGCCTGTTGCCCGACCTGTTCCGCGAGGGCCAGGGCGTGGTGACCGAGGGCAAGATGGGCCCCGATGGCGAGTTCCAGGCCGCCGAGGTGCTGGCCAAGCACGACGAGAACTACATGCCCAAGGAAGTGGCTGAAAGCTTGAAGAAGACCGGGCACTGGCAGGGTGAAAGCCAGCCCGCTAAATAATTTCCGCCGCGCAGAGGAAAGTCCATGATCGCCGAAATCGGCCATTTCGCCCTTATCCTGGCGCTTGGCGTCGCACTTTTGCAGGCCGTGGTGCCGCTATGGGGGGCGCGGCGCAACGATCCCGTGCTGATGGGCCTTGCCGGCCCGGCCTCGGTGGTGCAGTTCCTGCTGGTCGCGGTGTCGTTCGCCGCCCTGACCCACGCTTACGTGGTGTCCGACTTTTCCGTGATGAACGTGTTCAGCAACAGCCACACCGACAAGCCGCTGCTGTACAAGGTGTCGGGCGTGTGGGGCAACCACGAGGGCTCGCTGCTGCTGTGGATCACCATCCTGGCGTTGTTCGGGCTGGCGGTCAGCCTGTTCGGCGGCAATCTGCCGCCTGGGCTCAAGGCCCGCGCGCTGGCGGTGCAGGCGATGATCACCGTGGGCTTCCTGCTGTTCATCCTGTTCACCTCGAATCCGTTCGAGCGGCTTGACCCGCCGCCGATCAACGGCCAGGGACTCAACCCGCTGCTTCAGGATCCGGGATTGGCCTTCCACCCGCCGTTCCTCTATCTCGGCTATGTCGGCTTCTCGATGGCGTTTTCGTTCGCCATCGCCGCCCTGATCGAAGGCCGCGTCGACGCCGCCTGGGCGCGCTGGGTGCGTCCGTGGACCCTGGTCGCCTGGGTGTTCCTGACCTGCGGCATCGTGCTGGGGTCGTGGTGGGCCTATTACGAATTGGGCTGGGGCGGCTGGTGGTATTGGGACCCGGTGGAGAACGCCTCCTTCATGCCGTGGCTGGCTGGCACCGCGCTGTTGCATTCGGCCGTGGTGGTGGAAAAGCGCGATGCCTTGAAAAGCTGGACCATCTTCCTGGCCATCCTGGCCTTCGGCCTGTCGCTGCTGGGCACCTTCCTGGTGCGTTCGGGCGTCATCACCTCGGTACACGCCTTCGCCTCCGACCCGACGCGCGGCGTGTTCATCCTGGGGCTTTTGGTGATCGCCATCGGCGGATCGTTCGCCCTGTACGCCGTGCGCGCCCCCAGCCTCAAGACCGGCGGCCTGTTCGCGCCCATCTCGCGCGAGGGGGCGTTGCTGCTCAACAACGTGCTGATGGCCACCGGTGCCGGTACCGTTTTGCTGGGCACGCTCTATCCGCTGTTCGCCGACGCCTTCGACCTGGGCAAGGTGTCGGTGGGACCGCCGTTCTTCAATTCGGTGTTCGTGCCTCTCATGGTGCCCATGGTGTTGGCCATGGCCGCCGGACCGTTCATGTCGTGGAAACGCGCCGACCTGATGGGCGTGCTGGGCCGGCTCAAGCTGGTGCTGGGTCTGGCGGTGGTCGCGGCCGGCGTCACCTGGTTCCTTGAAGGCGGCACCGCCGGCCCGTGGTGGGCGGCGGGCGGCATCGGTCTGGCCGTGTGGCTGTTTCTCGGCACCTTGGCCGAATGGGCCGAACGGGTGCGGCTGTTCAAGGCCCCGGCCGAGGCCTTGGGCCGCGCCCGGCGTCTGCCGCGTGCCGCCTGGGGCATGACCCTGGCCCATGCCGGTCTGGCGCTGTTCATCGCCGGCGCCACCGCGTCGTCGGCGTGGAAACAGGAATCGGTGCAAAGCCAGAAGGTCGGCGAGGCGGTCACCGTCGCCGGCTACACCTTCACCCTGACCGATGTGCGGGACGTCCAGGGACCGAACTACGTCGCCTCTACCGGCACCTTCGAGGTGACCCGCGACGGCAAGCCCTTCGCCACCATGACCCCGGCCAAGCGCACCTACAAGATGCCGCCGCGCCCCACCACCGAGGCGGCCATCGTCGGCACCTTCTGGGGCGACGTCTATGCTGTGGTCGGCGACAAGGACCCCGATGGCGGCTACGTCACCCGGCTTTATTTCAACCCGCTGGTGCCATGGATGTGGATGGGGGCCCTGGTGATGGTGATCGGTGGCCTGGTGTCGCTGAGCGACCGCCGCCACCGTGTCGGCGCGCCGACACGCGCCCGTGCCGGCGCCAAGACGCAGCCCGCCAAGGCTTAGGAAAGGGAGGACCCATGCGCCGCCTGTTTTACCTGTTGCCGCTGGTGGGCTTCCTGGCCCTGGTCGCGGTGTTCAAATGGGGGTTGAACCATGATCCCCGGCTGTTGCCGTCCATGCTGATCGACCGGCCGGTGCCCGAGATGTCGTTGGCGCCGCTGCCCGGCCGGCCGGCCGAATCCGGGCTGTCCACCGCCGACCTCAAGGGTCGGGTGTCCCTGGTCAACATCTATGGGTCGTGGTGCATCGCCTGTGTTCAGGAGCACCCCTATCTGATGGAACTGAAGAAGGCCGGAATCACCATTCACGGCATCGACTGGCGCGACGATCCGGTCGAGGGCGCCAAGTGGCTGAAGAAGCACGGCGACCCCTATGACCGTGTCGGCGCCGACCCGGCGCCGGGCCGCGCCGCCATCGACTTCGGCGTCACCGGCGCCCCGGAAACCTTCGTGGTCGATCGCAACGGCGTCATCCGGTACAAGCACATCGGCCCCATCACTCCCGAGGTGTGGAAGACCGTGCTGGGCCCCATCGTCCAGGAGCTGAGCAAATGAAGCGCGTTCTTTTCGCCTTGGGCCTGGGGATGCTCAGCCTTCCCGCACTGGCCGCCGACCCCTCCGAGATGCTGAAGGACCCGGCGCTGGAAACCCGTGCCGAGAACCTGGGCAAGGAACTGCGCTGTCTGGTGTGCCAAAGCGAATCCATCGAGGATTCCAACGCCGATCTGGCCAAGGATCTGCGCATCGTTGTGCGTGAACAGATTCAAAGCGGCAAAAGCGATGCCGAGGTGAAGAAATTCGTGGTCGACCGTTACGGCGATTACGTGTTGCTGCGCCCGCCGTTCAAGCCCACTACCCTGGTGTTGTGGCTGGGGCCCTTCGCCTTTTTCGGGCTGGGTCTGGTCGCGGTGTGGGCGTTCTATCGCCGTCGCGGCGCCAGTCAGAACCCGGCCGCTCCCGCGCCGTTGACCGAGGCGGAAAAGCGTCGCCTGGACGCCTTGCTGAAAGAAGAAAAATGATCTGGATCGTCTTCGCCGCCATGACCGCGGCGACCGTCGCCTTGTTGCTGTTGCCGCTGTTGCGCGCCCGCAAGCAAGAGGCGCTGTCGCGCGCCGCCTATGACCTGACGGTCTACAAGGACCAGTTGGCCGAAATCGACCGCGAGGTCGAGCGCGGCACCCTGACCGCCGACCAGGCCGAAGCCGCGCGCACCGAAATCCAGCGCCGCATCCTGGCCTTGGGCGAGGTCGGGCAGGGCGGCAAGGCGTCGCGCGGCCGGGTGTTCGCCGCAGCCGTCGCCGTGCTGGTGGTGGTGCCGGTGGTCGGTTTCGGCGCCTATGCGCTGTTGGGCCGTCCCAACCTGCCCGACCAGCCCTATTCCGCGCGGGCGGAAAAGATCAAGGAAATGCAGGATCAGGCGGCGTTGATCCAGAACATGGTGGCCAGCCTGACCGCGCGGCTGGAACAACAGCCCGAGGACGGCAAGGGCTGGGCCATGCTGGGCCGGTCGTTGCGGGTGATGGGCCAGATGGACAAGGCCACCGACGCCTATCGCAAGGCGGTGGCGCGTCTTCCCGGCGACGTTCAGGTGCGGCTGGAATTCGCCTCGCTGCTGCTGGCCGAGGTGCCGCAGGGCGGGACCTTGCCGGCGGAATTCGTCCGCGTGATGCGCGAGATCGTCGCCGTCGATCCCAAGAACCCAGACGCTCTTTATTTCAGCGGTCTGGCCGAGGTGCAGGCGGGCAACCCGAAAAAGGCCCGCGACCTGTGGACACGGCTGGTGTCGCTGCTGCCCGAGGGCAGCGACGAACGCAAGGAAGTCCAGATGCAGTTGGACGCGTTGCAGTAAGAAAAAAGGCCCCGCTTCGCGGGGCCTTTGCTTTTCGGGTCAAACCCCGAACCGGGTCTGGAATTCGCGGATTTCGCGGGTTCCCATGCCGTAAGAGGCCGCGTCGGCGATGCTGGCTTTGCCGGCCAGCAGATCGCGCAGCAAGGCGATTTCCATGCGGCTGACGCGGGCGGCCTCCAGTTGGTAGTCGCGGAAGGCCTCGGTGGTGACCGGCACCCAATCGGCCATGATCTCCAGGATCTTCTCGGCGAAGACGCGGATTTCGTACTGGGCGTGCGGGTCGGCGCGCAGCCGCAGGAAATGCATCAGGTTGTGCAGGTTGGTCTGCCAGTACATCTGGGTATAGGCCGACACCGGCAAGCCGATGCGGGCCAGTTCGCGGGCGATGCCGAAGCCGTCTTCCTCGATCGGGTTGCCGTCTTCGTCGGCGTTCAGCAGCTTGTGGTAGGTGCCGAAGCTGCGCTGCGCGTCCTCGCGCAGGAGACGCAGCACCTCGGCCGCCTGTTCCGGCGACAAGGTGTCGCCGCGCCCTTGCTTGTTGTCCTTGGACTGCACCGCCAATTGCGCCGGCTCGGGCAGGTAGAACTCGTCGGGCATGATGGAATAGCGCGCCGAATACTCGTTCAGGCTGGCGGTGCGGTGACGCACCCATTGCCGCATGACGAAGATCGGCAGCTTGACGTGCAGCTTGATGACGCAGCCCTCGAACGGGCTGGTGTGCAGGTGACGCATCAGATAGCGCAGCAAGGCGCGGTCGTCGGCCAGGCTCTTGGTGCCCTTGCCGTAGCTCATGCGCGCCATCTGCAACACCGAGACGTCGTCGCCCATGTAGTCCTTGACCGCGACGAAGCCATGGTCGAGCACCGGATGGTAGACGTTGACGTGCTGTTCCATGCCTTCGGCCACCGGCCGGAAGGTGGCGGTCTGTTCGCGCACGGGGGCGTCGGCGGGCATGGATTCGGGACGGTCTTGCTCGGCGGCCATGGGAAATCACCTGATGCGAAAAGGTGGGCCGTTATAGCATCCGCGACGTATCGCCGCCATACAGGGTCGCCGCACGTTCCTTGAAACGCAGGATCACCTTGCGCGTCGCCTCGGGCATGGCCAGACGCGCCAATCCGTGCAGGATAGGCGAACGTAGCGCCAGGGCATAGGACGCGGCCACCCGGCAGCCGCCGCCGGGCAGGGGCGCGAACCGCCATTCCAGCCGGAAATGGCGGAACGGCGCCTGGGTGGCGGTGATCTCCAGGCTGCGCGGCGGATCGGGCCGGGCGATGGTGCGGAACGTCGCGTCCACCGGCCCGGCGCCGAAATGGTTTTCCACCTGCCACATCGTGTCTTGGCGCGACACCACGCGGGCGCTTTTGCACCACGGGATGAAGTCGGGATAGCGTTCGATGTCGGCGGCCAGGGTGAACATCTGTTCCGGCGACCACAGCGGGAAATCCGCCGTCATGCGGCCGGTGACGTCGCTCATCAGCGGGTCAGGTTGCGGATGTTACGCACGAAGATGTTGAGCAGGCCACGGATGAACGGGTCCGAACGGGCCAGCTTCTCGCGGAAGGCGTCGCGGCCGATGATCACCACCGACACGTCGGTCAGCGCCTTGGCCGTGGCCATGCGCGGCTGGTCGTCCACCAAGGCCATCTCGCCGAACAGCTCGCCCTTGGTCAGCGTGGCCAGCATCAGGCCGTTCTTGCTGATCTCGATGGTGCCGTCCTGGATCAGATAGGCGCGGTCGCCGGAATCGCCTTCCTTGAAGACGTTTTGGCCGGCATAGAACACCTTGCGTTCAAGAACCCGTCCCTTTTCGAGTGCCATCCTGGCCTCCTTCCCGCTTCTGCGTGGCAACTTTAGGCACAGATCGTTCGGAAGTCACCTGTCCTGTGCATGTTGTTTCCGTGTCGCGCGGTCACGTCGACAGCGCCCCAGGCACCCGCTACACTGTTGTTCAGCGTGTGTTTTTCTTGTTCGGGTGCGATGGCTGTTCCTCCAATGACCGAAGCCGTGCGGGAGCGGCTGTTGATCCGTCTGCGTGCGTTGATGGCGCGCACTGTCGCCAATGGCTGCACTCCTGACGAAGAGATGGCGGCGGCGCGCATGGTTGGCAAGGTGGCGGCGCAACTGGATGGTGGCGCGGCCCCCGAACCGGAACCGCCGGCCAAGCCGTGGGCCCAGGCCGAGCGGGCTTCGCCCGAGTATCAGAACATCTTGGAAAAAAACACCGCCGAGACGTTGCTCAAGGCGGCGGTTCAGGAACTGGCGCTCAACCACATCAACACCGTCAGCCCGCCGCGCCGCCGTCTGGGAAGCGAACCGACCGAGCGGGTGGAAATCCACGCGCTGCTGGAGCCCCATCTCGGCATGATGCTCAGTACCGCCTCGACCCGCATGGGGCGCCAGATCCTGCGCCAGATCGTCGACGAGTTGGTCTACGAAGGCGCCTTGCCGCCCTGGCTCGACCTACCGATCGGCCGCTAGAGCAAACTGCCCTGGCGGCCGTCGTCCTTGGTCTTGTGTTTTCGGGCGGCGGGTGGCGGGCCGTGGCCGACCACCACCTCGGTCTTGCCGTCCGCGAACTCCACGCTCCAGCCGGCGCCGGCCTGGGCGTCGGCGGCCGACATCACCGCGCCCGCCGCGTCGCGGACCACGGCATAACCGCGGGTCAGGACACCCTTGTAGCTGTAGCTTTCCAGCAGCGCGGCCAGCGACTGGACGCGGGCGGCGCGGTCGTCGAGGACACGTCCCATGGCCGGGGGCAAGCGTTCGGCCATCTGTTCCAGCCTGAGCCCCGCCTTGTCGATGCGGGCCTTTTCGGCGGCGGCGGCGCTTTTCATGGCATGGTCCAGCCGTGTGGACAATTGCGTCAGGGCGTGGCCCTTCTCGCTCAGCAACTCGCGCGGATGCTTGAGCCGGGCGGCCAACCGCTCAAGGTCGGCGCCGCGCTTGTGCAAAAGGTTGGGCAAGGCCAGACGCAGGCGTTCGACCCGGTCGTCCAGCCTGAGCGCGCAATCCTCGATCACCCTTCGGGGATTGGGAAGGGCATGGGAGAGATGCTCGACCCGCACGCGGCGTTCCTCGATCCCGCGCGCCATGGACCCCACCATGCGGCCGCCGCAATCGGCCACCTGGGCCACCAGTTCGGCCCGCACCGGCACCGCCTTTTCCGCCGCCGCCGTGGGGGTGGGGGCGCGCAGATCCGAGGCGAAGTCGATCAGCGTGGTGTCGGTTTCGTGGCCGACCGCGCTGATCAGCGGGATTTTCGACGCGGCGGCGGCGCGCACCACCACTTCCTCGTTGAACGCCCACAGATCCTCGATGGACCCGCCGCCGCGCGCCACGATCAGCACGTCGGGGCGCGGCACCGGCCCGTCCAGGGGCAGTTGGTTGAAGCCATGGATGGCGTCCGCCACCTGCTGGGCGGCGCCGTCACCTTGCACCGCCACCGGCCACAGCAACACCCGGCGCGGGAAACGGTCGGCCAAACGGTGCAGGATGTCGCGGATCACCGCGCCGGTGGGCGAAGTGACGACGCCGATGACCTCCGGCAGGAAGGGGATGGGCCGTTTGCGCCCCGCGTCGAACAGCCCCTCGGCCGCCAGCTTGCGCTTGCGGTCCTCCAGAAGCTTGAGCAACGCGCCCTGGCCGGCCAGTTCCATGCGCTCGACCACCATCTGGTATTTCGACCGGCCGGGATAGGTGGTGAGCCGGCCGGTGGCCACCACCTCCATGCCGTCTTCCGGGTTCATGGCCAGCCGTCCGGCCTGACCGCGCCAGCACACCGCGTCCAGCACGGCGTCGGCATCTTTCAGCGCGAAATACAGATGGCCCGAGGAATGGCGCTTGAAGCCCGAGATTTCGCCGCGCACCCGGACATGGGCGAAGGTTTCCTCGACCGTGCGCTTCAGGCTGCCGGACAGTTCGGAAACGGTGAATTCGGGGACGTTGCTGGCGGGGCGGGCGGGGGTGTCGGTCATGGTCGGATCATGGCGCGGCGGGCCGATGATTGCAAACCCCGGCGACCATGTTAAAACCCCCGCCAAGGATTCTTCAAAGTCGGAGGGCGCGCCATGAAGGTGCTGATGGTGGGCGGCGGCGGCCGCGAACATGCGTTGTGCTGGAAGCTCAAGCAATCGCCCCTGCTGACGCAATTGTGGTGCGCGCCGGGCAACGCCGGCATCGCCGAGGTGGCCGAATGCGTCGCCATCGGTGCCGAGGACGTGGACGGTTTGGTGGCCTTCGCCCGCGACAATGCCGTCGATCTGGTCGTGGTCGGGCCCGAGGCGCCGCTGGTGCTGGGTCTGGCCGACAAGTTGAAGGCGGCGGGCATCAAGGTGTTCGGTCCGTCCGCCGCCGCCGCCGCGCTTGAAGGCTCGAAAGGCTTCATGAAGGACGTGGTGTGGAAGTCGGGCATCCCGACCGCCTGGTACGGCCGTTTCACCGACATCGACGCCGCCAAGGCCTTCATCCGCGAAAAGGGTGCCCCCATCGTGGTCAAGACCGACGGTCTGGCGGCGGGCAAGGGCGTGGTGGTCGCCATGACTCTGGACGAGGCCCTGAAGGCCGTCGATGACATGATGGGCGACAAGGTGTTCGGCGACGCCGGTTCCGAACTGGTGATCGAGGAGTTCCTGGACGGCGAGGAAATCAGCTTCTTCGCCCTGTGCGACGGCAACACCGCCATTCCCCTGGTCGGCGCCCAGGACCACAAGCGGGTGGGCGATGGCGACACCGGCCCCAACACCGGCGGCATGGGGGCCTATTCCCCCGCGCCGGTGCTGACGCCCGAGCTTCAGGCCGAGGTGATGGAACGCTGCGTCCTGCCGGCCATCCGCACCATGGCCGAGGATGGCAAGCCCTTCACCGGTGTCTTGTTCGCCGGGCTGATGATCACCAAGCAAGGCCCCAAGCTGCTGGAATACAACGTGCGTTTCGGTGACCCGGAATGTCAGGTGTTGATGGCGCGGCTGAAATCCGACCTGTTGCCGGTGCTGTTGGCCGGGGCCGAGGGCAATTTGTCGGGCGTCACCCTGGAATGGCGCGACGATTGCGCCCTGGTGGTGGTGATGGCGGCCGAGGGCTATCCCGGTTCCTATAAGAAGAACACGGTCGTTCGCGGTCTGGACGACGCCAACGTGGTCGAGGGCGTCACCGTCCTGCATGCCGGCACCGCGCGCAATTCCGAGGGCGAGGTCGTCGCCACCGGCGGCCGCGTGCTGGGCGTCACCGCCACTGGCGCCACGGTCAAGGAAGCGCGCGAACGCGCCTATCAGGCGGTGGACCGCATCCGCTGGCCCGAGGGCTTCTGCCGTCGCGATATCGCTTGGCGTGCCTTGGCGTGCGAATCCTGACCGGGCGCGCCCTTGCCCGCGACTCGTAAAGGCGCCCGCTCGCGCGCCGACATCGACCCGGCGGTGCTGGCGGCGCTCACCGCCGGCACCGCCGAGACCATGAGCCTGCCCGAGGGGCTGGCCATCGATTTCGCCGCCCTGATGGAAGCCACCTGTCCCGGCATCGACCCGGCGCCGTTGCGGGCGGCGGCGGGCGACGGTATCACCCGCCGCATGGCCTTGGCCGCGCGACTGGTGCTGGACGCACGCGGCGAGGCAGCGGTGGTCGAGTTGGCCGAGCATCCCTCGGACACCGTGCGCGGCTGGTCGGCTTATGCCATCGGCTTGTTGCCGCATCTTAGCCTTGAGGAACGGCTGATGATGATCCGGCCGCTAGCCGACGATCCGCATTTCGGCGTACGCGAATGGGCATGGCTGGGCATTCGCGCCGCCATCGTCGCCGAACCGGTCCGGGCGCTGGATATGCTGACACCGTGGACGGCCGAGGCGTCGCCCTATCTGCGCCGCTTCGCCAGCGAGGCGACGCGGCCGCGCGGTGTGTGGTGCGCCCATGTGGGGGCCCTGCGCGCCGATCCCCGCCCCGGCCTCAAGGTGTTGCAGCCGCTTTGCGCCGATCCCGACCGTTACGTCCAGGATTCGGTGGCCAACTGGCTGAACGACGCCGGCAAGGATCATCCCGACTGGGTGCGCGAGGTGTGCGCCGAGTGGTCGCAAGGCGCGGGCAAGGCCACCGCCTACATCGTCAAACGGGCAAGCCGCAATCTCTGATGCCGGTAAGGCAAAACGGCCGGGCTTTCGCCCGCCAATGGGTTTGACGCAAAACGGCCGGGCTTTCGCCCGGCCGTTCGCTCGTCGGAGTGTCCGTCAGTTTACGCGGCGGACTTCTTCTTCTTGAGAAGCTCGAGGATTTCTGCGGCGGCCTTGGGAATGTTGGTGCCCGGGCCGTAGACGGCGGCGACGCCCGCCTTGTACAGGAAGTCGTAATCCTGTTGCGGGATGACGCCGCCGGTAACCACCAGGATGTCGCCGGCGCCCTGTTTCTTCAAATCCTCGATCAGGGCGGGGACCAGGGTCTTGTGGCCGGCGGCCAGGCTCGAGGCGGCGACGATGTGCACGTCGTTCTCGACCGCTTGGCGGGCAGCCTCTTCCGGGGTCTGGAACAGCGGGCCGACGTCCACGTCGAAGCCGATGTCGGCGAACGCGGTGGCGATCACCTTGGCGCCGCGGTCGTGGCCGTCCTGGCCCATCTTGACCACCAGCATGCGCGGGCGGCGGCCTTCATCACGCGCGAAGGCGTCGATGTCGGCCTTGAGCTTGGCGAAGTTTTCGTCGTCCTTGTACACGCCGCCATAGACTCCCGAGATGGTGCGGTTGACGGCGCGGTGGCGGGTGAAGGCCTTTTCCATCGCGTCCGAGATTTCGCCGACGGTGGCCCGCGCACGGGTGGCGATCACGGCCAGTTCCAACAGGTTGCCTTCGCCGCTTTCGGCGGCCTTGGTCAGCGCGGCCAGGGCGGCGTCGACCGCCGCCTGGTCACGGGTGGCCTTGACCTGCTTGAGACGGGCGATCTGGGATTCGCGGACCTTGGTGTTGTCCACCTCCAGGATCTCGATGGGGGCTTCCTCGGCCGGCTGGTACTTGTTGACGCCGACCACCACTTCCTCGCCGCGGTCGATGCGGGCCTGACGGCGGGCGGCGGCTTCCTCGATCTTCATCTTGGGCATGCCCGACTCGACGGCCTTGGTCATGCCGCCCAGCGCCTCGACCTCCTGGATCAGCTTCCAGGCTTCCTCGGCGATGGCGTTGGTCAGGCTTTCGACATAGTACGAGCCGGCCAGCGGGTCGACCACATGCGGGATGCCGGTCTCTTCCTGGATGATCAACTGGGTGTTGCGGGCGATGCGGGCCGAGAACGGAGTCGGCAGGGCGATGGCTTCGTCCAGCGCGTTGGTGTGCAACGACTGGGTGCCGCCCAGCACCGCGGCCATGGCCTCGATGGTGGTGCGGATGACGTTGTTGTAGGCGTCCTTCTCGGTCAGCGACACGCCCGAGGTCTGGCAGTGGGTGCGCAGGGCCATGGAGGCCGGCTTCTGCGGATCGAACTGCTTGATGATGCGGGCCCACAACAGGCGGCCGGCGCGCATCTTGGCGACTTCCATGAAGAAGTTCATGCCGATCGCCCAGAAGAACGACAGGCGCCCGGCGAAGTCGTCGATCTTGAGGCCGCGGCCCAAGGCGGCGCGGACGTATTCCAGGCCGTCGGCCAGGGTGAAGGCCAGTTCCTGCACCGCCGTCGCGCCGGCTTCCTGCATGTGGTAGCCGGAGATCGAAATGGAGTTGAACTTCGGCATGTTCTTCGAGGTGTAGTCGATGATGTCCGCGATGATCCGCATGCTGGGGGCCGGCGGATAGATGTAGGTGTTGCGGACCATGAACTCCTTCAGGATGTCGTTTTGGATGGTGCCGGACAGCAGGTCCTGGCTCACACCCTGTTCCTCGGCGGCGACGATATAGCCGGCCAGCACGGGAAGAACGGCGCCGTTCATGGTCATCGAGACCGACATCTTGTCCAGCGGGATGCCGTCGAACAGGATCTTCATGTCCTCGACGGAATCGATGGCCACGCCGGCCTTGCCGACGTCGCCGACCACGCGCGGATGATCGCTGTCATAGCCGCGATGGGTGGCAAGGTCGAACGCCACCGAGATGCCCTGTTGGCCGGCGGCCAGGTTCTTGCGGTAGAAGGCGTTGGATTCCTCGGCGGTGGAGAAGCCGGCGTACTGGCGCACGGTCCACGGCCGGGCCGAGTACATGGTGGCGCGCGGCCCGCGCAGGAACGGCGGGAAACCGGGCAGGGTGTCCAGGTTCTCAAGGCCTTCCAGGTCGGCGGCGGTATAGAGAGGCTTGACCAGAATGCCTTCCGGGGTTTCCCAGTTCAGGGTGTCCGGCGACTTGCCCTTGAGGTCCTTGGACGCCAGGGCGTCCCAATCGGCAAGGGTCTTCTTGGCAAAATCGGTCATGTCCTCTCCTCCAAATTCCCCGTTTCCTCGTCCGGGAGCGCGCGAGTATAGCCAGACGCCAAGCTTTCGTCCACGAGCGCGCGCAATTTCCTTGCGCAAGATGGGCATGCGCGGTTGATGGTCACACCATTGTCATCGCCGCCAGGATTCGATCTTTGCGCCGTTGACGGCCGACCCTTGGCGGTGTTTGCCTTGGCCCAGGCATTCCACGGAGTTTCCCCATGGCTTTCCTTGACCACATCCGCGCCTGCAACACCCACGATCTGGGGCGGTTCGTGCCTTTGGTGGTGGCGGGTGTGCGCGTCGGTTGGGTACGGCGCGACCATCTGCCGTGGCTGGCCGAGTGGGGCAAGGTGTTCGAGGTGGGCGAGGACAGCGTCTGGCTGTGTCCGGCCCTGGCGACGCCCGAGGACCGGACGCAAGCGGTGGCCGAGGCTTGCGTCGGACTGGCCGAACGCCACGGCGCGCCGCGGCTCAAGGGCGAATGGTACCGGGTGGCGGCGGGATGGAACGCGCCGGTGGTGATGAACGTCGACCGCGCCCTGGTCAGCCTGTTCGGGGTGCGGGCCTATGGCATCCACGTCAACGGTGTCGTCGCGGACGTACCGGAATCCCGGCAATTGTGGATCGCGCGGCGCGCCGCCGACCGCGCGGTGGCGCCGGGCAAGCTGGACAACATGATCGCCGGGGGCCAGCCGGCGGAACTGGGCCTGATGGAAAACCTGCTGAAGGAAGCGGCCGAGGAAGCGGATGTCGGTCCCGATCTGGCCCGCACCGCGCGTCCCGTCGGCGCCATTTCCTATTGTCACGAGGACCGCTGGGGGCTCAAGCCGGACACCATGTTCTGCTTCGATTTGAGCGTGCCGGTTGGTTTCGCCCCGCGCAACACCGATGGCGAGATCGAGGATTTCCGGGTGATGGAGGTGACCGAGATCGCCGCCCTGGTGCGCGACACCGACGCCTTCAAGTTCAACGTCAATCTGGTGCTGGTCGATTTCCTGGTGCGCCACGGTTACCTGAACCCGGACGACGAACCGGATTACGTCGAGATCGTGCGTGGGTTGCGGCAGGGGGCGGCAGATTTCTAATTTTCCACCTTGTGCGACGCACAAAACGGAATATTATTACCGTAACACAGTTTTCCAGGTAAGAGGATTGCGTTTCCCATGACCGTCAAGCCGCCCAAGAAGTTCTTCGAGCCGCTGGCCATCGGTGCTCCCGCTCCCTATCGCGAGGTGCCGGTGACGCTTGAGCGCATGATCCACTTCTTCCCGCCGCATGTGGAGAAGATGCGGGCCAAGGTGCCCGAGATGGCGAAGAACGTGGACGTGCTTTTGGGCAACCTGGAAGACGCCATCCCCGCCGACGCGAAAGAGGCGGCCCGCGCCGGCTTCGTCGAGGTGGCGAAGAACGCCGACCTTGGCGGCTGTTCACTGTGGACCCGCGTCAATTGCCTGAACAGCCCGTGGTTCCTGGACGACGTCACCGAGATCGTCGCCGCCGCCGGCGACAAGGTGGACGTGATCATGCTGCCCAAGGTGGAAGGGCCGTGGGACATCCACTATCTCGACCAGTTGCTGGCCCAGCTCGAAGCCAGGCACAACGTCAAGCGCCCGATCATGATCCACGCCATCCTGGAGACGGCGCTGGGTGTGGAAAACGTCGCGGCCATCGCCCAAGCCAGTCCCCGCATGCACGGCATGAGCTTGGGCCCGGCCGATCTGGCGGCGTCGCGCGGCATGAAGACGACGCGGGTCGGCGGCGGCCATCCGTTCTATGGCGTGTTGCAGGACGCCCAGGGCGAGGCGCCGCGCACCTTGTTCCAGCAGGATCTGTGGCATTACACCGTGGCCAAGATGGTCGACGCCTGTCAGTCCGCCGGGATCAAGGCGTTCTATGGTCCGTTCGGCGATTTCTCGGATTCGGCGGCGTGCGAGGCGCAATTCCGCAACGCCTTCCTGTTGGGCTGTGCCGGCGCGTGGTCGCTGCACCCCAGCCAGATCGACATCGCCAAGGCGGTGTTCAGTCCCGACGTGAACGAAGTTCTTTTTGCCAAGAAGATTCTGGACGCCATGCCCGACGGCACCGGCGCGGTGATGATCGACGGCAAGATGCAAGATGACGCCACCTGGAAGCAGGCCAAGGTGATCGTCGACCTCGCCAAGCGCGTGGCCGCCAAGGACCCGGTCCTGGCGGAAAAATACGGCCTGTAAATTCCCCGTGCCTCAAGGGAAACCCTGGATACGGCCGCCGGGCAACCGGCGGCCGCTTTTTTTGTCTTTGGCGGCGGTGGCGGCCGTGTTTCCTTTCGGGGGCTTGTGCCCCTTGCTGGAACGTCTCGCGTCATGACCGCCATCGACCCACGGTTTCGCCCCCATCTTGTCGATCCCGCCCAATTGCCCGGTTGGCTGGGGTGGTCCCTGGATTTCTTCGGGGCCGAGGACGGACAGAACCCACATGTGGACATGACGTTGCAACTGGACGTCAGCGCCGGTTGGGTCCGCTATGGCCGCATGCGCGAAGAGGGCAAGCCGACCCCGTCGTTCTTCGCCTTCCTGACCTGGCATTTGCTGCGAGCCCTGGCCGACCATCCGTCGTTCAACCTGCGCAAGGTCGACGGCCGCTGGTATCGGCTGGACAATCCGCCGTTGTTCGTGCCGGTGGCGGTGGGGGGTGACGCCCGTTTCCAGTCCTTGGTGCTGGAGGACGTCTATGGTCAGGATTACCCGGCTTTCGCCGCCGCCTATGGCGAGCGTCTGGCCCTGGCCCGTTCGGCCACGCCCCCGCAATCCGAGCCGGAAATCTTCAGTCTGGCGCATTTCGTCGGCAACCTGCCCAACCTGCGTTTCACCGGCCTGACGCTGCATTGGCGGCCCACCCAGATGGTGGGGCAAAGCTTCTTTTATTTCGGCCAGCGCTATCAGGACGGCGGGCGCATGCTGGTTCCGCTGGCGGCGCGGCTGCACCACGCCTGCACCGATCCTTACGTGTTGGATCAGTTGCTGGCCGATTTCAGCCGACGTCTGGGAGAGGGGGTTTAGGTTTTAGTCTTTCCGTGTGTCCAGATCACTTGGTTCGGCTCATCGAGGCGGCGAAGCGGGTGATCTCCTCCGACCGACGGGCGATGTCGTCGCACGACGACACCAATTGGTCGATGAACGATGTCTCGTGTTCGGACGCCTTGAGCGAAACATTAACGGCCGCGCTGATGGCGGCGATATTGTCCTTGATGCTGGCGGTGAAGACGTTGATCTCGTCCACCGTTTGCGAAGAATGGGACGACAAGGTCCGCACTTCCTGTGCCACCACACCGAAGCCCAGCCCTAGCTGGCCGGCCCGTGCCGCCTCGATGGACGCATTCAGTCCCAGCATGCGGGTCTGGTTGGCGATGATGCGGATACCCGCCGCCACCGTGCCGATACGTTCGGCGGTGGTGCTGATGTCGAGGATGGATTCGTTCAATTCCTGCTGTGCCTGGGTGACCGAACTGCTTTCCCGTTCGATCTTGGACAAGGCGTCGCGGATCCTGGACAGATCCTCCCGGATGGCCGATGACATCCGTTCGATCAGGCTGCGTTGGTGCCATACTTGTCCGATCTTCATCGAGATCAGGAACAGAAGGTCGGCGGCGGCCTCGATCTTCTCGCGAGAGGCGTATGGAACCTTCTTCACCGCCGCCACATAGGCGTCCGGGTCGATTCCCAATTCCACGGCATAGGCGCGGAACTTGGCCTCGTCGGGTGGATTGGGCAACACCTGCCCCGCCAGGACCGAACCGATCTGTTCGTTATCGACGACGATCGGCGCGGCCATGTCCACCAAACCCGCGTGGCATTCGTAAACATAAGGCTTCCCCGTTTCCCGTGACTTTTTCCCGCCTTGCAGGTCGCAGGCGGTACAACGCCTTGCGCCCTCGGGGCTTTTGCGGGTCAGTTCCATGCAGAACTCGGTGAAGTTGCTGCCTTCCGTGACGGGTTGCTGGTTGTCGACGGTCAAGACGGCCATGCCGGTCGTCTTGGAAAAGCTATCCTGGAAATCCTGCCAGAACTCTCGCTCCATGATATCGGTCAGGCAGATGGACATGTTTCTTTCCCCCCCTCGCGCGAACGCCGCAGACCCGGAGCGATCCAGGTTCGTTGCGATCGGATGACAGCCGATCTTAAGCGGAGGAGGCCTTTTGGAAAAAGGGGGGGTGTTCGTAACGCAGCTATGCTTCCGCCACGTCGACGCCGACGTTGATGTCGTGGTGGCCGCCGCCCAGCACCACGCCGCGCAACGGGCTGACGTCGTCGTAGTCGCGGCCCCAGGCCACGGTGATGTGATCCTCGCCGGCCAGGCAGTCGTTGGTGGGGTCGATGTCCAGCCAGCCCCAGCCCGGCAGGAACACCGCCGCCCAGGCGTGGCTGGCGTCGGCCCCCACCAGCTTTTCCTTGCCCGGCGGCGGCTGCGTGCGGATGTAGCCGCTGACATAGCGCGCCGCCAGTCCCATGGCGCGCAAGGCGGCGATGGCCATGTGGGCGAAATCCTGGCACACGCCGCGCTGTTCGGCGAAGACCTGGGCCAGGGGGGTGCCGACGGTTGTCGCCTCGGGATCGAAGGCGATGTCGGCGTGGATGCGGTGCATGAGATCCAGTGCCGCCTCGACCAGCGGCCGGCCTGGGGGAAAGCTGGGCTCGGCATAGCTTCTGGCCTCGGCCAGTTGCGGCACCTGATAGGACGGAAACAGGAAATCCAGCGCCGGGGCCAGATGGGGGGCGGTGCCTTCGGCCAACTCTTGCGCCACCGTTTCCCACGGCGTGCGGTCCAGTTGCGGCAAGGGCGGCGGCGGGCTGGTTTCCACCTCGAAACTGGCGTCCACCGTCAGGCGGTCGTGGGCATCCTGGATGGTGAAGAAGGTGATGGGATTGCCGAAATAATCCAGCTTGCCGTCGTCGCGCACCGCCGGAACCGGCAGGATGTCCAGGCGTGCCCGGTCATGGCTTTGGCCGGGACAGACCCGTGGGCTGAGATGGGCCGCGTGGTGCGACAACAGCACCGCTTCGCCGTAATGGTAGGTGGTGACGTGGCGGACGCGATACCTCATGGCAGGTAGTCCAGGCTGGCGGTGGGCAGGCGCCATTGGGCGTGGGTGAAATACTGCCGGGTCAGGGTCTCGGACACGCCCCACAGACGCGAGCGGATGTTTTCCAACAGTCGTTCGGCGTCGTGGTAGCCGCCGTCGATGTCGAAACTGGACAGCACCGGAATATCGAGCGTGCGCACGATGCCGCACAGCACGGTCATCTGACGCTGTTCCGGGCGCAGGAAACCGTCGCCGCCGGCCAGCGCCGCCAGACGGTCCATGTGGTCGGACAAGGCTTCCAGTTGGAAGGCCAGCGAGCGCGGGTTGGTTTCGTCGGCCAACAGCAGGTCCATGACTCCGGCCAGACGCGGCGCCGCCAGATAGCGCGAGCGATAGGTCATGGTGCTGTCGGAAATGTCGAGCAGCAGGTCGAGCGGCACCTCGTCCTCGCCGTCGGCCCAGGACAGCGCGCCGGCCATGGTGTCGACCACGGTGATGGCGCGCTCGACCCGGCGGCCGGTGTCGAGGAACAGCCATAACGGCCCCCGCGTCATGTTCTCCATGGCCAGTCCGCTGACCGCCTCGCCGGTCAGGATGATGGTGTTGAGCTTGGCGGCGACGCCGCGCCCGTCCTCGCGGTCCAGCTTGACGATACGGTCACGCAATTGCTGAAGCGCACGCCAGGTGTCCACCGACAGCCGGTCGCGCAGATGCGCCACCACCCGGCCCAGACGTTCGCCGGTACTGGCCAAACCGCCGGTGTCCTGGTCGCCGTGATGGGCCATCAGCGCGCCGCCCAGTTTGTGCGGTTTCATGCGCTCGATCCCGGCCGGCAGCGACAGCCCCAGCTTGCCCATGACCCGCACGCCATAGGCGGCGCGGGCCTCGTCTCCCTGGTCCAGCGCTTCCTCGATCTGCGAGACGGCGGCACGCAGCTTGCGCGTCATGATCTCGCACCGTTCCACGTAACGGCCCAGCCAGAACATGTTGTCGGCGACGCGCGACGGCAGGTCGCGGTTGCCACGGGTCAGACGGACCGGCGCGGCCGCCGCGCGCGGTGCCGTCTGGGCGGTGGTGGCGGCGTCGGACAGAACCCACACGTCCTTGCTGCCGCCGCCGCCGCTTTGCAGCCGCGCCGCCAACAGGTCGCGGGCCGGCGAGACGCGGGCCAGTCCGCCGGGCATCACCGTCCAGCCGTCCTCGGTCGCCATGGCGAACAGACGGATCACCATGTGCTGGGATTCCAGCCCGCCTTCGGTCCACACCGGCACGGTGGATATGGCGGCCATTTCCTGGGCCACCCAGTCCCAGGGGCGGGTGCGGATGGCGGCGATCAGATCCTGGCGCTGTGGGGTGTCCAGGCCGGCGCCGACCACCGGTCGGGTGCGGTTGTGAAAGGCCGGGCGCAGCACCAGCCGCTCCAGGTTGTCCAATACGGTCTCGCGTTCCGCGTCCTGGCCGCACCACCACGACGGCACCGATGGAAACAGCAGGTCCTGGCCCAGGAAGGCGTGGGCGATGCCGGGCAGGAACGGCATGATGGCGCTGCCGTCCAACAGGCCGCTGCCCAGGGTGTTGACCACGGCGACGGTACCGGTGCGCGCCGCCTGGACCAGACCGGCGACGCCCAGGGTGGAATCGCCGCGTAATTCCAAGGGATCGCACCATTCGCCGGTGGTGCGGCGGACGATGACGTCCACCTGTTGCAGGCCGGTCAGGGTCTTCAGGAAAACCTTGTTGTCGCGAACCGTCAGATCCTCGCCCTGGACCAGGGTCAGGCCAAGGTGGCGGGCCAGGAAGGCGTGTTCGAAATAGGTCTCGTTGTAGGGGCCGGGCGTCATCAGCACGATGCGCGGGTCGTCGTTGCGCCGTGGGCTCAGGGCGCGCAGCGTGGCGCGCATGGTGTCGAAGAAGGGACCCAGCCGCCGCACCGGCATGGCGCGGAAGAATTCCGGCAGCACGCGGCTGACGATGGTGCGGTTTTCCAGCGCGTAGCCGGTTCCCGCAGGGACCTCGGTCCGGTCGGCGACCACCTGCCAGCCGCCGTCCGGGGTGCGCGCCAGTTCCACCGCGTAGGTGTCGAGGAAACGGCCCTGTGGCGGCCGGGTGCCGGCCAGGGGGCGCAGGAAGTTGGGATTGGCGTGCAGAAGCGATGGCGGGATCAGCCGTTCGCGGATCAGCCGGCGCTGGCCGTAAAGGTCGGCGATCACCGCTTCCAGAAGGCTGGCGCGCTGGATCACCGCGCGCTCGATTCCCGCCCATTCCCCGGCCGACAGGATGACCGGCAGGGGATCAAGCTGCCACGGCCGTTCCAGTCCCGCCGGATCACCATAGACGTTGTAGGTGACGCCGTTTTCCTGAAGCAATGTCTGGCCGAATTCCCACCGCCGCGCCAGATCGGCGGGCGACAGGGCGGCGAAGGAGGTGGCGAAGGCCTGCCAATGGGCACGGACGGACCCGTCCTCGGCCATCATCTCGTCCAGGCCCTGCTCGGTGGGGCGATAGAACGCCGGTATGGTCAGCTCCTCGGTCAGCACGCGACAGGGTCCTATTGTAGCCGCAGGTCCAGGGTGTTGGGATAGTCTGGATGCACCCTGGCCGGCTGAAGCGTCAATGCCCCATGTGCGTGGCCGAAGGCGAAGAAGCGGGCGCGTCGCCGGGCCTCGGCCTCGTAGGAGTTGACGGGGAAGGTATCATAACTGCGCCCGCCGGGATGGGCGACGTGATAGGTGCAGCCGCCGACGCTGATTCCGGTCCAGGAATCGACAAGGTCGAACACCAGCGGCGAATGGACGCCGATGGTGGGATGCAGGCAAGACGCCGGCCCCCACGCGCGATAGCGCACGCCGCCCACTCCTTCGCCCGCCGTGCCGGTGGCGGCCAGCGGCACCGGAACACGGTTGCAGGTCAACACATAGCGGTTTCCGGCCTGGTTGCAGAGCTTGACCTGAAGCCGTTCGACCGAGGAATCCACATAGCGCACGGTGCCGCCGGCGCCCGGCTCCTCGCCCAGGACGTGCCATGGTTCCAGCGCGTTGCGCAGTTCAAGCCGCATGCCGGCGTGGAACACCTCGCCCACCAGCGGGAAGCGGAATTCCAAATGTGGGGCGAACCAGGCCGGGTCGAAACGGATGCCGCCCAGGGCCAGCCATTCCAGGACCTCGTTGAAATCCTGTTCCAGCCAGTGCGGCAACATGAAGCGGTCGCGAAGCGCCGACCCGAACCGCACCACCGGCTGGGTGTAGGGCTGGTCCCAGAACCGGGCGATCAGCGCACGCAGCAGCAATTGCTGCACCAGGCTCATGCGGGCATGGGGCGGCATCTCGAAGGCGCGGAACTCCACCAGTCCCAGCCGTCCGGTGGGGCCGTCGGGAGAGTAAAGCTTGTCGATGCTGATTTCGGTGCGGTGGGTGTTGCCGGTGACGTCCACCAAGACGTTGCGCAGCACCCGGTCCACCACCCATGGCGGACAGTCGCGGCCCTTGGGCGGCAATTGGGAAAGCGCGATCTCCATTTCGTAAAGGAAATCGTCGCGGCCTTCGTCCACGCGCGGGTGCTGGCTGGTCGGGCCGATGAACAGGCCCGAGAACAGATAGGACAGGCTGGGGTGGTTCTGCCAGAAACGGATCAGGCTGCCCAACAGATCGGGGCGGCGCAGGAATGGGCTGTCATAGGGCGTTGCGCCGCCCAACACCATGTGGTTGCCGCCGCCGGTGCCGACGTGGCGGCCATCGACCATGAATTTTTCCGTGCCCAGCCGGCACTGGTGCGCCTCTTCATAGAGGGCCTGGGTGTCGTGCACCAGACGGCGCCACGATTCCACCGGCTGCACGTTGACCTCGATGACGCCGGGATCGGGGGTGACCTTCAGCACCTTGAGCCGGTGGTCATGAGGCGGTGGGTATCCCTCGATCCGGGCCGGGCTGTTGGTCTGGCGCGCCGCGTTCTCGACGGCGGTGACCAGATCCAGATATTGCTCGGCGCTTTCCACCGGCGGCAGGAACACGTTGATGTGGCCGTCCCGCGGCTGCACCGCCAAGGCGGTGCGCACGCCGTCCGACACCAGTCCCTTCGGCGTCTGGCGCGGGCGCAGGGCAATGCCCGGCACCTGCGCGACCTGTGTCGCCGCCGCCTCGCCGCCGCCGGGGACGCGGGCCGTCATCATGCGGTGACGCTCCGGTAGCGGTGGCCGTGGCTCCATGGGGTCGCGTTCGGAATGGTAGGGATAGTCGTCGGCCGAGATGTAAGGCAGGGAATCGAGCGGCAGGCGGAAGCCCAGGGGCGAATCGCCGGGCAGCACCAACAGCCGGCCGTCGCGGGTCGGCCAGGGGCCGGTGAGCCAGCGATGGCCGTCTTGGGCCTGCCACGGTTGCAGGGGCAACACCATGCCGACCGGCGTGCCCAGCCCTTGCCGGAACACGCGGACCAGCCGCTCCCGTTCCTCGGGGTCGGCAAGGCGCGAATCCTCGGGATCGACGTTTATCGGCAAGGATTGTTCGCGCAACAGGTAATGCACCGGGTCCTCGTAGGCCGGGTGCGCATAGGCCGGATCGACGCCCAGGTTCTCCGCCAGGGCGGCGGTGAAGCGCCGTGCCGTTTCCACGTCGGGATGATGGTCCAGTTCTTCGGTGGCGATCAGGGCCGGATCGCCCCACACCGGTTCTCCGTCCTCGCGCCAGATCAGGGAAAAAGCCCAGCGCGGCAGGCTTTCGCCCGGATACCACTTGCCCTGGCCATAGGTGATCAGCGCGCCCGGCGCGAAGCGGTCGCGCAACCGGCGGATCAACTGGTCGGCATAGGCGCGTTTGGTCGGCCCCACCGCCGAGACGTTCCATTCCTCGGCGTCCATGTCCAGCGCCGAGACGAAGGTCGGCTCGCCGCCTTGGGTCAGCCGCACGTCACCGGTCGTCAGCCGCTGGTCCACCGCGTCGCCCAGGGCCAGGATGTCGGCCCATTGTTCCTCGGTATAGGGCTTGGTGACGCGCGGGGTCTCCTCGACGCGGATGACCTCCATGTGGTGTTCGAAGCCGACCTCGCACGGGTCCACCGCGCCGGTGATCGGGGCGGCGCTGGACGGGTCGGGACTGGCGGCCAGCGGGATGTGGCCTTCCCCGGTCAACAGGCCGGAGGTGGGGTCAAGGCCGATCCAGCCGGCGCCGGGCAGGTAGACCTCGGTCCAGGCATGCAGGTCGGTGAAATCGACCTCGGCGCCCACCGGTCCTTCCAGTGCCTTGACGTCGGGCACCAACTGGATCAGGTAGCCGGACACGAAACGCGCGGCCAGTCCCAGATGGCGCAGCACCTGCACCAGTAACCAAGCGCTGTCGCGGCACGACCCCGAGCGCAGCGACAACGTTTCCTCGGGCGTCTGCACCCCCGGTTCCATGCGGATGGTGTAGGAAATCTCTTGTTGCAGGCGCTGGTTCAGCGCCACCAGGAAGTTGGTGGTCTGGGCCGGCGGGTCGAGCGGGATGGTCGCCAGGAAGGCGCTCAACAGCGGCCCGGCCTCTTCGCGCAACAGGAACGGCTTGAGCTCGTGGTCCAGCGCCGGATCGTACTGAAAGGGGAAATGCTCGGCCGCCGGCTCCAGGAAGAAATCGAACGGGTTGACCACCGACATGTCGGCCACCAGATCGACGTCCACCACGAATTGGGTGGTTTTGTCCGGGAACACCAGACGCGCCAGCCAGTTGCTCTGGGGGTCCTGTTGCCAGTTGATGAAATGGGGCTTGGGCTCGACGTCCAGCGAATAGGACAGAACCGGTGTGCGGGCATGCGGCGCCGGGCGAAGGCGCACCACCTGTGGCGACAGGTTGACGGGGCGGTCATAGGTGTAACGGGTGGTGTGACGCAGCTTGACGCGGATACCCATGCTTTCCCCGGGAACGGTTCGATCAAGGGAAACAGGCTAGCACATCCTTCGGGAGTGGCTCAAAGAATGTGCACGAATGGCGGTGCATATTTTTTAGACACGGCACTGTTGTTGTCCGGTTCAGTCGCCGGGCACGCTGACGCGGATGGTGACGGCGGCACGGCGGCCATCGGAATCGGTCACCACCAGACGGGAAAAACCCTCGGTTTCGGGGCGCCAGAAGCGGGTTTCCCCGCCCAGCGGCCGGCCATCGGCGATCCAGCGATAGGGGGGGTGTCCGCCGGCGGCGTCCAGGCCGATGCCGTCGTCCAGGCTTTCCACCATGGCGCCATCGGGTGGGAACAGGATGCGCAAGGGGGCGGCGGCGCCGCCATCCGTTCTGCTTTCGGCCTCCAGTCGGGCCAGGGCCGGCGGCGGCGCGCGGTGGAACAGGGCGTGGTCGGGCTGGGTCGGGCGCGGCCGTGGCGCGTGGTCGGGCGGCAACAGGTCGAAGGCGCGGAACAGCACCGGGGCGGCGGTGCCGCGCCCCATGGCGCCGGGGCGCGGGGCGCCGTCCGGCCGGCCCACCCACACCGCCACCGTGTAATCGGCGGAAGTTCCCACCGTCCAGGCATCGCGGAAGCCGAACGAGGTGCCGGTCTTGAAGGCGATGCGGCGGGCCCGCGCCACCGCCGAGCCTTGGGCGAAACCATCGGGGGCGGGGCTGTCCTCAAGCACGGTCAACACCGCGCGGGCCGCCGCTTCGCCCACCAGACGTCGGGCCTCGGGCGGTGGGGTGTCGGCCAGGATCGACGGCGGCAGAACCCGGCCGCCATCGGCCAGGGCGGCATACAGCGTCGCCAGATCGAGCAGCCGGATGCCTACCCCGCCCAGGGCCAGCGGCAGGCCCGGTTCCTCGCCGCCGGGGGGAAAGGCCAGCCGGATTCCGCTTTGCTGCATCAGGGCGACGAAACGGATGGGGCCGACCCGCTCCAGCACCTGCACCGCCGGAATGTTGAGAGAGCGCTGCAAGGCTTCGCGCGCGGTCAGGGTGCCGTGGAAATCGTGGTCGAAATTGTCGGGCCGCCAATGGCCGAAGCGTTGCGGCATGTCGGTCATCAGCGTGCCGGGATGCAGCGACAGGTCGTCGAAGGCCATGGCGTAGATGAAGGGCTTCAATGTCGAACCGGGCGACCGTGTCGCCAGGGTCAGGTCGGTCTGGCGGCTCAGCCAGTGGGCGGCGCCGACACTGGCCAACAGCCGGCGGTCGGCGTTGGCCACGATCACCATGGCCACGTCGGCGCCGGGTTCCAGCCGTTCGGCCTCGGCCCGTGCCAGCGCTTCCAGCCGGCGTTGCAATCCGCCGTCGATGCGTGTGCGGATGACGGCACCCCGTGGCGCGGCCGTCGCCAGCCGCTCCGCCAGATGGGGGGCCTGCATGGGCAGCGGGCGTTGGAAGGCGGGGATGTCGGCGGTCTTGGCCGCCTCGGCCACGTCGCGGGCGATGATGCCGGCCGCCGCCGCGCGGTCCAGCACCCGGTCGCGTGCCGCCCGCGCCGCCGCCGGGTGGCGGTCGGGTCTAAGCCGTTCCGGCGATTGCGGCAATGCCACCAGCAACGCCGCCTCGGCCGGACCAAGATGGACCGGGTCCTTGCCGAACCACGCCAGACTGGCGGCGGTCACCCCCTCCAATGCGCCGCCGAATGGCGCCAGCGTCAAATAGATCCCCAGCACGCCGTCGGTTCCCAGCCGGGCCTGAAGCTGCATCGCCCTCAAGCTTTCCTCGACCTTGGCGCCCCAGGTGCGGGCCTTGGGCTGTAACAGTCGTGCCGCCTGCATGGACAGGGTCGAGGCCCCGGAGACCACCCGGCCGTGGCGTGCCCATTGTCCCATCGCGCGCAGCGCCGCCAGCGGGTCGATGCCGGGATGCCAGCCGAAACGCCGGTCCTCGACCGTGCGCAGCATGGCAAGGTACAGGGGATCGACCTGATCGGGACGGGTCGGCAGGCGCCATGTGTCCTGGGGACTGGGAAAGGCGCGCAACAGCCGGCCGTCGGAATCCAGCACCACGGTCGAGCGGTCCTCGAACCGCCCGAGGTCGGGCGGGGAAAGCCGGTCGGCGGCGACGGCCAACACCGTCACCGCCAGTCCGATCCCCAGCGCCCGCCTGGCCGCAGGACGCTTCCACGAATTGAGAATTCGTGGAAGCGGGATCATTCGCCGATGACCGTCTGGCCCGGTTCGGTCCGGCCCCGGATGCGCGGCGCGTACATATGTTCGACCCTGGCCGCCGGCAGCGCGAACGTCCCCGGCGTCACCGCGCGCACCACATAGGCGACGCGGAAGTCCCAGGTGTCGGAGTTCCAGAGGCGCGACGGGTAATCGGGGTCGGACCGGTCCATTTGCCAATTGGGCAAGGCGATCGCGGCGACGAAACGGTCGTCGCGGGCCTGACGGTTTTCGGCCTCGGACAGCCGGCCGACCCAGTCGTAGCCGGGCTGTTCGGGACGCAGAACGCCCTCGACGTCCCAGCCGGCGGGCAACAGGTCCAAGATGGCGTAGGTGCCCCTGACCTGACTGGTGCCGATGCCTTCGACCACCACCACCAGACGGTCGTTGCGATGGACGGCCGACAGGTCGGCGGGCTGGCCGTCCATGGTCAGGACGCGCTTGTTGATGGTGACGCCGTTGGCGACGGCCGGCAACGGTTCGGCCGGCACGCCCTCGGTCGAGACCACGCGGAACAGCGGCCCGTCGCCGACGTTCTTGACCGTCACCCCCCGCGCCAGATCGTCGGCCGCCAGCGGCAGCGAGACGGGATCGCCCTTGGGGGCCGGCTTGCCGTCCACCTCGGCCGCCAGCTTGGCGCTGTTCTTGGCCATCTCGGCGGCGGCCAACAGCATCCAGGCCTTGTCCTGGGTGGTGGTCTCCTCGGGCGGGGCGCCCAGGGTTCCGGCCAGTTCCAGCACCTGGGACACCTGGGCCGCACGGCCCGACGCCGCCATGATCGCCGCCACCCCATAGGCGTCGCGCAGATGCGAGCCATAAGGCAGCTCGACGTAATCGGTCGGGTTGGCGGCCAGCGCCTTGCGCGCCGCCTCGAAGGCGGTGGCGGCGCGGGCCCGTTCGCCGACCGCGTCCAGCGCCGCCCCCAGATGGGCGTGGGCCATGGCGCTCTTGGGCGGTTGGGAATCGTGGAAGTAGCGCAGGTCGCCGGCATTGGCCATGCCCTTGGCCGCCAGCAAGGCCATGGCATAGGCGCGCACTTCGGCGTTGCCGGTGGCCGCCGCGCGTTTCAGCCATTGCCGGCCCTGGGTCAGGGCGGCGGCGGGAACGTCATAGCCCTTGTCGGCGGCGCGGGTCAGGAAGTCGAGCGCGAACACCGACAACCACGGGTCGGCGTCCGATCCCCATTGTCCCCACATGCGGAAATCGCCCTCGGGCTTTTGCATGTCAAGCACCCGCTCGACCGCGTCTTGTACCCGTTCGGGAATGTTCTGGTCGCGCCGCTGGCCGGCCAGCAACGCCATGTCGTTGAAGTAAAGCAACGGCAGCGCCCGGCTGGTGGTCTGTTCCAGACAGCCGAAGGGATAGCGGTCGAGCCAACGCAACAGGCCGGGCACGTCGATGCCCTGCCAGCGCGACAACCCCAGCGCCGCCGAACCGGTGCCGGGCAACAATCCGTCCAGCGCCGTGGAATCGATGACCACGCTTTCGCCCGGCGCCAGGGCGGCGACGTTCTGGCGGGTTTCGGGCAATTGCGCCGGCCGCACCTGGATCGGCCAGTCGCGCGCGATGGCGAACCCGCCCGGCCCCTTGACCGACAATTCGACCCGGCCGACGCCGGCGGCGGCGGCCGACACCGGCACGGTGAACACCTCGCGCTTGCCCTTGCCCAGGCTCAGGGTGCGGTGGGTGGTCTCGCCCGCCACCGCGCCGGAACGCGACACGGCAAGGGCGTAGCCGCCCTCGGCCCCGTCCACGTTGTGCATCAGGACGGTGGCCCGGCCCTGGTCGCCGGGGGCCAGGAAGCGCGGCAGGATGATTTCGGCGACAAGGGGATCGCGCACGGTCAGCCGGGTCTCGCCCGATCCCACCTTGTCGCCGTCCCACGCCACCGCCATCAGCCGCAACTCACCTTGGAAGTCGGGAACGTCCAAGGCGATGGCGGCGGTGCCGTCGGCCCCCAGCGGCACCACGCCCGAGAACAGCGCCACCGTGCGGGTCGGCACCACGTCCAGGCCCTTGCCGCCGAAGGAATCGCCGCCTTGGTCGTCGCCGCCGGCCAGCCCGCGGATCAGTCGGCCGTAATCGTCGCGCATGCCCACCCCCAGGCGGCGCTTGGACAGGTAATGGCCCTGCGGCGACGGGGTCTTGAAGCGGGTCAGCTGCAAGATGCCCTGGTCCACCGCCGCCAGGGTGACGAAAGCGTGGCTTCCGGCGCCGGTCACCGTGACCGGCACCGACAGGGTCTGGCGCGGGACCATGCGTTCGGGGCTGCCGATGTTGACGCCCAGGGTGCGGGCGGCGGCGTCCAGGCCCAGCCACGCCACGCCCACCGCGCGCACCGGGGCATGGCCCAGCTTTTCCGACAGCGGCCGATAGAGCGTGACCAGGGCATAGGCGCCCGGTCCCCATTCGGGCCGCACTGGAATGTCCACGTCGCCGCCGCCGGCCGGCACGCTGACGGTACGGGTTTCGTGGACGCTTTCGTTGGCGATCACCACCAACGCCTCGCCGGCATGTTCGGAATCGATGTGCAGGCGCGCTACCTCGCCCACCGCATAGCCGGCTTTGTCGGCGGCCAGCTTCAGCCGGTCGGGACGGTCGGCGGTGGCGTCGCCGTACCAGCCGCCCCAGAACGATACCGAGGTGGCGGCTCCGCTTTGTTCGTCGCGAACCTCGACGCGGTACGATCCCCAATCGACCATCTGGCGCAGGCTGGCCGGTTCGGCGGCGCCGATGTCCACGCGGCCCGAGGCCACCTCGCGTTCGCGGGCGATGCGTTCATAACGCCAGCGCGAGCCCGAGCGGTACCATTGCCAGGTCGAGACGTCCTTGAACACCTTGTAGACGACGCCCGTCCTGGCGATGGCCTCGCCGGTTTCGTTCACCGCGACCACGTCGAAGACCGCGTCGGTGCCCCGGCGCACCGCACCGTCGAAACGCGGCTTGACGCCCAACGCGACCGGGGCGGTGCGCAGCGGGATCATGACGTGTTCGCCGGTGGTGCGCCCGCCCGGCTCGCGGATGGCGATGCCGATGTCGGCCCGCAGCGGCAGGCTGGAGCGGATGGCGGTCCCCACCTGTCCGGTGACGGTGGTGGCGCCGTTGTCGTCGGTGTCGGACACCGCCAGGGTCACCCGCTCGCCTCCGAACTTCTCGTTCGGCAGGCCCCAGCGATAACCCTTGAATTTCGGGAACGGCGCCGGGTCCGGCTCGACGATCATCTCGGCCTCGCCCCCCAGCGCGGCGGCCGGGGCGCCATAAAGGAACCGCGCCTCGACCGGGATGGACAGGACGTCGCCGGGTTTCAGCACCTGGGGACGTTCGCCGATGGTCAGGCCCAGCCGTTGCGGCACGAAGTCCTGGACCTCGAAGGCGACGCTGCCCACCGCCTCGCCCTCGGGGTCCACATGGGCGGTGGCCTGCCAGTTGCCGCGGTTGGCGCTGGCCGGCAGCTTGATGTCCACGGCGCCGCCGCCCGACCCTTGGTCGGCGACGGTAACGCGGCGGTATTCCTTGCCGTCGGGACGCAGGATCTTCACCACCAGCGGGCTGTCGGCGATGGCGGCGGCCTTGGAATCGCGGGCCAGCGCCGTCAGGTGCACCGTCTCGCCGGGGCGGTAGATGCCGCGCTCGGTGTACAAAAATGCGTCCACCGCGCCGGCCGGGGCGCGGCCGTCGACGCCGCGGTCCGACAGGTCGAAGGTGCCGCGCCTGAGGTCGAGGAAGGCGAAATCCTCGCCGCCATAGGCCATCACCATGACCGGGGCCATGCCGCCGGTGCCGCGCAACAATCCCGGTGCGAAGCGGGCGATGCCGTCGGCGCCGGTGGTGGCCTGGGTCAGCTCGTCGTTGTTGCGCGCGATCAGGGTCAGCCGCACCCCGGCCAGCGGCTTGGCGGTGGCCAGCGAACGCACCGACACCGTCAGGCCGTCGGCGCCGTTGAAGCTGGTCAGCCCGAGATCGGTCTGCACCACCCATTGCCCGGCCATGGGGGCGTAGTCGGAATCGTAGGAATAGCCGTCTTCGTCGCGGCTGGTGGCGTCGGGGTTCCGGGCGGTGACCAGATAGGCGCCGGGTTCGGCCTTGCCGATGGCCTGGGCCAGCGGGAACAGGCTGGTCACCGCCTGGTTGCGCGGCCCCGACACGTCCATGGAACCGCTCCATACCTTGCGGCCTTCGTCGTTGGCGACGTCGGCGGCCTCGTAGGGATAGAACTTGCGGTCCTCGACCAGATTCTCGCGCATGCGGGCCAACAGGCGGTCGCCGACGCGGTAGACGGTCATGTCGAGGCGGGTGACGTTGACGGTGGTTATCGGCAAGCCCTCGACCGTCTCGCGCGGCAACACGAAACCGGGGCCGAAGGCGACGCTGGCCGGGCGGTCCTCGAAACCGACGGTGACCGGGGTTTCCACCGCCAGCTTCTCGCCCGAGGCGGCGGGCAGGCCGGGGCGCAGGGTCAGGGTGTATTCGTCGCCGAAAGAGAAGCCCGACAGGCACAGCCGGGTGTCATCGACGCGAAATCCGGCGCGCACGCCGTCGGGGACCTGGACGTAATCGCTGTAGCGGGTGGCGCCGCTGGCGTCGAGGGGGGCGGAAAACACCAGACACGCCTCGGCCGCCTCGGCGCCGGTCTCGACGGTTACCCGGCGAAAGGCCAACTCGCCCGGCTTGACCCCTTCCAACGGCTGCGGCGTCGCCTGACGGACCGGCGTCACCGAGGCCGGCCGCGGCGCGGCGGGCGCCGGAGCGGGGCGAGGGGCCGAGGAGACCTGGGCCGCCGGCTGGGCCGGAATGTGAAAGCGCGGAAGGTCCTTGACGCCCCAGGCGCCGAGACCAATTCCCCCCAATGCCAAGGCCGCGATGGTGACAAGCGTGCCGTAACGCATTTCCCCGAACCCCCTGTTGGTCGTGCGTGCCGGATCATCGCCCATTACCGGGCGGCGTTCAACCAAGGGCTGTTGACGGATGCAACGGAATGTGTGAATGTGAGTGAACGTTCACTTTTGGAGGTTGGCATGCGTGACGCAAGCCATACCCGGCAAAAAATCCATCGGGCGGCGCTGGATCTGTTCTCGTCGCGCGGGGTCGCCGAGACCAGCGTGCGCGATCTGGCCCAGGCGGCCGGTATCGCCGAGGGCACGCTTTACCGCCATTACGCCTCGAAGGACGATCTGGTCGCCGACCTGTTCCTGTCCAACTATGCGGCCTTCGCCGAACGTTTGCGCACGGTGCGGGCGGTGGCGGGGCTGCGGGCCCGGCTCGACGCCGTCGCCGCCCTGGTGTTCGGGTTTCATGATGCCGACCCGACCCTGTTTCGTTTCCTGCTGCTGGTTCAGCATCAGGCGCTGGCGCGCGGTGGTGACGGCGACGACAACCCGGTCACCGTGCTGCGCGCCATGATCCTTGAGGCCCAGGCGGCGGGCGAGGTCACCATGACCGATCCCGACCTGGCCTGCGCCCTGGTGCTGGGACTGTTGCTGCAACCGGCCACCGCCCTGGTTTACGGCCGGCTGTCCGGCCCGCTTCTGCCGCTGTCTTCCACCGTCGCCGCCGCCTGCTGGCGCACGCTCAATCCCTGAGGGGGGATGCATCATGCATGAGGGGACTTTCCGCCTGTTGGCCCATCGCCATTTCTGGCCGTTGTTCGTCAGCCAGTTCCTGGGGGCGGCCAACGACAACCTGTTCAAGAACGCCCTGGTCATCCTGGTGATCTACCGCCTGGGTTCGGGCGCCGGAATGGAGCCCACGGTTCTGGCCACCGTGGCCGCCGGGCTGTTCATCGCGCCGTTCTTCCTGTTCTCGGCCCTGGCCGGACAATTGTCCGACCATGTCGAGAAGACCCGGCTGATGAAGTTCTGGAAGGCGGTGGAAATCCCCGTCGCCGCCTTGGGGCTGTGGGGACTGGCGGCGGAAAGCGTGCCGCTGATGCTGACGTCGCTGTTCCTTCTGGGGACGCAATCCACCTTCACCGGGCCGATCAAATACGCGGTGCTGCCCGAGCTTCTGGCCCGCGACCAACTGATCGCCGGCAACGCCCTGATCGAGGGCGGCACTTTCCTCGCCATCCTGGTCGGCACCATCGCCGGCGGCACGCTGATCCTGATGGATGGGGGCGTCGCCATGGTGGGGGCGGCCATGCTGGGCTGTGCCGTCCTGGGCTTCGGTGCCGCGCTGATGCTGCCGCGTGCCCATGACGGCAATTCCCAGGTGGTGGTGCGCTTCGCGCCGCTGCGCGACAGTTGGGCGCTGTGGCGGCTGATCCGGGCGCGGCGCGACCTGACCTTGGCGGTGCTGGGCATCTCGTGGTTCTGGCTGGTGGGGGCCACCTACCTGTCGCAATTCCCGGCCTTCGCCAAGGACGTGCTGGGCGCCGACAACCATGCGGTGACCTTGATGCTGACCATGTTCTCGGTGGGCATCGGTCTGGGCTCGGTGCTGTGCGGGCGGTTGCTGAAGGGCGAGATTTCCGCCCGTCACGTTCCCTTCGCCGCCCTGGGCATGACCGTGTTCGCCTTCGACCTTTACGCCGCCGCCGGCTCGGCCCAGGCATCGGGGGTGCTGCTGTCGCTGGGCGAGTTCCTGAGCCGGCCGGGCACCTGGCGGGTGCTGGCCGACCTGTTGGCCTTTTCGGTCTGCGGCGGCATCTACATCGTACCGCTCTACGCCATCCTTCAGGCTCGCTCGGACGAGGATTCCCGCGCCCGCGCGGTGGCCGCCAACAATGTCGCCAACGCCTTGTTCATGGTGGCGGGCGCCCTGGCCTGCGCGGTGCTTTTGGCGGCGGGGGTGTCGGTGACCGGGCTGTTCCTGCTGATGGGAGCGGCCAATCTCGGCGTCGCCCTCTACATCTGCGGCTTGCTGCCCGACGCGGTGCTGAAGGGATTGTTCGCCGCGCTGTTCCGGCTGGCCTATCGGGTCAAGGTGGTCGGTGTCGAGAACCTGCCCGAGATGGGTGAACGGGCGGTGATCGTGGTCAACCACACCTCGTTCATCGACGCCGCCCTGTTGGCCGCCTTCCTGCCGGAGCGGCCGGTGTTCGCCGTCAACACGCTGGTCGCCCGGCAATGGTGGGTGCGCCCGTTCCTGCGGGTGGTCGATGCCTTCGCCGTCGATCCCACCAATCCCATGTCCACCAAAAGCCTGATCGGCGCGGTGCGCGAGGGGCGGTCCCTGGTGATCTTTCCCGAAGGCCGCATCACCGTCACCGGCGCCCTGATGAAGATTTACGAAGGCCCCGGCATGGTCGCCGACCGCGCCGACGCGGTGGTGGTGCCGGTGCGCATCGACGGTGCCCAGGTCACGCCGTTCTCGCGGCTCAAGGGCAAGATCCGGCTGCACTGGTTCCCGACCATCACCATCACCGTGCTGCCGCCGCGCCGTTTCGACGTGCCGGCCGAGGTCAAGGGTCGCGTCCGGCGCCAGCGCATCGGCGCCGCCCTGTACGACGTCATGTCGGGCATGATGTTCGAGACGGCGCGGCGTGAACGCACCTTGTTCTCGGCCTTGCTCGATGCCCGGCGGCTGGCCGGCGGCTCGGCCCCGGCGGTCGAGGACGTCACCCGCAAGCCGCTGGATTACGACCGGCTGGTGACCGCGTCCCTGGTGCTGGGGCGGGTGCTGGCCAAGGAAAGCAAGGCCGGCGAGGCGGTGGGGCTGATGTTGCCCAACGCCAACGCCGCCGTCGCCGCCTTCTTCGGGCTTCAGCTTCATGGTCGGGTGCCGGCCATGCTCAATTTCTCGACCGGGCCGGGCAACGTGGTCTCGGCCTGCGCCACCGCGCGGGTCCGGGTGGTGGTCACCTCGCGCCGCTTTGTCGAACAGGCGCGGCTGGACGCGGTGGTCCAGGCGCTGAAGGCCCATGTGCGGGTGCTGTATCTGGAAGACCTGGCGGCCGGCATCGGCCTGTTCGCCAAGCTTCGGGCGCTGCTGCTGCGCCCCTTCGCCGCCCGTCTGCATGCCCGCGCCGGCCGCTCCGCCCACGACCCGGCGGTGATCTTGTTCACCTCGGGCTCGGAAGGGGCGCCCAAGGGGGTGGTGCTCAGTTCCGCCAACATCCTGGCCAATTGCGCGCAATTGTCGGCGCGTGTGGCCTTCAGTCCCACCGACAGCGTGTTCAACGCCTTGCCGGTGTTCCATTCCTTCGGCTTGACCGGCGGTCTTTTGCTGCCGCTGTTCTCGGGGCTGCGGGTGTTCCTGTACCCCAGTCCGCTGCATTACCGCATCGTTCCCGAACTGGTCTACGACACCAACGCCACCATCATGTTCGGCACCGACACCTTCCTGGCCGGCTATGGCCGGGTGGCCAACGCCTACGACTTCTATTCGGTGCGTCACGTCTTCGCCGGGGCGGAAAAGGTCAAGGACCAGACCCGCAAGCTGTGGATGGACAAATTCGGTCTGCGGCTGATGGAAGGCTATGGCGCCACCGAGACGGCGCCGGTGCTGGCGGTCAACACGCCCATGCATTTCCGGGCCGGCACGGTGGGCCGCCTGTTGCCCGGCATCGAGTTCCGGGTCGAGCCGGTGCCCGGCGTCGATGAAGGCGGCCGGCTGTGGGTCAAGGGTCCCAACGTCATGCTGGGTTATTACCGCGCCGACGCCCCGGCCGTGTTGGAACCGCCGAGCGGCGGCTGGTACGACACCGGCGACATCGTCGAGGTGGACGATCTGGGCTATGTGCGGATCCTGGGCCGGGCCAAGCGCTTCGCCAAGATCGCCGGCGAGATGGTGTCCCTGGGCAAGGTCGAGGCCGAAATCACCGTCCGCTGGCCCGAGGGCAACCATGCCGTGGTGGCGGTGGCCGACGCCCGCAAGGGCGAGCAACTGGTGCTGGTCACCGAACTGGCCGAGGTGACGCGGGACGCGGTCCTGGCCCATTTCCGCGGCGCCGGTCTGGCCGAACTGATGGCGCCCAAGGCGGTGTTGCGGGTGGACCGCCTGCCGCTTCTGGCCACCGGCAAGGCCGATTACGTCGCGGTCAAGGGCTTGGCCGAGGCGTTCGTGGGGACGGCGTCATGATCGAGCGTCCGCTCGGCGACGACATGGAAAAGACGTTGTGCGGACTGTTCAGCCGCCGCCCGGTGTGGAACCATGAGACCGCGCAATGGGTGGAAATGGTGCCCGCGACCGGGAACATGCGGGTATGGGTGCGTCACGGACAGGGGGAATCGTGATGGGAACGCTTGTGTTGCTGTTGGCCGGGGTCGGCTTTGTCGTGGCGCTGGTCGCCCAGGCCCAGGCCAAACGGGTGGATGGCGACCTTGCGGTATTGCGCAAGCGCCTGGGCGCGGTCGAACAGGAATTGCTGCGGCTGCGCGCCGGCGTGGCCCCGGTGCGGGAGCCGGCACCCGAAGCCGAACCTGAACCGCCGCCCGAGGCCGTGCACCCGTCGCGGGTCGAGGTGTTGCCGCCCGAACCGGGCCATGTGCCGCCACCACGACAACCGGCGGCCGAGGCTCCCGCCGCCCGTCCTGCCCCCGCCGCCCGTCCTGCCATGGAACAGGCCCTGGCCGAACGCTGGCTGGTGTGGCTGGGCGGTGTCGCCTTGGCCTTGGGTGGCGCCTTCCTGGTCAAGATGTCGGTGGACATGGGGGTTCTGGGGCCGACGGCGCGGGTTGCCCTGGGGGCGGTCGGCGGTCTTGGTCTGATGGCTTTGGGGCAGGTGTTGCGGCGGCGTCCGGCCATGGCCCGTCATGTGCCGCCGGCTCTGGTCGGTGCCGGTGCCGCCATGACCTTCGCCTCGGTATTCGCCGCCCACGCCCTGTACGGCATGGTCGGCACGGTGCCGACATTCGCGACGCTGGCGGCGGTGGCCTTGCTGACCGCCGTTCTGGCGCTGTCGCACGGGCCTTTCGTCGCCTTGCTGGGATTGGCCGGCGCCTACGCTGTGCCGTTGCTGGTGAGTTCGTCCGAGCCCCAGGCCTTGGCGCTGTTCACCTATCTGCTGGCGGTGTCGGCGGCCATGCTGGTGCTGTTGCGCTGGCGCGAATGGTGGTGGCTGGCCTGGGTGGTGCTGGCCGCCAGCGCCGGCTGGAGCCTGGCGTGGATGCTGCTGTCGTGGAACGGTGGCGACGAAATCGTGCTGGGCGGCTATCTGCTGGCCTTGGCCGGATTGTTCGCCGCTTTCCGTCTGGGGGTGCCGTGGATTCCGGCCCTGGCGCTGCCGGCCGAGGCGCGGCAGGTGGGTTGGGTGGTGACGGCGGCGTTCCTGGTCGTCGTCGCCCTTCTGGCCCTGGTGTCCGAGGCGGCGGGCACGTCGCTGACGGTGCGTGTGCTGCCGTTCCTGTTCGCCATCGGCGTCGTCGCCTTCGGTTGGCGCGACGCGGTTTTCGACCGCTTGCCGTGGTTGGCGGCGGCGGTGCTGGCGGTGGTGGTGTGGCGTGGCGGCGCGGTGGACGATGGCGCGGTCGCCGGGGTGGTGACGCTGGGAATCCTGTTGTTCTCTTTTGCCGGTTTCGCCCTGATGGACGGGGCGCAACGGCCATGGGTGTGGGCGGCCACCGCCGCCGTGTCGCCGGTATTGTTGCTGGTGGCCGCCTATGCCCGCCGGCCCGAGGCGTGGCCCGAATGGGGATGGTGTGCCGCCGCGTTGCTGTTGGGCGGCGCCCTGGTGGCGGCGGCGGAACGCATCGCCCGCAACCGCGAGCATCCGGGACTCGAGGCGGCGTTGGCGGCGGTGGCGGTGGCGGTGGTCGCCGCCCTGGCGCTGGCGGTCACCACCGTCTTGCGCGAGGCGTGGCTGAGCGTGGCGCTGGCCCTGATGCTGCCGGGCATCGCCTGGGTGGAATGGCACCTGTCGGTGGCCGGGCTGCGCCGGGTGGCGCTGTTGGTGGCCGGGGCGGTGCTGGTGCGGTTGGCGTTCAACCCCCAGATTCTGGATTACGCCCTGGCCGAAGGCAGCGTGGTCAACTGGCTGCTTTACGGCTATGGCGTGCCGGCCGTCGCCTTTTGGTTGGCGGCGCGGCGTTTCGCCCGCAGCGGTGCCGACCTGACGGTGACGGTGCTGGACGGCGGCGCCATGCTGTTCGCGGTGCTGCTGGCCAGCCTGGAAATCCATCATGTGATGGTGGGGGGGCTGACCATCGCTGCCCTGCCGTCGCTGGCCGAGACCGCGTTGCATGCCGCCACCTGGCTGGCCGGCGGCGTTGTGGCCTTTGTCGTCTGGCACAAGAGCGAGAACAAGGTGGCGTTGTGGGGCGGGCGTCTGTTGCTGGTCCTGGGCGGCGTGACGGCAGTGTTGTTTCAGGCCGGATTGGACAACCCGTTGTGGACCGGTTCGGCGGTGGGCGAGGCGGCGGTGCTGAACGTGCTGTTGCTGGCCTATGGCGTTCCCGCCGTGCTGTTCGCGCTGCATTGGCGGGTGGCGCCGCCGGTGCCCGATTGGGGTGGCCGGCTCTGCGCCGTCGTGTCCGTCGCTTTTGCCTTCCTGTGGCTCAGCCTTGAGGTGCGGCACGCCTTCGCCGGGCCGCATCTGAACCAAGGCGCGGTGGGGCAGGCGGAATTGTGGGCCTATTCGGTGGCGTGGCTGACGGGTGGCGTCGCCTTGCTGGCCGGCGGTTTGTGGCGGGGCGAGGCGATGTTGCGTCGGGCCGGTCTGGCGGTGGTGCTGGTGGTGGTGGTCAAGGTGTTCGTGCTTGACCTCGCCCATCTGGCCGGGCTGTGGCGGGCGCTGTCGTTCCTGGGCCTGGGGGCGGTGCTGGTGACCTTGGGCGGCGCCTACCGCCGTTTCGTCAAAGTGGTGTGAGCGCGTCCCGCGCATTTGTGTCAGCGCGTCCCGCGCATTTGTGTCATGGCAGGAAACTGATTTTCGCATTGAAGAATGGCGGAGTAGTGGGAATCGCTGGCTAATTGTACGGAAACAGGCGGTTTTCGGGAGGTCCATTGGTGCACTTAAGAGAAAAAAAGTTGCCTGAGAAGAAATGGCTTGTTACGGTGGCGCATCTCTCCTCCACGGACGACGCGCATGCCTCTCGCCCTTCTCAAAGCCGGTTTCCGTGACCGCTCCAAGCCGCCGCCGCGCGAATTGCCGGCGACTCCCGAGCTCAAGAAATCCTATGACGTGGTCATCATCGGTGCCGGCGGCCACGGTCTGGCCGCCGCCTACAACCTGGCCAAGACCTGGGGAATCAAGTCGGTCGCCGTGCTCGACAAGGGCTATATCGGCGGCGGCAACACGGCGCGCAACACCGCCATCGTGCGTGCCAACTACCTGACCCCGGAAGGGGTGGCCTTCTACAAGGAATCCATGGGTCTGTTCGAGACGTTGAGCCAGGAACTGGATTTCAACGTCATGTACACCCGCAAGAACCACCTGACGCTGGGCCATACCGACGCCGCCATGCGCACCATGCGCTGGCGGGCCGAGGTCAACAAGCATCTGGGCGTGGCGTCCGAGGTGATCGACGCCAAGCAGGTGGCCGAGATCGAGCCGCGCCTCAACATGAGCGACGCGGTGCGCTATCCCATCCTGGGCGCGCTTTACCATCCCGTCGGCGGCACCGCGCGCCATGATGCCGTGGCTTGGGGCTACGCCATCCGCGCGGCGCAGATGGGGGTGGAAATCCACCAGTTGACCGAGGTCACCGGGCTTGAGGTGACGGGCGACAAGGTGACGGCGGTGCACACCAACCGCGGCACGGTCCAGGCCGGCCGAGTGCTTCAGGCGGTGGCCGGCGCTTCCAGCCACGTCGCCAAGATGGCCGGACTTCGCCTTGCCATCCGCACCATCCCGCTCCAGGCCTGCGTGTCGCAGCCGGTCAAGCCGATCATCAACGCGGTGGTCGTGTCGGGCTCGCTGCATTGCTACATCTGGCAGTCGCAGCGCGGCGAGCTGGTGATGGGCGGCGCCGTCGATCCCTATCCGCTGTGGAGCACCCGTTCCAGCCTGGAATTCAAGGAAGGGCTGATGGGCCACATGCTGGAGCTGTTCCCGTTCCTGTCCGAGGTGCGGATGATGCGGCAATGGGCGGGCATGTCCGACATGACGCCCGACTTCGCCCCGATCATGGGCAAGACTCATCTTGCCAATTACTACATCGACGCCGGTTGGGGCACCTACGGTTTCAAGGCGACGCCGGTCAGCGGCAAGCGCATGGCCGAATGCGTCGCCACCGACACCACGCCCGACATCATCAAGCCGTTCCGCCACGACCGCTTCACCCGCTTCGAGCAGGTGGGCGAAGCCGGCGCCGCCTCGGTGGGTTCGTAAGGGAATTCATGCCATGAAGATCATGACCTGTCCGCTCAACGGCCCGCGCAACATCTCGGAATTCTCGTATGGCGGCGAGGTGCGGGCGCGGCCCCGGCCGGGCGCCGACCCGGCGGTGGTCGCCGACTACCTGTTCCACAAGACCAACCAGCCCGACGTGGTGCGCGAATGGTGGTGCCATGTGCCCACCTCGTACTGGTTCATCGCCGAACGCCATCTGGCGACCGACCAGATCCTGCGCACCTATCCGGCCGCAGAATACCTGGACCAGGAGGCCCAGCCATGAGCAACCGCCTGTCCGCCCCCTACGGCAAGCTGATCGACCGCAGCCGTTCCGTCACCTTTTCCTTCGAGGGTGCCGCCGTCACCGGCCTGGCCGGCGACACCATCGCCAGCGCGCTGGCCGCCGAGGGGCGCTGGATGATCTCGCGCTCGTTCAAGTATCACCGGCCGCGCGGTCTGGTGTCGGCGGCCGGGCTTGAGGCCAGCACCATGGTCCAGGTGGGGGTCGAGCCCAACGTCTACGCCTGCAAGCGGGCGATCGAGGACGGCCTCAAGGTCTCGGCCGTCAACACCTTCGGCGGCTTGGCCTCGGACAAGGGCCGGCTGTTGGAGAAGTTCTCGCGCTTCCTGCCGGTGGGCTTCTATTACCGCACCTTCTTCACGCCCCGCGTGACCTGGAAGTTCTGGGAGCCGGTGATCCGCTGGCTGGCGGGTCTGGGCACCATCGATCCCGACACGCCGCACGGCCATTACGACAAGCAATACCTGTTCGCCGACGTGGCGGTGATCGGCGGCGGCCCGGCCGGGCTGTCGGCGGCACTGTCGGCGGCCGGCGCCGGCGCCGAGGTGGTTCTGGTCGACGACAATGTCGCCCTGGGCGGTGCCCTCAATTATATCCGTCAGTCCGACGATGACGGTCTGGTGGCGCGTGTCACCGCCGACCCCCGCATCACCGTGCTGACCGAAGCGGTGGCACAGGGGCTGTTTTCCGACAACTGGCTGTCGGTGACCAAGGGCAACCGGCTCTACAAGCTGCGGGCCAAGTCGGTGGTGGTCGCCACCGGCGCCCACGAACAGCCGGCGGTGTTTCGCGGCAACGACCTGCCGGGCGTCATGCTGGGCACCGCCGCGCAACGGCTGATGCGGCTGTGGGCGGTGCGTCCCGGCCGCCGTGCCGTGGTGCTGGCGGCCAACGACGATGCCTATGACGTGGTTCTCGATCTGGTCGAGGCCGGAGTGACGGTGGCGGCGGTGGCCGATTTGCGTGACGACGCCGGTGCCGACCCGCGTGTGGCGGCGGTCAAGGCCAAGGGCGTGCCCGTCCATGCCCGGACCTGCATCGCCGAGGCCGTCGAGGGCGCCAACCATGTGAAGGCCGTGCGTCTGGCCCCGGTCACCGGGCCGGGCAGCTTTGGCGCGGCGGGCGAGGCCATCGCCTGCGATCTGGTCTGCGTGTCGGTGGGCTATGTGCCGCTGACCCAGTTGTTGTCGCAGGGCGGCGCCCGGCTGGTGCCCGACGATTCCACCTGCATGCCGCGTGTCGCCTCCTTGCCGGACGGCCTGTTCGCCGCCGGTTCGGTGGCCGGGGTGTGGGGGGCTTGCGCCCAGGACGGCGTCCGTGCCGGACTGGCCGCCGCCGCCCATGCCGGCAAGGATTGCGGCGTGCCGCCGGCCGTGGCCGGCGACGCCCAGGGGCGAACCTATCCCAATCCGATCTTCCCCCATCCCAAGGGCAAGGACTTCATCGAATTCGACGAGGACATCCAGGTCCGCGACATCTTTGATGCCGCCGCCATGGGCTGGGACCACATCCAGTTGCTCAAGCGGTTCTCGACCGCCGGCATGGGGCCCAGCCAGGGCAAGCTGTATAACGCCCTGGTGCAGAAAGCGCTTTCCACCGCCACCGGCATCACGCCTCCGGTGGTCGGCACCATCACCGTGCGTCCGCCGGTGATCGGCGAGAAGCTGGGCCAACTGGCCGGCCGGGGATTCGAACCCACGCGGCTGACCGCCATGCACCATCAGCATGTGGCGGCCGGCGCCAAGATGATGGTGGCGGGCACCTGGATGCGTCCGGCCTATTATGGTCCCGACGCCGAGACGGCGGTGCTGGCCGAAGTGGCGGCGGCCCGTCAGGGTGTGGGCATGATCGACGTCTCGACGCTGGGCAAGCTCGAGGTGCGCGGCCCCGATGCGGCGGCGTTCCTGGAGCGGGTCTATACCTGGACCTACGCCAAGCTGGCGGTGGGCCGCGTGCGCTACGCCCTGATGCTGGACGAGACCGGCGCCATCATCGACGACGGCGTCGCCGCCCGCCTGCACGACCAGCATTTCTACGTCACCGCCACCACCGGCGGCGTGGACCGTGTCTTCCGGCTGATGCAGTTCTTCAACACGCAATGGCGCATGAAGGTGGACGTGGCCAACGTCACCGCCGCCTATGCCGGCCTTAACCTGATCGGTCCCAAGGCGCGCGAGGTGTTGTCCGCGCTTGGCACCGACATCGACGTCAGCCGCGAGGCGTTCGGCTATCTCGGCATCCGTACCGGCCGGGTAGCCGGCATTCCGGCCCGGGTCATGCGTATCGGCTTCGGCGGCGAACTGGGTTACGAAATCCACGTCCCGGCCAGCCGTGGCGCCGAATTGTGGGACGCCGTGGCTGCCGCCGGCGCCGCCTTCGGCATCCGGCCGGTGGGCATCGAGGCCCAGCGAGTGTTGCGTCTGGAAAAGGGGCACATCATCGTCGGCCAGGACACCGACGCCCTGACCCATCCGCTGGAGGCGGGCATGGGATGGGCCGTGGGCCGCAAGAAAGCCGACTTCTTGGGCAAGGCGGCCATGGACGCGCTCGAGGCCAAGGGGCTCAGCCGTCAACTGGTCGGCTTCGAGCTGGACCCGGCGGCACCGGTGGTTCCCTTGGAAAACCATCTGGTCATCAAGGGCGGCGACATCGCCGGCCGCGTCACCTCGATCACCCGCTCGCCCAGCCTGGGCAAGGTGGTCGGTCTGGCCACCGTGGCACCCGACCAGAGCGCCATCGGCTCGGCCTTCTCCATCCGCGCCGAGGGGGGCGTCATGGTGACGGCCAAGGTGGTGCCCATTCCCTTCTACGATCCCGACAACACCCGTCAGGAGATGTGAGCATGCGCGCGAGCTTCGTTCGATACCTCCTTGCCGGGCTGGGCGGCCAGCCGGCCCCCGTCGGTCCGGCCCTGGCGGTGCTGCGGGTCCCTGGCGAGAACGTTTCGGCGCCGGTGGTGCTGACCGATCTGTCGCCCTTCGCCCGCACCGGCTTCAAGGGCGCCGACACGCCGGTCTGGCTGGCGGCCCAGGGGGTGACGGTTCCCGACGCCCCCAACCGCTCGCTGCCTCAGTCCGATGGGGCGGTGGTGGCGCGGTTGTCGGCCGGCGAGTTCCTGGTGTTGGGGCGGCCCGGCGCCGAACCGGGACTGGTCGAACGTCTGGACGGTGCCTGGGGCTGGGAAACGGGGGCGGCTTGTGTTTCCCGCTGCCGCGCCAGGACAGCCACGCCTGGTTCCATCTGAAAGGAACAAAGGTGCCCGAGATGCTGGCGAAAATGTGTGGTGTCGACCTTCGGCGCCATGTCTTCGCCGATGGCGCCGTGGCCCAGACCTCGGTGGCCCGTCTGAACGCCATCCTCATCCGCCAGGGTGACGCTGTCCACCTGTTGGCCGATTCCGCCTCGGCGGAATATCTGTGGGATTGCGTGGTGGACGCCATGGCCGAATACGGTGGCGCGGTGGCCGGCGCCGGGCATTTGCTGGCTGCCTGAACCATACGCTTGGAACCGCTTTCGCGGGCGCGGAGGGGATGCCTTCCGCGCCCGCGCTGTTTCATGGGCGTATGAAGACGTTTACTGCCTGGAAATTATGCTAAGATGACAATCGCGCTCAAATAATAGGCATGCAAGGCATGCATCGGTGGGCGGTGGGCACGGATTCCTGACGATTTGAAACCGGCACGGCGGTTGCAAGATGTGTGGCTCATCACCATTCCGCCCGTGCCGCGCCGGGTGCTGACGGCAGGCGGAGGATCCAAGGGGAGCGCGATGAAGCTCATTACCGCCATCATCAAACCGTTCAAGCTGGATGAAGTGCGCGAGGCGCTCTCGGGCATCGGCATCCAGGGCATGACCGTCACCGAGGTCAAGGGGTACGGCCGTCAGAAAGGCCAGACCGAGATCTATCGCGGCGCCGAATACGCCGTGAACTTCCTGCCCAAGCTCAAGCTCGAGGCGGCGGTGGACGACCAACTGGTCGATCCGGTTCTGGAAGCGATCTCGAACGCGGCGCGTACCGGCAAGATCGGCGACGGCAAGATCTTCGTCCAGGACCTGGCCTCGGCCATCCGTATCCGTACCGGCGAAGCCGGCCCAGAAGCTCTGTAAACGAGGGGAATACCCAATGACGCTGTCTTTCCGCAAGGCGGGGGCCACCCTTGCCGCCACTCTGCCGGCGCTGCTGGCCTCGGGCGTCGCGTTCGCCCAGGAAGCGGCCGATGCCGCGGCCGAAGCGGCCGCAGCCGTGGCCGCGCCGACGCTGAACTCTGGCGACACCGCGTGGATGCTGGTGTCCTCGGTCCTGGTGCTGATGATGCTGGTTCCCGGCCTGGCCCTGTTCTACGGCGGTCTGGTGCGCAAGAAGAACATCC
>NZ_JAAIYP010000046.1 GCF_011022235.1 Magnetospirillum aberrantis SpK | reverse complement strand
ACCATATCCCGGTGATCGGAACCGATCCCCGGCGCCCTCAAGCGGCATAGGCCGCGCGGCCCTTTGGGCCTAACCAAGTTTCGACGAGTTTCCCTCGTCGAAACTTGGTGTCAGCGGTTCTTGCCCTTAGCGGTTCTTGAAGGCCGGGCTGCGTTTTTCCGAGAAGGCGGCCATGCCTTCCTTCTGGTCCTCGGTGGCGAAGGCCGACTGGAACAGGCGGCGCTCCAGGTGCACACCCTGGGCCAGGGTGGTCTCGAAGGCGGCGTTCACCGCTTCCTTGGCCATATAGACGATGGGACGGCTCATGGAGGCGATGCGCTCGGCCACCTTGATCGTCTCGTCCAACAGGTCGGCGGCGGGAACGATGCGCGACACCAGGCCGGCGCGTTCGGCTTCGGCGGCGTCCATCATGCGGCCCGTCAGAACCATCTCCATGGCCTTGGACTTGCCGACCGCACGGGTCAGGCGCTGGGTGCCGCCGGCACCGGGAATGGTGCCGATGGTGATTTCCGGCTGGCCGAACTTGGCGGTGTCGGCGGCCAGGATGAAATCGCACATCATCGCCATCTCGCAGCCGCCGCCCAGCGCATAGCCGGCCACCGCCGCGATCACCGGCTTGCGGCACTTGGTGACGCGCTCCCAGCCGTTGGTGATGAAGTCTTCCAGATAGGCGTCCATGTAGGACTTGGACGCCATTTCCTTGATGTCGGCGCCGGCGGCGAAGGCCTTTTCCGAACCGGTCAGCACGATGGCGCCGATTTCCGCGTCGGCCTCGAAGGTGTCCAACGCCTGGCCAAGCTCGCGGATCAGCGCCGCGCACAAGGCGTTCAGCGCCTTGGGACGGTTCAGCGTGATCAGGCCGACCTGGCCGCGGGTTTCGACGATGATGTTCTCGAACGGCATCCGTGGGACTCCCCTTGTCCGGTCATTCCGGAGAAATGGTGAAATGGACCGCCAGCGCTCCGCCATCCACCTCGGTGTCGATTTTCAGCACCTCCGCCTCGCGGCGGTAGAGGGTGTCGGAGTCACGCGCCCACCCCAACTGGGGCAGGGTGGCGGCATAGAATTTCAAGATTTCGGCGGCTTCGACCGCTCCTGTTGCATAACCCTCGACGATCCGGCCGCCGGGACTGTCGAAAGACAGGCCCGAGCCCTCCACCTCGGTCAGGCCGGGTGCGAGCGGCAAGTCCTCGTAAACGCCGAGGAATCCCTCGGCCCGGGCCGCAAGACCCCAGCCGAGCCCCAGCGTGAGGGCGATGAAGAGTGTGAGAAACGTCCGCATGGCACCCTGGGCTATACCATCAACGCTGTTTTCTCGCACAGAAGAAAGTGGAGCGCCCGGCCTGGACGATGCGGGTGACGCCACCCGTGCGGGAAACGTCGCAGTCGCATCCTGGGCACTTTTCCCCCTCGCGGTCGTAGACGGCGAAGGAATGCTGGAAATACCCCAATTCGCCGGTGGGTTGCACGTGATCCTTGAGTGACGAGCCGCCGGCGGCGATGGCGCGGGCCAGAACGTCCTTGATCGCCGGCACCAGCGCCGCCAGTTCCCGCCGCGTCAGCGACGCCGCCGCACGGGTCGGCAGGATACCGGCCTGGAACAGGCTTTCCGACACGTAGATGTTGCCCAGCCCGGCCACGATCTTCTGGTCCAGCAAGGCCGCCTTGATGGCCGTCGCCCGCCCGGCCAGCCGGTCGGCCAGGACAGTGGCGGTGAAGGCATCGTCCAAAGGCTCGGGCCCCAATCCGGCCAGCAACGGATGGGACGCCACGCCATCGGCGTCGCACAGGTCCAGCAGGCCGAAGCGGCGGGGATCGCGATAGGTGACCATGACGTTGTCGTCGGTGACGAATTCCACATGATCATGCGGCCCCGGCGGTTCGTTGCGCCCGCGCGAGATGACCATGCTGCCCGACATGCCGAGATGGCCCAGCATCACCAGCCCGCCCCCCAGGCGCACCACCAGGTATTTGGCGCGCCGGCCCACGCTTTCGACACGCCGGCCGCTCAGCCGTTCGGCGAAGCCGGGCGGCAGGGGTTTACGCAAGTCGGGGCGGCGGCAGGTGACACGGGCCAGGACACGGCCCTCCCACACGGCGGCCAGCCCTCGGGCGACGGTTTCGACTTCGGGAAGCTCGGGCATGGCGACAGCGTAAAGAGCGCGCCGCGCTCTGGCAAGGCGGGCGCATCTGTACTAAGGTGCGGGCCACCATGACCGACACGCAGAACCAGGGCCCCCAGGGTCAGACCCATTTCGGCTTCAAGACCGTGCGCGAGGAAGAAAAAGCCTCGCTGGTGCGCGAAGTGTTCGATTCCGTCGCCACCAAGTACGATCTGATGAACGACCTGATGAGCGCCGGCATTCACCGGCTGTGGAAGGCGTCGTTCCTGGACTGGCTGCGGCCGCGCCCGGACCAGGCCTTGCTGGACGTCGGCGGCGGCACCGGCGACATCGCGTTTGGCTGGAAGAAGCGCGGCGGCGGGCCGGCCCTGGTCTGCGACATCAACAAGGAAATGCTGGCGGTCGGCCGTGACCGATCCTTCAACCGCAACCTGACGGGCGACCTTGGCTGGGTGTGCGGCAACGCCGAATGCCTGCCGGTGGCGGACCGTTCCGTGGACCGTTACACCATCGCCTTCTGCCTGCGCAACGTCACCCATTGGGACCGCGCCATCGCCGAGGCCTATCGCGTGCTCAAACCCGGCGGCCGCTTCATGTGCCTGGAATTCTCCAAGGTGGTGGTGCCCGGCCTGCGCGAGTTCTACGACATGTATTCCTTCAACGTGCTGCCCAAGGTGGGCGGCATGGTGACCGGCAACGCCGAGGCCTACCAGTATCTGGTGGAAAGCATCCGCAAGTTCCCGCCGCAGGAAGAAATGGCCGAGATGGTCCGCGCCGCCGGCTTCGAACGGGTCGAGGTGCGCAACCTGTCGGGCGGCATCGCCGCCATCCACTCGGGCTGGCGGTTGTAGACGGATGCTGCGCTCCCTTCGCAACCTCAACCGCCTGTTCACCATCGCCCGCGTCCTGGCCCGCCATGACGCGCTGGACGCCGTCGAACTGCCGCTGGCACAGCTGGCCGCCAAGGCGTTGCGGTTCGGCCGCGCCGCCAGCCGCCAGCCCGGCCGCCCCGGACAACGGTTGGCCGCCGCGCTGGTCGAACTTGGCCCGACCTTCATCAAGCTGGGCCAGGCGCTGTCCACCCGCGCCGACCTGTTGGGCGACGAGATGGCCGCCGACCTGTCGGAATTGCAGGACCGGTTGCCCCCCTTCCCGGCGATCGAGGCCCGGCGCATCATCGAAGAAGACCTGGACGCCCCCATCGAGGATTTGTTCCAGAGCTTCGACGACACCGCCGTCGCCGCCGCCTCCATCGCCCAGGTTCACCGCGCCGTCACCCGCGACGGCGAACAGGTGGCTGTCAAGGTATTGCGCCCCGGCGTCGAAGGGGCGTTCAAGCGCGACATCGACCTGTTGCGCTGGTTGGCGGAATGGGCCGAACTGACCCAGCCCAAACTGCGCCGTCTGCGTCTGGTGGAAAGCGTCGACACCTTCGAGGATTCCATCCATTTCGAGATGGATCTGCGTTTCGAGGCGGCGGCCGCCGCCGAGATGGCCGAGAACTTCGTGGGCGACGAATCCTTCCGTGTGCCGGCCATCGACTGGACCCGCACCGCGCGCCGCGTCCTGACCCTGGAATGGGTGGACGGCATCCCGGTGGACGAGACCCAGGCCATGGTCGAGGCCGGATTGTCGCTCGACGACATCCTGAAGAAAGCCGCCGAGGCATTCTTCAACATGGTTTTCCGCGACGGCTTCTTCCACGCCGACATGCATCCCGGCAACCTGTTCGTGGACCGCAACGGCAATCTGGTCGCCGTCGATTTCGGCATCATGGGCCGCGTCGACCTGACGACGCGCCGTCATCTGGGACAAATGCTGATCGGCTTTTTGTCGGGCGACTATCGCCGCGCGGCGGAAGTGCATTTCGAGGCCGGATGGGTGCCCGCCGACAAGAACGTCGACACCTTCACCCAGGCCTGCCGCTCGATCGCCGAGCCGATCATGGGCAAGCCCCTGCACGAGATTTCCATCGCCAAGCTGTTGGGGCAGTTGTTCAAGATCACCGAACAATTCGCCATGCAGACCCAACCGCAATTGCTGATGCTGCAAAAAAGCATGCTGGTGGCCGAAGGCGTCGGCCGCACCCTGGATTCGGGCGTCAACATGTGGGAATTGGCCCGGCCGTTGATCGAAAACTGGATGATCGACAATTTGGGGCCGCAGGCGCGGGTCAAGGAAACCGTCGGCAACGCCATTTCCACCCTGGAACGGCTGCCACGCATGCTGGCCGAGACCGAACGGGCCTATAGCACCTTGATGAGCGGCGGCATCAAGCTGCATCCCGAAACCGTCGCCGCCATGCGCGGTGAAGGTGGCCGCCGCCGCCTGCCCAATTGGGTGCCGTGGGTGCTGACGGCGGTGCTGGCCGCGCTGTTGCTGTGGAAATAGGGAGCTATCCCCGGACACACCGCGCGCTGTTGTAGATCCTGAGCACGTCGCCCTGGGGCCCGTGCCCCACCGGCAAACGACTTTCGTCACCGCTTTTCGGGCTGGAGCGCTGGGCACCGGCGCCATGCACGTCAAGCAGACGCGTGGCCCCACCGCTGATTCCCATACCACCCCGCCCGCCATCCGGTGGCCCCATGCCGCCTCCCCGGCCGGGCGGCGGTCCCCCCATCATTCCTCCCATCGACCCCATCCCCCCTTGCCGTAAATTGCCCATGGCCTTGCCGAAGGCGACGTAAACGGCAAAATCGCCCGGCTGGCGACCGTCGAGATGGGTGGTGGAGGTCCAGGCATAGGGCCAGTTGGCCGAACCGTCCGCTTCGCGAATGGCGCTGACCTGGAACACGGAATCCAACGCCGGCTGGTCGGCCGGACGGCCATAGGCCACGATGGAATGCAGTTCCTTGGCGTCGGGCAGACGCCAGTCATGGTGGCCGGCGAAATCCAGGCCGGCGCAAAAAGCCAACGCCTCGCGCCAATCCAGCCGCCCGTCGCCCTTGGCCGTACCGGCCATCCGCCCGGCGAAAGCCGCGTCGCCGCTGTCGCCGCGTGTCCAGGTCAGGCCGGTGGCGCGATCGCTGACCGTGCCGTCGCCGTTGTCGACGAAGTCGTTACGGCCATAGGCAGGATTGCCACGCACGAAACGGGCGTACCACGTCCGTCGCCCCGGCCCGCCGTCCTGGGGATAACCCTTGATGCGGCCATCGGCGAAGTTGACGCCGAAGAAGGCGCGGTCGCGTCCCATGGTCAGGCCGGCATAGGTGGTGGAGGTCACATATTGGGCGTCGATGGAACGTCCCTGAGCCGGATATTCGAAACGGAACACCGAAATGTCCAGATAGGGCCGGGCGTCGGCGGGGGCGCCGCTTTGTTCCGGCCGGGCGAGACCGGTGGTGCCGCGAAAATCCATCAGCGAATAAAGTTCCTTGATGGTCGGAACCCGCCAGTCGGCATGGCCGCCGGTACGCGCCGCCGCAGCTTGGGAAACCGCCTCGGACCAGTTCAGACGGCGAAACGCCTTTTCCCACACCAAGCCGGTCACAAGGTCGCTGACCGTGCCGTCGCCGTTGTCGTGATAGCGTGCCGGGGTGCGAACCGTCTGCGCGTCCTGGCCGTAAAAGGCCTGGCCCGCCGATGGACAGAGAATGGCGCGACGGTCGTCGTAACAGACGTCCTGTCCGGTGTCGACCACCGCGTAAGGCAAGGTTTGCGCCACCGCCGGCAACGCCAATCCCACCATCATCCCCACGAGAACACAGCTTCGCATGGCAGCCCCCGATGGTTCCGCCGGTGCGGCGGTCAGAACGCCCGTCGCGCCCGAAGCGCGGCGCTGATGGTGCCGTCGTCCAGATAATCCAGCGACCCGCCCACCGGCACGCCGTGGGCCAGTCCCGAAACCGCGACACCCAGCCCCGCCAGCCGGTCGGCCACCAGATGGGCGGTGGTCTGGCCCTCGACGGTGGCCGGGGTCGCCAGAATGATCTCGGTCACGCCGCTTTCGACAACCCGTTGAACCAGCTTGGGAATTCCAAGCTCGTCGGGGCCGATTCCGTCCAACGCCGACAGCAGCCCGCCCAGAACGTGGTAACGGCCGCGGAAAGCCCCCGTGCGTTCCATGGCCCACAACGCGCCCACGTCCTCGACCACACACAAGATAGCGCCGTCACGGCGGGTGTCGGCACAGATGGAACAGGGATCAACACTATCGTAGTTGCCGCAGATCGCGCAGGTCTTGATCTTGTCGGCGACGTCGGCCAGGACATGCGCCAGGGGTTGTAGAAGAACCTCGCGCTTATCCACCAGATGTAGGGCGGCCCGACGGGCCGAGCGCGGACCCAAGCCCGGCAACCGCGAAAGAAGTTGAATGAGGCGTTCGATCTCGGGTCCGACCATGTGGAAATTCCGGCCTCAGAACGGCAGCTTGAAGCCGGCCGGCAGATTGAGGCCGCCGGTGACCTTGGCCATCTCGTCCTGCATGGCGGCCTCGGCCTTGCTCTTGGCGTCGTTGAAGGCGGCGACGATCAGGTCTTCCAGCACCTCGACGTCGTCGGGGGTGACCAGCGCCGGGTCGATCTTGATGCCCTTGAGCTCGAACTTGCCGTTCAGCGTCACCTTGAGCATGCCGCCGCCCGAGGCGCCGGTGACCTCGAGCTCGGCCATCTTGGCCTGCATCTCGGCCATCTTGCTCTGCATCTGCTGGGCCTGCTTCATCAGGTTGCCAAGGTTCTTCATGCTTCTTCTTCTCCTGGGGTCTGTTCCGGGTCGAAGGCCAGTTCGACTTCCTCGGGTTCCTCGGGGGCAATGTCGCGCACCACCTCGATCGAGGAGCCGGGAAAGGCGGCCATGATGGCCTGGACCAGCGGATGGTTGGCGGCGTCCAGCCGCCGCTTGTTCTCGGCGATCAGATCCTGTTCGGCCAGGGTCGGCTCGGTCTCGTCGGTCAGGTTGACCGTGACCGTCCACCGCCGCCCGGTCCACTCTCCCAAAAGGCGCGCCACCTTGGGCGCCAGATCGTTGGGCGCGGTGGAATGCGGCCGCAGCTCAATTCTTCCGGGCTCGAAACGGACAAGGTTGCATTGGGTGCGCAAGGCCACCGCCAGGATGCCCTCGCGCTTGTCGGAAAACAGCTTGGCCACCTCGGCAAAGCCGGCCGGCATGGGCGGCAATTGCAGCGGTTCGGGAACCGGCGCCAGTTGCAGGGCCACCGCGCCGGCCGCCGCCGCACGCATGGTGGTCCCGCCGCCATTGGGCCCACCGACAAAGCCGCCGGCCTGTGCCGGAGTCCCGCCGCCGCCCATGGGCGCGCCGCCACCGGGGCCGTGCGGGGCCGGAGCGGGCGGATTGTTGCGCAACTGCTCGATCACCTCGGCCGGGCTGGGCAGATCGGCGGCATAGGCCAGCCGCACCAGCGCCATCTCGGCCGCCTGAAGCGGATTGGGGGCGGAACGGGTTTCCGACAGCCCCTTGAGCAGCATCTGCCACGCCCGCGTCAGTTGGGCCATGGACAGACCCTCGGCCATGGCCTTGCCCTTGACCCGTTCGGTTTCCGAAGCGGTGCCGGAAAAGGCGGCGTCGGGCGTCACCTTCAGCCGGGTCAGCCAGTGGGTCAGCTCCAGCATGTCCTGGATCACCACCGCCGGATCGGCGCCCAGCGCGTATTGTTCGCCCAGCATGTCGAGCCCGTCGGCCACCGCGCCCTTCATCACCTGTTCGAACAGGTCGAAGACGCGGGCCCGGTCGGCCAGGCCCAGCATGTCGCGGACCTGGGCCTCGCTGACCGTTCCGGCGCCGTGGCTGATGGCCTGGTCCAGAAGCGACAGGCCGTCACGCACCGAACCGTCGGCGGCACGCGCGATCAGTTTCAGCGCGGCCTCCTCGATCCGGGCGTTTTCCTGTTCGGCGATGCCGGCGAAATGCTTCGCCAACACGTCCATGTCCACGCGCCTGAGGTCGAAACGTTGGCACCGTGACAGCACGGTCACCGGAATCTTGCGGATTTCGGTGGTGGCGAACACGAACTTCACATGCTCTGGCGGCTCCTCCAGCGTCTTCAGCAGCGCGTTGAACGCCGCCGTCGACAGCATGTGCACTTCGTCGATGATGTAGACCTTGAACCGCGCCGAGGTCGGGCGGTAACGCACACCCTCGATGATCTCGCGAATGTCGTTGACGCCGGTGCGGCTGGCGGCGTCCATCTCCAAGATGTCGACGTGACGGTCCTCGGCGATGGCGCGGCAATGTTCGCAGACCCCGCACGGGTCGATGGTCGGCCCGCCGTGGCCATCGGGACCGACGCAGTTCAGGGCGCGGGCGATGATGCGCGCCGTGGTGGTCTTGCCCACGCCGCGCACGCCGGTCAGCACGAAGGCATGGGCCAGACGCCCCGACTGGATGGCGTTGGTCAGGGTGCGCACCATCGCTTCCTGGCCGATCAACGAGGTGAAGTCGGTCGGCCGGTACTTGCGGGCGAGGACGCGGTAAGGCGCGGGAGCGGGACTGTCGGTCATGGCCCCAGACAATATATCGGTGGCCGCGCGGTGGAAAGCGTAACGACCCGTCGCCCCCGATTCGGCGGCGGCGGGTCGTTACGGTCTCAGGCTCTCCAGGCGCGGATGGTGTTGATCAGGCCGTTGGTCGAGCAGTCGTGGGCGGTGGCGTCACCGGCGGCCGACAGCTCGGGCAGAATCTTCTTGGCCAGTTGCTTGCCCAGTTCCACCCCCCACTGGTCGAAGGAATTGACGTCCCACAACACGCCCTGGACAAACACCTTGTGTTCATAAAGCGCGATCAGCATGCCCAGCGTCCGCGGGTCCAGGGTCTTGTACAACAGCGTGTTGGTGGGACGGTTGCCGGTGAACACCCGGTGCGCCGCCTGTTCGTCCGACAGTGCCGGGTTTTCCGCCTTGACCTCGGCCAGGGTCTTACCGCGCATCAACGCTTCCGGCTGCGCAAGGAAATTGGCCAACAGCATGGCGTGGTGCTCGCCCACCGGATTGTGGGTGGCGGCCGAGGCCAGGAAGTCGCAGGGGATCAGCTTGGTGCCCTGGTGGATCAATTGGTAGAAGGCGTGCTGGCCGTTGGTGCCCGGTTCGCCGAACACGATGGGGCCGGTCTGCCACCCCACCGCCGCGCCGTCGCGGGCCACCCCCTTGCCGTTGGATTCCATGTCCAATTGTTGCAGGTAAGCGGGCAGGCGATGCAGGTATTGGTCATAGGGCAGCACCGCATAGGCCTGGGCGCCCAGGAAGTTGTTGTACCAAAGCCCCAGCAGCGCCAGCACCACCGGCATGTTGGCGGCCAGGGGCGCGGTACGGAAATGTTCGTCCATGTCGTAGGCGCCGGCCAGCAACTCCTCGAAACGGTCGAACCCCACCGCCACGGCGATGGACAGGCCAATGGCCGACCACAGCGAATAGCGGCCGCCCACCCAGTCCCAGAACTCGAACATGTTGGCCGGATCGATGCCGAAGGCCCGCACCGCCGCCTCGTTGGTGGACAGCGCCACGAAATGCGCCGGCACCGCCCCGGCCCCCAGATGGCCGACCAGCCACTCCTTGGCGGTGGTGGCGTTGGCGATGGTTTCCTGGGTGGTGAAGGTCTTGGACGCGACGATGAACAAGGTCGTTTCGGGATCGCACAGTTTCAGCGTTTCCGCCACATGGGTCCCGTCCACGTTGGAGACGAAGCGCACCGCCAGCCCCGGCTGGTGATAGGGCTTCAACGCCTCGGTCACCATCACCGGACCAAGGTCGGAGCCGCCGATGCCGATGTTGACCACGGTCGCGATGGGCTTGCCGGTGGCGCCCTTCCAGTCGCCCGAGCGCACCCGCCCGGCGAAACCCTTCATCTTGTCCAGTACCGCCCGCACGCCCGGCATGACATCGTGACCGTCCACCAGGATCGGGCGGTCGGAACGGTTTCGCAACGCAACATGCAAGACCGCGCGGCCTTCGGTGGAATTGATGGGCTGGCCACCGAACATGCGGTCACGCCATTGGGCCAATCCGGCCTGGGCGGCAAGCTCCGCCAACAACGCCATGGTGTGGCCGTCCACCCGGTTCTTGGAATAATCCAACAACAGATCGCCCACCCGCAGCGACAGGGCGGTGAAGCGATCAGGATCGGCGGCGAACAGGTCGCGCATGTGACGGCCGGCCATGTCGCCGGCATGCGCCTCAAGCGCCCCCCAGGCGGGCAATTGCGTCGGATGCACCATGACCGTTCTCCCCCTCTTGGCATTTCAGCCCCAGGACTCTAGCACCAGCCCAAGAAACCGGCCATCCCCCCTCGGGGCCTAGCGGCATGCATTCACCACGCTGTCATCGCCGCCGCGATCCGTGAACGGTTTTACCATTGGCAGCCCCCTCGGGCGGCGGTATGGTTGCCGCCATCACACAACGCAGTCGCATAATTTTCTGACCTGAGGCTTGGACAAGCCGGTCGCATGATCCGAAAGAAAGGATTGCCCCACCATGCGTTTCGCCCATCCCCTTTCCGCCCTTCTGGCCGCCGCAATGATGATTCCCGGCGCCGCCCTGGCGCATTTCCAGGAAGTCATCCCCTCGGCCGACATCGTGCCCGAGGACGGTGACCGCACCGTCGGCCTGGAACTGACCTTCACCCATCCCATGGAGATGGGGCCGGTGATGGAAATGGCCCCACCGGTCCGCTTCGGCGTGCTGGCCGACGGCAAGAACCATGACCTGAAAAGCCAGTTGAAGGCCGTCAAGAAGGGCGAGGGCAAGACCGCCTACACCGCCAGCTACAAGGTGGATGCCCCCGCCGATTACGTATTCTACGTCGAACCCGCCCCCTATTGGGAACCGGCCGAGGGCAAGAGCATCATCCACTACGCCAAGGTGGTGGTGGATTTCGGCTCGGGCGAGGGTTGGGACAAGCTGGTCGGCCTGCCGGTCGAGATCGAGCCCCTGGTGCGTCCCTATGGCCTGTGGACCGGCAACGCCTTCAGCGGCATCGTGCGCAAGAACGGCAAGCCGGTGCCGTTCGCCGAAATCGAGGTGGAATGGCGCAACGACGGCAGCGTCAAGGCGCCGTCCGATCCCTTCATTACCCAGGTGATCAAGGCCGATGCCGCCGGCCGCTTCAGCTATGTCATGCCGCGCGCCGGCTGGTGGGGCTTCGCCGCGCTGGTTGACGGCGACAAACCGGTCAAGAACCCCCAAGGCAAGATGGCGCCGGTGGAACTGGGCGCGCTGATGTGGGTCAAGACGGTGGACATGAAGTAGATGGCCCACATCCCCGACGGGGTGGTGACGGTTCCGGTCCTGGTGGCCGGGGCCGTAGCCAGCGCCGGCTTCCTGGGCCTGGGCCTGCGGGCGCTGACCCCCGAACGCATGCCGCGCGTCGCCGTGCTGTCGGCGGTGTTCTTCGTCGCCTCGCTGATCCACCTGCCGGCGGGACCGGCTTCGGTCCACCTGATCCTCAACGGTATCATGGGGGCGGTGCTGGGCTGGGCGGCCTTTCCGGCGATCCTGGTCGCCCTGTTGCTTCAGGCGGTGCTGTTCGGCTTTGGCGGGTTGGTGGTGCTGGGGGTCAACGCCATGAACATGGGGGTGCCGGCGGTGCTGGCCGGCCTGGTGTTCCGGGCCCTGTGGCGACGCGACCGGCCGCGCCGCACCGCGCTGTTAGGCGCGGCCTGCGGCGGCGGCGCGGTGGCGCTGACCACGGTGATGCTGTCCTTGTCGCTGGTGGCGTCGGGCCGCGAGTTCCTGACCGTCGCGCAATTGGTGGTGCTGACCGCCGTCCCGGTGATGGTGGTCGAGGCGGCGTTCACCGCCGCCGCCCTGGGGCTGGTCGCCCGCGTCAAACCCGAGATGCTGGAGGAAGGATGAAGCGCCTGTTGCTGACCGCCGCCCTGGTGTTGGCCGCGTCCCCGGCCCTGGCCCACAAGCTCAAGGTGTTCGCCGCCGCCGAGGGCGCCACCATCGTCGGCACCGCCTATTTCGCCGGTGGCGGCAAGGCCCAGAACAGCACCGGCCGGCTGTTGGCCGCCGACGGCACGGTGCTGACCGAGTTCCGTACCGACGCCCAGGGCGGCTTCCGCCTGGACGTCGCCAGCCGCCAGGATTACCGGGTGGCGGTGGATTCCGGCGACGGCCATGTGGCCGAGACCCGTGTCGCCGCCAGCGAACTGCCCCTGTCGTTGCCCATGGGCGAGGGCTCCTCGACCCCGTCCGCCCCGGCACCGGTGGCGGCACCGACGCCAGCGACAGCCGGCACCGACGCCATCGAGATGGCGGTGGCCCGGCAGATCCTTCCGCTTCGGCAACAGATCGACGCCCTGGAGGAACGCACCCGTTTCAGCGACATCATGGCCGGCATCGGCACCATCTTCGGCGTTTTCGGCATCTTCGCCTGGATCGCCGCCCGGCGACCCCGCACGCCGTGACCCCGGTTCCCGCCCACCTGCTTGCCCCGCAAGGTCCCGCCCGGTCGCTGGTCGCCCGGCTGGACCCGCGCACCCGTGTCCTGGCCGCCGCCCTGTTCGCGGTGGTGGCGGTGGCGGCGCAAGGGATCATGGCGCAGCTTGCCGCGCTGGGTGTGGCCGCCGGGCTTTGCCTGCTGGCGCGGTTGCCGATGCGAACGGTGCTGCGCCGGCTTCTGGCGCTTGAAGTGTTCATGGCGCTGGTGCTGGTCACCCTGCCCTTCACCGTTCCCGGGCAAACGCTGTTCACCCTGGGGGGATTGACCGCCAGCGCCGAGGGAATGGAACGCGCACTGTCGGTCGCCGCCATCGCCAGCGCGGTCATGCTGGCCGTCCAGGCGTTGCTGGCGTCCATGGAAACCGTCGCCTTGGGCCACGCCCTGGCCCGGCTGGGCGTGCCGGCACGGCTGGCCACCCTGATGCTGTTCACCTTGCGCTATGTCGAGGTGCTGCATCAGGAATATGGCCGGCTGCGGCTGGCCATGCGGGCCAGGGCCTTTCGCCCGCGCACCGGCTGGCACACCTGGCGGGCCTATGGCTGGCTGGTGGGCATGTTGTTGGTGAACAGCGTCGAACGTTCCGAACGCATCCACGCCGCCATGCGGTTGCGCGGATTCCGCGGCCATTATCCGATCCTTGACCTGGGCAGGGCCGGTGGGTTGGACTGGGGTTTCGGCGCCGTCCACACGGCGTCCTTGGCCCTGGTTCTGGCGGTGGGGATGATGTGACCCAGGAACTGTTCCGGCTTGAAGACCTTGGCTTCGCCCACGATCCCGCCCGGCCGGTGCTGGCCGGGCTGGAGTTCTCCTTGTCCGCCGGGGAACGGGTGGCCGTTCTGGGCGACAACGGCGCCGGCAAGACGACCTTGCTGCATCTGATGGTCGGGTTGCTGAGGCCCCAGGCCGGCCGCGTGCTGGCGTTCGGTGCCGAACGTCGGCGCGAGGCCGATTTCCACGACGTGCGCGCCCGTGCCGGCCTGTTGTTCCAGGACCCCGACGATCAGTTGTTCTGTCCCACCGTGGCCGAGGACGTGGCGTTCGGCCCGCTCAACCTGGGCGCCGGCCGCGCCGAGGCACAGGACGCGGTGGCCGAGGCGCTGGAACAGGTCGGGCTGCCCGGCTTCGGCGAGCGCGTCACCCACAAGCTGTCGGGCGGCGAGAAACGGCTGGTGACCCTGGCCGCCGTGCTGGCCATGCGGCCCGAGGTGCTGTTGCTGGACGAGCCGTCCAACGCCCTGGACCGCGCGGCGCGCGAGCGCCTGATCGACATCCTGGCCGGGCTTCCCCAGGCCATGGTCATCGTCTCGCACGACGACGATCTGGTCGAACGCCTGGCCACCCGCCGCGTCGTCCTGCGTGGCGGCCGCATCGAGGAGTGAGCATGCCGCACGATCATTCCCACTCGCACGAACACAAGCATGGCCACGCGCACGAACATACCCACGTGCACAACCACAGCCATGCCCACGGCGACACCGTGCACGCCCACGCCCACGCCCACACCCACGCGCACGACCACGTCCACCAGCACCGTCATCCCCACGGCCACGACCAAGGCGAAAGCCACGACCACGGCCACGAGGACCCCAAGCACGCCTGGAAACCGCACGAACACCATCACGCCGCCGCAGAATTGAGCGAACACGACCACGACCATCGGTAATGGACATTCCTTCGTCCTGGCGCTTTCGCCGTCCTGGACGAAAGGATAAGCTGTGCCCTGTCCGTGTGCATGAACAAGGATAAGGCATGTGGTATCCGCGGCCGTGGGCCGTCGCCCTGCTGGTCACCGCCCTGGCCGTTTCCGGGCTTGCCCTGGTCGAGCGGCTGGAATGGTCGCGCCATGCCCACAGCGAACGGCTCGGGACCCTGAACCGTCTTTCGGCGTTGCGCGCCCGGCTCGAGGGCGAATTGAACGGCAGCCTGCTGCTGACCCGCGGATTGGCGGCGGTGATCGCCGTGAACCAGGACATCACCCAATCCCAGTTCGACGCCATCGCCCGCGAGATCATGGGCCAGAAACACCACATCCGTAACGTCACGCTGGTCCGCGGCACCACCATCACCTACGTCTACCCGCTTCAGGGCAACGCCGCCGCCCTGGGCCGCGACCTGCGCGACCTTCCCGACCAATGGCCGCCGGTCCAGCGCATGTTCGAAAGCCGCCAGCCGGTGCTGGCCGGCCCCACCGGGCTGCTGCAAGGCGGCATCGCCATCATCGGCCGCATGCCCATTTTCACCGCCGGCTCCCATGGCCCCGGTTCCGGCCCGCCCTGGGGATTGGTGGCCATTCCCATCTTGCTGGACAGTCTGTTGGGCGCCGCCGGAATCACCGGCCCCGATTCGGGCCTGGACCTGGCCATCCGCGGCCGCGACGGGCTGGGGGCACAGGGCGCCGTCTTCTTCGGGGCCTCGGCGGTGTTCGACGCCGACCCCGTGGTGCTGGACGTGGTGTTGCCCGGCGGGCGCTGGCAACTGGCGGCCGTTCCCATGGGCGGCTGGAACCAGAGCCCACCCGCCACCATCATCTTGCTGCGTGTGCTGGGCGGTGCGCTCAGCCTGAGTCTGGGCGGCTTTTGCTGGTTCTGGATGCGCCGGATGAACGAACGGCGCGAAGGGCAAAGACAATTGGCCCGGTCCGAGGCGCGCCTGTCGGGCATCCTGGCGGCGGCACCGTTCCCGCTGGCGGTGCTGGACCGCCGCGACGGCCGCGTGCTGTACGCCAACCAGCGCGCCGGCCGGCTGTTGGGGGTGTCGCCGGAAGTGCTGTGCGGCCACCGCCTGCCCCCCGGCACGGTCACCGCCCGCGAACGCCACCGGCTGATGAACCGGCTGGCCGAGCGCGGCTTCATCGACGACGTCGAAATCCGCCTGCGCGCCGCCAGCGGCCGGCCGTTCTGGGCGCTGGTGTCGATGATGCCGTTCGAACAGGACGGTCCCGCCATTTTGGTGGCGTGCAACGACATCACCGCGCGCAAGGCCGCCGAGAACGCCCTTCAGGACCAACTGGCGCTGCACCAGACGGTCATCGACACCATTCCCAATCCCATCTTCTATCGCGATACCCAGGGCCGTTATCTCGGCTGCAACCGCGCCTTCATCGAAATGGCCGGCTTGCCGCGCGACCGCATCATCGGCAGCACCCTGTCCGGCATCGGCGGCGACGACGCGCTGGCCAGCGAGGCCAAACACACCGACCGCATGCTGATTTCCGGGAAACAGCGCGCCGACGCCTACGAGACCACGGTGCACCACCCCGCCGGCTGGTCGATCCGCGTGCTGGTGCACAAGGCGGCGTTCCGCAACGCCGAGGGCCGGGTGGTCGGCATCGTCGGCTGTGCCACCGACATCTCCGACCGCATCGCCTTCGAACAGGAGCTCACCCGCGCCCGCGATCAGGCCGAGGCCGCCAACCGTGCCAAGAGCGAGTTCCTGGCGGTGATCAGTCACGAAATCCGCACGCCCATGAACGGCATCCTGGGCATGGCGCATCTGTTGCTGGGCACCGCCCTCGACCCCACCCAACACGATTACGCCGCCACCATCCACGCCTCGGGCGAGGCGCTGTTGACCATTCTGAACGACATCTTGGAATTCTCGCGCCTGGAGGCCGGGCGCGCCATGGTCGAGGACCAGGCCTTCGATCTTGCCGAAACGGTCGCCAGCGTGGTGGCGCTGATGGAGCCCCGGACACGGAGCAAGGGCGTCGCCCTGACGCTGGATCTGGCCGCCGACCTGCCCCGACGGGTGAGCGGCGACGCCGCCCGCCTGCGCCAGGTGTTGCTGAACCTGGTGGGCAACGCCGTCAAGTTCACGGAAAAGGGCGGGGTCGGCGTCTCTTTGTTCCTGTTGGGGCGACACGACGGCCGCCTACAGGTACGGTTCGACGTCCGCGACACCGGCATCGGCATCCCGGCCGAGGCGCGGGCACAGTTGTTCACCTCGTTCACCCAGGCCGACAGCTCGATTTCGCGGCGCTTCGGCGGCACCGGCCTGGGGCTGGCCATCTCGAAGCGGCTGGTGGAACTGATGGGCGGCGAGATCGGCGTGGACAGCGAACCGGGACGCGGCTCGCGCTTCTGGTTCATCCTGCCCTTCGGCACGGCCGGCGACGACGCCCAGGCCTCTCCACCACCAGCCTTGCCGACCACACAGCCGCTTTCGGTGTTGCTGGCCGAGGACAACCCGGTCAACCGCACGGTGGCCGAACGCATCCTGAGCCAGGCCGGTCACCGGGTGACCTGCGTCGCCACCGGAACCGAGGCGGTCGCCGCCATCCAGGCTCATGGCTTCGATCTGGTGTTGATGGACGTTCACATGCCGGAAATGGACGGGTTCGAGGCGACAAAGCGCATCCGCACGCTTCCCGGCGCGGGGCGCGACGTTCCCATCTACGCCCTGACCGCCAACGTGCTGGCCGGTGACGAGGAACGCTGCGTCGCCGCCGGCATGAACGGATACCTGCCCAAGCCGTTCCGGCCGGCCGACCTTCTCAACCTCCTGGCCGAATTGCCCCGCCGCGAAACGCCTTGACGTTTGCATTCCATTATCGCGGCATTGGCGAATGCAAAATTTGCCGCGTATATTTTGAATACATACTCATGATATATTCCTGGTCAAATGGATGCCTTTCCGGGGAGACCGTCATGTCCGCATTCCTGCAAAACCTCAAGATCGCGCAAAAACTGGCCTTGGCCTTCGGCGCCCTGCTGCTGTTGACCCTGGCCCTGGCCGGCCTTTCGCTGTCAGGGGCGCGCACCATCAACAAGGCGGGAACCGAAATCTCGCGCACATGGTTGCCCAGCGTGCAGAAATCGGCGGAAATCGGCCAGTACCTGTCCGACCATCGCCGCAACGTCCTGGCCCATGTCCTCAGCACCGACGAAGCGACGATGGCCAGCTATGAAAAGGTATTGGCCGACTATACCCCTCGCTTGCAAGCGGCGATCCGCGACTACGAGGGAATGATCGTCCTGCCCGAGGAACGCCGGCTGCATGGCGCCATCGTCTCGGCCACCGCCACGTACCTGAGCGAATCGGAAAAAGTCCTCAACCTGTCGCGCCAGAATCAGAACGCACAGGCCCGCGATCTGGCCATGGGACAGGCCCGCGACGCCTATTTCCAGGTCGCCTCCAGTGCCGAGAAACTGATCAAGCTGAATGCCGACGAGGCGGCACGGCTGGCCGACGAGGCCGACGCCACCTATAACATGGTCCTGCTGGAAATCGGGGCCATCGCCGCTCTCGTCACCGTGCTGACCGTGGTTGCGCTGATCGTGCTGCGCGGCACCATCGCCCGCCCGGTCGTCCAGATTTCCCAGTCGATGGCCGTGCTGGCCAACGGCGACAAGAGCGTCGCCATCCCCGGCATCGGCCGCCGTGACGAATTGGGCGGCATGGCCGACGCCGTCCAGGTGTTCAAGGACAACATGATCCGCGCCGACGCCATGGCCGCCGAACAGGAAGCCCAGCGTGCCGCCCGCGAACGCCGCGCCCAGACCATCGAGACCCTGACCGGCCGGTTCCAGGACACGGTGGGCGGGCTGTTGCAGGCCATCGCCTCGGCCGCCGGGCAGATGGAGAACACCGCCCAGGGCATGTCGGCCACCGCCGCGCAGACCAACAACCAGGCCATGACCGTGGCCTCGGCCACCGAACAGGCGTCGGCCAACGTGCAGACGGTTGCCACCGCCGCCGAGGAACTGTCGTCGTCCATCGCCGAGATCGGCCGTCAGGTCGAACAATCCTCGCGCATCGCCGCCGCCACCGCAGACGAGGCGCGCAAGACCGACAACACCGTCAAGTCGTTGGCCGAGGCCTCGGCCCGTATCGGCGAAGTGGTCAACCTGATCAACGACATCGCGTCGCAAACCAATCTGTTGGCCCTGAACGCCACCATCGAGGCGGCACGGGCCGGCGACGCCGGCAAGGGCTTCGCCGTGGTGGCGGGCGAGGTGAAAAGCCTCGCCAACCAGACGGCACGCGCCACCGACGAGATCGGCGCCCAGATCGGCGCGGTGCAATCCGCCACCCAACAGGCGGTGGTCGCCATCGCCCAGATCGTCACCCGCATCGACGAGATGACCCACATCGCCGCCAGCATCGCCAGCGCGGTCGAGGAACAATCGGCGGCCACCAACGAAATCGCCCGCAACGTCCAACAGGCCGCCGCCGGCACCCAGGAAGTGGCGACCGCCATTACCGGGGTGACCCAGGCCGCCTCGGAAACCGGCCAGGCCGCCGGCGAGGTCCTGGGCGCCGCCAAATCGCTGAACACCCAGGCCGACGGCCTGCGGTCCTCGATCAACGGCTTCCTGGACGGCGTGCGGACGGCCTGATCCAACGCGGCCTGAGGGGAAGTTTCTTCTCAGGCCGCGCTCAGCCGCCCGACCGGAAACGGGCGCAGGTTGTCGAGGAACTGGGCGGTGCAGGCCGCCCAGGAAAAGGTCAGGGCGTGGGCGCGGGCCGTCTCGGCCGGGATGGCCAGCGCGGCCAGCGCCGCGCCCTGCAAGTCCTCGGACAACACGCCGGCCGCCGATCCCCCGACCACGTCCAAAGGCCCCGGCACCGGATAGGCCGCCACCGGCAGACCGCTGGCCAGGGCCTCAAGCAGCACCAGACCGAAAGTGTCGGTTCGCGACGGAAAGACGAAGCAATCGGCGGCGGCGTAATGGGTCGCCAGATCCTCGCCGAAACGGGCGCCGGCGAAGGTCACGCCGGGATGGCGGCGGCGAAGGTCTTCCAGCAACGGACCGTCGCCCACCACCACCTTGGAACCGGGAAGGTCCAGGTCCAGGAATGCCTGGATGTTCTTTTCCACCGCCACCCGCCCCACATACAGGAACACCGGTCGCGGCAGGGCGGCGAAGGGACCGTCCTCACCCCTGGCCTCGGGGCGGGGGCGGAACAATTCGGTGTCGACGCCGCGCGACCACCGCCCGATGTTGCCGAAGCCGCGCCGCGCCAGTTCGTCCTCGATCCCTTGGGTCGCCACCATGATCCGCGACGACTTGCCGTGAAACCGCCGCATCACCGCATAGGAAAGCGGCAACGGCACCCGAAAGCGCGCCTGGATGTATTCCGGGAACTTGGTGTGGTAGGCGGTGGTGAACGGCACCCGCCGTTTCAGGCAATAGCGCCGTGCCGCCCAGCCCAAGGGACCTTCGGTGGCGATGTGGATGGCACAGGGCTGCGCCGCCTCGACCATGCGCGCCAGCCGCCGTCCCGGCTTCAGCGCCAGACGGATTTCCGGGTAGGTGGGACAGGGGACGGAGCGGAAGCAATCGGGGGTGACCAGCACCACCTCGTGCCCGGCCTTTTCCAGTTCGGCCCTCAATGTGTCGAGCGTGCGGACCACACCATTGACTTGAGGAAACCAAGCATCCGAAACGACGAGTATGCGCATTCCCTCTCCTTGGTCGTCGGGGAAACGGATTTGGGGGCGGGCAAGGCGGCGACCGGCGTCGCCATGGCGTGGTCGAGCCAGCGCAGCACCTCAAGGTGTCCTTCGGCGTCCTCGACAAGGGCGGTGCAGCTTTCGACCCAATCGCCGTCATTGGCATAAAGCACGCCGCCGACGTCGCGCATCTCGGCGTGATGGATGTGGCCGCATACCACGCCGTCCACACCCTGGCGGCGGGCTTCGTCGGCGATGGTCTGTTCGTAATCGTCGATGAACTGGACCGCGTTCTTGACCTTGTGCTTCAGATAGGCCGACAGCGACCAATAGGGCAGGCCCATGCGGCGGCGCACCAAATTCAGCCAGTTGTTGAGCGCCAACGCCAAGGTGTAGGCCCAGTCGCCAAGATGGGCCAGCCACTTGGCGTATTTCACCACCCCGTCGAAGCTGTCGCCGTGCAGCACCAGCAGCCGGCGCCCGTCGGCGGTCTCGTGCACGGTCTGGCACGCCACCTCGATGTCGCCGAAATTGTGGTCGGCGTAACCGCGGACGAATTCGTCGTGGTTGCCGGGAATGAACACCACCCGTGTTCCCTTGCGCGCCTTGCGCAGGATCTTCTGGACCACGTCGTTGTGGGCCTGGGGCCAGTACCACGAGCGCCTGAGCCGCCAGCCGTCGACGATGTCGCCGACCAGATACAGGGTGTCGGATTCGGTGTTCTTGAGGAAATCCAGCAGGAAATCGGCCTTGCAGCCGCGCGTGCCCAGGTGCACGTCGGAAATCCAGATGGTGCGGAAACGTTGGGTGGGGGCGGTGTCTGCGGTCATGCGTGAAGGCCCCGCAAGCAGTATCGGACAAGGTTATGCCTCTGTTTTTAGTGCCTTGCGCGACAAGATGTACATACCCTATGTAAAGAAAAGGACCAGAATTCATGAAATTGACAGGATGCTGTAACAATTATTTAATGGTGCTTTCTTGATCCCTCGGGCTATACGGTCCCCCATGTTGGCGCAAAGCACGATCCTCATGGACAGCCCCACCCCCGATGCCGCCCGCGCCGAGCGCGCCCGCCGCGTCCTGGTCATCTACAATCCCACCGCCGGCCGCAAGCGCGGCAAACGGTTGACCGACACCTTGGCGCTGTTGCGGGCCAAGGGATGCGAGGTGGTGGAACGGCGTACCACCCGGCGCGGCGACGCCGAGGAATTCGCCCGCGACGCCAGTTCGGACGATTTCGACGTGGTGGTGGCCGCTGGCGGCGACGGCACCGTCAACGAAGTCATCAACGGCATGGTCAGCCGCCCCGACCGGCCGCGTCTGGCGGTGATCCCGTTGGGCACCGCCAACGTGCTGGCGCTGGAGATCGGCCTGGACCCCAAGGACGCCGAACAGGTGTCGGACACCATCGCCCACGGCCCCAGCCGCACCGTGCATCTGGGCCTGGCCAATGGCCGCCATTTCCTGTTGATGGCCGGCGCCGGCCTTGACGCCCATGTGGTCGAGGGCGTCAACGTGGCGCTGAAGCGCCATGCCGGCAAGCTGGCCTATGTGGTGGAAAGCGTGCGTCAGGCCTTTGGCTACGACTTCCCGGAATTGCAGATCCGCGCCAACGGCCAGACCTACGAAGGCCGCATGGCGGTGGCCTGTCGCGGCCGCTTCTATGGCGGCCCGTTCGTCGCCGCCCCCGACGCGCGGCTGGACCGGCCCAAGCTGGAAGTGTGCATCCTGCCGAAATCCGGCGTCGGCGGCGTGGTGCGCTATGGTCTGGCGCTGCCCATGAACAAGCTGGCGGAACTGCCCGAGGTTCAGGTGGTGTCGGCCGATTCCATCACCATCCTGGGTCCGCGCGGCGCGCCGCTTCAGGGCGACGGCGACATCGTCGCCCGCCTGCCGGCCGAAATCAGCATCGCCAGCGAAACCGTGGAACTGGTGATGCCGGAATAACTCCCCCGGATTAGAGCTATTCCCCGTATTCCGCCGAACAGTTCGGCGTTTCGAACACCGTCACCTTGACCAGCCGGGCGGTGCCGCCCGAACGGTTGCGCACCGGCTGGAACATCTTGATATACCAATGCCGCGCCAGACATTCGGCGGTGGGCTGGAACGGCACCACCGTCAGCTTGGTGCCCAGGCGGGTGTTGTGGGTGGTCGCCTCGCCCTCGGCCCGCACGGTGGTTTCAAGCCCGGCGATCCAGGCGTCCGCCTCGACGCCTTGGGGGGCGAACATGGCCAGCAACTCGCGGTCGGCCAGGGCGGCGATGAAGCCGTGGTCGCAGGGATGGTCGATGGCCCGCATCATCTCGTCCTTCAGGAAGCCGAAATCCACCACCATGTCGGTCTGTTCGCCGTCATGGTGCAGATCCACCGCCTCGCACACCACCTCGATGCCATAGCGGTGGCCGTGGATGTGCCGGCATTTCGAGCCGTGGGTCATGATGCGGTGGCCGGCATCGATCTCGATGCGGCGGGAGACGCGGTAGGGCGCCGTCATTGCGGGGAAACCTTATGGAATGCCGATGAGCTTGTGGGTTTGCAGGCTGAGGCGCCAGCGCGGATGCGTCAAGCAATACCGCACGCATTCCTGGGTGGCGGCGGCGTGGTCGGCGCAATCCATGGGCTGAAGGAAATGGTGGCGGAAACCAAGCGCGGCCAGCGCCTCGGGATCGGCGCCATCTTGGGGCCACACCAGCTTGAGTTCGTCGCCCGCCACCACCGCCAATTCGGTGCCGGCCTTGGGGCTGACGCAGACCCAGTCGAGGCCGGGCGGCAACGGCCGCGTGCCGTTGGTTTCGATCGCCACCTGGAAGCCGCGTGCGTGCAAGGCGTCCACCAAGACGGCATCCAACTGCAAGGTCGGCTCGCCGCCGGTGCACACCACGTAAGGTGTACCGCCGCCCGGCCACAATGCCGCCACCGCCTCGGCCAGGGTCTCGGCGTCGGCGAACTTGTCGCCGCCGACGAAATCGGTGTCGCAATAGCGGCACTGGGCGGTGTCGCGGTCGTCCTCGCGCCCGGTCCACAGGTTGCAGCCGGCGAAGCGCAGGAACACCGCCGGGCGCCCGGCCTGGGCGCCCTCGCCTTGCAGGGTGTAGAAGATTTCCTTGACGGTGTAGGTCATACGCAACCGGGCTTTCTGAGCGCGGGCACCCTAAAGCCGCCATTGAGGCGGCGGCCGTGCCGCCCCGCAGGGGCAAACGACGTCCGAAGGGCGGCCCAAGTTATGCGAGGGTGGGCTTCGCCCACACGCGGGCGGATGCCCGCGCCCGGCGAGGGACAAAAGATCAATGATCCGAACCGTGCAGGATCTGATGGGCGATGCCGGTGTCGTACTCCAGCCCGTCCTTGGTCAGGGTCACCGCATAGGGAAAGCTGCCGCGGATCAGCCCCTTGCGCTCCAGCGCCGTCCAGGCGGCCGGATTGGTCAGGCCCGACGCGTCCTTGCTCATCACCACCTTGGCGCCGACGTGGAAATGGTTGCCATGCGGACGCGGCAGGGTGGTCAGAACCACTTCGCCGTCGTCGGTGGCCTGCGAGGTCTCGGGCGAGCGGGCCAGTTCCTGGAACAGCACCAGGGTCTTGGACTGCAACGGATTGAGCTTCAGCGGGTTGACCTTGGGGGGCATGGCGATCTCCTGTTCGAAGAAGCCGGGGATACACGCCGCGCGGTGGCGGTTTCAAGTAGATTCAGCCGCGCGGCGCCCGGTTCCAGTCGCCGCGCACCGCCTGGATCACCGAAAGCGCGGCGATGGCCGCCGTCTCGGCCCTGAGAATGCGCGGCCCCAGCCCCACCGGCCGGGCGAAGGGCAAGCGGGCCAGCACGGCGCGTTCCTCGGGAGCGAAGCCGCCTTCCGGGCCGACCAGCACCGCCAGCGGGCCGGACGACAGATCGGCCAGAACCTGAACCAGCGGCATGCCGCCGCCCGATTCGTCCAGGAAGATCAGTGGCCGCGCGGCGTCCCAGCCGGCCAAGACCTTGTCCAACGGCTGCGGCTCCATCACCTCGGGCACCGTCAGGCGTTCGCATTGTTCGGCCGCCTCGACCATGTGCGCGGCCAGACGTTCGGTGTTGACCCGCGCCGTCACCGTGCGCCGGGTGATCACCGGCCACAGCCGGCTGGCCCCCAGTTCGGTGGCCTTTTCCGCCACCAGGTCGATGCAGTCCTTTTTGATCGGTGCCGCCAACAGCCACAAATCGGGCTCGGCCGTCTGGGGGCGGGTCTGCGAGGTCAGCGCCACCACCACCGCCGACTTGGCGACGGTTTCCAAGGTCCCGCACCATTCGCCGTCACGGCCGTTGAACAAGGTCACCGCCTCACCCGGCTTGGCCCGCATGACGTTGGCGACGTAATGGGATTGCTCCTTGCCCAGGGTCAGCGGACCGGCGGCAAGGTCGAAAGGCACGAACAGACGCAGCGTCATTCGACCACCGGCTCCACCACCAGGGCGTTGCCGTCCACCGCCACCACCCGCACCTTGGCCCCGGTCGGCAAATCCGGCCCCACCACCTTCCAGGTTCCGTCGCCCAGCTTCATGCGGCCGATGCCGTCAAGAACGGGGGTGGCAAGGGTGTGGACGGTGCCGACCAGCGCCTGGGCGCGACGGTTCAGGGCGGGGCCGTCGTCCACTGGCTTGATCAGACGGGCATAGACGCGGCGCCCGATCAGCGCAGAGACCACGGTCAGCACGGCGAAGACCACGGCCAGCACCTGCCACGACAGGCCGGCGGCGCTGTAGGCCAGGATGCCGGTCAGCACGGCGGCGATGCCCGGCCACAACAGGAAGGTGCCGGGCATCAGCAATTCGGCGGCGATCAGCGCGAAGCCCAGGATCAGCCAGAACCAGAAACCGGGTTCCATCCGTTCACTCCCGGCTGTCGGGAACGCTGCCGCGCCGCGGCCGGCGTTCCATGTCGGGGGTCAGGGCCAAGGCTCTGTCGCCGCCCTTGCCCAGGGCGTCCCTGGCGATCTCGGCGATGCCGGCCACCGCGCCGATCACCCCCGACGCCTCGAGCGGCATCATCACCAGTTTCTGGTTGGGAGCCGAGGCGACCTTCTCCAAGGCCTCCACATAGCGCTGGGCGACGAAGTAGTTCACCGCCATGGCCTCGCCCTTGCTGATGGCCTGGGACACCACATAGACCGCCTTGGCCTCGGCCTCGGCCTCGCGTTCGCGCGCCTCGGCGTCACGGAAGGCGGCCTCGCGCCGACCCTCGGCGGCCAGGATCTGGGCCTGCTTGGTGCCTTCGGCCTTCAGCACCTGGGCCTGTTTCAGCCCCTCGGCCTCCAGCACGGCGGCGCGCTTGTCGCGTTCCGCCTTCATCTGCCGGGCCATGGCGTCCACCAGATCGCGCGGCGGGGCGATGTCCTTGATCTCGATGCGGGTGACCTTGACGCCCCAGGGCTGGGTCGCCTCGTCCACCACCGTCAACAGCTTCTCGTTGATGCGGTCGCGCTGGCTCAACAGCTCGTCCAGGTCCATGCCGCCCATCACCGTGCGGATGTTGGTCATGGTCAGGTTCAAGATAGCCAGTTGCAGTTGCGACACTTCATAGGCGGCACGCGCCGCGTCCAGCACCTGGAAGAACACCACCCCGTCCACGGTGACCATGGCGTTGTCGCGGGTGATGATTTCCTGGCTGGGGACGTCCAGCACCTGTTCCATCATGTTGAGCCGGCGCCCCACCCGGTCGATCAGCGGCAGGATCAGGTGCAGCCCCGGCGGCAGCGTGCGGATATAACGGCCGAAGCGTTCGACGGTGAACTCGAACCCCTGGGGCACCACCTTGACGCCCAGCGCCACCAACAACAGGCCAAGGGCGACCAGAACCAGGACGAACACACTGGCGGCGGAAAGCATCGCGACCTCCTTCGGGACCAAGCCGGCACTACCATAGCGCAAGCGATTGCTTCGGCCCATCGGGAAGGGCATAAACCCTTCGTCGATAGTTCGACCGAAAGGCAGGAAACATGAACAGCATCGGCATCGTTGGCGCGGGCGCGTGGGGCACGGCGCTGGCGGCGACCGCGCGCCGCGCCGGCCGCGCGGTGACGTTGTGGGCGCGCGAAAGCGAATTGGTGGCCGACATCAACGCCACCCGCCGCAACAGCCTGTACCTGCCCGACGTGGAATTGCTGTGCGGCATCCGCGCCACCACCGACCTGGCCGAGGTGGCGGCTTGCGACGTGGTGTTGCTGGTCACCCCGGCCCAGCATCTGGGGGCCACCGCCCGCGCCCTGGCGCCGCTGTGGCGGCCGGGCGTTCCGGCGGTGATCTGCGCCAAGGGCATCGAACAGGGCAGCCACGCCATGATGACCGAGGTGGTGGAGCGCGCCTTGCCCACCGCCGCCATCGCCGTGCTGTCGGGGCCGACCTTCGCCATCGAGGTGGCGCGCGGCCTGCCCACCGCCGTCACCCTGGCCTGTGCCGACGTGGAGCTGGGGCAACGTCTGGTGGACGCCATCGGCACCCCGACCTTCCGCCCCTATCTGTCCGACGATCTAGCCGGCGCCGAGATCGGCGGCGCGGTCAAGAACGTGCTGGCCATCGCCTGCGGCATCGTCGAGGGCCGGGGCCTGGGCGACAACGCCCGCGCCGCGCTGATCACCCGCGGCATGGCCGAACTGACCCGTCTGGCGGTGGCCAAGGGCGGACGGCCCGAGACGCTGATGGGGCTGGCCGGCTTGGGCGACCTGATCCTGACCGCGTCGTCGGCGCAGTCGCGCAACTATTCCCTGGGCTTCGCCCTGGGCGAGGGCCGGGCCCTGGCCGACATCCTGGCCGAACGCCGGGCGGTGACCGAGGGTGTGTGGACCGCCGGCGCGGTGGTGGAACTGGCCGGAAGCTTGGGCATCGAAATGCCCATCTGCGCCGCCGTCGATGCCGTCATCAACCAGGGCGCCGAGCTGGACGGCGTCATCCGCGCGTTGTTGAGCCGCCCTTTCCGTAGCGAAGGTATCTGACACGGATGGACACGGATGGACGCGAAAGGGATTATTCCCGTGTTGATCCGTGTCACCAAAAATTCAAGGAGCCCCCATGTTCGTCGTCCATTGCCAAGACAAGCCCGGCGCCCAGCAAATCCGCCTGGACAACCGCGCCGCCCACCTGGAATGGCTGAAGTCCAACCTGGACAAGATCGCCATGGCCGGCCCGGTGCAGACCGAGGACCGTAGCGGCATGGTCGGTTCGGTGCTGGTGCTGAACTTCGCCGAGCGTGCCGAGTTGGACGCCTTCCTGGCCCAGGATCCCTATGCCAAGGCCGGTCTGTTCGAAGCCGTCACCGTGCTGCCCTACAAGAAGGTGCTGCCGTGAGCTTCTGGCTGGTGAAATCGGAGCCCGGCGCCTGGTCGTGGGATGACCAGATGCGGGATTCGGTCACCGCCTGGACCGGCGTGCGCAACCATCAGGCCAGCAACTTCCTGAAGGCCATGAAGCTGGGCGACCTGTGCTTCTTTTACCACTCGGTGTCGGAAAAGAGCGTGGTCGGCGTGGTCGAGGTGGTGCGCGAAGCCTATGCCGATCCCACCGCCGACGACCCGCGCTGGGTCTGCGTCGACGTCAAGGCGGTGCAGGCGGCGCCCAGGCCAGTGACCCTGGCCGACATCAAGGCGGTGCCGGAACTGGCCGACATCGCGCTGATCCGCCAGTCGCGGCTGTCGGTCATGCCGGTCTCGCCCGAACATTGGCACCTGATCGGCCGCATGGCCAGCCTTTCCGGCTGATCCGCTTTCATGCCATCCTGGACGGGGTTCGGCTCCGTCCAGGAGGCAGCATGAGCGAACATTTCCTCTGCCTTGTTTCCGACCTGTCCGATCCGGGGGCCAAGGGACCGTTCCGGCTGGGCGGCCGCGCGGTCTTCGTGGTGCGCCGGGGCAACAACTTTCGAGCGTGGGAGGATTCCTGTCCTCACGCTTTCGCCCCCCTGGAAATGGAGCCCGACCACTTCCTCGACCTGACCGGAACCTACGTGCTGTGCACCATGCACGGCGCCCATTTCGACATGATGGACGGCGACTGCGTCATGGGGCCGTGCAAGGGACGCCGCCTGACAGCGGTGCCTATCCGGGTCGAGAACGGCCGAATCGTGGCTCCCCCGACTTCCGACCTATTGAACCGCCGCTAAACAAATGTTGATCTTTGGTTCAAGCGCCATCGACGCGCATCAGGGTTGAGTCAGACGCAGAACTCGACCATACTTGCAAACGAGAATTCAGGAGACGCACCTGCGCCCGCCTTAAAGGGACGCGGGGCCAACCAAGAAAGTGGGAGACAACAAGAAATGACCGAACTTTTTCCCGTTCCGGCCGATTTCGCCAAGAACGCGCTGATCGACGAAAAAACCTATGAAGAATGGTATCAGCGCTCGGTGAACGATCCCGACGGTTTCTGGGGCGAACACGGCAAGCGCGTTGACTGGATCAAGCCCTACACCCAGGTCAAGGATGTCTCCTACAGCGGCGACGTGCACATCAAGTGGTTCGCCGACGGCACCCTGAACGTGGCCGCCAACTGCCTGGACCGTCACCTGGAAACCCGCGGCGACCAGACCGCCATCATCTGGGAAGGCGACAACCCGAACGAGTCCAAGCACGTCACCTATCGCGAACTGCACGCCGAGGTGTGCCGTCTGGCCAACGCCATGACCGATTTGGGCGTCAAGAAGGGCGACCGCGTCACCATCTATCTGCCGATGATCGTCGAGGCGGCGGTGGCCATGCTGGCCTGTGCCCGCATCGGCGCCGTGCATTCCATCGTGTTCGGCGGCTTCTCGCCCGACGCGCTGGCCGGCCGCATCCAGGACTGCGACTCGGTCCTGCTGATCACCGCCGACGAGGGTCTGCGCGGCGGGCGCAAGGTGCCGCTCAAGGTCAACGCCGACAAGGCGCTGGAAACCTGCTGGTCGTGCAAGAGCGTCATCGTGGTCAAGCGCACCGGCGGCGACATCCACATGGTGGCCGGCCGCGACCACTGGTACCACGAGCTGACCGAGAAGGCCGCCGCCACCCACACCCCGGTCGAGATGAGCGCCGAAGACCCGCTGTTCATCCTCTACACCTCGGGTTCGACCGGCAAGCCGAAGGGTGTGCTGCACACCTCGGGCGGCTATCTGGTCTACGCCTCGATGACCCACCAATACGTCTTCGACTACCATGACGGCGAAGTCTACTGGTGCACCGCCGACGTGGGTTGGGTCACCGGCCATTCCTACATCGTCTACGGCCCGCTGGCCAACGGCGCCATCACCCTGATGTTCGAGGGCATCCCGACCTATCCCGACGCCTCGCGCTTCTGGCAGGTGGTGGACAAGCACAAGGTCAACATCTTCTACACCGCGCCCACCGCCATCCGCTCGCTGATGCGCGAGGGCGAGGAGATCGTCAAGAAGACCAGCCGTGCCTCCCTGCGCCTGCTGGGTTCGGTGGGCGAGCCCATCAATCCCGAGGCGTGGCTGTGGTATCACCGCGTGGTCGGCGACAACCGTTGCCCGATCGTCGATACCTGGTGGCAGACCGAGACCGGCGGCATCCTGATCACCCCGCTGCCGGGCGCCACCGCGCTCAAGCCCGGTTCGGCCACCCGTCCGTTCTTCGGCGTCAAGCCGGTGATGGTCGACGCCGAGGGCAAGAGCCTGGACGGCGCCGTCGAGGGCAACCTGTGTCTGGCCGAGCCCGGCTGGCCGGGTCAGATGCGTACCGTGTTCGGCGACCACGAACGCTTCGTCCAGACCTATTTCTCGACCTACAAGGGCATGTACTTCACCGGTGACGGCGCGCGGCGCGACGAGGACGGCTATTACTGGATCACCGGCCGTGTCGACGACGTCATCAACGTCTCGGGTCACCGCATGGGCACGGCCGAGGTGGAATCCGCCCTGGTCGCCCATCCCAAGGTGGCCGAGGCGGCGGTGGTCGGCTATCCGCACGAGATCAAGGGGCAGGGCATCTACGCCTATGTCACCCTGGTCGCCGACGAGGAGCCGAGCGAAGAACTGCGCAAGGAACTGGTCAACTGGGTGCGCAAGGAGATCGGCCCGATCGCCAGCCCCGACCTGATCCAGTGGTCGCCGGGCCTGCCCAAGACCCGTTCGGGCAAGATCATGCGCCGCATCCTGCGCAAGATCGCCGAGAACGAGTTCGGCGCCCTGGGCGACACCTCGACCCTGGCCGATCCGACCGTGGTCGACGATCTGATCGAGAACCGCATGAACCGCGGGTAATCACCCCCCCGGTTCTGTTATAAGAGAGGGGTCCGGCACGCATGCGCCGGGCCCCGAACTTTGTGGAGCAACGGGTGATCGCGGAAACCTTGGGTGTCTTTGCCGGCGGCTACGCCCTGATGCTGGGCGGGTTGGCCATCTTCCAACGCGACATGATCTATCATCCCGGCGCCACCTTGCCAGAGCCCGGCGCCGTCGGCGTGCCGGAAATGGTGCCGGTATCGGTACGCACCACCGACAACCTGCTGCTGACCGGCTGGTACGCGCCGCCGGCCGATGCCGGTGCCATCACCGTCCTTTATTGCCACGGCAACGCCCGCACCCTGGCCGAGCGTGCCCACAAGGCACGGCGGCTGATGGATGCCGGACTGGGAATCATGCTGGTCGGCTATCGCGGCTATGGCGGCAATCCCGGCCACCCCACCGAGCAGGGCCTGTACGCCGACGCCCGCGCCGCCCTGGGCTGGCTGAGATCGCGCGAAGTGCCGGCCGAACGCATCGTGGTTTATGGCGAATCGCTGGGAACCGGAATCGCCACCCAGATGGCGGCGGAAAATCCCGACTTGGCCGCCCTGGTGCTGGAGGCGCCGTTCACCCGGCTGGCCGACTTGGCGCCGCCCTATCTGTTGCCGGGACTGGCGCCGCTGCTGTTGCTCGACCAATACGACACCGCATCCAAGATTTCCGACCTCGGCCTGCCCATGCTGGTGGTACACGGCGACCATGACGGCGTGGTGCCGGTGGCCATGGGCCGTACCCTGGTCAAGGCGGCGAACGGCCGCGCCGAAGGCGTGTTCCTGGCGCCGGCCGGCCATAACGACCTGTGGGAACACGGCGCCGCCGAAGCGGTGCTGGCCTTCCTGGGGCGGATCGGCGGCGCTCATCAATAAACAAACCCCGCCGCAAAGCGACGGGGTTTGTTTTGGGGTCCGGCGGACCGCCTGAACGGTCCGCCTTTCCCGATATCGAAACCTCGACCCGATTACTCGGCGTCGTGCTTCTTTTCGCGGTCCTTGCGGCGCTCGACCTTCTCCGCCTCGATCTGGGCGGTGATGTCCTCGCCGGTCTCCTGGTCCACGCACTTCATGGACAGCTTGACCTTGCCGCGATCGTCGAAGCCCAGAACCTTGACCTTGACCACGTCGCCCTGCTTCAGCACGTCGGCGGTCTTGGCGACACGCTCGCGGCTGATTTCAGAGATATGGACCAGGCCGTCGCGCGAACCCAGGAAGTTCACGAAGGCGCCGAAATCGACCACCTTCACGACCTTGCCGTTATAGATCACGCCCAACTCGGGCTCGGCGACGATGCCGCGGATCCAGTCGATGGCACGCTGGGCGGCATCGATATCGGAGGAAGCCACCTTGATGGTGCCGTCGTCCTCGATGTCGATCTTGGCGCCGGTCTGTTCGCAGATTTCGCGGATGACCTTGCCGCCGGTGCCGATCACTTCACGGATCTTTTCCTTCGGGATGTTGAAGGTGGTGATGCGCGGAGCGTTGCCCGAGACTTCGTCGCGAGCGGTCGAGATGCCCTTGTTCATCTCGCCCAGGATGTGGATACGACCGTCCTTGGCCTGGGCCAGGGCGATCTTCATGATCTCCTCGGTGATCGAGGTGATCTTGATGTCCATCTGAAGGGCGGTGATGCCGGCCTCGGTGCCGGCCACCTTGAAGTCCATGTCGCCCAGGTGGTCTTCGTCACCCAGGATATCGGACAGCACGGCGAAATCGTCGCCTTCCTTGATCAGACCCATGGCGATGCCGGCCACGGGACGGGCCAGCGGCACGCCCGAATCCATCATGGCGAGCGACGAACCGCACACGGTGGCCATCGAGCTGGAACCGTTGGATTCGGTGATCTCGGACACCACGCGGATGGTGTAGGGGAAGGCGTCCTTGGCCGGCAGCATGGGATGCACGGCGCGCCACGCCAGCTTGCCATGGCCGATCTCGCGACGGCCCGGAGAACCCATGCGGCCCGCTTCGCCGACCGAATAGGGCGGGAAGTTGTAGTGCAGCATGAAGTGCTCGCGGTACTCGCCCGCCAGCTGGTCGATGATCTGCTCGTCCTGGCCGGTGCCCAGGGTGGCGACCACCAGCGACTGGGTTTCGCCACGGGTGAACAGGGCGGAACCATGGGCGCGCGGCAGGACGCCGACCTCGACCTCGATGGCGCGCACGGTCTTGGTGTCGCGGCCGTCGATGCGAACGCCGGTCTTCAGGATGTTGCCGCGCACCACCTCGGATTCCAGATCCTTGAGGATGCCCGGAGCAACAGCCAGTTCGGCGGCGGCGTCGCCAAGGGATTCGATCGCCTTCTTCTTGACCGCGCCGACAGCGGCGTAACGGTCTTGCTTCTTGACGATCTTGTAGGCTTCGCCCAGCTCGGCGACGATGCCGGCGGCGACGAACTTCTCGCGCACCACGGCCACTTCGGGGGCCGGCTCGGCCAGGTCCCAGGGTTCCTTGGCGCAGGCCTCGGCCATTTCGATGATGGCCTGGATCACCGGCTGGAATTCCTTGTGACCAAAGGTCACGGCGCCCAGCATGACCTCTTCCGACAGCTCCTTGGCTTCGGATTCGACCATCAGCACACCTTCGGTGGTGCCGGCGACCACCAGGTCCAGTTGGGTTTCCTTGATCTGGGCCAAGGTCGGGTTCAGCACATAGGCGCCATCGATATAGCCGACGCGGGCGGCGGCGATCGGGCCGAGGAACGGCACGCCCGAGATGCACAGCGCGGCCGAGGCACCGACCATGGACACGATGTCGGGATCGTTTTCCAGGTCGTGCGACAACACGGTGCAGATGACCTGGGTCTCGTTACGGAAACCGTCGGCGAACAGCGGGCGGATCGGACGGTCGATCAGGCGGGAAACCAGGGTTTCCTTCTCGCTCGGCCGGCCTTCGCGCTTGAAAAAGCCGCCGGGAATCTTACCGGCGGCGAAAGCCTTTTCCTGGTAATTCACGGTCAGCGGGAAGAAATCAACACCCGGCTTCACCGACTTGGCGGCGACGACGGTGCACAGCACGGTGGTATCGCCATAGGTGGCCAGCACGGCGCCGTCAGCCTGACGGGCGATCTTGCCGGCTTCCAGCACCAGCTTGCGCCCGCCCCAGGTGATTTCCTTGCGGGTGACATTGAACATCGACATACGGTCATTCCTTATCCGTTCGCATCGCCGCCGGATTGCTGCGATGCGGGCGTCTTGACGAGGGCGGCCCATCTTTCTTCCACGGGCAGAAACGCCTTCGCCATATGCGGACGCCCGCGCAGGGACCCTTCCCCGCGCGGGCCTCGGCATCCGGGGACGAGCCCGGACACGATCCGCAAACTTTATACCGGCGTTCCGGGCCGAAGCCCAGAGGCCGCAAGCAAGACGATTACTTGCGCAGGCCCAGGCGGGCGATCAGCGCTTCGTAACGGGCCTTGTTGGTGTCCTTGAGGTAATCCAGCATGCGACGACGCTGGCCGACCATCAGCAGCAGGCCACGGCGCGAGTGGAAATCCTTCTTGTGATCCTTGAAGTGCTCGGTCAGGTTGCGGATGCGCTCCGACAGAATGGCCACCTGGACTTCCGGCGAACCGGTGTCGCCCTCGTGGGTGGCGAATTCCTTGACAACCTCAGCCTTGCGCTCGGGAGTGATCGACATCGCCTTCTCCTAATGAAACGGGTTGGAGATTCATCACGCGCACCGACCGGACGGCTCCGTCCTCGATACGCGCCAGCGCCACCAGCCGCTCGCCGTCCATGGCCCGAAACACCAGTTCCGGGTCGGGATCGCCGTCCGGCAAGGCATGGGCCAATCGGTTGACCGAAAGGGCTTGCCCGCTTTGGAGACGCCGGGCCTCCACGTCCGTCAGGGCCAACGCCGGGATGTCGTCCAGCGCGGTCTTGACCGGAAGCAGATGGGTCCGAAGGGCGGGACCTTGCCCGACCTCCTTGAATTTGTCCAGGGGAATCGCGTTGGTTTCATTGAACGGCCCGCATGCCACCCGCCGCAGCAGCGAAATGTGGGCCAGCGTCCCCAAGGCGTGGGCGATGTCGCGCCCCAGCGAGCGCACATAGGTTCCCTTGCCGCATTCCACCTCGAAATCGGCATGGTCGGGATCGGGCGCGCCTAAAAAGCGCAGCGCCTTGATGTGCACGACGCGGGCTTTCAGTTCCACAATCTCGCCGGCGCGGGCCAGGTCATAGGCCCGTTCACCGTCCACCTTGATGGCGGAATAGGCCGGCGGCACCTGTTCGATCGCCCCGACGAAGCGCGGCAGCACGGCGAAGACCTGTTCCGGCGTCGGACGCACGTCCGAGGTCTCGGTGATCTCGCCTTCCTTGTCGTCGGTGGCGGTGGCCTGGCCCCAGCGCACCTGGAACCGATAGGTCTTGGCGCCGTCCATGACATAGGCCACGGTCTTGGTCGCCTCACCCAAGGCGATGGGCAGGATGCCCGACGCCAACGGGTCGAGCGTGCCGCCATGGCCGACCTTGGCGGCGTTGGTCAGGCGACGGACCAGCGACACCACCTGGGTCGAACCGATACCCAACGGCTTGTCGATGGCCAGCCAGCCGTCGATGGAAATGCCTTTGCGTTTACGGGCCATGGCAAGCACCTAGATAAAATGACACGGATGGACACGGATGAACGCGGACAAGAAAACCCATCCGTGTTTATCCGTGTCCATCCGTGTCAATAAACGATCATTCCCCGTCGTCGGCGCCGTCCAGCGAATCGGGGTCGAAGCGGCGCTCGAACTCGGCATCGCCGCCCAGGTCGCGGCGGACATCCGGGCGATGCAGCAAGGCATTGATCTTGCTGGCCTCGTCGAAGCTGACATCGGGCTCGAACGACAGGTTCGGCACGGCGCGCAGATCGACGCGATGGGCGATCTCGTGGCGCAGGAACGGCGCCGCACGCTTCAAGCCCTTCAGGATGCCATCGACCTCGCCGCCGCCCAAGGGCACGACGAACACGGTGGCGTTCTTGAGGTCGGGACTGATGCGCACCTCGGTCACGGTGATGGCGCGGCCCTGGAGGTCAGGGTCGCGGATGTCACCACGTTCGATGATGTTGGCGATGACGTGACGAAGTTCCTCGCCCACGCGCAACTGGCGCTGGGACGGGGGTTTGTTTCCACGGGGCATGATTTTTCCTCCCGCGCGGGGGAAAAGCGTGACCGCCCCCTTTACAGGGTGGCGGCCACCTCTTCGATCTCGAAGCACTCGATCACGTCGCCAGCACGGATGTCTTCGTAATTGGCGAAGGACATACCGCACTCGTACCCCTCGCGCACTTCCTTGACATCGTCCTTGAAGCGCTTGAGCTGGGCCAGGCTGCCCTGGTGGATGACCACGTTGTCGCGCAGCAGGCGGACACCGGCACCGCGCTTGACGATGCCTTCGGTGATCATGCAGCCGGCGACCTTGCCCACCTTGGTGATGTTGAACACCTCGCGGATGCTGGCGTAACCCAGGAAGTGTTCCTTGAGGGTCGGGGCCAGCATGCCCGACAGAATCTGCCGGATGTCGTCGGTGACATCATAGATGATCGAGTAATAACGGATGTCCACACCATCGCGGCGGGCCATGTCGCGGGCCTGCGGGTTGGCGCGGACGTTGAAGCCGATGAGGATACCGCCCGAGGCCTTGGCCAGGGTGATGTCCGACTCGCTGACGGCGCCCACGGCCGAGTGCAGCACGCGCACCTTGACGTTCTCGTTGCCGATCTTTTCGACGGCACCGATGATCGCCTCGATGGAACCCTGCACGTCACCCTTGATGACGACCGGCAGTTCCTTGGCTTCGCCCGCCTTGATGGCGGAGAACATCTCTTCCAGGGTGCCGCGCTGGGCCAGCTTGGCGCGGACCTCGCGGTCCTTGCGCTGGCGGTAGCCGGCGATCTCGCGGGCGCGGGCTTCGTCCTCGACGGCGATAAAATCGTCGCCGGCGGCGGGCGCGCCGTCCAGACCCAGCACCTCGACCGGGGTCGACGGACCGGCGACTTCCAGGCGGTTGCCCTTGTCGTCGATCAGGGCGCGGACCTTACCCCACTCGGCACCGGCCACGAACACGTCGCCGACGCGCAGGGTACCCTTCTGCACCAGCACGGTAGCCACCGGGCCACGGCCCTTTTCCATCTTGGCTTCGACCACGGCGCCCTGGGCGGCACGCTGCGGATTGGCCTTGAGGTCCAGGACTTCGGCCTGCAAGAGGATGGCCTCTTCCAGCTTGTCCAGGTTCATGCGCTTCTTGGCCGACACCTCGACCGTCAGCACGTCGCCGCCCAGATCCTCGGTCACCAGCTCATGCTGCAACAGCTCCTGGCGGACACGGTCGGGGTTGGCGTCGGGCTTGTCGATCTTGTTGATGGCGACGATGATCGGCACGCCGGCGGCCTTGGCGTGGCGGATGGCTTCGACCGTCTGCGGCATGATGCCGTCGTCGGCCGCCACCACCAGCACCACCAAATCGGTGACCTTGGCGCCGCGGGCACGCATGGCGGTGAACGCCTCGTGACCGGGGGTGTCGATGAAGGTGATCTTGGCACCCGAATGCAACGTCACCTGATAGGCGCCGATATGCTGGGTGATGCCGCCGGCCTCGCCCGACACCACGTCGGTTTCGCGCAGGGCGTCCAGCAGCGAGGTCTTGCCGTGGTCGACGTGGCCCATGATGGTGACCACCGGCGGACGCGCGATCAACTCGCCGTCGGCGTCGGTTTCGCCTTCCAGGCCCACCAGCACGTCGGCGTCGGACACGCGCTTGAAGTTGTGGCCGAACTCGGCCACCACCAATTCGGCGGTGTCGGCGTCGATGCTCTGGTTGATGGTGGCCATCACCCCCATGCGCATCAGCGTCTTGATGACGTCGCCGCCGCGTTCGGCCATGCGGTTGGCCAGTTCCTGGACGGTCAGGGTCTCGGGAATGACCACCTCGCGGATGACCTTCTCGGCGCCCTTTTGCATGTTCTTCAGGCGCTCGCGCTCACGGGCGCGCTTGACGGCGGCCAGGGAGCGGCCGCGTTCACCACGATCGTCGTCGGTCAACGCATCGGTGATGGTCAGCTTGCCGGTACGGCGGCGCGGTTCGGTGCGCTTGACCGGCACCGGCTTGTGCGCGGCAGCCTTCTTGCGGGCCTGATCCTCGTCTTCCTCGTCTCCGGCCGGCCGCGGAGCGGCGGTGCCGGCGGGAACGGTGGTGCGGGTCGGCGGCACCGCTCC
>NZ_JAAIYP010000045.1 GCF_011022235.1 Magnetospirillum aberrantis SpK | reverse complement strand
CGGAAGTGCCGTCAGCCCAGGATGCGCGAAAGCCCTCTAATCCTCGTTTCGCGGGAGATGGATGGTGAAGACCGATCCTTTTCCTTCCGTCGAGTTGACGCTGACACCATGACCGAGCAGATCGCAGGACCGGCGCACGATGGCCAGCCCCAGCCCCAGCCCCAGCGTGCTGTCGCGGGCCGGGTTGCCCAATTGGTGGAACTCTTCGAAAATCTGTCCCAACTGGTCGGCGGGCATGCCGATGCCGGTGTCGGCCACGAGAAGGCGGGCATGGCCGCCACGGCGGCGGCATCCCATCAATACCCGCCCACCGCGCGGGGTATAACGGATGGCGTTTTCCAACAGATTGCGCACGATCCGTTCCAGCAAGGCACGGTCGGTGCGAACCACCAGCGACGTCGGCACGTAACGAACCGTCACCCCCAATTCGGCCCCCCGCAGCCGGTATTCCTCGGCCAGCGGGTCCAGCAAGGTGTCAAGCGCCAGCGGCGCCATCACCGGCACCACCGCGCCGGCATCCAGCCGCGACACGTCGCGCAGACCGTCCAGCAACAATTCCAGCGCCTGCAACGAACGTTCGGCGTATTCCAGCGGGCGGCGCGCCGGGTGCTCGGGCGACAGCATGCTGGAAAGCGTGGCATGGAACAGGAACAACGATTGCACCGGCTGGCGCAGATCGTGGTTGGCGGCCGCGAAGAACTTCGCTTTCGATGCCAGGGCGTTCTTGGCGACCTTGCCGGCGCGGGTCAACGCCGCCTCGCGGCTGGCGATCAAGGTCGCCGCGCGGGCCAACGACTGTCCCACCGCATCCAGTTCGCGAATTCCGGTCGGAACGGGACAAACCGGCGCCCCGGCGCCAAGCCGTCCGGCCAACGCCCCCACATCCGCCAGCCGCTGTTCCAGCCGCCGGGCCATGCGCAACGTCAACAGCCAGGCCATTCCCAGGATCAGGACCGCCCCCCCCAGAAGCACCATCAGGAAGCGGGTGCGCTGGGCGGCGAACTCGGCGAGCGGCGCCCCCACCGCCACCACCCATTGACCGTTCTGGGTGTGCTGAAAGGCGGCAAGAACAGGAACCCCCTCGCGGGTCGTGGTTTCGTAAGTTCCCTGGCGCCCTTCGGCGATCGCCTGCAACAGACCGGCACCGGGCTTGCGTCCGATCGAGGATTCCGGGTCACGGGTTCGGGCGATGGTGATGCCGTCGCGGTCGACCAGCACCGCCGACCATCCCTCGTCTAACCCTTGGGCGCGCAGGAGATCCAACAGACGCCCAGGCTCGATCACCATGTGCAGCACGTAAACCACTTGGTCATGACGGATCACCGGCATGTCCACGGTGACGACGGGACGCGCCTCGATGCTGCCGACGAACAGGTTGGAGACACGAAGGGCACGTGTTCGCACCGCCTCGGCAACCCCCGCCGAATCGCCAGAGAGCGGCAGTGCGCTGCCGAAGGGATGGCGGGTGTTGAACAGGATGCGGCCATCGGGGGTCAGCAGCGAGATGGACTCACCCAGGCTCGACTGGGCGGCGAAGGACACCGCCTCGACATAGGCTTGCGACAGGTCGTCCTCAAGCAGATCCTTATCCACCGCCAGGGTGGTAAGTTCGCGGGACACACCGAACAATGCCCGGTCCACGGCGGCGGCGGCGGCGGCGGTGCGACGCAACAACGTGTCCTCGTCGCGGGTCCGACGGTCCGCGGCCATCTGCACGACCACGAAGACAGCGAAGATGATGACGGGCAACGACGCCACCAGCGCCAGCAATAAAAGCCTGACGCGCAGCGAGGTGGTGCGAAAGACCGTGAAGATCACCGTTCACCGCTTGGGACAATGACAGCCGAAGTCACTGTCTATAGCACAGCCGGCTTCCGACGAGAACAGACGCTCAGCGCGGACCACACAAGCGTGCGCGGCGGCTTTCGCGTTCGATTTCGTCAGCGCATTCGCAACAATGCCGGGCCTGCGGGTTGGCCTTGAGCCGCTCGGCCTCGATGGCGCAACCGCATTCGACGCACACACCCGACGACGACGGGCCGTCCAGGCGATTGAGAACGGCCCTCAGCGCGACCGAATTAAAAGCCTCGATTCGCTCGGCCGCGCAATCAATGTCGTCCATGGGGCTCCCCTCCCACAACATCTAGTGCCGAGGGATCATGCACGCCGGCATGATCCCTGTAAAATGAAAACTCTGTTATGAGATGGCTCACAGAACCGTCAACATGCTGGCCACCAGCGGATGGCGCACGATGTCGGCCTCGGCCAAATCCACCACCGCCACATCGGACAACGCCCGCAACCGGTCGGCGATGTCGGCCAGTCCCGACAGGCCCGGCAACAGATCCGTCTGGTCGGGGTCGCCGGTCAGGACCATGGAGGAATGCCACCCCAGGCGGGTCAGCAGCATCTTGATCTGGCCATAGGTGCAGTTCTGCGCCTCGTCGATCACCACGAAGGCGTTGTTGAGCGTGCGCCCGCGCATATAGGCGATAGGGGCGATCTCGATGGTGCCGTCGGACAGGCTGGCCCGCAGCTTCTTGCCGCCCAAACGGTCGGACAGCGCGTCATAGAGCGGCCGCAGATAGGGCGCCAGCTTCTCTTGCATGTCGCCGGGCAGGAAACCCAGGGATTCACCGGCCTCGACCGCCGGCCGCGACAGGATGATCCGCGACACCCGGCCTTCCTCGAACGCCTCGACCGCCGCCGAGATGGCCAGATAGGTCTTACCGGTACCGGCCGGCCCCAGGGCCAGCGTCAGGTTGTGTTCGCGAACCGCCTCCATCAACGCACGCTGACCATCGCTTTGCGGCCGCACCTTGCGGACATAGCTTTGGTCGCGTGATCCCTCCTCACCCAGCGGATGCCAGTCGGCGTCGGCCGGATACAAGGGAACCACGGACTCGGATTTGGCGGATCGCGCGACTCGTTTGGCCATGCTGTTCTCCCCGAGGAACTGGAAACGAAAAGGCCCTCCCGAACGGGAAGGCCTTGATAACGCGGATGCGAGAGGAGGCGACGATGGCTGCGGCCGCCGATGCGGGCGGATGTTGCAAGCGAAAGGGCGTTCCTGCCATGGACAAGTCGTTCACCGTCCGTAAGTCGCCAACCGGAAATCACGGTAACAGACTTCGATTCGCGCTGTCATCCACAATCAAGATCGCGCACTTACTTTAATCAAACCGCAATCCGCACCAGTTGGCTAAAATTTTAGCAGCAAATGCCAAGTTTTTCGTCACTTTTCCTTAATATCCATTTTCGCCAGATTGCTCCGCGCCGTCTCCGCCACCGGATTCTCGGGGGCCAGATCGATGGCCCGCAGCCAGTCGGCGCGAGCCCCGGCGTCGTCGCCTTGCATGCGCCGCAGGATACCGCGCTCCAGCAACGCGTCGGGATAGTCGGGGTCCAGCTTGAGCGCCGTGTTGACGTCGTCCGCCGCGCCGGGAAGGTTGTCCAGGTAACGGAAGGCCGAAGCCCGCAACACCAGCGCCTCGACCCGGTTGGGCTGAATGCGCAGCACCTGGCTCAGGATGTCCACGGCTTCGGCATAGCGGTTCAACTGTGCCATCAGCACCGCCTGATCCAACAGAATGTCGGGATTGCCGGGACTCAACAGCAAGGCGCCGCGCTGGGCGGAATCGGCGCGCATCAGCTCGCCTTGCAGCACCCACGCCTGGGCCGCCTGGACCAGCATGTCGGCCCGCACGCTGTCGGCCCGCACGCTTTCGTTGGCCAGGGTCTCGAGACGGGTGGCCGCCTCGCCGTACTTGCCCAGCCCGATCAGCGCCACCGCCGCGCAATGCCGCGCCGCCTCGCCGCCGCCCAGCGACTGCCAGGCCAGGGCTTCCTCCCATCCCTGTTCCGGCTTGGTTTTGGCCAGGATCAGACAGTTGCGATATTCCTGAAGCCCGTCGATGACCTCGGCGCGGGCCATCGGGGCGGAAAGGGCGAGTGCGGCCAGAACGGCCGGGAGAACGAAGCGGCGCATGGAACCCTTTGAAGCGGATGATTGCGGCATTACTTTGACCGTGCGCCCCGACAAAGCAAGCCCCGTGATCGACGTACCAACGTGATACGGGCCAAAACGAAGCGAGGAATGATGAGCGGCCGTTTCTTCCTGTTCGGGCTGGGTTTTTCCGGTCGAGTGATCGCGCGGGCCCTGATGGCGGCCGGTTGGCGGGTGGCCGGCACCACCCGTTCGGGCGAAGCGGCCGACCTGCCTGGAATCGAGGTCTTTGCTTTCGACCGCGACCATCCGTTACCTCAAGATGCGCTGGACGGCGTGACGGCCGTGCTGTCCTCGGTTCCGCCCGATTCCGATGGCGACCCGGTGCTCGACCTGTGCGGGGACCGCCTGCGCGCTGTGGCGCCGGCCTGGGCCGGCTATCTGTCCACCACCGGAATCTATGGCGATTGCGGCGGCGCCCTGGTCAGCGAGGACACCGCCCCCAACCCCACCCTGGACCGTTCGCGCCGCCGGCTGGCGGCGGAACAGGCGTGGCAGGCCAGCGGCCTGCCGGTGCATGTGTTCCGGCTGGCCGGCATCTACGGCCCCGGCCGTTCCGCCATCGACAGCGTCCGGGCCGGCACCGCCCGCCGCATCGTCAAGCCGGGACAGGTGTTCAGCCGCATCCACGTCGACGACATCGCCCAAACCGTGCTGGCGTCGCTGGCATCCCCCAATCCCGGCGCGGCATACAATGTGTGCGACGACGACCCCGCCCCCCCCCAGGACGTCATCGCCCATGCCTGCGCCCTGTTGGGAATCGACGCCCCGCCCGAGATTCCCTGGGAACAGGCCAAGGCCACCTTGTCGCCCATGGCGCTGTCGTTCTATGCCGACAACAAACGTGTTTCCAACCGCCGCATCAAACAGGAATTGGCAGTCAGCCTGCGTTACCCCGACTACCGGGCGGGGCTGGCGGCGATCCTTGAAGCGTAGCAGGCACACCCCTTGCTTGACGCAAAGGGGAAACGCACACACAACACTGTCATGACCACCATCTCGCAAGACCCAAAGGGCTATTATTCGGTGCTGGGCATCGCCCCCGGCGCCGATCTGGCTGCCATCAAGATGGCCTATCGCTCGCGGGTCAAGGCGGTGCATCCCGACCGCAACCGCTCGCCCCAGGCGACCGAGGAATTCCAGCGGCTGGTCGAGGCTTACCGCGTATTGCGCGATGTGGTTCACCGCGCCGAATACGACGCCACCGGCGTCCACCCGCTGATCGAGGACGGCGACGACTATCCCTCGACTCCCTTCGCCTGTTCGTGTTGCGGGGCGATCACCGCCCAACCCCGCTACGTCATCTTCCACCAGGTAAAAAGTTACCTGCTATGGGCCCGCCGCCGCCGCCTGGAAGGCATTTTCTGCCGGGACTGCGCCGACCGTACGGCGACACGGGCCAGCACCGTCACCTGGCTCATGGGGTGGTGGTCTCCGCCCGGCCTGGTGCTGGCGCCGCTGGCCCTGGTCCGCAACCTGTCGGGTGGAACCAAGCCGGCCGACCAGAACGCCCGTTTGCTTATACGCCAGGCCCGCGCTTTCCTGGCGCTCGATGAATTCGATTTGGCCCGCGCCCTGGCTGACCAGGCAGCCTCCTTCGCCAGACTATCGGTGCACAAGCGTCAAGTGGACGATCTGGTGCGCGACATTCCCTCGACTCCCGGCCGGCGACTGCGCGGCCGCTGGGCGCCGTGGTCGGGAGGCGCCTTCCTGGCGCAACTGGCACCGCTGGTGGCGTTACCGGTGGTGATCGGCATGTTCGCGCTGATCGTCACCCGGCCGTGGGACAAGCCGGTGACAACCTCGGCCGGCATTTCCGTGCGCGCCGCCGAGATCGGCGCCATCCGCCATGTGGCCATTCCCGACCTCAAGCTGCGTCAGGCGGCGGCGCCGGGTGCTCCGGTCCTGGCGCTGCTGGACCGGTTCACCACCGTTCAGGTGGTGGACAGCGACGGCGGAGAATGGTCCAAGGTGCGCGCGCCCTCGGGTGTCGAAGGATGGGTGCAGACCCGGTCGCTCTATGCCGGCTCGGGATCGTTGTTCAAACAGGAATGGTGTGCCGACAACCGTGGCGCCCCCCCGCAATCGGGCGAACTCCTGGTGCGCCGTGCCACCGGCGAGCACCGCCTGCTGATCCACAACGATGGCCGCCAGGACGCGGTGGTCAAGCTCAAGACCGCCACCGGCAATACGGTGGTGGCCTATTTCGTGCCCGCCACCTACACCATCGGCGTGGCCGGCATTCCCGATGGGGCCTACCGCATCGAATTCGCCACCGGAGCCAATTACTCGCGCTCGTGCGGCACCTTCGTCACCGACATGCGCGCTGGCCTGCTGCCGTTCACCCTGACCTACAAACAGGTCTCGGCGGCCCGCGCGCAAAGCATTTCCACCATCCCGGAAATCAATCTGGTGGCGCCGCCGGGTGACCCGCGCGCCCCGCAACCGCTGGACCTCGACCGCTTCGCCGCCGACGACTGATACCGGCCGCCCTTTGAAATGATCCGTTCAGGCGGCCGGCAAGCCCGCGCGGCGCTGAGCGTCACCGTCTCGGCGTGAATTGGTCCAACGGATCAATTCATTCGCCGGGCGGTACGAATACGCCTTAATTCCCGACCTGTGGTCGGAAATTCGCGGAACCGGCCTTACGACGCCGCCCGCCGGGCCTTGAGCCGGGCGCGGGCTTCGACCAGTTCGCGGCCCATCTTGCGGATGTCGTGCAACAGGGTTTCCACCACCAGGATCACCAGATCGGGCGTACGATTGATCTGGGCCTTGAGCGCCGCCTTGGGGATGACCATGCAGATCGTATCCTCGGCGGCCAGGGCCGAGGCCATGCGCGGGTGGTCGTCGATCAGCGCCATCTCGCCGAAGATGCCATGGCTGTTGATCTCGCCCAAGGTCACCTGGCGTCCGGCCACGTCCTTGGAAATCAGCACGCGGCCGGCTTCGACCACATAGGCTTCGTCGCCGCTGTCGCCTTCGCGGAAGATCACCGTTCCCGCCTTGAACCGCTTGCGCGAGGTCTTGTCGCCGCCGTCCTTGGCCGCCTGCTGCCCCTGTTCGACGGCACGGCGGATGGTGGGCTGGGCGATGCCCGGCGGCACGTCGACCAACGGACGCGGGCGCGGCAAGGGCGGCGCCGTCCGCCGGTCGTCGCCCTCGACACCGGGACGCTGGACGGTGCGGCGGCACGGCCCGACATAGGCATCGGTGACCACGAAAGGACGCGGATTGACCAGGGCGTTGCGCACCCGGCGAAACAACGAATCGGCCGAGACCGGCTTGACCAGGAACTCGTTCACTCCGGCATTGCGCGCCTCGATCACTTTTTCCATCTCGGCCATGCCGGAAACCATGATGATCGGCACGTCGCGGCATTCCACCTCGCCGGCGCGCACCAAACGGGTGAAGCCGACGCCGTCCATGGGTTCCATGTCGTGATCCACCAGCACAAGATCGATCTTGCGCTCGCGCAGGGCGGTGATGCCGTCGGGACCGTCGCCGGCCTCGGACACGTTGCGCACGCCAAATGAAAACAACGCCGACTTGATGAACGAGCGGGCATACCGGCTGTCATCGATGATCAGCACGTGAACCGGCGAAAGATCGATATCGACGATCATGGAAGTGCCGATGAATCCCGTTTCCCCGGCCCGCCGTCCCCTGTGCGTGCCGTTCCGTTTCCTGTTCTAGCTCCAAACAGCGGCGGAACCAAGGCCCCCATGCGCCCACCTTGCTTGACGGCCATCAATGAGGGGGGCTATGACCGTCTCCCAGAATGCGTGCCGCTTTATCGGGGGACCAGCAAGCCATGACGGAAGCTCAGTATCGGTCGGGGGCCAAACCCATGACGCCTCCCTTCTCGCCCGTGCTGCTGCTGGGGCTGGCGCTCAAGCCGTTGCGTCCCGCGGTGCTTCAACCGGTGTTCGACGCCATGCTGCGGGTGGTGAGGAAGCGCCATCCCGACATCCTGGAACGCATGGAACCGTTTCAGGACAAGGTGGTGTGCGTCGATCCTGTCGATCTGCCGTTCGTTTTGCTGCTGGAACCCAACATGGCCGAGCCGCGCCTGACGGTGCGCCGCGCCGTAGACCCGGATGAATCCCACGCCACCATCCGCGGCCCGCTGGAAACCCTGATCGCCCTGGCCGAAGGGAAAGTGGACGGTGACGCCTTGTTCTTCTCGCGACAATTGGTGATCGAAGGCGACACCGAGGTCGTGGTGGCGCTGAGGAACGCCATCGACGGCGCCGGCATCGACCTGATCGCCGACCTGACCAGCATGCTGGGGCCGCTGGCCAACCCGGCACGCCGGGTGGCCGACGCCACCATCGAGACCATGTCGCATCTGCGTGCCAATGTCGAAACCCTGCGTCAGGCGCTGATCGCTCCGGCCATGGCCGGAGCCGCCGCCCGCGACGCCCGGCTGGCCGAACTGGAAGCCGAGGTCAAGGCGCTGCGCAAGGCCAACCGTCGAGGACACGCCTGATGGAGTTGATCCGCCCCGAACTGGTATGCCCCGCCGGCACCCCCGCCGCCTTGAAAAGCGCGGTCGAGGCCGGTGCCGATTGCGTCTACGTGGGCTATCGCGACGAAACCAACGCCCGTAACTTCCCCGGCCTGAATTTCAGCCGCAAGGAACTGGAAGAGGGCATCGCCTTTGCCCACGACCATGGCGCCAAGGTACTGGTGGCCATCAACACCTTCCCGCGCGCCGGCACCCCCGAATTGTGGCACCAGGCGGTGGACGACGCCGCCCGTCTGAAGGCCGACGCGGTGATCCTGGCCGATATCGGGCTGATCGCCTATGCCGCGGCCAAGCATCCCGACCTGCGCCTGCATCTGTCGGTTCAGGCCGCCGCTTCCAACCCCGAAAGCATCCGCTTTTACGCCGAACGCTTCGGGGTACAGCGGGTGGTGTTGCCGCGCGTGCTCACCGTCCAGGAAATCGCCGCCCTGAACCCGCAGATCCGCCCGGTCGAAACCGAGGTGTTCGTGTTCGGCGGCCTGTGCGTCATGGCGGAAGGCCGCTGCGCGCTGTCGTCCTATGCCACCGGCCAGTCGCCCAACATGAACGGCGTGTGCAGTCCCGCCGCCCATGTCCGCTATGTGGATACGGCCTCGGGAACCAAGTCGCAACTGGCCGGTTTCACCATCAACCAGTTCGGCCACGGCGAGCCGGCGGGTTATCCCACCTTGTGCAAGGGACGCTTCGTCGCCAACGGCAAGACCAGCTACCTGTTCGAGGAGCCGACCTCGCTCAACACCCTGGCCATGCTGCCCGACCTGATCAAGGCCGGCGTCACCGCCTTCAAGATCGAGGGTCGCCAGCGCGGCCGCGCCTATGTGGCGGCGGTGGTCCAGGCGTTCCGCGCCGGCGTCGACGCGGTGATGGCCGGACGCCCGTTGCCCGACATGGACCTTGACCGCATCACCGAAGGCGGCCGGCAAACCACCGGCGCGTACGAGAGGGCCTGGCGTTGACCGACATGACCGTTTCCCAGCCCAAGCTGACCTTGGGTCCCGTGCTGTTCAACTGGAAGCCCGAGGCGCTGCGCGACTTCTATTTCCGTGTCGCCGACGAAGCCGACGTCGACACCGTGCATGTGGGCGAGGTGGTGTGCTCCAAGCGCAGCCCGTTCTTCGCCCCCATGGTCCCCGAGGTGGTGGCCCGGCTGGCCGCCGCCGGCAAGGAAGTGGTGTTGTCGTCCTTGGCGCTGATCATGACCGAGCGCGAACTGCGCGAGGCCCGCGACCTGGCCGGCACCGAGGACACCTTGGTCGAAGCCAACGACATCTCGGTCGCCTCGATGATCGGCGGCAAGCCGTTCGTGGTCGGCCCGCTGGTCAACGTCTACAACGAAGGCACGCTGGCCTATCTGGAAGGCATCGGCGCCATCCGCACCTGTCTGCCGGCCGAATTGCCGGCCGAGGTGGTGGGCACCCTGGTCAAGGCGGCCAAGGGCGAAATCGAAATCCAGGCCTTTGGCCGGCTGCCGCTGGCCATTTCGGCGCGGTGCTATCATGCCCGGTCGCGCAACCTGGCCAAGGACGGTTGCCAGTACGTCTGCGCCGAGGACCCTGACGGCATGGCGGTGGATACGCTGGACGACGAACCGTTCCTGGCGGTCAACGGCACCCAGACCATGTCCTATCATTACCTCAGCCTGCTGACCGACCTCGAGCGGTTGCGCGCCCTGGGCGTGCGGCGTTTCAGGCTGTGGCCGCAGGCGGTGGACATGGTGGCGGTGGCCGCGCTGTTCCGCCGCGTCCTTACCGGTGCCACCGCGTCCGCCGAAGCGGCGGCGGAACTGGAACACCTTTGCCCGCGCGCCGAATTCGCCAACGGCTATATCCATGGCCGCGAGGGGCATCTGTATCTGGAAAGCGACGCCTGAATCCCGGCACGGCAACCTCTTGTCGGCCGGACGCGGCGCCTGCATACTGTCATCCCTTGGGGGCGGCGACCGTGATTGGGGACGGGGCCGCGGGGAAAGGCAAGGATGGGTGGAATGGCTGGTGAAGCCAATACCGACAAGAAGCCGGCGGCCGAAATGGGCGAGAACTGCGTCCACTTCGAACACAAGTTCTTCGGTTCGTTCGAAGACCTTTACTTCCGCCTGACCGACACCGGCGAAGCGGTGGCGGTGATCAAGCTGGCCAGTAACGAGGCGGTTCTGGGCTTTGATGGTATCCGCCGCGAATTCATGCTGACCGACCAAACCGCCGACGGCCAGATGCTGTCCAAAGTGGCCGAGGGACTGCAATTCGTGCGCGGCCTCAGGGTCGGCGACCCGCTGCCCAAGGAAATCCTGACGCGCGAGGCGTCGTGGGAACCGTCCGAACGCCATCTGCGCATCGCCCGGCAACGCCTGACCATGCAGTTGGTCACCTGGCTGACCGGCAACGAACACATCTTCACCTCGTCCGAAGAGCTGATGCAGATCGCCGAGGACCCGCAGGTCAAGAAGAACGTGCAGCTCGCCTTCTCGGAAGCGGCCGAGGCCCTGGGCTTGGGACGCGAGAACCGCGAACAGGTGGTGCTGTATATCGAAACGCTGGCCAAGGAACTGGCCTATATCGAGGCCGAGCGCGACATCTACGCGGAAATCAGCCGCAACGACGAAAAGGTCCAGGGGCTGCGCCGCCTGTACAGCTCGGATCGCGGCATGATCGAAACGACGGATCAGGTGGCGCGGCTCTATCAGCGTGCGCTCAAGATCCTGGTGGATTATTTCGACCAAGTGGACGCCCAGACCGGCGAAATCCTGGCGATGCTGAAGAATATCGACAACCAGATCGATTACATCCGCGAGGTCCGCGACGAAGTGCACCGCCGCCTGTTGCCGTGGGAAGACATCCTGCCGGTGTGGAAGACGGTGTTCGTGGTGAAGTCCGAAGAGAACATCGCGCGTATCCGCGAATTGTACCAGTTCCTGGCACCGCGCTTCATGCAGGTCAACGAATGGGTCCTGGTGACCAAGCGCGGCTTTGAACAAGCCAAGAAAAAGCCGATCGGCGGCGTCATGCGCTGGTGAGATGCCTCGGCCACCCCCCCCCCCCCGGCGCAAACGCCGCCGCGACAAGCGCCCGCTTCTGCTCCGCCGTCCAATGCCGCCGCCGTTCCGGCCCGGTCAGAACATGAACCTGCCCCATCACCTCGCCCTTGGCATCGGTGCAAACCACGGTGCTTGCACCATCGCCAAGGCTGGCACCGTCAAACGGGGCCAGCAAGCGGGCCGACTGCGGCCTTCACCGCTACAATTGGCACCGACCGCATGGTAGCTTGAAGGCGCAGACACCCATCAGCCGACTCGGTCTGACCGGCGACAACGTCATGCGACTCCACAACTAGACGTCACCGGTTGGGCGACGGTTCCGCCATGACCGGCAAGGTGAAGACGAAACGGCTGCCCTGGTCGATGCCAGCGGATTCCACCCAGATCCGTCCGCCATGGCGCATGACGATCCGTTTGCACACCGCCAGACCGACGCCGTTGCCTTCGAATTGTTCGTAGGTGTGCAGGCGGCGGAACACCTTGAACAATTGCTCTATCTGATCCGGGGGGATGCCGATGCCGTTGTCGGTCACGGCGATTGCCCACATTTCGTCCGTTTGGCGGGCGGAAACGGTGATTCTTGGCCGGGTTTCGGGACGCTGGTATTTGACGGCGTTGCCGAGCAGGTTTTCGAACAGGCGCGCCATTTGCGAGGAATCGGCCATGACACGGGGCAAGGGGCCGGCGATGATTTCGGCGTTCCTGTCGGCCAGGGTGGTCGACAGGTCCTGCAAGGCGGTGTTCAGGGCGTCGCCCAGGTCCAGAGGTTCGAACGTCCGTCCATGCGAGCCGACCCTGGAATATTCGAGAAGGCTCAGGATCATCTCGGACATGCGCTTGGCGCCGCTTACCGCGAAGTCGATGTATTCGTTGGCGTCGGCGGGCAACTGGTCGCCACACCGCCGTTGCAGAAGTTGCAGGAAGCTCGAGACGTTGCGCAGCGGCGTCTGAAGGTCGTGCGAGATGGCATAGGAAAACTGTTCAAGGTCTTCGTTCGACCGCCGCAGGTTGTCCTTGATCCTTTCTTGTTCCGCCTCGACCCGCTTGCGTTCGGTGATGTCGAGATGAGTGCCCGACATGCGCAGCGGCCGTCCGTCGGCTGTCCATTCCGCCACTTTGCCGCGGTCCAGCACCCACACCCATTCGTCCGTCTTGTGGCGCATGCGGCATTCACATTCGTAGAACTCGGTCTCGCCCGAGAAATAGCGTTCAAGCGCGGCGTCCGAGCGGGCCAGGTCGTCGGGATGGGCAAGGCGCTGCCACGTCTCGATGCTGACCGGGTTGAGTTCGTCCAGCGTGTAGCCGACGATCTCGGCCCATCGGTCGTTCAGCTTGAGGTCGCCGCTTTCCACGTTCCATTCCCAGGTGCCGGCATGGGTGCCCCAGATGATCTCGCGCTGGGCACGCTCGGCCGCCGCCAACGCCGCCTGATGGCGTTCCAGTTCGGCGTGGTTTTGTTCGATGTTGTCGATCGAGGCGCGGATCATCGCCATCATCCGGTTGATGCCGCCGGCCAGCGCGGAAATCTCCCGCGGGCCGTTCACCGTGGCGGGGGCGATCGGAACGCCGCGGGCATCCGTGCGCGACACCGCGTCGGCGATGCCGGTAACCGGAATGATCACGATGCGATAGACGATCAGCGACAACACGGCGATCAGGATGATCGAAACCAGGGCCAGATTGACCGTTGTGTCGCGGATGGTCCGCTGAAGTTCGCGTTGGACCGACAGGTCCGAGGCGCAAATGGCGACCTCGCCGACGGTTTGGCCGGTGTCGGCGAGAACCGGCACCCGGCTGGAATGGAAGCAATTGGCGGTCATGGCACGATGCGTCGCGTCGTCCGGGTCGTAATCGACCACGGTGTCGGGCGTCACCCGCACCTTGCCCGAGACGAAATCCGCCTGCCCGGTGAGTTCGGCCATGCGGAAGTCCCGAAGCGTGATCGCCAGGAAATCCGCTTCCTCCATCTCGCGGTTCAGGATGCCGAGATAGTCGTTGACCGCATAAGCCTGGACATAGGGGGCGGCGCCACGGGCGATGGTGTCGGCCTTGTCCTCGGTATGCGTGCGCAATTCGGCGGAGATGACGCTCTTGGCATACAGGAACGTGGCGATGCCGCTGACCGCCATCACGGCGGCGACGGTCAGCACGATCGCCAACCCGATGACGGTGAAGATGGAATAGCTGGGGCGTGTCATCTCAGACCCAGCACGTTCCGTCGGATGGTTTCCATTTCCACCGCGATGTTTTCGTCCGACACGGCCAGCACCGGTAATTTCTGTTCCCGTTCGACCGCCTGTCCGCTCAGGTGGCGATCCATGGTCTCGACCGCTTTTTCTCCCATCAGGAACGGCTGTTGCATTCCGGCCCCGGCCAGGATGCCGCGCGGGATGAGATCCAGGAACTCGGGTTCGGCGTCGAAGGTCAGCAACAGCACCTGCCCCGTGCGTCCGGCGTCGGCGATGGCGTCGAGCGCGGCTTGATAGCGGTCCGATCCCTGAAGCCAGACGGCGCGGATGTCGGGGGCGGCGGCCAACAGGTCGCGGGTATGGTCGAACGTTTCCTGGTACGAGAAATCCACTTGCTGGCGAATGCCGGCGCCTCGGATGCCGGCTTCCTGCATGGCCTGCATGAAACCGGCCGTGCGGGATTGGCCGTTGGCACGTTTTTGTGGAATGGCGACGATGGCGACGCGGCCGTCGGTCCATCCCCGTTCCTTCAACTTGGCGGCGAGGATGCGGCCGATACGATAGGCGCCGTCGCGGTTGTCCGACGAGATGTAGGACACATAATCGCCGCTGTCGGCGCCGATATCGGCCACCACCACCGGAATAGCGGCTTCCTTGGCCAATCTCAGCAAGGTGACGGCCGACGACGAATTGGTCGGCGACAGCACGATGCCGTCGACCTTGGACTTTATGGCGGCGACAAGGTTGGAGATCTCGGTCTTGGCGTCGTTGCCGGCGCTGTAGGCCTTGGCCTGATAGCCCAGGGCCGCCGCGCGCTCGTGGACGCCGCGCCACATGATGTTCCAGAACGGAATGCGCAGGTCGGACACAACGTAAGCAAGTTTTTTTACCGTGCCCGATGCGTCGAAGGGCGTCAGGCCAAGGGCGCAGGCGGAACAGCCGATGATCCGCAGGAGCGAACGTCTGTCGATGAAGCTTGTTGCCATGGTCCCGCGCCTTGGGAAACCGTCCCGCCGTCAAACGTCCTTTGTTGACAGGACCATAGTGACCCCTGGGAACGAACCTTCACTAATGCAGAAAGAGAGGAGCTCTTTTGCGCGGAAGTAGAATATCGCGTCGCGTCCAATGCCGGACAAGCCGGCATTGGACGCGACGGCGTTTGCTTACTTGGCCCCAGGGACACCCGACGTGGTGGAATGTTCGAAATGCAGCGCCTCGCCGGGATGGGTCACCTCGTGGGCGGTGTGGGCGGCGCGTGCGGCCTCGGCGAAGCCGGCCAGGATCAGCTTGAGCTTGCCGGGATAGGTGCAGACGTCGCCGGCCGCCAGGATGCCCGGCGCGTTGGTCGCCATGGTGGCGGCATCCACCGCGATCTGGCTGCGGTCCATGCCCAGGCCCCAGCCGGCGATCGGTCCCAGGTCGGTGGCCAGACCGAAGAACGGCAACAGCGCATCGGCTTCCAGGCGGCGGGTGTCGCCATCAAGCGTCGAGACCACCACCGCCGACAGCTTGCCGTTTTCGCCTTCCAGGCCATGCAGTTGATAGGGCACCACCAGGTCGACGGTGCCGGCCTCGGCCAAGGCCTTCAGGCGCGCCTCGGATTCGGGGGCGGCGCGGAACTTGGGGCGGCGGTGCACCACCATGACCTTGGCCGCCACCTCGGACAGCGAGATGGCCCAATCCACCGCCGAATCGCCACCGCCGGCGATGACTACGCGCTTGCCGCGGTAATCCTCGCGCCGGGTGACGAAATAGGCGACGCCGTTGCCCGCGCCCTTGCCCTCGTACGCTTCGATACCGTCCAGCGGCGGACGGTTGGGGCCGAAGGCGCCGCCGCCGGCGGCGACGATCACCGCCCGTGCGGTGATCACCGTACCGTCGGACAGGGAGCAGCGCCATGCTTCGCCCAAGCGTTCCAGCCCGACCATCTGGCGGCCCAGATGGTAAGTGGGGGCAAAGGGCGCCGCCTGTTCCTTGAGCCGCTCGATCAGGTCGGCGGCCAGGATCGACGGATGGCCGGGAATGTCGTAGATGGGCTTTTCCGGGTAAAGCGCGGCACATTGGCCGCCGACGGCGTCGAGCGCATCGACCACATGGCATTTCAGTTTGACCATGCCGCATTCGAACACGGCGAACAGGCCCACCGGGCCGGCTCCCACCACAACGACGTCGGTTTCGTAATTCATCGGTTCGCTCTCTTGTTTTGTGTCACCACCGGAAGGTGGGGATGGCGGCCAAGGGGCGTTCGCCATGGCGGCTCACCACTTGGCGCAAGGTTTCTGGATCGGCGACCTCGCCCGGACGGATGCCCAGTTCGGCGGCGTGGATGCCCTGGGTCACGAACACCGCGCACAGGCCGGCGGCGTTGGCGCCCTTGACGTCGGTGTGCAGCGCGTCGCCCACCGCCAGCACCTTGGCCCGCTCGACACCAAGCAGTTCCAGCGCGTTGTCGTAGATGGCCGGGTCGGGCTTGCCGCGCATGGACACCACGCCGCCCATTTCCGCGTAACGCGCGGCCAGGGCGCCGGCACAGACCACCGGCTTGCCTTGGCGGATCACCACATGGTCGGGGTTGGCGCAGATCATCGGCAGGTTGCGGGCCAAACCGTCCTTCATCTTGGGCACGTAATCCTCGACCGTTTCCTCCAGGTCCCAAGGGCCGGTGTTGAGGATGAAATCGGCGTGCTCGATGTCCACCGGCACCAGATCAAGGCCGGCGAAGACGTTTTCGTCGCGTTCCGGCCCCATGTGGTAGATGTTGCGGCCCAAGGTCGCGTAGAACGGGTCGGTGCGCCGCGCCAATTCCATGTGCACCGCCTCGCCCGATGACAGCACATGGTCGTACATGTCGCGGCCGATGCCCATGCGGGCCAGTTGTTCGACCAGCGCGTCGCCACGGCGCGGGGCGTTGGACAGCAGCAATGTCGTCTTGCCGGCGGCGCGCAGCGCGGCCAGGGTGTCGCGGGCGCCGGGATAGGCCTCGACCCCGTCATGGATGACGCCCCACAGATCCAGGATGAAGCCGTCGAAACCCGACGCCACCTCGGACAGACCGGCGATCTGGCGGATCGGCATCATTTCCCCCTGTGACCGGCGCCAACGGCGTCGGCGATGCTGGCGAAGCCGTCGCGCTTGAGCAATTCGATCAGTTCGCGGTTGATGCGGGTGACCAGGGCCGTGCCCTGATAGACCAGGGCGGAATAAAGCTGCACCAGCGAGGCGCCGGCCTTGATCTTGGCATAGGCGTCGGCACCGCTGGCGATGCCGCCGACGCCGACCAGCGGCAAGCGGCCTTCGGTCAGGGTGTACATGCGGGCAAGCACGGCGGTGGCGGCATCTCGCAACGGCGCCCCGGACAGACCGCCGGTTTCCTTGGCATGGACCGAGCACAGGCTGTCCGGCCGAGCGATGGTGGTGTTGGAAACGATCAACCCGTCCAGCGCCCCGCCCAGGGCGACGGCGGCGATATCGGCCAGATCCTCGTCATTGAGGTCGGGGGCGATCTTCAACAGCAACGGCGGCCGTTTGGCGCCCTCGGTCGCCGTGTCCAGGGCGGCACGGGTGCGGCCCACCAATCCTTCCAACTGGTCGCGGCCCTGAAGCGCACGCAAGCCCGGCGTGTTGGGCGACGACACGTTGATGACCATGTAATCGGCCAATGGCCCCAGACGTGCCGCGCCCTTTTCGTAATCGGACGCCGCGTCCTCGGTATCCTTGTTCTTGCCCAGATTGGCGCCGACGATGCCGATGCGCGCACGGGCCTGCAACCGGGCGGCCACCGCCTCGACGCCTTCGTTGTTGAAGCCCATGCGGTTGATGACCGCGTGGTCCTCGGTCAGACGGAACATGCGCGGGCGGGGATTGCCCGGCTGCGGCCTGGGCGTCACCGAACCGATTTCGACGAAGCCGAAGCCCTGGCGCAGCATGGCGTCCGGCACCTCGGCGTTCTTGTCGAAACCGGCGGCAAGACCGACCGGGTTGGGGAAGCGCAGGCCCCACAGCGCCACTTCCAGCGACGGCGCGGTGACGCGCGGCTGTGACGGCACCAGACCGCTTTTCAGCGCCTTGATGGTCAGCCCATGGGCACATTCGGGATCGAACAGACGGACCAGCGGCCCGGCGAGCTTGAAGTAATCGAACACGGAATCAGTCCTCGAGCGGAGGGAAGACGTGGCGACCATCGCCGCCCAGCGGCAGGTCGTGAACAGCGGCGACCGCGCGCAGCGGCAGCGGGCCGTAAAGATGGGGAAACAATTGACCACCGCGCGACGGCTCCCATTTCAGGGATTCGCCCAGGGCGGCGGCCTCGACCGCCAGCAACAGCAGCCCGTCCTGTCCGGCGCGATGCCGGGCGGCGCTTTCCACCACCTGGGCGGCGGTCGAGAAATGGATGAAGCCGTCGGCGGCGTCCTGGGACGAGCCCGCATAGGAGCCGACGGTCAGGGCGACCGCCCATTCGTCGCGGCGGCACATATGGTAGATGATGCGTGTCATGGCGCCGCGACCTTAGCGCAAAGCGCCCGTCAAGGCCACGCCGACCTTTGTCGTCAGGGGTATAGCTAACAGGCCGCGCAGGTGAACCTTCATCGTCCTGAGGACAAGCTCAGTCCAGCCATCCTTATTGCTCCCCACGGACAAGTAGTCCGTAAAAAAGGGCGGCATCTGCCGCCCTTAAATCTTATCCCAACGGCGGGAACCGCCACCGCTCCACCAACTCCTTGAAGAGCTCTCTGGCCTCAACAATAAGCAGGCAAAGCCTCAAGAAAAGAACCATAACTGGCCTCCAATCAGTTGCCATTGACAACCGCGAGCCAAAAGCCATTCTTAGGGCAGCTACACCACGTAGCAGCAGGCTCACGGTCTGCCTGAGGGCGGGGTTTCGGTACCAGCGAAGCCCCGCCTTTTCATTTCAGACACCACCGTTCTAGGTGTCCAAGGCGCGTCTACGCAATGAGAACAAACAGCGAATAAAGAAAATAAATTATTTGATTTCGTTAATTGCATGAAATTCCGCATTTTACAGACCCCCATGTAAATCCACCTCGGCTTCGCTCACGGCCAGGGACTCGCCCCGATGACCGGTTCGTGCAGGTACAGCAGGGCGGCGTAAAGCAGTACACCGTTCAGCAGGCGCTTCCAGCCCATTTCGCGCACTCCCGCCACCGGGTCGCGGGCAAAGTCCGCCAGCCGGCTCCATTCCTCGAATCCCAGGACGCAGCGGCGCTTGCGGTCCAGCATCATCGGCCCCAGCACCGCCAGCAACAGCAGCGGCGCGAACAGGATCAACGCGCCGACGTCGCCGTTCGGCACCATGTGGGCCGTCGCCCACAGTCCCGCCGCCCACAGGATGGGGTGGCGGGTCAGGCGCAGGATACCGGGCCGCGCCGGATCGTAACCATGCGCGCCGGGACCGATGGAAAAGGGGTTGGGGGTGCTGAGCCCCGCCACCGCCAACACGCACACCGCCGGCATGACCAGCGGCGGCACCCAGCGCATCCACGGTTCCTGGCCCCAAAGCAGCACCATGGGGGCGGCCACATAGGCCGCGATCATCCACGCCAGCAGCAGCAGCGAGAGGATGGAATAGGCGATGGTGAACCCGCGCGACCCGCCCAGCACCGCCTCGGCCCGGCGACGGAAGCCGGGGCGGTTGGTCAGGCTGTGGCTGCCCAGGAAAACCGCCACCGCCAGCACCAGATGACCCAAGCCGCCGGTCATCGCGTCACGCCCAGGGATGGGCTTCGGGAATGTCCAGGTTGTGCAGGCGGGCGCAGGCGGTCAGCGTGTTGCGCAACAGGCAGGCGATGGTCATGGGGCCGACACCGCCGGGAACCGGGGTGATGGCGCCGGCCACCTGGACCGCCTCGTCGAACTTGACGTCGCCCACCAGCTTGGTCTTGCCGTCGGGCAGGGTGATGCGGTTGATGCCGACGTCGATCACCGTGGCGCCCGGCTTGATCCAGTCGCCCTTGACCATTTCCGGCTGGCCGACGGCGGCGACCACGATGTCGGCGGCGCGCACTTCGGCCGCCAAGTCCTTGGTCCGGGAATGGGCCACGGTCACCGTGCAGCTTTCGCGGATCAGCAGGTGCGCCATGGGCTTGCCGACGATGTTGGAGCGCCCGATCACCACCGCCTTGAGCCCCGACAGGCTGCCCAGGGTGTCGCGCAACAGCATCATCGAGCCCAGCGGCGTGCACGGGATCAGGCCGATGCCGCCCGAGGCCAGCATGCCGACGTTCCACGGGTGGAAGCCGTCCACGTCCTTGTCGGGACGAATGGCCTCGATCACCTTTTGCGCGTTGATGTGCCGGGGCAACGGCAATTGTACCAGGATGCCGTGCACCTCGGGGTCGTCGTTCAGCCCCTCGATCAAGGTCAGCAGATGGCTTTCCGGGGTGTCGGCCGGCAGCTTGTGCTCGAACGAGTTCATGCCCGTCTCAAGCGTGCGCTTGTGCTTGTTGCGCACATAGACCTGGCTGGCCGGGTCCTCGCCCACCAGCACCACCGCCAGACCCGGCACCACATGGTGCAGGTCGCGCAATTCGTGGACGCGGGTGGCGATCTCGTCGCGCAGGGCGGCCGAAAAAGCGTTGCCGTCGATCAGTTTTGCCCGCGGGCTCTGGGAGTCGGTCATTTCCGGGTCGCCATCCATTGTTCGAGGCGGGCCAGGATGTCTCCCGGCTCGCCGGTGATGAGGATTACCTTGCGTCGGTCGGTGGCGCCCTGGACGATGTCCATGCCGGATTTGGGCACCCGCCATTCCTTGCTCAACAACTTGATCAACGCGGCGTTGGCCTTGCCGTCCTCGGGCACCGCCGTTACCGAAACCTTGAGCACAGTACCGCCATCGGCCTCGGATACCGGGCCGTCGACACGGTCGCGCGACGCCTTGGGCGTCAGGCGGATCTGAACGCGCACGCCGCCGGTCGCGGCGGCGGCGAAGGCGGTCACAGGGTCATCACCGCGCGCAGCAGGTTTTCCATCACCATCTGCACGAACAGGATCAGCAGCCACAGCGCGATGGGCGACAGGTCGACCGGTCCGAAATCGGGCATGATGCGGCGGATCGGCCGCAACGCCGGTTCGGTCAGCCGGGCCAACACGTCGCCGATGGTGCGGACCGCCTGATTGTAGGTGTTGATCACGCCGAAGGCCAGAAGCCAACTGAAGATCACCGTGGCCAGAACCACGTACCAATATATCTTGAGCGCGATCAGAATGACCGTGAACAACGGTACAAGAATGACGTCCATCGGCCTGGAACCTCGGTTTGGTTGCGCGCGGGCCAACCCTACCCACGAAGTGGTCCGCGTGCAAGGGGAGGCGCTTGCGCGGGAGGAGAGAGGAATGGCACTGTGGCCCAGTAGCCCCAGATGCCGCCCCCAGATACCGCCAAGGACCATACGGCCATGACCGATTCCGAGCGCGAAGCCAGAATATACCACATGGTCGAACGCTTTTATGAATTGGGAGACCAGGACCCGGTGCTGGCCCCGGTGTTCGCGGCCATTCCCGACCGGCCCGGTCATTTCCGCATCGTCGCCGATTTCTGGTCGCACGCGCTTTACGGCACCGGCCGCTATCAGGGCAGCCCGTTTCCGGTGCACATGCGCATCGACTTTCCCTTCGAGGCGTTCGAGCGTTGGCTGGTGGCCTTCGAACAGGCAGTTTCCGAGGTCCTGACCCCCATGGAAGCCGAGATCGCTCTGCAACGGGCCCGGCATATGACTCAGTCGTTCAAGGTGGGGCTGTTTCCGTTCCAGACTGCCGACGGCACGCCGTCGAGGCACCTGCAAAGGCGCTCTTGACAGCCCAAATCGCTTTGCCTATTTTCGGCGCCTCGCGTGGGGCTGTAGCTCAGATGGGAGAGCGCCGCAATCGCACTGCGGAGGTCAGGGGTTCGATTCCCCTCAGCTCCACCAACGCTATAGGGAAGCCCGGCCAGAAATGGCCGGGCTTCTTGCTTTTCAGCCAAACCCAGCGAAATCCTGCACTTAGCCGCTTTGCGACTGCTCCACACGGTGATACACGCGTGGGGTATGAAGAAGGTGGCTCCGGGTCCGCGTTCCCCAGGATGTGCGGTCGAAGATCGGCAAATCCGAGGTGTCCAAGTCGCTCGGAACCTCCAGCTACCGTGATGCCATCGGGCAGGCGCGCAAGGTCGCCTATCAGATCGAAAGCATGTTCGATCAGGTGCGGTGTGGGCTGCCCGTGCAGGTCGATGTTTCCGGGAATGTGGGTGAACGGTCTGAACCCACCCAGCCCATCATCGTGGATGTCAGACCTGGAAGGTAAGCATCCGGCTGTATAAGGCAGTCTTTCTATAAAGCTTGGGCTGGAACCAATCATCGTTGGCGGCAGCCTGTTTTTCTTCGATCAGCCCGAACCAGCGCAGATAGCGCAGCACCCGCGCCTCAAATGTTCGCCAAGGGGTATCCGGGGTTCGTGCCCCTTCGGCTTCCTTGCACGGAATGGTGACCGAGCGCATTAGCGCATCGGCGGGGCGCCAGTCGTCGTTGAACTGATCGATCAGGTAGAGGATCAGGGAAATCTGCCAGGAGAAGATTTCCTTCATCTCGTAGCGGTCAAGGAATGCCGGGTTGTAGCGAGTGAAGGTGGTGCGCAGCAGCACCGCCTGAAGTTTCCCCGCAGCCTCTTCGGGCAACAACGCCTTGCCCTTCTTGGTCAGTTTGAGGGAGCCTTTCTCGGTGCGCGCCAGACCGCCCAGTTTCAGCACGGCATGCAGGTAAAGAGCGGGCGTATAGTCGTCCTCGTTGATCACCTTGTTCATGTCGCGGATGCGTTCGGCGGGATAGCCCTGCCACTGAAACCGATCCACCAGGGACTCGACCAGCTTGCGGTTGAGGTTACCCTTGGCGGTCAGCTTGGCGCCCTTGCCGTCCAGTTCCGCCATCAGGATGCGAGCATTGGGCACCACGTTGGTGGCGGCAAGGTCGGTCAGGGTCAAACCCTCGTTCATCAGACAGGGACCGGCGCCGTCAAGATCGTCGTGGACCAGGGCGGATGCCTGTTGTTCGGTGAGTTTGACGATCCCTTTGGACATGATCGCTCCTTGTCGTCGGCAACAGTAGCGAGCATCCTGACTGCCATCAACGATAGGGCGAGGATGATGACCCGGCACCGTGTTCCCAAGGCGATGGAGCCGATCTTCCTAGCAGTGACCACCATCACCGACGAATTCTGCCTCGCCCATCTGGACGGACAGTATGCCGCGCTTGCCCGCAAGGCGACGGCGACCCTGGCGCGGAAAGCGTCCAGCCCGCTGGCCAAGGGCAACGTCAAATCGTGGGCGGGCGGCATTCTCTACGCGCTCGCCAAGGTCAACCATCTCGGCGGGGGCGAAGGACAACCTTTCTCGTCGCTGGGAGAAATGTGCGATCTGCTTGGCATTGGTCGCAGCACCGGCACCGCCAAGGGTGGCGAGGTCATCGCCGCGCTGAAGATTCGTCCGTTCGATACGACGTGGCTTCATCCCGACGTACTGGCCAACGATCCCCGAGCGTGGTTCCTTGATGTCGGCGGCATGGTGGTGGATGCCCGCCAGTTGCCGCCCGACATGCAGCAACAAGCGTTCCGCCTGGGACTGATCCCCTTCGTGCCGTCCGCCCCATCCAGCCGCAAGGTGGCGGGCGAACGTGATGCCGTTCTCGCGGAGTATCAGCGATGGCGGCGCTTGAACACCGACATCCAAAGCGACCTCGCCAGTCAAATCATGATCGATGGCACCGCCATCAAGCAGGCAGTGAAACTTGGTATCGCCAGGACGCCCGCAGCGGCGCTGGGGCTGCCGTTGGACAAGTTGGCGCCCGCCTTCGACCTCGCCATCTATGGCGGCAAGCTCCCCGAGCAGCAACTTGCCGTCAAACCCGCGCCCAAGGGACAGCGGGCGACCCTGCTGAAGGCGATGGCGGCGGCGACATTTTCGCTGTTCGAGGTGATCGACCTGCACCCCACTGCCGGTCTCCGCCTGCGTGATCTCAGTGATGACCACGAAGTGTGGCTGATGGACAGGGGAATGGAAGTGTCTGCCCCCAAAGGCATCACACTGGCGGCACGGGTGATCAAACCCGCCGATTTCGCCATGACCACCGGGGTTTCGGTCAACATGACCGATGCGGTCTGGAATGCCGTCGAGAATTCCATTGGCGGCACCCGCGCCGACATCGTTCGGCATGATGACCGTGATCAGCTTGCGGAAGCCGTTTATCGCGCCGGGGTGAAGGCGAAAGCGGTTCTGTAATCCAACTGTTCGGAAATCCCGACCAGTTGCCGTTACGCTTCTTCGCCAGGATAGGTTTGAGCGCCATGGAGCAGGCGCAGGATGATCACCGTGGAATCGGTGACGGCATAGACCGCGATCCAAGGTAGCCCCGCCAGCACCAGTTCACGGGTGCCATCCACCCGCCCGGCACGACCGCGAAAAGGGAAGTCCGACAATCCTTCGACGGTGGCGAATATGTCCGCACCGATGCGGGCGGCAAGGGCGGGGTCTTCCTTGGCGATGTGGTCACATTGGTCGGTCAGGTCGGCTTCGGCGCGCCGGGTCCAGCGGACGTTCACTCAGCCGCCCCGAAACGCTGACGGAAACGCGAAACCACCTCTTCGTGCGCAACGGTACGTCCTTCGTGCAGATCGGCAAGTCCGTCCTCGACCGCTTCGACAAAGGCGAGTTCGGTGTCGATATAGGCTTGCAGTGCCTTGCCCACCACCCAGGATTTGCTGCGCCCCTGGATGGTCGCCAGCCGGGTCAGCCGGTCGGACAGATCGGATTCAATCCGGGCGGTGATGGTCACATCCTTCTGCATGGCTCACGCTCTCCGTACACAACCGAATACAACGTATTCATAAGGCGCGGCGAGAACAACCCCGGCTGCGACGAAAGCTGTTATTTCCGGCTGACGGCGGAATTGATGGTCACCGCCTGACCTGCGGCATGACCAGCTTCGAACGCTCCTGCCGCCACCTTCTTCCCCGACGCTCGCCCACGACGGAGATTCAGGTCCAGCTTGGCGAATTCGGACTCGACCACCGCATGGCGAAGCACCACCAGATCACGCCCGCTGCTGATGCGGATGGCTTCGTCGCGTTCGTGTTTCATCGCCAACAATTTGTCCGCGATGGACACCGCCATGCCGAACAGGAACGAACCTCTTTCGTCATGCCCATAGCGGATGAATCGCTGGCTTCGTGCGTATTGCTCCCAGGCGCCCTGCATGGCGACAGCGATCACGTCATAGACGTAATGCGCCATTTCGATGCTGGGGCGCAGCCCGAAGAAGACGTATCGGATGCGCCCGGCTTCGTCCTTTTCACGCCAAACCTTGCAATCGCAAAACTCAGCGATGGCGGGGACGCAGGCAGAGATGGGCTGTCGTTGTTTTTTGTTTGTGGCGATGGATGATTGCTCGCACTGCTCTTCGCGGATTTCCAAATCGCTGAGGGACAGGTCATGGCGATCCAGCAGTTCCGCCACCTTGGACGCGGCAGCCAGAGCCTCTTCCTCGGTGCAGCCGTTCATCACGGTTTTCGCCCGAAGGGCTTGAAGACGGCTTTTCAACTTGTCCAGATCGGTCGTCATAAGGGTGTCCATTTGATAGGCATGCCGGGAAGCTTTAGCCGGGCGACCATCACGATTTCCGGCGCAATTCCCGCCTTCATGCTCCGTCCAGGTGCAGATGTTTGAGATCAAGATCATAGCTGATCTGGGAAATTGCCGCGAATAACGTGCTTGCTCTGAACCCACGACCATAATTGTCGGCGGTTGCCTCCTCATCCATGCCGTCGCCCGCCTCCCCCGAGCGCCAAGGCGATCTCACGATCCACTCGCGCCTCGCGAAGTGCGTCACGGAAGTTGTGTCGGAACGAATGAAACGAGGTTCGGGGTGCCTTCGCCTTCGCTTTGTCGAGGAAATTGGCGAAGAATTTGGAGAACGTATCGCTGTAGTAGCCCGATTTTGCCATTGTGAGTTCGGGGTGAACTGGGATCAGCCGCTCTCCGTTGGCTGTCTTGAGCTTCTTATCCGCGATACCGTTTTCTACCTCCGTCGTGACGATGAAGCAGTGGACATCATCGACCACCCGCACGTCTTCGACGTTCAACTGGCAGATTTCGTTCAGGCGCATGGGCGGCGAACGAAGGCTACCTCGACAAGAATCCCGCTCGCGGCTTGACCCGCCGCGCGCCGAAGCCGACCCGCTGCTGTTGGAACCCATGGAGCGCACCCGAGGTCATGCCGCTTTCGTCGGCAACGCCGCCATCGACCTCGACGCCCGCATCCGCGCCGCGCTATTGCGCAAGGAACTGGCCGACAGTGGCGAATGGCCGCTGGTCGATCCGATCCCGGCGGCGTTCCCGCCGCAAAATGATGGTGGGGACGGCGGGACTTGAACCCGCAAGGCCGAAGCCGGGCGATTTTAAGGAAACTGCATTTAGGCAGCGGGTTGTTTTTATTGTCGTTTTCTGCCAGTTGACAGAACTGTGCACGTTTCTGTGCATACACAGTCGCGGCATGAATATGAATTTCCACGCCTCCGAACAGCAAGCTTACCTGACGTAAGCTTGCCGGGGGCACCGGCTGATTCTAAGCCATGATCCGCTCTGTTGCCCAGCTCACATCCAACAGCGTAACCTTACCCCAAAGCCCCACTTTTAGTTGGATGAAATTTACCAAGACCAGACGGTGGAGAGACGCAATGAACGAGGAGATTGCTGAGGTCAAATTGGTTCGGTTGGCACCGAACCAGGATGTTGGAGTTGAGGCGACGGACCTATTGGCTGCGCAGGTGGCACATATCCTCAACACTGACGAGGGGTTGCCGGAAGGCATGAGGCGCCCCTCTCATTTACCACCTGAAACTTCACAAGGCGTATTGTCATTTACGATGGGCTGGTGCCGAGACCATAGCGCCGAATTCTACGCGATCGTTCTGCCCGATGGGGTCGTGGCAGGTGCGATCACCTTGAGCCATATAGATTTGGCGAACCGACAAGCGCGTTCGGGCTTTTTCCTGGCGACTCCCTATCAAGAGCGGGGGTACGAAACGCGGGCGTTGTCATTGCTATTCGACCTTTGCCGCTCTCGCGGAATGCTACGGGTTTCGAGTCGAGTGCCTGAAGCGGACACCGTCATTCGGCGGGCGTGGCAGGATTGCGGCATTCCCCTGGAGATCGATCCGAACCAGATTACCGCCGTACTGATTTAGGGCAACGTTCCAGCCATCGCAGATGGGGTGCAGCAGGAATAAATACCCGCGCACCTCTTATGATAGCTTATTATGGGTATATATTCTTGCACGTTGATGATCTTTCAGGCATACTGAATCTCGCCTGCCCCACTGAATGTGGCCAGCAAGTCAAATCAATTGGAACAAATGGAGTACATCTATGTCATGGTTCAAACTGAAAGATCCCTTCGGAACGAACTATCGCGTCGACAAAGGCGATCTAATGAACACCAAGCGGGCACTCAACCAACTTGGCTACTACAGCATCCCTGCCAATCGTGGCATCGATGATTGGACCGACGATGCCACGTTCGACGGCATCCGGCGGTTTCAACGCGACAGCGGCTTGAAGGTCGATGCCTTCATGCGTCCGGGCGGGCCGACCGAAGCCGCCATCAATCAACGTCTACAGCACTCATCGTTTGGAGCGCCCAAAGCCTTCAACCTGTCAGCCATGGAATCGTTGATGGGGTGTCACTGCGGCCCGGAAGGCGACCAGCCATTTCACCCCCGTCCCGATGAGGACATTCTGTCCGTGCGCTGATCAACGAGTTGGCGAGCGTCCAATGCCTTTGCCTGGGGAATGACATGACAAACATCGTAAGCCGAGCCCTTGTTTCACTTCCCCGTGAAGAAGGATTGCTGCTCATCAATCGGAACAATTTGCGTGCGGCTCTCCTTCCCTCAGAGGCAGTCGCAAACCTTGAGGACGCTGTCGCGGCCAGAACCCCTTATCCGCCAGGGGAATTCGGTGACGCAATTGCGGAAATCGGTTTTGCCATCCCTCCCGACAGCCCTTGGTATGTTCACATTGTTTTGCGAGACCGCCCCGCAGCAAATTTCGGACGCGTTACCTGGGAAATTACCGAACGCTGCAACTTTCGATGCGTTCACTGTTACCTTGACGAAAAAGAGCAACGGGGATTGCCCCTGACCCAACGCCTGCAGGTTCTTGACAAATTGGAACGCGCCGGGTGCCTGTGGCTTCAGATTACAGGCGGCGAAGCATTGGCCGACCCACTCTTCGAAGAAACTTATCGGGCGGCCTGGGAGCGGGGAATGGTCATCTCCGTCCTGACCAATGGCGCGTAGGGATAGACCGGGTGCTGGGGATGAGGATCGGTGACCAGAACCTTGTCGCCATTGCGCACCAATCCCGCCTCGACCATGGCGATGAAGCGGTTGACCTGCTGGTTCTTCCACAGATTGGTGGTGGCGAAGTTGAGGAACGCCCCGGCGCTGGTTCGCTGCGTACCGCCATCACCCGGCACGTTGACGATGTTGAGGACACCGCTGTCGATAGCTTCCTGGCCGAAGCCCGCAGGGTCCATATGGACCCGCGCCGCGCCCCCCTGGGCCTCGGCATGGGCGGCGATCTGCCTGGGAACACCCGCGAACCAACGGTCATCACCGCGCAATCGTGCTCGGCATATGGATCGTTGTCTGGCGTGAAATCGGAAAACGCTGCCACGGCAGCGAGCACATCCAAGATGACTTGGTGACCGAGGGCCTGAATGCCCCTGGTGATGACCACCTTGCCACAACTGTGGTCGCGGCGGAGTTGGTCGTTGAGTGCGGCGATACGTTCCGTCCGGTCCATGCGGCCCTCGCTGTTACGCGGGCACGTTTCCGGGATTGGGCATTGCGCCCGGTGCTGCTGCTATAGCTGCGGAACGCGCGGGGCGTCTACAGGCTGCGCTTTCCCATCCCCAGTACCTTGGTGCTGGGCACCCCGCGACGAGCTGTGTGCGAGCACGGCAGGGCTGCGCAAGCGTTGTTGATCCGTGTTGGGAGGAAAACGTACACAGTTTGGCCGACTGTGTATTGGTGGGGACGGCGGGACTTGAACCCGCAAGGCCGAAGCCGGGCGATTTTAAGTCAAGGTCCAACTTCCTGCCACTACCCACACTTTCGCGCAACCGCTTATATCGTGCGCCCTTCAAGCAGTACGGGTTAACTGCGGCTAAGAAAAACTAGTGGGATTCGGCAAGAATCAGGCTGGCGGTTACGCGCACTTTACGCAGCGGGTGGACACCGGTAACATGCCGCCCGCCCTGCCGTGGTGGCGAAATTGGTATACGCAGTGGACTTAAAATTCACCTCCTTATGGATTGCGGGTTCGAGTCCCGCCCACGGCACCACCCCCTAGCATCGCCCGGATTTCGGGCTACAATGGCGCTGAGGCGTCGGCACGGCTAGCTGTGTCATCCGTGCCCGAGAGGGCGCCAATGTCTGTCGTAGTGGCGTCGCCGCCTCCCCGACCGGGAACCATGCGCAGGGGGATGGGATGAACGACGAAAACCCCGTACTGGACGAACCGACGGAGACAAGCGACGCCAAGCGCGCGATGCTGGCCCTTGTCCAGTCGCTGGCACGCCAGCAGGCCCGGCGGGACCATGACAGCCACGGGGGCGAATCGGGCCACGACTGACAGCCCTACCGTCCCGTGGCCGCAGACAGGTCCGGGGCGCGATCCGGCAAGGTGCTGCCGGGCCGCCACCAATAGTCCTGCCCCCAATCCTGGTGCGCCCGCTGGCGCATCCGCGAGAGGTAGCCGGGCGACATTATTTCCTGAATGTCCTGCAAGCCGGCGTGATCCAGGGCGGCTTTCGCGTACCAGAGATTGACGAACGGCAGGTGGGACCGGGCGAAGCGCACGGCTTCGGCGCCCGCGTGCGTTTTTTCGCCTCGGATGCCCTGGCCGATATTGCCCACGGTCAGGTCCACCGCTTCCAATCCGCTGCCGACCACGGGGCCGAACAAGTTCATCCAGTTCGGAACGCCCGCCCGGTTCTGGCCCCCCATCCCGGTGTAGAGGAAATCGCCGAAAATGCCGACACCGCCGCCCTGGGCGAACGCCGCGCCCCAAAACTTCGCACTGGTCATGTCGCGGGGGTCTTTCCCGTTGACCAGATCCTTGAGTTCCAAGGCTAGGCCGCCGAAGATGGTCAGCGCCGTGGTCAGACCGACGCCATAGGCAACTGCGGATGCCTTCTCGCCGACGCGCCACTGGTCGGCCACACGCCCCCAATGGCGGGAAATCATCGCCATCGGAAAGCCCTTGAACAGCATGATAGAGCGCAGGAATTCACCCTCGATGGTGCCCTTCTGCGTGCCACGGATGACAGCGGCGCGGGTTTGCAGGTCTTGGGCCAGGGAGGCGAACTCGGATTCATCAACAATCGCCCCCAGCAGCTTGGACACGGCCCGGCTCTGGTCGCGTAGCGACAGTCCGGCCGCCTGTAAATCGGCTTCCGAGATACCGCGAAGGGCTTGCAGGGTCAGCATGTCGCTACCGCGCCATTTCTCGGGCGTGGCGAGGCGCCACACCGCGAAATCCCTCTCGGTGACGCCAAGGCGTTCGAGGCGTGCCCGGTCCCCGGCTTCAAGTGCCGACCAGTCGAGGCGGGACAGCTTGCCCATAGCCCCCATCATCGTGACGGAAAAGCCGCGCCGGATGGCGTTCGTCCACGCTTCCAGCAGGCTGGCCTTCATCGTCGCGTTGGCAAGTTTGCCCGTCCAGCCCTTGCCGATATTGCCTTCGGCCCAGCGGTTCATGTCGCTGACGATGGAATCGGCGACCAAACCGGCCCGATTGGCGTAATCGGCCGATTCCTTGCCGAAGGAGCGGATCAGATTGACCAAGGAATTTCCGACGCCCAACCGGTTGAAGCCGGTCGTCGCGAAATAGGTGGGCAGGTCGGTGACGCTGGAAATGAACGCGCTCCCCAGCTTCCCGAACACCTCGATGTTCCGCACCCCCTGGGCAATTTCCGCGAGCCGGACGTTCGCCACTAGCCCCGTGCTGCCGTTGAGCACGTCCCACATGTTCTGCGTGCTGACCAGCCAGGGGCCGACCAAATCCGATTGGCCCGTTTTCCTGGCGGTATCATGCAGGAAGCCCCACTGCGTTTGCGGATTGGGGCCGAATTCCTCCACCAGTGCGATATCCTTGGCGAGGCGGGACACGTGGCCCTGCATTGCCGACAGGATGCCCCCGCGGTTGTAGCTGGCGGCATAGGTCAGGTAGCTGGCAGCGTCCTTGAAGTGAATGACGCGCTGTTCGTTTCCGCGGTTGGCGCGCATCCCGTTGCCGCCGGGCTGCCCCGGTTGCAGCTTGTTCAGACCGCCCGTTGAAAGGGTTTCCCACGCCTGGTTGAGCAGAGCGACCATCTGCGCGTCGTTCAGCAGCACCCCGTTTTCGTCGATGTAGCGGGAGCGATCGAGCAGCGGCAGGGTATCGCTCACCCATTTTGCCTGACCAGCCTTGAGAACGCGCAAATCGTCGTGCGGCTGGGGCAGATAGCCGTAATCCAGCTTGCCCACATCGCCGCCGGCCGCGTTGAACCGCTGGCGCATGGCCTCCACGGTATCAAGCCAGGCTTTGGCCCCCTTCGCAGCCAGAGGGCTGCCGGTGTGCTCGCCGAAAATTTCACGCACCAAGGCGGCAGCTTCGCGGGAATTCTCGACCATGCCCAAGAATTTGGGATGCACGGCGTTGAGCGTGTCGATAAGGCCTGAGAAATATTCGTTGCCCACGCCCTTGGCGAACCTGTTGGCGTCGTCCAGCACACGGGCGATGGCCTGAAACGGTTTCAAACCTTCGGAAACCAGCGTGCTGTACCGGTTCATGACCTTGTCGTGCGCCAGGATCGTCAGTGCCACGCGCTGCTTGCGCTTGGCCGCCTCATGCAACAGGGCTTTCCCGGCTTCGGCTCCCGCCTGCCGCAGGCGTTCGTCCCGGCCAAGCTGCCGCCACGTGGTCGGGTCTTTGCGGGCCAACTGCCGCATGCTGTCGAGAATGCGGGCCTCGACGTTCTCCGCCTCCCGCTGGGTGATGCTGCGCCCGATGGCCTGGGCGACGGCGTTCATGCATTCTTGCCTCATAGCGGAAACCTCAAAGCGCAGTTGACGGCCGCATCGAATGCGGCGGTTTCGACCTTGGCCTGCTGTTCAACGTCCTTCACATGGCGGATCAGGTCGGCTATCGGGACTTCGGTTCCATCATCCAGGCGGATCAGGGCGTCCGGGTTGCGCATCGCCACTTCCAGGGCCTGGAACTGTTCGGGCGTTTCCGCCTTGATGGCGGGATGCTTGTTGCCGAGGGCGTCGGCCGCCCGTTTCAGGGAACCAAGCTGTTCGGCACCGGCCAGGGAATCGCCCCCGAGGGTGGGCCGTTCACGGGAAACCGGCATTCCCTGCGCATCGTCCGCCGCGCGGACGGAAACTACATGGCGGCCCGGCTGACCATCGGCCGGAGCGTCGGAATAGGTGACAACGCGGGGCAGGCCGTCGGCATCCGTGCGGGCGATCCGCCACGAACGGGACTGAACACCCGAGGGAGCGGTTTCCTCGATAGGCTCAAACCGCCGGAAAAGCTCGGGGAAACCCCGGATATCTTCGCGGGTGATGCGCTGGCTGGGCTTTCCTTCGCCGTGATCCCACACGAACCGCACATCGCCCCAGCCGGGGGCTTTTACCGTGGCCTCGGTGAGGTTCCCCCAGCTTTCAGGCGCACCCAAGGCCCCGTCGATGTCTTCGGAGCGGACATGTCGCAGCGGGTCGACCGCCTCCTTGGCATCGCTTTCCGCTACTCGCCGGTAGGCCGCGTCGAGCCGTGCCGGGTCGGGGGCCACCCGTTGGGCCACGCTGACCGGCTCCCCGGCGTCAAGCTGCTGTCGGGCCAGGGCTTGGGCATCACTCGCCGCGCTGGCCGTTGCCGGATCGCCTTTCGCGGTCAAGCTGTCCCCTTCCCGAACCCGCACCTCATGCATGGTCAGCGCGGCGGCGTGTTCGTCTTCCGTCAAGCGCGGACCCTTGGCAGAACCATGGAACGCAGCGCCGAAAGCGCCGCCCGTGATGGCCGCCACGGTCAGGTTCACCGGGTCGAAAGGCTGGTATTGGGCGGCGATCTGGTCGTAATTGGCGTGTTCCAGCAGCAGGCGGGTGCTGCCAACGTCCAGTACGTTCAGGGCGGGATTGATGACCGCCCCGGCAACGGCGCTTTGCAGACGGGTGGCGCCGATGGCGGCGGGAACGCGCAGACCAACAGCACCGGCAGCGCCGGAAATCAACCCCGCGGCGGCAGCCGTCCCGCCGTCAACGCCCTGGTCGGTCAATTCCTTGGCCTGGTTGACGCCGATATCGAGGCCGAACATGACGGGACCGGCGTAAGGCCCCGCCAACGAATAGGCGCCTGCCTTCACCAAGCTGCTGACCACGCCGTGCGCGATCTGCCCGGCCGTACCCACCGCCGCCGGATCGGGAGCGAAATTCTTGGCGTAGTCCCGCAGGTCACGGGCCGTCTGGCTGTCACCCATCTTGCCGATGGTTTCGGCTTCCAGCGCCTTCATGTCGAAATCGGGCGTTTGGTACCCGAACATCGATGCATAGGCGTTGGCCTCGACCATCGAGGAATAGGCATTGGCCTTGCCGACGGCATCGAGCATTTCCACCCAGGCTGCCGCTGCCGTGACACCCGCGTAGGGCACGGCGTCAGCGACCGTACCGCCGAAGCCCTGCCACGTTCCGACCTTGGGCGGTTCATAGGGCCGCAGGATAGACTGCGAGAGCGAGGTATCCCGCTCGACGGGGAACATTTCGTCGAACATCACGGATCAACCTTGAGGATGAAGGGCCGATTTTCCGCCGTGCGCACCACATCGTTGCCGGACATGATGAGGTAGGTGCCTTGGCCGTAGGTTTGCAGCCGAGCACCTGGAAGGGCCGCAGCGAGTTCCGCTGCACCGACCTTCTGGCCGCCGATGTTGAAGTCCGCCCCCGTCGCCTTGATGGCGTCGGGCACACGGTGGCGCATGGCGTCGCGGAACTGGTTGTCGCTCCAACCATACGGCTTGGCAATCTTGGCCCCATTGAACTGCATGATCCCACCAGTGGCAAGATCGACGGCGCGGTCCACGTTGTCGTTTCCGTCGGCCTTAAGCTTGGCGAAGATGCCATAAGCGGCTTCGGCGGCGGCGTCCCTGCCCTGCGGCGTCTGGTACACATCGTTGATGGCCTTGTAGATTTCGGCCTTCGCACCGGTTTCCGCCGTCTGGTCGATTTTCGCCCGCTTCTGTTCCAAGGCATCCTTGCCTTGCAGGTACAAGAGCGCGGCATTGTCCCCTTTCTTCGACTGGTACGGGGTGAGCATGGCGGCCACGGCGAGGCTGCTGTCTTTCAGTTGGGTGGCGAGGGACTGAACGCCGTCCGCTCCCGCCGCCTTGAACACGTCGCCCAGGGCGCGGGCCTTGTCGGGGGCCTGCAAGCTGCCGAGGTAAAGACCGAAGGATTCGGCTTCCTGGTCGGCCATGATGGCCGGTCGCGTGCCGAAGCTGCTGGCGATGCTGTACATGGCGGCATGACGCTTGCCGAGTTCCTGCGCCATGGTCTGCGCGTTGCCGAAATTGGTCAGGGGAGAGAAGCCGCGCGCGGGGTCTTGCAGCGCATAAAGGATCGGGTCTTTCTGCCGCGTCTCCATCGTCGATTTCACAGCCCGTTCCAGAATTTCATAGTTCCGAGCACGCGAGGCGAAACCTTCGCCCGCCGATGGCCTGGCCTCGGTGAGCATCTTCGCGAGGTCGGCGTCAGACGCGAACTTGACGCGCTGCAATTCGACGCCCAGGTCCGCCGCGTCGCGCAATTCCCGATACCGCTTGACGCCATCGGTCTGCCCATACGCGCGGATGAACTCGGCTTCGCTGGGCGGATTGCTCGCCGTGCCGCGCGCGAGATATTCGGCCGTCGAATCCTGCACCCTGGCATGCAGAGACTCGCGTAGCTGGGCCATGTCCTGGTGCACCTGCGCTTGCGCAAGTTGGAACACCCGAAGGCGCTGGTCGGGCGGCAGGCCGTCGAGAACGGAAACCCCGGTCACGGCGTCGGGGGAACGCCAGTAGGGTGCGGCGATTTCTCCCTTGTCGGTGCTGCTGGGAAGGGCGGTCGTGCCCAGGGCGGCCCCTACGCCCGCATCGATCTGCGCATTGCTGTAGGGCTGCTTGCCGTTCTCAACCTGGATCATGGAGCGGACGACCTTGCCCAGGGTATTGGCGTCGTGCAGATCAATAGGCGCATCGGTCTTCACCCCCAGCGCCTTCGCCACCGATGCGGCATAGCCGGGGGTGTCGTTCTCGGTGGCCGGTGCCCAGCGGGACACGATGGCCTCCACCGAATTCAGGCCGTACTTGTCCTGATAGGTCAGCAGGTTCTTGCCCATCGCCCGAATTCCCGCCTCGGGAGTGGCGAACGAAGCATAACGCGGGTCGTTGCCGGGAACTTCGCCCTGCCAGGGTTCATCACTCCGCTGAATGTTGCCGGGGTTGTTGTTGCGGACACCTCGCGGCTCACCGGCCAAGGCCGGATTGCCGACCGGCGCCGATCCGGTGGACAAAAGCCAGGGCTTCGCCTTGTCAGCAAGGAGGGGCGCAGCGGATTGAAACAAGTCGGTGGCGATCCTGTCGCGCACCAGCGGGCTGATATCGGATTGGCGCGCCTGATAGTTCGCCAGGGCGCCCAGGGGGTCCGACTGCTGCCACGCTTTGTACCGGGCCTGATAGGTCTGGTCTGCCAGCTTCCGATATTCGTTTTGCGCGGCCTCTTCGCCGCTGCCGGTGGCCGCCGCCTGCTCGTAAACGGTGGCGCGGATAGCGCCGAGGGCTTGGTTGAACGATCCTTCGTCGGCACCCAGGCGGGCAGCACGGTCAACGGCGGTTTCCAGCGTGGCCTTTCGGGTTTCTGCCTGAAACACCGACTGCTGCTTGACCATGTGGGAGGTCATCGACCTGTAGAAATCAAGCTGGAACTGCGCGGCCTGCTGCTTGAAGGCGTCCCGCTGAACGTCGTTCCCCAGGTTCGTGGTGATGCTGTCCGAAACTTCCTTCAATTTGGCGCCGTATTCGTCGGCCAGGGATTTTCCGCCCGGCCGTTCCAGCGCATTGCGCCCCGTGAGTTGTCCGGCCTCGACGGTCAGATCCGTACCGGCCTTCACAAGCTGGTTCATGCCGTCCGCGATGCGTGCACGATTGGCCTGCACCGCCATGTCCTGCGCGATATAGCCGACATGCCCGCCGAAATTCTGCATCGCCATGCCCATTTCTTGGGCCTGCTGTCCGGCCACGGGGGGCATGGCCGGAGCGGAGAAACCGCGAGCGGGTAGCGAATTGGGCGCCACCTGGGGCGTGTTGTAGACCGGAACGCGGGCCATCAGGGCTTGCCCCCCTTGTTCTCAATGATCTTGGTGTAGTCGTACCAACTGGACGCCACCCTGCCGGCACTGCCCAACAGGGACGTTGTGAGCGAACCGAACGGGCTGATACCGGCGGCGGTACCCCGCTTTATCAGGGCGTCGACCTGGGCGTTCGTTCCCTGAAGCCGGTAGCCCCACGCGGATTGCAGCGCGTTGGTGGTGATCGTGTTTTTGTCGATTTCCTTCACGATATCGGTGGACGCCAGCACCTCGGCGGCATTCCCTTCACCCAGGTCAATACCGTTGGCCGCCATCGCGGCGCGCTGTGCGCCTTTGATCTGGCCCGCACGCAAGGTCTGGGCGGCAACTTGCCTTTCCCCGGCCGCAAGCTCGGACTGTGCCCCGAGTTCGGCGACACGGGCGTTGATATCGGCGATGTCGGCCTGAAACTTGAGGCTCGATGCCTGGCTTTTTGCGCTGTAATAGCTGCCGATGGCGCTGTTCACTGCACCGCCAGTATTCGACACCGCCGCTATCATCGCCGTCTGTTCGGATGAGAGGCCCATGACTACGACCCCAACAGCGTGTTCTTGCCCAGGGTCAAGGAAGTCGGGTCAACGCCCTGCGGCCCGGTCAACATGGTGCCGGACTGACCGCCCCTTCCGGTCTGCTGAGCCGCCGACAGGATGGCCGACGTGTCGGGCTTCTTCTGGTTGGCCTGGTTCAAAGCCTGCTGGGCGGCGTTGGCTTGCTTGTCGGCGATTTCTCGCGCTTGGGCCTGGGCCGATTTTTGCGCGTCGGCCGCCCGTTCGCCCGAGTAGATGCCATAGGCCGCGGAAGCGACGGATGCAATGGCAACGGCGGTGATGGCACCGGACATTTCGGCCCTCCCTCAGTATGCCCGGCGCAAGGCCATGCCGAACAGCAGGTCCAAATGCGCGGGGTTGTAGAGCAACTGCAACGCATAGACGGCCTGCCGGAAACACACGTCGGCATGGCCGTTCAGATAGTCGCGGACGAAGGTTCGTTTTTCCTCGGTACTCATGACGCCCCCTCCCTCTATTCCTGACCGCGGGCCGGAAGGTTGCCGACGCGGGCGGCGCTCGAAAAGCCGCTGCCCGCTACCAGCATGGACATGATGTTGAACGCCCCGCTCACCACGTAGCGCAGCCGCAGGTACTTGCGGAGGCCGGCGACGTTGTTCAGCGAAAGGCTGAAAACGGCCTCGCCGGAGGGCTTCGCCACGCCCGCCACCTTCGCCCAGGCCGTGTTGTCGCTGGACGTTTCCAGTTCCACGGTCAGTGTCGCGGCTTCGCTCGACGCGCTGCGAACGACGATCTGCACGGCCATGTCGAGGCCGGCGGGGCTGAGGTTGGGGTGAATTTCCACCGTGTTGGACGAATAGCCCGTCGCGCTCACGTCCTGCTTGTCGGAAAACATGAGGTCGCCGTCGATAATCATGGCTGGATTCCTTCGTTGGCATATTTGCAAGCGTCGGTCATGTACACCGTCAGCTTTTCGACCCGAGCTTCGATGCATTCCTCGATGGGAGACAGATCCAGACGGGGCAAATCGACGTGGGGGTTGACCGCAAATTCACGGAAAATACGAGCCTTGCGGAGTTCATCGGCGACGCAGTGGCCCAACACGCCATCCGTGAAGCGGACGTATATGGGAAGGTGCAAGAACACCGAGGAATAGAAACGGCGTTCGTCAATCTGCTGCGTCAGGGAATAGGCCAGATCACCGCACTGATCGGCGATGGTTTGGAAAGCGGCGATCTGGGCGGCCAGGGCGGCCACGGCATGCCGGATTTCGACGGCGCGGCCCGGCAGCTTGCTGGAAAGCCGCTTGAACTGCGCAAGGGCCTCATCGTTGGCTTTGCGCCGGGCCTGTCGTTCAACCTCGGAATCCTGCGCATGCAGCTTTTCGATACGGCGCCCATAAGACGCGATCATTTCCCGCGTGGCGGCGATTTCCGCCTGCAATCGCTTCACGTCGTTGGGCTTGTTGGCATCCGCGGCATCGTCGAGGGCGATCCGCAAGGTATCGAGGCTTTTTTCAAGGCGGACCTTTTCCTCGGTCGCCGCCTGAATTTTGGGATTGAGTGGCATCCTGGTGCGGCCCTTTCTCTGGTTGGCGAAACAACCCGAGAATGCCATGTCACCAGATGCTTGCGGGCTTCGCACACGCAGAAAACACGCCAGCTAGGCGCAGCCTCAACGACATATCAAAGCACGCCGATCCGTCCTGTTGGACCTTGATGCCCCGAATAGCCACCGCCAGGGGCGGGTATCGCCGGTCAACCCACTCCGCGGCGCGCGCCAAGGCGTTGCGCAGCCCGTTTGATGTCATGCCCTTGTCGGCGGCGAAGTAGACCAGGGGGGCGCTGGGGCCTTCCAGAAAGATGTCCCAGGCCGCTTTCAGACCGACCAAGCCCGGATTGGGTACCGCGCGGGCATCGTCTTCCGAACCGAGCAGCACATAGCCGGGCACCTCAAAGGAAAAGATGAGCGGCAGGGCTTCCCGCCGCGCCTGACGGTCCAGCCAGGCGAGCGTGGCGCGGGCGTCGTCCGGGGGCAAACGGTTGGCGAGCACTTGGCCGACCGGACTATCCGCCGGGTACTGCTGCAAGGTCATGATTAGGCGGCGCAGGGCCGCAGGGATGTCTTTGTCGTCCATTTCGAGGCCCTTCTTACACGCCAAATTACGCGAAGCGCCGGAATGGCGCGGATTTCCTTGGGTTTTGAAAGTCTACATATCTGTTGAGGGTCAAATCAGGTCGCTCACATCGTCGGGATTGACCTGTCGGCGAAGGAGGGCCGTCATCTTGTGCAGCCGCTTCTCCATACGTTCCCGCTTCCTGGCTGCCCAACGTGGTTCTGGCCGCCGCCGCTTCTTTGGCATGGTTTCCACCCGCAGTTCCGCGTGCAGGCTGTCGGCGTCTGCAAGCCGGGAGCGGAGCACCTTCAACATTTCCTCGACCAGAGGCCAATTCTTGAAACGGAAGTGGTCCTGCGAGAGACACCACGCGATGTACGCAGTGGGCATCGCTTCGATAGGCTGGCCCTTAAATTTCCCGATAGACATTTCCATGACAAAACCCTTCATATCCGGTGGGCTATTCCTGAACGCGCACTTTCTTTTCGTGTAGTACGAACTGACCGCGCCGCCTGTACTTGCAGATGTCCGCGATGCAGCTTTTCGACACATCGAATTTATCGGCCAGGACGCCGTAGCTCATGCCGCTTTCACGCAATTGGCGGATCAACTCGACTTCGCTATCCGTCAGCTTCGCCCCCGGATGGTCTTCGCCGCAGCGCAGACCGGCTTCGTTAACTGCGACCACCCTGAACATCAATGCGCCCTCCTTCTGTCCTGCACGATCCGCTCGCGCGTTTTTTAGGTGTGCGGATGTGCGGATCGCACCCGGGCAGCGCCCTGTTTTCTATATCGCGCGCCCGCGTGTGCGATGCGTGCCGTTTGACGGCACCGTGTGGCACCCCCGCCGCGTCGCACCGGGGAGCCGGAATTTCGGCCAGGGGTCTTTGTAAAATTTTGCACCTTCACCCCGCGCCACTGCACCACTGCACCACCCCTATAGGGTGGTGGTGCGGTGCGGTGCAGATGGGCGGATCGCGCGCCGCACCTTGGTGCACCAAGGTGCAAAAGATGGTGCAAGGTGCATGTAATTTTCTGCACGTTCATTCCGCCACCTTGATGTAATCGCCGTCCAAACGGTACGGCGCGTCATCGCCTTCGCAGACCGCGCGCAAGGCGCGATCCGCACGCTGCTTTCGGGCATCGCGCTTGCCTTCTTCCGCGACGGGGCCGCGGACCAGCATTTCGGCGACCACTGCGGAAGGCTCGATGCCCTCGGTCTGACCGATAGCGAACTCGTTCAGGATTTCGAGAGCCAATCGCTGCCATATGCCCAGCGGTCGCTGTCGGCCGCAGGCGGCGGGAACGGTGTCGGCACGTTCCACGACGCAGGAATCAACCACGTCGCCGTCGTCATCCATGCCGATAGGCACCTTCACCAAATCGAAGCCCCATTCGAGGCCGTCCTCCCCGTCCTTCTGCTTGGAAATCCGGGCGATGCGTCCGTTCGGTAGGCGCAGGACTTCAATCTCGGCATCGGCCGCCGCCTTGAGGCCGGACCAGCCGCGCGCCCCCCTGGTTGGATCTTTGCCTGCGTGGTGGATCAGGACGACGACCGCGCCCGTGGCCCGGTGGATGCCCCGGCAGTGCGTGAGGGCCTTGCCGATGTCTTCCGCCGCGTTCTCGTTGGCGCCGGGTGTGACCTGGGCAAAGGTGTCCACGAACACCACGTCGGCGGAGCCGATGGCCCGCGCCACGTCCAGCGCGTCGTCCTTTTGCAGGAAATTGGGGGCCGCGTGGATGATGCCCAGCGGCAGGCTATCCAGGCTGACGCCTCGGGCCTGTTCGTAGGCGCGCAAGCGATTTCGGAAGCCGCCGCCACCTTCCGCTGCGATGTAGACCACGCGGCCCGGCTTGGTGCGATTGCCCCACCAGTCAGCCCCGCGCGCGATGGCTGCGGCCATGTCCAAGGCCAGGAAAGATTTTCCCGAACCAGATTCCCCGAACAGCACGACAAGTTCGGCACGGGGAACCACGCCCTTGATGATCCAGTCGGGCGCCCGCCCGCGGGAGAACTCCCCCGCTGGGACCACATGAAAACGCCCGCCGTCGTTCCGCGCGTCCATCGTCGGCGGTGTGAATTCGTCGAGGGAAAAGACGTTCAGGCCAACGCCATGCTCTTTGGCGAGCTTGACCAAGTATCGGGCCGTGACCGGCCTGCCCCCCTGGCCACCGAAGGAACCCCACTTTTGTTGAAGAGGGTCGGCCCCTGGGTATTTGCTTCCACCGGCCGACCAGTCGTTCCAAAAGTCGAAGCCTTCGCCGTCGGTTTCATGGTGCAGGGCCATGCCAACATTCAGCCAGTCGCCATAGCCCATGTCGGGATCGAGCACGGCCAGGGCCGCTTTGATCTGGTCCGGGGTGAGGCCAAGGCACGGTTCATAGGTCAACAGGGGATCGGCGGTGCTGGCGCTGGACGGTACGCGGTTGAACCGCTTTGCGGCCAACGCCTGAACTTCGGTTGTCACGTCCGCGATGGTGTCCGCCGTCCCCAACATTTCGGTGACGGGAAGCGTTTTGCCGGTGAACGTGACGAACCCGGAATCGCTGAACACCTCGAAACCGAATTCCCCCTTGGTGTCCTTGCCATTGCCCAAGTTGCCCCGCATGAAGGCCCGGACTCCGTTGCCGGACGGCGAATATTCGGCGTAGGTGCCGGCGACCAGCTTTTCCACGTCCTGATGCACGGTGCCGTCGACGACGCAGCGGTCGAAATCGAGGGCGACCACGTTGAATTCGGGCAGGGTGGCAAATCCCACGCCGTCAAATTGACGACGCTTCGCGGCGTCGGTGGCCGCGTCGAAGGTGACAAGGTGGGCGCGATCCTCGGCGCCACCCTGGGTTCCCTTGCGACGGCCGCCGGTCACGTAGTACGGCACCTTGCGCGGTTTTTTGTCGCCGGGTTCGTAACGCCAGATCAGCCAGGCAGACAAATCCCGAAGTGCGGAGGGTGCGCGTAGCTCACCACAATGTGAGCTACATTCCGTTTCGACCCTCGGTAAACCAAACTCATGACCCAAATTGAAAGCCCCGGTGCCCACCGGGGCTTTCGCCTTTTCGGATGCGATCCGGTTCATGCATGCCCCCCCCGTCACTGGACGTTCAGAGGGGGCGGGGCATCGTCATGCCCTTCTTCCGCCTGTTCGGCACGTACCAACGCGTTGATGTGGTAGACGAGGATTTCCAATCCTGCCAGACCAGCCGGGGTCCGCTTCGTGATTTCCCGTGCCAAGGCCCAGATTGACCACCGGGACTCGCCCGAGCGCACGCTATCGGGGGGCGCAATTTCCTTATTCATGTAGGCGACAAGGAATTCGTCATCGGTCATGTTCAGCGCAGCGGACATGCCGCGTTCGCCAAAGTCGAAGTTGGATAGTGGCGTTGGCCCATGTGCTGTTTTGCTCATGATGCGGCCCTCGCGGCGTCAGTCTGCGTTGCCAACCACTGTTCAAATCGCGACTTGGAAATCAGAATTTTGCGGCGGAAGCCTTTCACGCACGCGGTGTCGAGGCCGTTCTTGTGGCGGTTGAATAGATGCCATTTCAAGGTGTTGATGCTCAGCACCTTGGGGAACATGGCGACCAGTTCGGACGGCTCGTACAGGTCATCCAAAGGGATGGCGTCGGGCCGGTTCTGAGAAGTTTGCATGGGGCAACTCTTCCTGTGAGTCGCCACCGGTCGTTCCGCATAAATTAAAGACCGGCAGCATCGTAGTGCTCCGGTCTATATCTCTCACAGCCCGTCCCAGCCTTTCGACTAGGGGATGACAGTTCCAAGGGCGGTGCGTTCCTTGGGGTCTGCCACCACCACCTTTAGCTTACGCTCGGGGGTGTTGCCTCGTACTCACCAGTCGTCGCGGTCTGGCATCGCTAATGTTCAGCTTCGAGATACTGTCAGTAGATTCCCGCTGCATACTCGAAATGTCAAGCAGTTTCCGAGTGTGAATTTTGCGTAGGTACGACAGCATAAAAGTGGAGGCCGCTGAAGCGGCCCCCACGAGGTCAGTTCGCTATGTTAATGCGCAGACGCATATTTGATCTTTCCGAGGAAGTCTTCGGACTGTTCCAGCAAGGTGACTGCTGTCCATATGAGGTTTACGACTTCTTCGTGGGCGAGACGCTCAAATTTATCGACATACTCACCGTCATACAGAAGAACATTCAGGACGGTGCGGGCCTGGGCCAAGCGGGCTAGCGCGTCGGCGCGGAGTTCACTGCCGGTCGGAATGCTGGTATTGTGCTGTTCAATCATGATGCAACCTCCAACGTTGCGTCTTGGTCAGGATCGGCACAGTGCGGGAACACCGTGCCGATCCGCTCTGCCTGAAGCCGTCAGGCGGCGGGGTCCGGGGTGCTCACCCCTTCTTGCCAAGCAGGCGCTCGGCGAGTTCAACGGCGTCCTGCGCGGCCAAATGCTCGTACCGCTTGAGCATGGCAAGGGTCTGGTGGCCGGAAACCACCGCAGCCTGCGTCAGGTTGGCGCCGCCTTTCAGCATCTTGGTGATGGCGGAATGACGGGTGGTGTGCAGCACCACTTGGTCGAGGGGATCGTCCCTGTCCTTCAGCAACCCGGCGCGCTTGCGGACGAACCGCCAAATGGTATCCACGTTTTTCGGTCGTTCTGGGTGCCGGGGATCGAAGAACACGTAATCGGAATTGATCGGGCGCACCTTGCTGGCCTGTTCCAGCGTGGCCCGCACGTCGGAAACCAGGGGCAACGCCCTGGCCCGGCCGTTCTTGGTTTCGTTCAGGATCGCCACCGATTCCGTCAGGTGCACATCCTGCCATTTCAGGTTCAGCACTTCGGATTTCCGCGCGGCCGTCGTCAGCAGCATGCGAAGGAACAGGGGCATCATCGACCACCGGCACGCTTCGGAAGCGTCCAGCAGGCGCGTGACCTCAGCTTCGGTAAGGATGCGCCGCCGTCCGTTGCCCTCGGTCAGCTTCCCCACCTTTCCGGTCTTCATGGGATGGGCGTCAATCATTCCCCGCTTGAGCGCGAAGTTCATAACCGCCGACAAGGTGGCGAGATAGCGATTGACCGTTGAGGGCGCCAACGGCTTGCCGGTCGGCTTCGGCCCGCGGGCGGTGATCCGCATAGCCGGGCGGGTCTGTAGCACCGCTACCGCCGCGTTGATTTCGGCATGGTTCACCTCATCGAGGTGCAGCGCCCCAAACTGTTCAATCCAGAAATCGAGGTGGCAGGAATCCCAATACCGGGTGCCCTTCATCGGGGGCGCTACGGCGAACAGATCGGCGAGCTTCTTGAACGTGGTGCCCGCGCCCTTGGCTTTCTTGTCAAGCAAGACGGAGGCTTCGTTGTTGCGCAGCCACTCTTTCGCATCGGTCTTGGTGCGGAACGTCTTGGACTGGCTCTTGAAGCCCTTGCGCCGAATGTGCGCCCGGTAGGTCGTAACGGCCTTGCCGTCCTTACCGACCCGCTTCTCTTCGACGATAGATCCCATGGTGTAGGCTCCTTCCTAGGGAATTACGCGCTTTTACGCGCATAGCTGCTAAAACCCTTGGAAAACCTACACTACCATAAGATTTTAAGTCGCCAGAGTTTACCAATTTCTCCACGTCCCCGCGTGGTCAGAAGTCGATATTCTTTCGTTTGCGGACAACGCTGTCAATGTTGATGCCGGGCAAACTTGCGGGCTTGCGTGTTATGCCCGAGAAAGCCGAAGCCTTTCGCTTTGGATCGGCGTCGGCATAGTACCTTTCCAGCATGGCGACGCTGGTTCCCATCGCACCCGCCAGGAATATGGGATCGATGTCCGGCTGGAACACCAGGATGTTGGTTCCATAGAAGTGGCGGCAGCAGTAGAGGGTCCGCTTCCTGCCCTTGTGGTCGATCAGCAACCCGGCATTCTTCAGCACCACCTGGAAGGTGCGGTTCATGTCGCCAACAGCCTCGCCATCGGGATAGCGGAAGATCAGGTCGGTGTCCTTGCTGGGCGGCGAAATCTCGCGCATGCGGGTCAGCCATTTACGGCAGGCAGCGCGAACGATGACACCGCGTCCGCCGCGCTTACCGGCCTGGACACGAAGTTCCGGATGCGTCGAGCCGTCGGGAGCTTCCCATTCCGGATCGTAATCGCACCAGCGCAGGGTGTTCATCTCGATACCGGGACGCAGGCCGCTGGTGCACAGCACGCCCACATAGCACTCAAGGATCTCGCGCTTGACGCGGCTGCGCGCCTTCCGGCCCGTGCCCGCCGCGTCGCTCAGCGCCTGCATGATGGCGGTGTAGTCGTCATCCAGGAAGGCGTTACGTGCCTCCGGGGCCTTGCCGCCGTTGTATTGCTGGGGAACCTGGAAGTCCTTCATCCAGCTGTGCAGCAGCGCGCATTTGAACACCTGCGACATGGCCGAGTTGTGATTGCGCAGCGTGCTGTAGCCCATGCGCCGCCCCCATTGCGCCTGTTTCCAGTCCTGCCACTCCTTCATGTCCTTGTAGGTCAGGCCATCAATGGGACGATTGCCGAAGAAGGGGATGATCCACTTGTCGATGGTGAACATGTAGTGGTTCCAGATGACCTTGCCCGAACCGGCGTCGAGGGCCTCCTGCATCTCCATCTTGGCTTGTTCGCAGACGTGACGAACCGTGCGGGAATCCGGAACAAGGTTATTGCTGACGCGGAACTTCATTTCCGCGTAATGGTGCAGCGCCTGTTCCCGCGCCTTGTTTTCGTCGGAAGTGCCAGTTGAAATCCGCTTCCATTTGCCATCAGGCAAGCGAATGCGCGCCGAGTAATTTTTGGTTCCGTCGCGGATATAAAGCCTGATATCTTCAGTGACGGTAATTTCTGTTGCCATACCGCGCTCCAAGTCCATGGGCACGCAGCAGCGTGCGCGCGAATACTGTGCATGGACTGTGCACGCGCGTCAACGGCAAGAATTTCCAGCTAAATCAATGCGGTAAGTGGCAAAAACACGTAGGCGCAATCTTTTTTAAGTCGCCAGAGTTTACCAATTTCTCCACGTCCCCGCGTGGCATGGGGCGCCATTCTTCCGCCAGCGCCCGACGCTGTCAATGTCGATGCCCGCAACCGCATGGCCCCCAACCGGGAAAAGGTATAGGCTTGCACCGCCCGCGCCTGCGGACCAGATCAACAAGAAAGCTCAAGACCAGCGCCCGACATGACCAAGCAAGCCCACACCCCGCGTCCCGTCGTCCTGTGCATCCTTGACGGCTGGGGACATCGCGACGATCCCGCCGACAACGCCATCGCCCTGGCCGACACCCCCACCTGGGACCGGCTGATGGCCAGCGTCCCGCATGCCCTGCTCAAGACGTCGGGTCTGGCGGTGGGGCTGCCCGACGGCCAGATGGGCAATTCCGAGGTGGGGCACATGAATCTGGGCGCCGGCCGCGTGGTCATGCAGGACCTGCCGCGCATCGACCAGGCGGTGGCCGACGGTTCACTGGCCGGCAATCCCCTGTTGGCCGAAGCCTTCGCCAAGGTCAGGGCGGCGGGCGGCACGCTGCACATCATGGGACTGATGAGCCCCGGCGGCGTCCATTCGCACCAGGACCATCTGGCGGCGCTGGCTCGCATCGCCGACGCGGCCGATGTCCCCGTCGCCGTGCATGCCTATCTGGACGGCCGCGACACGCCGCCCAGCTCGGCGCGCGACTTCGTCGCCAAGTTCCAGGCGGACATCAAGGACACCAAGGCGGCCATCGCCACCGTGTCGGGCCGTTATTACGCCATGGATCGCGACAAGCGTTGGGACCGCGTGCAACTGGCCTTCGACGCCATCGCGCTGGGAAGCGGGCCGCGGGCCGCCGACGCCCTTTCGGCCATCGACGCGTCCTATGCCGCCGGCAAGACCGACGAATTCGTGTTGCCGGTGGTGATCGGCGACTATGCCGGCATCAAGGACGGCGACGGCCTGTTGATGGGCAACTTCCGCGCCGACCGGGCCCGCGAGATCCTGCACACCTTGGTTGACCCCGCATTCGACGGCTTTGTCCGGGCCCGCGTGCCGCACTTCTCGGCGCGGCTGGGCCTGACCGAGTATTCCAAGGATTTGTGCGCCTTTCTGGACACCTTGTTCCCGGCCGAAAGCCTTTCGAACCTGTTGGGCGAGGTGGTGAGCGCCGCCGGCAAGACCCAACTGCGCATCGCCGAGACCGAGAAATACGCTCACGTCACCTTTTTCTTCAACGGCGGCCGTGAACAGGTCTATGACGGCGAAGACCGCATCCTGGTGCCCAGCCCCAAGGTCGCCACCTACGACCTTCAGCCCGAGATGTCGGCGCTTGAGGTCACCGACAAGCTGGTCGAGGCCATCGGCTCGGGCAAGTACGACCTGATCGTCGCCAACTACGCCAATGGCGACATGGTCGGCCATACCGGCATCCTGGAGGCGGCCATGAAGGCCGCCCACACCGTGGACGGTTGCCTGGCGCGGCTGGAAGCGGCGGTGAAGGCGGCGGGCGGCGTCATGCTGGTGACCGCCGATCATGGCAACGCCGAGATGATGACCGATCCCGACACTCACGAACCCTATACCGCGCATACCACCGGTCCGGTGGACGTGCTTCTGGTGAACGGTCCAGCCGGCGCGGATGCCTTGGCCGACGGCAAGCTGGCCGACGTGGCGCCGACCCTTCTGGCTTTGCTTGGTCTGCCGCAGCCGGCGGAAATGAGCGGCCAGCCCTTGTTGTCGGGGCGCCGTGCGGCGGAATGACGGCCTTTTGCCGCTGATGCTGGCGGCGGTTCTGGCGGCGGGTCCGGTTTTGGCGCAAGCGCCGGACCCGGCCACCGCCGACCGCCGTCTGCACGAGCTTGAGGACCAATTGAAACGGTCGCGTGCCGAGCACGAGGAAATCAAACGCAAGGCCCGTGCCATCACCGACGAACTGGGCCAGATTCGCACCGACATGGTCAACGCCGCCCGCGCCGCCCAGGAAAGCGAGGAAATCCTGAGCGAGTTGGAAACCCAGCTTGAGGATTTGAAGTCGCTGGAAGGCGACAAGGGCGAAACGCTACGGCGGCGGTCGCAACAGATGACCGGCGTGCTGACCGCCTTGCAGCGTCTGGCGTGGCGGCCGACCGAGGCCTTGCTGGCCCAGCCACAGACCCCGGCGGACACCGTGCGTTCGGCCATCCTGCTGCGCGCCGCCGTGCCGCAGATCGAACGCTCGGCCCAGGATCTCAAGGGCGAGATCGACATGATGGCCCGCGTGCGGGCCGATATCGTCCAGCAAAAGAAACGAATCGCCACCACCGCCGCCCGGCTTGAGGGCGAGCACAACCGTCTCAAGGATTTGTGGCTGCGCAAGTCCAGCCTTCAGACCGCCACCTTGGCCGAGTCGGATGCCGCCGAACAACGCCTGCGAAACCTGGCGAGCGAAGCCGAGGATTTACGCGACCTGTTGACGCGGCTGGAAGAGGAACGCAAACGCCGCGAAGCCGAGGCCGCCGCCAAGGTCGCCGCCGAAAAGGCCGCCCGCGAGGCCGAGATCAAGGCCCAAAAAGCGGCGCGCGAGGCCGAATTGGCCGCGCAAAAGGCGGCGCGCGAGGCCGAATTGGCCGCGCAACGGGCGGAAAAGGAACGCAAGGTCCGCGAGATGGCCGCCGCCCAGACGGCCCGCGAAGCCGAACTGGCCGCGCAAAAAACCGCCAAGGAAGCGGAAATCATGGCCCAGAAAGCCGCCCGCGACGTGGAAAAGGCGGCGCGCGAGGTTGCCGCCTCGCGCACCGCCTCGACCGGCCGCTCGTTCAGCCAGGGCCAAGGCCAGATGCCGTTTCCGGCCCGCGGCCGCATCATCACCCGGTACGGGCAGACCAACGATGTCGGCGTGGTCAACAAGGGGCTTGAGATCGCCACCCGCAAGGGGGCCCAGGTCATCGCCCCCTTCGACGGCCAGGTCGCTTTCGCCGGGCCGTTTCGCGGCTATGGCCTGCTCTTGATCATCGAACACAGCGAAGGCTATCATACGCTCCTTGCGGGCATGGCCCGGATTGACGCCACGGTCGGACAACGCCTCACTTCGGGCGAACCCGTCGGGATCATGGCTCAGGACGAAGCCAAGCCCATGTTGTATGTGGAACTGCGCCGCAACGGCCAGCCCGTGAACCCCTTGCCTTGGCTCACCGCTCAGAAACGTAAGGTTAGTGGATGATTCGCAAGACTTTGATTGCTGCGGGTGCGCTTGCCCTGCTGGCTGGCACGTCGCTTGTTCCCGCCCACGCGGCCGAGCGCAAGGAAACCTATAAGCTGATGGAACTGTTCGCCGAGGTGTTCGAGAAGGTCCGCTCGGACTACGTCGAGCCGGTGAACGACGAGGAACTGATCGAGGCGGCGCTGAACGGCATGCTGACCTCGCTCGATCCCCATTCCAGCTACCTCAATCCCAAGAATTCGCGGGACATGGACATCAACACCAAGGGCGAGTTCGGCGGCCTTGGCATCGAGGTGACCATGGAACAGGGCTGGGTCAAGGTGGTGTCGCCCATCGACGACACCCCGGCCTTCCGCGCGGGCATGCAGCCGGGTGACTTCATCACCCACCTCGACGGCGAGCCGGTCCAGGGGCTGACCCTGTCCGAGGCGGTGGACCGCATGCGCGGCCCGGTCAATACCGACATCAAGCTGACCGTGCGTCGCGTTGGGGCCGAACCCTTCGACGTCAAGCTGACGCGCGCCGTCATCCGTATCCAGACGGTGCGCTCGCACGCCGAAGGCAATATCGGCTATATCCGCATCACCCAATTCAGCCAAAGCACCCACGGCGATCTGGTCAAGCACATGGCCGAGTTGAAGAAGTCCATCGGCAAGGACATCGCCGGCTTCGTCATCGACCTGCGCAACAATCCCGGCGGATTGCTGGATCAGGCCATCGCCGTGTCCGACGACTTCCTGGACAAGGGGGAAATCGTCTCGACCCGTTCGCGCAAGGCCGAGGACACCCAGCGCTTCAACGCCCGCGCTGGGGACATCGCCGACGGCCTGCCGCTGGTGGTGCTGATCAACGATGGTTCGGCCTCGGCCTCGGAAATCGTCGCCGGCGCGCTTCAGGATCATCGCCGCGCCCTGCTGCTGGGCAGCCGGTCGTTCGGCAAGGGCTCGGTGCAGACCCTGATCCAGTTGCCGGGACATGGCTCCATGCGCCTGACCACGGCGCGTTACTACACGCCTTCGGGCCGGTCGATCCAGGCGGTCGGCATCGAGCCCGACATCAAGGTGCTGCAAGCCAAGGTCGAGCCGATCGCTGTTCCCGAGCGGGAACGCCGGGCCGAGGCGCATTTGCGCGGTGCGCTGGCCAATCCAGACGCCCCGAACGGCAAGGAAGACAAGAAGGCGGCGCCCCAGGGCAAGGCGACTCCCGAGCCCGAGCCCGAGGATGCCGACGGCAAGCCGGCTCCCGTGGTGATCAAGCTGGGCGACCCGACCCAGGATTACCAGATGGCCCGCGCGCTGGACCTGATCCGCGGCCTGTCGCTGTACCGCGCGCCCGCCAACTAGTGCATTGAAACATTCAGATGGTTCAATGCACCAAGCCCGAGCGGCACTTGAGCTTGGCTTGCGCCGCAGCCGCAGCCGCCAAAGGCAAGCCTAGTGCTCTGACGCATATGAATGCGTCGGAGCACTAGGCACGGCACGCAATTGTCGGACGCCGCCCGGTGCGTTGGCCCCGGGCGGCGTTTCCGTAAGGACTTATTGAATTCTTAACCGGGCCGTCCGCATGGTCTTGGCATCATGGGACGGACACGGCGCGCATAAGGGTGGCAATGCTCTCGTTGGACGACGACGAGGATCTGATTGCGGAACGGCTGCTCGGATCGGTGGAACCCGAACCGCGCCGGCGCGTCAACCTGCGCCCGCTGTTGACCGGCCTGTTGGTTCTGGTGCTTGGCGGCGGCTTGGGAGCCGGGGCCTATCTGGCTTCCACCATGGACACGCGCGATCTGATCGCCCTGCTCGACATCGGCGACCGGCCCCGCCTGTCGCTGGAAATGCCGGGGCGCAACAACCGTGGCGACAGCACGCCGCCGGTGGTCTCGGGGGCGGGGCCATTGCTCACGCCTCCCGGCGCGCCGGGCGAAAACGACACCCCCGCCCTGGTGCCGCCGCAGACCGGCCACACCGAGGGCGAAGGCCACGAAAGCCCGCCGCAACCGGCCGCCCCGGTCGAAACGCCTCCCCCTCCCGTGATCGCGCCGCCGGTTCCATCCGGTCCGGTGGCGACCACGTCGCCGCCGGTGGTGCCGGCCGCCCCGGTTGCCGCCACGCAACCGTTGCCCGCCGCCGGCTATCAGGCCCCAAGCTACGCTTCGTTGCCGGACCCCGCCACCAAGGCGCAGCCGTTGCCGCCGGCCCCGATCGAGGAGCTGTTGCGCCGCAGCGCCTATGGACCGTTGCCGGTGGTGTCGCGCGGCGGCCAGACCGCGTTCCAGGCCTATGCCCGACCGTTCGAGATGAAGCCCGGAAAAATCCGCATGGCCGTGGTGGTGGCCGGACTGGGCCTGGACAAGGACGCGACCGAAGCCGCCATCGACAAGCTGCCGCCCGAGGTCACCCTGGCTTTCAGTCCCTATGCCGGGGCCTTGGACAAATGGGTCAAGCGGGCGCGTGACGCCGGGCACGAGGTCATGGTCATGGTGCCTGCCGAATCCGAAGGCTTTCCCTCTCGCGACCCCGGTCCCTGGGGGTTGTTGGTGGGCAACCCGGCCGAAGAGAACATTACCCGGCTGGAACAGGTGTTGGCCCGTGTGCCCGGCGCCTTCGGCGCGCTGGCGCCCGGCGGGGCCTTCGTTCGCTCGCCCAAGCTGGCGCCGGTGCTGGCCGCGTTGCGCGAACGTGGACTGGCCTTCGCCGGAGAGGGAGCCAAGCTCGACGTGGACTTGCCGCGTGCCGAAGTCATCGCCACCATCGACCACGACCTGTTCCGCGACGCCATCGAGAGTCGTCTGAACGCCGCCGCCGACATCGCCCGCAAGAACGGGCGGGGGTTGCTGGTGGTCACCCCTCGCCCGGTGGCCTTCGACCGTCTGTTGGGATGGTTCGGGCGCATGGGCGAACAGGGTTTGGTGCTGGCCCCGGCCTCGGCTGTCGTCACCTTGAACGGAAAGTCATGAGCAAGCTCGTCCCCTATCACGACCGCCCTTACCGCCCCAATGTCGGCCTGGTGCTGTTCAACGCCCACGGTCTGGTGTTCACCGCGCGACGGATCGACACCAACCAGGACGCCTGGCAGTTCCCCCAAGGCGGCATCGACGACGGCGAGGACCCGACCACCGCCGCCTTGCGCGAGATGGAAGAGGAAATCGGCACCGCCAAGGCCGAGGTGATCGGCGAAAGCCAAAGCTGGTTCTCCTACGATCTGCCGCCCGAAGTGGCCGACCGTTGGCACCAGGGCCGCTGGCGCGGCCAAAAACAGAAATGGTTCGCCTTGCGCTTCCTGGGCGACGATTCCGACATAAACATCGCCACCGAACACCCGGAATTCGCCGAATGGCGGTGGATGCGGCTTGAGGATGTTCCCGCGACCATCGTGCCGTTCAAACGGGCGCTTTACGAACAGGTGGTGGCCGAGTTCCTGCCTATCGCCCGCTCTTTCGGCGGCTGACGCGGCCAATCGCCAGCGGTCGGGAAAATTGGTAGTGTTGTCGGAAGAGCGTGGCAAGGAAAGCCGCATGAGTTCACCCGATCACCGCCAGCCGCAAGACGAGTTGCGGTCAATCCTCGACAACATGACCGACGTGTTCTATCGCACCGATGCCCAGGGACGGATTACCCTGGTGTCGCGGTCGGTCGAGGATTTGTTGGGATGGTCCCGCGAAGAGGTGCTGGGTCGCGACGTCCGCGACTTCTACGTGGATTCCGATCAGCGCCTCTTGCTTCTGGAACATCTGGATAGCCAGGGGGGCCGAATCCTGGGGCACGACCTGGCCCTTCGACGGCGCGACGGCGCCGTCGTGTGGGTTTCGGTCAGCGCCCGCCGTTTGAGTGAACGCGAAGGCGGCGGCACCGAAGGCACCGTGCATGACGTTTCCGACCGTCGCCGCGCCGAGGCCGAGGCCCGGCACCGCCGCGAAGTGGTGCAATCGCTGCTGAACGCCACCAGCGACGCCACCATGCTGATCGATGGCGACGGCGCCTTGCTGGCCTGCAACCAGGTGTTCGCCGAGCGCCTCGGCCATACGGTGGAGCAGTTGATCGGCCACGACCTGTTCGCCCTGTTTCCGCCAGAGGTGGCCGCCCGCCGTCGCATCGCCTGCGCGCAGGCGGCAAGAAGCGGCGAAACCATCGTGTTGCGCGACATCCGTGGTCAACGTCACCTGCTCAACACCATAACACCCGTTCCCAACCCGGACGGGACGCCGTGGCTGGCGGTGTTTTCCCGCGACATCACCGAGGACGTGGAAACCAAGGCCCGGATCGAAGCGCATCTGGCGACCATCCGTCGTTCCAACGAGGAACTGGAGCAATTCGCCTATGTCGCGTCACACGACCTGCGCGAACCGTTGCGTCAGATCTCCAGCTATATCGGCCTGTTGGAACGCCGGTGCGCGGAATTGTTCGACGACGACGGACGCGAGTTCATGGCCTATGTGAGCAACGGCGCCCGGCGGATGGATTCGTTGATTCTCGACCTGCTGGCGTTTTCCCGCGTCACCCGCCACGAGGTCGAGATGAGCGACGTGGTCTTGGCCCGTGCTGTCGCCGCCGGTTTGGAAGTCTTGAACCTCGCTCCCGAAGACAGCGTCGAAGTGGCGGTGGATGATGGTTTCGTCATCCATGGCGATTTCGGCCAACTGGCCCGGATGTTCCAGAACCTGATCGGCAACGCCCTGAAATACCGTTCCCCGGAGCGTCCAGCACGGGTCAGGGTGCGGGCGGAACGCCAAGAGGGCGGCACGGTCGCCGTCGCGGTGATCGACAACGGTATCGGCATCGACCCTTGCTACCATGACCGGATTTTCCGCATTTTTCAGCGCCTGCACGGCGGCGGCAAGTACGAGGGGACCGGCATCGGTCTGGCCATCGTCAAAAAGGTGGCGGAAAACCACGGCGGCATGGTCGGCGTGGAATCCGCCCTCGACCAAGGCAGCACCTTCACCGTGACCTTGCCGCTGGTGGATTAGGCGAAGGGGCCGAAGCGGTCGCCCAGGCGCAGGGCCAGGGCGGCGATGGTCAAGGTGGGGTTGGCCCAGCCGCCGGTGGGAAACACCGAACTGCCGGCGATGTGCAGATTGGCGACCCCGTGTACCCGGCCGTGCCGGTCCACCACGCCATGGGCGGGATCGTCGGCCATGCGGGTGGTTCCCATGTGGTGGTAGCCGCCGATGGGGTGGGCGCTGATCTTGGGGTCGGTGTGCCACAGAGGCCCGTTCTCGTCCAGCCAATCGGCCGGGCCGAGTTCGCCAAGATTGTCGCGCGTCAACGCGGTGCCCAAGGCTTCGACCAGGGAACGGACGCTGTGCTTGTCGAGCGCGGTGAAGTTCCAGTCGAGCAGGGTGCGGGGCATCCCCAACGCGTCGCGTTCGTCGGCCAACGTCACCCGGCTGTCGGGATTGGGTGCCTGTTCGGCGCGGACGATGACCGCCACTTCCGCCTGTCCGCTTTTGATCGCCAGCCACGGGCGCAAGGGATGGGTCGCCTCGTTCAGCCACCGCAGGCCGCGCTTGGTCATCCGCCAAAGCCGGCGGTTGGTCGAGGTGGCGTCGAGATTGTGCTTGAGCGCGGCGTAAGAGCGCGCGATCAACGCCTGGCGCGCAGCCTCGGGCTGACGCAAGCCCAGGGTGATGGCGCTGTTGAGGGATCGGGTACGTTCCTGTGCCGTCTCGGACAGGCGCAACAGGGCGGCATGCGACGCGGTTCCGGTCCGGTGGCGGCGGCCGAACGTGCGCAACAATTCCCAGATGCCCGGTCCGCTGACCCGGCCGCCGCGCGCGTGGGGGTGTTCCATGAAGAACCGGCCCACCAGATCGCGATCATTGCCGATACCCGCCGCCGCGACGTCGCACGACGCCAGCAACAGGCGCGGGTTTTCGATGCCGCCCAAGGCCAGCACGAAATGGCGTGCGGTCACCGTGGCGCATTTTCCCGATACGTCGCGGATCGTGGCCGAGGAAACGAAGCTTGCTCCGGGATCAAGATGCAGGGCGGTCACCGTGGCGTGAGTCAGGACACGGCAGCGGGGATGGTCCAACACGTCGCCGATCCTGGGGGCGGCGAAGCGGTCGGCCACGTCGTCGAAGCTCCAGAACCCGACCGCCAGATCATCCCGGTCCAGGGACTGCAACAACGGCAAGCAATCCGCCATCGACCGGCGGTCGGCCGCGGGGGCGGGGACCTGGAAAATCTTCAGCGCCTGATCGTAATAGGGACGCAATTCCGCAAGACCGAACGGCCATCCGCTGTGCGGCACCCAGGCCCGCGTCTCGAAATCGACCGGGTCCAGTTCAGCGCAGCGGCCGCCCCAGATGGCGGTGGTGCCCCCCAGCATGCGCAGGCTGACGGAATCGAGGTCGTAATAGGGATGCCCGATTTCCCCGCCCGCCGACAGGTTCTGAACCCGCGTTTCGAAATCCGTGCCGCCGCTTTCCACCAAAAGGACCGACCAGCCCAGCGCCAGCAATCTCCGGGCCAGGGTCAGGCCGGCAATTCCGGCACCGATGATGCAAATGGGCGTGTCAAAGGTCTGGTTCGAATCAAGGGAACGAAGGTCGGCAAGCATCGCAAAATGGTCAAGTTCACAGGTTTGTGAAGTGTACCACTCGCATGTTGCGTTGCCACAAAATATTCATCTTCAGGTGTTGTTCGTTTTCGGAGCCAGGATCTCGCCGAACACGGCGCGAATGTCCTCGAATGCCGGCGGCGGCAGACCGCCCAATTGCGCAAGACGGTCGGCATAACGCTTGACCATCCATTGAGTGGCTCCGCCAATCCCGAACACCGAACGGTATTCGTCTTCGCCCAAGGTGACGTAGGCGACGAAGAAGAAGCTGACGAACAGCCGCAAGTCGCCCCCCAGCACCGGCATGATATGAGCCAACGCCTCGGGCGCGGTGCCGGCCACTTGGGCGATGGCACGGCGCAGCTTGCCGGCGTCGCGATCCGGGAACAGCCGCGCCAGATCCATCTGGCTGCACACCTTGTACAACAGGTCCGAATCCAGCGTGTCGCCGCTGGGCTTGATCAGCCTCTGCGCTTTGTCCAACAACAAGGGGGGGCGCCCCTCGGCCAGACCGGCCCGTTCCTCGCGGCTGGCCAGCGCCCTGAGTTCGCTGGGTTCGCGGATGTCGAGAAGACGAGGGCCCAGTTGTGCCACCATCTCGGGCGCCAGAGGGGCGTAATGGGGGATAAGACCGGCTTGCCAATCGAACCGCAGATGTTCGCGGATCATCCCGAACAGCCGGTCGCCAGCCCCCACCACCTTGCGAAAGGTCGGCGGCGGCGGCGCGCTGAGACCCAAGGCGCGGGACATGCGGGCCAACAGTCCGGGGCGGTGCTTGGGCACCAGCTTGACCCGTTTGGTCGCGCCCAGCTTGCGGCGGAAATAACGTCGCGCCGACGCCTGGACGATCAGCGTCACCGCCTCGCCCAAGGTACGGCCGCATGACAGTGTCGCGTCGTCGCGCACCACCGGTTGACGGGACGCATCGACCACATGGCCAGAGAACAGTTCGGGCCGGGAACGGAACAGGCGGAAGCAATCGTGCAAAATGGTGGGATCGTTCATGGCGGCCTCGTAGGCCACCTCGGTCGTCACCCCGCGCAAAGGCTCGATCTCGGCCTGGAACACGCTCACCAACTCACCCTTCAGGGCGTCGGCGATCTGTTGCGTGGGTTTCGGTGAATTCTGCTCGAACGGGCTGCGTGTTGTCACTGCGTCTACCCCAAGACGTGACACTGCCCTCCCCCATGCAAATGCTTATCATTGAAGATGGGGTTTTTCTTCCGTCGAAATGTAACTTCTTGCAACCGTCACAAACGGACAACACGCGATGCAAACGAAACGGGCGGCCCATGGGGGCCGCCCGGCGTTAAACAAAGCCTGTCCAGGCCGTCGCTCAGCCAGCGGCGGAGCCGTGGCAATGCTTGTATTTCTTGCCGGACCCGCACGGGCACGGCGCGTTGCGCGGCGTCGCCCCCCAGGTGGCGGGATCGGAGGGGTTGACCGACGTGTCGCGGCGCACCAGGCCGGCGGCCTCGGCGTCTTCGGCGAAAGCGGGGTCCTGGCGGCTTTCATGCATTTCCGAAGGCGCATGCGGCGCCAGCGTTTCCTCGACGTCGCTGGGGCCGACCCGAAGCTCCACATGGGCCAGGACGCTGGTCACCCGTTCGCGCAGATCGTGCAACATCTGCTCGAACAGGTTGAAGGCCTCGCGCTTGTATTCGTTCAGCGGGTCGCGCTGGGCATAGGCCCGCAAGCCGATACCCTGGCGCAGGTGGTCGAGTTGCAGCAGGTGCTCTTTCCACGACTGGTCGAGAATCTGCAACAACAGGCTCTTTTCCACCATGCGCATGACCTCGGGACCGTAATCGGCGGCCTTGGCCGCCATCTTGCGGTCGACGGCGTCGACGACACGGTGCTTGACCTCCTGGTCGGCGATGCCTTCTTCCTTGCCCCATTCGACGATGGGCAGGTCCAGGTTGAAGACGCGCAGCACTTCCTCGTGCAGGCCGGCCAAGTCCCATTGTTCGGCATAGGCGCGTTCGGGGATGCAGCGGGCGACCATCTCGTCCACCACTTCGTGGCGCATGCCGACGATCTCGTCAGACACGTCGTCCACCTGCATCAGTTCCTTGCGCTGCTCGTAGATGACCTTGCGCTGGTCGTTCATGACGTCGTCGAACTTCAGCAGGTTCTTACGAACGTCGAAATTCCGCGCTTCGACCTTTTGCTGAGCCTTTTCCAGGGCCTTGTTGATCCAGGGATGGACGATGGCCTCGCCTTCCTTGAGCCCCAGCTTCTGCAACATGGTGTCCATGCGCTGCGAACCGAAGATGCGCATCAGATCGTCTTCCAGCGACAGGAAGAACTTGGAGGCGCCGGGGTCGCCCTGGCGGCCGGAACGGCCGCGCAACTGGTTGTCGATGCGGCGGCTTTCGTGGCGTTCGGTGCCGATCACGTAAAGGCCGCCGGCTTCCAGCACCCGCTGCTTGTTGGCTTCGACCTCGGCACGAATGGCCTCGACCTTGGCCGGGTCGGCGTCGGCGCCCAGTTCGTTGCGTACCCGCATGTCGAAATTGCCGCCCAACTGGATGTCGGTGCCGCGGCCGGCCATGTTGGTGGCGATGGTCACCGCGCCGGGCACGCCGGCCTGGGCGACGATGCTGGCTTCCTGTTCGTGGTAGCGGGCGTTCAGCACGCTATGCGGAATCTTCTTCTTCTTGAGAAGGTCGGCCAGAAGCTCGGACTTCTCGATCGAGGTGGTGCCGACCAGGATCGGCTGTTCGCGGGTCCGGCATTCCTCGATCAAGGTGACGATGGCGTCGTACTTCTCGCGCGCGGTGCGATAGACCTCGTCGTCGTGATCGGCGCGGGCGACGGGGTTGTTGGTCGGCATCTCGACCACTTCCAGGTTATAGATTTCCTGGAATTCGCCGGCCTCGGTCATGGCGGTGCCGGTCATGCCCGACAGCTTGGGATACAGACGGAACAGGTTCTGGAAGGTGATCGAGGCCAGCGTCTGGTTCTCGTTCTCGATCCGCACGTTTTCCTTGGCCTCCAGCGCCTGATGCAGGCCCTCGCCATAGCGGCGGCCTTCCATCATGCGGCCGGTGAACTCGTCGATGATGATGACCTTGTCGTTCTTGACGATGTAGTCGACGTCGCGGGTGAACAGCTTGTGCGCCCGCAGCGCCTGGTTGGAATGGTGCACCAGGCTGACGTTGGCGTAGTCGTAGAGGTTGCCCCCGGTCTTCATCAGGCCGGCCTCGATCAGCAACTGCTCCATGTGCTCGGTGCCGGCCTCGGTGAAGGTGACGGCGCGCACCTTCTCGTCCTTTTCGAAATCCTCGTCGGAAAGTGACGGGATCAGGCGGTTGACCAGGCGGTACAGTTCGGAATTGTCCTCGGTCGGACCCGAGATGATCAGCGGCGTGCGCGCCTCGTCGATCAGGATCGAGTCGACTTCGTCGACGATGGCGAAGCTGAACGGCCGGTGGACCATTTCCTCCAGCCGGAACTTCATGTTGTCGCGCAGGTAGTCGAAGCCCAGTTCGTTGTTGGTGGCGTAGGTCACGTCGCAGGCATAGGCGGCCCGGCGCTGCTCGTCGTCCATGCCGTGCACGATGACGCCGGTGGTGAGGCCCAGGAAGCGGTAGACTTGGCCCATCCATTCGCTGTCGCGCTTGGCCAGGTAGTCGTTGACGGTGACCACGTGCACGCCCATGCCGGGCAGGGCGTTGAGGTAGCCGGCCAGGGTCGAGACCAGGGTCTTGCCTTCACCGGTCTTCATCTCGGCGATCTTGCCGGAATGCAGCACCATGCCGCCCATCAACTGGACGTCGAAATGGCGCTGACCAAGGGTGCGGCGCGCCGCTTCGCGCACGGTGGCGAAGGCTTCGTCCAACAGGTCGTCGAGGTCGGCGCCTTCGGCCAAGCGGTTGCGGAACTCTTCCGTCTTTCCCTGCAACTGGGCGTCGGAGAGCGCCTGGAACTCGGGTTCCAGGGCGTTGATCGCGGCCACATGGGCTTTGAGCCCCTTGATGATGCGGTCGTTCGCGGTTCCGAAGAGCCGCCGGGCGATGGCGCCGAACATGCGTTGAGACCTCGGGAATTCTGTGGTTGGCCGCGGGGCGCGGGGGCCTTTTTCGACCGGCAACAGATAGAGCCCATGGGGGGTTCTGTCAATGACGGGCGGCCAACTTTGCCTTATCCCCCCGCCTCAGGCCGGCAGGGTGAAGCACACCGCGACGCCGCCGTCGTTGCCGTCCTCGATCCAGATACGGCCGCCATGGGCTTCGACCAGCTTGCGGGCCAGCGCCAGGCCGGTGCCGTTGCCGGGGATGCGGTCGCGGGTGTGAAGGCGGGAAAACAACGAAAAAACCGCTTCGCGGAATTCCGCTTCGATGCCGATGCCGTTGTCCACCACCCGTACTTGCCATCCCTTGTCGATCTGCCGCGCCTCGACCGTGATCTTGGGCGGCACGCCGGGCCGGCGGAATTTCAAGGCGTTGCCCAAAAGCGCGTGCAACACCACCGCCAGCTTGCCGGGATCGGCGTCGAGCCACGGCAGGTCCCGCGCGACGATTTCGGCGTCGCAGGATTCGATGACCGTTCGCAATCCCTCGACCGTGTCGGCCACCAGACGGCCCAGCGACACCCGCATGGGCACGAATCCCGAGGTCAGGGCGAAGCGTTCGGCGTCGCCGATCAAGGCCTTGAGGCGGGCGATGCCTTCGACCGTGTAGGCGATGAACTGCCGCCCCTCGGCATCCAGTTGGCTGTCATAACGTTTGGCCAGCAATTGCACGAAACTGCCGACCTGACGCAACGGCTCCTGAAGGTCATGGGACAGGGCGTGACTGAGTTCGCGCATGCGCTCGTTGGCCGCCGCCACTTCCTCGAGGCTGCGCATCAGCTCGCGCTCGGCCTTCAGTTTGGCGGTGACGTCGACGATCTGCACCAGCCGCAGATAGCGCCCTCCCACCAGAACCATCCGGCCATAGGTGGCGACGTCCAGCGGACGCCCGTCCTTGCAGCGCATGCGCCACACTCCGCCGCGCTCGCCGTCGATCAGACGCGGCAGGCTGGCCTCGAAGGTCACCCGCGTCTCTTGGGGCATGAGGTCGGTGAAGGAAAGCCCGCGGGCCTCGGCCGGGTCATAACCGAACAGTCGTCCGGCGGCGTCGTTGATCTCGACCAGACACAGGCTTTCGGGATCATAAAGCGCCAGCGCCTCGGGACTGTCGGCGAACAGCATGCGGTAGCGGTTCTCGGAATGCTCGATGGCCCGCAGCAATTGGACGCCCACGCCATAGATCAAAAGCGCGCTGATCCCGACGAAGAACCAGCCCTTCCAGGTCTGGACGGTCGTCAGGGTGATCGGGTCATGGACCAGCATCGCCACCACCAGATCGGACACCGCGATCCAGATCGTCCCGAAAATGGCGTAGATTGCCGCCAATGCCAGGGCGAAATACGCACTTCTGGTTGAAATTATGGCGCCCATCCCCTCCCTCCCGACGAAAGGCGCTTCAGTTTAGCATCGTTTGTGGGAATGATGGCACCCCGCCTTAAGGGGGACAGCCGAGGCCGCTCTTGTGCTGGTCCTCGGGTTGTGCTTCAACCGCCGTATCGAGGTGTGGAAGCCTGCGCTCCGGCGACCGTCCTCTTTCTTGCAAGGAACATTCGACCGATGAAGATCCTTTCCGCCCGCTGCGCCTTCCTCGCCGCCGGTTTTGGCGTCCTTTTGGCTGCTCCGTCCGCTTGGGCCGCGGACAAGGACCCGGTGGTCGCCGTGGTCAACGGCAGCGAGATCCATGCCTCGGCGCTCGCCTCCTACCGCCGGACCCTGCCGCCGCAGATGGCCGCGCAAGTGCCGTACGAAGCGCTTCTCGACAGCATGATCAACAACCGTCTGGCCTTCGACCAGGGCAAGAAGGAAGGTATCGACAAGGACCCCGAGGTCAAGCAGGCGCTCAAGGACATCGAGCAGCAGCTGGTGGTGAAGGCGTGGATGGGCAAGAAGCTCAAGGCCGCGGTCACCGACGAGGCGGTCAAGCAGGGCTATGACAAGTTCCTGGCCGAGTTCAAGCCGGCCGAGGAAGTGCGCGCCCGCCACATCCTGACCGAGAGCGAAGAAGCGGCCAAGGTGGTGATCAGCGACCTGCAAAAGGGTGCCGACTTCACCGAGACCGCCAAGGCCAAGTCCAAGGACCCGTCGGCCCGTCAGAATGGCGGCGACCTGGGTTACTTCACCAAGGACGAAATGGTGCCCCAGTTCTCGGAAGCCGCCTTCGCCATGAAGAACGGCGAATTGTCCACGACCCCGGTGAAAAGCCAGTTCGGCTGGCATGTGATCAAGGTCGAGGACCGCCGCATGAGCAGCCCGCCCAGCTTCGAACAGGCCCAGCCGGTGCTGCGCGAGAAGCTGGCCGAGGACACCGCCGAGGCGCTGATCTCGGACATGCGGGCCAAGGCCAAGGTCAAGCGCTTCGACCCCGAGGGCAAGCCGCTGCCCGACGCCAAGTAACAGAACTTTTATCCGGGAAAGCATGGATGGACGGCGCGCCGCGCCGCCATCCGTGCTAATCCATCCGTCATTCGTGTCATTGTCTCAAGGACGCCGCTCCCATGACCGCGCTTTCGCCGCTCGCTCCCGCTGCTTTTCCGACCATGCCGCCTTTGGCCGGTGTCCGTCTGGCCAGCCACGCCTGCGGCATCCGCTATCAGGGACGGACCGACCTGTTGTTGGTCGAGGTTGACGCCGGGACCAGTGTCGCCGGGGTCTACACCAAATCCTTGACCTGTTCGGCCCCGGTCGATTGGTGCAAGACGGCCAGCGCCAAGGGCAAGGGCCGGGTTCTGGTGGTCAACTCGGGCAACGCCAACGCCTTCACCGGCGCCCTGGGCGTCGCCTCGGTCGAGCGCACGGCGGCCAAGACCGCCGAATTGTTCGATTGCAAGAAGACCGAGGTCTACATCGCCTCGACCGGCACCATCGGCGTGCCGCTGCCCGATGAAAAGATCACCGCCGCCCTGGCCGACGCGCGGGCCAAGCTGTCGGCCGATTCCTGGGCCGACGCCGCCGCCGCCATCATGACCACCGACACCTTCCCCAAGGGCAGCACCCGCACCGCGACGATCGACGGCGTCACCGTCACCATCAACGGCATCGCCAAGGGCGCGGGCATGATCGCGCCCGACATGGCGACCATGCTGTCCTTCGTCTTCACCGACGCCGACTTGCCGCACGACGTGCTTCAGGAGCTCTTGAAGAAGGGTACCGACCGCTCGTTCAACGCCATCACCGTGGACAGCGACACCTCGACCTCCGACACGCTGTTGCTGTTCGCCACCGGCAAGGCCGGCAACGCCAGGGTGACCGACGCCAAGGACAAGCGTCTGGCCGATTTCAGGAAGAAGCTGTTCGAGGTGCTTCTGGACCTGGCCCATCAGGTGGTCAAGGACGGCGAGGGGGCGAGCAAGTTCGTCGAGATCACCGTCACCGGCGCCGCCGGCAACAAGGCGGCCAAGACCATCGCCCTGGCCATCGCCAACTCGCCCCTGGTCAAGACCGCCATCGCCGGCGAGGACGCCAATTGGGGCCGCGTGGTCATGGCCGTCGGCAAGGCCGGCGAAAAGGCCGACCGTGACAGGCTGTGCATCAAGATCGGCGGGGTCGAGGTGGCCAGGAACGGTCAGGTGGTCGAAGGCTACGACGAGACCCCGGTGACCGCCCACATGAAGGGCCAGAACATCGTCATCGAAACCGATGTCGGCATCGGCAAGGGCAAGGCCACGGTGTGGACCTGCGACCTGACCCACGCCTATATCGACATCAACGGCTCGTACCGTACCTGATCCGGCCATGTCCGACGAAGAACAGGGCTGTTGGTCGGCGGGATCGGTATGGCGCGGCCAGCCGTTGCTGAGCGCACGCCTCAAGCTGCGCCCCTTGCGGGCGGACGACGCGCCGCGACTGGCCGAATTGCTGGATGATTGGGAGGTGGTGAAGCACACCGCCGCCATCCCTCATCCTTATACCTTGGCCGACGGCGAAACCTTCGTCGCCGCCATGGAGGTCAAGCGTCAGATCCGCAAGGGCATGGCGCTGGCCATGGAACGCAGCCTGGATGGCGTGGTCATCGGTGTCATCGGCTTTGGCCTGGAAACCGACGGCACCCCGGAATTGGGCTGGTGGGTCGGCCGTGAATACTGGGGTCAGGGCTACGCCACCGAGGCGGCGCGGCGGCTGGTACGCCACCTGTTCGACGATTTGGGCTATCCTTCGGCCTGGGCCGCCGCCCATCCCGACAATTCCGCCTCGCGCGCGGTGATGGACAAGCTGGGCATGGTTCTGGCCAAGCATCAGCGCATCGGCCAGCCGGCGCGCGGCCAGTCGGTGGTGATGCCGGTCTACACCCTGGATGCCGAGGATTGGGGCAGGGCCCACGCCGCCCGGCCGACGCTTCTGGTGGCTGCGGCGGCGTTGATCGATGTCGATGGCCGCGTGCTGATGGCCACCCGGCCGCCGGGCAAGATGATGTCGGGGCTGTGGGAATTCCCTGGCGGCAAGGTCCATGCCGGCGAAACGCCCGAGGCGGCGCTGGTCCGGGAACTGGACGAGGAATTGGGAATCGATGTGCGGCAAAGCTGTCTGGCGCCGCTTGCCTTCGCCTCGCACGATTACGACACCTTCCATCTGTTGATGCCGCTTTACGCCGTGCGCCAATGGCACGGCGATCCCGTCGCGCGTGAAGGCCAGGGGCTCAAGTGGGTGCGTCCCACGCGCATGGGCGACATCCCCATGCCACCTGCGGATATTCCTCTGGTGGCATTGTTGCGCGATTGGTTATAATCGCCATCGCTTACACCCGTCACCTCAGGTGACACGGAGGTTGGCGGTGCCCTTGAACTGCAAGGAACGTGAAGCCCTGCGCTTCCTTGGCGTGCATCTGGTCTATGGACTGGCGGCGGCGTTCACCTTTGGCGCGGCGGTTCTGGGGATCAACCTGGGCAATCTGTGGACCCTGATCGTCAACTCGAACCATCCGGTGATCGTCACCGTGCTGTTCTTCTTTGGTCTGAGCGTGACGTTCGGCAGCGTCGGCATGGGCGTCGGCATCATGAGCTTGGCCAGCGACGACGAAAGCGAACATCGCTAAAACCGGTCCGCAAGGCGCTACCCGGAATCCCTTTCCCGGTAACCGGCAGTTTTTTCCCGCCCGAAAATCCCCCGCTGCCCGTATGGGGTGCGGAAAACTCATCTAACGCATTGTAATTGAACGATATCCGCTTTCCCGAAATTTTGGCACGACATCTGCATCGACAGTTGGGCCAAAAGCTCCATCACGGGGAAGCGGACATGACGGTTTATTCGATCAACCAGCGGATTCTCGAACAATCCGCCGCCACCACGTCGGCGACCAGTTCCGGTAAGTCGGACGAGGACGCCGCCGCCGACTTCGTCAACGCGCTGCAAAAGGCCGCGTCGACGTTGTTCTCTGGAAGTGCGACCGCCTCTCCGTCCGCCGAGAAGGCGTTGGCCAGCCATTTCGACCGCAAGGAAGAACAGGCGGCGCAACCCAAGGCCGAAACCACGTCCTCGCGGACCGAGACCACCCGTTCGTCCCGCCAGGAAGCGCGCGAAGAGCGCGCCGCCACCCGCGCCGAGAAAAAGGCGGCCCGTGACGACGCTCGCGCCGAACGGGCGGATGCAAAGGATGGAACCAAGGCGGCCCCGGCCGAGCAATCCGACGAGCAAGTGAGCCAGGATGGTGACGGCGTCGCGGTCACCGCCCCCGAAACCGCGCCGGCCGAAACCGTCGCCGTCGAACAGCCGGTGCAGCCCGAAGCCGTCGCCGTGGTCGTCGAGGCCCCGGTGGAACAGGCCGTCCAGCCCCAGGTGGCCGAGGCCGCCGACACGGTGGCCGTCGAAGATGCCGCTGTCGAAACCGCCGATACCCCGGCCGAGCAGTTGGCCGCGTTGCCGCAGGCCGCCGAGGATGACGACAGCCCCGAGACCGCTTCCCCCGCCGATGCCGAGACCGAGAGCGAACAACCCGCCCTGACCGCCGACGACGTTCAGACCGCCACTCCCGTCCAGGCCCAGCAGGCCGCCAAGGGCAAGGACAAGGACAAGGTGCAGGAACAGGCCGACGATCTGGCCGAGCGTCTGGACGACACCGGCGCCCAGGTGCGCGTCGCGGTCAAGGTGGACACTGCCGCCAAGCCGGCCGAAACCGATACCGTCGCCGATCCGTCCGCCGACCCGTTGCTGCCGCACGAAGCGGCGGCGCAGGTGCCGCAGCCCAACGCCGGCACCGCCGGGCGCAATCCGGCCGACGCCCAGAATTCCGGTCTGGCCGCGACCCAAGGCAACGCCAACCCCGCTGCCCAGGGCCAAGCCGCAGGTCAGGCCGCCACTCCCTTCGAAGCCATCATGGCCGCCCAGGCGGAGGCCACCGCCGCCAAGCCGGCGGACGCTTCCGCCGGACAGACCCAAGGCGGCACCCAGCCGATTGCCGGACTGACCGGGGCCACCGGCACCACCGCCGCGCAAAAGGCCCAGGCGCCACAGGCCGCCCAGGCGCCGCGCCAGGCCCAGGTGCCGCAGGAACAGCAACAGGTCATGGACCAGATCAGCGTCCAGATCGCCAAGCAAGCCAAGAACGGCGGCGATACCATCAAGGTGCAGTTGAAGCCGACCGAGATGGGCTCGATCGAGATCAAGCTGGACGTGGCCAAGGATGGCACCGTTACCACCGTGGTCACCGCCGACAACAAGGACACCCTGGACATGTTGCGACGCGACCAGAGCAGCCTGCAAAAGGCGCTGAACGACGCCGGGCTGAAATCCGACCTCGGTTCCATGAGCTTCAATCTGCGTGAAGGCAATCAGCAGCAGAGCAACCAGCAAGGCAACGAAAGCCGTGTCGGCCGCCGCCGCGCCCGTCTGGAAGCCGCTGCCGCCGCCGACGCCGCCAACGCCACCGCCGCCGCCGCCGCTCAAGTCCGTTGGGGCATGAGCAAGGCCGGCGTGGACATCCAGGTCTAAGGGGGAGAAACGGCCATGACCACCACCGCCGGGGTCGATTCATCCACCGCCGCCGCCGCCACTTCGGCAACCAGCCGCAAGTCGCTGGCCCAGAACTTCGACACCTTCCTGACCATGCTGACCACCCAGCTCAAGCATCAGGACCCGCTGTCGCCCATGGATTCCACCGAATTCACCAACCAGTTGGTGCAATTCGCCGGCGTCGAACAGCAGATCAACGCCAATTCCAACCTGGAAAAGCTGATCAGCGCCACCAGCCTGAACACCAAGTCCCAGGCCATCAACTACATCGGCCATTTCATCGAAGCGGACACCAGCGCGGTGCCGCTCCAGGACGGTGCGGCCAGCTTCTCGGTGACCTTGGACGCGGAACCCGCTTCCGTCGTCGCGGTCATCAAGAACGCCGACGGCGACATCGTCGCCAACAAGACCCTGCAAAAGATTTCGGGTCGCCAGGAAGTCACCTGGGACGGCAAGGACAAGGACGGCAACCAGTTGGACGACGGCCTTTACACCATCACCGTCAGCGCCCTTGACGCCGAGGGCGAGGCCATCGAAAGCGCCGTCACCGTGTACGGCAAGGTCACCGACGTCGCGTCCGACGACACCGGCACGTTGATCGGCATGGGTAAGGTTGTGGTCAACATCGACAAGATCTTGACCGTTCGAGATAGCGCCAGCGTCCAGTCGGACACTGACTCGACAGATTCGACCGATACGGCCGATTCGACCGACTCGACCGACAACACCACCGACGAAACGACGAACTGACGACTGGCCTAGCGGATAGGAGGTTCTTATGAGCTTGTACGGCGCTCTCTACTCTGGTGTTTCCGGTCTTTCCGCCCAGTCTTCGGCCATGGGCGCCATCTCGGACAACATCTCGAACGTCAACACCACCGGCTACAAGGGGTCCAAGGTGAACTTCAACACCTTGGTCACCAAACAGGTGTCCCTGACCAACTATTCGCCGGGTGGCGTTCAGTCCAAGCCGCGCGCCGGCATCGACGTCCAGGGTCTGCTTCAGGCCACCAACTCGTCGACCGACGTGTCGCTCTCGGGCCAGGGCATGTTCGTGGTCAACGAGGCCGCCAATCCCGGCAACGGCGACATGTTCGCCTATACCCGCGCCGGTTCGTTCAAGGTGGACAACGAAGGCTACCTCCAGAACGTCTCGGGCTGGTACATGCAGGGTTGGCCGCTGATGTCCTGGGACAACTCGCTCCAGGCCTCGACCGTGACGGTGGGCAACAACGTCTACATGAAGGGCTACAAGGACGACACCGGCAATCAGGTCTACATCAACGACAACATCGTGTCGTCGACCCACCTTCAGCCGTTGAACATGAACAATATCGGCGGCACCGCGTCGCAGACCCGCAACCTGCGCATGGGCGCCAACCTGCCCAACGGCGATCTGGTGGGCGCCTCCCACAACCAGCCGGTGACCATCTACGACAGCCTGGGCGGCGACGCCACCGTCCAGTTCAACTGGAAGAAGACGTCCCAGAACAACTGGGGCCTTGAGGCCTATCCGCCGGAGGGCGCGCGTTCGATGACGCTGAAGACCGCCTCGGCGTCGGGCAACTCGGGCCAGGTGTTCAATTCCATGGGCCGTCTCGACTTCCTGGGGTTGCCGATCTCGGGCGGCACGCTGGGCATGAACATCAACGGCACCGCCTACACCTTCGACACCGTCACCGGCATCGGTTCGGACGGCGCCACCGCCGACAATTTCGACACCTCGGTGACCTCGACCTCGACCGGCGCCTTCGTCGATAGTCTGGCCAGCGACGTCAACACCGCGTTCCAGTTGGAATATAATTCCGTCAGCCTGGATCTCAGCGGCGGCGACGCTGGTGGCAGCACCCTCGCCTTCGTGATCGACGGTGTCCCTCAACCTTTCACCACCGATGCCTTGGATACCACCGCCGCCGACATCGCCGATACGCTCAACGAAAATGCCGACTTCACTGGCCTGGGCCTTCGGGCGTTCGCCAACGGCACCGACCTGCACATCTACAGCAACGAAGCCATGAGCTTCACGATAAACACCGCCGCGTCTACCAACCAGTTCCAGTTGGGCACCTGGAGCGCCACCTCCAAGACCACCGACGGCATCACCTATTGCGAACGTCTGGCCGGCACCAATTCCCTGGTGTTCCGTCAGCGCGACACCAATTCCAATCTGGTGGTCACCGGCCTCAACAGCCTGGACCTGTCGGACGGCAGCAGCGCCACCCAGCAGGGCATGGACGAAACCGACTCATCGACTAACAACGACACCGACGGTTTCACCCTGGAAATGGCCCCCAACGCCACCAAATCGGCCATCGTCTTCAACGGCGACGGCACCCCGGCCGAAATCAACGTGTCCTACATCAACATCGACTGGGCCAACGGCTCGATCGACATGAACGGATCCGACGAAATCGGCCTGTTCCTGGGCAACACCGGCATCAAGGACGGCATGACCCAGTTGAATGGCGACTATCAGTTGAACTACTGGACCCAGAACGGCGCCAAGTTCGGCAACTTCGCCGGCGTGTCGATCGGCGAGGACGGCATCGTCACCGCGCTGTTCGACAACGGCGTGACCCGTCCGGTGTTCCAGATCCCGGTGGCCACCTTCGTCAACGTCAACGGCATGGAAAGCCTGACCGGCAACGTCTACATCGCCACCGACGCCTCGGGCGAGCCAACGCTGCGCGGTGCCGGTTCGGCCGGCTCCGGTTCGGTGCAGTCCGCCGCGCTTGAGGCCTCGACGGTCGACATCGGCACCGAGTTCACCACCATGATCGTCACCCAACGCGCCTATTCGGCGGCGGCCAAGATCATCACCACCGCCGACCAGATGCTGGACGAGCTGGTGCAGATCAAGCGCTGATCCGCCTTACCTCCTTTATCCGCGCAAACTCGAGGGGCCGGTTCCAACCGGCCCCTTCTTTTTTGTCCGCTCGACGGGTGGGTCAGGAGGAAGGTACTCGGCAATTTCTGCCCACCGTTAACCTTCCTTAAATGGTGCGGGGCATAGGCTCGCCCTAGAGGTGGGCCTTTGTCCCCAGTTTGGCGAATCCGGGTGCTATCGACGTGAATGCATTCCTTCAGATGATGCGTGGCCTTGGCCCCATGCGGCTGGCCGCCATCGCCGGTGTCGGCGTCTCCATCCTCGGCTTCTTCATCTATCTGATGAGCCGGGTGGCGGCGCCGCAGATGGAGTTGCTGTACGGCGACCTCGAGATGAGCGATTCCAAGGCCATCGTCGAGAAGCTGAGCACCGACAAGGTGCCGTTCGAGGTTCGCAAGGACGGTGCCGAGATCTGGGTGCCCAAGGACCGCAAGAACGAATTGCGCGTGCGCATGGCCGAACAGGCCATGCCGGCCATGGGCCGCGTCGCCGGCTACGAATTGTTCGACAAGCAAGATTCCCTGTCCGCCACCAGCTTCCAGCAGAACATCAACTATGTCCGCGCCCTGGAAGGCGAACTGTCCCGCACCATCCGGGCCATCGACAGGGTCAAGAGCGCCCGCGTCCATCTGGTGCTGCCCAAGCGCGAGGCCTTCGCCCGCGAAGCCAACGACCCCAGCGCCTCGGTCATCCTCAAGATGCAGGGAACGGCCCGACTGGAGCGGGGCCAGGTGGTGGCCATCCAGCACCTGATCGCGGCGGCCGTGCCCAAGATGAAGCCCAGCCGCATTTCCATCGTCGACGATCGTGGCACGTTGCTGGCCAAGGGGTTCGAGAACGAAGAGGAACTGGCAGCCCAGACCGCCGAGGAGTTGAAGCTCAAGACCGAGAACCGTCTTGCCCGTACGGTCGAGGGTATCCTTGAACGGTCCTTGGGGCCGGGCCGCGTCCGCGCCGAGGTCGCGGTCGAAATGGACATGAGCCGGGCGGTCACCACCGAGGAGGTCTACGACCCCGACAGCCGCGTGGTCCGCAGCCAGGTCACCGTCAACGAGGACGAAAGCAACCAGGAAGGCGAGCCGCCCAACGTCACCGTCACCAACAACCTGCCCGATCCCAACGCCGCCAATTCGTCGAACAACCGCTCGTCCTCGAAGTCGGCCAAGAGCCAGGAAACCGTCAATTACGAGATTTCCAAGAAGACCAAGAACACCGTGCGCGAGATCGGCGAGATCAAGCGCGTGACCGCGGCGGTTCTGGTCGACGGCATCTACGACGTGGCCGCCGACGGGACCAAGACCTATCGCGACCGCACGCCCGAGGAAATCACCAAGATCGAGGATCTGGTGCGCAACGCCATCGGCTACGACCGCTCGCGCGAGGATCAGGTCAAGGTCATCTCGATGCAGTTCGCCGGCGGCGAGGAACAGTATCAGGCCGAGGAACCCGGCGAGTTCATCTTCGGCATGCGCCGCGACTTCGTCGAGAAGGTGGCCTCGAACCTGGGTCTGTCCATCGTCGCCATCCTGTTCCTGCTGCTGGTGCTGCGCCCGCTTATCGGCCGCGCCATCGAAAGCATGCAAGGTCAGGTCGGACCCGATGGCCGCCGCCTGCTGACCGCCGATGGTCAGGTGGTGCCGCAACTGACCGGCCCCGGCGCGCCGGCCACCCCCGCTCCGGCGCTGGGAGGCGAGGAAGAGGTGATCGCCGACGAACTGATCGACATCGACAAGGTGGAAGGCCGCGTCAAGGCGTCCTCGATCCGCAAGATCGGCGAGATCGTCGAAAAGCATCCCGAGGAAGCTTTGTCGATCATCCGCAATTGGCTGTACCAGGAAGCTTGAGCTAGGAGTCCGCACCCATGGCCCGCATGAAAGAGGACTACCGCTCGCTTACCGGCCCGCAAAAGGCCGCCATGCTGATGCTGAGCCTGGGCGAGGAACATTCCTCGAAACTCTTCGCGATGATGGACGACGAGGAGATCAAGGAACTCTCGCAGATCATGGCCAATCTGGGCACGGTCTCGGCCAACCTGATCGAGCGGCTGTTCGTCGAGTTCGCCGACCAGCTTTCCTCGACCGGTTCCCTGGTCGGCTCGATGGAAAGCACCGAGCGGTTGCTGATGAAGTCGCTGTCCAAGGATCGCGTCGCCACCATCATGGAAGAAATTCGCGGCCCCGCCGGCCGCACCATGTGGGACAAGCTGGGCAACGTGAACGAGGCGGTGCTGGCCAACTACCTGAAGAACGAATACCCACAGACCGTGGCGGTGGTGCTGGCCAAGATCAAGCCCGACCACGGCGCCCGCGTGCTGTCGCTGTTGCCGGAAAACTTCGCCATGGAAGTGATCATGCGCATGCTGCGCATGGAGGCGGTGCAGAAGGAAGTGCTGGACGGCGTGGAAAAGACGTTGCGCACCGAGTTCATGAGCAATTTGGCCCGCACCCAGCGCCGCGACGCCCACGAGATGATGGCCGACATCTTCAACAACCTGGACCGCAACGCCGAGAACCGCTTCATGTCGGCCCTGGAAGAACGCAACCGCGAGAGCGCGGAAAAGATCAAGGCCCTCATGTTCACCTTCGAGGATCTGGTGCGCATCGACGCCTCGGGCATCCAGACCCTGTTGCGTCAGGTCGAGAAGGACAAGCTGGCCATGGCGCTCAAGGGCGGCTCGGACGCGGTCAAGGACCTGTTCTTCAAGAACATGTCGGAACGCGCCGGCAAGATGCTCAAGGAAGACATGGAAGCTCTGGGCCCGGTTCGCCTGCGCGACGTGGACCAGGCACAGTCGCTGATCGTCGCCATGGCGAAGGAGCTGGCGGCGTCGGGCCAGATCGTCATCTCGGAAGGCCGGGAAGAAGACGAGCTGGTCTACTAAGCCATGGCCAGCTATCGCAAATACATGTTCGACCTGGACTTCGACGAACACCGCCCGCATCCGCAGGAAATGCAGGTGGAGACCGAGGAGCCCGAGGAAGAGGCCGAGCCCGAACCGCCGCCGCCGCCCACCTTTACCGAGGAAGAGTTGGCGATGGCCCGCGATCTGGCTTTCGAGGAGGGCCGGCAAACCGGCTTTTCCGAAGCCAACGAGCAGATCGAGCGCCAGACCCAGGCGACGCTGGCGGCGCTGTCCGACCAGATGGCGACCGTCTTTCGTCAGGCCGAGGATGCCGCCGACGTCAACGCCCGTGCCGCCGTGCGCGTCGCCCAGGCGGTGCTGAAGAAAATGCTGCCGGCCGCCTGCGAGACCCACGCCTTCGACGAGGTGACCCGCGTGGTCGAGGAAATCGTCGGCCACATCCTGGACGAGCCGCGCATCATCGTCAAAGTGGCGGAGCCGCTGGTCGAGGGTGTGCGCGAGAAGCTGGAAGCCGCCGTCCAGGCACATGGTTTCGAGGGCCGCGTCGTGGTCCAGGCCGACCCTCGTCTGAGCGTCGGCGACGCCCGTGTGGAATGGGCCGATGGCGGCGCCGAACGCGATCAGGCGCGCCTGTGGTCAGAAATAGAAAGCACGGTGGACCGTGCGTTGGCATCCGGCGACTTGGCCGGAGGCTGAGGATTTTGGTGAAAGGGTAAACCCATGGCCGATTTCGACCTGAACGACTTCAACACCGAAGACGAGCGCCCGGCGGACGTGCCGGACGGTCCCAGGTCCGCACGCGACCTGGAGGCGGTCTACGATATTCCGGTCCAGGTCTCGGCCGTTCTCGGAAAGTCCAGCATGCAGGTCAACCAGTTGCTGAAGCTGGGACGCGGTGCGGTGGTGGAACTGGACCGCAAGGTCGGCGAGGCCATCGACATCTACGTCAACAACCGCCTCGTGGCGCGCGGTGAAGTGGTTGTGGTGGAAGATCGCCTGGGCGTGACCATGACCGAAATCATCAAGACCGACCGCAGCTAGACGGCAACAGGGGGCACACGTCATGCGACTTCTGATCATCGGCGCCATGGACGGCCAGATCGGCGCCGCCAGCCAGATTGCCATGGGGCGTGGCGCCAAGGTCAGCCTGGCCGAGGACGTGGACCAGGGGCTGGACTTCCTGCGCGCCCAGGGCGCCGATCTGGTGATGATCGATGTCCGTCGCGACGTGCAGAAGCTGATGGAGGCGGTGGAGAGCGAACGCATCGCGGTGCCGGTGATCGCCTGCGGCGTCGCTTCCGACGCCTCGGCCGCGGTGCGCGCCATCAAGGCCGGCGCCAAGGAATACCTGCCGCTGCCGCCCGATGCCGAGATGATCGCCGCCGTTCTGGCCGCCGTCACCGAGGACAGCCATGCCATCCTGTTCAAGGACCCGCGCATGGCCCAGACCATGAAGCTGGCCGAACAGGTGGCGGGCAGCCATGCCTCGATCCTGGTGACCGGCGAATCGGGCACCGGCAAGGAATTGATGGCCCGTTTCATCCACAACAAATCCCCGCGGTCCAAGGCCCGCTTCGTTGCCGTGAACTGCGCGGCCATTCCAGAGAACCTGTTGGAATCCGAGCTGTTCGGCCATGAGAAGGGCGCCTTTACCGGAGCCGTGGCCCGCCGTATCGGCAAGTTCGAGGAAGCCAACGGCGGCACCCTGCTGCTCGACGAAGTCTCGGAAATGGACATCCGGCTTCAGGCCAAGCTGTTGCGCGCCATCCAGGAAAAGGAAATCGACCGGGTCGGCGGCAACCAGCCGGTCAAGGTGGACGTGCGCATCATCGCCACCTCGAACCGCAACCTCGAAGAGGAAGTTCAGGCCAAGACCTTCCGCGAGGATCTTTATTATCGCCTGAACGTGGTCAACCTGATGTTGCCGGCGTTGCGCGAACGCCCGCTCGACATCGCCATCCTGGCCGACCATTTCAACAAGAAATATTCGGAAAGCAACGGCATCGCCTTTAAGCCGCTGTCGGCCGAGGTCCGCCAGATGTTGACCCGGCATTCGTGGCGCGGCAACGTGCGCGAGTTGGAAAACACCATGCATCGCGCCGTTTTGTTGGCCACCGGTGCCGAGATCGGCCCCGACGCCATCATCTTGTCGGGCGGCCCCTTGGGCGGTGTCCAGGACCCGGTGGTGGCCCAGGCCGCCTCGGCGGCGGCATCGGTGATCTCGGGCGCGAAAAGTCTGGTGGGCAAGACGGTGGCCGAGGTCGAACGCGACCTGATCATCGACACGCTGTCGCATTGCCTGGGCAACCGGACCCATGCCGCCAACATCCTGGGCATCTCGATCCGTACGTTGAGGAACAAGCTGAAGCAATATTCCGACGAAGGCGTGCCGGTGCCGCCGGCCGGCGGGGAAGCCGCCTGAGCCATGACCGGATCGGAGTTCTGACGCATGGCCGAAGGAAACGCCGCCAACGCGGCCAGTGCCGCCAAGGACGCATGGAGCAGGTTCAGCGCCGCGCTCAGGCGTGGCGACGTCATCATGGCCATCGGCGTGCTGGCCATCCTGACCGCGCTGATCCTGCCGCTGCCGCCATGGGCGCTGGACATGGGGCTGGCGCTGTCGCTCACCTTCTCGGTGCTGGTGTTGATGGTCTCCATCTTCATCGAGAAGCCGTTGCAGTTCTCGTCGTTTCCGACGGTGCTGCTGTTGGCGACGCTGATCCGTCTCGCCCTCAACCTGGCGTCGACCCGCCTGATCCTCAGTCACGGCCACGAAGGCGTGGAAGGCGCCGGGCAGGTGATCGCCGCGTTCGCCAGCTTCATCATGAGCGGCAATTTCGTCATCGGCATCATCGTCTTCGCCATCCTGGTGATCGTCAACTTCGTGGTCATCACCAAGGGTTCGACCCGTATCGCCGAGGTGGCCGCGCGTTTCACCCTGGACGGCTTGCCCGGCAAGCAGATGGCCATCGATGCCGATCTGTCGGCGGGCATGATCGACGAAGCCACCGCCAAGGCCCGCCGCAAGGAGCTTGAGGCGGAAAGCCAGTTCTTCGGCTCCATGGACGGTGCCTCGAAATTCGTGCGCGGCGACGCCGTCGCCGGCCTGATGATCACCTTCATCAACGGCATCGGCGGCATGATCATCGGCATGGTGCAGGGCGGGTTGCCTTTCGCCCAAGCCGCCGACTTCTACACCAAGCTGACGGTGGGCGACGGTCTGGTGACCCAGGTTCCGGCGCTGCTGGTGTCGGTGGCGGCGGGCATGCTGGTGACCAAGGCCGGCGTGCACGAGGCGGTGGACAAGGCCCTGTACGGTCAGTTGGCCGGCTATCCGCGCGCGGTGGGCACCGCCGGCGGCCTGATGTTCCTGATGGCGCTGGTGCCCAACATGCCGTTCCTGCCCTTCGCCATGCTGGGCCTGGGCATGGGAGCCGCCGCCTTCTTCCTGGACAAGGGCCAGCGCGCCAAGGCCGAACGCGAGGCGGTCGAGGCGCAGCAGGAGGCGCAGCAGGCCGCCCCCATTCCCGAGGAACCCATTTCCACCGCGCTCAGGATCGACATGGTGCGCCTGGAACTGGGATACGGGTTGTTGCAGATGATCAACAACCCCAAGGGCGTCAAGCTGACCGATCAGATCAAGTCCCTGCGCCGCGCCATGGCCTCGGAACAGGGCTTCGTCATGCCCAGCGTGCGTATCCAGGACAACATGCAATTGCCGGCCAACACCTATGTCATCTTCATCAAGGAGGTGGAATCCGGCCGGGGCGACCTGCGTCCCAACCAGTTGCTGATCATGGACCCCAGGGGCGACGACATCACGTTGCCGGGCGAGAAGACCAAGGAACCGACCTTCGGACTTCCGGCCATGTGGATCGATCCCAGCAACCGCGAGGAAGCGCTGTTCCGTGGCTATACCGTGGTCGATCCGCCGACCGTGGTCACCACCCACCTGACCGAGGTGATCAAGGACAACATGAGCGAGTTGTTGTCCCACGCCGAAACCCAGAAGCTGTTGGACGAGCTGGACAAGGAACACCAGAAGCTGGTGGGCGAACTGATCCCCAGCCAGATCACCGTCGGCGGTCTGCAACGGGTTCTTCAGAATTTGTTGGGCGAGCGCATCTCGATCCGCGACCTGCCCACCATCTTGGAAGGCATCGCCGAGGCGTGCGGTCACACCCGCAACGTCACCATGATCACCGAACACGTGCGCGCCCGGCTGGCCCGGCAAATCTCCGACCAGAACAGCGGCCCGGCCGGCTTCATTCCGCTCATCACCCTGTCGCCCGACTGGGAACAGGCCTTCGCCGAGAATCTGGTGGGCCAAGGCGAGGAAAAACAGCTGTCCATGCCGCCGTCGCAGCTTCAGGATTTCATCACCAAGGTCCGCCAGACCTTCGAGCGTTTCGCCATGCAAGGCGAGACGCCGGTGCTGCTGACCAGCCCGATGGTCCGGCCTTATGTGCGCTCGATCATCGAACGGTTCCGCCCCATCACCGTTGTCATCAGTCAGGCGGAAATCCATCCCAAGGCACGGATCAAGACGTTGGGGCAGATATGACGCGCGGAGTGCCGGCTGAATGAGGCTGAAATCCTTCACTGCCGCCACCATGGCCGAGGCCATGGAAATGGTCCGCCTGGAATTGGGCGACGACGCCATCATCGTCTCGACCCAACGCGCCTCGGGGACCAAGGGGGTTCGCATCACCGCCGCGCTGGAACCCGCCGACGCCGATCTGGCGGTGGCCGAGATGCTGGAGGAAAGCCATCCCTCCTCGTCGGCCGAAACGGTCAGGGCGGCCCTTGATGCCCACGGACTGCCGCCGCGTCTGGCCGAACGGCTGATCAACGCCGTCCGCACCACCGGAATCAGCGACCCGGTGCTGGCCTGCGCCGCGGCGCTTGAGGCCGGCTTCACCTTCGCCTGTCTGCCCGATCATTCGGCGCCGCGCCCGTTCATGCTGGTGGGGCCGCCCGGTTCGGGCAAGTCCATCGCGGCGGCCAAGCTGGCGGCGCGCAGCGTGCTCAAGCAACGCCAGGTGTCGGTGATCACCTGCGACAACTTGCGGGCCGGAGCCACCGAGCAATTGGCCGCCTTCACCCGCATTCTGGAAATCGAGCTGGTCAAGGCGCGCGGTCCCGACAGTCTGCGCCGGGCGGTGGAGGCGGCGGCCGGCATGTATGACCTGATGCTGATCGACAGTCCCGGCCTGAACCCGTTCCGTCAGACCGACATGGATTACCTGAGCGAACTGGTCGAGGCCGCCGACGTCGAACCGATCCTGGTGATGGCCGCCGGCGGCGATCCGGTGGAATCGGGCGAGGTGGCGGAATCCTTCGCCGCCATTGGCGCCACGCGGCTGTTCACCACCAGGCTGGACACCACACGGCGGCTGGGCGGCATGCTGTCGGCGGCCGAGATCGGTCAGCTTGCCCTGTGCGACGTTTCCGCCAGTCCCCATGTGGCCAGCGGACTTTCGCCCATTTCGGCCATGTCGCTGGCCCGCCTGCTGCTTCCCCAGGCGCCCGAGCCGGCGCCCACCCACGATGAAACCTTTTGGACCGACGAGGCAAACGCATCATGACGACCGAAGCCCCCACGCTCGCGCCCCGCGCCCCCCAACGGGCGAAAGGCCGCAACGTCGTCGCCGTGGCGTCCGGCAAGGGCGGCGTCGGCAAGACCTGGTTCTCGATCACCCTGAGCCACGCCCTGGCCCGCGCCGGCAAGCGCGTGCTGCTGTTCGACGGCGACCTGGGGCTGGCCAACGTCGACATCCAGCTTGGCCTGATGCCCAAGACCGACCTGGGCAGCGTGGTCGCCGGACGGTTGACCCTCAACCAAGCCATGACCCGTTATCCCGAAGGCGGCTTCGACATCATCGCCGGCCGTTCGGGGTCCGGCACCCTGGCCAACATCCCGCTGTCGCGGCTTCAGATGCTGGGCGACGATCTGGTGGTGCTGTCCAATTCCTATGACAAGGTGGTGGTCGATCTGGGTGCCGGCGTGGAAAAGACCACCCGCAACTTCGCCCAACAGGCCGGCACCATCCTGGTGGTCACCACCGACGAGCCTACCTCGCTGACCGACGCCTATGCCTTCATCAAGGTCACCCACATGGAGCGCCCCGGCACCGACATGCGGGTGGTGGTCAACATGGCCAACTCCACGCGCGAGGGCGAGCGTATCTACAACACCTTGCTCAAGGCCTGCGAGGGGTTCCTCAAGATCAGTCCGCCTTTGGCCGGTGTCATCCGCCGCGATCTCAAGGTGCGCGAGGCCATCCGCAACCAGACGCCGATCCTGATCCGTTCGCCCAATTGCGAGGCGGCCACCGATGTCGAGGCGCTGGTCGAGCGTCTGCTGCGAAGCTGAGGTCAGGCCATGGCCGACGCCATCCCGCCCACTCTGGCCGGCACGGCCGTCACCGCCTCGGGCGGGACGGCGCCGGTGGCGGTGGCGGCATCGTCGGTTTCGGGTGCCGCGCTCAAACTGTCCGAAGGCGCGCTGATGGAAGCGGTGGCCAACGCCCGCGCCAGCAAGGGCGTGGTCGAGGTCACCACCAGCGAGGGCACCTTCCAGCTCAAGGCGCTGCCCGGCCAATCCCTACCGGCCTTTGCGCCCGGTTCCAAGCTGACATTGCAAAGCGGCACCGGCGGCCAATTGTATCTGGTCGCGGTCAACGGCCGTCCTCTGGTCGGGTTGACCATGGCGACCATGGGGCAACCGCTGCCCGGATTGATGACCATCCTGCCGCAAGCGGGGGGGCAACAGCCGCAGGCTCACGGCGCGGCAGGGCATGCCGGAGCATCCCCGGCGACGGCGGGGCACACGCTTTCCGGCCAGCCGGGTGCCACACCAAACGCCACGCAGTCCAACACCGGCGCGCCAGTGACCTCCCCCGCCGGAACGCCCGCGTCGCCGCCGGGATTGACCGCCACCGTCATCCGTCCGGCCCAATCCCCGTTGCCACCCGGCACCATGCCGGCCACTGTTCCCGGAACGGTCGGCGCGGGGACGCTTGCCTTGCCGCCCGATCTGCCGTCCGGCACCCGCTTGACCGTTCGCATCGCCGGCGTGGAAATCCCCCCGCAACAACAAGGGGGGGCGCCATCTCCTGGTGCCCCCCCGACCGCCACCGCCCCTCAGACCAATCTTATCGCCCAGACGCCGTTGTCGCAGGGCAGTCCGCAGATTGCGCAGCCGCAATCCACTCCCCAGACCGTCCTGTTGCCGGCGGTGGTCACCGCCCACCCGCCCGGCGGCCAGGCGGTGGTCCAGACAGCCATCGGCACCTTGGCGGTGCCGACCTATGCGGATTTGGCCAGCGGTACCCGGCTGACGCTGGAAGTGATCGGCAAGCCGGTGCCGCCGCCGCCCGCCGCCACGACCGCGCCCGTTCCCTCGTCGCCGGCCCTGGGCGCCCAAGGCTGGCCGGTCCTGAGCGAAGCTCTGAACGTGTTGGCCCAGTCCAACCAGCCCCAGGCGCTCGAGCAATTGCTGCGCGCCCTCCCCCAGGCCGACACCCGGCTGGCCGCCAGCATGGCGGCATTCGCCGGTGGCCTGCGCGGTGGCCCGGATGGGCGCTCGCCCTTGCCCGACAGCGCGGTACGCGGATTGGACAAGGCCGGACGCAAGGATCTGGCTGCGCGCCTGCTCGGCGACCTTGAAGGCCTGCGCCAGGAAACGGGGCGACCCTTGGCCGGCGGCGAATGGCGGGTTCACACCATGCCGTTCCTGAACGGCGGCGCCATCGAACCCGTCCGCCTGTTCGTGCGCCGTACGCCTGACGACGAAGCGGCGGCCGGCTCTGGCGGACGTGGTGACCGCAACAACGACCATCGTTTCGTGCTCGACCTGAACCTCAGCCGCTTGGGCCGGGTTCAGTTGGATGGTTTGGTGCGGCGCGAGGAAAAACTGTTCGACCTGATCATCCGCACCGGTGAACCGCTGGATACGGAAACCCGCCGCGACATCCTGGGCATCTTCACCAATGCCAGCGAATTGGTGGGAACCAAGGGGACGGTGTCGTTCCAATCGGGCGGCCGCTGGCTGGACTTTCCGCCAACTCCACCCGCCCCGACCCGTCTGGAGGTTTAGCAGGCTGCGGAAAAAGTCATCGCGTGGCGTTTTCACTCGATGCTGTCATGGCCGTGCTTGACACGGCCATCCACGCGGCGCCGCAGGAATATTATGAAAAACAATGGCTTGTGCTGACGCGCATGGATGCCCGGATCAAGTCCGGGCATGACGGGGAAAGGCGCGGATAGGGCGGAACGGATTTTTTCCGCAGCCTGTTAGGCCGCGTCTTGTTTGGATGGGGCCGCCCGTTCCGTCAGCGCCAACCCACTTCGCGCGCGAAACCGTCAAGCGCGTGTTGCAGATGCAGCCATTCGGCCGGCGGCATTTCGCCGGCGGCCTGGGCCGCGGCCTGGGCTTCGGCCACCGCCTCGGACAGCGGCGGCAGGCCGACCTTGGCCCGGCGGGCATCCACTTCCGCCTCGTTTTCGATGGGAAGCGGGCTGAGGACGTTGTCGTCGTCCCAATCCAACTGGGTGCCGTAAATCTGGGGCTTGCCTTCAAGGCTGCGGATACGGTCCTCAAGCGTCGCGGCATGCCAGGCGGGAATGTCGCCGCGATTGGCCGCGCCTTTCATCAGGGTCAGGCAGCGTCGCAGGAAATTGGGCCGGGAAATGGCATGCACGGCGATCAGAAACGCCGCCTCGACCCCGTCGGCGCCGGATTCGAACTGGCTGGGCCAGCCGTCCTCGTCCACCAGCAACTCCAACTCGCGGGCGTTGGCCTCGTGCAGGGTGCGCATGGTCGGGTGATAGCCATCGAACAGATGCCCCGACAGCGCCAGTTGGCTGCGCAGGCGGCGGTCGTTTTCGGCCAGACGGATCAGAACGTCGCGCATCGAAAGAAACACGTCCGCATAGGGGTAGCTACCCCTGGCACATAAACCCTTTTGCCGCGTCCGTCCACCGCACAAACAGACATGGCTGCATGGCATTGCAAAAAAAGAAACGGCGGCACCGGGGGGGATGGTGCCGCCGTCGAGGGAAAGGACGCGCTGGTTCTTGCTTAGTCGCGCGCGCCCGACAACAGGCCACGGGCGATAACCTGGGCCTGGATTTCCGCCGCGCCCTCGAAAATGTTGAGGATGCGGGCGTCACAGAGGATGCGGCTGATCTGGTATTCCTCGGCGTAGCCGTTGCCGCCATGGATCTGAAGGGCGTTGTCGGCGTTGGACCACGCGACACGGGCGCCCAACAGCTTGGCCATGCCGGCCTCGATGTCGCAGCGGTGGCCGCCGTCCTTCTCGCGCGCCGAGAAATAGGTAAGCTGGCGGGCGATCATGGTTTCCACCGCCGACCACGCCACCTTGCAGGCGACGCGCGGGAACTTGAAGAGCGGCTTGCCGAACTGCACGCGGTCCTTGGCGTATTGCAGCCCGACCTCGAGCGCGTTCTGGGCGACGCCGACGGCGCGGGCGGCGGTCTGGATGCGGGCGGATTCGAAGGTTTCCATGAGCTGCTTGAAGCCCTGGCCCTCGACCCCGCCCAGCAAGTTGGCGGCCGGCACCTTGAAGCCGTCGAAGCCCAGTTCGTATTCCTTCATGCCGCGATAGCCCAACACCTTGATCTCGCCGCCGGTCATGCCGGGGGTCGGGAACGGCTCGGTCTCGGTGCCGCGCTGTTTCGGCGCCAGCATCATGGACAGGCCGCGCCAGTCCTTGGTCTCGGGATTGGTGCGGACCAGAAGGGTCATCAGGTCGGAACGCGAGGCGTGGGTGATCCAGGTCTTGTTGCCGGTGACCACGTATTCGTCGCCGTCCTTGACCGCACGGGTGCGCAAGGACCCCAGATCGGACCCGGTATTGGGTTCGGTGAACACGGCGGTCGGCAGAATTTCGCCCGACGCGATCTTGGGCAGCCATTCCTGTTTCTGTTCTTCGGTGCCACCCAGGCGGATCAACTCGCCGGCGATCTCGGCGCGGGTACCCAAGGAACCGACGCCGATATAGCCGCGCGACAATTCCTCGGTGACCACGCACATGGCGGTCTTGCCCATGCCCAGGCCGCCGTATTCCTCGGGCAGGGTCAGGCCGAACACGCCCATCTCGGCCACATGCTCAAGGACTTCCAGCGGGATCAGCTCGTCCTTCAGGTGCCATTCGTGGCAATGGGGCGCCACTTCGGCCTCGACGAACCTGCGGAACTGATCGCGGATCATCTCCAGTGTTTCGTCGTCCAGCCCCAGATCGCCGAAATGGTGGCCGTCCTCGATCAGTTGCGCGATGCGCACGCGCACCGCCGGCGCGTTGCCCTGGCGGCGCAACAGGCTCAGCGCGTCGGAGTGGAACTTGTGGCAGGTGGCGGAATCCAGGCCCATGTCGATGGGGCGGACGTATTCGCCTTGGCTCATGGGGATGCCGCCGAAAATCTGCGCCCCATATTCGCCGAACGCCGATTGCAGCATCAGCGCCTCAAGCTCGCCGAACTTGCCGGCGGCTTCCAGACGGCGCGCCCATTCCAGCATCTGCTCCAGTGCCGCCACATAGGTGGTCAGCCAGGCGAAACCGTGGGCGGCTTCCTGGTTGGCCTCGAACAGGGCGGAATCGATCTTGGCGCCGTTGCTCACCATGGCGGTGACCGAAACCTTGGCGGCGGCGCGAAGCGCCTGCAAGGACTCAAGGGCGGTGGCGCAAGTGGGGATCAGATCAGGCAGCACAACGATGGTCATGGGCGTCCTCTTGGCAAAAGCAACCCCCTCTCCCGTCCCCGCCATCGGCAGGGCGGGAGAGGGGGCGACACAAGCTTACTCGCCCTCGGCGACGTCTTCGAGGGTATAGCGGCCGGGCTTCTTGGCCTGCACCAGCACGGCCATGTTGCCGGGCTTGTGCTGGTTGCGCAGCATCTGCATGTGGGCCTTGGGGATGTCCTCCCAGGAATAGCATTCCGACATGCACGGGTCGATGCGTCGCTCGATCACCAGTTGGTTGGCCTGCGACGCCTGGAGCAGGTTGGCGAAGTGGCTGCCCTGGATGCGCTTCTGGCGCATCCACACGAAGCGGGCGTCGAAGGTCAGGTTGAAACCGCTGGTGCCGGCACAGAACACCACCATGCCACCGCGCTTGACCACGTTGCACGACACCGGGAAGGTGGCTTCGCCGGGATGTTCGAACACGAAGTCGACGTCGTTGCCCTTGCCGGTGATGTCCCAGATGGCCTTGCCGAACTCACGCACCTTCTTCATGTAGTTCTTGAACACCGCCGGGTCGCCGTCGACGTCGGGCAACTGGCCCCAGCAGTCGAAATCCTTGCGGTTGACGACACCCTTGGCGCCCAGCCCCATGACGAAGTCGCGCTTGTCCTCTTCCGAGATCACGCCGATGGCGTTGGCGCCCGACACGGCGATCAACTGGATGGCCATGGAGCCCAGGCCGCCGGCCGCGCCCCACACCAGAACGTTGTGGCCGGGACGCAGCACATGCGGACGGTGACCGAACAGCATGCGGTAGGCGGTGGCGAGCGTCAGGGTGTAACAGGCCGATTCTTCCCAGGTCAGATGCTTGGGACGGTGCATCACCTGCTGCGCCTGGACGCGGGTGAACTGGGCAAAGGCGCCGTCACCGGTCTCGTAGCCCCAGATGCGCTGGGTCGGCGAGTTCATGGGGTCGCCGCCGTTGCATTCCTCGTCGTCGCCGTCGGTCTGGTTGCAATGAACCACGACCTCGTCGCCGACCTTCCAGCGCTTCACCTTGGAGCCGACCTTCCACACGATGCCGGCGGCGTCGGAGCCGGCGATGTGGTAGGGCATGTCATGGTAGTCGAAGGGCGAGATCGGCTTGCCCAGCGCGGCCCACACGCCGTTGTAGTTGACGCCGGCGGCCATCACCATGATCAGCACTTCATGCGGATCGATTTCCGGGGTGTCGACCACTTCGACCAGCATGGCCGTGTCGGGGTTGCCGTGCCGCTCGCGCCGGATGGCCCACGCATACATCTGCTTCGGCACATGGCCCAGCGGCGGGATCTCGCCAAGTTCGTAAAGATCCTTGATCGCCTGTCCGGGCCGGATGTCGGTCGCAATCGCCGCTTCACTCATCCGAGTCACTCCTCGTCTCCGAAAACCACTTCCGCTTGTCGTTTGGGGAATCTGGGACGATTCCCGGTTTTTCACCGCCAGCCCCAAGTGGGACGTTCAGGCGACTTTCGGTTTGTAGCGTTTTGCGGCTTTCTTCGCAATGCACAAAATGATAGTTTGTTTCGCGAAGTTCGGAAATCGGGAAATTTTACGTCGTCCCGAGCCGGGCATCCATTAGGATGATGATACGGCGCCCGCCATTCGGGGCCAGCAGAGAAGGTGACGAAGGAATGACGGACAAGACCCCCGCCCGCGAGAAGCCCTGGCTGTTTCGCACCTATTCCGGGCACAGCTCGGCGGCGGAATCGAACAAGCTGTTCCGCACCAACCTGGGCAAGGGTCAGACCGGCCTGTCCATCGCCTTCGACCTGCCGACCCAGACCGGCTACGATTCCGACCATGTGCTGGCCCGTGGCGAAGTGGGCAAGGTGGGCGTGCCGGTGTGCCATATCGGCGACATGCAGACGCTTTTCCAGGACATTCCGCTGGAAAAGATGAACACCTCCATGACCATCAACGCGCCGGCGGCGTGGTTGTTGTCGCTTTACATCGCCACGGCGGAAAAGCAGGGGGCTGCGCGCCAAAGCCTGAACGGCACCACCCAGAACGACATCATCAAGGAATACCTGTCGCGCGGCACCTACATCTTCGGGCCGCAGCCAAGCCTCAGGCTGACCAGCGACGTCATCGCCTTCACCTATCGCGAGGTTCCCAAGTGGAACCCCATGAACGTCTGCTCGTACCACCTGCAAGAGGCCGGCGCGACGCCCCAACAGGAGCTGGCCTTTGCCCTGGCCACCGCCATCGCCGTGCTCGACACCGTGCGTCCCACGGTGCCGGCCGAGGATTTCCCGGTGGTGGTCAGCCGCATCAGCTTCTTCGTCAACGCCGGCATCCGCTTCGTCACCGAATTGTGCAAGATGCGGTCCTTCACCTATCTGTGGGACGAAATCTGCCGCGAACGCTATGGCATCACCGACGAGAAGGCCCGCCGTTTCCGCTATGGCGTCCAGGTCAATTCCCTGGGCCTGACCGAGCCGCAGCCGGAAAACAACGTTTACCGCATCCTGCTGGAGATGCTGGCGGTGGTGCTGTCCAAGGACGCCCGCGCCCGCGCCGTGCAGTTGCCGGCCTGGAACGAGGCGCTGGGCCTGCCGCGCCCTTGGGACCAGCAATGGTCGTTGCGGCTGCAACAGATCATGGCCTATGAAACCGACCTGCTGGAATACGGCGACATCTTCAACGGCTCGGTCGAGATCGCCCGCAAGGTGGACGAACTGATGGCCGGCGCCCGCGACGAACTGGCCCGCATCGACGGCATGGGCGGCGCCGTGGCGGCGGTGGAATCCAGCTACATGAAGCAGAAGCTGGTGGAATCCAACGCCCGGCGCATCGCCGGAATCGAATCGGGCGAGCAGATCGTGGTCGGCGTCAACAAGTGGACGGAAACCGAGCCCAGCCCGCTGACCGGCGGTGACGGTTCCATTCTGACCGTCGATCCCAAGGCCGAACAGGAACAGATCGAGCGCCTGAAGGCGTTCAAGGCTTCCCGCGACGGCGCGGCGGTGGAAAAGGCTCTGGCCGAGCTGCGGTCCGCCGCCCAGGAAGGCCGCAACGTCATGGAACCCAGCATCGCCGCCGCCCATGCGGGGGTCACCACCGGCGAGTGGTCGCAGACCCTGCGTGAGGTGTTCGGCGAATACCGCGCACCGACCGGCGTGTCGCGGGCTGCGGCCAATTCCCAGGGCGAAAAGATCGTCGCCGTGCGCGCCCGCGTCGAGGAAGTGTCGGCCAAGCTGGGCCGTCGCATCAAGATGCTGGTGGGCAAGCCGGGGCTGGACGGTCATTCCAACGGCGCCGAACAGATCGCCGTGCGGGCGCGCGACGCCGGTATGGAGGTGGTGTACGAGGGCATCCGCCTGACCCCCGCCCAGATCGTCAACGCCGCCCTGGAAGAAGGCGTGCACGTGGTCGGCCTATCGATCCTGTCAGGCAGCCACGTGCCGCTGGTGACAGAGGTGCTGGAGCGCATGCGCGCGGCGGGGCTGGGCGACGTGCCGGTGGTGGCCGGCGGCATCATTCCGGCCGAGGACGAAAAGACCCTGTTGGCGGCGGGATGTGCCCGCATCTACACGCCGAAGGATTACGACATCACCGCCATCATGGGCGACATCGTCGCCTTGGTGGAGGGGAGTTCCAAGGCGGCTTAAGACCGCCGCTGACAGCGAACCAACTTCGAGGGCGGCGTCAGCCGCCCTTTTTTTGCGACGTTAGCCGGCTTTTCATCTTTTCCGTGCTATGATCCACAGGCGTATCCAGAACGGAGATCGCCGATGCTCAGAATGAACGCCGTGGGCGCCAACGCCCTTTTGCAGTTCCAGGCCCGTATCCTTGGTCAACGCACCAAGACCAAGGCGACGGAAGAGGACGACAAGGCCTCGGATCCCCTGTCCGAGGCTGTGAAGCAGTCGCGCCAGGCGCTAGACGCCATGGAACAGGCCAAGCGCACCGCCAAGGAGCAGCGCAAGGCCGCCGCACGCGACAAGATCGACCGGTTGAAAAAGGAATTGGACGCATTGCGTCTGATGGCCAGCGTGGGCGACCCCAAGGCGGTGGCCCGGCGCGTCAAGCAGTTGGCCCGGGAGTTGGCCGCCGCCGCCAAGGAATACGCGGCTGCCGGCGGAAGCGACGGTGCGACGTCGTCTGCGTCATCGAGTTCGGTTGCGGTGGGTGACGCTGGTGCCGCCCAAAGCGCGGCAGGGGCGGAGGCGGCGGTTTCCGAACAGGCGGAAAATCAAAGCGAGGATTCCGCCGGCCAGGACGCGGAACAAGGCACCGAACAGGCGGCGGAACAGGCGGCCCAAGCCGCCTTGTCCGAGGCCGAGCAAGCCGAGGACGAAGCCAAGAAAAGCGGAGAGCCAAAGGAAGAGGACGCCCGCAATCCTGGGGAAGTCTTTCAGCAAGCCGCCGCCGAGATGAATGCCAAGGGCAAGGAAGCCGAGGCTGACGCCAAGTTCGCCGAGGACGTGCGGCGTCTTTACAACACGCTCAAGAACATCCTGGAACAGGTGCGTCGTCGTGCCGCCGCCGAAGGCCGCGACGACGAAGACATGGAGCAATTGGCCAAGGACGTCGCCCAGGCCGGCGACGACATCGACGCCGCCCTGGGGGGCGGCATCCAACCGGTTGATCTGCTGTTGTGACGTGGCGGGCTCCGGCTGGAGCCCAGTCACGCCCCGGAGCCCGGTCACGCCAGCGAGGAGACCCGTTCCTCGAAATCCTGGACCAGGGTGTCCCAGGCGTCCTCGATCTCGGCCTTGAGGTCGAGCCAAGTGCCGTCCGGTTCGTCACCCAGTGCGTCCAGTTTTTCGCGCACAAGGTCGCGGCGGTGTTCCAGCCAGCTTAATTGTTCCGCCAATTCCTGCCGTAATCCGTCGTGCGGGCTGGCGGCAAGGCGGCTGCGGATGCTGGCGACCTGAAGCGACAGGTCGCGCAACCTTTGCCGCATGGCGTCCTGATAGGCTTGCCTGCCCATGGGCATTCTCCACAATCGCGTGGGGACCGCTGCAAGGCTGCGCCTTTGCCGTCCGGCGACGCAACCATGCATCCGGGATAGGTGATCCCTATTCCGACAAGATGGGATGTGCACAGGGCGAAGAATACCGGTTCCGCGAATTTCCGCTCGTGGGACCGGTCTGCGGCTGTTGAGTTCGCGCCGTTTAAGCCGACGTGCCGCTCAGTCCAGGATCGCCAGCACGTTTTCCGGCGGGCGGCCCAGCGCGGCCTTGGCGCCGGCCACCACGATGGGGCGCTCGATGACCGCCGGGTTGGCGACCATGGCGGCGACCAGTTCGGCGTCGGACAGCGCTGTCGGGTCGATTCCGGCCTCGGCCGCTTCCTTCTTGCGCAGGATTTCCGCCGGATTCTTGCCCAGAAGCGTCAGGATGCGGCTCAGTTCCTCTGCGGTGGGCGGGGTCTTCAGATATTCGACCACATGGGGGACGATGCCCTTGTCCTCGATCAGCTTCAGCGTCTCGCGCGACTTGCTGCACCGGGGATTGTGATAAATGGTGATTTGCGACATGGGGGCCTTGCGGTGGGGTTGTTTTGCCTTGCAAGGTTAGGCGTCCGCCCCATTTTCGTCAAAGTCCGTCTCCACCCTGACCCTTTTTCGCAATCAAAGGCACGATCGATCCATGAACCGCATGCTCGCGCAAACCTGCGCCGCGCTGTTGCTGGCGCTTTCCGTCGTCCTTTCCATCCCTGTTCCGGCCCTGGCCCAGCAAGATGCTGCCACGGGCAGCGAGATGCGCGCCGAGGAACTGCAAAAGCTGGTGTCGACGCTCGAGGACGATGGTGAACGCCAGCGTCTGGTGCAGCAATTGAAAGGATTGGTCGCCGCCCAGCGTCAGGGACGGATGGCCGAGGAACCCAGTTTGTTTGGTGCCGTGGGCGAACGCTTCGCGGCGTTCGGCGACGACGTCCTGGATGGTGTCGCCGCCCTGCGGAACCTGCCGGTCCTGGGAACGTCCATCAGCCGGCACTTGTCCGATCCCGATTTGCGCGCCCGTTGGCTGGGAATCGCCTGGCGGTTGACGGCGTTGCTGGCCGTGGGGGTGTTGGTCGATCAGTTCTTGACCAGAACGTTGCGGCGGGTCGAGCGGTTGACCATTCCGCGCGTCGACGCCAGCGTCCTTGAGCGGGTGCCGCTGGGATTGGTGCGGGCGGCCTTGCGGACCTTGCCCATCGGCGGCGCGGCGGCGGCGGCCCACGGGATGGTGGCGGTTCTGGCCCTGTCTGGAAGCGTGCGGGTGGCGGGCGGCATGATGGTTGCCGCTTATGTTGCCGCACGGTTGCTGATGGTGTTGGCGCGGCTGGTGGTGGCGCCGCGCACGCCGTCGCTCAGGCTGTTGCCGGTGGATGACGAAACGGCGGAATATCTGGTGATCTGGTCGCGCCGGCTGGCCGGGGTCGGGGTGTTCGGCACTTTGGCGGTGGAATCCGCACGTCTTCTGGGGTTGCCGCGCGGAGCCGCCGACATGCTTTTCAAGACGCTGGGGTTGGCCATGGCCACCATGCTGGTGATCTTCATCATGCAAAACCGCCATGCGGTGGCCCGTGCGTTGCGCGGCGGCGACACCGGTGGCCGTCTGTCCGTGCTGCGCCGTCGTTTCGCGGAAATCTGGCACATTCTGGCCGCCCTTTACGTGGCGGCGGGGTATGGCGTGTGGGCTCTCAAGGTTCAGGGCGGCTTCGACTTCATGATGCGCGCCAGCGTGTTGTCGGTGGTGGTTCTGGTGGTGGCCGGCATGGTGTCCGCCGCTCTGGCCCGTCTGATCGAACGCGGCTTCGCCATCAGCCAGGACGCCCGCAGCGAGTTTCCGCTGTTGGAAGCCCGCGCCAACCGTTACCTGCCGGTGCTGCACGTTGTGTTGCGCGGCGCGGTGATCTTGCTGACGCTTCTGGCGCTGGCCCAGGTCTGGGGGCTTGACACCTTGGGCATGTTGACCTCGGACGGTGGCCGCCGGGTGGTGTCGGCGGTCATCAGCATCGCCGCCGTCCTGGTCGGCGCGCTGGTGGTCTGGGAACTGGCTTCGGGGGCGATCGAACGCTATCTCGACGCCATCGACGGCGACGGCAACCTCGTCCAGCGTTCGGCCCGCGTCCGCACGTTGCTGCCGCTGTTGCGCAACGCCCTGTTCGTGGTGCTGGTGGTGATGGTGTCGCTGATCGTCCTGTCGGAACTGGGCGTCAACATCGCGCCGCTTCTGGCCGGTGCCGGCGTGGTCGGCGTGGCCATCGGCTTCGGTTCGCAAAAGCTGGTCCAGGACGTCATCACCGGCGCCTTCATTTTGTTCGAGGACACCATGGCGGTGGGCGACGTGGTGTCGTTGGGCGGTCATTCCGGCGTGGTCGAAGCCATGAGCATCCGGGCCATCCGCCTGCGCGACTTTTCCGGCGCGGTGCACACCATTCCGTTCAGCGGCGTCTCGGACGTGGTCAACATGACCAAGGACTTCTCGTTCGCGGTGTTCGAGGTGGGGGTGGCCTATCGCGAGGATACCGACGCGGTGACCGCCGTTCTCGGCGAATTGGGAGCGGAATTGCAGGCCGACGCGGAATATGGCCCGCTGATCCTGGAACCGCTGGAGATCGTCGGCGTCGACCGCTTCGACGCTTCCTCGGTGGTGATCAAGGCCCGCTTCAAGACCTTGCCCATCAAGCAATGGTCGGTGATGCGCGAATTCAATCGCCGCATGAAGAAGCGGTTCGACGAATTGGGGATCGAGATTCCCTTCCCGCAAACCACATTGTGGTTCGGCGAGGACAAGCAGGGCAAGGCGCCGCCGGCCCGTGTCGCCGCGATGGCGCTGGGGGCGCCGGACCCGGCCGTGCGGATGGATTGACAGCCAGGGGGGGGGCGGCGGGATGGTCTCCCTCGTCCAATCGTCGAGGGAAAGCCATGTCGCCGTTTCGTCGTTCTGTCGCTGTCGTCCTTGGGGTGTTGTTGTGCGCTTCGTCCGCTGGTGCGGCATCGACGGCGGGGAGCGGGGGGCGACCCCTGACGCATGAGGAGGCGTTCTGCTACGCCATCGGACTGATCTACGCCTACAACCAAACGCTCGACCGCGAACAGGGCATTGGTTACGAGGACAGCCTGCAAGTGCGTGACGAGGTGGTGGCGAAGAAACCCATGATCGCGTTGACCGCCTTGCCCGGCCAGGGTGACGCCGCCGAACTCAGCGTTCCGGTCGGTTCCCGCGTGGTTGTGGCCGAGCGGGTGCCGTTCGAAAATCCCGAATTCTATCGCGTGGCGGTGCCGCAACAGGGATTGGAAGGGGTTTTCATGGCGACGGGACAGTTCTCGCAATTCGCCACTCTTGAGAACCAGATCAAGCATCGCGACCGGGTCGCCGCGTTGCGCGACGCCTTCATCGGCCGTATCGAACGTGAGGTGCTGGCGCCGTTGGGGGTGACCTACGAGATGCTGTACCGCATGTTCGGCCAAAGCCGGACGACCAAATGCTGAAAATCAGCCGACCTCTTCCAACGCTTCGGCGCTTTCGGCGTCGATGATCCGGCGGCAGATGTCGAAATCGAAACCGGCGCGGGCCAGGGCGGCCAAGTCCTTATTGCGCGTTTCCGCGCGGCCGTCGCGGCGGAACGGACCCAGCCGACGCTTTCTCGCCAACCGGATGGCGGCGGCCAAGTCCGGTTCCGCCACGTCCTCGGCCAGGGCGTCGAAGGCGGCGGCGGCATGGTCGGCGGCCACGCCCTTGGCGGCCAGCGTGGCGCGGATGGTGCGGCTGCCCTTGCCGGCGCGATGCAGGGCGCGGACCTTGGCCTCGGCATAGGCGGCGTCGTTCACGTATCCCAGCCGGGCCAGCTTGGCGACCACCTCCTCCACCTGCGGGGTGTGCTCGGCCGTGTCGCCGCCCCAATGGGCGACCGAGCGTGCCACCTTGCGCATCAGCACCCGTCTGAGGTTGGCGCTGGACGAGGCGAAGCGTTCCAGGTAATGCAACGCTGCATTTTCCAGATACGATGGGGTGATCTTGGCGGGGACTTTGACCATGTTCCCGACACTACCCCGAACCGCCCGAGCACGCCATGCCCCAACCCGTGACCGCCCTGCCGCCCCGTCCCCGCACTTACGGAGCCGTCAACTGGCTGGGGTTCTGGACGCTTCTCACCAAGGAAATCCGCCGTTTCCTCAAGGTCTACTTCCAGACCATCCTGGCCCCGGTGGTGACCACGCTGTTGTTCCTGGCGGTGTTCGCCCTGGCCTTAGGCAAGGTGGCGGCCAATGTCGGCGGCGTGCCCTTCGTCGAGTTCCTGGTGCCCGGACTGGTGATGATGGCCATGGTCCAGAACGCCTTCGCCAACACCTCGTCATCGATCATCATCGCCAAGGTCCAGGGCAACATCGTCGACATGCTGATGCCGCCGCTGTCGGCGGCCGAACAGACGCTGGCGGTGGCATTGGGGGGCGTGGTGCGCGGGCTGGTGGTCGGCGTCGCGGTGACCGTCGCCATGGCGCTGTTCGTGCGGGTGCATGTGCACGCGCCGGGCTTCATCCTTTTCCATGCGGTGGGCGGGGTGCTGATGCTGTCGTTGCTGGGCATGCTGGGCGGCATCTGGGCGGACAAGTTCGACCACATGGCGGCGGTGACCAATTTCGTGGTGACGCCGCTGTCGTTCCTGTCGGGCACCTTCTATTCCATCGAGCGCCTGCCCGAGGGATTCCATGCCTTCGCCCTGGCCAATCCGTTCTTCTACATGATCGACGGCTTCCGCTACGGCTTCATCGGCCACGCCGACGGCTCGCTGTGGGTGGGGATGGCGGTGGTGGGGCTGAGCGACCTTGTCCTGGCGCTGTGGACGTGGCGTTTGTTGTCCACGGGTTATAAATTGCGCGCTTGATTCGTGAAATTTCCGCCAAAAGGTTGACTTTCCTTCCCGATGCGCGGATAGTCCCGCCTTTCCTTTTCATGCAGGCCGGTCCAGAACGTCCGTTGGGGACGTAAGGCTCCCGGCGTTGCAGTTGGGGAGGTGGAGAAGTGTTTCCTGTCGTAATGCCGACCTATGCGCGTGCCGATGTCGCCTTCGAACGGGGCGAAGGTGCTATCTTGTGGTCGAGCGACGGGCGACGATTCCTCGACTTCGGCTCGGGCGTGGCGGTGACCGCGCTGGGCCATTGCCACCCTCATCTGGTCAAGGCGCTGCAAGAGCAGGCGGCCAAGCTGTGGCACACCTCGAACCTCTACCGGGTGACCGGGCAGGAGAACGTGGCGGCGCGGCTGGTGGAGAATACCTTCGCCGACACCGTGTTCTTCTGCAACTCGGGGGCCGAGGCCAACGAGTGCGCCATCAAGATGGCCCGCAAGTTCCATTACGAGGGCGGCGACAAGGGCCGGTTCGAAATCATCTGCGCCACCGGCGCCTTCCACGGCCGCACGCTGGCCACCGTGGCGGCCGGCGGCCAGGAAAAGCACATGAAGGGCTTCGATCCCTTCATGCCCGGTTTCGTGCATGTGCCTTATGGCAACCTCAACGCCCTGCGCGCAGCCATCACCCCGCAATCCGCCGCCATCCTGGTCGAGCCGGTGCAGGGCGAGGGCGGCATCATTCCCGGCGACCCGGATTACCTGAAGCGGCTGCGCGCCACCGCCGACGAATTCGGCCTGTTGCTGATCTTCGACGAGGTGCAGACCGGCATGGGCCGCACCGGAACCTTGTTCGCCCACCAGCATGCCGGCATCACGCCGGACATCATGGCGGTGGCCAAGGGGCTGGGCGGCGGCTTCCCGGTCGGCGCCTGCCTGGCCACCGAAAAGGCGGCGCGCGGCATGACCGCCGGCGCCCACGGTTCCACCTTCGGCGGCAACCCGCTGGCCATGGCCGCCGCCGGAGCGGTGCTGGACGTCATGCTGGCGCCCGGCTTCCTGGACGAAGTGGCCCATTGGGCCGGCGTCCTTGGCTCCAAGCTGACCGAGGTGGTGGCGCGGTTCCCCGACGTCGTCGAGGAAGTGCGCGGTGTCGGCATGATGATTGGCCTCAAGTGCCGCATCCCCAACACCGAGCTTCAGGCCAAGCTGCTGGCCAACGGTCTGTTGACCGTTGGGGCCGGCGACAACGTGGTGCGGCTGTTGCCGCCCCTGATCATCCGCGAGCGGGAAATCGACGAAGCCATCGACATCCTGGCCCGCACCCTTTCCGAGGTGACCCCATGACCGTCCACCCCGGCCGCACTCGGGCGGGCCAAATCCGGCATTTCCTGGATCTCGACCGCTTCGACACCGAGACCTTGCGCCGCATTCTCGACCTTGGTGCCGCCTACAAGCGCGGCGACCATCCCTTCGGCACCCACAAGCCGTTGTCGGGCCGCATGTTGGCGATGATCTTCGAGAAGCCGTCGACCCGGACCCGCGTCTCGTTCGAGACCGGCGTCAAGCAACTGGGCGGCGACGCCGTGGTGCTGTCCAAGGGCGACACCCAACTGGGCCGCGGCGAGACCATTCCCGACACGGCGCGGGTGTTGTCGCGTTATGTGGATGCCATCATGATCCGCACCGACGATCCCCGGAAGCTGGCGGAACTGTCGGAATACGCCACAGTGCCGGTGATCAACGGCCTGACCGACCGCACCCATCCCTGTCAGGTGATGGCCGACATCATGACCTTCGAGGAACATCGCGGTCGTCTGGACGGCAAGGTCGTCGCCTGGGTCGGCGACGGCAACAATGTCGCCGCCAGTTGGATTCAGGCCGCCGCCCATTTCGGCTGCGCCATCCGTCTGGCCTGTCCGCCCGAACTGACGCCGGATTCCGGCGTGGTGGCGTGGGCGCGCGAGCGCGGCGCTTCGGTCGAGATCGGCACCGATCCGGCGGCGGCGGTGGCCGGCGCCCATCTGGTGATCACCGACACCTGGGTATCCATGGGCTGCGCCGACGGCAACCGTCATCACCTGTTGAGCCCCTATCAGGTCAACGAAGCCCTGATGGCCAAGGCCGATCCGTCGGCGCTGTTCATGCATTGCCTGCCGGCGCACCGCAACGAGGAAGTCACCGACGCGGTGATGGACGGTCCCCAGTCGGTGGTGTGGGACGAGGCGGAGAACCGTCTGCACGTGCAAAAGGGCATCCTGAGCTGGTGCCTGCTGTGAGTGGTGCCGGCACCGATCTGATCCTGCCGTTCCAGGTGGCCGGCGGCGCCGTGCGCGGCCGTGTGGTCCGTCTGGGCGCGGCGGTCGAGACCATCCTGGCCGGGCACGACTATCCGCCCCTGGTGGCCGGCATGCTGGCCGAGACTTTGGCCCTGGCCGCCGTCCTGGCGGGGTCGTTGAAATATGACGGCGTCTTCACCCTTCAGGCCCAGGGCAACGGCCCCATCGGCCTGTTGGTGGCCGACGTCACCAGCGCCGGCGACATTCGCGGCTACGCCCGCTTCGACGCCGAGGCGGTGGCGGCGGTGGGCGAGGCGACGGTGCCGGCGCTGCTGGGCAGCGGCTATCTGGCCTTCACCGTTGACCAAGGCCCCAAGACCGAGCGTTACCAGGGCATCGTCGAACTGTCGGGCAACGCCCTGGCCGATTGCGCACGGCAATACTTTACTCAGTCCGAACAGCTCGACACCGAGGTCATGCTGGGCGTCAGCCTGGGGCCGCGGGTCATGGCCGCCGCGGTGATGATCCAGCGCATGCCGGGAAGCCAGCCGGGCGCCCCCATCCTGACCGCCGACGAATCGCTTGAGGCGTGGCGCACCGCCACCATCTTGCTGGCCAGCCTGACGCGCGAGGAACTGCTTGATGCCCAGCTTGCCGCCGGCGACCTGGCGCACCGTCTGTTCCATGCCGAGGGCTTGCAGACCTGGGACGCCAAGCCGCTGCGCGCTCAATGCCGCTGTTCGGAAGCCAAGATCGCCAGCGCGTTGCGGTCGATCCCGCGTGCCGAGATCGAAGAGCTCAAGGACGAGAGCGGCAAGGTGAGCATCACCTGCGAGTTCTGCCGGACCGTCTACGGATTCGACGCCGCCGCCCTGGAACGGGTGTACATGCCGCCCACCAAGCGCGAAATGAACGCCTGATCCGCTTGACGGACGGGGTTCGCATGCCACAATGGCTCCGGTTCCAACTTTCAGAAAGGGGATGCCCGCCCATGTTCCTCCGTCGCTCCCACGTGGTGCTGGCGCTGGCCTGTGCCCTGGCCCTTGGCGCTTGTGAAAACAAGCCGCCGGTGCAAAAGCTCCCCGAGATCAGCTTTGCCGACAAGGCGCCGTTCCGGCTTGACGTCGGCCAGTTGGAGATCGTGCCGGAATACGTTTCCCCGGCCAAGCGTCCCAACATCGAGCACCTGATGCCGGTCAGCCCCGAGGCCGCCACCGTGCGCTGGGCCCAGGACCGCTTGCGGCCCATCGGCCGTTCCGGCTATGCCCGCGTCATCATCCGCGACGCCAAGGTGATCGAGGTGCCGTTGCAGGTGGACAAGGGCTTCTCCGGCATGTTCAAGGACCAGCAAGCCGCGCGCTTCGACGGCAGCCTGGACGTGGCCGTACAGATCTTGGACGAACGCCACCTGCCGGTGGCCGACGTGGTGGCGCGTGCCACCCGCACCAAGACGGTGGCCGAGGGGGCCTCGCTCAACGAACGCGACCGCGTGCTGTATGAAATCTCCGAAAGCATGATCCGCGACATCGATTCCCAGATGGACGGATTGATCCGCACCTACCTGAACCGCTGGGTGCAGTAGACGCCGGGACAACGCAAAGCGCCGCCGGAAGCGATTCCGGCGGCGCTTTTGTTCGTTTGGCCTAAAGCTGGCCGCGCCAACGCCAGACGGCGAAACCGCTGGCCAGCGGCACCAGCCAGCCCAGCGGCAGGAACGTCAGTCCCAGGCGGTTCTGGATCGAGGAGAGGATGGCCCAGCATCCCAGCAGGACCATCGCGCCGGTCAACGTGCCGAGGATGGTCTTGCCCATCGGATAGCCGGCGCGACGCAACAGGACCGGGGCGCCGACCAATCCCATCAACAGAACCACCGGCAACGACAGGCCGTTCACCATTTCCATGTTCAATGCTCCTCGCGGTGGGTGGCGAAGGCGATCTTGTCGACCACGGCCAGCAACAATGCCGACACCACGAAGGTCAGATGGATGATCACCAGCCACATCAGCTTGTCGTTGGCGATGCTCTCGGCCTTGACGAAGGCCTTGAGCAGATGGATCGAGGAAATGGCGACGATGCTGGCCGCCACCTTGATCTTCAGCGTGCCGGTGTCCACCTTGCCCAGCCACGACAACTGCCCTTCGGCGTGGTCGATGCGCGAGACGAAGTTTTCGTATCCCGACAGCACCACCATCACCAGCAGGTTGGCCACCAGCACCAGATCGGCCATGGCCAGTGCCGCCAGGATCAGGTCGGTTTCCGCCAGTTCCGGCAGGATCGGCAAAAGGTGCAGGAATTCCTGGAAGAACTTGATGGTGAACAGCACCAAGGTCAGCGTCAGGCCGATGTAAAGCGGCACCAGCAACCAGCGGCCGGCGAACAGGAACCGTTCGAGCGCGCGTTCAAGCATGAAACTCTCCCCCCCTGCAATCCAGGGGGCAGAGATAGCCCACTCGCCGGGAAAGTCAACCGCGTGGGGGAATGGGCGCCGTCACGCCGCCGGCTTGGGCAAATAGGCGGCGATGTCCACCGCGTCGATCTGCTCGGGCCGCAGGTATTGCTCGGCGTAGATTTTCCACACCCCCGACGTCAGGAACAATTGCCACAATTCGGCGTCGATGTGCTGGTCCTTGACCATGAAGGACATGATCTTCAGCGATTCCGACAGCGTCTTGGGCTTCTTGTAGGGACGGTCGGCGGCGGTCAGCGCCTCGAAGATGTCGGCGATGGCCATCATGCGGGCGGGAATGGACATGTCGTCGCGCTTCAGGCCCTTGGGATAGCCGCTGCCGTCCATCTTTTCGTGGTGGCCGCCGGCCCATTCCGGCACCCGCGCCAGATTCTTGGGGAAAGGCAGGGCCTTCAGCATCAGGATGGTCTGGGTGATGTGCTCGTTGATCTTGAAACGGTCCTCGGCGGTCAGCGTGCCGCGGCCGATGGCCAGGTTGTAAAGCTCGCCCAGGTCGTACTTGTTCTGGCACGGCCGCATGGCGAACCCTTCGGCTTCGTACTGCGCCAGGTCGATGGTGACGTCGTGCGGGATGATGTGCCAGTCCTTGTTGGACAGCATCTTTTCCACCACCGGCGGCTTCGGCTCCTCGCCATGCCGGCGCCTCATCTCGTCGATGGACAGGCCCAAGGTGTCGTCGATGGTGCGCACCCAGGTCTGTTCGGCGATGGCGTTCATGCGTTCGATGCGTTCGGGGGCCATGAACTCGCCGCCGACGTTGCATTCGGCGATGAAGGCGAAGTCGTCGTCCAGTTGCGCCAGACGTTGCTCCATCTCGGCCTTGAGCTCGCTCTCGGGCCGTTCGCCGGCCACCACGCCCTGAAGATAGTCGATCACCGTGTCGCGCTTGGCGACCTCGAAGCGCATGCGCACTTCGTGAATGCGGTTATAGATGGTCTCCAGCTTGGTCGCCTTGTCGACGATGTATTCCGGCGTGGTCACCTTGCCGCAATCGTGCAGGCCGGCGGCGACTTCCAACTCGTACCACTCGTCCTCGGTCAGCATGAAGTCCTTGAACGGGCCTTCGGTGCTTTCGCATGCCGCCTTGGCCAGCATGAAGGTGATGGTGGGAACGCGGTTGCAGTGGCCGCCGGTATAGGGCGACTTGGCGTCGATGCTGCCGGCGATGACCTGGATGAAGCTCTTGAACAGGTGTTTCTGGGCTTCGATCAGGCGGGAATTGTCCAGCGCCACCGCGGCTTGCGACGACAGTGCCTCGATCAGCGGGGTGATGTCGGGACCGAAGGCGACGACGTTGTTGCGGCGGTCGCGGGCGTTGATCAACTGAAGAACGCCGATGACTTCGTTCTCGTAATTCTTGAGCGGCACCGTCAGGAAGGATTTCGACCGGTAACCGGTCTTGGAATCGAAGGCCTTGGTGCCGGAAAAGTCGAACTTGTCCACGTCATAGGCGTCGGCGATGTTCACCGTGGTTCCCGACAGGGCGCAATACGAGGCGACGTTCTTATGGTTGGGCTTGCCCTCGTCGTCGTACAGCCTGAGCGGCGGAAAGGGGATCGCCTTGCCGGTGGTGCCGCCCATGGCGACGTCCAGCGTGTCGTTCAGCATGATCTCGAACTTGAGACCGTCCTTTTCCTCGCTCACCAGATAAAGCGTGCCGCCATCGGCGTTGGTCATGGACTTGGCGCCGAGGAGGATCTTCTCCATCAGGCGGTTGTGGTTACGCTCGGCGGAAAGGGCGATGCCCAATTCGATCAGAGTGCGATAGCGCTGTTCCTGCGAAGCCGCAGCCATGTCCCTCACTCCCTTGACGCCGGCCCGGCGTCCCACCCCCCGTCACACTACGTCACAGAGTACAGGGATTCCCGAAACCCGCCAAGCCGGGTATAGACCTTGCTTGGCGATGAAAATGCGGTGGACGCGCTCCGGGGTTGACGGCCGCCGTCGCTTGGCGCCACCCTTGGCCGCCGTTTCTGCGGAGGCCCCTTTGCCCTACGATTCCTTGCGCGATTTCATCCACAAACTCGAAGCGTCCGGCCGGCTGGTGCGGGTGTCGGCAGCAGTTTCGCCCGCGCTCGAGATGACCGAGATCCAGACCCGGCTGTTGGCCGAAGGCGGGCCGGCGGTGCTGTTCGAGAACGTGGTGCGCGCCGATGGTTCGAAATATCCCATGACGATGCTGGTCAATCTGTTCGGCACGGTGGAGCGCGTCGCCTGGGGCATGGACCGCGAACCGCATCAGTTGCGCGAGGTGGGCGAGACCCTGGCCTTCCTGAAACAGCCCGAGCCGCCGGCCTCGCTGCGCGACGCCTGGGACATGCTGCCCCTGATGAAGACCGTGCTGGCCATGAAGCCCAAGGTCGTGGGCGGCGCGCCCTGTCAGCAGGTGGTCTATCAGGGCGACGACGTGGACCTGTCCATGCTGCCGATCCAGGGCTGCTGGCCGGGCGAGCCGGCGCCGCTGATCACCTGGCCGCTGGTGGTGACGCAAGGCCCCGACACCAAGGGCGACCGGCGCGACAACTACAATCTCGGCATCTACCGCATGCAGGTGACCGGGCGCAACACCACGCTGATGCGCTGGCTCAAGCATCGCGGCGGAGCGCAGCATTACCAGCGTTGGGCCCAACGCGAAGCGGGACGTCCTGAAAGTGCCAAACGCGAGCCCATGCCGGCCGCCGTGGTCATCGGCGCCGATCCCGGCACCATCATCGCCGCCGTCACCCCGGTTCCCGAGACCCTGTCCGAGTACCAGTTCGCCGGTCTGCTGCGCGGCAAGAAGGTTGAATTGGTGGAGTGCAAGACGGTGCCGCTCAAGGTCCCGGCCGAGGCCGAGATCGTGCTGGAAGGCCACGTCATGCTGGACGAGTTCGGCCCCGAAGGCCCCTATGGCGACCACACCGGCTATTACAACAATGTCGAGGAATTCCCGGTGTTCCGTGTCTCGGCCATCACCATGCGCCGCGACCCCATCTACCTGTCCACCTTCACCGGCCGTCCGCCGGACGAGCCCAGCGTGCTGGGCGAGGCGCTGAACGAGGTGTTCATCCCGCTGTTGTCCCAGCAATTCCCCGAGATCAAGGATTTCTGGCTGCCGCCCGAGGGATGCAGCTACCGCATCGCCGTGGTCAGCATGAAGAAAGCCTATCCCGGCCACGCCAAGCGGGTGATGTTCGGGGTGTGGAGCTTCCTCAAGCAGTTCATGTACACCAAGTTCGTCATCGTGGTGGACGACGACATCGACGCGCGGGACTGGAAGGACGTGATGTGGGCGGTCAGCACCCGCATGGACCCGGCCCGCGACATCACGGTGATCGAGGGCACGCCCATCGACTATCTGGATTTCGCCAGCCCGGAATCGGGGCTGGGCGGCAAGATCGGCCTGGATGCCACCAACAAATGGCCGCCCGAGACCCACCGCGAGTGGGGCGTCAAGCTGCGCATGGATCAGGGCGTGGTGGACAAGGTGAGCGAGCGCTGGGCCGAATACGGCTTGCCGGGCAGCGGCAAACCCATCTGGAAGTGAGGCGTGATGTCCGAGGAACCGACCAACAATTCCAAGAAGCTGATCCTGGCGTTGGCCCTGTGCCTGACCATTTGCGCGGGGCTTGCATTCCTGATCAATCAGTTCAGCCCTTGAGTGCCCCATAAGAAAGGCATAGCGTTCTTTCCTGGGCCGGGGTGACGGCCTGAAACGGGGAGAGGGACGCGCATGTTCGAGGCCGCGGAACTGGGCCGCAAGGTCAGCCGAGAGGAATTCGACGCCCTGGCGCCGGATCTTCGGACCGAGTTGCTGGACTTGCAGCAACAATTGCGGGGCGCCGACTTTCCGGTGGTCATCGTTTTCGCCGGCGTCGACGGGGCCGGCAAGAACGAGACCGTGAACCTTTTGAACGAATGGATGGACCCGCGCTGGATCGTTACCCGCGCCTATGGTCCGCCTTCCGACGAGGAACGCGAACGCCCGGAATACTGGCGTTTCTGGCGTGACCTGCCGCCCAAGGGCAAGATCGGGATGTTCCTGTCGTCGTGGTATCATCACCCGTTCGTCTCCCACGCCATGGGCGAGACCAGCCCGGCCGAGATGGACGAGGATCTGGCCCGCATCGTCCGCTTCGAGAAGACCCTGGCCGACGAAGGCGCGCTGATCCTCAAGTTCTGGATGCATCTGTCCGAGAAGGCTCAGAAGAAGCGGCTGAAGAAGCTCGAGGAAGACCCGCTGACCAAGTGGCAGGTGTCGGAGACCGACTGGAAGCACTTCAAGCTTTACGACAAGTTCGTCGGTGCCGCCGAGCGGCTGATCATGAAGACGTCCAAGGGCCATGCCCAGTGGCACATCGTCGAGGGCGCCGACCCCCGCTACCGCTATTCCGTGGTGCTGAGCACGGTGCGCGACGCCATCGTCCGGCATCTTGAAACGCGCGCGGTGGCGCGCAAGGTGGCGGCCGAGATGAAAGAGGTCCCCGCGAAGAAGGCCAAGCCGGCGGCGCTTGGCGGCCAGCCGTCGATCCTGTCGTCGCTTGACATGACCAGTTCGATCTCTGGCGACGACTATAACCGCGTCCTTCAGGAATGCCGGGGACGGCTGTCGACGCTGCACCGTCAGGCCAAGCAACAGGGCGTTTCCACCGTCCTGGTGTTCGAGGGGTGGGACGCGGCGGGCAAGGGCGGCACCATCCGCCGGCTGACCAACGCGCTCAACGCGCGGGACTATCAGGTCATCCCCATCGCCGCGCCGACCGAGGAAGAACGCGCCCAGCATTATCTGTGGCGGTTCTGGCGCCATCTGGCGCGGTCGGGCCGCGTCACCATCTTCGATCGTTCGTGGTACGGCCGGGTGCTGGTGGAGCGGGTCGAGGGCTTCTGTTCCGAGGAAGCCTGGCGCCGCGCCTATGGCGAGATCACCGATTTCGAGGATCAATTGGTCCGCGCCGGCACGGTGCTGTGCAAGTTCTGGCTGCACATTACCCCCGAGGAACAATTGGCCCGCTTCAACCAGCGTGGCGAGATCGAATACAAGAAATGGAAGTTGACCGACGAGGACTGGCGTAACCGCGAGAAGTGGGGCGATTACGAGGCGGCGGTCAACGACATGGTGGAGAAAACCTCGACCAGCATGGCGCCGTGGACCCTGGTCGAGGCCAACGACAAGCCCTTCGCCCGCGTCAAGGTGCTGACCACCGTGTGCGACGCGCTCGAGGCGGCGTTGAAGGGGAAGAAGAGTTAGCCTCCCCCTTCCGGCGGACAAAGCGGCGGCAAGGATGTCGCTTTCCGGATATTTTCATTTGCCAAAATTGACGGCCGCCCCTCGGTTGGTGATACTGCGCCCCTGCACGAGATAGTTGCCGCAGAGCGACACTCGCCGGGGGGAGGAACATCATGCGTATTGGCGGTCGGCTTTGGCTGATCGTCGTCACCGCCGTGCTTGGCACGTTGGCGGTGGTGGCGTTCAGCGTCCAGCAGATGCGGTCGGATTTGTTGTTGGACCGCGAGATCAAGACGCGGCACATCGTCGATCTGGGCCGGACCCTGCTTGGTCACTATCAGCGGATGGAACGGGACGGCACGCTTGACCGTGCCGCCGCCCAGGCCCAGGCGTTGGCCGCCATCTCGGCCATCCGCTACGACGGCGCGGAGTATCTTTGGGTCCACCGCCTGTCCGATTCGACCATGCTGGCCCATTCCAACGCCAAGCTGGTGGGCACCAGCCTGGACGGCATGCAAGATCCCACCGGCCTTTATCTGTTCCGCGAGATGAACCGCCAGGTCACGCGGGCCGGTGCCGGTTTCGTTACCTATCAATGGCCGAAGCCGGGGGCGGAGCGGCCGGTGCCGAAACTGTCCTATGTGGCGGGATTCGAGCCCTGGGGCTGGGTGGTCGGTTCGGGCATCTATGTGGACGACGTCGATTCCGCCTTCCGCCAGCGTGTGTTGTGGTTCGCCGCCGCCGCCCTGATGGTGTTGGCGGTGGTGGGGACGGTGGCTTGGCTGAACGGTCGCCGCATCACCCGGCCGCTTGCCGACGTCACCGTCGCCATTCGCCGTTTGACCAATGACGAACATGATTTCCAGATCGGCCACACTCACCGTTCCGATGAAATCGGCGAACTGGCGCGCGGTCTGGTCAAGTTTCGTGATCATGTGGCCGAGGCCGAGCGCGTTGCCGCCGAGCGTCTGCGCGGCCAGGAGGAGCAGTTGCGCCGCCAGCGCGAGATCGAGCGTCTGGCCGCCGAGTTCGACGTCCAGGTGGCGGCAGTGACAAAATCCGTCACCGCCGCCGCCACCCAGATGCAGGCGACCAGCCAATCCATGTCGGCCATCGCCGAACAGACCCGGATGCAGTCGTCGGCGGTGGCTTCGGCCGCCGGACAGGCGGCGATGAGCGTCCAGAACGTCGCCTCGGCCACCGAGGAACTGACCGCGACCGAGGCGGAGATCGCCCGTCAGGTGAACGATTCCGCGCGCATCGCCCAAGCCGCCGTGCGCGAGGCCCAGCGGTCGGGCGAGATCGTCTTGGGACTGACGGCCGCTGCCGGACGGATCGGCGAGGTGGTCGATCTGATCGGGGCCATCGCGACGCAAACCAATTTGTTGGCGCTGAACGCCACCATCGAGGCGGCCCGTGCCGGCGAAGCCGGAAAAGGTTTCGCCGTGGTGGCGAACGAGGTGAAAAGTCTCGCCACCCAGACTTCGCGGGCCACCGCCGAGATTTCCGCCCAGATCTGCGCGGTACAGGATTCGGCGACCGAGGCCGCGTCGGCCATCGCCACCATCGGCGATATCATCGGGGCCATCAACCGCACCTCGGCCGAGGTGTCGTCGGCGGTGGACCAGCAAAGCGCAGCCACCGCCGAAATCGCCCGCAGCGTGGAACAGGCCGCGACCGGCACCGAGGCGGTGTCGCACACCATCGTCGAGGTCAGTCTGGCGGCCCATACCGCCGGGGCTACCGCTACCGAGGTGTTGCAGGCGGCCGGGGAATTGTCGCAACAGGCCAATGAACTGCGGCTGTACGTGGAAAACTTCCTGTGCGGCGTGCGCGAGGCCGGTGCTGCTCAGGCGGCCTGAGAAAAGCTGGGGACAAAGCGAAAGGCCCGGCGGGACGGCCGCCGGGCCTTTGATTTGGTGGAGCCAAGGAGGATCGAACTCCTGACCTCTACAATGCCATTGTAGCGCTCTCCCAGCTGAGCTATGGCCCCGAAACTTTCGCGACGCGGCCTGGGGGGCCGCCATCGGTGGAGCCGGGAAAATATGGATTTCATGCCGGCTGGTCAAGGGGGAAAAGAACCGTCGTGACGGTCTGTCCGGGATTGGCCAAAAAGCGAAAGACCCGGCGGGGTGCCGCCGGGTCCTTCGATTTGGTGGAGCCAAGGAGGATCGAACTCCTGACCTCTACAATGCCATTGTAGCGCTCTCCCAGCTGAGCTATGGCCCCGAAACTTTCACGACTTCGGCTCTGGGTTCCGTCGTCGGTGGAGCGGGAAATTATGGACTTCGGCCATTGGGGTCAAGAGGATTCTTTCAGCCCCGTGACTTTTTTGCCGGAGTGGCGAAATCCAGGAGAACGAAGGTCTTCAGACCTCGTCCCCGATCTCCTCGTCCAGGTGCTCCATGACCTCGGCCATGTCGTCGTCGTCCTCGCCCAGGTCCGAGGCGTCCTCGATCAGGCCGCTCTCGTCCTCGTCCGCCGAATCCTCGTCGTTGTCGAGCGCGTCCTCGTCTTCCTCGATGGCGGCGATGTCGCCGCTCTCCAGATCCACGGCACTGGCCGCGCTCTGCGCCGCCGCCTTGGCTTCGGCCTGGGCAGCGCTGCTGGCGCTGCTGCGGCGAACCTTGAACGGCATGTCGGGTTCAACCGTGCCGCCGCATTTGGGGCAGGTGATGGGCGAGCGGCTCATGTCGTAGAAACGACAGCCGCAGCTGTTGCAAGTGCGCTTCTGACCCCATTCCGGCTTGGCCACGTGATTCCTCCTTGCGAAACGTCTCGTCCCCGCCGGGACGGTGGGGTGGTTCGGGGGCATTTGCCATGTTCGCCCCCGTGTGTCAAAACGAAAAAAACCTGTCCCCCCATGCCGGGGGCGTGCCGCCGTCTTCTTCTAGGTGCGGCGTCGGTGTTTATGGTAGATCAGGCGCCCTGTGGGGCAAAGGCCCCACATAAGTAAATCATCGGGGCAAAGGCCCCACATGAGTAAATCATCGGGGCAAAGGCCCCACATGAGTAAATCATCGGGGCAACCGCCTCATGATGACGGCCGTCCCGGCCCGCATGTGGCGAACGGTGGGAGAGAACATGAGCAAGCCCTTGAAATCCAGCCAGGCCATGCCCTTGTCGGGTGGCGTGCGCGTGCCGGGCGACAAGTCCATTTCCCATCGCGCGCTGATGTTCGGAGCGCTGGCGGTAGGCGAAAGCCGGATCGAGGGGTTGCTGGAAGGCGACGACGTGTTGCGCACCGCGGCGGCCATGCGGGCGCTGGGTGCCGAGGTGGAACGTCTGGAAGACGGCAGCTGGCGCCTGTGGGGGCGCGGGGTCGGCGGTCTTCAGGAACCGGCCGACGTGCTGGATCTCGGCAATTCCGGCACCGGGGCGCGGCTGATGATGGGGTTGGTCGCCACCCATCCCTTCACCACCATCTTCACCGGCGACGCGTCCTTGCGCTCGCGTCCCATGAAGCGGGTGTCGGAACCGCTGTCGCGCATGGGGGCGCGCTTCTTCACCCGCGAGGGGGGGCGCCTGCCGGCGGCGGTGGTGGGCACCGACAATCCGCTGCCCATCGTCTACGAGTTGCCGGTGGCCTCGGCCCAGGTGAAGTCGGCGATCCTGTTGGCCGGCCTCAACACGCCGGGCATTACCACGGTGATCGAAAAGGAAGCCACCCGCGATCACACCGAGTTGATGCTCAGGAATTTCGGCGCCACCGTCGATGTCGAATATCTGGAAGACGGCCGCCACGCCATTTCGGTGACCGGGTTCCCCGAATTGACCGGCCGCCATGTGGTGGTGCCGGCCGACCCCAGCTCCGCCGCTTTTCCGGCGGTTGCCGCGCTGATCGTGCCGGGGTCCGAAATCACCTTGCGCGGGGTCGGCATGAACCCGTTGCGCACCGGGCTTTACACCACCCTTCAGGAAATGGGCGCCGACATCTGCTTCCAGGACGCGCGCGAGGAAGGGGGCGAGCCGGTGGCCGACCTGTTGATCCGCGCGTCGCGGCTTCGCGGTGTCGAGGTGCCGGCCGAACGGGCGCCGTCGATGATCGACGAATACCCGATTCTGGCGGTCGCCGCTGCTTTCGCCACCGGCACCACCCGCATGAACGGCCTGTCCGAATTGCGGGTCAAGGAAAGCGATCGCTTCGCCGCCGTCATGCGCGGTCTGGTGGCCTGTGGCGTCAAGGTCGAGGAGGAGGGCGACACCATGGTCGTCCACGGCACCGGCGCGCCGCCGCCCGGCGGCGGCACCGTGGCGGTGAACCTGGACCACCGTATCGCCATGTCGTTCCTGGTGCTGGGCATGGCGTCCGGCCAGCCGGTGACGGTGGACGACGCCGAGGCCATCGAGACCAGTTTTCCCGGCTTCGAGACGTTGATGAACGGCCTCGGCGCCAAGATCGAGACCGTTTGAACGAGTGAACGACCGGAGCGAGCCGAAGGCGAGGGACTGGGCCATCGAGGCCCCGCGAGCTTATGCGAGCGTGAGCCCTGCGAGCCGAAAGCGAGCGCCCGGCGCTTGAGGGACAAAACATATGACTGTTATCGCCATCGATGGTCCGGCCGCTGCCGGCAAGGGTACCCTGGCCCGGCGGGTCGCCGCCGAATTGGGGTTCGATTACCTGGATACCGGCCTGATCTATCGCGCGGTCGGCATGAAGGTGTGGAACGCCGGCTTCGAGCCGTCCGATCCCGCCCGCGCCGGTGAAGCGGCACGCGACCTCGAACCCGAGGATCTGACCGCCGACGATCTGCGCGGCGACGAGGCGGCCCAGGCCGCCAGCAAGGTCGCCGCCATTCCCGAGGTGCGGGACCAGTTGCTGGAATTCCAGCGCCGTTTCGCCGCCCAGCCGCCGGGCGGCAAGGGCGCGGTGTTGGACGGCCGCGACATCGGCACCGTGGTCTGCCCCGAAGCGGCCATCAAGCTTTACGTCACCGCCAGCGCCGAGACCCGTGCCCGCCGCCGTCTGCTGGAGCTTCAGGGCAAGGGTGTCGAGACCTCTTTCGATACGGTGCTGGCCGAGATGCGCGAACGCGACGAACGCGATTCGCAACGTGCGGTCGCACCCCTGAAGCCGGCCGAGGACGCCCACCAGTTGGATACGTCCGATTTGGACGCCGCCGCCGCCTTTGACGCGGCGATTGCGTTTATCCGCGCAAAGCTGTAAGAGTCCGCTTTTTACAGCCCCGGCCGGTGACGGTACGGGGCCTGTTGCCATGTGGCGGGGAAATTCCCGCAAGACCGCCGGATACAACCGGACGGCCGGGTAAAAGAAGATGAAAGGAAGTATCTGGTTATGACTATGGAAGATTTCGCCGCCCTTTTGGACGAGACCATGGGTGTCGGCAACCCGTTCGAAGGCACCGTGATCAAGGGCGCCATCGTTCGCATCGAAAATGATTTCGCCGTCATCGACGTCGGTCTGAAGTCGGAAGGCCGCGTGCCGCTGAAGGAATTCGCCACCGCTGGCCGCGCTCCGGAAATCCAGGCGGGTGATTCCGTCGAGGTGTTCGTCGAGCGCTATGAAGACCGCAACGGCGAAGTGGTGCTGAGCCGCGAGAAGGCCAAGCGCGAGGAAGCCTGGACCCTGCTGGAGAAGTCCTTCCAGGACAACCAGCGCGTCACCGGCGTTATCTTCGGTCGCGTCAAGGGTGGCTTCACCGTCGATCTGTCGGGCGCCGTCGCCTTCCTGCCGGGTTCCCAGGTGGACATCCGTCCGGTGCGCGACATCACCCCGCTGCTGGGCACCCCCCAGCCCTTCCAGATCCTCAAGATGGACCGCTCGCGCGGCAACATCGTGGTTTCGCGCCGCGCCGTGCTGGAAGAGACCCGCGCCGAACAGCGTTCCGAGCTGATCGAGAACCTCAAGGAAGGTCAGATCCTCGAGGGCGTGGTCAAGAACATCACCGATTACGGTGCGTTCGTTGACCTGGGCGGCGTCGACGGCCTGCTGCACGTCACCGACATCGCCTGGAAGCGCATCAATCATCCGTCCGAAGCCCTGCACATCGGTCAGACCGTGCGCGTGCAGGTCATCCGCTTCAACCCGGAAACCCAGCGTATCTCGCTCGGCATCAAGCAGCTGGACGCTGATCCGTGGGAGGGCGTGGAAGCAAAGTACCCGGTGGGCGCCAAGTTCGTCGGCCGCGTCACCAACATCACCGATTACGGCGCCTTCGTGGAGCTGGAGCCGGGTGTCGAGGGTCTGGTGCACGTCTCCGAGATGAGCTGGACCAAGAAGAACGTCCACCCCGGCAAGATCGTCTCGACCTCGCAGGAAGTCGAAGTGATGGTGCTGGACGTCGATCCGCAGAAGCGCCGCATCTCGCTGGGCCTCAAGCAGTGCCTGGCCAATCCGTGGGAATCCTTCGTCGAGAAGTTCCCGGCCGGCACCGAGGTCGAGGGCGAGGTCAAGAACATCACCGAATTCGGTCTGTTCATCGGCCTGCCGGGCGACATCGACGGCATGGTGCACCTGTCCGACCTGTCCTGGGACAAGTCGGGCGAGGCCGCCATCGCCGAGTTCAAGAAGGGCGACATGGTCAAGGCCAAGGTCCTGGACGTCGACGTCGAGAAGGAGCGTATCTCTCTCGGCATCAAGCAGTTGTCCAGCGATCCCTTCCAGGACGCCGTCGCCAGCATCAAGAAGGGCGACATCGTCACCGCCACCGTCACCTCGGTCACCGAGAACGGTCTGGAGGTCCAGGTGGACGGCCTGACCGGCTTCATCCGCAAGGGTGAGCTGTCGCGTGACCGCTCGGAGCAGCGCCCCGAGAAGTTCGCCGTCGGCGAGAAGATCGACGCCAAGGTCACTCTGATCGAGAAGGGCGCCCGCAAGGTCACCTTGTCGGTCAAGGCCCGCGAGATCGACGAGGAGAAGCAGGCGATGGCCGAGTACGGTTCGTCCGACTCGGGCGCTTCGCTCGGCGACATCCTCGGCGCCGCCATGCGCCGGGCTCAGGAAGAGAAGTAATCCTTCTCGGTCAAAGCCAAAGGATCGGGGCGTCCCTTTTGGGGCGCCCCTTTTCTTTGGGTGTTCGTGGTTGCGAATCGGTCACGCATCGGATACCCCTTACGGTCCACGTAACCGGGGAAATCCGTCTTGTCTTCCATGCGCCTGATCCGTCATTGCGGCGAACTGCCTCCCGATCTCAAGGGGGGCGTGGTGGCGCTTGGCAATTTCGACGGCGTGCACAAGGGACATCAGGCGGTGATCTGCGCCGCGCGGCGCATCGCCGACCAATTGGGCGCGCCCTTGGTGGTGATGTGCTTCGAGCCCCACCCGCGCAGTTTCTTCCGCCCCGACCAGCCGCCGTTCAGGCTGACGCCGTTCCGCGTCAAGGCCCGTCTGGTCGAGGCGCTGGGCGCCGACCTGATGGTGGCCCAGCATTTCGACGCCGCCTTCGCCAACCTGACGGCGCTGGAATTCATCGCCTCGATCCTGGTGTGCGGGCTGGCGGCGCGTCATGTGGTGGTGGGATATGATTACGTGTTCGGCAAGGGGCGCCAGGGCACCGGCGCCTTGCTGCAAAAGGCCGCGAACGAGGGGAATTTCGGCTTTACCGCCGTGCCGCCGGAGATGGCGCCCGATGGCGACGTCTATTCCTCGACCCGCGTGCGCGAGTTCCTGGTCGGCGGCCAGCCGGCCGAGGCGGCCAAGCTGTTGGGCCATTACTGGGAGGTGGAGGGCCGGGTCGAACACGGCGACGCGCGTGGCCGCACCATCGGTTTTCCCACCGCCAATTTCGCCTTGGGCGAATACCAGCGCCCGGCCACCGGCGTCTACGCGGTGCGGGCCGGTGTCGATCTGGGCGTGGTCACGCAATGGCATGACGGCGTCGCCAATTTTGGCCGCCGCCCCACCTTCGACAAGACCGACGAGGTTCTGGAGGTTCATTTGCTGGACGCCAACGTCGATCTTTACGGCAAGCATCTGCGGGTGGCCCTGGTGGATTACCTGCGTCCCGAGATGAAGTTTTCCGGCCTGGCTGCGCTGAAGGCGCAGATCGAGGACGACGTACGCGCGGCCCGCGCCTTGCTGGCCGAGCACCATTTTCCCGACAGCCCCGGCCCCATGGTGCCGTTGGGCGATAACTGAAGAGAAGTCCGATGAGCGTGGACTACAAGTCGACCGTTTTTCTGCCCAAGACCGATTTCCCCATGAAGGCCGGCCTGCCCGAGCTCGAGCCCAAGCTGCTGGCGCGCTGGGCTTCGATCGGTCTGTTCGGCCGCATGCGGGACGTGGCCAAGGGCCGGGAAAAATTCATGCTGCATGACGGCCCGCCCTACGCCAACGGCCATCTGCACATCGGTCACGCGCTCAACAAGATTCTCAAGGACGTCATCAACCGCACCCAGTTCATGCTGGGGCGTGATGTCCACTACATCCCCGGCTGGGACTGCCACGGTCTGCCCATCGAATGGAAGATCGAGGAAAAGTACCGTGCCGCCGGCCTGGACAAGGATCAGGTGCCGGTGGTGCAGTTCCGCGAGGAATGCCGTGAATTCGCCCGCGGCTGGATCGACATCCAGCGCGAGGAATTCAAGCGCCTGGGCGTGGAAGGGGACTGGGACCACCCTTACACCACCATGACCAACGCCGCCGAGGCGACCATCGCCCGCGAGCTGGGCAAGTTCCTGCTGGACGGGTCCTTGTACAAGGGCGTCAAGCCGGTGATGTGGTCGGTGGTGGAAAAGACCGCCCTGGCCGAGGCCGAGGTCGAGTACCACGACCACACATCGGTCACCATCTGGGTCAAGTTCCCCGTCGTCACCGCCGGCTGCGCCGAGGTCGAAGGGGCGTCCGTGGTGATCTGGACCACCACGCCGTGGACCATGCCGGGCAACCGTGCCGTGGCCTATGGCCCCGAGTTCGACTATGTGGTGGTCGAGGTGACGGAAGTCGCCGAAGGCTCGTTGGCCCGTGTCGGCGACAAGCTGGTGCTGATCAAGGATCAGGCGGAACAGGTGGCCAAGGACGCCAAGGCGACCTTCAAGGTGCTCTCGACCATCAAGGGCGAGGCGCTGGCCGGCACCGTCTGCCATCATCCGCTCAAGTTCCATCCCGAGGCCAAGGGCGGCTACGACTTCCCCGTTCCGGCGCTGCCCGGCGATTTCGTCACCACCGACACCGGCACCGGCTTCGTGCACATCGCGCCCGGCCATGGCGAGGACGACTTCCTGTTGGGCAAGGAGCATGGCATCGCCGTGCCCGACACCGTGCAGCCCGACGGCACTTATTATCCGTCGGTGGCCGTCTTCGCCGGCCAGAGCGTGCTGGCCCAGGGCAAGAACGGCAAGTATTACAGCCCGGTCGCCAAGCCGGTGATCGAGGCCATGACCGTGTGCGGCAACCTGTTGGCGCATGGCAAGGTCGAGCACTCGTACCCCCATTCCTGGCGGTCCAAGGCGCCGTTGATCTTCCGCACCACGCCGCAATGGTTCGTGTCCATGGAAAGCCATGGCCTGCGGGAAAAGGCGTTGAAGGCCATCGACGAAACCCGGTTCGTTCCCGACCAGGGCCGCAACCGCATCGGCGCCATGATCGCCACCCGTCCCGACTGGTGCCTGTCGCGCCAGCGGGCCTGGGGCGTGCCGCTGCCCTTGTTCATCGACAAGATGACCGGCCAGCCGTTGCGTGACGCCGAGGTCATGGACCGCATCGTCGCCGCCTTCGAACAAGAGGGCTCGGACGCCTGGTACACCAGCCCGGCCTCGCGGTTCCTGGGCAACAGTTACGATCCCGACCAGTTCGAACAGGTGTTCGACGTGCTCGACGTGTGGTTCGATTCCGGCTGCACCCACGCCTTCGTGCTGGAAAGCGGCGAATGGGACGACACCCAATGGCCGGCCAGCCTGTACCTGGAAGGGTCGGACCAGCATCGCGGCTGGTTCCACTCCTCGTTGCTGGAAAGCTGCGGCACGCGCGGCCGTGCGCCCTACGAGGCGGTGCTGACCCACGGCTTCGTGCTGGACGAGCAAGGCCGCAAGATGTCCAAATCGCTGGGCAACGTGGTCTCGCCCCAGGACGTGGTCGGCGTCCAGGGCGCCGACATCCTGCGCCTGTGGGTGGTGGGGTCGGATTATTCCGACGATCTGCGCATCGGCCCGGAAATCCTCAAGACCCAGGTGGACATCTATCGCCGCCTGCGCAACACCCTGCGTTATCTGCTGGGCGCGGTGGACGGCCTTGCCGAGGCGGAAAAGCTGCCGGTGGCCGAGATGCCCGAGCTTGAGCGCTGGGTGCTGCACCGCCTGACCGAGATCGACGCGGGCCTGAAACAGGCCTGCCATGATTTCGAATTCCATGGCTGGTTCAACGAATTGCACAATTTCTGCGCGGTCGACCTGTCGGCGTTCTATTTCGACATCCGCAAGGACGCGCTTTACTGCGACGCGCCCGACAGCATCCGCCGCCGCGCCGCCCGCACGGTGATGGACCTGCTGCTCGACGCCTTGTGCAAATGGCTGGCGCCCTTTACCTGCTTCACCGCCGAGGAAGCCTGGCTGGCCCGCCATCCGTCCGAGGACGGTTCGGTGCATCTGGAAACCTTCCCGGTCATCCCGGCCGAATGGCGGGACGCCGCCTTGGCCGCCAAGTGGGAAACCGTTCGCGCCGTTCGCCGGGTGGTTACCGGCGCGCTGGAAATCGAGCGTGTGGCCAAGCGCATCGGCTCCAGCCTTCAGGCCAGCCCGGCGCTTTATGTCGAGGACACGGCCGTCACCGCCGCCCTTGACGGTCTGGATCTGGCGGAAATCTGCATCACCTCGGGGCTGATGCTGGTCAAGGGCGCCGCGCCCGAGGGGGCCTTCACCCTGTCGGACGTGCCCGGCATCGGCGTCCTGCCCAAGGCAGCCGAGGGCGAGAAATGCCAGCGCTGCTGGAAGGTGCTGAACGAGGTGGGCAAGCACAAGCATGACAGCGTGTGCGGCCGCTGTTCGGACGCGGTGGACGTGCCGTGAGCCGCTCCATGCGCTGTTCCATACGCCCGGGCCTGATCCTGGCCGCCGTCATCGTCGTGCTCGACCAGCTTTCCAAATGGGCGGTGGTCGAGCACCTGATGCGGCCGGAAGGCGTGGCCGACACGCCCTTCTATTCTCCGGTCCGCATCGAGATCCTGCCGGTGTTCGATCTGGTGATGGCGTGGAACCGGGGTGTGTCGTTCGGCATTCTCAACAATGCCGGCGCCTGGAACGCGGTGATCCTGTCGGTGCTGTCGGTGGCGATCTCGGCCGGCCTGTTGGTGTGGATGCGAAAATCCACTTCGATGTTGGTGACTTTGGCTTTGGGTGGCATCATCGGCGGTGCTTTGGGCAATGTTGTCGATCGCGTGCGTTGGGGGGCGGTTGCCGACTTCCTGGACGTACATGTCATGGGCTATCATTGGCCCGCCTTCAACGTGGCGGATTCCGCCATTACCGTCGGTGCCGTCCTGCTGGTGCTGGACGCCTTGTTCGCCAAGCCGTCTTCGGATAAAAACTAGGGCCATGATGCGCAACACCACGTCCGCTCCCGTCCGCGCCCTGTTTGCCGCCTTTGTGGCGGTGGGGGCCGCGATCGCTCTGTCCGGTTGCACCGATACCCGCCGCGCGCTGGGTTTCGAGAAGGCGCCGCCGGACGAATTCCAGGTGGTGGAGCGCGCGCCGCTGTCCATGCCGCCCGACTTCTCGCTTCGGCCGCCGAGCCCCGGTTCGGTCCGTCCGCAAGAGGGGTCGGCGCGTGAGCAGGCCCGTCAGGCGCTGTTCGGCCGCTCGGCGGGAACGCCGGTGTCCACCACCGGTCGTACCCAGGGCGACGTGGCGCTGTTGAAGAAGGCCGGGGCCGAGCAGATCCAGCCCGACATCCGTGTCCTGATCAACAAGGAAACCCAAGCCTTGGCCGGCATGGACACGAGCTTCACCGACAAGCTGGTGTTCTGGCGCAAGCCCGAAGGCCCCGGTGCCGGAGAACAGTTGGACGCCGGCAAGGAAGCGCAGCGGCTGCGTGAGAATCAAGCCCTGGGCCGTTCCGCCACCGACGGCGACAGCCCGCGCATCCAGCGTCGCCGCAAGGGCATGCTGGAAGGCATTTTCGACTGACGCCCCCTTGGGGCACGAAAGAGGGGCGCGGCCAGCGGGTCGCGCCTTTTTCGTATGCGGGCGTTGCCTTGGGATCGCCATGATCCCGGCCTATATCCCGACCGACGTGCCCGGAAGCCTCCCGGAGGAAGTATGAAACTCGCCCGTCTCGCCCTGGCCGCCGCCTTGTTGTCGCCGTTGCCGGCGGCCGCCCAGGTGTTCAATCCCACCACCTATCGGCTGGACAACGGCCTTCAGGTGGTGGTGGTGGAAAACCACCGCGCCCCGATCGTCAGCCACATGGTGTGGTATCGGGTCGGCGCCGCCGACGAGGTGCCGGGCAAAAGCGGCATCGCGCACCTTTTGGAACACCTGATGTTCAAGGGAACGCCAAGTGTGCCGCCGGGCGAGTTTTCCAAGATCGTCGCCCGCATGGGCGGTCGCGACAACGCCTTCACCTCGTCCGACTACACCGCCTATTATCAGAACGTCGCCGCCGACCGACTGGAAGCGGTGATGAAGATGGAAGCCGACCGCATGCGCAACCTGACGCTGGACGATTCCAACGTCACCACCGAACGCGCCGTGGTCGAGGAGGAGCGCCGTTCGCGCACCGACAACAATCCCCAGGCGCTTCTGGCCGAGCAGGTCGAGGCCGCGCTTTACCTCAACCATCCCTATCGCCGGCCGATCATCGGCTGGGCCAGCGAGATCGCCAGTCTGTCGCGTCAGGACGCGCTCGACTTCTACAAGCGCTGGTACGCCCCCAACAATGCCATCCTGGTGGTGGCGGGCGACGTGCAGCCCGAGAAGGTGCGGCAATTGGCGGAAACCTATTACGGTCCGCTCAAGCCGGAAAATGTGCCCGAGCGCCAGCGTATCGAGGAGCCGCCGCCGGTGGCGGCACGGATTGTGACGTTGTCCGACGCCCGCGTGCAACAGCCGTCGTGGGGCCGTTCGTACCTCGCCCCCAGTTATGCCTCGGCTGCCGACAAGGCGCAGCCCTATGCGCTTGAGGTGCTGTCCGAGATCCTGGGCGGCAACACCACCGCGCGGCTGTATAAATCCCTGGTGGTGGAGCAAGGCGTCGCGACCTCGGCATCGGCATGGTACGACCCCTCGTCCCTGGATCACACCACGTTCGGCGTGGCGGCGACGCCTCGCCCCGGAATCGCCATGGACAAGCTTCAGGCCGCCATGGACAAGGAAATCGCCCGCGTGCTGGAAAAGGGCATCGACGCGGCCGAGGTCGAGCGGGCCAAGGAACGGCTGCGCGCCAACGTTGTCTATGCGCGCGATTCGCTGCACACCGCCGCCCAGGTCCTGGGACAGGCGTTGACCACCGGCCAGACGGTCGAGGACGTCGAGGCTTGGCCCGCCCGCATCGCCGCCGTCGATGCCGCCCAGGTCAACGCCGCCGCCCGTGCGGTGCTGGACGCCAAGGCGTCGGTCACCGGCGTCTTGTTGCCGGTTCCGGGCGTGGAGACGGCCGCCGCCCGTCCGGCCCCCATGCAGCCCGCCGCCAAGGAGGTCCGCTGATGCGCCGTCTGTTCGCATTCCTGTTCGTGCTGGTGGTGGCGACACCTGCCGCCCATGCCGTCACCATCGAGCGCGTGGTCAGTCCCGGCGGCGTCGAGGCGTGGCTGGTCCAAGACCATTCCAACCCCATCTTGTCGCTGTCGCTGGCCATGGCCGGCGGCGCCTCGGTCGAGGGCAAGCCCGGTCTGGCGACCATGGTGTCGGGCCTGTTGGACGAAGGGGCGGGACCGTACGATTCCCAGACCTTCCAGGGCAAGCTGGAGGACTTGGCCATCCAGATGTCGTTCAGCGCCGGCAAGGATAATCTCCTTGGATCGCTGAAGACGCTGAGCGAACGTCGCGACGTGGCTTTCGACCTGTTCCGGCTGGCCCTGACCCAGCCGCGTTTCGACAAGGAACCGGTCGAGCGGGTGCGCAGCCAGATTGTGACCCTGCTGGCCCGCGAGGCGCAAAGCCCCGAAGCGGTGGCGGCCCGTGCCTGGTATCGTCTGGTGTTCGGCGACCACCCCTATGGGACGCCGTCGCGGGGTGAACCGGCGACCATCAAGTCGATCACCACCGCCGAACTCAAGACCTACGCCAAGACCTGGCTCAGCCGCCAGGGCATGGTGGTCTCGGTGGTGGGCGACATCACCCCGGCCGAACTGGCGCCGTTGCTGGACAAGACCTTCGGCGCCCTGCCGGATCGTCACCCGAAGATTGCCGTGCCGGAAGCGATGGTGGGGGCGGCGGGCCGTATCCAGGTGATCGAACGCGACAACCCGCAAAGCGTCGCCGCGTTCGGAACCCAGGGCCTCAAACGCGACGATCCCGATTGGTACGCGGCCTATGTGATGAATTACATCCTGGGCGGCGGCGGCTTTTCCTCGTGGCTGACCGAGGAAGTTCGGGAAAAGCGGGGGTTGGCGTATTCCGTCTATTCCTATCTAGTGCCTTTGGACCATGCCGGCCTGATCAGCGGCGGCGTCGCCACCCAGAACGCGCGGACCAGGGAATCGTTGGAACTGATCAAGGCGCAGTTCGCCCGCATGGTGGAAAACGGCGTCACCGACCAGGAACTGGCCGACGCCAAGACCTATCTGACCGGGTCCTTCGCCCTTCAGATGGATTCCACCTCCTCGGTCGCCGGCCTGTTGACGGCGATGCAACTGGACAAGCTGGGCATCGACTATCTTGATCGCCGCAACGCCTTGATCGAGGCGGTGAGCAAGGAACAGGTCAAGGCGGTGGCCGCCCGCCTGCTCGACCCGTCCCGTCTGACCTTCGTGGTGGTGGGCAAGCCCGAGGGGCTGGGGAAGTAGGGGGACAAGCGATTTGAAACACGTTACAAGTCGGCATGGTTCGTCGGATTGATTCCCCCGGTCTCTTGGATTTCTCGGATCACGAAGCGTGGTTGCCGTGGGTCCAGGAATGCCTGCCCGATCAGTCCCTGCCACCGACCGGCCCCGTGGTCATGGACCTGTTCGCAGGGTGCGGTGGCATGGCTTTGGGGTTCGAGTCGCAAGGCTTCCTGACCGCCGGCTACGAGATGAAGCCGGCGGTTGCCGCAACCTACAGCAAGAATCTGGCGGGGCCGTGTGACGAAGTTTTCCTGACGGTGGGAATGCCGGAAGGGAAGGCGGAGGTGCTGATCGGAGGCCCGCCGTGTCAACCGTTCAGTCAAATCGGCTATCAACGGGGGAAGCGTGATCCCCGAGATGGCTTTCCCATATTCTTGGACGCCGTCGAACGGGTGCGGCCGAAGATCGCCATTATTGAAAACGTTCGAGGTTTGCTGTTCCGGAACAAGGATTATCTACGGCAGGTCGCGGACGAATTGACGCGGTTTGGTTATGCGGTGGATGCGCGCTTGCTCAAGGCGGCGGAATTCGGTGTACCGCAGAAACGCGAACGTGTCGTGATCGTCGCCTCTCGCGTCGGCTGGTCGTGGCCGGAAGCGGTTGTGTCCAATCCTGTTACGGCGGGAATAGCTTTGGGGCCACTGGCCTATAGCCACGGGCCCGATAGTCGCTTCCTGACCGCCAGTATGGATCGCTATGTTGCTGAATACGAAAGGAAAAGCAACTGTGTCCGGCCCCGTGACCTGCACCTGGATCAGCCGTCGCGGACGGTGACGTGCCGTAATCTGGGTGGGGCGACTTCGGATATGCTGCGGATTCGCTTGCTTGATGGTCGACGGCGCATGTTGACGGTGCGAGAGGCTGCCCGGTTGCAGGGGTTCCCGGATTGGTTCACCTTTGAGGGTGGTGAATACGACCAGTTCGAGCAGATCGGCAATGCCGTCCCTCCGTTGATGGGCAGGGCTATCGCCGCTCAGGTCTGGAGGCACCTGGACGGGCTTCCCCCTGGGGCGGTGCCGGTCGCCAAAGGGATGGGGGAAATTTTGGATAGCGATACCGTTACCATAAAGATCGAGCAGGCTCAGAACATCCTGCGCAGCATCGGAGTGCCTCTTCGTGATTATACCGCACGCCGCCGCGAGCGTCTGGCGTTGGCGCTGCTTGCGGTCGCGCATCTGGCGCCTGGGGATGGATGGTCCAATGCGAAAAGCCATCTGGTCGATAATCGTGTTCCCCCGGTGACGACCCGACAGATTATCGCCTTCTGGAACAAGTATTATGGTGAGAACGTCGCGGATTCTTCCTATGACGACGTACGGCGGAAGGATCTGGTCATTCTGGTCGAGGTAGGCCTTGTCGCCAAAAGCGCGGCCAATTCCGCTGCGGACACCAACGACGGAACGCGCGGCTACGCGATTGTCGCCGAGGCATTACCCTTGTTGCAGAGTTATGGTGGAACCGCTTGGGACGATGAACTGATTCGGTTCCGGGCGCAGCATGTGGCTTTGGCCGACCGGCTGAGCAAGGCGCGCGAGATGAAAATGGTTCCAGTGACCCTCCCTGGGGGACAAGAGCTGAAGCTGTCTCCGGGGCCGCACAACGCCATTCAGAAAGCTGTGGTCGAGCAGTTTCTTCCTCGGTTCTCCCGAGGGGCCCAGGTCCTGTATATCGGCGATACGGAAAACAAGCTGCTTTATTGTGACGAGGCAGCTTTGAAGACGTTGGGGTTGCCGGAATTGTCCCGCGACATGCTGCCCGATGTCGTCGCCTATGAGCCGGAGCGGAATTGGTTGTTTTTGGTCGAGGCGGTGCATTCGTCCAACCCGATCAGCGAAATTCGCCACATGAAGCTGCGCGAGTTCACCAAGGACTGTACGGCAGGGTGTGTCTACGTCAGCGCCTTCGAAACCATGAAGGCGTTCGCGAAGTTCTCCAAGGAGATCGGTTGGGAAACCGAGGCTTGGGTCGCAAGCAAGCCCGAGCACATGATCCATTTCAACGGTTGCCGCTTCCTCGGTCCCTACGAACGTTGAACATGAAAAACCCCTCTTCCGCCTGGCGGAAGAGGGGGCATGGATCGCGGGGATCTCAGGCGGCCGCTGCGGCGGCGCTTTTGACCAGCGCCGCGCGGGCGCGGATTTCGTCGATGCGGTCCACCAGCGCGGCGATACCCAGCGATTCCTCGATGCGGGCGCGTTCTTCCATCAGCGCCTGAAGCTGGGCCGGGCTGGCGACCTTCATGCGGGCATTCATGTCTTCCTCGACCAGGGCGAATTGAGCCACCGCGTCGTCAAGCATGGCGTCGAGGCGCTTGCGTTCGCTTTCCAGCCGGGCGAGTTCGATTTCGAACGGGTTGCTCATGGCAGACGTCCCTTTGGGCTTCAGGCGGCCAGTTGCCGGGGCAGGTCGAGGCGTTCGACCTCGGCGCGGGCGGTAAGCACCATCTCGAAGGTGGCGGCTTCCATGGTTCGGCCTCCGGTAGTTCGGGGGGTAACGGCGAGGCAAGTTCTTTGCTGTGCTGCATTATAGCAAAACTGAAATGGCATGGAATATCTTGGTGGAATTAATTTGTATCACTTATGAAAATGAAGCCTATGCATTGTGAATGTTGTGTTTGTTGTTCAAATGAAAATGAATGGATATTGAATGAAATGACAACGCCCGCAGGGAAAGTCCCCGCGGGCGCCATGTGTAATTACTAATGATGGAGCGAGCTCAGTGAGCGGCGTCCCATGACGCACCGGTTCCCACCTCGACCACCAGCGGCACGTCCAGTTGGGCGGCCCCTTCCATCACCCGCTTGACCAAGGCGGTGGTGTCCGCGATCTCGGCTTCGGGAACTTCGAAAACCAGTTCGTCGTGCACCTGAAGCAGCATGCGGGCCTTCGATCCGGCGGCGGCGATCTCGCCGGGCAGGCGGATCATGGCACGTTTGATGATGTCGGCGGCGCCGCCCTGGATCGGGCCGTTGATGGCGGCACGCTCGCCAAAGGCCCGCAATGGTCCCTTGGCGTTGATGTCGGGCACATAGACCTTGCGGCCGAACAAGGTGGTGACGAAGCCGTTGTCGCGTGCTTCCTGTTTGGCCCGTTCCATGTAGTCGCGGATTTCCGGGAAGCGGGCGAAATAGGCGTCGATGAAGGTCTTGGCCTCGCCGTTCGAGATGCCCAGCTGTTGCGCCAGACCAAATGCCGAGATGCCGTAGATGACGCCGAAATTGATGGCCTTGGCGCGGCGGCGCAGGGACGGGTCCATGCCCTCGATCGGCACGCCGAACACTTGGGAGGCGGTGATGGCGTGGATGTCGGCGCCGTCCCGGAACGCCTGTTTCAGCCCCTCGATTCCCGCCACGTGGGCGACCAGACGCAATTCGATCTGCGAATAATCGGCCGACAACAGCACGTTGCCCGGCTCGGGCACGAAGGCTGCGCGGATCTTGCGCCCTTCCTCGGTGCGGATGGGGATGTTCTGAAGGTTGGGGTCCGACGACGACAGCCGGCCGGTGGTGGTCACCGCCAGCGAATAACTGGTGTGGACGCGCCGTGTGTCGGGGTTGATCTGGGCGACCAGCGCGTCGGCGTAGGTGCTTTTCAGCTTGGCCAACTGGCGCCAGTCGAGCAACCGGGCGGGCAGGGCGTGTCCCTGTAGCGCCAGTTCCTCCAGCGCATCGGCGCCGGTGGCCCATTGCCCGGTCTTGGTCTTCTTGCCGCCGGGCAGCGCCATTTCCTCGAACAGAACCTTGCCCAACTGGGCAGGCGAGGCGACGTTGAATTCGTGTCCGGCCAGGGCGTGGATGTCTTTTTCCAATTCGGCCATGCGGGCGCCGAATTCCTCGGACAGCGCCAGCAGGGCGGGGCTGTCGACCTTGATGCCCTCGCGCTCCATGGCCGCGACGATGGTCGCCAGGGGGCGTTCCAGCGTCTCGTACACCGTCACCATGTGTTCGGCCAGCAACCGCCCCTTGAGCAGGGCATGCAACCTGAGCGTGATGTCGGCGTCTTCGGCGGCATAGGCCAGGGCCTTGTCCAGCGGCACCCGGTCGAAGGTGATCTGGGCCTTGCCGCTGCCGCAGACGTCGGCGAACTTGATGGTGGAATGCCCCAGATGACGCTGGGCCAGTTCGTCCATGCCATGGCCGTGGCTGGCGCCGTCCAGCACATAGGACAGCAGCATGGTGTCGTCGATGGGCGCAACCTCAAGACCGGCGCGGTTCAAGATGTGCAAGTCGTATTTGATGTTGTGCCCGACCTTGAGAACCGACGGGTCGGCGCAAAGCGGGCGCAGCTTTTCCAGGACGACGTCGCGGGGCAGGATCTTGGGGCTTTCCGGCGCGCCGGGATCGCTCAGCAACAGCGAGCCCTGCGCCTCGGCCGGCGAATGCTTGACCGGGATGTAGCAGGCCCGCCCCGGCGCGGTGGACAGCGACACCCCCACCAGTTCGGCGCGCAGGGCGTCCAGGCCGGTGGTCTCGGTGTCGATGGCGACGATGCCGGCGCGGGTCGCCTCGGCCACCCAGGCGTCCAGGGAAGCGACCGAGGTTACCAACTCGTATTCGATTTTGTCCGGCGCGGCGGCAGGAGCCATCGCGGCGGTTGGAGGCAGGGCGGACGTCGCGGACTTGGGCGCGGGAATCTTGGGCATGGTGGCGCCACCGCCGCCCAACCGGGCACTCAGCGACTTGAAGCCCTGCTCGCGGACGAACTCGGCCAGCAATTCGGGCGCGGGCTGGCGCTTGGCGAAGCTTTCCAGCGGCTCGACCACCGGCACGTCGCGCTTGAGACGCACCAACTCGCGGCTGACGCGGGCCATGTCGGCGTTGGTCATCAAGGTTTCGCGCCGCTTGGGCTGCTTGATTTCGGCTGCGCGGGCCAACAAGGTGTCAAGGTCGCCGTATTCGGTGATCAACTGGGCGGCGGTCTTGATGCCGATGCCCGGCACGCCCGGCACGTTGTCGGTGGAATCGCCGCACAGGGACTGGACGTCCACCACCTTGTCGGGCGGCACGCCGAACTTCTCGACCACCTGTTCGGCGGCGATGGCACGCCCCTTGAGCGGGTCCATCATCTCGACGCCATCGCCCACCAACTGCATCAGGTCCTTGTCGGACGAGACGATGGTGACGCGGGCGCCCAGGGCCACCGCCTGGGTGGCGTAGGTGGCGATCAGGTCGTCGGCCTCGAACCCTTCCTGCTCGACGGCGGGCACGTTGAAGGCCCGTGTCGCCTCGCGGATCAGCGGGAACTGGGGCACCAACTCCTCGGGAGCGGGGGGGCGGTTGGCCTTGTATGCGGGGTAGATGTCGCTGCGGAAGGTCTTCCGCGCCGCGTCGAAGATGACCGCCACATGGTCGGCGTCGGTCTCGTTCAACAGCTTCATCATCATGGTGGTGAAGCCGTAGACGGCGTTGACGGGGGTGCCGTCGGCGCGCGTCATCATGGGCAGACCGTGGAAGGCCCGGAAAATGAATCCCGAGCCGTCCACCAGATACACGTGGCGGGGAGTGCTCACCGTCAGTGACCGTGCGCCTTGGCGCCCTCGGCCAGCACATAGGTGCGCGAGCAATAGGGGCACACCACCTCGCGCTCGGCGCCGAAATGCAGGAACACGCGCGGATGGCCCAGGGGGCCGGTGCCGCCGTCACAGGCGACGGTGGCGGTTTCGACCGTTTGGGGTTCGATCTTGGCTTCAGTGACGGCAGACATGGCAGGCATCCGTTGACCGTGGAAACGGCCGGATGATACCCATGTCGGGCCATGGTTCAAACACCCATCGATCCGAATTCGCCCGACAACGCCATCGAGACCCGCGATCTTCGCAAGGTCTATCGCGGCCGGCGCGGCACCAAGGTGGCGCTGGACGGCGTTTCGCTGGCGGTGCCGCGCGGTTCCTTCTTCGGTCTTCTGGGGCCCAACGGCGCCGGCAAGAGCACCTTCATCAACATCCTGGCCGGGCTGGTGATCAAGAGCGGCGGCCAAGCCTGTGTCTGGGGCCGCGACATCGACCGCGCCCCGCGTGAGGCCAAGGCGGCCATCGGCGTGGTGCCGCAGGAACTGAACCTGGACCCGTTCTTCACCCCGCGCGAGTTGCTGGAGGTCCAGGCCGGCATGTACGGCGTGCCCAAGGCGGAACGCCGCACCATGGAAATCCTTGAGGCGGTGGGGTTGGCCGACAAGGCGGAGGCCTATGCCCGGACCCTGTCGGGCGGCATGCGCCGACGTCTGCTGGTGGCCAAGGCCATGGTGCACAATCCGCCGGTCCTGGTGCTGGACGAACCCACCGCCGGTGTCGATATCGAGTTGCGGCAGTCGCTCTGGGCCTATGTCAAACAGCTCAACGCCGCTGGGACCACCATCGTCCTGACCACCCATTACCTCGAGGAAGCCGAGGAATTGTGCGACCGCATCGCCATCATCAACCATGGCCGCGTGGTGGCGTGCGAGGACAAGCGGACCCTGTTGGGGCGGCTGGACAGCAAGGCGCTGGTGCTGGCCGTCACCGGGCCGCTGGAAACGGTGCCCGAGGCCCTGGTGCCGTTCGCCCCGGAAATTCGCCCCGACGGCCGTCTGGTGGTCCGCTACAAACCGTCCGAGATGCCGGTGGCCGCCATCCTGGACGCGGTGGCCGCCGCCGGTTTGCGGGTTGCCGACCTGTCCACCGAGGAAACCGACCTCGAGGACATCTTCCTGCAACTGACCTCGTCGCGGATGCCATGAGGATACGGGCGCTGGCGGTCCTGATGCTGGCGGCCCTGGTCGCGGCCTGTGCCGCGCGCACGCAACAGGCGGGGCCGGCGGTGGCGCCGCCCCAGTGGGAAAAGGCCGCGTGGGTGACGGCCGACGGCGTGCGTCTGCCGCTGCGGTCTTGGCTGCCCCAGGGTGAGGTGCGGGCCGTGCTGCTGGCGCTGCACGGCATGAACGACTATTCCAATTTCTTCGACGAACCGGGCAAATATCTGGCCGCCAAGGGCATCGCCTCTTACGCCTATGACCAGCGCGGTTTCGGTGCCGCACCACAGCCCGGCATCTTTTCCTCGGCCGCCACCATGGCCGCCGACGCCCGTGCCGCGCTGGAGCTGGTGGCCGCGCGTCATCCCGGCGTGCCGGTCTATCTGTTGGGGGAAAGCATGGGCGGCGCGGTCGCCATGCTGGCCACCGCTGGCGAGCCGCCGTCCGACCTGCGCGGAGTGATCCTGTCGGCGCCGGCGGTGTGGAGCCGCCAATCCATGGGCTGGTTCCAGCGCGCGGCGCTGTGGCTGGCCTATCAGGTGGCGCCGGGGTGGAAGTTGACCGGCGAGGGGCTCGACATCTGGCCGTCCGACAACATCCCCATGCTGCGGGCGCTGGCCGCCGATCCGCTGGTGATCAAGGGAACCAGGGTCGATGCCATCAATGGCGTGGTCGACCTGATGGACGCCGCCGCCGTTACCGCGCCGCGAATTCGCCTGCCGGCCCTGGTGCTGTATGGCGCCAAGGATCAGGTGGTGCCGGCCGCTCCGGTGTGGGCGGCGGTGGAACGCCTGCCCGGATTGGGGCATGACCAGCGGGCGGCGTTCTATGCCAGTGGCTACCACATGCTGTTGCGCGATCTGGAGGCCCGCGTGGTTCTGGACGATGTCGCCGCCTGGATGGCCGACCCGTCCGCGCCCTTGCCGTCGGCGGCCGACCAGGCGGCAAAGGCCGAATTGGCGAGGCTGCGGGGATGACGGCGACGGGCTTTCATGACATTCTTCGCATCATGAAAACAATCGCCGTCCTTTTGCTGTTCCTGGTGCTGGCACCGACGGTGCGGGCCGCCGAACTCGATCTGGGCTTCGCCCGTTCCGGCATGACGCTGGACGAGTTCCGCGCGGGCGTCTGGCCTGACGGCACCATTGTCCGTTGTTCCGGCGAGGCCGACTTGCCGCCCGAATCCGACGACGTGCGGCTGGCGGTGCCCGATCCGGTGGCGAGGCTGGGCGGCACGCGCTGCGGCCTGTTCCATCAAAGCGGCACGCAATGGCATCCCAGCGTGATCCAGGTCGCCGGCATCGAGACCCAGGTGTGGGGCAAGTTCTTTCCCGACCGTTCCGGCACGCCGCGCCTGATGCATCTGGTCCTGCGCCAGCCGGCGGCGGCCTTTGGGGTGTTGGCCGATTACTTCGGCGAGCGCTTTGGCGAACCGGAATTGCGGCGCGACAATCTGGCGCGCTGGCAAGAGCCCGAGGCCGAGGTGGCGATCATCGTCGATGGCGGCATCTTGCTGGCCTTCGTCATCGACACCCGTCTCCAGGCGGCGTTGCACGCCCGCACCAGCCACCATATCCGCCGCACGGAAGCCAGGGAAAAGCAAAAATGAAACGTCTGCTGGGCGTTTGCGCGGTCCTGTCGGCGATGGCCGGGCCGGCCATGGCCAAGGATTACGACCTGGGCTACGCCCGCATCGGCATGATGATGGGCCAGTTCCGCTTTGCCGCGTGGCCGGCCGGGCTGAGCGTGCGCTGTTCCGACGACGTTGACCGCCCCAAGGAGGTTGACCGGCTGTTGGCCATGCCGCGCCAGATGGCCGATTTGGGAGCCGTTCGCTGCGCCTTGCTCAAGGTGGACGAGGCCGGGAAATACAGCGCGGCGACGCGCCGGGTCGGCGGCTCGCCGGTCGAGGTGGCGGCCACCTTCGCCCCCGATGCCGGCGGCACCAAGCGGCTGGTGCAATTGTTCCTGCAAGGCCCGCGCGACGGCTTCGACGGTTTGGTGGCGCATTTCACCGCGCGTCTGGGACCGCCCGCGGAAACCGACGGGCGTTTCGTGCGTTGGGCCGAACCGGGCAAGGAAGCCATCGTCCTGCACGAGGAAGGCGACACCGCGCTGGCGATGATGATCGACTGGAAGATGCAGGAAGCCATGAACGCCAAGATGGCAACCCGCAGATAGGAAAGGGCGGCGCATGCGGGCCAAGCTGGATTGGGAGGCGTGGTCCGACGATCTGTCGGTGGGGATCGCGGCCATCGACGACGACCATCGCGGCATCCTGGACCTGATCGCCCATTTGCACGAAGCCTATGATTCCGATCACGGCACCGACGCGGTACGTCTTGCCGTGGGACGAATCGCGGCCTATGCCGAAACCCATTTCCAGCGCGAGGAACGGATGCTGTTGCTGGCCGGCTATCCTTATCTGATCCAGCACCGCGCCCGTCACGACGCTTTTCGCGCCTATGTGGCCAACATCGTCATGGGGGCGTCGCCGTTGCCCGAGGTGGGCGAGTTGCTGTCGTGGCTGGTGGATTGGTGGGTCGGCCACATCGGCACCGAGGACAAGCAATACCGCGACCATGTCCAGTCGCGCCCCGACGCCGTGGCGGCCATCGATTCTTGATGGGCCGCACTGCCTGCCATATGGTTGCACCGTCAATTTAACGTCGCCCAAAAGGTGCTTCATGCGTGGTGTTTTTGTTTCCTTCGATCCGGTCACCCGTTCGGGGACCATCGAAGCCGGTGGCGTGGTCTACGCCTTTCCCCGAGGCAGCCTGCCGACCTTCATGAACCCGCAAGTCGGCGATCCGGTCAACTTCGAGCTTCGCAAGGGAGAGGTTGGCGCCATTTGGGCGGCCGATCCGGTGCAAGAACCGGGAACCTATCAGGAATTTTCCTGGCGCTGGTTCCTGTTCTCGCTGGGGGGGCGGGTGTCCTTGTCGCAATTCTGGATACGGTATTGGCTTCCGACCCGGTTGCTGGTGGTGGCGTATTTCGTGGGCGGCGGGGCGATGGGGTTGTCCATTGCCAACACACCGTACAACAACATCCTGATTCTGACGGTCTTCGCCATCCTGATGTGGGTTTGCGTCGCGGTCGAGGTGAAGCGGTGGCATGATCGCGACAAGTCGGGCCTGTGGGTCCTCATCGCCGTGGTGCCGCTGGTTGGACCGATCTGGGCCTTGATCGAAAACGGTTTCATGGATGGGAGCGCTGCGGCCAACCGCTACGGCTTGCCGCCGCTGCGGACCTAGCCTTCAACCTATTCCGCGTCCTCACCGTGGCCCAGCGCCCGGCGCAGGCGGCGCACCCCCAGGATCACCGCGCCGACGATGACCGGCAACGCCACCAGCGCCGCCAGATCCGGGTTGAGCGGCAGGCCGGCGCCTTTCAGGCCCTTGGCGGCGTACAGCACCAGGCCCAGCAGGTAATAGCTGATGGCCACCACCGACAGGCCCTCGACCGTTTCCTGAAGGCGCAATTGCAACTGGGCGCGGCGGTTCATGCTGCGCAGCAGGTCGCGGTTTTTTTCCTCTAGCGCGATGTCGACGCGGGTGCGCAACAGGTCGCCGGCCCGTGCCGCGCGCCGGCCCAGCAATTGCTGACGCTCGGCCGCCGTTTCACAGGTGCGCATGGCCGGCGCCAGACGGCGGTCGATGAATTCGTCGATGGTCTGCACGCCGGCGATGCGGTCTTCGCGCAATTCGTCGATACGGCGGGTGACGATGTCGTAATAGGCCCTGGCCGCCGACAGCCGGAAACTGGTGTCGGCGTCAAGGCGTTCGGCCTCGGCCGACAAGGCGGTCAGGCGGTCCAGAAGCTCGCGGTCGTTCTGCTCCACCTCGGGGTCGGCCAACTCGGTGACGATGTCGGCCAGGGCGCGGTCCATGCGCCCGACCTCGGCGAAAGCATGGCGGGCCACCGGAAAGGCCAGAAGCGCCATCATGCGATAGGTCTCGATCTCCACCAGACGCTGCAACAGCCGGCCGATCTGGCCGCGGGACAATCCGTGATCCAGCACCAGGGCGCGGCCGAAACCGTCGGCGTGCAGGCGGAAATCGGTCCACGCCTCGCCGGCGCCGCCCAACACCTTGGAACCGATCAGCATGTTGCCGTCGAACAGCGCCGACAGGCCGTCGCTGCTGTGGCTTCCCTTGTCCACCGCCACATGCAGGGCGGCGATCACCGCGCCGGGCATCCGTTCCAGCCAGTCGGTGGGCGCCAGTTCCAGTGCCGGGGCGGCGAAGGGATGGTCGAACGGGTCGAAACGCAGGAAGGTGTAGGTCGAGAATTCGGAATGGCGTTCCCATTTCAGGCGCAACGCCCCCAGGTCGCGCGACAGGTGGGCGGCGTTCTCGCCCGGCGGTTCCACACCGTGCGCCGCCAGCAACTCGGTCAGGAAGGCGCGTTCGTCGGTGGCGGTCAAGCCGTGGTGCAAGATGGCGACATGGCTGGCGCGCACCGGCGCCACCAATTGTTCATAGGGGCGCGCGTGCACCTCGCCGGCCAGGGCACGGCGGCCCGGGTGCTCGGTCAGCGCCCAATTCCGCTCTGGTATCGGTGCGGCCATGGCCTATATTCCCTTGAGGCGGCGTCTTCGCTGCCGAATGGTGTACACTCCGGCCCGCGTCCTGCCAACCGCCCGACTGGCCCTACCCGTTCCGACAGGAGACCCCCTTGCCGCAAGACGTTCCCGCCAAAGCCGGTGCCCACGCCCACGAATTGTTCTTCGTCCGCGCCGGCCTGGATCGCGACAACGTGCGCAAGATCGTCGCCGAAAGCCTGACCGGCGCCGATGACGGCGAATTGTTCCTGGAATACCGCCAGTCGGAAAGCCTGGTGCTGGACGACCGCCAGATCAAGTCGGCCAGCTTCGACACCGCGCAAGGCTTCGGCCTGCGCTCGGTGGCGGGCGAGGCGCACGGCTATGCCCATGGTTCCGAGTTGAACGAAGAGGCGATCAAGCGTGCCGCCACCACCGTCTCGGCCGTCAAGTCGGGCCGCACCGGCCATTTGGCCGAAGGACCGGTGGGCACCAACGCCGCCCTTTACACCGACCTCAATCCGCTGGCCCTGGTGCCGTTCGAATCCAAGGTCAAGCTGCTGGAGGAGATCGACGCCTACACCCGTGGACGCGAACCGCGCGTGCGGCAGGTGTCGGCGTCGCTGTCCGGGTCGTGGCAGGCGGTCTATATCCTGCGCGGCGACGGCAGCCACGCCGCCGACATCCGGCCCCTGGTGCGGATCAACGTCTCGGTGGTGCTGGGCCAGGGAGAGCGCATGGAAACCGGCAGCCATGGCATGGGCGGCCGTTTCACCTATGACGGCGTCATGGCCCCCGAGCAATGGCGCCATTGCGTGGACGAGGCGTTGCGTCAGGCCTCGGTCAATCTGGATTCCGTTTCCGCCCCGGCCGGCGAGATGAGCGTGGTGCTGGGCCCCGGCTGGCCCGGCGTGATGTTGCACGAGGCGGTGGGGCACGGGCTCGAAGGCGACTTCAACCGCAAGGGCACCAGCGCCTTTTCCGGCATGATCGGCCAGCGCGTCGCCGCCAAGGGGGTGACGGTGGTCGATGACGGCACGCTGCCTGATTTGCGCGGTTCCATCACCATCGACGACGAAGGCACGGCCAGTTCCCGCACCACGCTGATCGAGGACGGCATCCTGGTCGGCTACATGCAAGATCGTCTGAACGCCCGCTTGACCGGGGTGCGGCCCACCGGCAACGGCCGCCGCCAATCCTATGCCCATCCGCCGTTGCCGCGCATGACCAACACCTTCATGGTCGCCGGCGAGCACGACCCGGCCGAGATCGTCGCCTCGGTGAAGAAGGGAATCTACGCCGTCAATTTCGGCGGCGGCCAGGTGGACATCACCTCGGGCAAGTTCGTGTTCGCCGCCACCGAGGCCTATCTGATCGAGAACGGCAAGATCGGCCCGGCGGTCAAGGGCGCCACCCTGATCGGCAACGGTCCCGACGCCATGACCCGTGTGTCGATGATCGGCAACGACCTTCAGATCGACCCCGGTGTCGGCACCTGCGGCAAGGACGGCCAAGGCGTGCCGGTGGGCGTCGGCCAGCCGACGCTGCGCATGGACGGCCTGACGGTGGGGGGAACGGCGGTGTGATGTTGGCTTCTATCGGTTGTTGATCGGCTGCGATATCCTCTGCCCGATACGGGGTGGGGGAAACTCATGATCAAGGTCTTTTTGGCGGTGCTTGGGCTGTCGGTCTTCCTGACGGCCTGTGCTCCAGATGTCTTGGACCGGCCAGCCGACGTGGGAACCGCCAACCAATTGTTTTCGGCCCTACAGGACGGGCGTTACGACCTCATCGAGGCCATGGCCGATCCTGAATTGCGGAAAAAGGATCTCCGCTCTCCTTTGATTCAGATGCGTTCCCTGTTGCCGTCGTCACCGGCCACGTCCATGACGGTTGCGCAATACGGGGCGGTCAAGATCATGGATGCGGCCGGGACCGTCCGGCGGGTCAACCTGGAGCTACAGGCCGGGTTTGGCGAGCAATGGTTCCTGGCCAGCTTTCAATGGCGCACGGAAAACCAAGGTTCAGCCATCCTCGAAGGTTTTCACCTGCAACCCCTGGCGATGCCGCTCGAGACGCTGAATGCCTTCACGTTCCAGGGCAAGGGGGGCGTGCATTACGCGATCCTGGTCCTGGCCGTGCTTGCGCCGGCCCTCAGCGTGACGGCCCTTGCCCTGTGCTTGCTTTCGTCCATGCCGCGTCGGCGCAAGGTTCTTTGGGCGGTCGGCATCCTGTTCGGCGTCTGTCAGGTGTCGTTGAACTGGACCTCGGGCGAGGTGATGGTCAACCCGCTGTTCTTTCAATTCCTGTCCGGGGGGTATACCCGTGCAGGACTGGGGCCGTTCGTGGTGCGGGCGTCGGTGCCCTTGTTCGCGCTGCTGTTCCTTGTGCGTTGGTATCGTGACCGTCGGCAAGCGCCGTGATTTCCTGGTCTTCCCGGTCAAATATCGCCAAGCGATGGTCGCGAAGCGCGGGGGAAGTGGCTATGGTGTGACGGAAATCCTTTGGTGCCCTCTCGCGGAAACATGATGCAGCCTGCTCAGACGAAAACGGTCGCCGAAATCTTCGCCGAGGCCATGGCCGCCTATGAAGACGGGCGGGGGGGAGAGGCCAAGCGGCTGGCCAAGAAGCTGACCGAAGTCGCGCCCAAATTCGGCGGCGCCCATTACCTGATGGGGCTGTTGTCCCTGGATTCCGGCCAGGGCAAGCGGGCCGTGGACAGTCTGGCCCGCGCCATCGCCATCACCCCCGGCCAGACGGTGCTGCATCTGGCCATGGGGCAGGCGCTGGAGATGTCCGGCGACGTCGCCGAGGCGGCGCTGCATTACCGTACCGTGCTGACCCTGGACCCCGCCCATGCCGAGGCCCATGCCCGCCTGGGGGCGCTGTTGGGGCGGCAGGGGCGGCGCGACCAAGCGATCGAACATTGCCGCGCCGCCATCGCCGCCAGTCCGGTCCATGCCGAGGCGCTGAACTGTCTGGGAGCCCTGTTGACCGAGGCGGGGCGGCCGGGCGAAGCCTGCGACGCGTTGCGGCGGGCGTTGGACCTGCGTCCCGACTGGCCGGCGGCACTGAACAATTTCGGCTTGGCGCTGCGTGATTGCGGCCGTCTCGACGCCGCCGCCACCATTTTGGAGGGGGCGGTCGATCTGCGCCCGGACCAGCCGGGCATGCGGGCCAATCTGGCGTCGGTCTATCGTGCCCAGAACCGGCTCGACGACGCCCGCAAGGCGGCCGAGGACGGGACGCGCGTGGCGCCGCGCAGCCTTGAATGCTGGATGGAACTGGGGCTGATCCGTCAGGCCCAGGACCATTTCGAAGGCGCGGCGGCGGCGTTCGAACGGGTTACCGCCCTGGCGCCGCGTTCCCCCAGGGGATGGTATTGCCTGGGCGAGGCCTGTCGCCGGCTGGGCGAGAACGCCCGTGCGGCACGGGCCTATGGCAAGGCGCTGAAGCTGGATGAGCGCGACCTGCACGGTGCCGCCCTTGGCTTGGCCCTGGTGGGGGGCGGGCCGGTGCCGGACAAGGCGCCCGAGGCCTATGTGCGTCAGCTGTTCGACGATTACGCCGACCGTTTCGACCAGTCGTTGGTGGACAAGCTGGAATATTGCGCGCCGCAGCTTCTGGCCGACGCTCTGGCCCGGACCATCGACCGGCGCGGCGGACTCGACATCATGGACGCCGGCTGTGGTACCGGCCTGGCGGCGCCGGTGCTCAAGCCCTATGCGAAGCGGCTGGACGGCGTCGATTTGTCGCCGGCCATGGTGGCGCGTGCCGACGAACGCGGTCTTTACGACGAATTGCTGGTGGGCGAACTGGTGGAGACGCTTCTGGCGCGGCCCGAACGCTACGACCTGTTGGTGGCGGCCGACGTGCTGGTCTATCTCGGTGACCTTGGCCCGGTGATGCAGGCGGCGCGCGTGGCGGTGCGGGCCGGCGGCGCCTTCGCCTTCACGGTGGAGAAGACCGCAGAATCCGGCAGCTATGTGTTGGGCGCCAAGCAACGTTATGCCCATGCCGCCGACTATGTCGCCGCCACTGCTGCCGAAGCGGGTTTTTCCGTCGCCCTGATGGAAGACGCGGTCACCCGCCGCGACGGCGGCAACGAGGTGCCCGGTCTGGTGGTGGTTCTGAAGGGCTGATCAGCGCGCCACCAAGGCCCCGGCCGCCACCCGGTCGGGGCTTTTCTTGGCTTCCTTCTTGAGGCCGGCGATCAGTTGGCTGATCTCGTCCACGGTGTGGACCGGGCGTCCGGCCGGCAGGTGCACCACCGCCGCCGACACCGACATTAATGCAAAGCGTACCACGTTGCCCTGTCGATCCTGGCCGGTGATATGGCCGGCGGCGCGGGTTTCGTCGTCGTAGAAGCTTTCGACATCGCGGCGGAAGGTCTCCACCAGATCGGCGATGGTGCCCATGGTCTCGGCGTAACCCTGGCCGCGGAAGCCGCCGAAGAAATCGTCGCCGCCCACATGAGCGGGAAAGCAGGTGTCGCGCGGCAGCGCCTTGGACAGCAATTCGGCGAACAGCAGGATGGCGCGGTCGCCTAGGCGGAAGCCGTATTTGTCGTTGAACGGCTTGAAATTGTCGAAGTCGAAATAGGCCAGCACCACTTCCTGGTCGGTGGCGGCCAGCACTTCCGACACGTATTCGTGGATCAGGTTGTTGCCCGGCAGCTTGGTCAGCGGGTTCTGGTCGCGCGCGGCGGCCAGGTTCTTTTCGTTGATGACCCGCAACAGCGAATGCGCCGACAGAAAGCCCACGTATTTCATGTTGTCGACGATGATGATCCCTTCGGACCGTTCCACCGTCGAATAGGCCTGAAGGATGCGTTCGGCCTTGGTGTTGATGTCGGCCATGGGACAGCGGGTGACGAAGTCCTTGAGCTTGCGGCCGATGGTCTTGTTGCTGATCAGCGCCTTGCCGTACAGCGAGTAGGTGTAGTCCTTGAGTTCCTTCTCACGCACGATGCCGACCGGTTCGCCGGCTTCGTCCACCACCGGAAAGAAGGTCAGCGACTTGTCGGCGCGGAAGCGTTCGAACACCTCCTCCATGCGGCAATCCAGGCCGATGGGATCGACATAGGTGATCTGGTCGGCGATCAGTTTCTGGTCGCTGACGGCGGCACGGCGTTCGCTTTTCGCCATGTGGGCGATGGCCTGGTAGGCGGGCTTCAACTCCGCCATGTCCACGGTCGGCTTTTGCACCAGATAACCCTGGATCAGGTCGCAGCCGATATCCTTGCACACGAAATACTCGCGCTCGGTCTCGACGCCCTCGGCCAGCACCACCACGCCCAACAGGTGGGCGATGTTGACGATCTGGGACAAGAACAGCTTCTTCTTCGAATCGTTGGCGATGTCGGACACGAAAAAGCGATCGATCTTCAAAAAGTCGGGCTCGGCGAAATACAGCAATTGCAGGCCGGAAAAACCGGTGCCGAAATCGTCGATGGCCAGCCGGAAGCCGGCGCGTTTGTCGTGGGCCAGAACGCTGGCCGCTTCGCCGGGATGGTCGAAGGCGTGTCGTTCGGACACTTCGTAGACCACCTGTGATTCGTCAAGGCCGGCGCGTTCCAGAAGCTTGCGGGTCCGCGCGGTCAGGCTGCCCGAGGCATCGAGGGCGCGGTTGTCGAGGTTGAGGAACAGCTTGCTTTGTCGGCAATGGTCGAGGCGCAGGAATTTCTCCATCGCCTTTTCCCGAAGCGCCAGTTCCATTTCGGGCAGGGCACCCAAGGCGTGGCAGGTGTCGAAGAAATCCTGGATCGAGGAGAAGCCGGCGGCTTCGGTGTTGCGCAAAAGCGCTTCGTAGCCGTAGCAGGCGCCGGTGTGGATGTTGACGATGGGCTGGAAGGCCACGTCCAAGGTGGCGATGATCTCGGCCCAAGGCCGCAAGGTGGCGGCGAAGGGGCTCGTGGTGTGCACCGTTGGCGACGTCGCCTTGGTGGCTTCGCCGTGGGCATGGACCGGGGTGAACATCGTCGCGTCTCCGTGTGCCGACGGACTATGCCGCGGCGGCGGCATTGTCGCTGTTTTCCGGGGGGGGGAGTCAACGCACACCCATGCGTGCAACGAAAAATTCACCAGGACCCGCTTCCGGCGGCCAAAACCAGTCTTTATCACCGCTTTCCTTGACTCGGGCCTCCCCCTTGGGCAGGCTGCGCGGATTCAGGATTTTTAGGTTTCGAGACAGGAATGACCAAGTCGGAGCTGATCGCTCGCCTGGCGGAAAGGAATCCCCACCTTTACCAGCGCGACGTCGAACGCATCGTGACCACCATTTTCGACGAGATCGCCGCCGCCCTGGCGCAGGGCGACCGAGTCGAGTTGCGCGGGTTCGGTGCGTTTTCGGTGAAGCAGCGCGATGCCCGCCAGGGCCGCAACCCCCGGACCGGCGAACAGGTTTCGGTCCAGGGCAAAGTGATTCCGTTCTTCAAGACCGGCAAGCAGTTGCGCGAGCTGCTTAACGGCGACGACGAGGAATAGGGGGGCGTGATGCGCCTGCTCGGCTGGCTTCTGGCGTTGCCGGTGTCGCTGGTGGCGGTGGTTTTCGCCGTCGCCAACCGCCATGGCCTGCGCCTGGAATTGTGGCCGCTGCCCTGGAGTGTCGAAGTGCCGGTCTATCTGGCGGTCCTGGGGCCGCTGGTGCTGGGATTGATGCTGGGGGCCTTGGTCGCTTGGCTGGGCGGCCATTCCGCCCGCATGGCGGCGGGGTATCATCGCCGCCGCGCCGAATCGCTGGAACGTCAGCTGGCTGCCGCCGGCGGTTCCGACGACAAGGTTTCCGCGCCGCAACTGCCGCCGCCCGCGGGCGGCTGAGGCTGTTTCCCGGATCTCTCGCGCGCGGCTTCGGTCTGCGCTATAACGCCCTCTGGACATTCCTGGAGACGCCATGACTTCGCCCGTTTACGTCGCCCTCGACACCACTGATGTTGCCCAGGCGGCGGCGCTTGCAACCGGCCTCAAGGGGCTGGTGGCCGGCGTCAAGCTGGGTCTGGAGTTCTTCAGCTATTGCGGGCCGCGTGGGGTCGAAGCCATTGCCGATCTCGGCATGCCGTTGTTCCTGGACCTCAAGCTGCACGACATTCCCAACACGGTGGCCGGCGCCATGCGTGGCGTGGCCAAGCTGGCGCCGCGGCTGACCACCATCCATGCCTCTGGCGGTTTCGCCATGATGCAGGCGGCGGCCGAGGCGGCGCGCGAAGGCGCGGCCAAGGCCAACCGGTCGGCGACCAAGGTTCTGGCGGTCACCGTGCTGACCTCGCTCGACCAGCCGGCGATGGCCGAGGTGGGCTTTGGCGGCACTGTGCTCGATCAGGTCAAGCGGCTGGCCGAACTGGCGCAAAAGGCCGGCGTCGATGGTCTGGTCTGTTCCCCGCACGAGGTGGCGCATGTGCGCGACGTGGTCGGCTCGGACATGACCCTGGTGGTTCCCGGCATTCGCCCCGCCTGGGCCGAGGCTGGCGACCAAAAGCGGTTCATGACGCCGAAAGAGGCGTTGAAGGCCGGCGCCGACCTGTTGGTCATCGGCCGCCCGATCACCGGCGCCACCAACCCGGCCGACGCGGCGCGACGCATCGCGGAAGAACTGCGGTAGGGGATATCCCATGGCGGCACAGGTCAAGATTTGCGGCCTGAACGACGAAGAGGCCATCGACGCGGCGCTGGAAGCCGGTGCCGAGTTCATCGGCTTCGTGTTCTATCCCAAGAGCCCGCGCGCGGTGAGCGCCGAACAGGCGGCCGAGTTGAGCCAGTTCGTCGAGGGTGTCTGCAAGGTCGGCCTGTTCGTCGATCCCGACGATGCGTTGTTGGACGAGGTGACCAGCCATTTGCGCCTGGACATGCTTCAGTTCCACGGATCGGAAACGCCCGAGCGTCTGGCGCGGGTGCGGGCCGAATACGGCGTCGAGGTGATGAAGGTCATCCCGGTGGCGACAAAGGACGACCTTGCCGCCGCCGAGCCGTTTTACGAGGTGGTCGACTGGATCTTGTTCGACGCCAAGCCGCCCAAGGGGGCGGATTTGCCCGGCGGCAACGCCGTCAGCTTCGACTGGTCGGTGCTGGCGGGGTTCAAATGCCCGGTGCCGTGGATGCTGGCGGGTGGCCTGACGTCCGCCAACGTGGCCGAGGCGATCCGGGTGACCGGAGCCCCGGCGGTGGACGTGTCGTCCGGGGTCGAGGAGCGTCCCGGCGTCAAGGACCCGGCCAAGATCGCCGCTTTCGTGGCGGCGGCCAAGAGCGCCGCCTGAGCGGCGCCCCTGTCAATCCACCCGCCGCCTGAGCGGCGCCCTGGTGGCGGTCATCCTGCCGCGACGCCGGCCTCGGCAAAAGTCGCCATGCCGGTGTGACAGGCCAGCGCGCCTTTGACGACGCCGATGGCCAGGGCGGCGCCCGACGCCTCGCCCAGACGCATGCCCAGGCTCAGCAACGGTTCCTTGCCCAGTGCCGACAGCAAGCGCTGATGCCCCGGTTCGGCCGAGACGTGGGCGACCACGCAATGGTCGAGCGCGCCGGGGCAGGCGGCTTCGAGCGGAGCGGCGGCGGCGGTGCAGACATAGCCGTCCAACAGCACCGGCACCCGCTTGAGACGCGCCGCCAGCACGGCGCCGGCCATGGCCGCCAGTTCGCGCCCGCCAAGGGAGCGCAGGATTTCCAACGGTGCCTTGCCCTTGTGCAAGGCGGCTCCGGCCGCGACCACCTCGGTCTTGCGGATCAGGCCGGCATTGTCGACACCGGTTCCGCGCCCGGTCCAACCATCGGCGTCGCCGCCATAAAGCGCGCAGGCGATGGCCGCCGCCGGGGTGGTGTTGCCGATCCCCATTTCGCCCAAGGCCAGCAAGTCGGTGTCGTCGGGAACCGAATCCATGCCGGCACGGAAGGCGGCGACGAATTCGGCCTCGTCCATGGCGGGACCTTTGGTGAAGTCGGCGGTGGGGCGGTCAAGGTCCAGGGACACCACCGCCAGTTCGGTGCCGAAGGTGCGGCAGAGCTGGTTGATGGCGGCGCCGCCATGCTCGAAGTTCTTCACCATCTGCACGGTGACCTCGGCGGGAAAGGCCGACACGCCCAACGCGGCGACACCATGGTTTCCGGCGAAGACGCGGGCGCGCGGGGTTTCCAGGCGCGGCGGGTGACGCCCCTGCCAACTGGCCAGCCACAACGACAATTCCTCGAGACGGCCCAGGGCGCCCGGCGGCTTGGTCAATTGCGGGTCGCGGGCGGCCCACAAGGCGGCGGCGGCCTGATCCGCCGCGGGCAAGGCGGCGATCAGGGACTCGATGTCGGCCACACTAGAAATGGAGGTATTCAAATGACCTCTCCCCAAGATGTTGCGCAGGCGCGGCGGTTGGTCCTATAACCCAAACGACAGCCGAAATCACCATCGACGATGACAGAACAGCCATCCCCCCCGCCCGAGATATTGCCGCCGCCCGGCCTGTTGGCCCAGGCGCATCTGGCTTTCGTCTTCCTGACGCGCTTGCCGTTGCCCGATTGCGGCATGTTGCCGCCCGGCACGCTGGCGCGTGCCATGCGTTTCTTTCCCCTGGTCGGGGGGGCGGTCGGGGCGTTGTCCGGGCTGGTGTTCCTGGCGGCGCAGGCCGTGTTGCCCGCCTTGCCGGCCGCGATGCTGGCGGTGCTGGCCGGGGTGCTGCTGACCGGCGCCTTGCACGAGGACGGTTTGGCCGACACCGCCGACGGGCTTGGGGCGCGTGGAGGTCGCGAGAAGCGGCTTGAGGTGATGCGCGATTCCCGTTCGGGCGCCTATGGCGTGCTGGCCCTGGTGTTTTCAGTGGGGTTGCGCTGCGCGGCCTTGGCCGCCGCGCCGTCCGGTCTGGCGGGGTTGGGGGCGCTGGTGGCGGCGGCGGCATGGTCGCGGGCTCTGATTCCGGCGGCCATGCAGGTGATGCCATCGGCCCGTGCCGAAGGGTTGGGCGCCGGGGCCGGCGTGCCCGACGCCACCGTGGCGGCGACGGCGGCGGTTCTGGGGCTGGTGCTGGCACTGGGGGGCCTGGGAACTGGCGCGCCGGTGGCGGTGCTGTCGGCTTTGGCAGCCGCTTGGGGGATGGTGGTTCTGGCGCGACGAAATTTCGGCGGGTTTACCGGCGACGTATTGGGGGCGGTGCAGCAAGTGGCGGAAATGGCGGTTCTGGTGGCAGCGGCGGGAGCTTGGGCATGAACAAGGCGCGTGACACCCGCTGGTGGCTGGTACGGCATGCGCCGGTGCCGTGCCCGCATGGCCGGATCACTGGTCAGTTGGACGTGGCCTGTGATACTTCGGACGACGAGGACTTCCTGCAACTGGCACGGCGTGTTCCGGCCAACGCGGTGTTGGTGGAAAGCGGCCTGATGCGCTGCCGTCAGACGGCGGGGGCGCTTGAGGCGGCCGGCTTGCTGTTGCCGCCGCCGGTGGTCGAACCCGATCTGGCCGAACAGAATTTCGGCCGCTGGCAGGGAAAAAGCTGGCTGGAACTGGAAACCGCCAAGGACCCCGATCTCGCCGCGTTTTGGCAGGACCCGGCGGAAACCACCCCGCCCGAGGGTGAAAGCTTTGCCCTGGTCTGTGCCCGCGTGCGCCGTGCCCTGTGTCGGCTGTCGGACCAGTTCCCCGGCCGCGACGTGGTGGCCGTGGTTCATGCCGGCACCATCCGGGCCGCGCTGGCCATGGCCTTGGGCTTGGAACCGGCGCAAGCGCTACGGTTTTCCATTCAGCCGTTGTCCCTGACCCGGATCGAGGGCACCAGTGACGGCTGGCGGGTGGATTGCGTCAATGTGACGGCGGTTTAGTCGGCGCGCAGGGCTGGACCGGGTCTTGGCCGCACAAATGGGCCAGCCACCAATGGGCCAGAAGCTTGAGGTCGTGGCGGCTGTCGGGACCTTCTCCCCGGCACAGCCGCTCCAGGGCGTCATGCCCGCTTTCAAGATGCTCGGTCAAAAGGTGGTTGAGTTCGCCCAAAAGCCGCTCGACGACTTCTTGCGGGGCGCCAACGGCCAGGGATTCGTCCAACTCGTTCAAGAGGTCAACGACGGCCCGGTGCGCCAGATCGGTGGGACGGTGGCCCACCTCGAATTCCTGTTGCCACTGTAACAGCATGGTCGTTCCGCCTCCTCAAAAGTGGCTGTTTCGACCTGTTGGCAAGTGTGCTCCTTCGGGGGCGGGGTCACCACCTGGGGAAAGGGATAAGGGGATTATCCAAGGGGTTAATGGGCGCCCGACTTTTCGCGGATCAACCATTCCACGCGGCACGATCCCGTCTGTGGCGCCAGTGTCCGTGCCAACCAGGGCAGCAACGTCTCCAACGCTTCGTCCAGTTTCCAGGGCGGGTTGACCAGCACCAGTCCGGCACCGTTCAGGCGGTCGGGCACGTCGTCAGGGGCGACCAGCACCTCGGCCACCAGGGTTTTGGGCAGATCTATCATGCACAAATCGGCGTGGAAACGGGCTACCGGCTCGCGCGCCTTGATCGGATACCACAGCGCATAAAGGCCGGAATTCCAGCGTTTCATGGCTTGGGCCAGCCCCTTGCGCATGGCGGCGAACTCGTCGCGTTTCTCGAACGGCGGGTCGATCAGCACCAGCCCCCGCCGTTCGGGCGGCGGCAGCATGGATTTGAGCGCGCCGTAGCCGTCGGTGTGGTGAACGCCGATGCGCGTGTCCTGCCGGAACCGTCGCCGCAATTCGTCCACGTCCTCGGGATGCAACTCGCACAGGGCAAGGCGGTCGCCGGGCCGGGCCAATGACGCCACCACCTGCGGCGAGCCGGGATAGTGCAGGACGCCGCCACCGGGGTTGACCGCCTCGACCGCCGTCAGATAGGGGGCCAGTTCCTCGGGCGCATCGGTGGCCGCGGCCAGCACGCGGCCGATGCCGTCCTGCCATTCGCCGGTCTTTTCCGCCTGGACCGAGCCCAGGTCGTAAGAGCCGATGCCGGCATGGGTGTCGAGATAGCAGAACGCCGATTCCTTGCGCTTGAGGTGCTCGACGATCAAGGCCAGGACCGCGTGCTTCTGGACATCGGCGAAGTTGCCGGCGTGATAGGCGTGACGATAGTTCATGGCGCGGGTTGTGCGACAAAACGTCTTGCCGCGCAAGGGGGGGAAGTGGGGTGAATATACTTTAGGTTAAAATGCCATTTGTGGAAATCAACGACTTGTGTTCGTTTTCCCCGATCCGCCAAATATTGTCCATGACGCGCGTGCGAACATTGATCCAGATTTAAGCATCGGTTAAGTGTCAATGGTGTACGAGATATGCCTGAAGGAAGCCGTGCGGCCGGAAAGCGGCGTGTGGCGTCCCTAGGCACAGCCAACCCGGGGGGGATATGGCAAGGTCTGACGTTCATTTGACAGGTGTGGAGCGGACTTTCGGCCGCGACGAGATCATCGTCAGCAAGACCGATCTCAAGGGCCGGATCATCTACGCCAACGAGGTGTTCCTCAGCATCGCCGGCTACAGCGAGCGCGAGATTCTGGGACAGCCTCATAATGCCATCCGCCATCCGGCCATGCCGCGTTGTGTGTTCAAGCTGTTGTGGGACACCATCCAGTCCGGCAGCGAGATTTTCGCCTATGTCCTGAACCGGGCCAAGAACGGCGATCATTACTGGGTTCTGGCGCATGTCACGCCGACCTTCGACGGTCAGGGAAACATCGTCAGCTATCATTCCAACCGACGCAGCCCCAAGCGCGAATCGGTGGCCAAGGCCGAGGCTCTCTATAACGAGCTTCTGGCGATCGAAGCGGCGCACGAAGACCGCAAGCAAGGGATGGAAGCCTCGTTCAAGGCCCTTGTGGACAAGTTGCAGGCGCTGGGGGTTCCTTACGATGAATTCGTCTTCGCTCTCTAAGGCGCTGTGGTCGTCGGTGGTGTGTGCCGCCGCCGGCTTGGTGTTGCTGGTGATGGAACTGGTCTCGGGACAGGGCGTGGCCCAATCCCTGGTGGCCGGGGTGGTCTTGCTGGCCGGGCTGTCGGGATTGGTGTTCACCGTCAAGACCCGCGCCAACGCGCTGCGGTCCCGCGAGGTTTTGACCCAGGCCGCCGCCGGCCGTCTGGACGTGCGTCTGGTCGGGTTGACCGAAGGCGGCGTGCTGGGCGAACTGGATCACGCCATCAACCGTCTGCTCGACCTGACCGAGGCCTTCACCAAGGAGGCCGACGCCGCCATGGCGAAAACCGCCGAGGGGCGTTATTTCCGTCATATCCTGTTGGAGGGTCTGGTCGGCGAGTTCTCGGATCACGCGCGGCTGATCAACGACGCGCTGGCCGGCATGGAACGGCGCAGCAAGGAATTCGTCACCGAGGCCACCGGCGTCGGCAACACCATCAAGCACATGAGCCAGGCGGTGGCGGCCACCGCCACCGAATTGGAAGCCACCGCCCAGCAGATGAGCTCGATCGCGTCGCAGACCAGCGAGCAATCGGCCACCGTGGCACGGGCGGCGGGTGACGCCTCAAGCCATGTGGAAGGCGTCGCGGCGGCGGCCGAACAGGTGGCCGGCGGCATCCGCGAGGTGGCGTCGCGCATCCAGGCCTCGGCCGACATGGCCCAGGAAACGGTGCGCGTGGCCGGCGAAACCGACGAAGCCATCCATGGACTGCTTGAGGCGGCGCAAAAGATCGGCGATGTGGTCAACATGATCACCGAGATCGCGTCGCAGACCAACCTTCTGGCGCTGAACGCCACCATCGAGGCGGCACGAGCCGGCGAGGCCGGCAAGGGTTTCGCGGTCGTCGCCAACGAGGTCAAGCATCTGGCCAACCAGACGTCGCGGGCCACCGACGACATCTCGGCCCAGATCATGGGCATGCGCGAAGCCACCGGCCACGCGGTCGAGGCGGTGCGCGCCATCGCCGGCATGATCCGCGACATCAACGACAACTCGACCGGCATCGCCGCCGCCACCGAACAGCAATCGTCGGCGGTGGCCGAGATCAGCCGCTCGATCCGCGACGTCGCCGCCAGTGTGCAGACGGTGGCCAACACCATCGGCGACGTCAGCCAGGTGGCCGGCACCGCCACCGAGGCCGCCGACCAGGTTCTGGTCGCCGCCGGCGACCTGGCGGCGCGCACGGTCGGCATGAACGACGACATCGACGCCTTCGTCGTGCGCGTCTGTTCGGGCATCCGCAACCAGTAACCGGGAAAGCGCTTGCGTCGGGCCGTTGCGTTGCGGTAAAGCTACGGCTTCGACGGAGGTCATCGTTCATGTCTGGTCGCTTCGCCATCGCTGCCGCGATTGCCGACCTGGGTGTCGCCCAGGGCGCGACGTCCGTCGCCACCACTAAAACCGGCACTAAGATCACCGTTTAGCGCGGGCCGGTTCGTCACGACTGCATCAAGGCCCGCGGACGGTTCCCGCGGGCTTTCGCATAATGGGGAAGGCGCTCGGGGCGAAGACCAGGGCTCCAGACAACGGAGAAAGGGAACATGGGTTACAAGGTTGCTGTCATCGGCGCCACCGGCAACGTGGGTCGCGAAATCCTGCGCATCCTGGACGAGCGCAACTTCCCCGCCGACGAAGTGGTGGCGTTGGCCTCCGCGCGTTCGGTCGGCAAGGAAGTGTCGTTCGGCGACGACAAGATCCTCAAGGTCCAGGACCTCGAGAAGTTCGACTTCGCCGGTTGCGACATCGCCCTGTCGTCGCCCGGCGCCAAGGTGTCGGCCATCCACTCCCCGCGCGCCGCGGCCGCCGGCTGCGTGGTGGTGGACAACACCTCGCATTTCCGCATGGACCCCGACATCCCGCTGGTGGTCCCGGAAGTGAACCCCGAGGCGATCGCCCAGTACACCAAGAAGGGCATCATCGCCAATCCCAACTGCTCGACCATCCAGATGCTGGTGGCGCTGAAGCCGCTGCATACGTTGGGCACCATCAAGCGCGTGGTGGTTTCGACCTACCAGTCTGTGTCGGGTGCCGGCAAGGAAGGCATGGACGAGTTGTTCGAACAGACCCGCGGCGTCTATGTCAACGACGCGCGCGAGCCGCAGAAATTCGCCAAGCCCATCGCCTTCAACCTGATTCCCCAGATCGACGTCTTCATGGATGACGGTTCGACCAAGGAAGAATGGAAGATGGTGGTCGAGACCAAGAAGATCCTGGACCCCAAGATCAAGGTCAACGCTACCTGCGTGCGCGTGCCGGTGTTCGTCGGCCATTCCGAATCGGTCAACGTCGAGTTCGAGAACTCGGTGTCGGTCGAGGAAGCCCGCGCCGCCCTTGAATCCGCGCCCGGCGTGGTGGTGGTGGACCGCCACGAACCCGGCGGCTACATCACTCCGATCGAATGCGTGGGCGAGGATGCCACCTATGTCAGCCGTATTCGCCAGGACCCGACCATCGACAACGGCCTGTCGTTCTGGTGCGTGTCGGACAACCTGCGCAAGGGCGCTGCGCTGAACGCGGTGCAGATCGCCGAAGTGCTGATCCGCGACTACCTGAAGAAGTAGGCGCCGGCCGCAGGAACGTAAAACGGCGGAGCCTTGCGGCTCCGCCGTTTTTCTTTGCGGTTTTCCCCGACCCGTAGGGGGGAGGGGAGGGAGGGGGAAGGACCCGCCGTGGCTGCTTCCCGGCAGGGGAGAGGGAAGCGCCTTGAGCCAGACCATATGTCGGGCTTGACTCATCGATCCAACGGAATATTTCTGTTACAGAAATCGAAGGGGGCGATGATATGAAAATCCTGCCGACCTTGCGCCAGTTGCGCTATCTGGTGGCGCTGTCCGAATACCGGCATTTCGGTCGTGCCGCCGAAAGCTGTCTGGCCACCCAATCCACCTTGTCGGCCGGGTTGCAGGAGTTGGAGAATCTGTTGGGGGTGGTGCTGGTCGAACGCACCAAGCGCAAGGTCATGCTGACCCCCATCGGCGAGGAAGTGGTGGCCCGTGCCCGCACCGTGCTGCGCGGCGCCGAGGAAATCGCCGATCTTGCCGCCGCGTCGTCGGAACCGCTGTCGGGGCCGTTGCGGCTGGGGGTCATTCCGACCATCGGTCCCTATGTTCTGCCGCGTGTGATGCCGTATCTACGCGAGACCCATCCCGGCCTCAGACTTTATCTGCGCGAGGATTTGACGGCACGGCTGCTGGAACGTCTGGCGGCCGGTGATCTGGATGTGGTGTTGATCGCGCTGCCTTATCACGCCCCCGATGTCGAGACGTTGGAGGTGGGCGACGACCCCTTCTTGCTGGCCTGCCCGCCCGATCATCCGCTGGCGGCCAAAGCCGACCTGTGTTCGGCCGATCTGGCCGCCGCGGAATTGCTGTTGCTGGAGGAAGGCCACTGCCTGCGCGACCACGCCCTGGCCGCCTGTCACTTGCCGGGACCGGCCAAGGGCGAGGGGATTCTCGGCACCAGCATGGTGACCTTGGTGCAGATGGTGGCCAACGGTCTGGGCATCACGCTGCTGCCCAAGATGGCGGTGGATTGCGGCGTGTTGGCCGGTACTGGTCTGGTGGCGCGGCCGATCATGGATGCCGGGGTGCGCGGCATCGGTCTGGCGTGGCGGCCCAGTTCGCCGCGCAAGGCCGATTTCCGGGCCTTGGCCGAAGTGCTGAAGGGCGCGTGAAACAGAAAAGGGGGCGACCTTGCGGCACCCCCTCTTTCCTGTCGTACCGTTGCCGGTCCTTAGTCGAACAGGCTGGAAACCGAACGTTCTTCGGAAATGCGCTGGATCGATTCGGCCATCAGCGGCGCGATGGTGATCTGACGGATGTTGGGCGCGGCCTTCACCGCCTCGGTCGCCGGAATGGAATCGGTGATGACCAGTTCCTCGAGCGGGCTCGAGGTGACGCGGGCGACGGCGCCGCCCGACAGCACGCCGTGGGTGACATAGGCCGAGACCGACACGGCGCCGGCGTTCATCAACGCGGTGGCGGCGTTGCACAGGGTGCCGGCGGAATCGACGATGTCGTCGACCATGATGCAGCGCCGTCCCCTGACGTCGCCGATGATGTTCATGACCTCGGACACGCCGGCGCGTTCGCGGCGCTTGTCGATGATCGCCAAATCGGCGTCGATGCGGCTGGCGATGGCGCGGGCACGCACCACGCCGCCGACGTCAGGCGACACGATCATGACGTTCTCATAGCGCGAGCGGATGTCGTTGGTGAACACCGGCGCGGCGTAGAGGTTGTCGAGCGGAATGTCGAAGAAGCCCTGAATCTGGCCGGAATGCAGATCCAGCGTGACGACGCGGTCGGCGCCGGCGGTGGTGATCAGGTTCGCCACCAGCTTGGCCGAGATCGGGGTGCGGGGGCCGGATTTGCGATCCTGGCGGGCATAGCCGAAATAGGGGATCACCGCGGTGACGCGCCGGGCAGAGCCGCGCTTCAACGCGTCCAGCGTGATCAGCAGCTCCATCAGATTGTCGTTGGTGGGGTAGCAGGTGGACTGGATGACGAAGACATCCTCGCCGCGGACGTTCTCGTGGATTTCGACGAACACCTCCATGTCGGAAAACCGGCGGACCGAGCCCTTGGTGATGCCGATGTTGAGGTATTCGGCAATCGCTTCCGCGAGCGGACGATTGCTGTTGCAGGCGAGGATTTTCATGGTGTTGCTACCCGTGCGCGCAAGATTCAAGACCAGCGGCCGCCGTGACGGCCAAATATCCCGGATGGCGCGGCTTTCAGGGTCGGAACCCCGGACGGGCCGACCATTTCGCGCCTTGATTTTTTGAAAGCTTTCTTGAACGGGCCTCGTATATCAGCAGGTTACTTTTCTGTAAATGGAATTACGGCTGCTTGCCGCCGTGGTTTTCCGAATCGGTCAGGACAACCTCGACCACGCCGGCGGCGCCGCCCTCGGCGATGTCGCGGGCCATGGTGCCCCAGGACTTGTCCAGACGGCCCTTGGGAATGCTGCCGTCCTGGGCAACCCGGCCCAGTTCGGCGCCGTCCTTGCCGGTCTTGACGATCCAGGCGACGCCGACGATCTCCTCGCCCTGCCGGCCGGGGGTGACGGTGACGCGACCCTCCACCAGATAGGTGCCGCCCTCGGGCTTGATCGCCAGACCGCCCCGGCCCAACGCCCGTTTCATGGCTTCGGTCAGGGAGCTGTCGCCGTCGCCGGGCAGACCGCGCAACGGTGCGACCGTGGCGGTGGGGCGCCGGTCGATCGCCTGCGGCGTCGGCATTTGGGACGGGGCCGCGTCGGGATCGGCCAGCGGCATGGACAAACGGCTGGCCGCCGCCATGGCGGCACGTTTCAGCAGGATCGGGCTGCCCTGTTCCAGGGTGGCGCGGGGAACCCGATGTTCGGCGGTTTCGGAAACGGTGCCGTCGGGTGCCTTGAGCGTCCAGAGAACCTGGGCGCCCTGGGCGGTTTCCTGCAATTCGCCTTCGACCACGTACCCGAAGGGGTGACCGTCGCCGACCAGGGCGGGAACTTCCTGGTCCTCGAACGCCCGCACCAGGGATTCGGCCAGGGCGCGTCCGTCGGCGGTGTCGGCGGGGGGGCGGACGGTGACGCCGCGGGTCATCTTGGGCACCGCCAGGCGGGGAATGGAATCGTCGTGGCGGAACGGCTGCGGCACCTCGCCGCAGGCGGCGAGCGCCAGGATGGCGGCCAGGACCGCGAGCGACGGTCTCACGACGCGACCATGGCGACACAGGTGACCAGCGACCCGATCATCAAAAAGGCGAACAGCATGAGAAAGTGCGGCATGCCTAGCGATCCAGCAAGATGGCGGTCAATTGCCGCCCGTAATCGCCGCCGCCGCGCAAGGTGGTGCGGCGGTAGCTGAAGAAGCGGGCCTCGTCGCGGCAGGTGTCGGCGGGAACGCGGGTGACGTCGACGACACCCAGCCGCGCCAGTTTGCGCGATACATAGCCCGGCAGGTCGAACAGGAAATGGCCGGCGCGGCGGGCGGGGGCGAAGAAATCCTTGTTCTCGTCGGCCTCGGCCAGGAACGGCGCCGGGAAGTCCGGCCCGACCTCGTATGAACGGTGGCCGATGCACGGGCCGATGGCGGCGACGATGTTCTTTTTCTTGGCGCCCTGGGCGACCATCAGGTCCAAGGTGGAATCGAGCGCGCCGCCCAGCGCCCCCTTCCAGCCGGCATGGGCGGCGCCGACCACGCCGCCACGGCGGTCGGCGAACAGCACCGGCGCGCAATCGGCGGTCAGGATGCCCAGCGCCAGGCCCGGAATGGTGGTGACCATGGCGTCGGCGACGGGACGGGCGCCATCGGCCCACGGGGCCGTCACCAGCACCGCGGTCGCGGTGTGCTGCTGGTGCACGGTGACCAGGGCGGTGGGCGCCAGATCCAGCATGGACATGGCGCGGGCCCGGTTCTCGGCCACCGCCGCCGGGTCGTCGCTGGAGCCGGTGCCGCAGTTGAGCGAGGCGTAAAGGCCCTGCGACACGCCGCCTTCACGGGTGAAGAAACCGTGGCGGATGTGGTTGACCTCGTTCAAGGCGGACAGGGTGATCATGGGGGGCGAAACCTTCAGGACACGAACCCGATGGGGGCAGGCAAGGCGGGGTTCGTCAGCGCCAGAACCTTGAACAGGGTGCCCATTTCGCCGGGATCGATCAAGCGTCGCATCTGTCCGTTGATGTCGGCGGCGACCTTTGGGCCGGCGTTCTGCGCCAGCAAGGCGGCGCGGGTGCGGATGCCCAAGGTCTCCAGGAAGGCGCCTTGGGGGACCGGTCCCCAGGCCCGTGCCGGCTGTGCCGCCGCCGCCAGTGCCTCGAAATCCACATGGGCGGTGAGGTCGGCGCTTCCGGGATTTTCCAGGACCGGGTGAAAGCGGTGACGCTTGACCGCCTGGAAAGTGTCGCCCACACCCGATTGGGCATGGCCGTAATCGACGAACAGCGCCGCCCCCGTTTCACCGGCCAATCTGGCCCCCACGGTGGCGGCCAGGGCGCGGCCTTGGGGACAGGTCTCGACGATCGAGCCGTCGGCCGCCGCCAGCACCTCCGCCGGCACCTCCGGTGTGTGTTCCGGGCCGGGGACGAAGGCGAAATCGTCGCCGCACAGTCCCACCATGCGTTCGCGCCACACCCCACCCGTCTTTTCGAACTGGCGGATGGGCAGGGCGTCGAACAATTCGTTGGCGACCATGATCAACGGTCCCTGGGGCAGGTCCTCGAACCGCTCGGCCCAATTGATTTCGGCACCGCCCAGGGTCTGGCGCTGACGTTGGCGCAGGCGCGGGCTGGTTTCCACCAGCCACACCTCGGCCGCCTTGAGAAACGGCGGCACACCGGCGGCGGCACGCAACAGATCGCGCATCAGGGTGCCACGGCCGGGCCCCATCTCGGCCAGCACCACGCGGGACGGGCAGCCCATGGCCTGCCAGGTTACCGCCGCCCACAGCCCGATCAGTTCGCCGAACATCTGGCTGATTTCGGGGGCGGTGGTGAAGTCGCCCGAGGTGCCGAACGGCTCGCGGCTCATGTAATAGCCGTGTTCGGGGTGGCTTAGCGCCTCGGCCATGAAGTCGGCGACGGTGATCGGACCGCCGGCCCGGATGCGCCCGGCCAAGATGTCCGACAGCGCCGTCATCAGGGACGGTGGCCGTATTTGTGGGCCCACCACACCACGCCGGCTCCGGCTAGGATCAGCGGGACCGACAGCAATTGGCCCATGGTGGCGCCACCGATCAGGAAGCCGAGATGGGCGTCGGGCTGACGGAAGAACTCGCCGATGATCCGCGCGATGCCGTATCCCATCAGGAACACCCCGGCCAGGGTGCCGCGGTGTTCGCGGATGTCGCGGTTGCGCCACAGCAGGAACAGGACCAGGAACAGCGCCAACCCTTCAAGGCCGGCCTGATAAAGCTGGCTGGGGTGGCGCGGATCGGGGCCGCCGCCGGGAAAGACCATGGCCCACGGCACGTCGGGGGCGACCCGGCCGAACAATTCGCCGTTGATGAAATTGGCGATGCGGCCGAAGAACAGGCCGATGGGCACCGCACAGCACACCACGTCGCCGATGGCGAACAGGTTCAGGCCGCGTCGCCGCGCGAACAGGATGATGGCGACGATGACGCCCAGCGCGCCGCCGTGGAAGGCCATACCGCCATGCCACAGCATGAAGATTTCGGCCGGGTGGGACAGGTAATAGCCGGGTTTGTAGAACAGCACGTAGCCCAGGCGGCCGCCCAGCACCACGCCCAGTGTCGCCCACACCAGAAAGTCGTCCACGTCCACGTCGCGCATGGCATGTGGCGGCTTGGACACCAGCCATTTGACGTAACGCCAGCCCAGCATCAGCCCGGCGATGTAGGCGATGGCATACCAGCGGATGGCGAACGGCCCCAGCTCGATGGCGATGGGGTCGATGTGGGGATAGGCGATGGCCAGCATCAGCGGTACCGGTCCGGGCGGTCGAGGAAGTTCTTCACGTACTGGCTGACACCGTCCTCCAGCGAGGTGAAGGGGCGGTCGTAGCCGGCGGCGCGCAGGTTGGCCATGCTGGCTTCGGTGAAGTACTGGTACTTGTCGCGGATGGCGATCGGCGTGTCCTGGAACTTGATCTTCGGGTCCTTGCCCAGCGCGCCATAGACCGCCGAAGCCAGGTCGAGGAAGGTTCGCGCGCTTCCGGTTCCGACATTGAAGATGCCGCTGACCTGAGGGTTGTCCAACAGCCACATCATCACGTCGACCACGTCGCCGACCCAAATGAAGTCGCGCATCTGGCCGCCATCCTTGTATTTCGGATTGTGCGAGCGGAACAGTTGGTAGGCGGCGTCTTCCTTGGCGTGCGGATAGACCTGGGCGACCACGCTTTGCTGGCCGCCCTTGTGGTATTCGTTGGGGCCGTAGACGTTGAAGAACTTGAGTCCGGCGAATTGCGGCGGCCGGCGCGAGCCCATGGCGATCTTGCGCGCCACCCGGCGGTCGAACAGATGCTTGGACCAGCCATAGGCGTTCATGGGATGCAGCTTGGCCAGATGCTCCATGGACCAGTCGTCGTCGAAGCCGGCGCTGCCGTCGCCGTAGGTGGCGGCGCTCGAGGCGTAGATGAAGCGCACGCCCGACAGCGCGCACCACTTCCACAACGCCAAACTGAGCGAGAAGTTGTTGGCGGCGATCTTGTCGGCGTCGGTCTCGGTGGTGGCCGAGATGGCGCCCATGTGGAAGATCACCTCGACGTTCTTGCGGTTGGCTTCCAGGAAATCGAACAATTGTTCGGGATGGACGATGTCGGCGATCTCGCGTTTGGCGATGTTGCGCCATTTGTCGTTGGAGCGCAGGCGGTCGCACACCACCAGCTTGCCGGCGCCGCGCTCTTCCAGCGCGGCCAGGATGTTGGACCCGATGAAACCGGCCCCTCCGGTGACGACGATCATGCTCGGCTGCTCCTTGCTTCCGGTCTTGGGGCTTTATAGGCCGGGGCGGGGCGTCGGGCAAGCGACGGGCGTTCTCTTGCAATTGTCCGCTCCGCTCCCGTAATATCCGGCGTCATTCATTGAAAGAGCGTGCGCCATGCAGACCCAGAACCCCTTCTTCGACGATCTCGCCCGCATGGCCGGGGGGGCGCTGGGGGCATTGTCGGGGCTGAAGGCCGAGATCGAGACCCTGGTCCGCCAACAGTTCGAGCGGGTCATGGCCGGCGCCGACATGGTGCCGCGCGACGAGTTCGAGGCGGTGCGCGCCCTGGCCATCAAGGCCCGCAGCGAACAGGAAGACCTCGAGGTCCGCGTCGCCGCGCTCGAGGCCAAGCTGGCGGAACTGGGCGCCGCCAAGGAATAGTCGGCGGGCTGGACTATCCACAGGATATCCACAAGTCGCCATGAACTATCAGCAACAATAACGTTGCGAACTTGTTCGAACAGTGCCGGCACTCGTCGGTGCTGTGGATGAATTCGGCCCTTATCCACAACAAATGCGAGTCCATTTGTTCATAAGGTGTTGCACCGCGGTCGCGGCTGTGCCTACTCTACCGCTTGTGCGCGGGGCGTAAGCTGGCCACAAGACATGGGGCCAAGAACGCCTTTTCCGACAACGGCCAAGCCACGGAGGGCGAAGGCATGTCGATTTCCCTCGTCTACGAGGAAGAGACCGCGATCAATCCCCTCGACATCGTCGAGCAATTCGTCGTCGCCAACGATTGGGCTTTCGACCGCCGTTCCGACGAGGAACTGGCCGCCGAGGTGCCGGGTAAGTGGTGTAACTACTCGCTTTATTTCGCCTGGCGTGAAGACACCGGCGGCATGCACTTCACCTGTGCTTTCGACATGAAGGTGCCGGCGCCCAAGCGTGGGCCGATCCACGAATTGCTGGCGGTGATCAATGAAAAGCTGTGGCTCGGACATTTCGGCCTGTGGGAGGAAGAGGGCGTGCCCATGTTCCGCCACACCTCGCTGTTGCGCGGCGCCGCCGGGTTCTCGGCCGAGCAGATCGAGGACCTGATGGACATCGCGGTCACCGAGTGCGAGCGCTTCTATCCGGCTTTCCAGTTCGTGGTGTGGGGCGGCAAGTCGGCCAAGGAAGCCATCGCCGCGTCGCTGTTGGAAACCGTGGGCGAAGCCTGAGACGCGCAAAAAACCACATGGGGTGTTGCGGGGGCGGGGCGTCGATCGCCGCTGTTCAACGGTCGCCGTCTGTGGTCATCTAATTTCTCTTCTTCGGTAATCTGCAAACGAGGCGCGTCGTGACCCGAGTGCTGTTGGTCGGCTGTGGCAAGATGGGGTCCGCCATGTTGGCGGGCTGGATCGAGCGGGGCATCGACCCCGCCGGCATCGTGGTGGTGGAACCCGGTGGCGCGGCGCGCGACACCTTCGGCCCCAAGGGGGTGACGGTGGTGGATACGGTCGGCGCCGTTGATCGCGCCTTCATGCCCGACGTGGTGGTGCTGGCGGTCAAGCCGCAGGTGATGGCCGAGGTCGCGCCCTCTTACGCCCGGTTCAAGGACGGGGTGTTCCTGTCCATCGCCGCCGGCAAGCCGGTGTCGTTCTTTGCCGGTCTTCTGGGCGACGTCGCCATCGTACGGGCCATGCCCAACACACCGGCCGCCGTGCGCGCCGGCATCACCGTCTGCGTCGCCAACGCCCGCGTGGATGCCGCCCGCCGGGCCGCCTGCCAAATCCTGCTCGAAGCGGTGGGTGAAGTCGCCTGGATCGACGACGAGGGGCTGATGGACGCGGTCACCGCCGTTTCCGGTTCGGGTCCGGCCTATGTGTTCCTGTTGGCCGAGGTGATGGCCAAGGCCGGCGCCAAGGCCGGTCTGCCGCCGGAACTGGCGACCCGTCTGGCGCGGGCCACCGTGTGGGGATCGGGACAGTTGCTGAGCCAGTCGGCGGAAAGCAGCGAGCAATTGCGCATCAACGTCACCAGTCCCGGTGGGACCACCGCCGCCGCCCTGGCGGTGCTGATGGCCGAGGGCAAGGGATTCGGCGAGTTGATGGACGACGCCGTCGCCGCCGCCACCCGCCGTGGCAAGGAACTGGCGGGTTAATTTCCGGCGTTTGTATATGCGGCCAAGGGTTGGCGGCGCCGGTAAAGCCGGGCATCATGCCCGGCGATGAACGACGCGCCGTTACCCCCATCTTCGCCGGTTCCCGACTTGCCGCAGGGATTGGCCGACGATCTCGAGCTGATCGCCGAGATGACGGCCGATTTCGCCCTGTCGCGCGACATCGAGGAAAGCCTGCGGGTCGGGCTCAAGCTGATCGCCGAAAGGATGGAGGCCGAGGCGGCGTCGTTGTTCCTGATGGACGGCGACAGCGGCGAACTGGTGTGCCGCGCCTGTTGCGGTCCGGCCGACGTGACCGGGCTCAGGCTGCCGAAAGGTGACGGCATCGTCTGGCGCGCGGTGCTGCGCAACCGGCCGCAACTGGTGCGCGACACCGCCCTGGACCCGGATTTTACCCAAAAGGTGGACGACGCCACCGGCTTCACCACCCGCACGGTGCTGTGTGCGCCCATGTCGGTGCGCGACGAATGCCTGGGCGCCATCGAGTTGTTCAACAAACGCGGCAACCTGGCGTTCGACGACGACGACCGCCGCATTCTTCAGGCGTTGGCCGCTTCGGCGGCGTTGGCGCTGATCAACGCCCGTCAGGCGGCGGCCATGGCCGAGCGCGAGGCGTTCCGGCGCGAACTGGCGCTGGCCTTCGATATTCAGCGCGCCATGCTGCCGCCGTCGCGTCCGGCGGATTTTCCCATTCATGGTATCAACCGGCCGGCGCGCGGTGTGTCGGGCGACTTTTTCGACGTGGTGGAACTGCCGGACGGGCGCATCGCCTTCACCATCGCCGACGTGTCGGGCAAGGGCATGAACGCGGCGCTTTTGATGGCGAAAACCGCCAGCCTGTTTCGCTGCCTGTCCAAGCGCCTGGACGGTCCCGGCGCATTGTTGACGGCCATCGATTCCGAATTGGCGGAAACCGGTTCGGCGGGCATGTTCGTGACCATGGTCGCCGGCATCCTGGAACCCGCGACCGGGCGGGTGGTGCTGGCCAATGCCGGTCACGAGACGCCGCTGTTGCTGTGTGGCGACACGGTGCGCCGGATCGAGGGCGGCATGCCGCCCCTGGGCATCGATCCCGCCTTGTTCGCCGACGGTTGCCCGGAAAGCGAGATCGAGTTGGGCGGCCAGACCCTGGTGCTGTTCACCGACGGCCTGACCGAGGCGCGCGGCGAGGATGGCGAGATGCTGGGCGGCGAAGGGGTCGAGGAGTTGCTGTTGCGTCATCGCGCCTTGCCGCCGCCGGCGCGCATGGCGGCGGTGGTCGACGCCATCGCCCCCAAGGGGGCGGCGTTGCGCGACGACATGACCATGGTGCTGGTCGAGGAGCGCAAGGCCGCCTTGGACCGGCAGTTTCCCGCCCGTCCCGAATCCCTGTGCGACATCCGTCGGGCGGTGTCCGCGGCGGTTTCGGCGCTGGGCTGCGGCCAGGACATGGCCGGCGACGTGGTGCTGGCGGTGGACGAGGCCTGTCAGAACATCATCCGCCATGCCTATGGCGGCGGGGACGGCGATATCCGGGTCCGGGTCGAACGGGCCTGTGGCGACCTGGTGGTGCGTCTGAACGATTCGGCGCCGCCGGTGGATTGCGCCCGGCTGCTGCCGCGGCCGCTGGACGAGGTGCGTCCCGGCGGTCTGGGATTGCATTTCATTCGCTCGGTGATGGACCGGGTGGAGTTCCTGACGTCGCCCGACGGCGTCGGCAACCTGTTGCAGATGAGCAGACGGATAGACCCCCGATGAAGATGGAAACCCAAGAACGCGGCACCACCGTCGTTGTGACCCTGGCCGGCGAGATCGACCTTCAGCATTCGCCGACGGTGCGTCGCCAGTTGATGGACCTGATGTTCGAACAGCGTGACGTGCTGGTGGACCTGTCGCGCGTCGCCTATATCGACAGTTCCGGCATCGCCAGTCTGGTCGAGGCCTATCAGGCGGCGCGCAAGAACGCCACCCGCTTCGTCCTGGTGGCGGTCAGCGCCCCGGCCATGCGGGTACTGCAACTGGCCCGGCTGGACAAGGTGTTCGCCCTGGCCGACACTGTGGACGCCGCCTTGGCCGGTTAGGAAGCCCGATGCTCGCCGCCCGCCTCCACACCTTGTTCGACCGTCTTGGCCGCGCCTTCGTGCGCGGGCTCGAGGAGTTCGGCTTCGCCGCCAGCCTGTTGGGCGAGGCGCTGTGGTGGCTGGTTCTCGGTCAGCGGCGGCGGCAGCGGGTGCGGATGGCCCCGGTGGTGGCCCAGGCCATGGAAGTGGGGATCGCGGCGTTGCCCATCGTCACCATCCTGGCCGCCACCATCGGCCTGATGCTGGCCATCCAGGGCATCTACACGCTGCGCACCTTCGGTGCCGAAAGCCGGGTCACGCTGGGGATCGCGCTTTCCACCGTACGCGAGTTCTCGCCGCTGATCACCGGCATCCTGGTGGCCGGGCGTTCGGGCTCGGCACTGGCGGCGCGGCTGGGCACCATGCGGATCAACCAGGAAATCGATTCGCTGACGGTCATGGGCATCAACCCGGTGCGTTTCCTGGTGGTGCCGCCCCTGGTGGCGATGGTGGTGATGCTGCCGCTGATGACCCTGTGGGCCGACCTTGTCAGCCTGTTGGCGGCCGGGCTTTACGTCTCGGCCCAGCTTCAGACCTCGCTGGCCGCCTATGGCGACGAGTTGCAGACCGTGCTCAAGCTCAACGACGTCATGCATGGCCTGGCCAAAAGCGCCATCTTCGCCGTGCTGGTGACCATCGTCGGCGTGGTCAACGGCGCCTCGGTCACCGGCGGCGCCGAGGGGGTGGGGCGCATGACCACGCGCTCGGTGGTGCACGCCATTTCCGCCATCATCATCACCGACATGGTGTTCGCCTTCATGGTGACGCGATGACGGCCGAGACCAATTCCATCGAGGTCCGCAACCTCCAGACCTATTACGGCAGCCGTCATATCCTGAAGAACGTGTCGCTCGACGTGCGCATGGGCGAGATCTTCGTGATCATGGGGGGCTCGGGCTCGGGCAAGACCACGCTGCTCAACCACCTGCTTGGGTTGCTGCGGCCGTCGTCGGGTTCCATCCGCATCCTGGGCAGGGACGTCAACGCCGTCACTCCCCTGGAGAAACAGGAACTGCGGACCCGCATGGGGGTGGCGTTCCAATCGGGGGCCTTGTTCTCGTCCATGAGCGTGGGCGACAACATCGCCCTGCCCTTGCGCGAACATACCCAACTGGACGAGACCACCATCGGCATCGTCACCCGGCTCAAGCTCGAGGTGGTCAGTCTGGCCGGGTTCGAGGATCTGATGCCCTCGGAACTGTCGGGCGGCATGATCAAGCGCGCCGCCCTGGCCCGCGCCATCGTCATGGACCCCAGGCTGTTGTTCTGCGACGAACCCTCGGCCGGTCTCGACCCGGTGGTGGCGTCCAGCATCGATGACCTGATCCTGCGGCTGCGCGACGCCATGGGCATGTCCATCGTGGTGGTCACCCACGACCTGGATTCCACGTTCAAGATCGCCGACCGGATCTGCGTGCTGGACAAGGGCGAGGTGCTGGCGCTTGGCACCGTCGACGAAATCCGCGCCAGCACCAGTCCCCGCATCCAGAACCTGTTGAATCGCCGCACCGAAGAGGCCGAGGTGGACCCCGACGCCTATTTGCGCCGCCTGATGGGAATCCGTGACGGCGACGAGGACGAACCCCGAGGGAAACGCCTATGAAGGACGTGCGCATCAATTATGTGATCGTCGGCGGGTTCGTCGCCGCCATGCTGGTGGCGTTGCTGGTGGTGGTGGCGCTGTTGACCGGGCGGACGGGGACGGTCGACACCTATGTCACCCGGCTGAACAACGTCCAGGGCGTGAAGTTCGGCACCAAGGTCACCTATGAAGGCTTCGTGGTCGGCCAGGTGGACGACATCGTGCCGTTGCGCGAGGACGGGCGCACCAGTTTCCGGGTGGTGATGGCGGTGCGCGAGCATTGGCCCATTCCCGAAGGCAGTGTGGCCCGCGTCGCCGCCCCCGGCATCCTGGCGGCCATGACGGTGGACATCAAGGGCGGCGGGTCGGAGCGCATGCTGGAACCCGGCGCGGAAATTCCCGGCGGGCCGGCGGCCAACATCTTCGCCACCATGAACGAAATGGCCGGACAGGTGGCGGTATTGAACCAGCAGGGATTGCTGCCGCTGTTGGCTAACATCAACCAGCGGGTCGATTCCCTGGGCTCGATCCTGGAAAAACAGGCTCCCGACCTGTTGGCCAATCTGGTGGCCATTTCGTCCGATCTGGCGGTCAAGGCGCCGCGCATCACCGCCGACGTGCAGAAGATGACCGGTACCTTGTCGTCGCAGGTGGTGACCGAGGCCAATGCCGCCCGCGTCGCCCAGACGCTGGACAACCTGGCGGAACTGACCGCCGGTCTCAAGGACAGCCGGGCCAAGGTGGATTCGGTGCTGACGACGCTGGACGGCACGGTGCAAAAAAGCGGCCCGGCGGTCGAGGCCAGCCTTAAGGATCTGCGCTACATCCTGCAAAGTGTGGCGCGCAACATCGATTCCATCACCTACAACCTGGAAAACACCAGCCGCAATTTCAACGAATTCAGCCGCCAATTGCGGGAAAACCCCGGCGTGCTGATCGGCGGCACCAAGGCGCATGACGACGGATCGGGACGGCGGTAGAGAGAGCGGCCATGGGACACGGATGGACACGGATGAACCCGCAACGAAGCTGTCGCGGCCTGTTGGCGGTCCTTGGCGTCGCGGCCCTTGCCGCCTGCGCCTCGCCGGCGGCGCCGCGCGACAATTTCTACCGGCTGGGGGCGGTGCCCGAGGTGGCGGCGTTGTCCGCTCCGGTCCTGCCCGGCGTGGTCGAGGTCAACCGGCTGGACGTGGACGGGGTGCTGTCGGAACGCGGTCTGGCCTATGTGGAAGCCGACGGCGCGCTGTCGCGTTATCGTTATGACCTGTGGAGCGACGCCCCGGCCACCGCCTTGCAGCAGGATTTGGCGGAAACCCTGCGTCGTGCCGGAATCGCCCGCCAGGTGGTGACCCCTGATTTGCGGGTGCCGCCGGATTGGATGGTGCGTGGCCGGCTGTTCCGTTTCGAGGCCTTGCCTGACAAGGGACGGGTGGCGATCAAGCTGCAATTGGCCGTGGTGTCGGCCCGCGACGGGTCGCTGCTGATGCTGCGGAGCTATGAAGCCGAGCCGAGCGCGGCCGGAACCGGGCCGGCGGCGGCGGTCGCGGCCTTGCAACAGGGCACGGCCGCGCTATTGTCGCGTTTCGTTTCCGACCTGTCGCAAGTGTCCCTTCCGGTGTCCCGCCCATGAAAAACCGTCCGTTCAAGCGTTCTTCCGCATCCCGATCCAAGGGAAAGCCGCCGCCGCCCGCCCGCACCGTCGAGGTCGAGATCGAGGCCATCGGCGCGCGGGGTGACGGTGTGGCGCGGTTGGGCGAGGATCAGGTGTTCGTGCCCTTCACCGTGCCCGGCGACCGGGTGGTGGCCCGCGTCGAAGGTCGTCGGGGCGAAGGTCTGGCCGCCGCCTTGATCGAGGTGGTGGCGCCCGGCCCCGGCCGGGTCGAGCCGGCCTGCCCCCATTACGGCCGCTGTGGCGGATGCAGCCTTCAGCATGTGGCGGACGACATCTATGTCGCTTGGAAGCGTGCCCTGGTGGCGACGCAATTGGCCCGTGCCGGATTGGGCGACGTGGTGGTTGACGAGTTGGTGCGGGTGCCCGCCGGTTCCCGCCGCCGGGCGGCCTTCGCCTTTTCCCGGCGCAAGGCGGCGGTGACGCTTGGTTTCAACGCGCGGGCCAGCCACGCGGTGGTCGATGTCGAACGCTGTCTGTTGCTGGAGCCGGCCTTGGCGGCGTTGCTTCCCCCCCTGCGGGACCTGCTGGCCGCAGTGGTGGCCGACGGTGAGGATGGCGACGTGGTGGTGGCCCAGACCGAAAGCGGTCTCGACGTGTTGGTCGAGGCCGATGCCCGCCTTGACCTGTTCGACCGCGAACGCCTTGCCGCCTTCGCCGACGCTCACGATCTGGCGCGGCTGTCCTGGCGTCGCCCCGGCGCCGGTTTCGTCGATCCCATCGCCCGGCGCCGTCCGGCGCTGGTGCGGTTCGGCGGTGTCGCGGTGGAACCGGCCCCCGGCGGTTTCCTGCAACCGACGCGAGGCGGCGAATTGGCCATCGCCGAGCGGGTGGTGGCGGCCGTGGGCGGGGCGGACCCCGTCGCCGACCTTTATTCCGGCTGCGGCAGCTTCACCTTTCCTTTGGCCGCTTCCGGCCGTGCGGTGCACGCGGTCGAAGGCGAAGAGGGGCCGATCCGCGCTCTTGAGCTGGCGGTCAACGCCCAGGGCTTGCGCGTCACCTCGGAAGTGCGCGACCTTGCCCGTCGTCCGTTGCTGGCGCCCGAACTGAAAAAGTTCCAGGCGGTGGTGTTCGACCCGCCGCGTGCCGGCGCCCAGGCGCAGGCCGAGATTCTGGCCGAGGCCGGGCCGGATCTGGTGGTGGCGGTGTCGTGCAATCCGGCGACCCTGGCCCGCGACCTGCGCAGTTTGCGTGATGGCGGCTACCGGATCGAGACCGTCACGCCCATCGACCAGTTCCCGTTTTCCGCTCATCTGGAGGTGGTGGCGGTCTGCCGCCGTTGACCATGGAACAGCTTGTCGCCCAGTTTGGTTATCTGGCGGTTCTGGCCGGAACCTTCTTCGAGGGCGAAACGGTGCCGGTTCTGGCCGGCTTCGCCGCCCATCAGGGGTTGTTGCGCCTTGATCTGGTGATGTTGTGCGCCTTTGTCGGATCGTTCACCGGCGATCAGGTGTGGTTCTGGATGGGCCGCCGTTATGGCAAGGCCTGGCTGGGAAAACATCCCAAAAGCGCAGCCGCGTCGGCCCGTGTCGGCCGCATGCTGGATCGGTGGGGCGACGGTTTCGTGCTGGTGTGCCGCTTTCTTTACGGGTTGCGCACGGTTGGGCTGATCGGTATCGCGCTGTCGTCCATTCCGCCCTTGCGCTTCGCCCTGCTCAACATGGTTTCGGCCGCCGTGTGGGCGGTGACGGTGGGTGGCCTGGGCTATCTGTTCGGTCAGGCGATCCAGGGCATGATGGGCGAGATCAAGCAATGGGAACACCGCATCCTGGTGGCGGCAGCCATTGCGGTCGTGGTCTACGGGCTGCACCGGCTGGTGCGGGCACGGCTGAAACGCAAGGAGGCGCCCGAAGACGCCCCCCCGCAAACGCCGGGTGCCTGACTTCAACCCTTGGCCGGGACCATCAGGGTGGCTTCGCCGTCCAGCACCACCTTGTCGCCGACCAGACATTGGGTCTTGAAGGTGGCGAACTTCTTTTCCGGGGCCAGCGCGGTCACCTCGACGCGGGCCATCACCGTGTCGCCGATCTTGACCGGGGCCTTGAACTTCAGGCTTTGCGAGACGTAGATGCAGCCCGGTCCCGGCAGCTTGGTGCCGAACACGGTCGAGATGAACGACGCCGACAGCATGCCGTGGGCGATACGACCCTTGAACATGGTGCCCTTGGCGTATTCCTCGTTCAGGTGGACCGGGTTGGTGTCGCCCGACACGCCGGCGAAAGCCGCGATGTCGGCCTCGGTCACGGTCTTGCCGAACACCGCCGTCTGGCCGACGAACAATTCCTCGAAATAGAAGCCGTTCAGGGATTCGCCGCTCATGCCGTGTGCTCCTCTGTTCATGGGCCGCTTGGTGTGGCCGCTTGGTGCGCCGCAGTATAGACAGTGGCCCGAGCGCCCACAACCCGAGCCCACGCGATTTCCCGAGGTTGCAACACGGGCCGGCCTGTGGCGGAATGGCGGCCCGTCGCCTTGTCAGGGGAAATCGCCGTGCGCCGTGCCGTTCTTGCCTGTCTTGCCCTTGCCGCCCTTGGCGGATGCGCCGCGACTTCGGTGCCGTGGCAAAATCCCGACGTGCCGAAAAGCCAGTGGAGTCGCGACTGGTCCGCGTGCCGCCGGTGGGCCGAGGCCCAGGCCGGCTATCGCGAGGACGAAGGGTCGGGCGTGTTCCGCGACTACGACCGCGCCGCCGCCAAGAAGCAGATTCAGGCCTATGCCGGCATGTGCATGACCGACCGGGGCTATCTGCCCACCAGCAAGAAGTGAGGTTTCCCATGCGTCGAGTTCTGTTCACCGCCGCCCTGATCCTGGCCGCCGCTCCGGCGTGGGCCGAGGATTTCCCGAAATCTCCCAAGGTCGGCCCGCCCGAGCCGTTGCCCGAACCGATCTGCGACGTGTCGGCGGCTAATGACGGCGGCTGGCTGGTGGGACGCTGGGTGGCGCCGCAGACCCGCATGGAATTCGTCCGGGCCGGCGAGGCGCTGACCTGGACCATGGACCGCAAGGGCAGCATCAACACCGATTTCGGGTGGCGGGATGGCGCCCAGATTTCCGGCGGCGTCGAGGCCGTCAGCGGTTGCACGGTGACGCTGAACGCCGGCGAGGGTGCTTTTCGCTTCCAGGGCGTGCTGACCGATTCGGGCAAGCTTTACGGTTTCGCCACCAACAAAAAGGGCGAGGTCGTGCGCTTTACCCTGCGCCGGGAGCG
>NZ_JAAIYP010000044.1 GCF_011022235.1 Magnetospirillum aberrantis SpK | reverse complement strand
TCCCCTAGGGGGGGATGAAGGGCGCCGGAGGAGCAATCCTCCGGCGCCTTCTTTTTGATGTCAGTTCAGTCCACGGCCAGGATGACGTGGGACGCCTTGAACAGCGCCACCGCCTCGTCACCGGGGTTAAGGGCCAATTCGTCCGCAGCGTCGCGCGTGACCACCGCGGTGATGCTTTTGCCGTCGCCGATATCCAGGGTGAATTCGGAACTGACCGGCCCGTCTTCACGCCGACTGACCGTCCCCTGGATGCGGTTGCGGGCCGAGATCGCCAGTTTCTGCCCGGCGGGGGCCAACATCACGAATGACGACTTGACCAGGGCCATCACCTCGCGACCGGCGGCAACGCCAAGGTCGCGCACGCTCTCCCCCGTTATCACCGCCGTCAAGGTCGCGCTGGATGACAGGCGCATGATCACCTCGGCGTTGATGGAGCCCGAGCGCACTTCGTCCACCACACAGCGGAAGGCATTGCGGGCGCTGGTCTTCATCCCCAGGCTCCACAACAGGGACAGGGGATCGACGGTGCCGTTTCCGCCCCCCAGGGCCGAAGCGACACGGCCGAGACGGTCCTCCAGCAAACGAAAGGCCGCGATCAAGGCGCGGCCATCTTCGGTCAAGGTGGCGCCGCCACCATGGCGGCCACCGGTCTGGCTGGCGATCGCCGGGCGCGGCAACAGGTTGTTGACCGCATTCAACGCATCCCACGCCCCTTTATAGCTGAGGCCGACCGCCTTGGCGGCCTTGGTGATACTGCCATGCGCGGCAACCGCCTCAAGCAGGTCTATGCGGTCGCGGCCGACCAAGGGCCGCCCCTCGCGCCGCAAAGCCAGCATGGCATCGATCTTTATATCGGACATGGCAACACCCGCATCGTCATATAGTTTTGTTATATGACGATGCGGGTGCCCCTGTCAGCAAGCAAGGACTGTCGAGCTTACTTGGCGATCATGACCTCGGTCGACTTGACGATGGCCGAAACCTCGTCGCCGACCTTGAGATCCAGATCTTCGATGGCATCCACCGACACCAGAGAGGTGATGCTCTGGCCGCCCACGTCGACCTTCACCTTGGCCACGACCTGACCCTTGGTGATTTCCAGAACCTTGCCCTTGAGGGCATTGCGGGCACTGAGCTTCATTGCTGTCTCCATCGTCGAAATGAAAGGGGCGCGGGCCCGTTTACGTCTTGAATAATTAACCCGCGAACACAAACAGTCAATATCACGCCACAACACACAACGCAAACAAACGTTATATAACAATGTACCATACTGAAAATAGCGAACAAGTTAAAAACTTAAATACTTAATACAAAGTACACATCACGCGGAATAACGCCGGCATATGATGAGCATAATCCGATCATATTTTTTTTGATGAATGCGACGCCCCATGCGGTCCGCGTTCTTTTCCACGATACAACCCCAACGGCACAGTTTTTAGCCATGCCGCCAAGGCGGTTGCTTTTTGTGCATTCAGTGATGCCAGAGCCTTGCGTTATGTCGTAAAAATATATAACGCTAAGGGATCGCGCCGCCTTCCAATCACCAGCGGAGTAGTTCGCATGTTGAAGCGTTTTCTCGGAGCCTTTGCCGCTCTCGCTCTCGGCCTGTCGGCCACCGCCGCGCGGGCGGACGAAGTCATCGTCTTCGCCGCGGCCTCGCTGACCAACGCGCTTAACGAAGTCAGCGAATCGTTCACGGCCAAGACCGGCCACACCGTCAAGCCGTCCTACGCCGCCTCTTCCGCGCTGGCCAAGCAGGTCGAACAGGGCAGCCCGGCGGACGTCTTCGCCTCGGCCGACCTCAAGTGGATGGATTACCTGACCAAGGCCAAGCTGATCAATCCCGACACCCGCTTCAATCTGTTGGGCAACACGCTGGTGCTGATCGCGCCGCTGGATACCAAGGTGGAAAAGATCGAACTGGACGCCAAGACCGACATCGCCGCCCTGGCCGGTTCCGAGCGCATCGCCACCGGCAACCCCGACAGCGTGCCGGTCGGCCGCTATTTCAAGCAGGCCATGGAACGCTCGGGCCAGTGGCCAGCGGTTCAGGGCAAGATCGCCGGTACCGAATCGGTGCGCGCGGCGCTGGCCCTGGTCGAACGCGGTGAAGTGCCGTTCGGCGTGGTTTACGGCACCGACGCCGCCATTTCCAAGAAGGTCAAGACGGTCGGCACCTTCCCCGGCTCCATGCACGATCCCATCACCTATCCCTTCGGTCTGATCGCCGGACACGAAACTCCCGCCGCCAAGGCATTCCTGGAATTCGTGCGCACCGACGGCGCCAAGGGCATCTTCGCCAAGTACGGTTTCAAGGTGAACTGACCGGGCGCCCGGCCCCTTCGACCGGGGCCGGGCACCCCCTTCACGGAGGCAGACATGCGCGTCGCCATCGCCACACAGGACATGGCACGGGTCGACGCCCATCTTGGTTGGGCCCGTCATCTGATGGTCTACGACGTCTCGGCCGAAGGCTACCGCCATTTGCGCACCACGTCGTTCCATTCCGGCCTGAACCAGGACGGCGACCACGGCAAGCTTGAGGCCCGTTTCGAGGCCCTGACGGGCTGTTCCCTGGTCTTTGTCGCCGACGTCGGCCCCGATGGCGAACACGGTCTGGCGACGCGACGCATCGCCCCCATGCGCCAGTTCGCCGGCCAGCCCATCGCCCTGGCGCTGGACGCCCTGCGCGACAGCCTGCGCGGCACACCCAGCCGTTGGCTGCGGCGCGAGGAACAGCGCAGCCGTACGGAACCCTGAAAAGAATTTTGGATTTCAGCGCTGACGCAGCGCGGGGCCGTCAAGAACCGGAAGAACGCCGTCCGTCGACAACGGACCAAGGATACCGGCACGGCGTAACGCCGCCATGCGCCGGCTGACCGTTTCCAGGCGCAAGCCCAGGTGGTCGGCAATATCCAGCAGCCGCATGGGCAGAGCCATCTCGGCCGGCTGGTCCAGACGCCGCCACAGCCAGAACAGGAAATCGGAAACCCGCTCGCCGGCGGTCATCCGTCCCAACCGCACCATGTGTTCGAAAGTGTCCGCCATGCGGGCCTGGGCGATGGCGTGCATACGCACCGCCAGTTCCCCATCCTCCTCCAGCGCCGAAAGCGGAATGCGGCAGAAGCTGGAACGCCTGAGCGTGATCGCCGAACAACCATGGCTGTCGTCGGCGGAGAAACCGAAAGTGTCACCGGGAAACAGGAAAGACAGAACCTGACGCCGGCCATCGGGCATGCGGGTGGCCAACATCACCGCGCCTTGGCGCAATCCATAGACCGCGTCCGCCGGCGCGCCCTGACCGAACAGGACCTCTCCGGCCACCAGACGGGCATCCCCGGCCACGGCCCGCAACCGTCCCAGCGAGTGCGGCTCCAGGCAGGCACACAGCCGACCACGGGCCGAAGCGGTCGCATGACAGATGTCGAGCAGAGCCAGCATGGCGTTCCCTCCTGGCGGAAAAGAAAAAAGCCGGGGCCGGCAAGCCGGCCCCGGCTGGCACTTACTTACCGCCGCCCAGCGAGTGGACGTAGACGGTCAGCATCTTGATCGAGGTCTCGTCGAGACGCTCGGACCACGCCGGCATGGAGCCGTGTTGCGGGTTGGTGACCTGATTGATCACCAGTTGCTTCACCTGCTCCTTGCTGCCCTTGAACAACCAGATGTTGTTGTTCAGGGCCGGCGAGCCGACATCCTTCGAGCCCACGCCGCCGTCCTGGTGGCAGACGACGCACTGCTCGGCGAAGATCGCCTCGCCGGGCAGGCCAGCGGTCGAACCCTTGCTCGACAGGGCGACGACATAGTCGGCGACCTGGTTGATCTGCTCGGCGGTCAACAGACCGTCGGCACCGAACTTGGGCATCTCGCTCTGGCGCGAGTTCTCGTTGGTGTTGCGGACGCCGAACGAAATGGTCTGCTTGAGGTCGGCCAACTCGCCGCCCCAGATCCATTCGTCGTCGGCCAGGTTCGGGTAGGCGCCGGGAGCACCGACGCCGCCGGTGCCATGGCACGGCGCGCAATTGTCGTTGAACAGCACCTTGCCACCGGTCATGGCGAAGTTGCGCAGGTCCTTGTCCTTGACCACGTCGTCCACCGAAATGGCGGCGATCTTGGCCTCGAACTTGGAACGAGCCTGCTTCTGCGCCTTGATGTCGCTTTGCAGTTCGTTACGCGAGGAGTAGTTCAACACACCCCGCGTGTAATCGGTGATCCCGGGCCAGGCCGGCATGGCGATCATGTACGCCGCCGACCAGATGACACAGGCCCAGAACACGTACACCCACCATTTCGGCAACGGGGTATTCAACTCCCGGATGCCGTCCCACTCGTGACCGGTCGTGTACTGACCGGACACCGAGTCCTTTTCCATGGAAGCCATCTCAGCGCTCCTTGTCGTCGTCCCTGAACGGGATGTCTCCGTAGGATTCGAACCGGCCCTTGTTTTTGGGCCGGAACGCCCAGAAGACGATCCCGAGGAACAGAACCATCATCCACACCCCCCAGAAGGGGCGCAGAACGTGTTGGACGAAATCGGCGAACACCGCCGCCCCCTTAACGGGCCACCTTCTCCGGCTTCACCGTGGTGAAGTCGACGAAGGTGCCGAGAACCTGGAGGTACGCCACCAGGGCGTCCATCTCGGTTACTTCGGGGTTGTTGTCGAAATCGCCCATCGGCGCCTTCGGATAACGACGGGCGAAATCCGAGCTGGCGGTGGCGTCAACACCGGCCTGTGCGGCCAGGTCGGCCTTGGCGCTCTTGATCTGCTCGTCGGTGTAGGGAACACCCACGCCGCGCAGGGTCTTGAGATGCGCCTCGACGTCGTTGAACACCAGCTTGTGCTTGAGATGGGGGTAACCCGGCATGACGGATTCGGGAACCACGTCACGCGGATTGATCAGGTGACGGACGTGCCAGTCGTTGGTGTACTTGCCACCGACGCGGGCCAGATCCGGGCCAGTACGCTTGGAACCCCACTGGAAGGGGTGGTCGTACTTGGATTCCGCCGCCAGGCTGTAATGGCCGTAACGCTCGACCTCGTCCTTGAAGGGACGAACCATCTGGCTGTGGCACAGATAGCAGCCTTCGCGGACGTAGATGTTGCGCCCGGCCTGCTCCAGCGGGCTGTAGGGACGCACGCCGTCCACCTTCTCGATGGTGCTCTCGATGGTGAACAACGGCACGATCTCGACCAGGCCGCCGGTGATGACGGTCAGCAGGATGCCAACCGCCAACAGGAAGACGTTGGTCTCGAGTTTCTGGTGTTGCTTGAAAACGGACATGGTTCCCCCCTTAGCCACGAGCCGCGGCAGCCATCGGCTGCGCTTCGCCGGCGGCAACGTCGCCCCGGATGGTGCGGATCATGTTGTAGACCATAATCAGCCCACCCAGGACGAACAGCAGACCGCCCACGGCACGGATGATGTAATAGGGGTGCATGGCCTCGACCGTCTCGATGAACGAGTATTGGAGGAAGCCCAGGCTGTCATAGGCGCGCCACATCAGACCCTGCATGATGCCCGAGATCCACATGGCGGTGATGTAGAGCACCACGCCCACGGTGGAGACCCAGAAATGCAGGCCCACCAGCTTGAGCGAATAGAGCTCGCGACGGCCCCACAGCTTGGGGATCAGATAGTAGAACGAACCGAAGGTGACGAAAGCCACCCAGCCCAAGGCGCCCGAGTGCACGTGGCCGACGGTCCAGTCGGTGTAGTGCGACAGCGAGTTCACCGCCTTGATCGACATCATCGGACCTTCGAAGGTCGACATGCCGTAGAACGCCACCGAGGAGACCAGGAAGCGCATCACCGGGTCGGTGCGGAGCTTGTCCCAGGCGCCCGAGAGCGTCATCAGGCCGTTGATCATGCCACCCCAGGACGGCATCCACAGCATCACCGAGAAGGTCATGCCCAGGGTCTGCGCCCAATCCGGCAAGGCGGTGTAGTGCAGGTGGTGCGGACCGGCCCAGATGTACAGGAAGATCAGTGCCCAGAAGTGCACGATCGACAGACGGTAGGAATAGACCGGACGCTCGGCCCGCTTGGGCACGAAATAGTACATCATGGCCAGGAAGCCGGCGGTCAGGAAGAAGCCCACCGCGTTATGGCCGTACCACCACTGGGTCATGGCGTCCTGGACGCCAGCATACAGCGAATAGGACTTCCACCAGGATTCACCGCCGAAGAACACCACCGGCAGCGCCAGGTTGTTGCCCAGGTGCAGCATGGCGATGGTCAGGATGAAGGCCAGATAGAACCAGTTGGCCACATAGATGTGGGGTTCCTTGCGGCGCATGATCGTACCGGCGAAGGCGATCAGGTAGCACACCCAGATCACCGTCAGGTAGATGTCGAGCCACCATTCCAACTCGGCGTACTCACGCCCCTGCGAGCCGCCCAGCACATAGGACGACGCGGCCAGGACGATCAGCGACTGGAAGGTCCAGAAGATGAAGTTGCCGAAACCGGCGCCGCCGAACAGCGACGCGCGGCAGGTGCGCTGGACCACGTAGAACGAGGTGCCGATCAGCGCGTTGCCGCCAAAGGCGAAGATGACGGCGTTGGTGTGAACCGGACGGACACGCCCGAAGGTGGTCCATTCCAGGTCAAGGTTGAGGGCCGGGAAGGCGAGCTGCCAGGCGATGAAATCGCCCGCCAGGAAGCCCACAATCCCCCAAAAGACGGATGCCAGGACGAAATTCTTTACAACGCCGTCATAATACGGCGTCGCGTCCCCCTGGGTCCCGACAGCAGCGGTTGCAGCGGACATGCACGAACTCCTTTTAAGGTGTCGCGCCGACCGCCCGTGACCAGTCTCCCCCGATCCGGACGGCGGCCGTGCTCTCGTTCCAAGGAAGGGAACGAGCGCGCTGCCAGCCTAGGGGGCGAAAGGATTCCACTCATTGCAAAATGTCCATCCACACCTTATGCCGAATTGAGAATTGTCATTTTTCCGAAAGTTTGAGCAACATGGCGCGGCACCTGGACTTCGGTCGCCGCCACTGATAGACACTCGCATCGGGTTTGTGGATTGGAACGATGAAACGCACACAGATCGACGCGGCCTGGAAAGGCACCGCCAATTGCGAAGATTGCGGCATTCGCGACCTAGTGCTGTTCGCCGACCTGGCCGAACCGGATTTCAATCTGATCCATCTGCCCATCGACGAAATCGCCTTTGAACCGGGCGCCACCATCTACAGTTCGGGTGGCGACGGGGCGACGCTCTATACCATCCGCTCGGGTCTGGTGAAGCTGGTGCAGTATCTGCCCGACGGCACCCAGCGTATCGTGCGGCTGTTGCGCCATGGCGCCACCGCCGGGCTCGAAGCGACCTTGGGCCAGCCCTATGAACATACCGCCATCGCGCTCCACCCTACCCAGGTGTGCCGCATTCCCCGTCAGGTGGTCGAACGCCTGTCGCGTGAGACGCCGCGCCTGCATAGCCAGTTGATGCAACGCTGGCATGCGGCGTTGCGTCAGGCCGACGATTGGTTGACCGAATTGTCCACCGGCAAGGCGCCGCAACGTCTGGCACGGCTGATGCTGCAACTGGCGGACGGCGAAGGCCATGTGACCTTGTTCTCGCGCGAGGATGTGGGCTCGATGTTGGGCATCACCACCGAACACGCCAGCCGCACGGTGGCCGAGTTCAAGCGCAACGGCATCATCACCGAATTGTCGGCCAACCGCTATCGTTGCGACCTCGCACAATTGTCCTGCGTCGCCTCGGCCGAGTGCTGAGCCCCCACTGAAAAACAAAAAGCCGCCGGTCCCACTCAAGGGGCCGGCGGCTTCTTTATATGCACCCGCTCAGTGCTCGGGGATGCAGATTTCGTGACGGACCACAGCAAGCAGCGTGCGGGCCACGAGACCACCGACCAACAGCACCAGCAGAACGTAAAGCCCCTGGCCGGCCATGGTGTAGACCGGGTTCTGCACCCGCTCCCCCATGACCAGGGTAGCGATGGTGAAGGCCGCCAGCGGGAAGGAATAGGCCCACCACGACATGGCGAACGGCACCTGGGCGAATTTCGGCAGTTGGGTCAGCAGCAGCAGAAAGAAGAACACCGCCGCGAAATACAGGATGCGGGCGAAGGGATCGACCCCGCCGGTCAGCACCACCCACGAAATGAAGGCGACCGAAGGCGGTGCCAACAGAATGAACAAGGTGGGCACCATCTTGCCCGGCAGCGGCGGATGGAAGATCAGACGGTAGATGACGATGGTCAGCAAGACCACCCAGAACACCAGACCGATGGAAAAGAAGAACCACGACACGTCGGCGGGCGCGAACCGCATGCCGACGATGGGAACCAGCACGTTGCCGACCACCGGAATGAACCAGGCCGGATTGCTGTGCACCACCTCATAGCGGCTGTGGTCGATCCAGGAGCGCATGACCAACAAGGTCAGCACCAGGTGAAGCGCGGTACCCGCGCCCCACAACACGCGGGCAAGGTCGGCGTTGACCGACGAACCGGCGATGCCCAACAGGATCAGACCGATCGAGGACGCGGGAAAAAAGCTGATGCGAACAGGATGGTTCCATTCCGCCCGCACCGCCTCGGGATGCAACACCGCCTTGGCACCGTAAAGCACGGCGATCAGGCAGAACACCGCCAAGGTCACGGCGAACAACACGGTGGCCGCCCCATGCAGCCCCCAAAGCGTCTCGACCTTGTGGGTGGCGATGGTCAGTCCCGACAACCCCATGACGGTGGCGAAGAACGGCACCGGAAAGTTGACGAGACGGGCCGGATTGGTAGGCAGGGCGGTGCTGGCGGTCATGGAAGTCCTATTCAGTTCTTGCGGCGTGTCAACAGGAAGGCAAACAATCCAATGGTAATCACAACCGTGGCAACGAGAAAGCCCAGCGCGATATAGGCGTCAAGATCGAGATGCATGACATTCCCCCTTTTGTCCGCCGCCGCCCGGACGGACCGGCGGCAGGGAAAAAGCTAGCCGGGAGACACGGCTGGCGGCATTGACAATCCGCAATGATCGCGCTTTGCGCGCATGGCTCTCATTGATAATTCGCAATGCCAGCCGTTCGCCATAATTCTAAACTGTTCCTCAGGGCCGTGTTTCGCGGCCTTTTCCCTAATCCGCGATCCTAAGGTGGCCCAGGATGTCACACATGAAGGCTGAACCCGACAAGGCGTCCAAGCCCCATCATCAGGCCTATGCCAGTGCCGGAACCATTCACCCGCGCTCGGTGCGGGGGTTGTTCCGAAACCTCAAATGGTGGGCCATGGGGGTCCTGCTGGCGGTTTGGCACCTGTCGCCGTTCCTGCGCTGGGATCGCGGACCGGGCGCCCCGGACCAGGCCATCCTGATCGACCTGCCGGGTCGCCGCGCCTATTTCTTCTTCATCGAGATCTGGCCGCAAGAGGTCTACTACCTGACCGGCCTGTTGCTGTTCGCGGCCATCGCGCTGTTCTTCATGTCGGCGCTGGCCGGCCGTCTGTGGTGCGGCTTCCTGTGCTGGCAGACGGTCTATACCGACGTGTTCGTGCAGATCGAACGTCTGGTGATCGGTGAACGCAATGCCCGCATCGCGCTGGACAAGCAAAAGTGGGGCGGCGCCAAACTGGCGAAGAAGGTGATCGTGCACGGGCTGTGGCTGGCGGTGTCGGCGGCCTGCGGCATCGGTTTCACCCTTTATTTCGACAACGCCGTCGAACTGCTGCCGCAAATCCTGAGCGGTCAGGCCAGCTTCGCCATTTACGGCGCCATCGCCGTGGTCGGCGGCGGCTGTTACGTCATGGCGGGTCTAGCGCGCGAGCAGGTGTGCATCTACATGTGCCCCTATGCCCGCTTCCAGTCGGCCATGTTCGATGAACACTCGGCCATCATCAGCTACGAGGCATGGCGCGGCGAGAAGCGTGGCCCGGCCAAGGTCGGCGACGACTTCTCCAGCCGCGGCCATTGCGTGGATTGCAACATCTGCGTCCAGAGCTGCCCCACCGGTATCGACATCCGCAACGGCAACCAGTTGGCCTGCATCGGCTGCGGCCTGTGCATCGACGCCTGTAACACGGTCATGGACCGCTATGGCCTGCCGCATGGGCTGATCACCTATGATTCGGTGTCCAACCAGCAAGCCCGCGAACGAGGCGAAAAACATCCCAAGATCAAGCTTCTTCGCGCCCGCACCTTGGTCTACGTGGCGATCCTGTCGGTGATCGGCGGCGTGATGCTGTACGCGCTCGGCACTCGCAAGACCCTTGACGTCAACGTCTTGCACGAACGCAGCCCGCTTTACGTGGAGCTGTCGTCGGGCGACGTCCGCAACGGTTACACCTACAAGGTGCTCAACATGGTGCGCCAGGATCGCGACCTGACGCTGACGGTGTCCGGCATCGACGGTGCCCAGATCGAACTGGTGGGCGAAAACGGCACCGGTCCCACCGCCAAATTGCATGCGTCGGGCGACATGGTCGGCACCTTCCGCGTCTACGTCACCGCGCCGCGTGCTTCGGTCCCCGACGCCAAGACGTCGTTCGACTTCATCCTGACCGACGCCGCAGCCGGCGTGACGGTCCGCAGTTCGACAGTGTTCGCCGCGCCTGGCGAATAGGGGGATCTGTCCCCCTTCCTCCCTCACTCGACCCGCCGGGCAACCGGCGGGTCTTTTTTTATCCCCCTTTCAATAGGCGTAGGCACACTGTTGCAACCGGTCATACCAACGGCGCACACCTTAACCTTATTCCCAGGTGCAAATTGTGCGCCGCACGGCGATCATGGAAACGGATGCAGATGGGGTATGGCTGCATGACCGAAACATTCAAGACCGCCTTTTCCGCTTTGCCCACACCGTGCGCGGTGATCGGCGCCAACGGACAGCTGGATGCCGTGAACGACAGCTTCGCGGCGCTGCTGGGCTGTTCCGTCGGTTCCTTGACCGGTGTCGCCGCCGAGCAATTGCTGGAAGGCTTGCCGAGCGAACTTTCAATCCCTCATCACGGTGTCCTGGTGGACCTCAAGCTGGGCGGCACCTTTTCCGTCCGCATGGGATGTTCGCTGGCGCCGTTACCCGATGGCGGCGCCGTCGTCAGCCTGTGCCCCGCCCCCGAGATGGCCGGCTGGCCCTATCAGTTAATTGTCGAAGCGATCCAGGGCGGCATCACCATCCGCGACGAGGATGGCCGCATCATCGGCAGCAACGCCGCCGCACGCAAGCTTCTGGGCCACGGTTCATCCCCCGAATTCATCGGCAGGGACGGCGAACCCTTGGGCCCGCGCGAGCACCCGGCGTTCATGGCGCTGGACAGCGGCAATCCGGTAGCGGCGGTGATCGGTCTGCGCCAGGACCCCAACCACACCCGCTGGCTTCAGGTCCACAGCGCCCCCATCCGCCATCCTCTGGGCGGACGCGCCGTGGTCTCCAGCTTCTCGGAAATCAACCAACTGGTGGAAACCCAACGCCTGTTGGCCGACAGCGAGCGCCGTTTCCGCGCCATTTTCGAACATACTTTCGAATTTATCGGCCTGCTCGACACCCAAGGCCATCTGATCGAGGCCAACGCCACCGCGCTCGCCTTCATCGGCAAGAAGCTGGACGAGGTGGTCGGCCAGCATTTCGCCGACACCCCGTGGTGGAGCCATTCCGCCACCGAGCGCGCCACCTTGCGCGACGGCATCGAACAGGCGGCCCAGGGCCGTTTCGTACGCTTTGAAACCAGCCATCCCGGAGCGGATGGCAGCGTCGCCACCGTCGACTTCTCGCTCAAGCCGGTCTGCGACGAAACCGGCCAGGTGATCTACATCATCCCGGAAGGCCGCGACATTTCCCACCTGAAGCGGGCGGAAACCGAACTGACCACCGCCAAGCTTCAGGCGGAAGCCGCCAACCGGGCGAAATCCGCTTTCCTGGCCACCATGAGCCACGAATTGCGCACGCCGCTCAACGCGGTCATCGGCTTTTCCGAAACCATCATGGAACAGGTGTTCGGCCCCTTGGCCAACGCCCGCTATGGCGAATACGTGTCGTTGATCCACAGCGCCGGCTGCCATTTGCGCGACATCATCGAAGACGTTCTGGACGTCGCCCGTATCGAGATCGGCGAAATGTCGATCCAGGAAGATGCCATGGACCTGGCCCCGTGCCTGGAAAGCGCCCTGGCCATGATCCGCCCCAAGGCGGCGGAACGCCATGTCCGTCTGGACGTGTCGCTGCCGGCCGATCTGCCCCGGCTGCGCGCCGACGGCTTGCGGCTGCGTCAGATCGTCCTCAACCTGTTGTCGAACGCCGTCAAGTTCACCCCTCCCGGCGGCAGCGTCCGACTGGCGGCCAGAGCCGACGACAGCGGATTGTCCTTCAGCGTCGCCGACACCGGCATCGGCATCCGCCCCGAGGACATGGACGTCATCTGGACACCGTTTTTCCAGGTGGAAGGCGCATTGTCGCGCCAATTCGGCGGCACCGGCCTGGGTTTGCCCATCGTCCGCCATTACGTTGAACGCCACGGCGGCACCATCGTCGTCGACAGCACGCCCGGCCAAGGCAGCACCTTCACCGTCCGTCTTCCGCCCGAACGACTGATCCTGGCCGCCAACGACGCAGAGGGGACCGAGGAAGACGCGAAACGCGGTTGATCCGGGTTTCAGAAAAAGGCCAAGTGTCATGGTTGTGTAAACGGCCTTCCCCTCCTATGCTACGGCACCGGGACGTCATAGGGGGGGATACCTGGATGAACCTGAGCGCTAAGATCAATGTGTTCTTCGTCGCCATCGCGGCGGGACTGATCGTCATTCTGGTCGCCATCAGTCTGTACGCATTCCGCTCTTTTTCCATCGCATCATCGAGCGAACACATCCGCACCGCCGCCGAGATCGTGCGCGTGCACCTGACCGAATCCATGATCAACGGCGTGATCGACAAGCGCGAAAGCTTTCTGAAGCGCCTGATGGAGGTCCAGGGACTGTCCTCGGCCCGCGTGGTGCGTTCGCCTTTGGTGGTCCAGCAATTCGGAACCGGCCTGAGCGAGGAATCGCCCACCGACGACATCGAGGCCCAGGTCCTGCGCGAGGGACGGCCGCAATACGAGATCGTCGAAACCGCCGACGACACCTTGATTCGCGGCACCATTCCGTTCATCGCCACCAATCGCGGCTCACCCAACTGCCTGGAATGTCACAACGTCCAGGAAGGCATGGTGCTGGGCGCGGTGACCATGCAGGTGTCGATCGGCGCCTTGAAGCACAAGGCGATGATGACGGTCGCCGGCATCATCGGCGCGGTCGCCCTGTTCGCCGGCATCACCTTTTTCCTGATCCGCCGTACGGTCCAGCCCATCGCGGTGACCGCCCACAATGTGGAAGACGCCGTCCAGCGCGCCTTGCGCGGCGACTTCAAGGGCAAGGTCGAACAGATGACCGAGGACGAGATCGGCCAGATCGCCGGCGACATGAACCGCCTGCTCGGCTTCCTCGACGATGGTCTGACGCGCATCGGCGACAACGTGGCACGCCTGACCAACAAGACGACGGCTGCCGACGAGAACCAGTTGGACGCCACCATCGCCATGGTCGACGGGCTGACACGGGCCGCCCACTTCAAGCAGGCCATCGAGGAAGACGAGACCAAGGCGGAAATCCACCAGCGTCTGGCCCGCACCCTTGAACAGGAGTTCAAGATCGGCGAATACTCGTTGTACGAGATGGTGCCGAACAAGAACCAGATGGTGCCGTTGTTCGTCGACGGCAACCTGGACGGTTCGTGTCGCTGGTGCGACCCGCAAATCCTGGTCCGCAGCGAAGGCTGCCGGGCGCGCCGCACCGGCCACGTTGTGGACGGCGTCACCAACCCGGCCATCTGCTACGCCTTCCAACCGCCGAACGAGGCGCCGGAACGCAGCCACATCTGCCTGCCGATCATCCAGTCGGGGGCGGTGGCCAACGTGCTGCAACTGGTGGTTCGTCCCGGTGACGAGGCCCGGATTCAGTCGCTGATCCCTTACGTCAGCGTCTACCTGCGCGAGGCCGCGCCGGTGTTGGAAACCAAGCGGCTGATGGAGACGCTCAAGGAATCCAGCCTGCGCGACCCCATGACGGGCCTGAACAACCGCCGTTTCCTGGAAGAATACGTCGAGACCCTGATTGCCAACGTTCAACGCCGCAGCACCCAAGTCGCGGTGCTGATGCTGGATCTCGACTATTTCAAGATGGTCAACGACACCTACGGCCACGACGCCGGCGACGCCGTCATCAAGGCCCTGGCCAAGCTGTTGCGCCAAACAGTGCGTGCTTCGGACTTGGTGATCCGCTTCGGCGGCGAGGAATTCCTGGTGATCCTGGTGGACACGCCTCCCGAGAATGCCGACATGGTGGCGGAGAAAATCCGTGCCTCGGTCGAGCAACTGGAAGTCCAGGCCGGACATGTGGTGCTGAAGAAGACCATCTCCATCGGCATCGCCGACTTCCCGCACGACAGCGACACCTTCTGGCAGGCGGTGAAATTCGCCGACGTCGCCTTGTACCGCGCCAAGGAACAGGGCCGCAACCAGGTGGTGCGCTTCAACACCAGCATGTGGGGCGACGACAAGAAATATTGACCGGCTGACCTGAACTTTCCCAGTGGTCTGTTCCCCTGATTGATCCCGGTCAAAGGTTGATCCCAAATCGCGTTGATCTGAACCGGTCAACGCGATTTGGTATCCGTTCCAAAGGCTGGCGCGGGGCGGTAAAGTCGTTGCGCCAGAACGAACCCGGTTGGGATTGACCACATGAGCCGCAAGACCCCCGCCACCACCGCCATGGACCGGGCGAAAAAACCTTATGAACTGTTGGAATACCAATACGATCCCGACGCATCGTCGATCGGGCTGCATGCCGCGCAATCCATGGGCCTGCCGCCATCCCTGGTGTTCAAGACGCTGATGACCACCGCCGGCGACGAAGCCTTGATCGCGGTGGTGCCGTCGGATCACGAGTTGAACCTGAAGGCCCTGGCCCATGCGGCCGGCAAGAAATCGGTGGCGATGATGAAGATCCCCGACGCCGAGCGGCTGTCGGGGTACAAGGTGGGCGGCGTGTCTCCGCTAGGTCAGAAGAAGCGGCTGCGCACTTTCTTCGATGCCTCGGCCCTGACGTTGCCCTTCATCGTGGTCAACGGCGGTCAGCGTGGCTTGCAGATCAAGGCGACCGCCGCCGACCTGATCGAAGCGACCGGAGCCATGGTGGCGGATATCGCCACGCAATAACCCCGTTGACGGCAAAGCGAAGGAAAGGGCCTAATACGTCCACTTACAACTTTTATGCGAGGCCATTTCATGACGTTGCGTTCGCGGCCCGCCGCCGCCCTCCTCGCCTCGATCCTGTTGACAAGTCCGGCCTGGGCAGCCGATCCCATCGGTCTGGTCAAGACCCTGTCCGGCGACGCCACCGTCACCCGTGGCGAACAAGTGGTGCCCCTGACGGCGGGCGCCGACCTGTTTCGCGACGACATGGTGGCCACCGATGCCGATAGCAGCCTAGGCATCACCTTCCGCGACGACACCACCCTGTCCATGGGGCCGAAAAGCCGCGTCGCCCTGAACGACTTCGCCTTCGACCCGGCGCATGACGACGTCAAGCTGGGGGTGCACATGCAGAAAGGCACCTTTTCCATGACCAGCGGCCAGACCGCCAAGCTGGCCCCCGACAAGGTTTCGGTCACCACGCCGACCATGACCATCGGCATCCGTGGCACCAGCTTTCTGATCGAGGTAGCCGGCGATGAATAAGTTTTTCCTTCCCGCCCTTGGCCTTGCCATGATGGCCTTGGCCGCCTGTTCCGGCGGCGACCGCGTGGTGCTGATGGCCGACCCCGACGGCCATGTGGGCCGCATCCAGGTGTCCAGCGCCGGGGGCACCCAGGTACTGGACCAGGAAAAGACGGCGTCGAATGTCGCCACCGCCAAAAGCGCCCCCACTGCCGCCAAACCGGTGGAGGAACAGGAAATTCGCAAGGTGTGGGGCCGTGCCCTGGCGGCCATGCCGCCCCGCCCGCAAACCTTCCTGCTGTATTTCAAGACCGGCGGCAGCGATTTGCGTGACGAATCCAAGCCCGAGGTCACGCGCATCACCGACGTGCTGCGCGATTGGCCCCATCCCCACGTCCTGGTGGCCGGCCACGCCGACGGCACCGGCTCGGACGAGATCAACATCAAGGTTTCGCGCGAACGGGCCGACGCGGTGCGCGACATGCTGGTGAAGATGGGCGTGCCGTCCGACGCCATCGAAGCCACCTCGCACGGCAAGCGCAACCCGCTGGTCAAGGTTCCCGATGGCACCGCCGAGCCGCGCAACCGCCGGGTTTCGGTGACCATTCAATAGGCGGCCCACGACGTCAGAGGACTACTACGCCACTTCGTCCTCAAGGTCGGGATTGCCGGGCGCCGTCTGCCAGCCCAGCGACGGCAGGGAGATGACGCGGTCGCCATAGGCGTCGATGTCGACCACGATCAGCCCGGCATTGGCCATATGGTCCAGCAATCCCAGCGCCCGGCGTGGGCTGCGCGAACCCCGCGCGCGGGCGATCTGGGCGTTGGACGGGCACGGCGCCTTGTCGTGGGCGGCCCGCGCCAGCATCAGGAACACCGCCTGGATGTCCTCGGGCATGGCCGCCGAAAGCCCCAACGCCTGTTCCCATTCCGGGGTATCGGCGGCCTCGGCATCGACGCCGGCCCGCGCGGTCGCCATCTTGCGGCGGAACGCGGCCAGGTCGAGGATGCGGCCGTTGACTCCGTATTGCCGGCACCGCACCAGGAAATCCTGATAGACCTGGGCGACGTTGCGGTAAAGGGCGTCGGGATCGCCCAGCACCTCGCGCAGCACCTCGTCCAGCGACGGCTTGGGAGCAGAGGGTTCGCGGGCCGGAGCGGCCGACACCTCGGCCACCAGCGACAGGGCGGCCGGCGGCGGCGGCGGCGAACTGGCCGCCAACTGCGCCAGGATGTCGGCGGTGCTGGGGGCCGGACGCGCCATCACCCGCAACTGCTCGTTTTCGCCCGGCTTCATGATCAGGTCGCGGGCATCCTCGCGCGGGGTTTCCGGCAACGGCATCAGCCGGGCGTTGCCGGTGCGGCCGTCGGTCTGGACGTCGCCGATACGGATGGGCAGCGGCCGCCGCGCCAGGGCCGGGCCAAGCGCGATGAAATGGCCGCGGTTGAGGTCGCGGAACATCTCGGCCTGACGCCGTTCCATGCCAAGCAGGTCGGCGGCGCGGCTCATGTCGATATCGAGGAAGGTGCGGCCCATCAGGAAATTCGAGGCCTCGGCCGCCACGTTCTTGGCCAGCTTGGCCAGACGCTGGGTGGCGATGATGCCGGCCAGGCCGCGCTTGCGGCCACGGCACATCAGGTTGGTCATGGCGCCAAGCGACGCCTTGCGCGCCTCGTCCGACACCTCGCCGGCGGCGGCGGGGGCGAACAATTGCGCTTCGTCCACCACCACCAGCATGGGAAACCAATAATCGCGCTCGACGTCGAACAGCCCACCCAGGAAAGCCGCCGCATGGCGCATCTGGCGCTCGGTTTCCAAATTCTCCAGGTTCAGCACCACCGAGACGCGGTGCTGGCGCACCCGCGCCGCCACCTGCTGCAACGCCGCCTCGGTGTGGGCGCTGGCGTCCACCACCACATGGCCGAACATTTCCGCCAAGGTGACGAAGTCGCCTTCCGGGTCGATGATCGCCTGTTGCACCCATTGGGCGCTTTGTTCCACCAGCCGGCGCAACAGATGCGACTTGCCCGAGCCGGAATTGCCCTGGACCAAGAGACGGGTCGCCAGCAATTCCTCGAGATCAAGGGTCGCCGGCTGTCCCGCCGACGTGTTCCCCATCTCGATCGCAACCGTCATCCGCACCGCTCCTCTTGGCCCAAGGGGCTGACTCTCCCCATGGGGGGCCGCGAGTCAAGATTCTTCGACGCGGATGACCACTTGCTTGGTATGCGGCGCCAGCGCCAGCACCCGCCAGCCGATCCCGCTCTCGGCCACGAACTCGGCGAAAGCCTTGAATTCGTCCAGGGCCCACGTCCTGTTGCCGACGAATTCGTCGAACACCAGCACCGTTCCCGGCAAGATCCGCCCTTTCAGCCGCTCCAGCACGAAGCGGGCCGAAGCGTAGATGTCGCTGTCGACGTTGACCAGCCGCACCGGATCGGCATGGTCGGCCAGGAACGGCTCCAGCGTGTCCTCGAACCAGCCGGCATGCAAGGTGACGTTGTCGGGCACCGGCGGCAACTGGGCGCCACAGGTCAGCACGCCGGCCGGCTCGGCCCCCCAGGATTGCGGCAATCCCTCGAACGAATCGAAACCGTGCACCGCCTGCCCCGCCGCCTGGGCCAGGACGGTGACCGAAGTGCCGCGCCGCACCCCGAATTCCAGCACCAACCCTGGCAGGACCGCCTGTTCCAGGGCGAAACGCAACACCGATGCCGACAGTCCGAACAGACGCGGCGACCCGCCGCAATGAGGTAACAGAGCCCGTATCCCGTCGGCCAAAGCGCGGCGCGCGGGAAAAGGATCCACATGGTCGCGCAGCAAGGTTTCGGCCGCCGGATCGCCGGCCAGCAAAGCATAAGACGCCAGATAGCCCCAATATTTGCCGTTGGCGCCGACGCAAGCGGTGGCGCGGACCAGCCGGTGTCGCGCCTCGTCCAGGCCATGCACCTCCAGCGCCGGGGCGTGGCTGGCGAACCATGACGCCGCATGGTCGGGATCGGCGGCCAAGATGGCGTCCAGTTCCGTCAACGCCTCGGCCCCCCGGCCCAGCGCCAACAGGCTGAGCGCGCGTTCGAACCGACATTGCCGCCCATTCTGTCCTTCGGACGCCGCCAAGGCGTCGACATAGCGGGCGTCGCGCCGATAGGCGGCTGTCAACGCCTCGGCCAGGGCGGGAAAGGCCGGATCAAGCCTGCGCACGGTCTCGAACGCCGCCGCCGCGCTGAAGGCGTCGTTGCGTTTGAGCGCCGCGGCACCGTGCTTGAAGGCCTGGGCCGCGCCGCCGTCGTCGGGCAGGCCAGCGGCGGCGCGCAACACCGCGTCGAACCGCCCCGAAGCAGCCAGACGGACAAGACGGGCATGGATGTCGGACAAGATGGCCGCCGAAAACAGGAAACGAAGCCCCCTTCAATAGGCCGGCAGGGGACCTTGGGTCAACGCGGCGACGGCAAAATCAATCCTTTGCTCGCGATTGCTGTTGCGCTTCCGTCCCAGGCGGGGAAAATTGGCACGATCTTCGTTCCCGCCGAGGCCCCATGCCGTTCGTTCCGCGTAAAGTGCTGGTGATGGCGTTGCTGCCGGTCCTGGTTGGTTGCCAGAGGATGCAACTGGGCCTGGAAGCCATGGGCTCCGATCTCGACAAGGCCCAGGCCCGCGTCGAGGGGCGGCGCTATGTCCCCCCCGGCCTGAACCAGTTTTACGGCGACGCGCCGATGCCCCCGGCCGCCGACACGCCGATGGAGCCACCGCCGCCGCCGCCGACCGAATACGTCCCCTTCCCCGAGGGACGCCTGGCACCGGAACAGGCCGAGATTCTGTTGGCCGGCGACCCCATGGCCTTGCGTTTCCTGACGCTCAAGGCGCTGGCGCAACGCGGCCTGCTTCCGGTCGAGGAGGCCGGCCGGCGCAAGGACGCCAATCTGGCCGCCCTGTTGCCGCTCAGCGTGTCCCAGCCCGCCGCCGCCGGCCTTGAAGCCCCGATTCCGCCACTGCGGCAGATGGTCGACAAGTTCCAACGTCTGCACACCGGCCCCCAAAGCGCCGCCCTCATGCGCGAAGCCGAACGCGCCTTTCTGGCCGATGCCTTGCTGCCTGAACGGCCGACGCGACGCCAACCCTATTCACCGCCCGACATCGTCTCGGCCCGCAAGCTTCAGGACCGTCTGGGCCGGCTGGAGGATTCCGGCCTGATCACCCCGGAACAACGGGCCGGGGAAACGGCGGCCATCGACAAGCTGGTGGCCGGCGGCACCTTGCCCCAGGAATTGCTGCCGCCCCCGCCACCTGCCCCGCCCAAGCCAAAGCCCGTCACCGCCAAGGGACGCGGCAACCGCATGCCGGGAGGCGTTTCCGGGCGGCTGGAGATCATCCCCTCTCCGCCCGGCGTCGAGGCGCCGAAGCTGGCGGCCGGAGCCACCGTACCGGCCGGAATCCACCTGCTGTCCATGGGCAGCGCCGGCCACGGCGACAAGGCGTGGGAAGCCCTGGTCAAGGAACACCCGGAACTGACCGGATTGGGCCACACCGTCTCGCGCGCCGATCTGGGCGAATTGGGCGTCACCTATCGTCTGATCGCCGGACCGATGGAGCCGGCCAAGGCGGAAGTTCTGTGCGCGGCGCTCAAGACCCGTGGCCAGTCGTGCACCCCCACCCCGTTCCCCGCCGCCCCATGACGACCCCCGAAGAGATCGCCGCCCGTCTGCTTTATCGCGACGGCATGATGCTGGTCATCGACAAGCCCGCCGGTCTTGCGGTGCACGCTGGCCCCCCCAAGGACCGCCAGGGCGGCGGCCATCTGATGGACCTGCTCGACGGGCTGCGCTTCGGGTTGCCACGCGCGCCGGAACTGGCGCATCGGCTGGATCGCGACACTTCCGGCTGTCTGGTGCTGGGACGTCACCGCAAGGCGCTGGCCCGGCTGGGAGAGCTGTTCGCCTCGGGACAGGTGGAAAAGGTGTATTGGGCGGTGGTGGTGGGTGACCCGCCCACCGATGCCGGAACCATCGACAAACCACTGAAGAAACTGGAGAAACGCCACGGCTGGCGCATGATCGTGGATGCTGGCGGACAGCCATCGGTCACCGATTGGCGGGTCCTCGGCCGCAATGGCAGGCTAAGCTGGATCGAAGCTCGGCCACGCACCGGCCGCACCCACCAGATCCGCGTCCACCTGGCGTCCCAGGGATGGCCCATCGTCGGCGATTCCGTCTACGGCCGTGGCACCGCCGACCTGGTCTCTCCCCATCTGCATCTGCATGCCCGCCAAATCACCATGCCGTTCGCCAAGAACAAACCGCCGGTCACGGTCCAAGCGCCCGTACCGACACATATGCACGCCCTGCTGACCGCCTGCGGCTACCAGGAAGAATAAAAAGACTTCTCTAATCAATCAAAAGGGAAATGGCCGTCAACACATGACGATGCTGTGGGCGGCTTTGTGCCCCCTCCCGATATTGCATACAATTTGTCCGGCGGTTATTGTATGCAATCACACACTTTCGAGATGTCTCGCTATGACAACCAAAGGCAGCAAATACCGGGCGCGCACAGAAAGTGGCGATCCCGACCCCATTGACGTGCATGTTGGGGGGCGCCTGCGATTGCGCCGGACATTGATGGGACTAAGCCAAACCGATTTGGCCAGGTCGGTCGGTCTGACGTTCCAACAGGTTCAAAAATACGAAAGCGGTGCCAACCGCGTCAGCGCCAGCCGGCTTTTCCACATCGCCGAATCGCTGGATGTTCCGGTCAGCTTTTTCTTCGACGACATGCCACGGGAAGGCGGCTTGGAAGAACAGCCAAAAGTGGCGTTCGAGCCGGACCGGGAATTACTGGAACTGACCCGCAACTATCGCAGCATCGCTGACGCCGAAGTGCGTCGCGGCATTTATGAGCTGGTCAAGCGACTGGCCAACAAGGACGGCGCCACAGAATAATTGAGAAAATCCCCGGTTGCCACCCCGGCCGGGGAAACCATCCGACACGAGAAACGCAACAATTCAGGCTTGAAACCAAGCCCGTGGCGCGTGACGCGATAACCTGAAATTGCCGTGTGATGCGTTGGCCGGGGTTCCCGCGAAACGGGAACCCCGCGCCTTGCGGCCAGCACCCCTAGGGGGGGAGGGGGAACGGAGCACCGGCCAAAAGAAATCCGTTCAGATGGGGTATCCACCTGAGGAGCGGACCTTCTATCACGCACCCGCAGCAAATGCAAACGCGATGCGCACACAAAGTGGCATGGCATATATGCGTTCCTGAAACGCTCCGCCTTTGCCTAAATCACGTCTGCGGCACCGCCACACCATTGATCAACAGCCCCCCTTCGGCGGCCGACACGGTCACCGTGTCACCATCCTCGATTCGTCCTTCCAGGATCAGGCTGGCCAACGGGTTTTGCAGACTGCGCTGGATCACCCGCTTGAGCGGGCGGGCACCGTAGACGGGGTCGTAACCCTTTTCGCCCAGCCATTCCAACGCCGCGCCGTCAAGGACCAGGGAAATCTTGCGGTCCACCAGCAACTTGCGCAGCCGTCCCAACTGGATATCGACAATGCCGGTCATGTCGGAACGGTTCAGGCGATGGAACAGCAGAATTTCGTCCAGACGATTCAGGAACTCGGGACGGAAATTCATGCGAACAACTTCCATCACCTGTTCGCGCACCTCGGACGAATCGTGGCCGTCGGCCTGATGGGCCAGCACGTCCGAACCAAGATTGGAGGTCAGCACGATCAGCGTGTTGCGGAAATCCACCGTACGCCCCTGGCCGTCGGTCAGACGGCCATCGTCCAACACCTGAAGCAGCACGTTGAACACGTCCGGGTGGGCTTTTTCCACCTCGTCGAACAGGATCACCTGATAGGGACGGCGGCGCACCGCCTCGGTCAACGCCCCTCCTTCCTCGTAGCCCACATAGCCGGGCGGGGCGCCGATCAGGCGGGCCACCGAATGCTTTTCCATGTATTCCGACATGTCGACGCGCACCATGGCGGTTTCGTCGTCGAACAGGAACTCGGCCAACGCCTTGGTCAATTCGGTCTTGCCGACGCCGGTCGGCCCCAGGAACAGGAACGAACCGATGGGTCGGTTGGGGTCCTGAAGTCCGGCACGGGCCCGGCGCACGGCGTTGGAGACGGCAACCACCGCCTCTTCCTGGCCGACCACGCGGGTTTTCAGGCGGTTTTCCATGTCGAGCAGCTTTTCGCGCTCGCCGGCCAGCATCTTGTCCACCGGAATGCCGGTCCAACGCGACACCACGGCGGCGATCTGCTCCTCGGTCACCGCCTCGTTCAGCATGCCGGCTTGCTTGCCGTCGGCACGGGCCAACTTTTGCTCAAGGTCGGGAATGACGCCGTAAAGAAGCTCGCCGGCTTTTTCGTAACGGCCTTCGCGCTGGGCCTTCTCCGCCTCGATACGGGCTTGGTCCAACTGTTCCTTGATCTTGGTGGACGACGCCAGTTGATCCTTTTCCGCCCGCCAGGCGCTGGTGACCCGCTCGCTTTCCGCTTCCAGGTCGACCAGTTCCTCTTCCAGCTTTTCCAAACGGTCGCGACTGGCGCGGTCGGATTCCTTCTTCAGCGCCTCGCGCTCGATCTTGAGTTGGACGATCCGGCGGTCCAGTTCGTCCAGTTCCTCGGGCTTGGAATCCACTTCCATCCGCAGACGGCTCGCCGCCTCGTCCACCAGGTCGATGGCCTTGTCGGGCAGGAAACGGTCGGTGATGTAACGGTTGGACAGGGTCGCCGCCGACACCAGTGCCGAATCGCTGATGCGGACACCGTGATGCAGTTCATACTTTTCCTTGATGCCGCGCAGAATCGAGATGGTGTCCTCGACCGTGGGCTCGGACACGAACACCGGCTGGAACCGCCGCGCCAGCGCCGCGTCCTTCTCCACATGCTTGCGGTATTCGTTCAGCGTGGTGGCGCCGACGCAATGCAGTTCGCCGCGCGCCAAGGCCGGCTTGAGCAGGTTCGAGGCGTCCATGGCCCCTTCCGAGGCGCCGGCCCCCACCAGGGTATGCATCTCGTCGATGAACAAGATGATGTCGCCATTGGCCGACGCCACTTCGTTCAGCACCGCCTTCAAGCGTTCCTCGAATTCGCCGCGGAATTTGGCGCCGGCGATCAGCGAGCCCATGTCGAGCGACATCAAGCTTTTCATCTTGAGGTTTTCCGGCACGTCGCCGTTGACGATGCGGATGGCCAACCCCTCGACGATGGCGGTCTTGCCGACGCCGGGCTCGCCGATCAACACCGGATTGTTCTTGGTGCGGCGGCTCAACACCTGGATGGTGCGGCGGATTTCCTCGTCACGGCCGATTACCGGGTCCAGCTTGCCCTCACGCGCGGCGGCGGTCAGGTCACGGGCGTATTTCTTGAGCGCGTCATAGGAATCCTCGGCCGAGGCGGAATTGGCCTTGCGCCCCTTGCGTACCTCCTCGATCGCCCGGTTGAGCCCCTGGGGCGTAAGCCCGGCTTCCGACAGGATGCGGGCCGAGGGCGTTCCAGCGGCCATGGACAGCGCCAGGAACATGCGTTCGGCGGTCACATAGGAATCGCCGGCCTTTTGTGCCATCTGCTCGGCCTGCTCGAAGACGCGGGCCAGTTCGGTGCTGAGATGCAGGCCGCCGGCACCGGGGCCTTCCACCGTGGGTAACTTGTCCAACTCGGCATCAACGGCGGCCAAAGCCTTCTTGGGGTCTCCACCGGCGGCGCGCGTCAAATTGGCGGCCAGCCCTTCCTTGTCGTCCAACAAGACCTTAAGCAGGTGTTCGGGCAAAAGACGCTGGTGCCCCCGGCGTACGGCCAGGGTTTGCGCCGACTGCACGAACCCCTTGGAACGCTCGGTGTACTTCTCGAAATCCATCTCGACCTCCCAGGCGACAGGCCGGCACGTCCCAATCAACGGCAACGCACCCGGCCCTCACGGAACCGATGATAGATATGGAAGAAATTCAGCCGGCCGCAAGCGAGGAGAAATATGGACAAATAAAAACACCCTCCAGTTTTCACCGGAGGGTGTTCCCATTGAACGGAACCGACTCAAGCCGCCGTTTCGGGCACCGAAGCATCGCTCTCGGCGGCGGGCTGTGCGGCCTGACGCGGGGCCCGGCGACGCGGAGCCCGTTCCGGCTTGGCGCCTTCGGCGGGTTGCTGCACCACCTGCGCCGCTTCGGCTTCTGCCGGTTCGCGGGACTCTCGAGGCTCACGGGGTTCACGCTGCTCGCGCGGTTGGCGTTCCCCACGCGGCTGGCGTTCGCCGCGCGGCGCACGGTGCGGCCGTTCCGCAGCCTGCTGGGAAACCTCGGCCGACACGTCCTCGGGCTCGAATTCCGGTTGGGCCATTTGTTCGGCGGCAGATCCAGCGGCCAAAGCCTGCTGTTCACCCTCGCCCTCTCCCTCTCCCTCGCCGTCCTCGGATCCCAGGTCAGCCTGGTCCTCGGCCGGGGTCGGCAGGTTCTGCGGCCGGCGCTGGCCGTTGTTCTGGTTATAGGCGTTGATCAGGCGGAAATAATGCTCCGCATGCTGATAGAAGTTCTCGGCCGCCACCCGGTCGCCTTGGGACGAAGCGTCGCGGGCCAGGGCAAGATATTTTTCCATCACCTGATGGGCGTTGCCACGGATACGACCTTCGGGTCCGTTGGAATCGAACACCTGGGTGCGGACGTTGATGTGCCGGGGCGCGCCGCTATGGCCGCCGCCGCCGTTATAGTTGCCACGGTTGGGATTACCGCCGTTATTGCCACGGCCACGGGAGCGTTGCTTCGGGTTCACGGATCCTGCCTTCACCAGATACCAGTCGATGCACAAGTCTTAAGTCGATCCACCCGGCGTTCCGGGTCCGGCCATGACCTCGGATCACCGAGGTTGGGCAATGGAGGGATCGGTTGGCGCTGCGGTGAGGGGCGGAGCTGCCGGCTCTACGCGGTCCTCGGCTCGGTGGCGCTCGACGGGCGTCACCCTATCCGGGAAGCGCGTGCTTTCCAACTCTTTTTTCAGGGTCTTCGCCAACCTTTTGCGATCTTTTTTGCAAGGGCCCCTATCACTTGGTGGCGACCACGCAGCGTTCGACCCCGGCAAGATCGCGCGGCAGCGCCACCACCGTCAATCCGGCCTGCCGGAAAAGCGCGGCCACGTCGCTGCCCTGTCCCGCCCCCACCTCGACCGCGACCACGCCGCCGGGCACCGCCAGGGCCGCCATCTGCGGCACCAGGACGCGGTAACATTCCAGCCCGTCGGGTCCGCCCGCCAGGGCCAGACGGGGTTCGTACGTCGCCACCTCGGGTTCCAGGCGGTCGATATCGGAATCGGGAATATAAGGCGGGTTGGACACCACCACGTCGGCACTCCCCTCCACCGCCGCCGCCCAATCGGACAGCACGAAATCGACCCGCCCGGCCAGACCGTGGTTTTCGGCGTTTTCCCGTGCCACCGCCAATGCCGCAGGACTTTTGTCCACCGCCACGCCGCTGGCGTTGGGCAGTTCCGACAGCAAAGCCAAAAGGATTGCGCCGGTGCCGGTGCCGAAATCCATCACGCGCAGCGGTGCCGAACGGTCGGCGACACGCGCCAGAACCGCCTCGACCAGGGTCTCGGTGTCGCCACGCGGATCAAGGGTGTCGGCGGTGACCTTGAGCTCAAGCGTCCAAAAGCCGCGCCGGCCCAGAATATGGCTGATGGGTTCGCGCCGTTGGCGCCGAACCGCCAGATGCTCCAGCCGAGTCGCCTGCTCCGAGGTCAACGGCGTGTCGGGAGCCAACGCCACCCGGTCGGGGGCGATGCCCGCCACCTCGGCCACCAACAGCCGGGCGTCGAGACGGGCAGTATCGATGCCGGCGGCGACGAAACGTTGGGCGAGCGCACGGGCGGCGGCGCCGATCGTCTCCACCCTAGGCCATCTCCGCCAGACGCTCGGCTTGGTCGGCGGCGATCAGGGCCTCGACCACCTCTTCCAACGCGGTGCCGTTCATCACCTCGTCGATCTTATAGAGCGTCAGATTGATACGGTGGTCGGTGACCCGGCCCTGCGGGAAATTATAGGTGCGGATGCGCTCCGAACGGTCGCCCGACCCCACCTGGGACTTGCGGGCGGCTGCGCGTTCGGCATCCTTGGCCGCGCGCTCCATGTCATAGAGACGGGCCCGCAACAGCTTGAGCGCGGTGGCCTTGTTCTTGTGCTGGCTCTTTTCCTGTTGGCAGGCGACGGCCAAGCCGGTGGGAATGTGGGTGACGCGCACCGCCGAATCGGTGGTGTTGACCGACTGGCCGCCCGAACCTTGCGAGCGGTAGACGTCGAAACGCAGGTCGGAATCGTTCAACTGGACGTCCACCTCTTCGGCTTCGGGCATGATCGCCACCGTGGCGGCAGAGGTGTGGATGCGGCCACCGGCCTCGGTGGCGGGAACGCGCTGGACGCGATGCACCCCCGATTCGAACTTGAGACGCGCGAACACGCCACGGCCAGTGATGGTGGCGGTGGCTTCCTTCATGCCGCCGATGTCGGTCTCGTTGACGTCCATCACCTCGAAACGCCAGCCCTTGGTGGCGGCGTAGCGTTCGTACATGCGGAACAACTCGCCGGCGAACAGCGCCGCCTCCTCGCCGCCGGTGCCGGCCCGCACTTCCAAGATGGCGTTCTTTTCGTCGGCCTCGTCCTTGGGCAGCAGCATCAGCTGAACGTCGCGTTCCAGCCCCGGAAGACGGTCCTTGAGCTCGTAATATTCCGCCTCGGCCAGATCCTTCATCTCGGGATCGGCCATCATGGCCTCGGCCTCGGCCATGTCGGCGCGGGCCTTCTTCAGCGCCTGCACCGCCCCCACCACCGGCTCGATTTCCGAGAATTCCTTGGAAAGCCGGGCAAAGGAGGAACCGTCGGCCGACGACAGCAACTCGCGCAATTCGTCGTAACGGTAAAGGACCTTGTCCAGTTGGGCGTCGAGATTCATGCCTTGTCCATCAATCCAGGCGGAACAACGTCCGCAACGTCTTTTCCATGTGCTGCCAATCCGCGCCTTCGGCCGCCACCGATTTCATGGTCTCGCTGGGCGCGTGCAGCAGGCGGTGGATCAACAGGCGGGTGGCGGCGTCGGCGTCGCCGTGGCTTTCGGCCAGCACCGCCTCGCGGGTTTCCTCGAAGCGCTGACGCAAGGCGACGATGGCCGGAACGGCCACCCGCGCGGCGCGCCCGCGCAGGAACAGCGATACCTCGTCGTCCAGGATGGTCCAGGCGGACCGCGCCGCCTGTTCGCGGGTCGCGCGCCCTTCCAGCGCCACCTGCTCCAGGTCGTTGAGGTCGTAAAGGAAGGCGCCGTCGATGCGGTTGACCGCCGGTTCAATGTCGCCGGGAATGCCGGCGTCCACCAGGAAGATCGGCTTGCGCCGCCGTTTCTTGAGCGCGGCGGTGACCACCTCCGAGGTCACCAGGACGGCGCGCCCGCCCGAGGACGCCACCACCACGTCGGCCCCGGCCAGGGCCTCCCGCATGTTCTCGAACGCAACGACGTTGGCGTTGAGCGCGTGGGCCAGGGCCTCGGCCCGGCTGGCGCGCGGCGCGGTCACCGACAGCCGCCCCAGGCCGGCGGCCATCAGGCTTTCCGCCACCAGTTCGCCCATGTCGCCGGCCCCCAGCACCAGCCCCGAACAATGGGACAGGTCGCCGTGCAGGTCGCCCGCCAGTTGGACGGCGGCGGCGGCGATGGACACCGGTCCCTCGCCGATGTGGGTCTCGCTGCGAATGCGTTTGGCACAGGCGAAACCCGCCTGAAGCACCGCCTCGAGCTCGGGGCCGCAGGTTCCGGCGTCGCGGGCCAGACGGTGGGCCGCCTTGACCTGGCCGGCGACGTGCGGTTCGCCGATCACCAGGGAATCCATGGCGCTGGCCACGGCAAAGGCATGGCGCACCGCCGCCTCGCCCACATGGGTATAAAGCTGCCCGGCCAGAGCCGCCGGGGACAACCCGGCCCGCGCGCCATAGGCCTCGCAGATCAGGGACGTCGCCATGTCCCCGTCGTGATGGCCCGCCCACACCTCGACCCGGTCGCAGGTGGACAGCACCAGCACCTCATAAAGGCCGCGCGCCTTGAGCCCGACCAGAAAATCGGCAACCCCGGAATCGTCCACGAACAATTGGTCGCGCAGGCCCAGCGACGCCGACCGATGGTTGGCGCCGACCACGACGAAACGGGGCGAGGCGGAACTCATGGCCGCAGCAGCCGCTCCTCCAGCGCCGCCAGCGGCACCTCTTCCTGAGACCCGGAATCGAGGTCGCGCAAGGTGACCGCACCCCGCGCCGCCTCGTCATCGCCCAGGATCACCGCGAAACGGGCACGGGCCTTGTTGGCACGCGCCATGCGCTTCTTCATGTTGCCCGAAAAGCCAAGATCGACCGCCAAGCCAACCGCGCGCAGACGATCAGCCAGCACCATGGCTGCCTGGACGTCGCCCATGGGAATGATCGCGACGGGCCGCGCCGCTTCGGGCACGTCCTCGACCAGCATGGACAGGCGTTCGACACCCGCCGCCCAGCCAATGCCGGGGGTAGCGGGACCACCCATCTGACCGATCAACCCGTCATAGCGGCCACCGGCCAGCACCGTCCCCTGGGCGCCCAGCGCGGTGGTGATGAACTCGAAAGCGGTATGGCAGTAATAGTCGAGGCCGCGCACCAGCTTGGGGTTGACCACGAACGGCACCGCCAGCGCGGTCAGGCCGGCGCAGACCTCGTCGAAGAAGGCCCGCGCGCCCGGTGTCAGGCAATCCTGGATCAAGGGGGCGCCGGCGACGATGCGCTTGTCGCCCTCGTCCTTGGAATCGAGCACCCGCATGGGATTCTTGTCCAGCCGCGCCCGGCTGTCCTCGGACAGCGCGTCGCGGAAGGGTTCGAGATAGGCGATCAGCGCGTCGCGATAGGCGGTGCGGCTGTCGGCGTCGCCCAAGGTGTTGATCTCGAGTTGCACCGTGTCGCCCAGCCCCAGCGCCTGCAACATGCGAAAGGCCATGGACACCACTTCCACGTCGGCCTGGGGGCTGTCCACGCCCAAAAGCTCGACCCCCACCTGATGGAACTGGCGCAACCGCCCCTTCTGCGGGCGTTCGTGGCGGAACATCGGCCCGCGATAGAACAGCTTGAGCGGCAGGTTCTGCGACAGCCCGCCCGAGATGAAGGCACGGGCCACACCCGCCGTCCCCTCGGGACGCAGGGTGATGGAATCGCCCGAGCGGTCGGCGAAGGTGTACATCTCCTTGGTCACCACGTCCGAGGTCTCGCCCAGCGTACGCGAGAAGACTTCGGTGAACTCGAAGATGGGGGTGACGACCTCGCCATAACCGTAACGCTTCACCACCTCGAACGCGGTCTGCTCCACATGGCGGTGGCGGCGGGAATCGTCGGGCAACAGGTCGTGGGTGCCGCGGACAGGTTGCAGGCTGGACACGATAACTTATTCCTTCGCTTTGGCGGCTTCGATTTCCGCCGCCTTCTGTTCCACCAACTGGACGATGTGTTCGACCATGGCGTCGCCATCGATCTTGTGGTCGGGGGTGCCGGCAACATAGACCATGTGGTTGTCGCCGCCGCCGCCGGTCAACCCGATCATGGTCTCGCGCGCTTCGCCGGGACCGTTGACCACACAGCCGATGATCGACAGCGTCACCGGCGCGGTGACATGGGCCAAGCGCTTTTCCAGCAAGGCGACGGTATCCACCACGTTGAAGCCCTGGCGTGCGCAGGATGGGCACGACACGATGTTGACGCCGCGCGTGCGCAAGCCCAGCGACTTCAAAATCTCGAAGCCGACCTTGACCTCTTCCTCGGGCGGCGCCGACAGCGACACCCGGATGGTGTCGCCGATGCCACCCCACAACAGGTTGCCCATGCCGATGGCCGACTTCACCGTACCGCCGATCAGCCCGCCGGCCTCGGTGATACCCAGGTGCAAGGGATAGTCGCAGGCCTCGGCCAAGCCATGATAGGCCGCCACCGCCAGGAACACGTCGGACGCCTTGACGCTGATCTTGAACTCGCGGAAGTCGTTATCTTCCAAAATCTTGGCGTGTTCCAAGGCGCTTTCCACCATGGCCTCGGGACATGGCTCGCCATATTTTTCCAACAGATGCTTTTCCAACGACCCGGCGTTGACGCCAATGCGCATGGAACAGCCGTGATCCTTGGCCGCCTTGACCACCTCGCGCACCCGGTCGCTGGAGCCGATGTTGCCGGGATTGATGCGCAGGCAGGCGGCGCCCGCCTCGGCCGCCTCGATGGCGCGCCGGTAATGGAAATGGATGTCGGCCACCACCGGCACCGACACCTGGGCGACGATGTCCTTCAACGCGCGGGTGGAGTCTTCGTCCGGGCACGACACGCGGACGATGTCCACGCCCGCCGCCTCGGCCCGCTTGATCTGCGCCACCGTGGCCGCCACGTCGGATGTCAGCGTGTTGGTCATGGTCTGCACCGAGATGGGGGCATCGCCGCCCACCGGCACGGCCCCGACGTGGATCAACCGCGACTGACGACGTTGAATCTGGCGATAGGTTCGCACGCTCATGCTTGCACCGCGACCGTGAAAAGGACCCAATCCCCAGGAAACCGGGACCGGGGCCGATCATATAGCGCATTTGCCGCCAAGGTGTCACCCACGCAGGGCTTATTGCCAATCGCGCACGCCATAGCGGTCAAGAATGGCCTTGAGTTCGCCGCTGGCCCGCATCTCGGCCAAGCCGCGGTCGAACAGTCGGGCGTATTCGCGCGATTTCGGATGCTTGGGGGAAAAGGCGACGTAGATCGGCCCGCTTTCCGTCCCCCCGGCGAACTCCACCTGATCGGCAAGGCCCATCTCCTTGAGCTTGTACTCAAGGACCGCACGACTTTCCATGGTGGCATCGATGCGTCCACCCAACAATTTGCGCAGGTTGACGTCCAGGGGCGTCCGCCCCCCCACCAGATCGACACGGTCCCGCCGGTTGCGGTTGGCGTCCATATAGGACGCCACCGGCTCCATATAGATATAGCCGATGATGCCGCCCAGCTTGACCCGGCTCAGGCTGGCCACACCGTCGAACCGCCACGGATCGTTCCGGCGCACCAGGAAGGTGGTGTCCCACACGCCGATGGGAAGATGGGGAAACACCAGATCGGGACTGTCGACGGGAGCGGCGCCGATCACCGCCGTCACCGCGCCGCGCAGGCAATCCTCGAGCGAACGGCTCCACGGCGACAAGGCGAACTCCACCCGATGGCCGGCCTTGGCGAAAATCGCCTTGGTGACCTCGACCCCATAGCCTTCGGGTTGGCCGGAACAATCGAACGGGCACCATTCGTCGGCCCGCAAGGTGATCACGTCCGCCCGCGCGCCCCCTGCGGCCAAGGCCCACACCAAGACGAACAGCGCCGCCACCAGTTTGTTCATTCCCGGCATGCCCACCCCGCGCTGTCGTCCCGATACGACACAAGAACAGACACGTGATAGGCATGCGTCGGGGGCTGTCGCAAGGCTTAATTGCCGCCCGACGCAGCCAAATTCGACAAAGGCAATGTCAGGTGGAACACGCTGCCGACACCTTCGCGGGATTCAACCCAAACCCGGCCGCCATGCCGTTCGACGATGCGCCGCACCACCGCCAGACCGATGCCCGACCCTTCGTAGCGGTCGCGGGAATGCAGCCGCTGGAACACCTGAAAAATGCGTTCGAAACTGTCGGCGGGAATGCCGATGCCGTTGTCGGAAACCCGGAATTCGGCCATGCCGTCAAAGATGACGGCTGTGACCTGGATGTGTGGCGGCCTGTCGGGAGAGCGGAACTTGATGGCGTTGCCGACCAGATTCTGGAACAGCCGTTCCAGTTGGCTGGCATCGCCCATCACCGCGGGTAACGGTTTGTCCACCTGGATGTCGGCGCCCGAATCCTCGATCGCCACGGCCAGGTTGGCCAGGGCGTCGTCCACCACCTGGTTCACATCCACCTGGGACATGGGGCCGGCGCGGCTTTCGACGCGGGAAAACTCCACCAGATCGGCGATCATCCGGCTCATGCGGGCAGCGCCGTCCACGGCGAAGCCGATGAATTCGCGACAATCGCCATCCAAGCCGTCGCCCAGACGGCGGCTGAGCAGTTGCAGATAAGAGCCCACCATGCGCAACGGCTCTTGCAGATCATGGGACACGCTGTAGGCGAATTGCTGAAGGTCCTGGTTGCTTTGCGCCAGTTTCTCCATCAATTCGCGGCTGCGCCTTTCGCCTTCGAGACGCTCCGAGACGTCACGGAACACCACCACGGCGCCGACCGGCTGTCCTTCCTCGCTGACCGGGGAAACCGCCAGTTCGACCGGCACCAGGGTCCCATCCTTGCGCCGGAACATCTTGCCGATGCGCCCCGAATCGACCCCACCCAACAAAATGCGCCCCGGCTCGCCCGGCGGGTTGACGGTTTCGTGCAGATCGCGATCCAAAAGCTCTCCGGCGCCATAGCCCAAAATCGCCGCCGCCGCCGGGTTGGCGAACTTGACCGCGCCTTTCTGGTCCATGCCGACGATGCCGTCGCTGACCGCCCCCAGGACCAACTCCAACCGGTGATGAAGCACCGCTATGCGGGCCTGCTCGGCCACATCCTCTGCCGCCAGGGCGCGGAACCGCATGCCCACCAGCACGATCCCGCCAACCCCCACCAGCCAGATGACCGCGTGCGTCAGGGATTGGATGGCCATGGCGATACGGGCGGTGTGCTGATAGGGCGCCAAGGGCAGGGCGATGCCGACACCGCCACGCACGTCGCCCACCTCGTAGCCCTGGTGACCGTGACACTTCAGACAGCTTTGCTCGGTGATCATCGCCTGCATCAGGCGCAGATAGGGCTCGCCGTCGGTGGTCACGAACTCGAACACCTGCCGCTCTCCCGTTTCGAAACGCTTGAGGGCCATCTCCTCCCAAGGATCGGCGGCGTTGTCGGGATTGAGCGGCAACAGGCTGGTGATCCGGCCGCGAATGCCGTAAAGCCCGGCATAGTCGTCCATCACCTGACGCAGCATGTAGGCGGGGTTCATCAAGGTCAGATGGCGCCCCGACGGCGTGGTCAGGTCGCGTTCGGGAATATGCTCAAGCGCCGGATTGGGGGGCGTGTTGGCATCGACCTCCACATAGACGCCGCCGTGACGCGACGCCCAATAACGGATGGCCTGATCCTTGTTGAAATGGGCCACCGCCTCGCGGCGCGCCAGATCACGGCTGGTTTCCCAGGTGTTGTACAGGTTCCACGCCAGCGAGGCGATGACCACCACCGTCCACGCCATCACCGCCAGGACGGTGGCGCGGTCCAGACGCCGCAATCTGCCTCCGGCTCCGGGCTCAGGCATTTCTCGCCCTCCGCTGGGAAAACCCGTGTCCCAGCTTAGGCCGACGCCCGCCCGGCCGGAAGCGTTATCTACCGTCCCTATCCTTTTACGCCAAACAGCATGTAGTTAACGTCCAAGGAATCGGTCTCGCGCCAATCGTCGGCGAACGGCGCGTAGGCCAGGCCTTTCTGGTCGCGAACCTCGATCCCGGCGTCACGCAGCAAGGCCGCGAATTCCGACGGCTTGATGAACTTGCGCCAGTCATGGGTGCCGGCGGGCAGCCACCGCAGCACGTATTCGGCCCCCACCACCGCCAGGGCATAGGATTTCAAGGTGCGGTTCAAGGTGGCCCCCAGGAACACGCCGCCCGACCGCACCGCGCCGGCCGCCAACGAGATGAAGCGGGCGGGATCGGGCACATGCTCGATCACTTCCATGGACAGCACCACGTCGAAGGAATTGGCCTCGACGTCCTCGGGACCGCCGACACGGTAATCGACCGCGACCCCCGATTGTTCGGCGTGGATGCGGGCGACGCCGATGTTCTTTTCCCCGGCGTCGATACCGGTAACGGCGAAGCCCATGCGCGCCAGAGGCTCGGACAACAGACCGCCGCCGCAACCGACGTCAAGCAGACGCAGCCCCTCGAACGGCTGGACGGCATCAGCGTCGCGCCCGAAATGCTGGGCCAGCTTGCGCCGCATGAACGCCAGCCGCACCGGATTGAAGCGATGCAACGGCTTGAACTTGCCGGTCGGGTCCCACCACGCCTCGGCCATGGCGGTGAAGCGGGCCACCTCCTCGGCCGAGGAGGTGGCCTGGCGGGCGGGGGATTGGGGCTGAACGGGGCGCGCGGGCGCGTTGGCTTCGGACATGAAGGACTCCTCGTCGCGGCCGTCGGAACAGGGGGGCGGCCGCACTTGCTTCCAGATTGGCGACAGAGTATGAAGAGGCGCCCTCCGGGCGGCAACCGGGCAAACGAAAGATTCGTGGAACCGACCAGTGACCCCCATGGAATAGGGGGCAGGTCCAAAAGGAATTCCTCATGGCTCGCATCGTCATGAAGTTCGGCGGAACCTCCGTCGGCGACATCGACCGTATCAAGAACGTGGCCAAGCGCGTCAAGCGCGAGGTCGAGGCCGGCAATCAGGTCGCCGTGGTGGTGTCCGCCATGTCCGGCACCACCAATCAGTTGGTGGACTGGTGCAAACAGATGGCGCCGCTGCACGACGCGCGGGAATACGACCAGGTCGTCGCCACCGGCGAACAGGTGACCACCGGCCTGTTGGCCATCGGTCTTCAGGAACTGGGCGTCGAGGCGCGGTCCTGGTGCGGCTGGCAATTGCCGATCCGCACCGACGGCGTGCACGGCAAGGCCCGCATCATGACCATCGAGACCGAGGACATGATCCGCCGCATGGAACAAGGCCAGGTGGCGGTGGTCGCCGGCTTCCAGGGCCTGGGACCGGATAACCGCATCAGCACGCTGGGCCGCGGCGGCTCGGACACCTCGGCGGTGGCGCTGGCGGCGGCCTTGCATGCCGACCGTTGCGACATCTACACCGATGTGGACGGCGTTTACACCACCGATCCCCGGATCGTGAAATGCGCCAAGAAGCTCGATAAGATCACCTACGAGGAAATGCTGGAACTGGCCTCGGTCGGCGCCAAGGTGCTTCAGACCCGCTCGGTCGAGATGGCCATGAAGCACCGCGTGCGCGTCCAGGTGTTGTCCAGCTTCGAGGACAAGCCCGGTACTCTGGTTTGCGATGAGGATGAGATCGTGGAAAAGGAATTGGTGAGCGGCATCGCCTACAGCCGCGACGAAGCGAAGGTTACCCTGGTCAAGGTCTCCGACCGTCCGGGCGTGGCCGCGTCCATCTTCGGCCCGCTGGCCGACGCCGCCATCAACGTCGACATGATCGTCCAGAACGTGTCCGACGACGGCAAATCCACCGACCTGACCTTCACCGTGGGCAAGGCCGACCTTGACCGCGCCAAGAAGGTGGTGTCCGACGCCGGCCTCACGTTCGAGAAGCTGGTGGCCGACGCCAACGTGGTCAAGGTCTCGGTGATCGGCGTCGGCATGCGCAGCCATGCCGGCATCGCCCAGAAGATGTTCCAGACCCTGGCCGCCGAAGGCATCAACATCCAGGTCATCTCCACCTCCGAGATCAAGATTTCCGTCCTGATCGAGGAGAAGTACACTGAACTGGCGTTGCGTGCGCTCCATACCGCTTACGGCCTGGACGCGGCGTAAAGCCCGATTATCGAGGGGGAGAGGAAAGGAATGACCTTTCCGCGCGAACGCCTTGACCAGTTGTGGCAGCGCGGGCGCGAATTCCTGGGCACCGACGTCGCCATCCTTGGCGGCGCCATGTCCTGGATTTCCGAACGCCACCTGGTGGCCGCCATTTCCAACGCCGGCGGGTTCGGCGTCATCGCCTGTGGGTCGATGGCGCCTGACCGTCTGGCCGAGGAGATCGCCGCGACACAAACCCTGACCGCCAAACCCTTTGGCGTCAACCTGATCACCATGCATCCCGAACTGGACCGTCTGATCGACGTGTGCGGCGAGATGCGGGTCGGCCATATCGTGCTGGCCGGCGGCCTGCCGTCCGGCGCGGCCATCAAGCGGGCCAGGGAAACCGGGGCCAAGGTGGTGTGTTTCGCCCCCGCTTTGGTGCTGGCGAAAAAGTTGGTGCGCTCGGGCGCCGACGCCCTGGTGATCGAAGGAACCGAAGCCGGCGGCCATATCGGCCCGGTGGCGACCAGCGTGCTGGCCCAGGAAATCCTGCCCGAGATGGCGGCGCGCGTACCGGTGTTCGTGGCCGGCGGCATCGGCCGCGGCGAAGCCATCGTCAGCTATCTGGAGATGGGCGCCGTCGGCGTACAGTTGGGCACCCGCTTCGTCTGCGCCTCGGAATGCGTGGCGCACCCCAAGTTCAAGCAGGCGTTCATCCGCGCCGCCGCCCGCGACGCCGTGCCCACCGCCCAGGTGGACCCGGCCTTTCCGGTCATCCCGGTGCGGGCCTTGGCCAACGAAGGAACCAAGCGTTTCGTCGAGTTCCAGCACGAGGTCATCCACCGCTACCGCGCGGGGGAACTGGAGCAGAAGGAAGCTCAGTTGGAGATCGAGCATTTCTGGGCCGGCGCGCTCAGACGCGCGGTCATCGACGGCGACGTCGAGAACGGTTCGGTGATGGCCGGGCAAAGTGTCGGCCTGGTCACCCGTGAAGCGCCCTGCGCCGAAATCCTGGCGGAACTGGTGGATCAGGCGATCGCCGCGCTGACCCTGCGCACCGCCTCGCCGGAACGGGTGGCGTGATGCAGGCGGCGGCGCCTTCCGTCTCGCGCCGCCTGCTGGCCCGTCTGCGTGACGTCATGGCCGGCGGCGGCACCGCCGAGGAACGCCTGGACAAGGTGGTGACGCTGATCGCCGCCGACATGGTGGCCGAGGTGTGCTCGTGCTACGTCATGCGTGCCGGCGAAGTGCTGGAACTGTTCGCCACCGAAGGCCTGAAGAAGTCGGCGGTGCACAAGACCCGGCTCAGGGTCGGCGAAGGTCTGGTCGGCGACGTCGCCGCCCATGCCCGCCCGCTGGCGCTGGCCGACGCCCAGGCCCACCCCATGTTCGCCTATCGCCCGGAAACCGGCGAAGAAATCTTCCATTCGCTGATGGGTGTGCCGATCATCCGCGGCGGCCGGGTCATCGGCGTGCTGGTGGTGCAGAACCGCACCATGCGCCATTACACCGACGAGGAGATCGAGACCCTCGAGACGGTGGCCATGGTGCTGGCCGAGTTGGTGGCGTCGGGCGAACTGGTGGACCGCCAGGAACTGGTGGCGGTGGACGGCAACGCCCTGTTGCCGCTCAGGATCGAGGGCATCAAGCTGAACGCCGGCGTCGGCATCGGCGTCGCGGTGCTGCACCAGCCGCGCATCACCATCCGCCGACTGGTCGCCGAGGACCCCGAGGCCGAGATGGAACGGCTGCGTACCGCGCTGGCCGCCATCAAGAACGCCTTGGACGAATTGTTCTCACGCCCCGAGATGCGTGACGGCGAACATCGCGACGTCCTTGAGACCTATCGCATGTTCACCGAGGACAAGGGCTGGCTGGGCAAGATCGGCGAGGCCATCCGCTCGGGCCTGACCGCCGAAGGCGCCGTGCAGAAGGTGCACGACGACATGCGCGCACGCATGAGCCAGATCACCGACCCCTATTTGCGCGAACGCCTGCACGATTTCGAGGATCTGGCCAACCGTCTGCTGCAACACTTGTCGGAAGGCGAGGAAAAGGGCACGGGCGAGTTGCCCGACGACGCCATCCTGATCGCGCGGACCATGGGCCCCATGGACCTGTTCGACTACGACCCCAAGCGCCTGCGCGGCCTGGTGCTCGAGGAAGGCTCGCCCACCATGCATGTGGCCATCGTCGCCCGCGCGCTGGACATTCCGGTGGTGGGCCGCGCCAAGGAAGTGCTGGACAAGGTCGAGCCCCTGGACCCGGTCATCGTTGACGGCGACAACGGTCAGGTATTCGTGCGCCCCAGCGACGACATCCGCGACATTTTCGCCGACGCCATCAGCCTGCGCGCCGAACGCGCCGCCCAATACGCACGCTTGCGCGATCTGCCGGCGGTAACCGACGACCATGTCGCCATCAAGCTGATGATGAATGCCGGCCTGTTGCTGGACATGAGCCATCTGCGCGATTCGGGAGCCGATGGCGTCGGGCTTTACCGGACCGAACTGCCGTTCATGGCCCGCTCGGCGCTGCCCGACGTGGCGGCCCAGACCTTGCTGTACCGCAAGATCCTGGATCAGGCCGAGGGCAAGCCGGTGACGTTCCGCGCGTTGGACGTCGGCGGCGACAAGATCCTGCCTTATTGGAATCCATACGAAGAGGACAACCCGGCGCTGGGCTGGCGGTCGATCCGCATCACCCTGGACCGCCCGGCGGTGCTGCGCCATCAGTTGCGCGCCCTGCTGCGCGCCGCCAAGGGGCGCGAATTGCGGGTGATGTTCCCGATGATCGCCGAGGTGGCGGAACTGGTCCAAGCCCGCCACATCCTGAACCTGGAGATCGAACGCGAACGGGCGTTGGGGCACGATTTGCCGGCCGGGCTCAAGGTCGGCACCATGCTGGAAGTGCCGGCCTTGGCCTTCCAGTTGGACGCACTGTTGCCGCTGGTCGATTTCGTGTCCATCGGTTCGAACGACATGACCCAGTTCCTGTACGCGGTGGACCGGGGCAACCCGCGCATCGCCGAACGCTACGACCCCTTGGCACCGGGCATGCTGACCTTCATCCGCCATGTCGCCGGCAAGTGCGAAGCGGCGGGCGTGCCGTTGTCGGTTTGCGGCGAAATGGCCGGCCGGCCGCTCGAAGCCATGGCGCTGATCGCTTGCGGCGTACGCATGCTGTCGGTGGCGGCGCCCAGCATCGGCCCGGTCAAGACCATGATCCGCACTCTTCGGGTGGCGCCGGTCAAGGCCTATCTGGACAGTCTGTTGCAGGCGCCAGACCGCAGCTTGCGCGACAAGCTCAGAAGCTTCGCCATCGACCACGGCGTCACCCTGTAAAGGCACGGTCCTTTGAAACACCCCAAACCGGCCGAGGGGTGGTTGCCACCCCGCCCGGCAGTTTGCTACACAAGGAGCCTGCCGTTCGTTTCCCCCATTGCTTACGGGAAGGGTCGTTGAACGTGGCGAGCAACACGCAAGACAACGTGAATTTGGCGCAAGGTGTCCCCACCGTCGCCGTCGGGCAAAGTCTCAAGACCGCCCGCGAGCTGACCGGCAAGGGCCTGGGCGAGGTCGCCCAGCAATTGCGCATCCGCCAGCCCTTTCTGGAGGCGCTTGAAGAGGGACGCCACAAGGACTTGCCGGGTGGTGCCTATGCCATCGGCTTCTTGCGCACTTATGCCGAGTTCCTGAACCTCGACGGCGAAGAAATGGTCCGCCGCTTCCGGGCGGAAGCAGCCGGCGACCTCAATCCCCGTTCCGAACTGGTATTCCCCTCGCCGGTGTCCGAAGGACGCATTCCCGGCGGCGCGGTGCTGTTCCTCGGGTTGCTTCTGGCCGGCGTGGCCTATGGCGCGTGGTATTTCCTGTCGTCGTCCGGCCCCGACGTGGCCGAGATGGTGCCGCCCCTGCCCGACCGATTGGCCAGCGCCTTGAACCGCCCGGCCACCGTTACCGGCGACACCGCCAAGCCGGTCGAGGACGCCAAGGCCGAGGAATCCCCCGCCGCCGAAGCCAAGCCGGAAGAGACCGCGGACAAGGACCAGCCGGATCCGGCCACCCCCACGGCGGGAAATGCGGCCAAGGATGGCGAAGTGGTGCCCCCGACCGAGGAAGACGACACCAAGGCGCAGCAATCCGCCCCGGTCGCCGCCACCCCGTCCAATGCTCCCTCCGCCGACATCGGCAAGCTTGAGGCCGGCAAGGTGGAGCAGCCCAAGCCGATGGCCGCCACTCCTCCGGCGATACCGACGCCGCCTCCGGCAGCGACACCAACACCGCCTCCGGCAGCGACACAGCCGGCCTCCGCCGCCGTCGTCGAGCCTCCGCCTCCGGCCGCCGAACCGGCCCCGGCGGCAGAGGGCAAGGTCATCGGCCAGGAACACACCGATTCCCGCGTCCAGCTCAAGGCCGCCACCGACGATTGCTGGGTCCAGGTCCGCGAGATGGACGGCCAGTTGCTGTTGTCGCGCCTGTTGCGCAAGGGCGACAGCTATGTCGTCCCCAACCGCCCTGGCCTGACCTTGATGGTCGGCAACGCCGGGGCGCTGGAAGTCCTGGTGGACGGCAAGGCGGCGCCATCGCTCGGCAGTTCCGGCCAAGTCCGCCGCGACATCAAGCTGGACCCGGAAAAGCTGTTGGGATCGAACTGAAGGCCATCGGCACATTCAGTACAAAGCGAACCCCGTCCTTCGTGGCGGGGTTTCTTTTACCTTCCCTTCGGCAAGGGGCGTGAATCGAAAAGCCCCCGCCAAAAAGGCGAGGGCTTCTGCGATAACCGGAGGCCGCCCGTCGGATGGGGCCGCCTTCACCTTGTCCCGAAGGAAAAGGCTTACTTCTTGCCCAGCTTGGCGAAGGCGTCGCGCACTTCGTCCAGGTTCTGGGTGAAACGCTTGTTCAGCAGATCGAAAGCCTCGGAATTGGCCTTGGCGACCATTTCGGACAGTTCGCGCAGGTTGGCCAGCGAACGCTCGAAGGCGTCCTTGGCCAGTTCGGCCTGCTTGGCGGCCTTTTCCTGGGGATTGCCGGGCTCGGCGATGTCCTTGGTGGCCTGGGCGATCTCGTCCACGGTCTGGCGCAGGATTTCGGCCTGACGCTTGATCACGGCCTGGAAACCCTCATAGGCCAGCTTGTTGGCCTGGGTCAGGGCATCGATGTTCTTGCGCTGGCTGCTGACCAGGGTGTCGACGTCCACGCCGGGCACCTTGAAATCACCGAGGTACTTGCTGATATCGAACTTGCTGATATCGAAATCGAAGAATTGTTCCGCCTGCTGCTTGGTGGCCATAGGGGTCTTCCTCCAACCGGGGGCTGTTATTGCGGCGCAGCAAACATAATCCGGGCTGCGTATCGCGTCAACCGCTTGTGTGCGTCGCAACGTAATCCAAAAGTCGGAGACAGCCTACATCGCTTGGCAGGGTTCGGTATGGCGCAGGGTTTCGACACCAAAGCCATGTCCATGCGAAATAAAGGTCTCAAGGATCGTTGCCGGATATTCCGTATAAATACGCCCCATGTGGCCGATCGCTAAATTTCTTGATTCTGTAAAATTGCCCGGCGCACAACGACTGCTTCAAAGGGGGGGGCAATCCCCAAGACGCTTCCTGCAAAATCAAGGATCGCCCCTCAGGAAAAATCACGCGACGACAATTGGCGTCCGCGCGATTTTCGAATAAAACAAAATAGGGACGTTCGCACCGCCAAGGGGGGCGGCGCCGCGTGCCCCAGAGATGGAACCGGATGACGCTTTCCTGGCGCTTTCACACCTTGGCCCATCAGGCCCCCATGCTTTCGCAGGAGGAAGAACGGGAACTAGCCCGACGTGCCTGTTGCGGCGACGGTTCCGCCACCGAGCGTCTGATGGCAAGCCATTTTCGTTTCGTGCTGAAACTGGCGCAACGCTATCGTGCCTCGGGGGTGGCCATGGCCGACCTGATCCAGGAAGGCATGGTCGGATTGTCGCTGGCGGCGCGCAAATTCGATCCCGACGCCCACGACAACCGCTTTTCCACCTACGCCATGTGGTGGATTCGCGCCGCCATGCAAGACCACATGGTGCGCTCGTGGTCCTTGGTGCGGGTCGGCACCACCAACGCGCAGAAGGCGCTGTTCCTAGCGGTGCGCAAACGTCTGGCGGAAGGCGCCCCGGCCGAGGAATGGGCCGCCGCGTTGGCCGCGCGGTTCAAGACGCCACTGGCCGAGGTCAAGGCCCTGGCGGCGCGCGTCACCGGCCGCGACCTGACCCTGGACGCGGCCGAGCCCGGCGACGGCGCCTGGGTGGAGCGCCTGCCCGATCCCGGTCCCAATCCCGAGGAAGTGGCCTTGGCGCGTTCGGAACGGCGCGCCCGCGTCCGTTCGATTGCCGCCGCGATGGCGGCGCTCGACACGCGCGAGCGGCTGATCATCGTTCGCCGTCATTTTTCCGAGCTCAAGCCCTCGCTGGATTGCCTGGCCAAGGAGATGCAGCTTTCCAAGGAACGTGTCCGCGTTCTGGAAAAAAAGGCGCTGGACAAGCTTCGGGTACTGCTTCAGCCCCTGGTCCCGTCGTAAGTCTGGTTTGCGCGCATGGCCCTTGAAACGGCTGTTCGGCGCAAGTACCTTCCCCCTCTTGATTGCCAACACCTCTTTCGAGGACCAGATAAAATGTCCCTCATCGCAGACCGTCTGTCCGCCATCAAGCCGTCGCCGACCGTCGCGGTCACCCAGAAAGCCAACGAGCTTAAGGCCGCCGGGCACGACGTCATCGGCCTGGGCGCGGGCGAGCCGGATTTCGACACCCCCGCCAACATCCGCGAAGCCGGCAAGAAGGCCATCGACGAGGGCAAGACCCGCTACGTCGCCCCCGCCGGCACGCCCGAGCTGCGCAAGGCCATCGCCGCGAAGCTCAAGCGCGAGAACGGGCTGGACTACACCCCCGACCAGATCACCGTCGGCGTCGGCGGCAAGGGCACCATCTTCAACGCCTTCATGGCCACCATCAATCCCGGCGACGAAGTGATCGTGCCGGCGCCCTATTGGGTGTCGTACCCCGACATCGCCCTGATGTTCGGCGGCGTGCCGGTGTTCGTGGAATGCAAGGAGGAAGACGGCTTCAAGCTGCAAGCCGCCGATCTGGAAAAGGCCATCACCCCCAAGACCAAGTGGCTGGTGCTGAATTCGCCGTCCAACCCGACCGGCGCCGCCTATACCTGGGACGAGCTCAAGGCCCTGACCGACGTGCTGCTCAAGCACCCGCATGTGTGGATCATGTCGGACGACATGTACGAGCATCTGGTCTATGACGGCTTCAAGTTCGCCACCCCGGCCCAGGTCGAGCCCAAGCTCTATGACCGCACGCTGACCATGAACGGCGTGTCCAAGGCCTATGCCATGACCGGCTGGCGCGTCGGCTATGCCGCCGGTCCGCTGCCGATCATCAAGGCCATCAACATGATCCAGTCGCAGTCGGTGACCCACACCTCGTCGGTGTCGCAGGCCGCCGCCGTCGAGGCCCTGAACGGTCCGCAGGACTTCATCCCGACGAACGCCGAGGTGTTCAAGCGTCGCCGCGACCTGATCGTCGGCCTGCTGAACCAATGCCCCGGCATCACCTGCCGCACCCCCGAGGGCGCGTTCTACGTCTATCCGTCGTGTGCCGGCACCATCGGCAAGACCACGGCCAAGGGCAAGGTGATCAAGAACGACACCGACTTCGTCACCTACCTGCTGGAGGACGAGGGCGTCGCCGTGGTCCAGGGTGCGGCCTTTGGCCTGTCGCCCTATTTCCGCATTTCCTACGCCACCTCGGATGCGGCGCTGACCAAGGCCGCCGAGCGCATCAAGCGTTTCTGCGAAGGTCTGAAATAAGCTTTCTTCGTCCGAACAATGACAAACCCCGTCGCATCGCGGCGGGGTTTGTTGTTGGAAGGGCCGTGTTTTCCGCTCAGTTTTCCCTGAGCCAGGGAAGACGGGCGACGGCGATTCCTTCCGCCTCGAGCTCGCTCGCCTGTTCCGCCGACGCCTCGCCATAGATGGGACGTTCCTCGACGTCGCCGTAATGAATCTTGCGGGCCTCGTCGGCGAAATTGTCGCCCACGTAATCGCAAGTCTGTTCGACCGTCTGGCGCAGTTCGAGCAGCATGCGGCGCATTTCCTGCGCCGCCCCCTGGGCGTCCAGACTTTGGCCGGTGGCCTTGTTCAGGCGCGGCGCCATGATCGCCTTGGAGACCTGGGTGTCGCCGCACACCGGGCAGGCGATCTCGCCCGCCGCCGCCTGGGCGTCATAGGCGGCGCCGTCCTTGAACCAGCCCTCGAAATGATGGTCGCGCGCGCAGCGCAGTTCGAACAAGATCATGATCTGAACCCTTCCCGCCCCCCTTTATAGGAAAGCGGCGGACAAAGACAACCGGATGACACGCATGCCCGACCAAGCCTCGTCCTGGATCGCCCGTTTCACCCCCCTGGTGCGCCCCCGTGGCTCGGTGCTCGACGTGGCCTGCGGCGGTGGACGGCATGGCCGGTATTTCCTGGCATGCGGCCATACCGTCACCGGAATCGACCGCGACCTGAGCCGCACGACAGCCCCCGGCGCCGAACTGATCGCCGCCGACCTTGAGGACGGCACGCCATGGCCGCTGGGACCACGGCAATTCGACGCGGTGGTGGTCGCCAATTACCTGTGGCGGCCGTTGTTCCCGGCGCTGTGCGCGGCATTGGCGCCGGGCGGCGTGCTGCTTTACGAAACCTTCGCCGACGGCAACCAAGCCTTTGGCCGCCCCAGCCGCCCCGACTTCCTGTTGAAACGCGGCGAGTTGCTGGAACTGGCGGCGGGATTGACGGTGGTGGCCTATGAAGACGGCGTCATGGAAGGCCGGGCCGTCATCCAGCGCCTCTGCGCCGTCAACGGCCCAGGTCCCTTTCCCTTGCCTTAATCCTTGGGTGGCATGGCGAAGGGACGGTCGTGGTCCAGGCAGGGGATTTTCTTACGGGCGTCAGCCACCTTGCGCGGGTCGATGTCGGCGATGATCCACCCTGGCTGTTCCAGCGCGTCGGCCAGGATTTCCCCCCACGGCGAAACGATCAGGGCGTGACCATAGGTTTCGCGGTTGTTGGCATGGGTGCCGCATTGGGCAGGGGCGAAGACGTAACAGCCGGTCTCGATGGCGCGGGCCCGCAGCAGCACATGCCAATGGGCCTTGCCGGTAACCTTGGTGAAAGCCGCCGGCACCGCCAGGAAATCGCAGCCGGCCTTGGCCAGGGCGCGGAACAGGTGCGGGAAGCGCAGGTCGTAACACACCGACAGTCCCAGCTTGCCCCACGGCAGCCGCGCCGCCACCGCCCGGTCGCCGGGCTGGAAGGTGGTGCTTTCGCGGTACACCTCGCCCAAGCCAAGGTCCACGTCGAACATGTGGATCTTGTCGTACTTGGCGACCGCCACGCCATCGGGCCGCAACACATAGGTCCGGTTGGCGACCATGCCGCCATCCAACAGCACATGCAGCGTGCCGGTATGGATGTAGCAGTTCAGTTCCTTGGCCAACTCGCGAAAGGCCTTGAGCGCCAGATGATCATCCTCGGGCATGGCCTTGAGCACGATGTTCGAGCGCCCCCATTCCATCATCGCCACGTTTTCCGGCATCAGGATCAGCTCGGCGCCGGCGGCGCGGGCCTCGACCGCATAGCGCATGGCGGTGTCGAGATTGTGCTGAAGGTCGGTGGTGGCGTTGACCTGAAGACAGGCCGCCTTGAACGTCGGGTTCATGCGTCCACCCCCAGCTTGGAATCCAGGCCACCTTGGGCGTCGAGCGCGTAAAGGTCGTCGCAGCCGCCGACATGTTCGCCGTCGATGAAGATTTGCGGCACGGTACGCCGGCCGCCGGCCCGCGCGGTCATCGCCTCGCGCAGCCCGCCGTCGTGGGACACGTCGATTTCCCGATAAGTGACGCCCTTCTTGTCGAACAGCCTCTTCGCGCGGACGCAATAGGGACAGACCAGAGTGGTGTAGATTTCGATATCGGCCATCGAACGCTCCTGTTGAACATGGCCCTTAATATAGCGTTTCAATCGCCAAACACCACCCGCCCAAGCGTCAGCACGTCCACTCCCGCCGCCCCGGCCGCCAACAGCACGCGGGCACATTCCCCCACCGTCGCCCCGGTGGTCAGGACGTCGTCGACCAGAACCACCCGGCGCCCGGCCAGCCGGTCTTGTCTTTCCGGCATCACCGCAAAGGCGCCGGCCACGTTGCGCAACCGTTGTTCCCGGTCCATGTGACCTTGCGACGCCGTACGGCGCACGCGCACCAGGGCGTCGGGCACTACCGCCCGCCCGCTCAACCGTCCCACCGCCAGCGCCAGAACCGCCGATTGATTGTAACGCCGGGCCAACAGCCGCCAGCGATGCAACGGCACCGGCACCAGCACCTCGGCATCGGCCAGAAGGTCGGCGCCGGCACGGGCCATCCAGCGGGCGAAGGCCGGCGCCCCTTCCAGCCGGTCGGCATGCTTGAACCGCAGGATCAACGGCTTCGACGACTGGTCGTACCGCAGCACCGCCCGCGCCCGTCCCCAAGGTGGCGGTTTGGCGAGACACGGACCGCATAGCATCTGGTCGGCGGCGCCGCCGGGATCGACGTCGAACGGCCGACCACAGGCATGACACCAGGGCGGCGCCAGGAAACCCATCCCGGCCCAGCAATCGGGGCACAGGCTACCCGGTTCGGCGACCACCGCGCCGCAGGACAGGCACGGCAACACCGCGTCCACCATCCGCCGCAACAGAACCCTGCCCCGCATGATTCGATCTTCCCCCCGGCCACCCGACCATGCCATATAGCCTATATGCCCGACCCCATCAGAATCTTCGACCGCTCGTTGCTGCGCAAGCGCCGTGACCGTGCCGCCGACCGTTTCGCCGCCCACGATTTCCTGGTCCGCGAGGTGGCGGAGCGTTTGGCCGACCGCCTGAGCGACGTCACCCATCGCTTTCCGCTGGCCCTCGACCTTGGCTGCCACACCGGCGAGATCGCCGACACCCTGGGCGGGCGGGGCGGCATCGAGACGCTGGTGCAATGCGACCTCAGTCCGGCCATGGCGGCGCGTGCACGCGCCAACGGCCACCCGACCCTGGCGGCGGACGAGGAATGGCTGCCTTTCGCCGACGCCAGCTTCGATCTGGTGATTTCGTGCCTGTCGCTACATTGGGTCAACGACCTGCCCGGAACCTTGGTGCAAATCCGTCGGGTCCTGAAACCCGACGGCTTGTTCCTGGGCGCCATGCTGGGCGGCGAGACGCTCAAGGAACTGCGGCAATCGCTGGCCGAAGGCGAAATCGCCGAGGAAGGGGGCATGAGCCCCCGCGTCTCGCCCTTCGCCGACCTGCGCGACCTGGGCGGGCTGTTGCAACGCGCCGGCTTCGCCCTGCCGGTGGTGGATTGCGACGACATCGACGTTTCCTATGGCGATCCCATGCGGCTGTTGGCCGACCTGCGCGGCATGGGCGAAGCCAACGCCGTCGCCGAGCAGCGCAAGGGCATGACCCGGCGCCGCACCCTTCTGCACGGACTGGAACGCTATATCACCCAATTCGGCGACGGCGACGGGCGCGTTCCCGCCACCTTCCAGGTGCTGACCATGACCGCCTGGACCCCGCATTCCAGCCAGCCGCAGCCATTGCCCCCCGGTTCCGGCCAGCGCTCGCTGGTTCAGGAATTGTGCCAGCCCAGCTTCGACTGACCCCATGCGTTTCGCCCATCCCCTGGTGCACGGCACCCTGATCCGCCGCTACAAACGCTTCCTGGCCGACATCCGTCTTGACGACGGCCAGGAGGTCACCGCCCATCTGGCCAATTCCGGCGCCATGCTGGGCACCAGCACGCCGGGAATCGAGGTGTGGCTGTCGCCGGCCAACAGCCCGACGCGCAAGTTGGCCTGGAGCTGGGAATTGTGCCGCGTCGATGGTGCCTTGGTCGGCGTCAACACCGCATGGCCCAACCTGGTCGCCGCCGAAGGCGTGACAGAGGGAAGAATTCCCGAACTGGCCGGCTATGCCACCCTGCGGCGCGAGGTGAAGTACGGCCGCAATTCGCGGATCGACCTGTTGCTGGAAGCGCCCGACCGGCCGCCTTGCTACGTTGAAGTCAAGAACGTCCACCTGAAACGGGGAGATTGGGCGGAGTTCCCCGACGCCGTCACCGCACGCGGGGCCAAGCACCTGTTGGAACTGCGCGACCAGGTGGCGTTGGGCGCCCGTGCCGTCATGCTTTATCTGGTCCAGCGCGAGGATTGCATTGGGTTCCGCCCGGCGGCTGACATCGATCCGACCTATGCCGAAGGTCTGCGGGCAGCCAAGGGCGACGGCGTCGAGGCAATCTGCTATACCTGTTCCATGACATTGGACGGAATCACCATCAAGGAACGGCTGCCCATCGACCTGGGCGGCCTTGGGAACTGAGGCATATGGAAAGTGAGCGCGAGGCGGGGCGCATCCCGCTGCATGGTCTCGAAGATTTCGAAGGCATGCGCAAGGCCGGCCGTTTGGCCGCGGAAACCTTGGACTTCATCGGCCCCCACGTGGTGCCCGGCGTCACCACCGGCGAGTTGGACCGGCTGTGTTCGGAGTTCATCGCCGAACGCGGCGGCATCTCGGCGCCGCTGAACTATCGCGGCTACCCGAAATCCATCTGCACCTCGGTCAACCACGTGGTGTGCCACGGCATCCCCAGCGACAAGAAGTTGGAGGACGGCGACATCGTCAACATCGACGTCACCCCCATCGTCGATGGCTGGCACGGCGATTCCAGCCGCATGTATTATGTGGGAAAGCCCGGCGTGAAGGCCAAGCGGCTGGTCGAGGTCACGCACGAGGCCTTGATGCGCGGCATCGAGGTGGTGCGTCCCGGCGCCACCTTGGGCGACATCGGCTGGGCCATTCAATCCTTTGTCGAGAAGCAGCGTTTTTCCGTGGTGCGCGATTTCTGCGGCCATGGGCTGGGCCGTATCTTCCACGAACCGCCCAACGTCATGCATTACGGCCGCCCCGGCCATGGTCTGGTGCTGAAGGAAGGCATGTTCTTCACCATCGAGCCGATGGTCAACGCCGGCAAGGCCGACACCAAGATTTTGTCGGATGGCTGGACCGCGGTCACCAAGGACAAATCCCTGTCGGCGCAGTTCGAGCATTCCATCGGCGTCACCGCCCAGGGCTGCGAGATTTTCACCCTGTCGCCGGGCGGCGTGTTCTTCCCGTCGGCCTGAAACACCACGACATCGCCAAAGCCCCCGACCGTTTGGCCCAGGGGTTTACAATAAGTGTGGAGGGCGCCTTGCGAGAGTGATGCGCCTTCTCGCTTTTTGACGCTTTCAACCTGCGAAGAAATCTTCGAGCCCATAAACGTCATGGCCGGGCTTGGCCCGGCCAGCCATGTATTTGGGCATTGGCGCGAACGAATGGTCCCTTTGCGCCCATGTCGGCCGCTCGAGAGCAGGATCCCGGCACTCGAATGCAGACGTTGGTTCAGATTTTTTGCCCCAAGGTCGATGCGCTATAAATGCCGCACGCCCATCACAGCTTTAGAATCCAGCTTCCTTTGTATGGCGCACGGTCAGAACGACAACATCGCGCCCATCGTAATGATACCGCGCAACGTAGCCGCCATCGCCGAACTCAATCAGCCAATCACGGAATTGCGGCTCCATATCGTCAACGGGTCGGCCGATTTCAGGCTGCGCCGCCAATATTTTCACGCTGTCGCGGATCGCCCGCACCGCCCGAGACGCGGCCGCTTGGCTTTTCGGCCGTAGAAACGCGTGCAACCGTGCCACGTCCTGTACCGCCAGAGGCGACCAGATCAGCCGTGGCATTCAGGGGGCTCAACGTCCTCGCCTGCTTCAAGCTTGGCAAGCCAAGCATCGGCTTCGGTGGCCGTGATATGCAAGCCGGTCGTTTGATAATCGCTCCAGGCGGCGATGGCTGATTGGCGAAACTGTTCGCGCTTTTCCTCGCGTTCAACGTATTGCGCGATGGCTTCGCGCATGATCCAGTGCGGCGAACGGCGTTGAGCGACAGCCAGCCTCTGCACCTTGCCCTTTATCTCGTCGTCGAGTTTCAGGCTTGTCGTGGATGCTGCCACAATGCAGTGCTCCTAGGTGTTACCTTGGAGCACTATAGCGCTTTCCTATGGCCGATTTCAACGTCGCCGGGGGCGAAGGTTTCCGCTTGGCGGCCCTTTTGCCCCATTCCGCATCGCGCCCATTTCAGCCACCCTATCGGTCGGTACCAATTCCTCTTACCGGACCTTCCCCGCTTCTTCGGGCGGCCGGGGCTGCGGCCTAACGCTCATGCAAGAACAAAACGTGATTGACGGGGTGGTCGCCACTTTGCTATCTTGAGGTCATCAACCCCACAGCCACGCCCGAACGGTTTCCGCCGTCCGGGCTTTTTCATGCCCGCAATCCGCCCGGCGCCGGCAACGGCCCTGGGCTTTTTCGTGCTTGTTTGAAAGGAGCGTGACCGATGTTCGAAGACATCCAATCCTTCTTCACCACGCGACCGAAACGGCCGACCGCGTCGCTGGGGGCCGGCGCCTCGGCCGAGGACGATCCCGCCATGCCCACCTTCCAGAAGGCGTGGAAGGACGGCGCTCTGATCGAGGACCTGTTCGGCCCCAGCCCGTTCACCTTGCACGGCAGCGTCGGCCGCAGCGGTGCCGACAATTTCCGCCCCGACGTCGCCAAGGTGGAAACCCTCCTGGGCGACGCCGGCTATTACAAGCCGCTGACCAATGACGGCCCCAACGGCTGGCACAATTCCAACCTGGACGAGGCCATCCGCAGCTTCCAGAAGGACAAGGGGCTGGAGGTGGACGGCTTCCTCAAGCCGAACGGTCCCACCATCGGCAAGATCGGCAGCCTGTTGGGCGGTTCCGGTCCGCAGGGAAGCGCCAAACCCAGCGACCCGTGGGAAGTCAAGGTGGGCGGCCGCAATCCGGGCGATCCCAAGACACTGAAACCGCCGGCATGGTGGCAGGCCATCGGCGATGGCGATGGCGACGGCGACGGCGAGGACCCGGAGCCGTTCCCCGGACAGCCGCGTCTGCCGTCGCCCGTTCCTCCCGGCGGTGAACCGGTGCCGCCGGCCGGCCTTGGCGTCAACCATTTTGTCGAACACCGGCCGACGCAAGAGCAGATGGATCAATACCAGGCGGAGTATAAGAAATGGGTGCAGGACAACTGGGATGCCATCCAGAAGAATCAGGAACTGAAGCGCCAGGGGCTGCCCACCATTCCGCTGCCACCTCCGCCCCGCAATCCCCGGGAAGGGATACCGGGCGTCCTCTATGCCGTCGATCCGGCGGGAGCCACGTCGTCGCCTGCGGGTAAGCCGGCCCCTTTCCCCAACCACACCATCAACCAGGACGGCATCGACGGCAACCAGGCCTATGCCGAAATGCTGGGACGCGATTCCGACCCCAGCCAGACCGCGCGCATGCTGAAACGCGCCATCGACGATTACGGCGACCAGGGGCGCGGTGACGTCGCCGATTTGCTGGCGCGGTTCAAGAAGATCGACGGAACGAAGGCCGAGGATCTGCGCCGCGAATTGCACAAGGCCACCGGCGAGATTCTGCCCTACCGCCTTGCCCCCTTGGGCGAGGGTTTCCGCGAACTCACCGAAGAGGAGAAGATCGCCGCCGCGCCCAAGACCCCGTTCGGGTCCGCCCAGGGCGCCGACCGCTGGGCGGCGGGCACCATGGCCGACGCGCTGCTGGGCAAGGGCGATTACGCCGACGCCATCACCCACTTCCAGGGCGAGATCGGCCGCAACCGTGCCGAGGCCATGCCCTATCTCGCCGCCGTGCACGAGATCATGGGCGAGAAGAATCCCGGGCTGGCGGCCAAATTCGCCACCCAGATGCAGAAGGCGGGGTTGGCGGCGGAGGCGGAGAAAAAGCCGGAGACCGCGCCAAAACCGGTCCCACCCAAACCGGCGCCGATTCCAGCCCCAGAGCTGCCAAAACCCGAACCGGCGCCTCAGCCGCAACCAATTCCTCCGACGCGGCCTGCCACGCAGCCTACAGAGAGCAAGCCGGCTCCGGTTCCGCCGGAAACCACTCCGCCTGTTCAAGGGAAACCCGAGCCTGGAAAGGGCGGGCCGATCATCACACAGCCAATCCCCCCTGTGGCGAAGCCCAGCCCGATCCCGCCGCCGGGTGCTCCGGGCGGACCGATGAAACCAGCCCCCGACCTTCATCCATCGGTGACCATTGAATTCGACGGAAAGGAGTTTAAGGCCATTGAAGACGGCAAGGTGGTCAAGAGTTGGCCGGCGGTTTCAGGCCGTCCGGGATATCAGGGAGCGGAACATCAGGGGGAAAAGGACAAAGGTCCTCTGCCCGAAGGTGAGTGGGTTTTGAGGCAGGACCAGTTGCAGAACATCGACAAGCTCTCCGAGTGGGAGCGCTTGAAGGGGCGCTTTGGAGGCAGCAGTTGGCCGGGCCTGGAAGATTCTTGGGGCAAGACTCGTATTTGGCTTGAGCCAGGAGAGGGGACTGATACCAAGGGGCGTGGCGGTTTCTCTGTACACGGCGGCAAAACGCCAGGTTCTGCTGGCTGTATCGACCTCACCGATCAGATGGAGGATTTTGCAAACTACTTCAAGGGCATGGGAAAGGACGTAAAGGTCCGCGTCGATTATCATCGAGAATAGACGCCCAGATTCGAATTGAACGGGTGTGGTGCGGTCACTTAATCTCTGCTGCTGACCGCACCACAAACGACTGAGAACAAAATGAGATGGTTGAAAGGAGTAGCTCGATATGCCGGGGTCGCGATCCATGCGGCAGCGGGGCTGGCATTGCTCAGCATGTCGGTTGACCCCTATTTGGGGAGTCTGAAGGATTTTCGTTTTCCGTGCGAGCCTTGCGGTTGGTATTATGAAACAAAATTGACCTATTTTTTAACCTTCGCAGTTCCTGGCGCGCTCTTGTTAGTGTCTTCTGGTATCATGTGGCGTTCCAGATCGCGGCGATTTGTGTTTCTAGGACTGGTGCTACTTCCCGCTGTGGTCTATCTGTTTTTTTTTGCATTATCCGGCTCTGCATGAGATGGGGGTATCTGCAAATCTCAATTCCATGGCATTGGCAACGGGTTCTCATTGCGGTGTGCCTTGTTAGGTGCAATCGTCGCGGATTGCCTGGCTGCTGATTGGGGGGAGAACACCGTAGGGTACCCGCACCCACCCGCCCTACCACCAACAAGCGCCATGGGTCAAATTTTGCCGAAACACGTTTCTGCGGCAATGTCCGGTTTCCCTGTTTGACATCCGATAGCCGCCTTTCCCCTTCCGGCTATTACAAGCCGCTGACCAATGACGGCCCCAACGGCTGGCACAATTCCAACCTGGATCAGGCCATCCGCAGCTTCCAGAAGGACAAGGGGCTGGAGGTGGACGGCTTCCTCAAGCCGGGTGGTCCCACCATCGGCAAGATCGGCAGCCTGTTGGGCGGTTCCGGTCCGCAGGGAAGCGCCAAACCCAGCGACCCGTGGGAAGTCAAGGTGGGCGGCCGCAATCCGGGCGATTCCAACACACTGAAACCGCCGGCATGGTGGCAGGCCATCGGCGATGGCGATGGCGATGGCGACGGCGACGGCGAGGACCCGGAGCCGTTCCCCGGACAGCCGCGTCTGCCGTCGCCCGTTCCTCCCGGCGGTGAACCGGTGCCGCCGGCCGGCCTTGGCGTCAACCATTTTGTCGAACACCGGCCGACGCAAGAGCAGATGGATCAATACCAGGCGGAGTATAAGAAATGGGTGCAGGACAACTGGGATGCCATCCAGAAGAATCAGGAACTGAAGCGCCAGGGGCTGCCCACCATTCCGCTGCCACCTCCGCCCCGCAATCCCCGGGAAGGGATACCGGGCGTCCTCTATGCCGTCGATCCGGCGGGAGCCACGTCGTCGCCTGCGGGTAAGCCGGACCCTTTCCCCAACCACACCATCAACCAGAACGGCATTGACGGCAACCAGGCCTATGCCGAAATGCTGGGCCGCGATTCCGATCCCAGCCAGACGGCGCGCATGCTGAAACGCGCCATCGACGATTACGGCGACCAGGGGCGCGGTGACGTTGCCGATTTGCTGGCGCGGTTCCAAAAGATCGACGGGACGAAGGCCGAGGATCTGCGCCGCGAATTGCACAAGGCCACCGGCGAGATTCTGCCCTACCGCCTTGCTCCCCTGGGCGAGGGTTTTCGCGAACCCACCGACGAGGAGAAGATCGCCGCCGCGCCCAAGACCCCGTTCGGGTCCGCCCAGGGCGCCGACCGCTGGGCGGCGGGCACCATGGCCGACGCGCTGCTGGGCAAGGGCGATTACGCCGACGCCATCACCCACTTCCAGGGCGAGATCGGCCGCAACCGTGCCGAGGCCATGCCCTATCTCGCCGCCGTGCACGAGATCATGGGCGAGAAGAATCCCGGGCTGGCGGCCAAATTCGCCACCCAGATGCAGAAGGCGGGGTTGGCGGCGGAGGCGGAGAAAAAGCCGGAGACCGCGCCAAAACCGGTCCCTGCGCCCACACCTGCACCGGCTTCAGTTCCGACTTCTGCTCCAGCGGTCCCGCCAGCGAGCCCGCCATCTGCTTCCGCGCCCGTTTCCAAACCGGACCCGGAGAAGAAGCCAGGAACCAAGGAAGGAAATCCTGGTGGTTTGGGTGGCGCCGTTGGCATTGCCGCCGGTCAAACGGATATGCCGACTGTCCCGAAAAATGGCGGCATTGCCGGAGGCGGGAAAAGCGGGAAAGTTACCTCTCGTGCCTCCAAGGTATTGCGCGATGTGACAGGAGGAGCTCGAGCAAATATATTGAAGCCAATCACAAGAACGCTGAGCGTCTGAGGATCTATTGCGCGGACAATTCCGTTCCTTGGGGCATTCGCTACCTTTCTGGACTTCATCAATTACATGAACTCGGATGAGCCGCCCCCACCTTCCGCATAGAACGTCATAACTATCGACGGCGCCAGGAAATGCCGACCGTTGAAATTTGAGGCGGAACGTGGGTAACGTAGGCTTACGGGGCGGGGCTGGCCGCGCAAACACACGACCATCACCTCCATGTCGCTTCGCGGGATAATCTCAGAATTGCGTGCTGAGTAACCACCGTCACCCTCAAGCTAGACCCAAAAGTGACGGTGGTTTTCGCGGCAGAGCAACTCGGACAAACCTTCTTTCAAGTTCCTGGAGTAGAAATTGGATCGAGAAATTCTTTACTCCCTTATCTCAAAGATATCTGGGGTCTCTAAAGGAATTTCGGATTCAACGCGGATTTACCATGACCTGTTCATTTCCGGCGAGGATGCTTACGAGTTTTTTGAAGAGGTTCATCGTGCATTTGGAACGGATCTGTATTCCCTAGACTTTTCGAAATATTTTCCAGATGAATCCGAGTCTTTCATCTGGGGTCTGCTTATGCGCCTTGGCGTTAAGTACAAGAAAAAAGAAATAACAATAGGCCATCTTTTGGAGGTTATCCGAAAAAAGGCTTGGTTTGATCCATAATCACGCAGCCCCGGCGGAAAAATATGTCCAACATTGTGTCGTTGCCGCTACGCTATTCTGGGATTCCATGGCCTGAAGCGTCATAGGGGAGACGTCGCGATGGTAGAGACGGCATTGCTTGGCCTGCGTCCCTCATTACAGTCGTCTCGTCCATAGCGGACTGGCAGCATCCGGCCCGCAACGGGCATTGGTGGACGGTCCAGTCATGCCGCATTCCGTTCTCCCGTCGTCTCCCAATTTTTCGCGCCCATGCCAACGGCCAGTTGCGAAGCATCCGGTTTTGCGCTTTCATCCACTGGATAGAGATAAAGCGTTGGAAAACAATATTTAATTCTGATTTTCCATAAAATTCTTCGCATTTCGCACGGGGGCGATGGCGATGACGGAAATGGTGATTGGGGCACCGGGAATCGACGCCAGGACGGCAATCCAGAGCGTCAACCAGTCGCTTCAGGGGCCGGTGGCGGAAATCCTGGGGCGCTTCGTGCCCGAATTGCGACGCCTGCCACCGGACAGGGCCTATGAACGGGTGCTCGACGACATCGGGCTGTTGCAACGCTGTTTCGCCGCCTTCAACGCCCAACGCGACAGCTTCAAGGCTGTCCTGCTGGATGCCCAGGCACGGCCGGTGAGCGACGACCGGGCGATCCTGTCTTGTGGCCGCACCTTGGAACAGGTGGTGGCGATGATCGTTCGCTCGGCCGCCAAGCGCTATTTCCGCCGCAAGCTGGACAGCGCCGGCCATCATCACAACCTGCATGACGCGTCGTTGCGCAAGGACATTCCGGCCAAGGGGCTGGTGCACCGCCTGACCTCGGTTCTGGGCGAGACCAAGCCGACCAAGCCGGCGGTCAGCGCCAAACCGGTCCGCTCCCGCGCAGACGAGCTTTACGACGCCATCAAGGAACACCTGTTGCACGACTGGCAGGTGCCGTTGGTCCCCACCTATGCCGATATGAGCCCCAACTTGGCCCGCGCCCTGGGCGCCAAGATTTTGGACCTGCGCACGCCCGAGGATTTGCGTCGGGTGGTGGATGATCCGGCCGAGGCGGCGAAACTGTTCGACATCCCGGCCGAACAGGCGGCCAAGACCGAGCCGGCCGCCGCCAGCGCCGGCCGCCGCGACGAACGGGCCCGGCTGTCCGACGTGTTGACGCCGGACAACCGGCGTCTGCGGGTCGAGGCGCTGGCCAACGCCCTGGTGCGGCCCGACGTGCGGGCGCAATTGGGGGCCGGCCCCGTGGGATTGCGGCTGACCGAGGTCTTGCGCGGCGTCGGCGGCATGCCGGTCAAGCTGTTGGTGGCCGAGCTGGGCCTGACCGTCGAGCAGTTGGCGGTGTTCCTGTTGGTCGCCCACGAGACCATGGGAACCGAGGTGTTCGGCCGCATCTTCGGCCAACCCGGCGAGGCCGACCTGGTCATGCGCGTCACCCAAAAGGCACGGCTGGCCGGCATCGGCCAGCGCAGCTCGCTGCCCGAATGCGCCGCCTTCGTGCGCGGGCTGTTCGCTCGTTTCGCTTGCCGGTCTTAGGGTTTCGGTAATCAGCACCACGTCATAGTCGCATCTGGAAAGGTGTGCCCTGGGGAACGGGTCGAGCGCATCGGAAGAGGCGTCATGCCGCAAGTACGGCTGGAAGATCACAACAGCGTCGTCCGCAGGATCAGCGAGACCTTGCAAGGCCCGGTGATGGAAGCCTTGGGCGAGTTGGTCCCTGAGGTTCGCCGTCTGCCTCGGCGCAGCGCCCTTGAGGCGGTGATGGACGACGTCGATCTGTTGCACCGTTGCTTCCTGGCCTTCCGCACCAATCCCGACCGCTTCCGCGCGCTTTTGGTCAACAAGCACAAGGTGCCGGTGGACGACGCCGAAGCGTTGCTGGAATGCGGCCGCAGCCTGGACCAAGTCATCGCCATGGTGGTGCGCACCGCCGCCAAGCGCCATTTCCGCACCCGCCTGGACGGCAGCCCCAAGGCCCGCCGCGCCCGCCCGCTTTATCGCGCCCAACGCAAGAGCCTGCTGGAACGGCTATGGAGCGCGCTGGGAGGAGAACCGGCGCACCCAGCCCTGGGCGGCGGTTACCAGGCGCCGAAAAGCCGGGGAGAAGCGCTGTACGAGGCCTTCCAGGATTATCTGTTGCATGACTGGCAAGTGCCGATGATCCCCGAATACGCGCTGTTGTCGCCCGGCACCGTGCGCCGGCTGGGCCCCCGGCTGCTGGATTACCGCATCGCCGAGGACATCCGCCGCCTGCGGGTCGATCCCGACAACCCGCCGCCGCCGACACCGTTGACCGCAGCGCCGCAACAGGCGTTGGCCGGGATGGCGTTGCCGGCCTTCCTGACCGCGCCCAAGGACGGCGCCCCCATGGTCAGGCCCGCCGCCCCGCCGCCGCCGGAAGCGCCCCCGCCCACCGCCGCCGTCACCGCCATCGTCACCGCCGACACCCGCGTCAGCGATGGCATGGCCAAGTTGGAACCGGAAGCCGCCGACAGCACCATCAAGGACGAACGCGCCCGCCTGGACGACATCCTGGGGCCCGATGGCAAGCGGCTCAAGGCCAACGCCTTTACCCTGGTGCTGTTGGATCCCCAGGTTCGCGCAGCCATCCCCCATTCGGAACAGACGGTGCGCATCACCGCCATCCTGGGCACGGTCAACGGTCTGGCCGGCAAGATGCTGGTGGGCGAACTGGGGTTGCGCACCGACCAGTTGGCGGTGTTCCTGATGACCGCCCACGCCGCCCTGGGCGACAAGCGTTTCGAGACAGCCTTCGGCGTCCCCGGCCGTCCCAGCTACATCGCCCGTATCGTCGAACGGGCCAAGATCTACAAGATCGGCCAGGACTCGTCGCTGCCGGCAATCGCCGAATTCGTGCTGGGCAGCTTCAAGACGGCGGAAAAATAAGACCATATCCCGGTGATCGGAACCGATCCCCGGTGCCCTCAAACGGCGGGCGGGTTTCTCCGAAACCCTGGCCTCCCGCGGCATAAGCCGCGCGGCCCATCGCGGACAATGTCCGCCTTCGGCAGAGGGGCCTAACCAAATCCCGATGAGTTCCTCTCATCGGGATTTGGTATAACGCCCGTTCACCCCACCTTGCGAAACACCAGATTGGCGCAATCCAGCGCCTTGGCCAAACGATCGAAGGAACGGTCGTTCTCGATGGCGAAGGCGGGGTTGTTGCCGGGAACTTCCAGAACCAGTTCGCCCGCGTCGCCGTAAAGACGGGATTCGCGCAACAGATTGGGCGCGCCGCCCGACAACGTGTGGGCCAGCCGAAGCGCCGAACCGATGACGCGGCAACGTTGCAGCCGGGCCTCGTCCAACAATTGGATGGCCATCTGCGCCTGCGGCGTGTCGTCGCTCCCCTGATAACGGTGGTAGATGACATAAGCGATGGCGGCGCGGTCGCGATGTTCCACCCCCATGAACGGCAGCCGCAGGATACGCAAGAAAGCCTGTTCGGCGCGGTAATCGGGGTGTTCGTTCCAGAAGATGTCAGACACCAGGCAACAGGCATGACGCAAGCGCGCCTGATGCTGCGTTTCGTTCGGGAACAAGGGCGCCATCCACGCCATCAATTCGTCGCCGTGTTCGGGGAAACGGGCGTTCATCTGGGCCATCTGGCGGCACACCGACAACAGCGGGTCCTGTTGGCGCAACCGCTCCGGCAAACGACGGTAGAAATTGCCTTCCCGCATGCCGTAGATGGAAAACACCAGACGGTCTGGATTGGTGGCGTGGATGACCTTTTCCAGGATCAGCGCCGCCAGCGGCAGGTTGGCGATACGTTTCTTCGAAACGCCGGGAACCTTTTCCAGCGACTTCTTGCTTTGCGAGGACACCAGTTCGATGATCCGCAGCGCCTCGCGCGCTTCCAGCGAGAAATTGTCCAACACCGTCAGCGGATGGTGGGTCTGGCTGATGCAGATCCGCGCGATGGCGCGCCATGCACCGCCCACGGCGTAAAGAGCACGGCCCGTGCCTTCCTTGAGCCAGGGCACCGCCTTGAGATGGCGGTCGATGATGGCCGCCGCCTTGACCTTGTCGTCACCCGACGCTTCGGACAGTCGCAACACCCCCAGGGGCATGGTGACATATTCGCCGAAATCACCGTTCTGCACGGTCACCAGCTCCAGCGACCCGCCGCCCAGGTCGGCGACGATCCCGTCGGCATCGGGAGTGCCGCACAACACCCCCATGGCCGCCGCCTTGGCCTCCTGGCCGCCCGACAATACCCTGACCTCGACCTGATAGCCCTGTTCGATGGCACGGACGAAATCCTCGCCATCGGCGGCGTCGCGCACCGCCGCGGTAGCCAGGATGTCGAGCCGCTCCACCTGCATGGCCCGGCTGAGCGCCACATAGCGCCCGACCACCGCCACCGCCTGGGCGACACCGGCGGGATTGAGGCGGCCGCTGGTGCCCAGGCCCAGGCCCAAGGCGCACACCGCCTTTTCATTGTACAGCGGCACCGGCACGCGGGCGGCGCCGTCGTATACGCACAGGCGGATGGAATTGGAACCGATGTCGATGATACCCACCGGTTCCAGGTGGCGCTTGATCTTCATGCCCTCAGAGATCCTTGCCCAGCACCAGCTTCGGCTTGCGGCTCTTTTCCGAGGCGCTGCCGCGTCCCGACAGGCTGGGATTGGTCATGAAATAGGTGTGGGCGTTGAAGCCGTTCTCGACCGAGGGCATGCGGGTATAGGTGCCGTCGGCGCCCAGAATCCAGCTTTGCTCGTTGTCCTTCAGGTTGGCCACCATGATCTGTTCCAGGATCTGGCGATGCACGGTGGAATTCTCGATGGGCACCAGGGTTTCGACGCGCCAGTCCATGTTGCGCTGCATCCAGTCGGCCGACGAGATGAACACCTTGGCCTGACGCGACGGCAGGCGGGCGCCGTTGCCGAACGCCACCACACGCGAATGCTCCAGGAAGCGGCCGACGATGGACTTGACCCGGATGTTGTCGGAAAGGCCGGGCACGCCGGGCCGCAGGCAGCAAATGCCGCGAATGATCAGGTCGATCTGCACCCCGGCCTGGCTGGCGCGGTAAAGCGCGTCGATCAGCGTGGGATCGACCAGCGAGTTCATCTTGGCCCAGATGGCCGCCGGCTTGCCGGCCTTGGCGTTCTCGGTCTCGGCCTCGATCAGCGCCAGAAGCTTCTTCTTGAGGCCCAAGGGCGCGATGTTCAGCTTTTCCATCTGCTCGGGCGTGGCGTAGCCGGTCATGTAGTTGAAGGCCTTGGCCGCGTCCAGGGTCAGCTTGGGATCACAGGTGAAATAAGACAGGTCGGTGTAGATCTTGGCGGTGATGGGATGGTAGTTGCCGGTGCCGAAGTGGACATAGGACACCAACCCGCCGGATTCGCGCCGCACCACCAGACTGATCTTGGCGTGGGTCTTGAGCTCAAGGAAACCGAACACCACCTGGGCGCCGGCGGCTTCCAGGTCGCGGGCCCAACGGATGTTGGCTTCTTCGTCGAAACGGGCCTTGAGCTCGACCATGGCGGTCACCGACTTGCCCGCCTCGGCCGCCTCGACCAGCGCCTTGACGATGGGGCTGTCCTTGGAGGTGCGGTAAAGCGTCTGCTTGATGGCGACCACGTTGGGGTCGCGCGCCGCCTGACGGATGAACTGCACCACCACGTCGAAGCTTTCGAACGGATGGTGGACCACGATGTCCTTCTTGCGGATGGCGGCGAAGCAATCGCCGCCGAAATCACGCACACGCTCGGGGAAACGGGCGTTATAGGGCGGAAACAACAGGTCGGGACGTTCGTCGGTGATGACCTGTTTGGTGTCAACCAGTCCTATGGAGGACTCGAACTCGTACACATCGCTTTCGGCCACGTGCATCTCGGCGATCACCAGTTTCTTCAGTTCCTCGGGAATCGAGGTGTTGAAGGTCAGACGGATGACATGGCCGCGACGGCGGCGCTTGAGCGCCGTCTCGAACACCCGGACCAGATCTTCCGCTTCCTCGTCGATGTCCATTTCCGAATCGCGGATGACCCGGAACATGCCGTGGCCTTCCATGCGGAAGCCGGGAAACAGCTTGTCCAGGAACAACAGAACCAGGGTTTCCAGCGGCAGGAAACGGATCGCCTCGCCCGGCAGGCGGATGAAGCGCTCGGTCTGCTGCGGCAACGGCACCAGGGCGCGCAACACCTCGCCGTCATCCAGGCGGAACAGATGCAGCACCAGCGCGATGCCGGCATTGGGAATGAACGGGAACGGGTGCGCCGGATCGATGGCCAACGGCGTCAGCACCGGAAAAATGTGCTCCATGAACCGGCTTTCCAGCCATTTCATGTCGGTGGGCGTCAATTCCTCGGCGTCGATCACCGCGATGCCGACGGCCCGCAACTCGACCTTGAGCTCGCTCCAGCAGCGTTTCTGAGCGGCCAACAAATCGCTGGCCTCACGGTTGATGGCCGCCAATTGCTGGGCGGGGGTCAGCCCGTCCTCGGACGTGGTCATGACGCCGGCATCAACCTGCCCCTTCAGGCCGGCGACGCGCACCATGTAGAACTCGTCCAGGTTGGACGCGGAAATGGACAGGAACCGCAGGCGCTCCAGCAGCGGATGGCGGGGATTGAACGCCTCCTCGATGACCCTTAGGTTAAAAGCCAGCCACGACAATTCGCGGTTGATGAAACGGTCCTTGGAACCAAGGTCGATGGCCGGGGTCTCGACGGATTGCGGTGTTGTCACGGATCTTTCTCCGAATAGGATGCGCTAACGTCGCTGACCTCCTTTATATAGTTTCACAAGGACCCTGTCATGGCCGCGAGGATGACGGAAATGCGACAGCTTTTTTTGCTGCGTCACGCCAAATCCAGTTGGGACGACAACGTTCCCGACGATTTCGACCGCCCGCTGAACGGCCGGGGCCGCCGCAACGCCCAAGCCCTGTCCACCCATCTGGCCCATGGCCATGTGCGGCCGGCCCTGGTGCTGTGTTCGGCGGCCAAGCGGACCTCGGAGACCTACGACATTCTTGAACCGGCGCTGGAAGGCGTGCCGGTCGCCTTCGAAAGCGACCTGTACGAAGCGACCAAGCACGACCTCATGACCCGCCTGCGCCGGTTGGACGACCATTTGTCCAGCGTCCTGGTGATCGGTCACAATCCCGGCTTGGAACGTCTGGCCGCCGCCCTGTGCGCCGGTCATGGCGAAAAGGCGCCGCTGGCGATGCTGGCCGAGAAGTATCCCACCGGCACATTGGCGGTGCTGGAAACCGACATCGAACATTGGGCGGCGCTGGAAGACGGCTGTTGCCGTCTGGCCCAGTTCGTGCGCCCGGCCGATCTGGGATAGCCGCGTCGGCCGGACGCTTTTACTCACTCCACCTTGCCGGTGGTGCCGTTCACATGGATCTCGCGCACCCGGCCCTGGTCGTCGGCGGCCTTCACCTCCCAGCGACCGTGCTCGTAATCCATTTCGCGCAGGTCCCAGAAGCCGGTTTCGGCCGCCGCGACCATGGCTTCGACGGCACCGACGCGCGGCGCCACCTTTTCCGGCCGGCCCGGCCGGGCATGGCTGAAATCGTCGGTCAGGAAGGCGGTGTGGGGATCGACGCCCACCTTGACCAACTGCCCGTCGGTCGCGACGACACGCGCTTCGAACACGCCGTCCTCAGCCTCGATGGAACGCAGTTGCAGACCGTCGGCACTCAGCTTGTGCACCAGATAGGCGGCCGGCAAGGACTGTTCCTGGGCCACGGCCGGCAGGGCGGAAACGCCAAGGACGACAGTGACGACAGTGGCGACGGTGGCGGAAAGAATGGAAAGGGTCTTCATGGCAACCTCCTGAGGGATCGTGTTGCCGACCAAATTGCGCCACCGCCCCTGAGCCTGGCGTGAACGACCCGTTCAGGAAGCGTTCAGCTTCGGGGTCAGAACAAATCGCCCTGGCGGTCGTCGCGTTCCATCTTTTCCAGGACGGAGCGGGCCAGGGAAACCGAGATGGCCCGCCGCCGTGCCAGCGAGGCGGCGTCCATCGCCTCGACCACCGCGCGGGCGGCGGCGAAGCTGCGTTCCATCCGGCCCAGGACATAGCCCACCACGTCCTCGCCGACCCGCAACTGGCGGTCGGCGAATTGCTTGACCAGGATGGCGGCCAACAAGGCGTCGTCGGGCGCGCCGATGCCCACCGCCGGCGTCGCCGCCAGCCGCGACGCCAGATCGGGCAGACGGACCCGCAGCCGAGCCGGCGCCGACCGCCCGGCCAGCACCAGCCAACGACCGGTTTCCTTGGTCAGGTTCCACAGATGGAACAACGCCGTCTCGTCGGCAAGCCGGTCCAGGTCGTCCACCATCACCACCGAGGCGTGGACCACCAACTTGGGCACAGCATCGACGGTCAACGCCTCGCCCGTGGTGGTCACCACCTGCCCCAGACGGTGATGCGAGGAAAACGCCGCCAACAGATGCGACTTGCCCGACCCCGGAGGACCATAGACCGCCAGCGCGTGCGCCGGCCAGTCGGGCCAGCGTTCCAGCCATGCCACCGCCTCGGCGTTGCAGGGCGCCACCAGGAAATCGTCGCGGCCCAGGGCGGGACGGTGCCCCAAGTCCAGCGCCAGTTGGAAATCACTCATTGCGGCCCGTGTCCGTGATAAAGCGGGCTAGAGAGATAGCGGCCAAGCGCGAACCGGACAAGCACCCCGATCACCGCCGCCAACGGCACCGCCAGCAACAATCCGACGAAACCGAACAGCGCGGCGAAAGCCAGCAAGGCGAACATGATCCACACCGGGTGCAGACCGACCTTGTCGCCCACCAGCTTGGGCGTCAGGAAGTTGCCCTCCGCCACCTGACCGATGGCGAACACCACCGCCACGAACACCGGCAAGTGCCAATCGGCGCCCTGAGCCAGGGCCAACCCCATGCCGGTGACGAAACCGGCGATGCTGCCCAGATAGGGAATGAACGACAACACCCCGGCGCCCAGGCCGATCACCAGCCCAAGGTCCAGCCCCACCACCGACAGCCCGATGCCGTAGATCAGGCCCAGGCACAGGCAAACCGTGGCCTGACCGCGGATGAAGCCCGACAGGGTGCGGTTGATTTCCTTCATCTGGGTGCGGATGGTGTCGGCGTGGTCGCGCGGCAGCCACGAATCCACCCTGGACACCATCTTGTCCCAGTCACGCAACAGGTAGAACGTCACCACCGGCGTGATGAACACCAAGGACAGCACGTTGAACACCGCCAACGACCCGCTGAGCACGCTGCGCAGCGCCCCCAGCCCCCAACTGGCGAAGGTGCCGGCATATTCGCCCACCGACGAGCGTAGTTTTTCGATGTCGCGCGGGGAAAGCCGCTTCTTGGCCTCGACCAGCAACGGCTGTAGCCGTTCGTTCAAGGTGTCCACGTATCCCGGCACCTTGTGGGCGAAGGCCAGCACCTGATCCTCGATCACCGGCACCAGGATGACCAAGGCCACCACGACCACCATGAAGAAGCTGGCGGTGATGACGCTGGTGGCGGCCAGACGCGACAGCCCCGCCCGCTCCAGCCGGTCGGCCAGGGGATCAAGGAAATAGGCCACCGCCATGCCGGCCACGAAAGGCAGCAGCATGCCCCGCAACACGTAAAGCAGCGCCAAAGCCAGCGCCAACCCGATCAGCCAAAAGCGAAGCCGTTGTCCCGAGGTCATTCCCAAGATTCCCCTTGGCGTCCATCGGCTTGTGGGTACCCGTTCCGTAAGAAAAGCGCAATGGCTGCGAAGAGGTAGCCTTGAACCCGAGGCCGCGACACCGTAGCCTTCAAGGCACCATTCCGCCCTTGGGGGGGCACCGGCATCATGCCCGACACCGACGACCTGATCCATGCCGCCCTGGCGGCGCTGGCCGAAGACCGCCTGGACGACGCGGTGGAAACCGCCGCCCGCGCCCGCGCTTCGGCACCGTCCAACGCCGCCGCGCGCTTGGCCGAGGCGCGGGCGTTGCGCGCCGTGCGCCGACTGGACGAGGCGGCCGAAGCGGTGGCCGAGGCCCGCCGGCTGGCCCCCGATGACACCGCCGTCACCCACACCATGGCGTTGATCGAATTGTCACGCGGCAATTGGGAAAACGGCTGGCGCCTGTTCGAGGTCCGGCTGGCGATGCCCCAGCGCAGGGAGTTTCGGTTCTCGCACCGGGCGCCGCCGATGTGGCGGGGACAGGATCTTTCCGGCCACAGCCTGCTCCTGCGCTGGGAAGGCGGGATTGACGACACCATCCAGATGCTGCGCTATGTCGAGCCGCTGACCTGTACCGGATGCACCTTGTTCCTGGACGTGCAGAAACCGTTGCTGCCCTTGGCGGAAACCCTGCCCGGCGTGGCTGGAATCACCGCGTCCGACAGCGACGATCCGGTCTTCGGCCATGCCGACTTTTTCCTGCCCATGCTCAGCCTGCCGCGCCACGCCGACGACCATCTGGCCCGCCCCTGTCCGCCCTATCTGACCGCCGATCCGCGTCGCGTCGCCGGATGGAAGACGCGGCTGGCCGCCCTGCCCCGGCCGTGGCGGGTGGTGCAATGGCAGGGATCGCCCGTCGCCGGTTCACAGCCGGACCATGCCCGCTCCGTCCCCGCCGAAACCTTCGTGGCCGCGTTCGCCGGCCTGTCCGGCAGTCTGATCTCGCTCGACAAGGACACGCGCTGCCCGGCTGGCATCATCGACCTGAGCGCGGAAGCGGACGATTTCGCCGATCACGCGGCCATCCTGACCTTGGCCGACCATGTGGTCACCGTGGACGGCGAGCTTGCCCATCTGGCCGGGGCGCTGGGCGTCGCCGCCCAGGTGCTGGTGGCGGTCAACGCCGACTGGCGCTGGCTGGCCCCCAATTCCGGCAATCTTTATCCCTCGCTGGTTCCGCACCACCAGGAACGCCCCGGCGGCTGGGACACACCGTTGGCCGCCGCCGTCACCGCCCGGAAACGGGACGCATGATCCAATAGCCCTCGGCCGGTTCCAGTCCCAGGCCGGCACGCTGAAGCGCGGCCACCACCTGATCGTGTTCGCCCACCGTGTGCAGCACCAGCGCCGCCTCGGCCTTGGACAGGCTGACCAGTTCCCAACGCCGCACCTGCGGCACCTGGGACAGGCGTTCACGCACGTTCAGCCAGTCGGCGAGCCCTGCCAGCGGCACCAGTGTCGACAGGCTGCCGACACGATCGAAAGCCAACAGGTTGGGTTGCTTGAACACCGTGTCCATGCCCCGGCTGATGTCCCGCACGGCGCGCAACATCACCGCGTCCAGGTTTTCCCCTTCGGTCAGGGGATAGGCGATGGAATCGAACGGTTTGGGCGCGGACGGGCTGGCGATCAGGCTGACATCCAGCCCCTTGCCGCCGGGACTGGGACTGGCCACCGCCACCACCACGTCCGAGGTCCGCCACCGCGCCCCCATGCTCTGCATGGCCTGGACATCGCCGGCCAAGGCGCGTTCGGCGGTGATGGTCTGAACGTCGGCCAGATCGCCCGGCGGCACCGCCACCGGCACCAGCCCGCCGCCGCCCAGGGCGTTCCAGGCGTCGCGCCAGGGATTGGGGTCGTCCCACAGCACGGCCCGCCCGCCGGTCGGCACATAGACCGGCACCACCACCAGAACCCGGCCGCGCGGCTCGGCATAGGCGATGCCTTCGCCCTGCAACAGCTTGCGCACCGCCGTCGGATTGAATCGCACGGTCAGCGTGGCGATGTAGCGGGTCGCCGAGGACCGTTCCTGATCGACGCTGAAATCGCGCACGTACAAGGTGCCGTCCACCTTGGGCAGGCGGGCATGGTCGGCCGGCTGGGTCAGCCGTTCCAGAAGCGTGCGGAAAGCGCGCTCCTGCCCCTCGGCCAGGGCCTGTTCCTTGGCCGCCTGAGGATTGGCGGCGGTCACGTCCACGTCGACGCCACGCACGGCGAAGGCGTCGCCCGCCGCCTGCGCCCAAACTGGCGAGACGGCGCAGACCATGACCAGGACGGCCAGCGACAGCAGCCATGCGCGGGGAAAGCGGAGAGAAGGCATTGAAAACCGTCCGGGTTGGAGTATCTTCGGGCCGCCCGAAGCTCTGATCGCGAGACGGGACACCATACCACACGCTAGCCGACGAGGAAGACCATTCCCGCCCCCACCGAAACGCAGGGCCTGACCTACCGTGACGCCGGTGTCGACATCGACGCCGGCGAGGCTTTGGTCGAGGCCATCAAGCCGCTTGCCAAGTCCACCGCCCGCACTGGCGGCGCCGCCGGGCTGGGCGGTTTCGGCGCGCTGTTCGACCCCAAGGCCGCAGGCTTCAACGACCCCATCCTGGTGGCCACCACCGATGGCGTCGGCACCAAGCTGAAGGTCGCCATCGACGCCGGCAAGCATGACACCGTCGGCATCGACCTGGTGGCCATGTGCGTCAACGACCTGGTGGTCCAAGGCGCCGAACCGCTGTTCTTCCTGGACTATTTCGCCACCGGCAAACTGGACGTCCAGGCGGGCACCGCCATCGTCTCGGGCATCGCCGAAGGCTGCCGTCAGGCCGGCTGCGCCCTGGTCGGCGGCGAGACCGCCGAAATGCCGGGCATGTACGCCAAGGGCGATTACGACCTCGCCGGGTTCTCGGTCGGTGCCGCCGAACGCGGCCAGTTGCTGCCCAGTGTCGACGTCAAGGCCGGCGACGTGCTGTTGGGCCTCGCCTCGTCGGGCGTGCATTCCAACGGCTATTCGCTGGTGCGCCGCATCGTCGAGAAGGGCGGCCTGTCCTATGCCGATCCCGCCCCCTTCGCGCCGGGCAAGACGTTGGGCGATGCGCTGTTGGAGCCCACCCGCATCTATGTGCGTTCCACCCTGGCCGCCATCCGCGCGGGCAAGGTCAAGGCCATGGCCCACATCACCGGCGGCGGCCTGATCGAGAACGTGCCGCGCGTCCTGCCCGAGGGCGTGGTCGCCCAGATCGACGCCACCCGATGGACCATGCCCGAAGTGTTCAAGTGGCTGGCCGCCGAAGGCGGCGTCGCCGCCCACGAAATGGCCCGCACCTTCAATTGCGGCATCGGCATGGTGGTGGTGGTGGACGCCGCCGACGTCGCCGAGGCGACCCGTATCCTCTCGGAACACGGCGAAACCGTCTACACCATCGGCCAGCTTCGCACCCGTCAGGGCGACGAGGCGCAAAGCCAAGTGACCGGTTTCTAAGAACGATCCCCCCCTCCCGCCGGACGGGAGGGGGGGATCATCCCTGCGGAGCGCTCGCATGAAGAAGAAAGTCGGCGTTCTCGTCTCGGGGCGCGGATCCAACCTCCAGGCGCTGATCGACGCCATCGTCGCCGATCCCACTTTTCCGGCCGAAATCGTTCTGGTCATCTCTAACGTCGCCGGGGCCTACGCCCTGGAACGCGCCGCCAAGGCCGGCATTCCCACCCGCACCATCCCACACAAGGGCTTTCCCTCGCGTGAGGCGTTCGACGACGCCATGGATCGCGAATTGCGCGCCGCCGGGGTCGAGATCGTCTGCCTTGCCGGTTTCATGCGCCTGTTGTCCACCGCCTTCACCCAAGGCTGGGCCGGCCGCATGATCAACATTCATCCGGCGCTGTTGCCCAGCTTCAAGGGGCTGCACACCCACCAACGCGCGCTGGAGGCCGGGGTCAAGCTGCATGGCTGCACCGTCCACCTGGTGACCCCGGAACTGGACGACGGCCCCATCCTGGTCCAGGCGGCGGTGCCGGTGCTGCCCGACGACGATTCCGACACCCTGGCGGCCCGCGTCCTGGAACAGGAGCACCGTGCCTATCCGCTGGCGCTCAGGCTGGTCGCCGAGGGCAAGGTGACGGTGGACGGCCCCCGCGCCCATGTCGACGCCCCCGGCAACGGCGCTTTGATGAATCCCCTGCGTTAGGCCCGTCCCGCGCCCAGAGCATGGCTGTACCCAAGGAACAGCCATGTTCTTGCCTCAAATTTACGACTATCTGCTTGGGTGTGCATAAGACACTCTTGGCGCAAAGGTCCCCCGCATGTCACTCAGTCAATTTTCCATCCCGCGCCGCATCGCTGGCGGCTTCGCCATGGTCCTTGCCCTGCTGGTGATCGTGGCCCTGCTGGGCGGTCGCGGGCTGCATAGCGGACGCATCGCCATCGACCTTTATTCCGACGTCGCCGAGGCCGCGCTCCAGATCAAGGATGCCGACGCCCGCTTCGAGGAATTGCGCCGCCATGTGGTGGCCGGCGATTACGACAAGGGTGACGAGACCCTGCGTCAGATCGAAACATTGATCGCCGAGACCGCGCCGCGGGCCGGCACGCCGGAATTGAGCGAGGCGCTGGCCTCGGTCTCGCCAAAGCTGGAAACCTACCGCTCGCTGCTGGAGCGTCTGCGGACCGGACAGGCGAGCATGGGCGAGATGGTCGCCGCCGGCAACACCGCGCAAGGATTGTTGGATCAGGTCGAGGAACGGCAGATCGCCTTCCTGCGCGCCCAGGAGGAAGAGGCGAAAAGCGCCGCCCTGACCGCCGAGATCGCCGACAGCGTCATTTCCGCCCTGGCCGTGGCGTTCGGCGCCCTGGTGGCCTGGATGATCGGTTCGGGCATCGCCAAACCGCTCAAGGAAATGACCGCCGCCATGGCCCGGCTGGCCGAGGGCAAGCTGGACACCGCCATTCCCACGGCCACCGGCAAGGACGAGATCGCCGCCATGGCCGAAGCGCTGGCGGTGTTCAAGTCGAACGGCCTGAAACGTCTGGAACTGGAGGCCGCCCAGCATGCCGCCGAAGCCCGTCGCGCCCAGCGCCAGGAAGCGGTGGACCGGCTGACCGCCGCCTTCGACGGACAGGCGTCGCATCTGGTGCGCACCGTCGCCGACACCGCGTCCGAATTGTCCAATACCGCCACCGGCCTGTCGGCCGCCGCCGACCAGACCTCGCGTCAGGCGACCTCGGTAGCCGCAGCCTCGACCCAGGCCAGCACCAACGTCGAGACGGTCGCCGCCGCGGCCGAGGAACTGGCCGCCAGCATCGGCGAGATCGGCCGTCAGGTCAGCCATTCCAACGAAATCTCTCGCCGCGCCGCAGACGAGGCCAAGCGCACCGATTCCGACGTCCAGCAACTGGCCGTCACCGCCAACCGTATCGGCGAAGTGGTCAAGCTGATCAACGACATCGCCAGCCAAACCAATTTGTTGGCGCTGAACGCCACCATCGAGGCGGCACGGGCCGGCGAAGCGGGCAAGGGTTTCGCGGTCGTCGCCAACGAGGTCAAGAGCCTGGCCAACCAGACCGCCAAGGCCACCGAGGAGATCGGCGCCCAGATCGCCGCCGTGCAGGACCAGACCAAGACGGTGGTGGACGCCATCCGCTCCATCGGCGACGTCATCGATGAAGTCTCGGCCATCGCCGGTGCCATCGCCGCCGCCGTGGAACAACAATCGGCGGCAACGCGCGAGATCGCCCGCAACGTCGAACAGGCGGCGGCCGGCACTTCCGAGGTCAGCAGCACCATCGCCGGCGTACAACAGGCCGCCGGCGACACCGGCGACGCCGCGACCTCGGTGCTGGGGGCCGCCCAATTGCTGTCGGGACAGGCGTCCGAACTGCGTCAGGCGGTGGACAAATTCCTGGCCGATGTCAAGGCGGCCTGACGGTAACCGTCCGGTCACCTATCCACGGTTGGTTTCCGCCCCGGCCCGCGCTATCGTGAAGCATGCTTCACGTGGCGCCACGGTCGGGGAGTTTCCTGCCCCGCTTGTTGGCGGCGGTCCTTGCGACCGCCGCGATGGCGCCGTGTCCGGTTGGGGCGGCCAGCACGAACGACGACCCGTTCGAATCGTTCAACCGCACCATGTTCGACTTCAACCGCGCGGTGGTCACAAAAGTGGTCAACCCCACCGTGGACACCTTGGGGCCAAGAACGCCGGACGGCGTCAAGACCTCGCTCAAGAACGCCTACAACAACCTGACCGAAATCGAGTTCGTCCTGAACGGCGCGTTGCGCGGCGACCTCAAGGGCATGGCGGTTCCGGCCGGGCGGTTCGTCGTCAACTCGACGATCGGCGTCGCCGGCCTGTTCGACGTGGCGACGCCGATGGGCATGCCGCGACAGGAAACCGATTTCATCGAATCGCTGTGCCACACCGGCCTGCCGCCCGGCCCTTACGTGGTGCTGCCGCTGGTGGGGTCGGCCAACACCTATTCCGCCGCCGCCCTGGCCGGCGGCATCGCGCTCGAGGTCTATGCCCTCAGCTTCATTTCCACCACCCTGGCGGCGGCGGATTTCATCATTATCGACCTGGGCGGCTCGGCCGCCGGATTGCGTTATATGAACAGCGCCGCCGAAGCCGGCGGCGACGATCCCTACCAGACCTTGCGCCAACAGCATCAGGCCTATGTGGTCAAGGGCTGCGCCGACACCATGGCCGACGCGGCACCGGCCCCGCCGAAGACCACCGCCACCCCGCCAAAGATTTCCGTCGCCCCGGCGGTGTTCCGCCGCACGGCGGCAACGCGGCCGTTGGCTCGGATCATAGCGGAGCGGGTGACGCCATGAAGACCCTAGCCGTCGTGGCTGCTGTTGCGGCGGTGCTGGCGGCCCCCGGCGTGGCCCAGGCGGCCGAGGACCCGCTGGAAACGTTCAACCGCGCCATGTTCGACTTTAACCGGGTCCTGGTTCTCGACGTGGTCGGCCCGACCATGGACAATGTCGGTCCCTATGTGCCAGACGCCGTCCAGACCGGCCTGCTCAACGCCTACCACAACCTGACCGAGATCGAATTCATCATCAACGGCGCGCTTCGCCGCGACCTGCACGGCATGGCGGTGCCCACCGGGCGCTTCCTGGTCAACTCGACAATTGGCGTCGCCGGCCTGTTCGACGTCGCCACCCCCATGGGTCTGGAACGCCAGGAAAGCGACTTCATCGAATCGGCCTGTCAGGTGGGCGTGCCGCCCGGCAATTATCTGGTGCTGCCCCTGGTCGGCCCGGCCAGCCTGAATTACGCGCTGTTGATCGCCGGCGGCGCCGCCATCCAGATCTATGCCTTCAGCCAGGTTTCCTATGCGCTGGTGGCGTTCGACGTGGTCACCGACCTGGGCGTGGCGGCGGGCGGGTTGCGCTACAGCACCACCGCCGCCGAAGCCGGCGGCGACGACCCTTATGTCAGCCTGCGCGACCAGCATCAGGCCTATGTGGTCCAGGGCTGCGCCCCGCAAGCGCCCGAGACGACAGCCAAGGCCGAGGAACCGCCGCCGGTTCCCTTCCGCCGTTCCGCCGGCCCGGCGCCGGTGTCGCGCTCGCTGAGCGCCCGGATCGCGCCGGAACCGTGATACAGAATCTTAATACAGGTGTTGGCCGCCGGTGACGAACACCTCGGACCCGGTGACATAGGCGAAGTCCTCGCCGCACAGGCGGAACACGGTGCCGGCCACGTCCTCGGGCGTGCCCATGCGGTCCAGCGGAATGCGCGGCACCAACGCTTCGTATTCGGCCGAGATCATCTCGGTGCTGATCTCGCCGGGTGCCACAGCGTTGACCCGCACCCCCAATTGCGCGAACTCAACCGCCATCTCGCGGGTCAGCCCCGACAGCGCCGCCTTGGAGGTGGAATAGGCCGACCCGGCGAAGGGATGCACGTAATGGCCGGCGATCGAGGTGATGTTGACGATACAGCCCTTACCCCGATGCAAGGCACTGGCGAAACCGCGCGCCAGTCTGAGCGGAGCGAAGAAATTGAGCTCGAACACCTGTTTCCAGCCCTCGATGGGGCCGTTCAGGACGCCAAGCCGTTCCTTGTACGGCGTCTTGGGACTGACGCCGGCATTATTGATCAAGGCATGCAGGGGATCGTCGCCCAACAGCTTGCGCGCCTCGGCCACGAAACCGTCGGCGGCGGCCGGGTCGGCCAGATCGACGGCGAAGTGATAGGCCCAGTTGGGATCGCGCTTGCATTCCGGCGGCACCTCGGCGCGGGCGCAGGTGAGGACCCGCCATCCCTCGGCCAGGAACCGCCGCGCGGTGACATGGCCGATGCCCCGACTGGCACCGGTGATCACCACCGTTTTGGGGGGGCCGCTCAACGCGGCAGCTCCCCTTGCGTCACCGGCAACCGCAAGGCCCCGGCACGCGGCCCCGCCGCCTCCAGCTTGTCAAGCACCGGCGCCATCACGCGCGCCGCCCGCAACAGGGTTTGGGCGCCTTCCTCCTCGGCGACGCCGCCGCGCGATGCCAACCGGGCCAGCATCTGCAACGGCGATTGCGGCTCGGGAAACGCCTTCATGGCCAAGGGCGCGTCGGCCGGCAACTTGAGTAGGGTCCTGATCTGCGCCTCGGCCACGTCATAACCGCCCAGGGCGTCCACCAACCCCAACCGTGCCGCCTCGGCCCCGGTCCACACCCGGCCGCGGGCGTATTGCTCCAGCTTCTCCACCGGCATCTTACGGGCCTGGGCCGCCTTGGCGGTGAAGTCGGCGTAGATGCGGTCCAGCATGACGTTGACCCGGTCCCAGGCCTGGGGAGTGAAGGGCTTGTTGGCGCTCCACATCACCGAATTCTCGCCGCGATGCAGTTCGTCCCAACTGACGCCCAGCTTGGGCCAGAAATCGGCCATCACCATCTTGCCGGTAAACACGCCGATGGACCCGGTGACGGTGCCCGGCTGGGCGACCACGCGGTCGGCGCCCATGGCCACGAAATAACCACCCGAAGCGGCGGTGTTGCCCATGCTGACCACTACCGGCTTGCCGGCGGCGCGGGCGCGCATGACCTCGTGCCACACCGTGTCGGAGGCGACGTAGGAGCCGCCAGGGCTGTCGACGCGGAACAAGACGGCCTTGACCTCGTCGTCGTCGACGGCGTCGCGCAAGGCGCCGGCGATGGTTTCGGAACCGAAGCCGTCCTCGCCGCCCCACGGGCTTTCCGCCTTGCCGCGCATGATCGCGCCCTCGCCGGTGATCAACGCGACCTTGGTGCCCTTGCCGCTGTCCGCCGCCTTGGCGTAGTCGGCGATATCCACTTCCTCTGGCTTGGCATCGCCCTGGGCGGCGGTCAGGGCTTCGTCACGATAGCCGAGCTTGTCCACCAGACCGGCCGACAGCGCTTCGGACGACACGAAGGGTCCCTTGCCGAACAACGCGCCCACCTTGTCGGCGGGCAGGCGCCGCGCCTCGGCGATGCCGGCGATCACCTGACCCGACCAGCCGTCCAACAAACCATTGATGGTTTCGGCGTTGGCCGGGCTGTACTGCTTTTCGGTGAAGGTCTCGATGGCGGTCTTGTATTCCTTGCGCCCGGCGAATTGCGGTTCGATCCCCAACAGGTCGAGCGTGCCGCGCAAGAACGGGCTTTCCGCCATGAAGCCGGTCAAGCCGACGTCGCCCGACGGTTGCAGCCACACTTGACCGAAGGCACTGGCCACATAGGTTTCCAGCGTGCCGTTGCCGAATTCGCCCAAGGTTTCGGCGAACACCACCGCCGGCTTGCCGGCGGCCCGGAAGCGGGCGACGGCGTCTCGGATTTCCTGGGCACGGGCCATCCCCATCTTGGCTTGGCCGACAGTGGCGAACAAGCCGACCACGCGGGGATCGCCGGCCGCCCGGTCGATCCCGGCAACCACGTCGCGGGTGACGTAGCTGTCGTTTTGAGTCAGGGCGGAAAACGGATCGCGCGATGGCGCGTCGCGGAATTCATGTTCAAGATCCAGCGTCAACAGCATGTGCTTGGGCATGCTTTGCCCACCCTTGCCATGCAACGCGACCGCCCCCCAGATGGCAAGACCAAGCCCCACCACGAACAACAGGCCGATCACGGCCAACGACACGACGATGAAGCGACCGATCCGGCGCATGGCGGTACATCCTTTTGGTTTCAACCGTCCTGTGTTGGGTGTAAGCGCGCCAGCGCCGCCGGTCAACCCCAGCCCCATGACCAGGGTGCATTGACGGCGGACCAGACGGCCTTTATGCTCCCGCCGCTTCGGAGCACGAACACCCCATGACCCGCGTCGCCGCCCTGTTTCTGGCCTGCCTTGCCCTTGCCGCCCCGGCCTGGGCAACCGAGGAACCGCGTCTTCTGGCCCAGGTACCGTTGGTGCCACCAACGGAAAACCTGCCCGACGACATCGCCGATCTGGTCTACGCATTTTGGCCGGAATACTACAACGGCTATGGCGAGAACGCCTTCACCCGCGACAACCTGCGCCTGGGCCGCACCGACCTGAACGGCGACGGCAAGGCCGAGCTGGTGTTGCTGGTCGATTCCCCCTCCTGGGAGGCCGCGCAGGGCTTTCCCTTCGTGGTGGCGCAGTGGCGCAAGGGCCGGTGGTTCGCCATCGGCTGGAGTTGGGGCGACGAAGACACGGTGTTCGTCACCAGCGAGAGCCACGACGGCTGGCACAGCCTGGACAGCGGCAAGGTGGTGCTGCGCTGGCAGGGCAAGCAATACAAACCCGAGGAAAAAGCCGCGCCCTAAGGCCGGGGTTTCCCGATCAGCCGCCGCACTGGGCGCGATGACGCAACAGGTGGTCGGCCAAGGTCACCGCCATCATCGCCTCGGCCACCGGCACGGCACGGATGGCGACGCAGGGGTCGTGACGCCCCTTGGTGACGACGTCGATGTCGTTGCCGAAACGGTCCACGCTTTTCTTGGGAACCAGGATCGAGCTGGTCGGCTTGATCGCCATGCGCAACACGATGTCCTGGCCGGTGGAGATGCCGCCCAGGATGCCGCCGGCATTGTTGGACTGGAATTGGACGCGGCCGTCCGCTCCCATGCGCATTTCGTCGGCGTTGTCCTCGCCCGACAATTGGGCGGCCAGGAAGCCGGCACCGATTTCCACGCCCTTGACGGCGTTGATGCTCATCATCGCCTTGGCGAGGTCGGCGTCCAATTTGTCGTAAACCGGCGCGCCCAGGCCCACCGGCACACCCGAGGCCACCACCTCGACCACGCCGCCGGTGCTGGACCCGGCCTTGCGTACGCCGTCCAGGAACCCTTCCCAATGCGGCACGGTGTCGGCATCGGGACACCAGAATGGATTTTGCTCGCGCGCCGCCCAATCCCAGCGGCCGGGATCGATGGCATGCGGTCCCATTTGCACCATGGCGCCGCGGATGACGATCCCGCCGGGAACCAGGGCGTTCAGGATGACACGCGCCACCGCGCCGGCGGCGACACGCATGGCGGTTTCCCGCGCGCTTGACCGACCGCCGCCGCGATAATCGCGCAGGCCGTATTTCTGTTCATAGACCCAATCGGCATGACCGGGACGGAAGGTGTCCTTGATCTCGCCGTAATCCTTGGACCGCTGGTCGGTGTTCTCGATCAACAGGCCGATGGAGGTGCCGGTGGTGACGCCGTCGAACACCCCCGACAGGATCTTGACCTGATCGGGTTCGCGGCGTTGGGTCATGAAACGGTTCTGGCCGGGCTTGCGGGCATCCAGCCAGGGCTGGATGTCCGCTTCCGACAAGGACAGCCGGGGCGGCACGCCATCGATCACGCAACCGATGGCCGGACCATGGCTTTCGCCGAAGGTGGTGAAGCGAAAAGTATGGCCGAAGCCGTTGCCCGACACGGATGTCCCCTTTTAGTCCTTGGCCACGGTGATGTCGGGGGCGTCCACCGCCTTCATGCCGACAACGTGGTAGCCGCTGTCCACGTGATGGCATTCGCCGGTCACGCCCGACGCCAGGTCGGACAGCAGATAAAGGCCCGAACCGCCGACGTCGTCCAAGGTGACGTTGCGCTTGAGCGGGCTGTTGTATTCGTTCCACTTGAGGATATAGCGGAAGTCGCCGATGCCCGAGGCGGCCAGGGTCTTCATCGGACCGGCCGACAGCGAGTTGACGCGGATGTTCTGACGGCCCAGATCGACGGCCAGATAGCGCACGCTGGCTTCCAGCGCCGCCTTGGCCACGCCCATGACGTTGTAATGCGGCATCACCCGCTCGGCGCCATAATAGGTCAGCGTCAGGAGCGAACCGCCATCCGGCATCATGTCGGCGGCACGCCTGGCCACCGAGGTGAACGAGAACACCGAGATGTGCATGGTGTTCAGGAAGTTCTGCAACGAGGTGTCGGCGTAGCGGCCGCGCAGCTCGTCCTTGTCACTGAAGCCGATGGCGTGGACCACGAAATCCAGCTTGCCCCATTCCTTCTTGATGGCGTCGAAGGTGGCGTCGATGGACGCTTCGTCGGCGACGTCACAGGGCAGCACGATGTTCGAGCCGGCTTCCTGAGCCAGCGGACGCACGCGCTTCTCCAGCGCCTCGCCCAGATAGGTGAACGCCAGCTCGGCCCCCTGGGCCCGGCACGCCTTGGCGATGCCCCAGGCGATGGAGCGGTCGTTGGCGACGCCCATGATCAGGCCCTTTTTTCCGGCCATCAGGGGTGTAGGAGCGGTCATGCGATCCTCTTTGCGTAATGCTATGGTAAGCCTGTTCAAGGCGGGCGGCATCCTACACGAAACCGAACGGGGGGCAAAGGTGGAGAGAACCCAACAAGACGCAAAGCCGACCCACGGCCATGCCGAAGCCCTGATCATGCGTGCCAGGGCACGGCGTTTCGTCGGTTTCCTGCGGTTCGTGGCGAAACGCTTCCAAGCCGACGGGGCGACCCGCATCGCCGCCGCGCTCAGCTACACCTCGTTGTTGTCGCTGGTGCCGCTGATCGCCATCGCGCTGGCCATGCTGGCCGCCTTTCCCGCCTTCGACGCGATCCGCGCCGACCTGATCGGCGCCGCCGTCAAGAATCTGGTGCCGGCCATCGGCAACGTGGTGGAAACCCAGATCAACCGCTTCATCGCCAATGCCGGCAAGCTGACCGCCGCCGGCGTGGTCGGGTTGGCTCTCACCGCCGTCATGCTGTTGGTGACCATCGAACGCGCCTTCAACATGATCTTCCGGGTGGCCCGCGAACGGCCGCTGCTGTCCAAGCTGCTGATCTATTGGACGGGTCTCACCCTTGGCCCCTTGCTGCTGGGCGTCGCCGTCTCGCTTCAGGGCTATGTGGCGGCGGCCAAGGCGTGGCCCATGGCCCAGGCGGTCAGCCCCATGCTGTCGCTGCCGCTGCCGTTCCTGTTGACGGTCCTGGTGTTCACCGGACTTTACGCAGCCATCCCCAATCGCCGCGTCCAGGTCAAGGACGCCGTGGCCGGGGCGGTGGTGGCGGCGGTGCTGTTCGCCGGGCTGCGCTGGGGCTTCGCCTTCTACGTCACCAGTTCCAAGGCCTACACCAACCTTTACGGCGCGGTCGCGGCGGTTCCCATCTTCCTGTTCTGGATGTTCCTGTCGTGGGGGGTGGTGCTGGTGGGCGCCGAGATCACCGCCGCCTTGCCCGAATGGCGGGCCGGCCACCACGAGACCACCCGCCGCGCCAAGGGCGCCCGCCGCCTGACCCTGGCGCTGGAGGTATTGGCCCGCCTGCAACAGGCCATGACCGCAGCCAGCAAGGGCGCCGCCCGCCAGGACCTGTTGGCGGCCACCGCCGCCGCCGAACCGGAACTCAACGCGGTTCTGCAACGGCTGTGCGATTCCGGTTTCGCCGCCCCCCTGGCCGGCGGCCGCCATCTGCTGGCCCGCGACCTGGACCACACCACCTTGGCCGATCTGGCGACGGCGCTGGAACTGAACCTGGCCCTGGATGACGAACTGTTGTCGGCGGCCCCCTGGCGGGCCAAGGTGGCGCCATTGGTGGCCGAGGCCCGAGAGCGGCAGCGCGCCGCCCTGGACGTGCCGTTGCGTGACCTTGTCACTTAAGTTCTTTCTAATATTTAACTTGTTCCCCGCCCTCCTTTCCGTCACACAGGGCCACCCAACAGCGAAGGACACCCACCGCCCATGACATCCCGCCGTCTGCGTCGTCTATTGCTGTCGCTGCTGGTGCTGGCCGCACTGGCCGCCGCTGGTGGCGCATGGTGGTTCCGCAACAGCGCCCGGGTGGTGGAACTGGCGCAGCCCACGCGCGGCCCGGCGGTCGAGGCGGTCTATGCCACCGGTGTGGTCGAACCCGAAAACTGGGCCAAGGTGGCGGCGGTGACGCCGGGGCGGCTGGCGGAAATCCTGGTGCGCGAGGGCGAACATGTGACGCGCGGCCACCCCCTGGCCCGCCTGGACGACCGCGAGGCCGGGGCGCGGGTCGCCGAGCTTGAGGCCAAGGCCGCCTATTGGCGCGAGCAGATGAACCGCTCGGCGGCGCTGGTGCAAAGCGGCGTACGCTCACGCGACGCCTATGAAAAAGACAAGAGCGAACTGAACCAGATCACCGCCGCCATCGCCGCCAGCCGCCAGCGGCGCGCCGATTTGCTGGTCGTCGCCCCCATCGACGGCCAAGTCATGCGCCGCGATTTCGAAGTGGGCGAAGTGGTGGGCGTCAACGACGTTCTGTTCTGGATCGGCGATCCCCGACCGCTGCGCCTGACCGTGGACGTGGACGAAGAGGACATTCCTCGTGTCCAGCCGGGCCAGAAGGTCCTGATCAAATCCGACAGCTTCCCCGGTCAGGTGCTGGAAGCCCGCGTCGGCCGCGTCACCCCCAAGGGCGACCCGATCAACAAGACGTTCCGCGTGCGTGTCACCTTGCCCGACGACACGCCGCTGATGGTCGGCATGACCACCGAAGTCAACATCGTCACCGCCGAGACCGCCGACGCGCTTTTGGTCCCCTCGACCGCCCTGGTGGACGGCAAGGTTTACGTGGCCGAGGACGGCGTCGCCAGCGAACGGCCGGTCACCATCGGCATCCGGGGCCGCAACCGGATCGAGGTGAAGGACGGATTGAGCGCCGAAGACCGCGTGCTGGCCGCGCCGCCCACCGGCCTGAAGCCGGGCGAGCGCGTCCGCGCCAAGCCCTGAGGAGCCAGCCGTGGCCTTGCCGCTTGGTCTCGACATCGCGCTTCAGCATCTGGCGCACCGCCGCCGCCAGACGCTGGTGTCGCTGTTGGGCGTCAGCCTGGGCGTCGCCTTTTTCATCGCCATCGCCTCGATGATGCAGGGCTTCCAACAGGATTTCATCTCGCGCATCATCGACATCCAGCCCCACATCATCGTCAAGGACGATTTCCGCGACCCGCCGCGCCAGCCGGTGGAGGTGCTGTACGGCGACGGCGCGCTCGACCTGCGCGGGCTCAAGCCGCTGGACGAGACCCGCGGCATTCGCGGCGCCCGCTCCATGCTGGCGGTGCTGGAAGAGGAAGCGGGCATCCACGTGGCGCCCACCTTGTCGGGCAACATCTTGCTGCGTTTCGGCGGCAAGGACGTGTCGGCCAACGTCACCGGCATCGTGCCCGAACGGCAACGCCGGGTCAGCCACCTGGAAAAGGATCTAGTCGAGGGGGCGACGCTCGACGCGCTCTACACCACCGCCAACGGCATCATCATCGGCGACGGCGTCGCCAAGCGCGGCGGCATCCGCATGGACGACCTGATCAGCGTGGTGTCGCCGACCGGCGTGGTGCTGAAGATGAAAGTGGTGGGAATCTTCAGTTCCGGCCTGACGCTGATGGACAATTTCGACACCTACGTCCTGTTGAAGAAGGCGCAGGTGCTGCAAGGCCGGGCCAACGTCATCAACCGCATCAACATCCGCCTTGACGACGTGGAACAGGCCGCGCCCCTGGCCGCGCGCATCGAGCGCCAGTTCGGATACCGCGCCGAACCGTGGCAGGAACAGTCGCGCAACGTGCTGGGCATCTTCGTCATCCAGAACGTGATCATGTATTCCACGGTCAGCGCCATCCTGATCGTCGCCTGTTTCGGCATCTTCAACGTCATCTCGACCGTGGTGTTCGAGAAGACCCGCGACATCGGCATCCTGAAATCCATGGGATTCCGCGACGCCGACATCCGCCGCATCTTCCTGATGGAGGGGTTGATGGTCGGCGTTCTCGGCACGGTGATCGGCTGGGCCCTGGGTTACGGCATCGTCGAGTTCATGGGCACCCTGCGCTTCGCCATGGAAGGCTTCGTCAAGGCCCAGGGCTTCATCCTGTACCGCACGCCGCGCCATTACCTGATCAGCGGCGGCATGGCCATCCTGTCCGCCACCCTGGCCGCGTGGATTCCGGCGCGGCGCGCCAGCCGCCTGAACCCGGTGGACATCGTGCGGGGTGCCGGATGAGCGCTTTCGCCATCGAGACCCGCAAGGTCACCCGCGAGCTTCCCGGCCCGGTGCCGGTGACCTTGGTGCGCGACATCGACTTCCGCGTCGCCCCCGGCGAATTCGTCGCCGTCACCGGCCCGTCGGGGTCGGGAAAGTCGTCGCTGCTTTATCTGTTAGGGTTGTTGGACCGGCCCAGCGCCGGCACGGTGGCGATCCAGGGCGCCGAAACCTCGAACCTTTCGCCCGACCAGGCCGCCGCGCTGCGGCTGGAGCGGCTGGGCTTTGTCTTCCAGTTCCATTTCCTGCTGCCGGAATTCACCTCGCAGACCAACGTGGAAATTCCCATGAGGCGGCTGGACCGGCTGGACGACCGCGCCATCCGCCGCCGCGCCACCGAGTTGCTTGAAACCCTGGAACTGGGCGAGCACCGGCACAAACGCCCCGACCAGCTTTCGGGCGGCCAACGCCAGCGCGTCGCCATCGCCCGGGCACTGGCCAACGATCCGCCCATCCTGTTGGCGGACGAGCCCACCGGCAATCTGGACACCCACACCGCCCAGATCGTGTTCGAACTGTTCCGCGACCTGGCCCACCGCCAGAACCGCTCGGTGGTGGTGGTGACCCACGACACCCATTTGGCCGAACTGGCCGACCGACGGGTGCATCTGGTGGACGGCGTCATCGTCGACGACTGATCGGACGTTTTCCACAGATTCCCCAACTTTATCCATCTATTTCGCAGCATTATTTCGCACGCAATGTGCAAGCGTTCATGCGGCTATGGACATGGGCATGAACAGCCCTTGTGAGCATCTGAACAAAGCCCACGGAACCACCTGGCGCCCCCCGGCGCCATCACCCAACCAGTCGCGTGTCGCCATGGAACAGAGGCTGCCGCCACATCATCCGGGATCATTCATCCCCACCATTCCAACAGGTTTTCAACATTTTTCGCATTATTATTTTGCACGCGCATTGTAACGGCCATTCATACTCGAAACCTCTGCCTGGAATCGAAAAACCCCGGCATTCCACATTATGCATTATCATTTCGCATCGACGCATTTACACCGCGATCATCTTGGTGACGGCATGAGCCGGCATTTTATCCACAGGAGATGCAGCCAAGAAATTAAGCAGGCAAACCGCTGTCGCGATGCCATAATCGGCCAACGACGGGAACACACGACGCGACGCGGGAGAAATGGCATGGCGATGGGGTTGGCGGCGGCAAGGATTTACGTGCTGGCGGCGGCACTCGCCCTGGGGACGGGAAGCGCCACGGCGGCGGACGATCTGCCGCCTTTTGTCGGCGATGGCCGCGACCCGTCGTTTCCGGCGCTCGGGTCGGTGTTTACCCCGGTGGCGTCGCTGCCGAACGAAGCCCCCCTGGCCGGCGAGGATCGCGCCGCCCTGATGTCCATGCTGGACAACCAGGCCCGCGCCCTGGACAAGGCCAAGGGCGAACCGGCGGCGACCTTCGACGGCGTCGGACGGCGCGTCACCGCCGCCGACCTGAAAGGCACGGTCGAGCGTCTGCGCCAATGGGCCGGCAGCGGCCGCCCCTTGGGCGAATACGTCCAGCCCTATATCCTCAAGGGCGACGGCCAGGGCAACGTGCGGTTCACCGGCTATTTCACCCCCAGCATCCGCATTTCCGACAGGCCGTCCGACACCTTCCGCTTCCCGCTGTATCGCCGCCCCACCGGCATGGCCGAACTCTTGCCCAACCGCAAGGAGATCGACGAGGGCGCGCTGAGCGGCAAGGGCTTGGAACTAGCCTGGACCGACGACTTGATCGGACTTTACTTCCTTCAGGTCCAGGGATCGGGATACGGCTTCGACACCGCCGGCACCAGCCGCCTGTTCTCGTATGGCGGCAAGAACGGCCATCCTTATGTCAGCATCGGCAAGTATCTGGTGGCCCAGGGTGAAATCCCCGCCCAAGAGATTTCCATGGCGGCGATCAAGGATTGGTTCGCCCGCCATCCCGCCCGCGTACGCGAGGTGATGGACCTCAACCCTTCTTATTCCTTCTTCACCACCGACATCGCGGCGGTCACCGGCGCGGCGGCGGTGCCTTTGGTGCCGTTCCGCAGCGTCGCCGCCGACAGTTCGGTGCTGCCGCTGGGTGCCATGGTGCTGATCGAGATGCCGATCCTGGACGACCAGGGCCGGGTGGCATCGTACCAACCCCGGTTGATGGCGGTCCAGGATCGCGGCGGCGCCATCAAGGGTGTGGGCCGCATCGACATCTACGCCGGAGCCGGCGCCAAGGCCGAGGACTTCGCCGGCCATCTCAAGCATTTCGGCCGCGCCTGGCTGTTGCTGCCGCGACCGTGACCCCCGCCCAACACTCGGGCATGGGCGTTCCAGACGGTCGGCCGACACCGCTGGAAGGTCCATTCCTGGGGCTGTGGGCAAAAGATCCCATGTTCCTGCGCCGGATCGTGCAAAACATCACTGCATGAAACTGTCGCACCTAAAAACGCTTGCTTGCCATCGCCTCTCCCCCAACGGTCAACCGCGCCAAAAGCTGCGGAAACGCCGTGCGAAACCTGTGGACAAGCTGGGGAAAGTGGACAACCTTGCGGACCAGCTTGTGAAACGGAGAATCCATTCGTGATCGTCGGCTATTTCCGTCGCATTGATGTCGAGGAAGCGGGCGCGCCCCAGGCGATCCTGCGTGCCGAACGCTGCTTGCGTATCGAATCCGACCCGGTCGGGCGCGACGACGCCCGAATTCGGCTGTTGGCCGATCTGAGCGGAGGCGACGTGCTGGTGTCGCCATCCATTCCCCATCTGGCGGTATCGATCGGCGAATTGCTGCGGGTGTGCCATCGGGTGCATCGGGCGGGGGCGACCCTGCGGCTGGCGGCGGAACGGATCGACACGTCCATTCCGGCGGCGCGCAACGCTTTGGTGGCACTGGCCGATTTCGACCGCCGCCTGTTGGCTGAACGGCGCCGCGTCGGGCGTGAGGACGCGGCCTTGCGCGGGGCCCAGCCGGGCCGACCGCGCAAGCTGGACGATCAATTGGTACGCATGGTGCGCGACGATCTGGCGGCGGGCCGCACCTACGCCTCGATCGCCCGCACGCTGGGGGTGCACCCGACCACGGTGATGCGCCTGCTTCAACGCGCCGAGGCCCAGGCCGGCGGCGGCGAATAGACCGCCGCCGCAAGCGTCTCCGACGTCAGTGGGCCGGATACATGGCCTGGATCAGTGTCACGTAGATGGCCGCCATGATGGCGGTGGTGATGACACCGGAAATGTTGACCCCCAGGGCATGGGGCATGACGATGGCCGCCGGGTTGGCCTTGGACACCTCTTTCTGCGCGACCTTCGCGGTGGTGGGCACGCATGACACCGCGGCGATGCCGATGACCGGGTTGTATTTCCGCCCGGTCATGAAATACAGCACATAGCCGCCCAGGATGCCGCCGATGCCCGAGATCAGCAGCGCCAGCATGCCCAGCAACAGCAGCTTGAGCACCTGGGGATCAAGCAACAGCCGGGCCTCGCACAACACGCCCAGCAACAGCCCCAGGAAGAAGGTGCCGCCATACAGGAACACCCCGCTCAGCAAATCCATGAACGGCACCAGCCCGCTTTCCCTGATCACCACTCCCAGGAACAGGCACAGGATCAACGGCGCGGCCACCGGGAACAACAGCGACAACAGGATGCACATCACCACCGCGAAGGCCATTTTCTGGGTCGAGGTGATGGGCTTGGTGGATTTGGGCGGCGGCATGGGCAAGGCCCGCAGCTTTTTCGGCACCATCAGCCGGATCAGATAGGGATAGCCGCCATAAGTCAGCCCCAGATAAAGATAGGCGACCACGGTGATCGGCACGAACAATTCGCGCGCCAAGGACAACGAGGTGAACAGCACCATCGGCCCGTCGGCGCCGCCGATGATGGCCACCGACGCCGCCTGTCCCGGCGTCAGCCCCATGGCGATGGCGATGGGATAGATCACGATGGTTCCCAACTCGCCGAACAGCGCAAGGAACATGCTCTGGAACGGCCGCGCCATCACGTAACCCACGTCCAGCAGCACGCCGATCCCCAGGAACACCATGCAGGCGATCAGGCCGTTGGAAAAAGTGAAGGTGTAGATGGGCTGGAGCCAGTTGATCTGAAGGATGTTCATCAACTGGGTGGTCTGAAGCGCGGTGTCGGCGCTGGCCAGGGCATCGACGAAAATCTGGTTGGGACCGGGACGCAGCCAGCCGCCTTGGGGAATGAACAGGACCGCGGCGTTGATGGTCGCCATGCCCAGCCCCATGGGAATCATCAACAGGGCCTCGAGCACGCCCTTCTTGCCCAGGTAGATCAACAGCACCCCCAGCCCGATCAGCGCCAGACGCATGATCAGGATGGAGGGGTCGGCCGCCACCAGCGTGGCGATGCCCTGGAACAGGTCAAGGACGTTCAGGCGCTCCATGGCCGTTCTCCAGAGTTCAGGCGATGGTCATCAGAACGGCACCCGCTTCCACCGGATCACCCGGCTTGATGGCGATGGACGCCACCGTGCCGGAATGATTGGCGTGCACCGGAGTCTTCATCTTCATGGCCTCGACCACCGCGATCCTGTCGCCTTGCGAGATTTTCTGGCCAACCGTCACATCGACGGATTCCACCACGCCGCCCAACGGGCAGATTTCGGCCCCCGGCACAGCCGAGGCGGCCGGCGCGGCGGCCGGCACATGCGGCATGGGCGCGGACAAGGGCGCCGCCACCACCGAGCTCGAGGCGCCGGTGCCGGCAATGGACGGATAGGAGGGAGCGGCGTGGCCGTTCTCGGTCAACTCCTCGACCGTCACGTCGTAGACCTTGCCTTCGACGGTGATACGAAGCTTCTTTTGCATGACGCGATCCTTCGCGGCTCTGGCGATTAGTGTGGATGGTGGGCGTTGTGCTGGGCCAGCCGGCCCTCGGTGGACCAATAGCGGCCCGAGGCGGCGGCGCCGATGTGCAAGATGCGATGCGCTCCGACCATGGCATGAGCGGCCGCCGCGATGGCGACCAGATGATGGGCGGGGATCCCCTCGGCCGCAACCGGCGCCGCACCCGGCCGGGCCGCCGGCGCGGCGGCGGCCGACGCGGCCGCTGCCTTGGCCTCGGCATGGCGTTCGCTGAAGGCCAGGGCGCCGACGATCAGCTTGATCAACAGCGCCGCGCCCATGGCGATGACGAAGGCCAGGGCGTAGACCACCCCGACCAGGGACAAGGATTCGCTGAACTCGCTCACGTCGGTTTCCCCCTGCTCGCCGCCGTCACAGCGGGATGTTGCCGTGCTTCTTCGGCGGCCGCATCTCGCGCTTGGCCAGCGACTTGCGCAAGGCCAGCGCCAGCACGCCGCGGGTTTCCGACGGCAAGATGACGTCGGTGACGTAACCGCGCGCAGCCGACAGATAGGGCGAGGCGAATTCGTCGCGGTATTCCGCCGCCAGTTCCTTGGCCTTGGCCCGCCGATCCTCGGCCTCGGCCAGTTCCTTGCGGTAAAGGATGTTGATGGCGCCTTCGGCGCCCATCACCGCGATCTCGGCGGTGGGCCAGGCGTAAACCCAGTCGGCACCCATTTCCTGGCTGCACATGGCAAGATACGACCCGCCATAGGCCTTGCGCAGGATCACCGTGATCTTGGGCACCGTGGCCGAGCCATAGGCGAACAGCAGCTTGGCGCCGTGGCGGATGATGCCGCCGCGTTCCTGTTCGATGCCGGGCAGGAAGCCGGGCACGTCCACCAGCGTCACCAGCGGAATGTTGAAGACGTTGCAGAACCGCACGAACCGCGCGCCCTTGTCGGACGCATTGATGTCCAGCGCCCCGGCCATTTCCATGGGCTGGTTGGCGATGACGCCGACGACGATGCCGCCGATGCGGGCGAAACCGACGATCAGGTTGCGCGCCCAGCCGGCATGCACTTCAAGGAAAGTGCCTTCGTCCACCACGCGGTCGATGACCAGACGCACGTCCATGGGTTCGGACGGGTCTTCCGGCACCACCTGGTTCAGGTACTCGTCTTCCTCGAGCGGGATGTCGTCCCACGGCCGGTGCGGCGGGTCCTCGGAATTGTTGGCCGGCATGTAGCTGAGCAACGCCTGGGCGATGGCCACCGCGTGGGCGTCGTCCTCGGCCACGAAATGGGCGTTGCCGCTGACGGTGGCATGCATGTCGGCGCTGCCCACCTCGTCCATGGTGAAGGCTTGGCCGGTCACCGCCTTGATCACCTCGGGACCGGTGATGAACATGTGCGCGTTCTTGCGCGTCATGATCACGAAATCCATCAGGGCCGGCGAATAGGCGGCACCGCCGGCGCAAGGCCCCAGGATCAGCGCGATCTGCGGCACCACGCCCGACAGCAGGACGTTCATATAGAACACCTTGCCGTAACCCGATTGCGCGTCCACGCCTTCCTGGATGCGGGCGCCGCCCGAATCCTTGCACGCCACCAGCGGCACGCCCATGCGCAGGGCGTATTGCATGGCCCCCACCAGCTTTTCCGCATGCATCTTGCCCAAGGTGCCGGCGGCGACGGTGAAATCCTGGCTGAACGCCGACACCTGACGGCCGTTCACCAGACCGTTGCCGGCGATGGCGCCGTCGGCCGGCAGGTCCTTGTCGGCCATGCCGAAAGCCGTGCCGGAATGGCGGATGTGCTGGCCCGATTCCTGGAAAGTGCCATCGTCGAACAAAGCGTCAAGGCGCTCGCGCGCGGTCAGAAGACCCTTGTCGTGCCGCTCCTGTTGCTTGGCCGCGCCACCGCCCGACTGAACCTTGGCCCGGCGTTCGCGCAACTTGTCCAAAAGCCGCTGAGAGATGGGCATGGAACCGCCTTCCTGAAATCCGCTCTTGAGGCAAGGATGGTAGGCGTTGCCTTGATCAAGAACAAGGACCGATCCATCGATTTTTTGCAATGGTCATCAGTTTGTCTTGAACACCCGTGCCGGCCACTCGTCCCACGAATGACGGGGCATCGTGCGCAATTGTTCGGCCCGCGTCATCACCCCCCGCCACATGAACCACGCGACCCCCGGAAGGAACAGGGTCACGCACAGGCGCAGCAGCACCGCCGAGGCGCCCTCCTGACCACCATCGACCAGGATGGTTTCAGCGCAAGCATAGCGACGGGCATAGTCTCCCTCGCATTGGCCGACCCGCTCCTGAACCTGGGGGGCGCGATGGTGCTTCAAGTCATCGGGGGAAAGGTCGCGGATCAGCACGGTTCCGACCACGGCGATCCACAGACAGCACACCACCCCCAAGGCCTTGCCCAACAGGCTGAGGCGTTCGTACAACCGCTCAAGCGGATCGGTGGCGTAATGCGTCATGTCCACTGCCTTGGCTTCTGCCGACCGGTGGAACGGTCTTCGTTTCTACGCTCAGGGTGCCACTTTCGGGCTGTGCGTTTCAACAAAAACGCTGTTCACAACGCAGGCAGACGCACCACGAACACCGAACCGGGCTGACCGTCGTCGCGCTCCTCGACCGAAATGGAACCGCGATGACGTTCGACGATGCGCCGGCACAGGGCCAGACCGACACCGCTGCCGCTGACGCCGCGCCGGTGCAGGCGCTGGAACACCTTGAACACCCGCTCGCGGTCGTTCGGGCCGATGCCGATGCCATTGTCGGCGACACGCAACACCCAATCCCCCCCCTCGCGCCGGGTGGTCACCACCACATGCGGCGGCCGTTCGGGAGAAGCGTATTTGATGGCGTTGCCGAACAGATTTTGAAACAGGCTGACCATCTGGCTTTCGATGGCGACCACCACCGGCAGCGCGCCGATTTCCACCGTCGCCCCGGTCTCGTCGATGGCGGCCAACAGGCTGTCGCGCGCCTTGGCGGCGCAGTCGTCCAGTTCCACCGGGGCGGCCTGGATGTCGGCGCGGCCGATGCGGGAATAGGCCAGCAGATCGTCGATCATGCCGCTCATGCGCTGGACGCCGTCCACCGCCAGGTCGATGAATTCCACCGCCTCGTCCGGCAGCAGATCGCGATAGCCGCGCTTGAGCAAACCGACGAAACCGGAAATGGTGCGCAACGGTTCCTGAAGGTCGTGCGACACCGCATAGGCGAATTGTTCCAGGTCGGCGTTGGAGCGCTTGAGCTCCTCTTCCATGCGCCGCCGCGCGCTGATGTCGCGGAACACCACGACACAACCGCGGCTGCCGTCGGGCAGATCAAGGCGACCGGCGGTATATTCGACCGGAAAGAAGCTGCCATCCTTGCGCCAGAACACCTCGTCGGCGATGACGCACAGTTCGGCCTCGCGCACCCCGCGCTGCATGGCGCAATCCTCGGCCGGATAGGGGGTGCCGTCGGCATGATGGTGGTGCACCAGGGGATGCAGGGGCTGACCCAGCATCTCGATACGGCTGAAGCCGACCTGGGACAAGGCGGCGTCGTTGACGAAGATGACGCGGTCGTCGGCATCCATGCCGATGATGCCCTCGGGCGTCGCCGCCAGCACCGAGGTCAGGCTTTGGTTGACGCGGGCCAGGTCGCGGGCCGCCGCCTCGGCCTCGGCACGGGCCTGCTCGGCGGCGTGGCGGGCGTCCTCGGCCGCCGCCAGCCCGGCCTCCTCGCGCCGGATGCCGGAAAGCGCCAGCCGCCCCGCCATCACCAGCGCCACCATCACCACCGCCAGCAGCGACACCACCTGAAGGGTGAAGACGCGCCAGGGCGCCAACAGTTTGTTCATGGTCTGGCCGACCACCACCACCAGCGGATAGTCGCCGACCCGGTCCCAAGCGTTCAGGCGGTCGAAACCGTCGACCGCCGTGGCGGCGATCACCGCGCTGCCGGTGGATTCGGTTTGCGAGCGCTGCACCGCCCAGGCGTTGGGATAGCGTTTGCCCGGCGGTTCCGGCGGATTGCGGGCGATCAGCACGGAATCGGTGCGGAACAGGGTCACCGCCCGGCCATCGTCGGTATGGGTCTCGGCGAACAGTTTTTCCAGATAGCGTATCTGTACCCCGACCAGCGCCACCGCCAACAGGCGACCATCGGCCGCCCGCACCGCCCGCGAAATGGTCAGGATGGATTCGCCGCTGGTGCGCGACATCACCGGATCGCCGATGACGAAATCGCGGCCGTCGCGATGGGCCTGGAACCAACCGCGGTCCACATAGGACAAGTCCTCGGGAACGCTTTTCTGACTGGACGCCACCAGCCAGCCGTCACCGTCGGCGACCAGGGCGACGCTGACTTCGGACAACGGCTGGACCAACTGCGCCAAGGTGTCCTGCAACGAGGCGCCGCTACGGCGCACGGCATCGACGCCACCCTGGCGGTCCAGTTCGGCCAGCATCTGTTCCAGCAGCACCTCGGACGAGCGCACCACATGGAAAACGTGCCGTGACAGCGCCCGCGCCGTGCCGCGATGGTTGGCGTGGGCCTCGGCCTGCACCGACTGGCGGGCTTGCCACACCAACGCCCCGGCCCCCGCGGTCATGATCCCGACGATCAGGACGGCCAGCAGGGCGAAGGGCACACGGAGACGAGACCGTCGAGAACCGTCATTGGCAGACATGCACCGAAAGTTGAAGCGATTTAACCGAACGGTCAAACGTAAAAACACCTAAGGCAGGCTTGTTCAGCGTTGCGTACCGGGAATGACGGTTGCGGGCTTCCCTTCGCCGCCGGGATGGTTACAGTGAAGGGCGAAGTTTCCTGCCGAAAAGGTCACGCCATCATGAAGATCGGTTTCGCCAAGCCCCAGATTCCCACCGAAGGCGCCGTGGTCGCCGGCGTGCTGGAGGGCAAGGTGCTTGCCGCCACCGCCGCCGAGTTGGATCGTCAGAGCGGCGGCGCGCTGGTCCGCGCCATGAACGCCAGCCGGTTCGAGGGCAAGGCCGGGCAAAGCCTGACCATCCTGGCCCCGGCCGGGCTGGAATTGGGGCGCGTCGTGCTGGTGGGATTGGGCAAGGCGGAAAAACTGGACGCCCTGGCTGCCCAGGCGTTTGGCGGCACCGCCCTGGCCCAGGTGGCCAATTCCGGCGAAACCGTGCTGTCCGTCGCCGCCGACGCCATCGACGGCGCGCCGCTGAACGCGACGGCATTCGCCGCCAATCTGGCTTTTGGTGCCCGTCTGCGGGCCTATCGCTTCGACAAGTACTTCACCACCGAAAAGAAGACCGACAAGCCGTCGCTCAAGAAGCTGAACGTGCTGTCGGCCGCCGCCCCCGCCGCCAAGGCCGCCTATGCCCCGCTTGAGCGGATCGCCGACGGCGTGTTCCTGACCCGCGACGTGGTCAGCGAACCGGCCAACGTCATCTATCCCGAAAGCCTGGCCGCCGAATGCCGCAAACTGGCCGAACTGGGCGTCGACGTCGAGATCCTGGGCGAGAAGCAGATGAAGAAGCTGGGCATGGGGGCGCTGTTGGGCGTTGGCCAGGGCTCGGACCGCGAAAGCCAATTGGTGGTCATGCGCTGGATGGGCGCCAAGGACCAGAAGACGGCGCCGCTGGCGCTGATCGGCAAGGGCGTGTGCTTCGACACCGGCGGCATCTCCATCAAGCCGGCCGCCGGCATGGAGGACATGAAGTGGGACATGGCCGGGGCCGGCGCGGTGATCGGCGCCATGAAGGCGCTGGCCGGCCGTCAGGCCAAGGCCAACGTGGTCGGCGTCGTCGGCCTGGTGGAGAACATGCCGTCTGGCACCGCCCAGCGTCCGGGCGACGTGGTCACCTCGGCCTCGGGCCAGACCATCGAGGTCATCAACACCGACGCCGAGGGCCGTCTGGTGCTGGCCGACGCGCTGTGGTACGCCCGCGAGCATCTCAAGCCGTCGGCGATGATCGACCTTGCCACCCTGACCGGGGCGATCATCATCTCGCTGGGCGGCGAGCATGCCGGGTTGTTCGCCAGCGACGATTCCCTGGCCGAGGCCATTTCCGCCGCCGGCAAGAGCGTGGGCGAGAAGGTGTGGCGCCTGCCGCTGGGCGACGCCTATGACAAGCAGATCAAATCCGACATCGCCGACATGAAGAACACCGGCGGCCGCGAAGCCGGCTCGATCACCGCCGCCCAGTTCCTCAAGCGCTTCACCGGCGACACGCCGTGGGCCCACATCGACATCGCCGGCACCGCATGGTCCAAGAAGGACACCGCCACCTGCCCCAAGGGTGCGACCGCCTTCGGCGTGCGCCTGCTCGACGCCCTGGTGGCGGAACGTTACGAGGAAAAATGACCCAGATCGGCTTTTACCACCTGACCCGCCTGCCCCTGGACCAGGCGTTGCCGCGCCTTTTGGAAAAGGCGCGGGCGGCAGGGCTCAAGGTGGTGGTCATGGCCGGCAGCCGTGAACGGGTCGAACATCTGAACGGCCTGTTGTGGACGTTCAGCGAGGAAAGCTGGTTGCCGCACGGCTCGGCCGCCGATGGCGAGGCCGAGCACCAGCCCATCTGGCTGACCGACCAGGACGAAAACCCCAACGGCGCCACCGTTCTGGTGTTGTGCGACGGTGTCGCCCCGGCCGAGATCGGCCCCTACGACCGTTGCCTGGACCTGTTCGACGGCCGCGACGACGACGCCGTCCAGGCGGCGCGCGAACGGTGGAAGACCTGGAAGGCCCAAAGTCACCAACTGATCTATTACCAGCAAAGTCCGAACGGTGGTTGGGAAGAAAAATCAAGGACTTAGCGTACACCCAATTGATATGCATTGCGCAAAACCACACCTTGGGCTTGCCCGGAACGAGCTGAGAACTTTCCTCGGCTTATACGGCTTCGGCATCGAAGCGGCACGTCGGCTGATGGGCCGCATCCGCGTGCTGTATGACACCTCCGGCAAAACGGTCCATACAGCCACTTACGGAAGAGGTATTATAATACCGCGCATCTAAGTATCTGTTTTTAAACGATTTATTTGCCATTGACTCTGGCGGCGACAATGGCATACTGCGCGACCTTCGGAGGCCGGGTTTGTCCGGTTTCCTCAACTGGTTTTGCCGTGGGTGCCATGAAGACCTATAACGTCAAACCGTCCGAAATTGAGAAGAAGTGGGTTGTGATCGACGCGGACGGCGTCGTTCTGGGCCGCCTCGCCAGCATCATCGCGATGCGCCTGCGTGGCAAGCACCTGCCCACCTTCACCCCGCACATGGACATGGGCGACAACGTGATTGTCGTCAACGCCGAGAAGGTCAAGCTGACCGGCAACAAGCTGGCGGATAAGACCTTCTATTGGCATACCGGCCACCCGGGCGGCATCAAGGGCCGCACCATGGGCCAGTTGCTGAGCGGCCGTTTCCCCGAGCGCGTCATCATCAAGGCCGTCGAGCGCATGATCACCCGTGGTCCGCTTGGCCGCGCCCAGATGAAGAATCTGCGCGTTTACGCCGGCCCCAGCCACCCGCACGAGGCGCAGAACCCGACCGTGGTCGACGTCGCCTCGATGAACCCCAAGAACAAGAGGTAAGCCCAGATGGCCGATCTCTCCAGCCTGGCCGATCTCAAGGCCGCCGCTCCGCAGGCTGACCAGCCCGTGCATGAGCGTAAGGTCGATGCCCAGGGCCGCTCGTATGCCACCGGCAAGCGCAAGAACGCCGTCGCCCGCGTGTGGGTCAAGCCCGGTTCGGGCAAGATCACCGTCAACGGCCGCGACGTCACCCAGTACTTCGCCCGTCCGGTGCTGCGCATGCTGATCAACCAGCCGTTCCAGACCGCCCGCGTCGAGGGTCAGTTCGACATCGTCGCCACCGTCGCCGGTGGTGGCCTGTCCGGTCAGGCCGGCGCCCTGCGCCACGGCATCAGCCGCGCGCTGACCTTCTTCGACCCGGCGACCCGCCCGGCGCTGAAGGCCGGCGGCTTCCTCACCCGCGATCCCCGCGTGGTCGAGCGCAAGAAGTACGGCAAGCACAAGGCCCGTCGTTCCACCCAGTTCTCGAAGCGTTAAGCTTCCGAACTGCCTGTCAGCGAAAAACTGGCAAGAGATCAAGGGCTTGGAGCAATCCAAGCCCTTTTTCCTTGCCTTATGCCGGGCTTATGCTGCCTATTCCAGCCCCTTGACGCCCCTCATCTTCCAGTTCACCAATATATGCGGTTCCTTATGCCTGATGCTGACAACGGGGGGAGCGAACTCCCCTGAACACCACGCGAACAGGCCACCGAGCAGAGAGGGGGATGCGCGATGGTGAGATATGTTGAAAGGCACGAACTCCACGACGGGCGCGTTCTCCTTTACATTGATGGCGACAAGAAAAAGCCCATCTGGAACGCCCGCTTCCGCCTCCCCGGCGTGAACGGCTACACGCTCAAATCCAGCGGCACCACCAACCTTGCCGAAGCCGTGAGTTGGGCAGACAACCTTTTTACCGAGATGAAGGTAAAGGTCAGGAACAACCTCCCCATCAAGGAGCGCAGGTTCAAGGACGCCTTTGAGCTGTGGCTGAAAGAGGGTGCAACTTGCCTGAGCGAGCATCGCCAACGGCTTCATAACAGTATTGGAAAACGCTATTTCGTTGGGTTCTTCGGCGAAATGGACCTTGTGACCATCACGGATGCCAAGGTTGAGGATTATTGGGATTGGCGGCGCAGCTATTGGACAAAAAGCCCCGGCAAAGACGAACTGGCCAATGTGCCGAATGCGGCGATATCGCCCGCCACCGCCACATTGAAGATGGACAAGAGCTTGCTGAACCAAGCCTTCAAATGGTTCAAGCGCAAGGGGTGGATGGTCACTCTCCCCGTGACCACGATCACAAAAAGTCGCTCCAAAAAGGGCGTAGAAAAGGCGTCCACCACGCGCCGCCAGCACTTCACCCCCGACGATATGGCAACCCTTATTGCTTTCCTGGAAGATTGGCCATCCAAGGGCAAGAACGGCCTGCACAAATATTACCGCGCGCTAATGGGACACGCGGTAATGATCTGTTATTATTCTGGATTGCGTCCAAACGAACTTTTCCAACTGCGCTGGTGCGACATAACCCACCACAAGGGCAATGTGATTACCTTTCACATCGCACCGACCACCAAGACCGGCGAACGCACCTGCGTCGTGATGCCGCAAGTCCTGACGCACCTTGAGGAGTTGCACGAGCTGACCGGAAAGCCGATGGACGGCAAGGATTTGGTCATCATCGGCAAGGACGGAAATGCCCCCGAATGGGGCTATAAAACTCTCAAAGCGATGCTGAAAGATGCAGGGGTCGCACGCGACAGCTTTGGCCGCACCAGGACCCTCTACTCGTTCCGCCACACCTATGCAACGGAGCGCCTCCTGGCAGGCGTACCAGTGGACAAACTGGCGAAGAATATGGGCACATCAGTTTCCTACATTGAGAAACACTACGACCACACCCGCAACATCCAGAACGCAGAAACACTGAATAAATCCAACGTCACCATTGACGATGCGGCGGAACTAACGCGACAAACTGTCCTGCCCACCGGTGAAAAGGTCGTGGATATGGATTTCCTGTTAACGGACTGAGTGGACTCCACCCCGCAGGCGCTTATCGGTGGCCTGGGCCGCGCCCAGGGCGGCATCAAGTTCCCCAGCCATCACCGATTCGGCAATGACTATCAGAGCAGCCTCCAGAGCGTCCAGATTGGGGCACGCCACCACCGTCTTGCCGTCGTGGAGCGGCAGGGCACGGTGGCCGTAGAACACCTCCAAGCAGATATGTCCCTGCGGGGAGCGCCAATACCACTTACGGGGGCGCAGGCGCTGGACGCGCTCGCCGCCGTCCTTGCCGGTGATGGTCTTGGTCAGATTGATGGGCTGGCCGCTGCGGGCGGCCTGGATGAATAGCCGCTGATTCTGGATGCCTTTGAGGACGGCAGCGCGAGCCTTGAGGATGGGCGTATCGGCGGCATCGGCAGGGCGGTGTTCGTCGGTGAAGTTGAGCGAGGAAAGCACGATGGGGCCTCAGAAATGTTAGCCTTCCATCGTATCACCCTCCTGTATCTGTCAAGGGCAGGCTGGCAGTAAAGTGCGGGTATAAAGCTCCTGGCTCATCATCAGCCGCAACTCAACATCATCAGGATTGGCAATCTCGCCCATCTTCACCAATCGCCGGGTCGCAATGGACCATATTTTGGCGGCTTCGTCTGCCTCTCGGGCGAGGAAGCTGCTGACCAGCAGATTGCGGAACTCGTCTGCGGTCGTGTGCCATTCGGACAGGAAGGTGAGTTCGTCTTTTCTGAGCAGCAGCAAGGTTTCGTCCTGCGGTTCCACCAGCAGCAGTCGGTGATGGCCTTCCACGCCCCAGACCTGGGTGACGAGGTAGTGGGTCAGGAACTGGCCCACTGCCCTGAAATGGATGCCGTACCGGTCGCGGATCAGGCCGGTGATGGTCGGTGGGATGCGCCAATCGCCCTCTATGGCTTCACGCGTGCCCTCGTGGATGGAGAGGTAAACGCCCGAATCGTCGGCTACAACCATCTCCTCGGAGACCAGGGCCACGCGCATCATTGGTCACCATCCTGGGGGAAATCGCCGCCCGAGAAGCAATGGACCAATGCGGCCCGAAGCCGAGAGATTTGCTCACGATCACCGATCCTAAAGAGATGATGGAGGCGGCCATACAGGGCCACCAGATGGGCCTCGGCCTCCTCAATCTCCTGGATGGTGGCAGCAGCCACCATCACGGCGGCAGCATCTTCAAGCGGAGCCGGTTGTGAATCTTTGATCCGTTGGGGAAAGAACATCAGCCGTTCGTCGTCGGCGGTGAGCTTGAGGGTCAGGAGCGCGTCATCATCGGCGATGATGGGCTGGACCGCGTATCCTACCGCCACGCTATGGCGCAGGAACCGAATCAGCCCATCTAGCGTCGTGTCGGCGTCGGTGGCCGGGTCATCCATCAGCATCTTGGGCGACAGGCTGTTCTTGGCCCAAAGCTGCCGGAACAGCACTCGTCCATCATCGGTCGCCTGGGCATAGGCGCTGTCATCTGGATTCTCTTCACGTTCGGCATCCCACAGCAGAAGATGGATGTTTGGGGCGTTCATTTTGCGCCTCCCTTGCGGCAGCGGGCGGTGATGTCGCGGAACACACCATCCCTAAACTCGGCCACCATCCGGTGGGCGACCTTCCGCGACTCTGAGGCATCAAACCCGAACACGATCAGGTCTCTGAACTCGTCCTCCAGTTCCGTCAGCCGGGTATGGAGTTGAGCCATTGAGTCCACGCTTGGCTGCTTGCCGCGTGCTTTCAATGAACGGACATAGGATGGGCGCTTGCCCATCAGATCACTCATCTGCTCTTGGGTTTCGGCCACCTTGGTGGCACGGCAGGCGCGCATCAGGTCGTCCCAACTCAACATTGGGCACCTCCCTCAACGCGGTCCTGGATGTCGGCACGAACCTTGACCACGAACTCCCTAAGAGTGGCGGTCGTGGGATCAGCCAGTGGGGTGGTCTCAGCCAGCTTCTCCAGTTCACCCAGCAGGCGCATCGCGGCAGCGAGCGATGGCTTGGTCTCGGCGCTTTCGCGGTTACGCCAGTAACCAGGGGAGCACCTGAAGAAGCGACGAGCGAAGTCGCTCTTGGATTGGCAGATGCGCTGGCTGGCGAGGAACCAGTAGAGCGCGTCATAAAGATCAACAGTTTGTGTCATTGGACACCTCCTTTCTCGGATATTTATCCGTGAAGGGGCGAATCGCCTTGTTTGGGGCGATTTTGATGTGTTTTGGCGGCTCTGTGATAAATACCTTTACCAAACTCTACAGGAGCAGCGACGGGGTTCCTCCACCCCATTCCGCCCGAGCACGGCGGACACCATTATGGTAGTTGAGTAGAGCAATGACCGGAGACATACCGACCTCATCGGCCCATATTGGATACCGAGGTTGCGAGCGCCGGGCTGATGGTTCATCAGCGAAAGGGGTCTCTCCACTGCTGGTGGGGAGCAAATGAAATGGGCAGATAGCGTCTGTCCATTCACGCCGCAGGGTAGACGCTTGATTGCTCTGTGGCGTGGCGTGCGCAAGCACAACCGTTGTGGTCGCAAGACCGGATGACCGTCCCCACGGCTGGTACAGGATAACCGCCAGCCGGGTGAATAACCAAAGGACGAGCAAGCAGCAGGCCGAAGGGTCAGATCAGAGACACCCTCCAGCTTACATCCCCCTCATTGATGAGATAGGCGAGGCCCCTGGCTGGCCTCTTTATGCCCGGTCTCATCAATGGGGGGGATTGAGCTATTCGCAGCAAACCTCTGCTATCAATCAGAAACGCAAATCTCAAGAAATCCGCGATTGAGCGTCAGCCGAGCGCAAGCGAGAGCGAGCGAAAATCGCCGGATGTGCGACAGCACAGCCGCTTCACGAGACCAAGCCCTTGTTGGACCTATTGCTCTCCTTGGACTTCTTGCTGCTCCTTGTGCGTGGAGTCAGGGCTGACGCCCGTTGCCGCTGCTGGCTTCGCCACCAGCAGCAACATCCGGCTCCTTGTCGCTGGCGCTCGCTCGCGCTCACGCTTGTGCGACGGAGCCGGGTTACCATTTCCCCTATGGGGTTCCCATTGGGTAGGTGAAGGAACTGGAGCGAGGGGAACCCGCGCGATCACCCCGATGCTACCCCGGTAGCGCCGATGACGGGCCGGAACAGGCCCATTTGTATGCCAAGAAGACTCCCGCCCGATCAATCGGGTGGGTAATAGAGGTCGGGATTCACGAACGTGGAATACAGGTCGCTGCCGCAATCCGAGCGATTCCTGCGCGGCTCGTTGTTCATCGTGTTGGTGAAATAGCACTCCACGTAGCCGCGATAGCGGGCTGCCGTGGCCTGACAGGCCGACACATCAACCTCACCATAGGTCAGTTGTCGCATCGCCTCCTGGAACCGCGCCATCTCCTCACGGGTATCCCTCATAAAGATTTCCCGGCTGTTGTGCTGGACCCAGCCCTGGTCCGACATATCGTAGCTGTTCGCATAGACCTGATTGACCCAGGTATTGACGGTGCGGACGACCTGTTGGCGCAGGCCGTCGCACTCCGTCACCTTCCGCTTCATCTCAAGGGCGCGTTGCTGCTGGGCGCGCTGTTCCGGCGTCGGGGTGTAGCCCCCATTGGGAAAGCCATACATATCGGCAAACGCCGAGGATGGGGCAGTCGTCAGAGCGCCCAGAAGCAGCGCGGCAACGGCGGAGCGGATCATCGTCCCAGCCTTACTGGACGCTTTCAATCTCGGCCTTGCCGGTGGCGATGGTGTAGGCGCAGTTGTAATAGACTGGCTGCTTCTGACCGCGCCCCAGGTCAAGAGTGATGTCCGTGCCGTGAATCTTAATCACGTTGCCATCCGAGGTGGTCCATCCGAACTGGGGCGTCCAGTTAGTTTGTGATCCCGGAACCGCCTTCCGCGCCTCCTGCTGGCAAGCGCCCCAAGCGGCATAGCTCCTTTCATCGGCGGCAAGATACTGCTCGGGCGTGATGCCCCATTTCGCCGCCATCTCCTTGGCCTTCACCAACTTCTCTTGCTGCTCGGCCTCCTTCTTGGCCGCGTCCGCGCTCTGCTTTTGCTGTTCCGCCACAGCGGCAGCTTCCTTCTCTCTAGAAGCTTCAATCTTCATATTCGCGCTGAAGACGAAGAGCAGAGCCGCGACGATGCCCGCGCCTACCTGAAAGCCCCTACGATTCTTGACCAGTCTTTCGTTGGTGACGTTTCCTTTCTGGAGATAGCCGATGAAGATCACCAGTGCGAAGGCAAGCACGAAGGCAATCTGCCCCGAAAACTTGACCAGAAGGGCGATCACGCCCATCAGCAGCAGGAATGCCAGTATGTTCTTCATCGTTCCCCTCTCCACAGGCCGTGCCGCCCCACCGACCGCGTGAGCAAGTCACTTGGGCAGCCCCAATGAGCACAAACTTGATCTATCACATCAAGTTCAGCCCGGCAATCTGCGTCATTCTACGGTGGATATGAAGGGATAATGGGGTTCTGACGCCCCAATGAGGCTCAGGTAAAAATCCGTATGATTGTGTCAATAGGCTCCAACACGCCCCGCACAGAGAATGCGGGGTATGGAAATGGAGCTTGGAAGACGCATTGGGAGTCGAATCCGGCAGTTGCGCGAAGAGCGCGGGCTGACGCAGGCGCAGTTTGCGGAAATGACCGGCAAGGCCGTTGAGACCATCTCCAATATGGAGCGTGGCAAGACGATCCCTGGTCTGCTCACCCTGGATCAGTTCGCCCGGCATCTGGGCGTTCCATTGGAAGAAATGGTGAAGTCCAACCAGCCGGAAGCCGATCCCCATTCCCAGAACGCCGCCATCGTGGCGGCTGCCGCCAGACGGCTGCCCGACAACGAAATGGAGTTGGTGGCGGGGATGATCGGACTGCTGGACAAACAGCGCCGCAAAAGCCGCCGATCCCAGCCGTAACGGCGATCAGGCGGTTTGGTGGACCATTTCGGCCAGCCAGCCCCGGATTGGACGCAAATCCCCACCCATTGGCGCGCCGTCATCTCCACCGCGTCCAGGTCCGTCATCGCCGCCTCGGGTGTCTACGGAGAATACGTTATGCGGTCTGCCCGAACACCTGGGCTAACAGCGATTGGGCCATCTGTTCCGCTGCCGTGGTGGCGCGGTCGTTGAGGGACGAAATGCCCTCCACCTCGGCCACGCGCTGGGCGAACTCTTGCTGGAGAGGCACAGGGGGGGCGGGGATAGGTAAGGCCGTTAGCACATCCATCTCAAGCTTCTTGGTGCCGTGCGCCGCAGTGGAAATCTTCGCGAGCAGATGGTTATGGAGGCACTGAAGGCACCACCGGATGAACTGTTCGCTCATTCCCGGCTTCGGCAACATCGCTTTGAGGTCCTGGTTGATCGCCACCGGAACCGCATTCACACGGATCGGTATGGTGTGGGCAAGGATCATTCCCCGCACCACGATGAGGACTGATCCGGCTGGTATCAGTTTTAGGTTCGTTTCAGCAAAGGCCGCATCAGAAACCTCGTCTTCAGCGGCCACGATTGGGTCAGCTTTCATATCCTTGGCAGAAACCCAGGGCGTACCATCAGCCCAATATCGCGGCTCTTGCTTGGAGGGGGTTGCTCCGCTGACGAAACTAACCTCTGCGTCCAATCTGGAGACAGGCCACCCCTTGGGGTTCGTGGCCGGGTCGCCGAACATATCCACGAACAGCGCCGGGATGATGTCGCGCGCCTTGGCCCGTGCCTCCTCCCGCAGCCGCCGGATGCTGGCCGCGTGATTGAGGATGTCCACGATGTGGCGCTGCTCGTCCAAGGGCAGAACCGGAACGGGAATGCTTTCCAGGTAGCCCGCAGACAGACTGTGGACGGTCGCGCCCTTCTTGACGCCCACGACCAGGGCACGCGGTTCCGCCGCGCGCAAGAGCCAGAAAATGAACTCTGGCAAGAACCTGGTTTCGTCAACCACCAGGGCCTTGATGTCTTGGTTGAAGGCGACCGGGCGAGTGGTTAACCCGATGGGCAGCTTTCTGACCAGAATACCCGAACGCACCACAACCAGGATGCTGGCCGTGGGGACAAGTTTCGTCGCCGATCCCTCCACCGCGTCTGCTGAAATGTGGTCCTCGGCATCGGAAATGCGGTCCTCGCCCATATCCTTCGGGGAAACCCAGGGAATATCGCCCACCCAGAACGAGGCGTTTGCTTTGCTGGGGGTTCCGCCGCTGTAGATCGTCGCCACTTCCCGCAGGGGAACCGTGGCAACCGCAACCGGCTGGATCGCAGTCATCAAGCCACCCGCTCCCGCAGCTTGTCCGCCAGGGCGTCCAGTTCCGACAGGATATCCCCTTCAATGGCGCGAAGCTCGTCCAGCAGTTCCAACGGATCGCGGTGCTCCACCTGGGCCTGGGATTGAGGCCGATACCGACCCGCCGAGAGATTGAAGTCGGCGGCGCGGACGGCATCCAGGCCAGCGAACCACCACTTCTCCGACCATTCCGCGCTTTCGTCGCGTGCCTCCCATTCGCCCCACAGATCGCCACGGCGCTGATAGGCGTCCACCAGCACCGGCAAGTCGTCGGCATCCACCGGGGTGTCGTGATTAGCGTCCAGCTTGTAGCCGTCCGCGTCGGCGTGAAGGAACAGCACCTTGTCGGTGGTGCCGCCCTTGCGGAACAGAAGCACGGAGGTCTTCACGCCCGAATAGGGCTGGAAGACGCCGCCGGGCAGGCTCATCACCGCCTCCACGGTGTTGTTCTCCACCAGTTGGCGGCGCAGTTCCTTGTGCGCTCCGGTGCTGCCGAACAGCACGCCCTCGGGCACGACCACGCCGCAGCGCCCGCCTTCCTTCAGCGAGTTCAGCATATACTTGAGGAAGAGGATTTCGGTGGCGGTGGAGGCGCCCACCTTCACATCGTCCACCACCCGGTCCTTGTCCAGCTTGCCCGAGAACGGCGGATTCGCCAGCACCACATCGTAGCCGTCCAACGGAAGGCCAAGCTCGGCCTTCTCTGTGCGCTCCATCGTGGTCGTCAGCGCATTGCGCTTGAGGATTTGGACATTGGGCAGCCCGCGCAGGGTCAGGTTCATCGTGGCAAGGCGGACCATCTTGGGGTCAACGTCGTTGCCATAGAACGTGGCATTGGAGAGCTTGTTGGTCATCGCCGCCGAGAGCTTGTCGCCCCAGCCACGCTTCACCATCTTGCCGTCCAGTTCTGCCTCAAAGATGCCCGCAGGGGAGGAGTTGGCGAGCCGGATGTGATTGTAGGCAGCCACCAGGAAGCCCGCCGTGCCCGCAGCCGGGTCGTAGATGGTCTCCGTTACCCTGGGGTCCACCATCTCAACGATGGCGCGGATGATGTGGCGCGGGGTGCGGAACTGGCCCAGTTCACCGGCCTGCTTGACCTGCTTCAGCACATATTCAAACAGGTCGCCCTTGGTGTCGGCATCGGCCTCGTCCAGCCGCAGCTTATCAATCAGGCCGACCACCTGGGTGAGCACGGTCGGCTCATCAATGCCCAGTCGCGCGCCGGTCATAAAGTTCATCGCCGACCGCTCGGCCACATCGGTGAAGAATGGAAACACCTCGTCGCGAACCCACCGCACCAGGGTTTCACCGGCCATCACATTCCACTGTGACCACTTCATCCGCTCGGCGGGCACCTTGGCCTGTCCAGGAGCATTGAGGGGATTCTTGATGGCCCACTCACCCGCGAACATTGAGGTGTAGTCGCGCTTGGTCGCCCTTGCCCGCATCAGGTTGTCGGCGTCCATCCCTTCCACGAGATAGAAGAAGAAGAAGAACGAAAGCTGTTCAGCGTTGTTCAGCGGGTCCGGGAAGCCGCCGCCATAGAGGTAGTTGCGGATTTCATCAATGCCGCGCCGAAGGTCGGGGGTAAGGGGCATCGTCTGATCCTATCTCAATGCGCCGAAGGCTGTTCAGGGGCGGGGCCGTCGCCGCCGGGAGCGGCAGGAAACACGGCGGCGTTCAGGCTGGCAAGCATCTCGTTCAGGGCGTCATCGCCGCCGAACACCTGTCGCGCCCGCTGGTAGCCGCCATTGAGGGAAAAGGGCGGCATAGTGAAATGGTAGGCTTGGAACTCCTCCATCTCACCCGCGTTGGCGCGGATTTGGCTCTCAATCATCCGCAGCCAGCGCATCTGCTCGGTGTCAAACGAGCGCCCGACCAGCCACGCCTCAAACAGCAGGCCCAACTCGGTGGCTTTGGCCTCCTGCTCGTCGGTGCGAATCAGGTTGCCGTCCTCGTCAACGGTGAACCATTCGCGGGTGGACGGGTCAATGTGGTCATAGATGTCCAGGGTGAGCAGTTTACGGGGTTGCGCGGTCGGGTCGCGGGGCTTGGACGGAATGACGAATCCGCCCTCACCTGCATCCTCGTCGTCGCCGTGGAAGTCGGTCACGCCCACGAAGTCAAACATCGTGAACGCGGACTTCTTGATGTGCGGGGCCTGCCGGGTGCCGCGCCCGCGCATCTGCTGATAGAGGATGGTGGACTTGGTGAAGCGGGCCATCACCAGATTGACCACCTCGGGGGCGTCAAAGCCGGTGTCCAGCATATTCACCGAGACCAGGACCTTGGGAAACTCCTCGTCCTTGAAACGCTTGATTTTCGTGAAGCCGTCCACGGTGTCGTCTTCGCCCAAGCCCGACACAACGAAATCCGCATAGCGGGTCTGGGGAGACGGCTTCTTGTCGGCGAACTCCTGGTCAAACATATGGGCCAGGGTCTCGGCGTGCTTCTTCGTGACAGCGAACACGATGGTCTTGCCCCAAAGGGGTGCGCGCTTCACGCCGTCTTTGCCGGTGAAGCCCTTCTCCAAGACCTGACGAAACTCGCGCACGATGGCGCGGTTGCGCTCCGGGATAGTGAACTTCCGCTCCAGGGCTGACGGGTCCACGACGATGGAATCCGCACCATTGAACAGGGCCTCAAACTCGGCCTTCGTGGCCTCGTCCATCGCCGACCAATCAAGCTCGTCCCGCTTCACTTCAAACCCGCCCTCGGCGGCGGTCTTGACCGTCAGTGCGCGGTAGATGTGGTAGGGGAGGAGGTTGCCCTCCTGGATGGCCTGTTTCAGCGAATATGTGAACGTCGGCTCCTTAACCTCAAAAAACTTGAGGGTGTCGCGAATGAACTGGCCGTCCTCGGGATCGGGCAGATCATCGGCATCCTTCATCACGCAAGGCGTGGCGGTGAGGCCAACCTGGATACCATCAAAGTGCCGCAGGGTGCCCGACCACTTGCCGTAAATGCTCCGGTGGCACTCGTCCACGACGACAAGCTGGAAATACGATGCGGGGAGCTTGGCGTATTCGCCGATGAAGGTCTGAAGGGTGGAGATGGTGATACGCTTCTCATCCTGGAAGCGGCGGCCACCGCGCAGCACATAGGCGGGGTAATCGGGGAGGTATTCCGCGAAGGCGTCCTCGGCCTGCTTCGCGAGGGTGATGCGGTCCACCAGGAACAACACCCGGCTGACCACATTGGCTTCAAACAGTCGCTTGATGAAGGCGGCAGCGGTTCTGGTTTTGCCAGTGCCAGTCGCCATTGAGACCAGCATCTTGCGGCGGCCCAGGTTGATCTCCTGGCAGAGCGCGTTGATGCAGGCTTTCTGGTAGTCGCGCCCGGCGATCTTGGCGTCAATCGCCACCGTCATCGGGTCAACACGGAGCTTTCGCAGGGCTTCGGCGCGCTCAAGATCGGCCTGGGAGGAGAAGGTGGCGACCTTGCGGGGATGGGCTTCCTTCTCCCACTCCCAGAACCACACCTCCTCGCCGTTCGCCAGGAAGATGAAGGGGACGCCAAGCTGCTTGGCATAGGCCAGGGCCTGCCCCTCGGCCTCAACGGGATTGATGGACGCCTTTTTGGCCTCCACGACCGCCAAGGAATGACCGTGCCGGTTACACAGCACATAGTCGGCCTTGGTCTTATCGGGAAGGACATACTCGTATCGGACGCTCTTCCCGTCCGACAGGCTCCAGCCGACATCCCGTAACTGCGCGTCAATCTTTACGCGACTAAACGCCTCATTGGCCGACATCACGCGACTCCCCCAGCGACTTCAACAGTCTACCGAGGCGACATCGGGGCGACAACCGCGAGATGCTGTGTTAGGTAGTTAAAGCACCAGGGCGCGCACGCTTGGCGACCCACGAGGTGAACTTTTCGGGGGATCGGGGGATGGCGAAGGACTACGAATCTTACATTGCCGACTGCAAGGATGATGTTGCAGCTTGCATAGAAAATATGGGGTGCCAGCCAATCCTTTTTGTCGGCTCCGGTCTTTCCCGGCGTTACTTTGGTGGGCCAAGTTGGGAAGAGCTTTTGCAGAAGATGGCCGAACAATGCCCGGTCATTGGGAAGCCATTCGCCTATTTTAAACAAGCGTTCAAAAGCTACAGCGATATCGGTGAAACTTTTGCGGACTCCTACCGTGAATGGGCTTGGGGAAGTGGTCAGGCATTGTTCCCGAACTCAATGTTTACTCCCGAGACCAGGGCAGACGCTTACTTAAAGTTTAAGGTCTGCGAACACTTAGCCAGCATCACCCCCAAGTCTGCCGACCAAGTGAAAGACCCGGCCCTTCGGGCGGAGTTGGCGGCTCTGCAAGCGATTCGCCCGCACGCCGTTATCACGACCAACTTTGACAGCTTTTCGGAAGCGGTTTTCAGCGACTACGCCCCAGTCATTGGTCAGAAAATACTTCGCCATCAATATGCTTCGGTGGGAGAGATTTTCAAAATCCACGGATGCGTTTCGGATCACGCCAGCCTTGTCCTCACCACATCTGACTACGTTGAGTTTCAAAACAAAAAGAAATATTTGAGCGCAAAGCTTCTTGCCTTCTTCGCCGAACACCCTTTGCTTTTTGTCGGCTACAGTGCCAACGATGAAAATATAAAAGCCATTCTGTCTGACATTGACGAGATACTTTGTCCAAATGGAGAGCTTATACCCAACATCTATCTGGTTGAATGGCAGGAAAAAATCACAGAGGCATACCCTGCCAGGGAAAAGCTGATTTCAGTTGGGGGCGATAGAAGTGTGCGCGTCAAAAGCATTTGCGCATCCTCATTCCAGTGGGTGTTTGACGCATTTGCCGCAGATGAAGCGGCAATCAAAGTAAATCCTAAAATCCTCAGGTCATTGATGGCGCGCACCTATGAACTTGTTCGCCACGACCTTCCTAGCCGTGCGCTGGAGGTGGATTTCAAGGTGCTGGAGCACGCAGTCAGTTCAACCGATGAACTGGCGAAGGTTTACGGCATTACGACCCTGGACAATCCATCTGCTCTCAATGCCAAGTACCCATATCTCCTAACCAATCTTGGGGAAAAGCTGGGCGGGAAAGGTTGGCACTGCGCACACAAGCTGATTGAGCAGCTTCGGCAGGATACTGGCGTTGACATCAAGGCAAGCGATAACCGCTATCATATCGCCGTGAAAAGCGGAAAGACGACCATTAACCACAAATATTCTGAAGACGCACTCACCTTATTGAGCAGCCTTTCCGCTGGGCAAGAATACACTCTTGAACTTTAGCGGGAAACTCACCCGTTCTTGGAAGGCGGCGACCCCACACAACGTCGCGCCCTAAGGGACGCGTCTCAAAAGACCGTGGTTCAGCGAATCACTGGGCGCTGGCGCTTATGACGGCCAAATCTGTCTCATATACGTTGTCTCATTGACGAAACAGGGATTCGTGATAGCGTTTAAAGAAGTAAATGAGACGGATTTGGACAAATGCTCGTCGGATACGCCCGCACCTCCACCATTGACCAGCAAGCTGGCCTGGAAGCCCAAGTGCGCGACCTAAAGGCCGCAGGCTGCGAAAAGCTGTTTTGCGAACAAGTGTCGTCGGTGGATGTCGTCGCCCGCGAGCAACTTGCTCTTGCGCTGGATTTCGTTCGCGAAGGTGACGTGCTGATCGTGACCAAGCTTGACCGGCTGGCCCGCTCGGTCTCCCACCTCCTTCAGATCACGCAAACCCTGGAGGAGAAAGGCGTTGGCCTGCGCATCCAGAATATGGGGATGGACACCAGCACGCCAAACGGACGCCTGATGCTGACCTTGCTCGGTGGCATCGCCCAGTGGGAGCGCGAGGTAATGCTGGAAAGACAACGGGAAGGCATCGCCAAAGCCAAGGCTGAAGGCAAATACAAGGGGCGCAGGCCGACCATCAAACCGGAGGAAGTGCGCGCCCTGAAGGCCCAAGGCGTGCGCCCTGCGGATATCGCTCGCACTCTCGGGATCGGTCGGGCCAGCGTCTATCGGGCGCTGGCCGATGACCACTAATCAACGCCTAATCAGTAATATCCAACAAGGTCTTTTTGGCATTGTCGCGACGATGAATAAGCGCCATCAAGCGGTTGTTTTCTTCCGGATTTAGCTTGCCCTGCTTCTCCGCTTTGTAAATCTCTAGATGGAAGGCGTACCAAGCTCCATAAGCAGCAACAAACTCCATCAATGCATCCCGGTGTCCCTTAGCCAGGGCGATGCGCTCAAAGGCATCCTCCGGAATAAACTGGTCCCCTTCAGAAATAAGCCCCAACGAAAGCGAGGTCCGCTGAATCGCCCACAGGATGACCTGTTGCAGGATTTCTTCGGTGAAGTACATTGTTCCTCCTAAGTTCGGCGGTGCCGCTTGGCGGCTCCTAACGCCAACAATCGCACGGGTCACCTCTCCCAACAATCGCCCTCACTCAATGAGCGCGAGTTGACCTCTTGCCCCCTCTGGTGGTGCGTGTTAGAAAATGCGGACCGCCCGGTTCTCAAAAAAATATGCTTGTGCTGACCTTGTGCTGCTTTTTATTCCATCGCAAGGCATTGATATTAAATACTTTTTAAAAGCCACCATTTCACCAAGCGCTAATCCGGCGTCATCGACACTTGGTGCGTGGTTCAAGGGGGTCGCCGGTTCTGCCGGCGGCCCCCTTCCCATTTCGGCACACCGCCGTTTCAACGGAGCGAAGAATGGCAATCCTTTACGTCGCCATCAGCAAGACCATGCAGGAATGGGGCGCCGATGTCGGCTTGGGCAAGAACCTGTTCAAGGTCGGGCTGGCCGATGGCCAAGGTCCCGACGAAGCGGTGGCCGGCTTGGCCGGTTACGATGATTGGAAGGTTCTGAAGACCGCCGAGACCGAGCAGAGCGAGGACGAGGTGATGACACGGCTGACCCGCAAGGAAAAGCTGGTCGATCCCAACTACTACCCCAAGCTCAGGGGGGCCGTCGGCATCGTCAAGGTCAACCTGGTGTCGGTAGAGAACGCGCGGCTGATCGCCCTGGCGCTGGACGGCAAGGAGCCGCCCAAGACCAAGGCCAAGGCCGCCGACATCGCCACCTATCTGGTCAACAACGCGCTAAGATAGCCAGAGCCCTCAGCCGCCGCCCGGCAAACGCTGGATGACGTTCCAGGCCTGTTGCACCGTGTTCAAACCTTGCAGCAACCCGCTGCCGGAACTGCTGTTACCGGCGGAGGACGCGGCCTGACGGCCCTGTAGCAAGGCATCGGAATCGGCCAGTTGGCTTTCGCTGTCCTTGACCATGCCGGCCAGCAGCGCCTGCCCTGAACCCGAGCCGACACCGACGCCGCCAGCGGCAAGCCGTGCCCGCGCCGAGGCCATCTGACGGGACAGAAGGTCGCGCTGCTGCTTGGCCTTGATCTGCTGTTGCTGCACCACCAGCGCGTTTTGCGCCTCCATCTGCGCGGACTGGGCCTTCGCCGCCTGACGGGACTGCTGTTGGTTGGCGACCATCGACCCCAAAGCCATGGCCGCGCTCTCGAAACCACCCATTTCTCACCCTCCAAACAATGTTCGCTTTATGTTCTTACCAGAACATGCGAGCCATTGTCAAGGAATACAATCCCAGGGCGTAGAGACGACAAGGGCGGCGCCGGCCATCGCCGACGCCGCCCCGTCACCACACCGATCCAGAAATCAGACCGCGCGGGCCTTGACGTAGGAGCCGGGCGCCTCGTCCAACGGCTTCAGCTTGCCCTCGCCGGGCTGTCGCGCCGCCACCTGCGGGCCGCCGAACTTGGACGCCCAGGCATGCCAATCCGGCCACCACGAACCGTCTTCCTGTTTGGCGCCGTTCAGCCAGGTGTCGGGGTTCTTCACCTTCTTGGCGTTGGTCCAGTAACAGTACTTGTTGGCGGCCGGCGGATTGACCACGCCGGCGATGTGCCCCGAGGCCGACAGCACGAACTTGACCGGCCCCGAGGTGTTCTGGGTCAGCGAGAACGTGCTTTTCCACGGCGCGATGTGGTCTTCGCGGGTCGACAGCATGTAGATCGGCGTCTTGATCTTGGACAGGTCGATGGCGACACCGTCCAAGGTGATGCCGCCGGGAACCACCAACTGGTTTTCCTGGTACATCTTGCGCAGATAGAAGCTGTGCATGGCCGCCGGCATGCGGGTGGAATCGGAATTCCAATACAGCAGGTCGAACGGGAACGGGTCCTTGCCCAACAGATAATTGTTGACCACGAACGACCAGATCAGGTCGTTGGCCCGCAACATGTTGAAAGTCATGGCCATGTCGCGGCCGTCCAGATAGCCGCTTTGGCTCATCATGCCTTCGAGGTTCTGGAGTTGCTCTTCGTCGATGAAGACGCCGAGTTCGCCCGGTTCCTTGAAGTCGGTCATGGTGGTGAACAGCGTCGCCGACAGGAAACGGTCGTCGCCCTTGGCCGCCATGTAGGCCAGGGTGCACACCGTCAGCGTGCCGCCCAGGCAATAGCCGACCACGTTGGCCTGACGCTCGCCGGTGGCTTTCTCGATGGCGTCCAACGCCGCCAGCGGGCCTTCCTTCATGTAGTCGGCGAAGGTCTTGGCCGCCAGCTTCTCGTCCGGGTTGACCCAGGAGATGACGAACACGGTGTGTCCCTGGTCCACCGCCCATTTGATGTAGCTGTTCTTGGCCCGCAGATCGAGGATGTAGAACTTGTTGATCCACGGCGGCACCACCAGCAGCGGCGCCTTCAGCACCTTGTCGGTGGTCGGGGTGTACTGGACCAACTGCATCAGGTCGTTCTGATGGACCACCTTGCCCGGGGTGACGGCGATGTTCTCGCCCACCTTGAAGGCGTCGTAATCGGTCATCTTGATGCTGAGCTTGCCGTGCCCCCGTTCAAGGTCGTCAAGCAGGTTGTTCAAGCCCTTGAGCAGGTTCTCGCCACCCGATTCGACGGTGGTGCGCAGCACCTCGGGATTGGTCAGCACGAAGTTGGACGGCGCCATGGCGTCGACGAACTGGCGGGTATAGAAATCCACCTTCTGGGCGGTGTGGTCGTCAAGCCCCTCGACCCCGTTGACGACGCCATGCAGATAGCGCGCCGACAGCAGGTAGGATTGCTTGATGAAGTCGAAGATCTCGTTCTCTTCCCACATCTCGTCCTTGAAGCGGCGGTCGGCGGCGTCGGGTCGGGCCACCGGCTCGGCTACTTCGCCCATGAACTTGAGCGCGGTGTTCTGCCACAGCGCCATGTAGTCCTGCCACAGGTTGAAATTGGCCTCGACCAGCTTGGCCGGGTCGGTCATCAACCGGGTGGTCATCTCCATGAAGGCGTTGCCGATGTTGAGCGGATCGAGGTTGACCGAGGCCGGGTCCGCCGTCTGGCGGCTAAGGAACTCGGCGACGACGCGCTGGCTGCGTTCCGCGATGTTGGCCATCGCCTTGGACAGTTCGGCAGGGTCGATCAGCTTGACGTCGTTACCCATCTCTTCGGCCATAAGAATCCTCGTCTGGAGTTTCCACGAAACGCAAAAAAGCAATCGCGACTGTTCCACGTCGAGGATAGCACCGTCCGCGAAACGGCATCACCCCCTTCGAAAGCCCCTACCTGACCTATATACTTTCAATCGCCAGCCTGTTAAACGTGAACATGCCGTAAAAGTTGGCACTGCGTCCATTCTCTACGACAATCGGGGTGGTGGGTCTTACCATGATGGGTCGCTTGGATTTGAGCATCGGTCGCAATCGTGAACGCGCGCTGACGGCCGTCCGGGTACTTTTCGCCGTTGGGATGCTGAGCGGTTGCTCGTCGGTTCCCGACGCCGTCAACCCGGTGGAATGGTACAAGGGTGCCGAGCGGATGATCGCCGGCGACGACGAAACCCCAGTGGCCGAGCCCGTGCCCGCCAAGGGACAGGCCGAGGCCGCGTCCGACAGCAAGACCGGCGCCGATTCGCGCGACGACCTGACCGAAGGGTTGCCGGCCGACCGCACCAATTCCAAATACGCCGAACCGATCCGCCGCGAGGTGACGCCCACCAAGCAACTGGCCCGCCGCACGCCGCCGCCGGCCGGCACCCAGGTCGCCAGCGCCGAGGGCGTGCCGCCCAAGCCGGCCGTCACCGCCCAGGCGCTGCCAGGTACGGCGCGCGACGACGGCCCCAACGCCCCGCCGGACAGCGTCAACATGACCCCGCCGGCGCCCGCCGACATTCCCGAGACCGTGCCCGCCCGCGGCGGTCGCCAGTTGCAGGCGCAGTTCCAGCGCCGCTTGGCGGAATCGGCACAACAGAGCCTGAGCCCGAACATGGTCGCCAGCTATGGCGGCTCTCCCCGTTACGAGGAAGAGCCGATCCATCTGGTGCCGCCGTCGTCGGCCAGGAACCGCGTCAAGGGTGGCGGCAAAGGCATGGCCGCCCCCGAACCCGTGGCCCAGCCCGCGGCCAGCTTCCAGGTGGCGTCGCTCGACTTCAACGCCGGTTCGGCCAACCTGACCTCGGCCGACCGCGCCTCGATCGCCGAGGTGGCGCGCGTTTATCGCCAGACCGGCGGCGTGGTCCGGGTCGTCGGCCATGCCCCCGCGCCCTTGTTCGGCGGTGACGACGTGCAGCAGATGATGGGCAGCCTGGATGCCGCCATGAAGCGAGCCAACGCGGTGGCGCGCGAACTGACCAAGCGCGGCGTCCCCGCCCGCAAGATCATGGTCGGTGCCGATCCCAGTGCCGCCGGCATGGTTTCGGACGTCGGCGCCCAGGTCTATATCGACGTCATTTGACCGCACGGCGCGACCGCATCGCCCAGGCGTTGACGGTAATGGCCCCGGCCTTGCCCGCGTTCGAGCGGGCCGACATCCTGGACCATGCCGTCGATTCCGCCGGCCTGCGCGTCGCGTCGCCCCAGGCGGCGGCGTGGGCGGCGCTGGTGGCCCACGCCCGTCACGTCCACACCGATTACGACGGCTTGCTGGCCGAAGGCTACGACGTCGAGGCCGCGCGTTTTTTCGTGCGCGACCAAATCAACGCCACGTTGGCCGCATGGGGATGCCGTCATCGGGTGCAAGAGCAATAACGCGACGCCAGCCCTACCAAAAAGGTGTCGATTCTTGCCCGAGGGCGCGCTAGAACTGCCCCTTCCCAATCCTCGCGAAAGGCTTTTCCGGCCTTGGTTTGTCGAGGCCGGATTGGCGGAAGAAAGAATCGGCATCATGAGCACGGAACAGGAATTCCATCGGATCAAGCGCCTTCCCCCTTATGTGTTCGCGGAAGTGAACGCCATGAAGGCCCGAGCTCGTGCCGCCGGCGACGACATCATCGATTTCGGCATGGGCAATCCCGACCAGCCGACCCCCGAACACATCGTCGACAAGCTGGTCGAGGCCGCGCGCAATCCGCGCGCCCACCGCTATTCCATGAGCCGCGGCATCCCCGGTCTGCGCAAGGCCCTGGTCAACTATTACCAGCGCCGCTTCGGCGTCGAGTTGGACCAGGAGAGCGAATGCATCGTGACGCTGGGGTCCAAGGAAGGGCTGGCCAATCTGGCCAACGCCATCACCAGCCCCGGCGACGTGGTGCTGGTGCCCAATCCCAGCTATCCCATCCACCCCTATGGCTTCATCATCGCCGGCGGCTCGTGCCGCTATGTGCCGGTGACCCCCGACGCCGACTTCCTGCGCGCGCTTGACCGCGCCGTGCGCCATTCGGTGCCCAAGCCCATCGCCCTGGTGCTGAACTATCCCAGCAACCCGACCGCGTTGCTGGCCAATCTGGACTTCTATGGGCAGGTGGTGGATTTCTGCCGCCATCACGGCATCTGGATCCTGTCGGACCTGGCCTACGCCGAAATCTATTTCGACGTGACGCCGCCGCCCTCGATCCTTCAGGTGCCGGGCGCCAAGGACATCGCCGTCGAATTCACCTCGATGTCCAAGACCTATAACATGCCGGGCTGGCGTATCGGCTTCGCCGCCGGCAACAAGAAGCTGATCGCCGCCTTGGGCCGCATCAAGTCGTACCTGGATTACGGCGCCTTCACCCCCATCCAGGTGGCGGCCACCGCCGCCCTGAACGGCCCCCAGGATTGTGTCGAGGACATCCGCCAGATGTACAAGGCGCGGCGCGACGTGCTGATCGAGGGGCTTCAGGCCGCCGGCTGGGACGTGCCCAGCCCGCCCGCCACCATGTTCGCCTGGGCGCCGATTCCGCCGGCCTTCGCCCATCTCGGCTCGCTTGAGTTCTCGAAGCTGTTGATGCGCGAGGCCCAGGTGGCGGTGGCGCCGGGCATCGGCTTTGGCGAGTACGGCGACAATTTCGTCCGTATCGGTCTGGTCGAGAACCGCCATCGCACCCGTCAGGCGGTACGCAACATCAAGGCGTTCCTGGGCAATTACGACAAGATCCTGGAAGAATCCGAGAAACAGCGCGTGGTGTCCGGCTGATGAAATCCCTGAAGATCGCTGTTGCCGGCCTGGGCACCGTCGGTGCCGGGCTGGTCAAATTGCTTGCCGACAACGCGGGCATCATCGCCGCCCGCTCCGGCCGCGCCATCGAGGTCGCGGCGGTGTCGGCCCGTGACCGCTCCAAGGATCGCGGCGTGGCCATTCCCGACAGCGTCGTCTGGTACGAAGACGCCGCCGTGATGGCGGCGGAAGCCGACGTCGACGTGGTGGTCGAGGTGATCGGCGGCTCGGACGGTATCGCCAAGCAGGTGGTGGAGACCGCGCTGGCCCGCGGCCTGTCGGTGGTCACCGCCAACAAGGCGCTGTTGGCCCACCACGGCACCCAGCTGGCCAAACTGGCCGAGGACAAGGGCGCGGCGCTGGCCTTCGAAGCGGCGGTGGCCGGCGGCATCCCGATCATCAAGGCGCTGAAGGAAGGGCTGGCCGGCAATTCCATCGCCCAGGTGACCGGCATCCTGAACGGCACCTGCAACTACATCCTGACCACCATGCGCGAAACCGGGCGCGACTTCGCCGACGTGTTGGCCGAAGCGCAGGCCCTGGGCTATGCCGAGGCCGATCCCAGCTTCGACATCGACGGCGTCGATGCCGCCCACAAGCTGTGCATCCTGACCTCGCTGGCCTTTGCCACCCCGGTGGATTTCCAGTCCATGCATGTCGAGGGTATCCGCCACATCTCGGCGGTGGACATCGAATTCGCCGAGAAGCTTGGCTATCGCATCAAGCTGTTGGGCATCGCCCGCAAGACCGAACTGGGCGTGGAACAGCGGGTGCACCCGTGCATGGTGCCGGTGCGCGCCCCCATCGCCCGCGTCGACGGCGTGTTCAACGCGGTGGTGGCGGAAGGCGATTTCGTCGGCCGCTCCATCTACGAAGGACGCGGTGCCGGGGCCGGTCCCACCGCCTCGGCGGTGGCCGCCGATCTGGTGGACATCGCGCGCGGTTGCCGCACTCCCACCTTCGGTGTGCCGGTGGCGGCGCTGTCACCCTTGCCGGCCGCCCCCATGACGGCGCGCCAGGGGGCCTATTACATGCGCCTGATGGTGTTGGACCGCCCCGGCGTCCTGGCCGACGTCTCGGCGGCGCTTCGCGACGAACAGGTGTCGGTGGAACAGATGATCCAGCCCGGCCGCGCCCCCGGCGAGACCGTGCCCATGGTCATGACGCTGCACGACACCACCGAGGCCGCCATGGAACGCGCCGTCGCCCGCATCGGCACCCTGGCCGCCGTGGTCGAGCCGCCGCGTATCATCCGCATCGAGAACCTGTAGGGGGGAACGTCCTCGCATGCCCAACCGCATCTTCGTGCCGCCGCCACAAGCCCTGGACCGCAATCTGGCGCTTGAGGTGGTGCGCGTCACCGAGGCCAGTGCGCTGGCCGCCGGCCGCTGGGTCGGCCGCGGCGACGAAAAATCCGCCGACGAAGCCGCCACCGCCGCCATGCGCGAGGCGTTGAACAGCCTGGCCATGGACGGCGTCATCGTCAACGGCGACGCCGAGGACCCGAACCAGCCGCTGCACAACGGCGAGCACGTCGGCACCGACAAGGGACCGCGCGTCGATATCGCGCTGACCGCCATCGAAGGCGTGACCATCTGCGCCAAGGGTAGCCACAACGCCCTGTCGGTGGTGGCCGCCACCGATTCGGGGTCGTTCCTGCATGTGCCGCAGAACGTCTACATGGAAAAGATCGCGGTCGGCGGCCGTCTGCCCAAGGGCATCATCGACCTGGAGCGCGAACCCGAGGAGAACCTGGCCCGCGTCGCCGCCGCCAAGGGCATGGCGGTCACCGAGCTGACGGTGTGCATGCTGGACCGCCCGCGCCACGCCGACCTGTTGGGCCGCATCTACGATTCCGGTGCCCGCGTGGTGCTGATCGATGACGGCGACGTCTCGGGAGCCATCGCCACCGGACTGCCGGAAACCGGTATAGACCTCTATATGGGTTCGGGCGGTGCCGCCGAGGGTGTGCTGGCCGCCGCCGGCCTCAAATGCCTGGGCGGCCAGATGCAGTGCCGGTTGATGCTGCGCAGCGAGGACGAGAAACAGCGTGCCCGCCATGCCGGCATCCAGGATCTGAACGCCAAATGGGACGTGGATCAGATGGTGCGCGGCGACGTCATGTTCGCCGCCACCGGCATCACCGACGGCCATCTGCTGAAGGGCGTGCGCTTTTACAAGGGCGGCGCGATCAGCCATTCCATCGTCATGCGTTCGATGACCGGTACCATCCGCCAGCTTTCGGCGCGGCACGATTTCGACAAACACGCCAAGCTGCACGACCGCTGAGCACATGTCCGTCCCCGCCGCCCCCCTTCCCACCGCCGAGGCCTTCCTGGGTGTCGAGCGGTCGCTGACCGGGCGGCGGTGGCAGGCGGCCGCCGGCGATCCTCGGGTGGCGCTGGCGCTGGCCCAACGTCTGGACTTGCCCGAAGTGGTGGGCCGTGCCCTGGCGGCGCGTGGCATCGGACTGGACGACGCCGAGTTGTTCCTGACCCCCACCCTGCGCCACCTGTTGCCCGACCCGTTCCACCTCAAGGACATGGACAAGGCGGCGGAACGGCTGGCCCGCGCGGTGATGGGCGGCGAGCCCATCGGCATCTTCGGCGATTACGACGTGGATGGCGCCACCTCGTCGGCACTGTTGCGATTGTTCCTGGAATCGGTCGGCGCGGTGGTGCGCGTGCACATTCCCGACCGCATCACCGAAGGCTACGGCCCCAACGCCCCGGCACTTCTGAAACTTCAGGCCGAAGGCGTCGGCGTAGTGGTGACGGTGGATTGCGGGACCACGGCTTACGCGCCGCTGGCCGCCGTGGCCGAGGCCGGGCTGGACGTGGTTGTCGTCGACCACCACGAGGCCGAGCCGGAACTGCCGCGCTGTTTCGCCCTGGTCAACCCCAACCGCCTGGACGAAGACAGCCCGCACGGCCATCTGGCCGCCGTCGGCGTCGCCTTCCTGGTGGCGGTGGCGGTCAACCGCGTGCTCAAGCAACAGGGCTGGTATCAGGGACGCACCCCGCCCGACCTTCTGCAATGGCTGGACATCGTCGCCCTGGGCACGGTGTGCGACGTGGTGCCGCTCAAGGGCGTCAACCGCGCTCTGGTCACCCAGGGGCTCAAGGTCATGGCCAAACGCGGCAATGTCGGCCTGTCGGCGCTGGCCGACGTGGCCGGCGTCAAGGAACGGCCCGACGCCTACCACCTGGGCTACCTTCTCGGCCCGCGCGTCAACGCCGGCGGCCGCGTCGGCGAGGCCGAGTTGGGCACCCGTCTGCTGGCCAGCGACGACCCGGCCGAAGCCAGCGAGATCGCCAAGGTTCTGGACGGCTACAACAAGGACCGCCAGGAAATCGAGGCCGCTGTCCTGCAACAGGCCATCGAACAGGTGGAAGACGCCGCCGACGACGGTCTGCCGCTGGTGCTGGCCGCCGGCGAGGACTGGCACCCCGGCGTCATCGGCATCGTCGCCGGCCGGCTCAAGGAACGCTATAACCGCCCGGCCTGCGTGGTGGCCCTGGACGGCGCCGAGGGCAAGGGATCGGGGCGTTCGGTTCCCGGCCTGGATCTGGGCGCGGCGATCATCGCCGCCCGCCAGTCCGGCGTGCTGAAGGCCGGCGGCGGCCACGCCATGGCCGCCGGCTTCACCGTGGCCCGCGAAAAACTGGACGAGTTCCGCGCCTTCCTGGCCGCCCGGCTTCAGGCGCAATTGACCGGAGAACTGGTGCCGGTGCTGGAACTGGACGGCGCGCTTGACCCCGCCGGCTGCACCACCGACATGATCGAGGCGTTGGGACAACTGGCCCCCTTTGGCGCCGGCAACCCGGAACCGCGCTTCGCCGTCACCGACGCCCGCATCGTCAAGGCCGACGTGGTCGGCAACGGCCATGTGCGGCTGATCGTCAAGGGCATGGGCGGCGCCAGCCTCAAGGCCATCGCCTTCCGCGCCGCCGACAGCGACATGGGCCAAGCGTTGCTTCTGGGGCGCGGCGGTGCCTTCCACTTGGCCGGCACCTTGCGGGCCGACACCTGGCAAGGCACCACCTCGGTCCAACTGATCGTCGACGATGCCGCCCCCGCCCGCTGAACGGATTGTTTTTCTTTCCATTCACAAGTTGTCAGCCTCGCGTTTTCCGCCTTTGTCAAACGGTCTCGGCGAAGGTCAGACACGACGCGGGTGAAATACCCCTATTACTTCAGTGGTATTACAACTGAGCATTCGATCCTGTATCGGGGGGAGAAGTCCCATGCCCAGTTCCATGAAAAAGCTTGGCTGGCTGGCCATTGCCGCCCTGGGGGCGGTATCGCTGGCGGTGATCGCGCTCAAGCGCGGCGAAAGCGTCAACGCATTGTGGCTGGTGGTGGCTGCGGTGTGCAGCTATTTCATCGCCTTTCGTTTCTACGGTCTGTTCATCGCCAACACGGTGATGGGCGCCGACGGCAACCGCCCGACCCCGGCGGTTCGCCGCAACGACGGACTTGATTACGTTCCCACCAACAAATACGTGCTGTACGGTCACCATTTCGCCGCCATCGCCGGCGCCGGCCCGTTGGTCGGACCGGTCCTGGCCGCCCAGATGGGTTATCTTCCCGGCACATTGTGGATCATCGCCGGCGTCATCCTGGCCGGCGCGGTCCAGGACAGCATGGTCCTGTTCTGCTCGATGCGGCGCGACGGCCGGTCGCTCGGCGACATGATCCGCGCGGAAATGGGACCGGTGGCCGGCTCCATCGCGTCCGTCGGCATCTTGCTGATCATGATCATCATCCTGGCCATCCTGGCGCTGGTGGTGGTCAAGGCCCTGGCCGGCAGCCCGTGGGGCACCTTCACGGTGTTCGCCACCATTCCCATCGCCATCCTGATGGGCGTCTATTGCCGCTTCATCCGTCCCGGCCGCATCGCCGAGATGAGCGTGATCGGCTTCATCCTGCTGATGGCGGCGCTGATCTTCGGCCGCAACGTCTCGGAAAGCGAGACACTGGCCCCGCTGTTCACCTTCACCGGCCAACAACTGGCATTGATCATCATCGCCTATGGCTTCGTCGCCTCGGTGCTGCCGGTGTGGCTGTTGCTGGCGCCGCGCGACTATCTGTCCACCTTCCTGAAGATCGGGGCCATCGTGGCGTTGGCGCTGGGCATCGCCATCGTCATGCCGCCGCTGAAGATGCATGCCATCACCCAATTCGTCGACGGCACCGGCCCGGTGTTCAAGGGCGCGTGGTGGCCGTTCCTGTTCATCACCATCGCCTGTGGCGCGGTGTCCGGCTTCCACGCCCTGATCAGCTCGGGCACCACGCCCAAGATGATCGAGAACGAACGTCAGGTGGCCTTCATCGGCTATGGCGGCATGCTGATGGAATCCTTTGTCGCCGCCATGGCCATGGTGGCCGCCTCGGTCATCGAGCCCGGCATCTATTTCGCCATGAACAGCCCCGGCGCGGTGATCGGTGGCGACGTGGCCGCCGCCGCGGCCAAGATTTCGTCCTGGGGCTTCATCGTCACCCCGGAAATGCTGACCGAGATGGCCAGGGACGTGGGCGAACACACCATCTTGTCGCGCACCGGCGGCGCGCCGACCCTGGCGGTGGGCATGGCCTACATCTTCTCGAACGTCATCGGCGGCAAGGCGATGATGGGCTTTTGGTACCATTTCGCCATCCTGTTCGAGGCGTTGTTCATCCTGACCGCGGTTGACGCCGGTACCCGCGCCTGCCGTTTCATGGTCCAGGACATGCTTGGTGCGGTCTACGAACCCTTCCGCGCCACCAGAAGCTGGAGCAACAACCTGATCGCCACCGCCATCTCGGTGGCCATGTGGGGCTACATCCTTTATGCCGGCGTGATCGACCCGTTCGGCGGCATCAACAGCCTGTGGCCGTTGTTCGGCATCTCCAACCAGATGCTGGCCGGCATGGCGTTGATCATGGTGACGGTCATCCTGTTCAAGATGAAGCGCGAGCGTTGGGCGTGGGTCAGCGCGGTTCCGGCGGTGTTCCTGTTGATCTGCACCACCTGGGCCGGGCTGTTGAAGATTTTCTCTCCCGATCCCGCCATCGGCTTCTTCGCACTGGCCAACAAGTTCAGCACGGCCATGGCCGAGGACAAGGTCCTGGGCCCGGCCAAGAACATGGACCAAATGGCGCAGGTGGTTCACAACAACATGCTCGACGGCGTCCTTTCCATCGCCTTCGTGCTGGTGGTGGCGTCCATGGTGATCTATGGCGTCGTCTCCATCCGCAAGGCGCGTCAATCCGAGAAGCCGACCACCGTCGAGGTGGGCGGCGGCAATCCAGCCCCGGCGGAGTAAGCGGACATGCTTGGCGACCTCAAGCTGATCAAGGACCGTCTGGTGCAGATGAGCCGCCTTATGGTGGGCATCCCGGATTACGACGCCTATGTGGCGCACCGTATGGTCCAGCACCCGGACGAGCCGATCATGACCTACGAGGAGTTCTTCAGAAATCGCCAGGACGCCCGCTACGGCGTCGGCGGCGACGGGTCGGTGACCCGTTGCTGCTAGACCTTCTGGGGCGGCTTCGAAACCGAAGCCGCCCCTTTCTTTTCGGCCATCGATTTTTTTAAAAAGAGGCCTTGCCCTCTCCCTCGGTCGAGGTTATAAAGCGCGCCTTGCCTCGACGTCCCCATCGTCTAGAGGCCTAGGACACCGCCCTTTCACGGCGGCGACAGGGGTTCGAATCCCCTTGGGGACGCCAATTCCGCTAGCGTGTTGATTTTCCAGCAAAATCCGCCACGTTGTTGAATGGCCCGTTGTCCATGATGGACAACGCGATCAGGCGCGACACCTGGCTCTTGGAGATGCCGGTCATGCCCATTGCGGTGTGTGAGCCGGTCGGCGGGATTACGCTCGCCGTGCCCGGCGCCGGTCAGCGTCGCCACCTCCAGTTCCATCAGCCGCTCGGCGGCAAAGCCGATCATCTCGCGCAGCAGGTCGGCGTCTGCGCTCTTTTCCAGCAGCCCGCGAAGGCTCATCATCTCATTGGTCATCGTCTTGATCCTTGGTTCGGTTGAAGGTCGCAACCAAACCCTACCGAAGATCGACGATGACCACCCGCGCCGACGTCGCCAAGGTGCAGACCCTGCTGGGCAAGGCAGGCTATCTCGATCTCGGTCAGGACGGCCCCAGCGGCTACGCCAATCCCAATACCGACAAGGCCATCCGCGATTTCCAAAAGGAGAACGGCCTACAGGTGGATGGGGTGCTGAAGCCGGGCGGCCCGACCATCGCCAAGCTGGGCGGTCTGCTGGGCGGCGGCACGCAGGCGAATTCGTTCATGCCCCGGCGCGCGCCTTTCGACGAAAAGCCGGACGTCCCGGACATTCGCACCCCGCCCACCTTTCCCCAGCAGCAGCCCAACGGCACCCGGAAACCCGCCGACCTGCTCAGTATCCTGTTGGGCGAGGCGCCCGAGCCAACCATCTGGTCTCCCCAATCGACGCCGCGCGACAAACCCCAGGGAGGAAGGTGGACCTCCAACTGAGCCGCGATCTCGATGTCCAGTACAAGACGGCCTTCGTCCTGGCGCACAAGCTGCGCGAGGCGATGGCGGCCGAGGATGCCGGCGCCGTGGCCTCGGGCGAGGTGGAGATCGACGGCGCCTATTTCGGCGGCTACGTGAAGCCGGCCAACTGGAAGGAAAACCGCCGCGACCGCCGCCTGCGCAAGAACCAGAACGGCAAGCGCCGGGTGGTGATCGTCGCCCGAGAGCGCAACGGCAAGACCCTGACCTTCGTGGTCAAGAGCGAGGACGCGGCCGTTCCGACCATCCACGAGCGGGTGGCGCCCGGCAGCACCATCCACGCCGACGAGGCCCCGCATTGGGACCAGTTGCACGCCCGCTTCCTGACCAAGCGGATCAACCATTCCGAGGTCTACAGCGACGGTGAAAGCTGCACCAACCAAGCCGAGAGCTTTTTCAGCCGCCTCCGCCGCGCAGAATTCGGCACCTACCACCACGTCGCCGGCCCGTATCTCGCCGCCTATGCCGCCGAAATGGACTGGCGGGAAGACCATCGCCGCGTCAGCAACGGCGAGCAGTTCATGATGGTGGTGGCTGCTGCCGCCAGCCATCCGGTCAGCCGCCAATGGAAGGGCTACTGGCAGCGTGGTTGCTAACCATTGCTCGACCAAGGCGCAGCAAAACGCTACCTTTGGGGTGCAGATATCCTGCATTCAACAAGGACAAGGGGACGATGGATGACACCAGATAACGCGATGAAGCAGGCCTCGGACACGGCAGAGACGTACATGCGCAACACGTTCTATGCCTTAACTTCCCGCCTGGACATAGACCCAAACAAGCCCGGTTTTCGTGAGGCGCTGGCTCCTTTCGCCTGTGTTTGGGCGGCGATGATTGAAACGTCTGCCAAGGATTTCCATACAGCGACGGTTGGTGGGGTTGTTGATGGGAGCGGCGACCCTGGGTTACACGCCGTGGCCGAAGCCTTACTCAAAATCGCCCGCGATGGCCTCGATTTGCGCACTGAATGATGGCGTCAAGTGGACATCGTTGATAGCTGCAAAGACATTCATTCGATCAATCGCCACACGCAGACACCCTTCCGACGTGTAGTGCCATCTACCAGTCCACGACGGGCGCGAGATCGAAGCGTTTGAACGATCCTCAGCGCGATGGCCTGCGACAGCACCTTGTCGTGTTCGTCCAGGCCCTTTCGCCGCATGAGACGGGCTGTAAGCTCGCGGGTATCCAGCGGCCCTTCGACCCGAAGCGTTTCGAGGCAGAATGAAGTCGTCTCGCCACGGCGAAATACCCGGTTCAGATCGACGTAGGCTGGGAAATCATCGGCATTGCCGTCGATCTCGAACAACCTCAAGGCCGCGATGACGTGCGCCAGGTCCGCCTGAGCCTCTTTAAGCCGCGCCTCATACTTGGCGATGGTGTCGCGGATGCGGTCGCGCTTCTTGCGGAGAATGGTAATTGCGAGCGGCTCGGCCATACGCCATTGTCGGCGAATGGCACCGGGCTGACTATCCGGGGTTTGGTGAGCTTGCTACATAATGCCGAAGTAAATGGCTGGGGGACTAGGATTTTCCCGAGGCCGAGGCAGGCCCATTGAATTTCAATGGCTTACAGCGATTGGCGTGCCGCACTGAGGGACTGAATGTAGCAAATTTGCGGGTTGCCGGCAAATGAGAAGAACCCTCTGATCTCGGCCGCATGTTCACTTTTTGTTCTTGACGAGACACGCGCCTTCTGGTAGATACTTATTGAAGTGACCGACGGCCCATCGCGTTCGCAAAACGATGGAGAACCGATCTGGATGCACTCTTCGGATGACCCGGCGGCCTGCCGCGTTTGCGAACGCGGTGGAGAACCGACAGGAAGCGTCCCCAGCCACTGGATCAACCGCACTTGGCCTCCGCCCAGTGCCTGCCGATGCGTCTGCGCCTTATCGCGCGGATCGCGAGGAGAAGAGTCATGTCCTGGTTTAAGCTGAAAGAGCCCGTCGGAACAAATTACCGTGTTGATCGGACCGATCTGATGAACACGAAGAAGGCCTTGAATCAACTCGGCTACTACAACATTCCGCCCCATCGCGGCATCGACGACTGGACCGACGAGGCGACGTTTGAAGGCATCAAGCGGTTCCAGAAAGATAACGGCCTGAAGGTTGATGCATTCATGCGCCCCGGAGGCCCCACGGAGACCAAGGTCAATCAGCAAATCGCTGCTGGTGAACCACAATTTGGCGGTACGGATGATGAGGTGGATCGGTCCCCCAGGTACACTTGTACCGTCTGCGGGGCTAAGCACGGCGGCGTCTTCTCCCCCACCATCTGTCACAACTGCATTCTCAAATAGCGGCTGCGGCGCATGTGATCCATAAATGCCGAAATTTCCTCACGGCTGTAACCGAGAAGTTGGCCGAGGCGGACATCATCCGCCTCGCTTCCCCTTCGGGAGCCTGTGAATATCGCTTTTTGGATCGCATGCGCCGCCTCCATCCGCCATTCATGGCTCGGCAGAGCATAATAAAGGCAGCGGGTGATGAAGCCACCAACGAGATGTCGATATAGTTCCTCCCGGCGAACGATCCGCCCCGAGGAAACATGAGGAGCGAATTCATCCTCGGGAAAATAGTCGCAATAGCCCGCGACTTCGCAGAACATCGCCAGCGGCTTTGTGCCTGCCAGCATCAGTGCGCATTCCCGTCCCTCATGGGGACCTACGCCAGGAGGAAGTTCAATCGGCATGTACAAGACATTTCAAACTGGCGGTCAATAGAGCCATTGGAGTAAGCGATGAAAGGGAAAAGCCTCTCGGCTCCGTTCCTGAAACAGATTGCCCTGCAGCGGGATAAAGCTGACACGACGGCATTTCCATTCAATCGCCTGACCTTCCTGCGAGACGGGAACTTCGTCCTTGATCTCGCCTCTTCCGTTACGATCCTAGTGGGAGAGAACGGCTCGGGCAAATCCACATTGGTCGAGGCCATCGCCGCAGCAGCCGGGTTCCCCATGCTCGGCGGCAGCCAGGACCACCAGCCCGAGAGCCTTCCTGCTGAAAATGCGCTGACGCACGCCTTGCGGCTTTCGTGGCTGCCAAAGGTGTCGAACGGCTTCTTTTTCCGGGCGGAAAGTTTCTTCAGTTTGGCGAGCTACATCGACGCCGTTGCCGACCTTGACAATTACGGCGGACGGCGCATGCACCATCAGAGCCACGGGGAGTCGTTCCTCGCCCTGTTCCAAAGCCGGCTCGGCACCAGTGGACGCGCCATCTACGTGTTGGACGAGCCGGAGGTGGCATTGTCTCCGACACGGCAACTGGCATTTCTGCGCATATTGCGCCACTGGCAACTGAGCGGCCAAGTGCAGGCCATCATCGCCACCCACTCCCCCATTCTCATGGCACTGCCCGGCACCCAATTGCTTTCCTTGGACGGCGACGCCATCCATCCGGTGCGACTTGAGGAAACCGAGCATTACCGGGTGACACGCACGTTTTTGAGCGATCCGGCCAGGGCATTGGAACGATTATTTGCCGACGAATCCTCTATTCCCCCTCCCACCCCAGCGGCATAGTGAAGGCGGCGGCGTTCCGGTGACCACCCCCACCGTACCGCTTGGCGATGGCCGATACGTCGAAGTCGCCAATGGAACGCAGGCTGAAGCTACGCCCCCTGGGGCGGTCATAATAAATGCCTGCGAACGGCGGGGCGGCCCCATCCAGCGTCCCCCGGCACAACACATTCCCCGCATCCGACGCCAGGGTGAAGGGCAGGTTGGCGACGGGGACGCGATGACCGGCGATGGTCATGGTGCGGGTGCTGGTGCGCAGCAGTTCAGCAACATTTTTATGGTGCATTCGCTCGATGGCCGTTCCTTCGGCCAGTATGGCGGTGGGGTCACGTTCGATCTCGGCGGCAAGCCAGTCCCAGCGGGCCATCTCGAAGGCGTAGCTGAAGATGCAGGCGCTGATTTCCCGCGTGCCCGGCAAGGCGAAATGCCATAGATCGCGGTCCTGAACGTGCTGAAGCAGGCGGGGAATGGGCTGGCCGGGATGGAAATGCTCCCAGGCCAACACCGCCCCGGATTTCTCCATGTCGATGGTGACGATGACCGCAATCGGGTTTTCCTGGGGCGCGGCCAAACCATCCAATTCCTCGGCGGCAGTCTTATGGTGATCCAGCACAATGACGCTGGCGGCGTTGCGGCACAGGGCCTCCATCACCGGGCGCTTGTAGCTGAAATCCACCAGCACCACGTTACGCCCGGTCACGTCAGGCGGCGGTGCGCCATAAACGCCGGGGACGAACTCCACCGTATCGCCCAGGGCCCGGCAATCTCCATAAACAGTTCATACGTCTTGCGTGACTGCTGGGTATGCTGGCCGCGCCAAGTCCCTTCCCGGCGCTGCTGGAGACGGAATTTTTCGGCAAACTCCGAAAACATGGGGGCTTTCGATGCCGGGGGAGCCGGGGGCACCGGCTTGCGTGGGAAATGCACGGAAGCCGCTGAAGGTGTGGGCTGTGCGGAGGCCTGTGTCTGGACCTGCTGAATGACCTGTGTAAGCAGCTTATCGCGGGGTTCGTAGTTGAAATCCCCTTCGTAGCGGGCCTTGATGGCCTCGGCCAACTCGATGCCTGCACGCAACATCGACTGCCTGACGTGGGCAAGGTCCTCCTCGGTGAAAATACCGAACATTCGGGTCTTCAGCAGCATTGCCTCTGTCGCGGAAGCCATGAATTGGAGGTCATTCCGGGCCAGGGCGTCTTTGCAGTCCGCCGCCCACGCTGCATGGCGTTCAATCTCCGTCTGCCGCTGTTCTGCTGAGATTACCCCCTGAAGGAGCCGCTTCTTGTTCTCCTCCAGCAATACTGTCTCGTAGAAAGTCTGGACGAGTTTGGCGAGCTTGTCAGTGGTCAGCATGGCTATCGGCAAGGTCCGAACGGTGTCGAATAAAGTCTCCGACACAATGTATAGCTGACGAGCGCGAATACGTGCATCCCTCGCGTCACTGGTGTCGAGGCTGCGGGTCAGTTCCCGACGCCCAAGGATGGCCCGAATGTCGGTGGGCACTGCCCGTCGAAAGTGGAAGGTATTGCCGCGCCGGACGGCATTCGGAATGGAGCGCACGCTTGCCGTTTCCCTGCCCGAATGTAGCAGCGAAATGTAGCAAACGCCCATCTCGCCGGGCGGCGTGCTGGAAACCGTAAGTTATTGAAATACTTAGGGTGAGTTGGCTGGGGGACTAGGATTCGAACCTAGACTGGCGGAGTCAGAGTCCGCTGTCCTACCGTTAGACGATCCCCCAGCAGGCGGCTTTGCCGGCCGGTACGGCGGAAGATGGCTTCGTTGCGGAAGCTTCCCCGTCGCGAGAGGGGCACCTTCTATCACAAGATTTTTGCTGTTGAAAAGAGAAAAAAAATGCCCTGCGACGTTTTAATCCTAAGCCCCTTTGGCTGAACATTTTTTCTTGGGCACGCCACAGGTGGCACGGTATGTTGGCGGGCTGCGATACGCTAGCCACTCCCTGGCATCGCCTTTTTTCCGAAAATGAACCGGTCCCAAGTTTCGTGTCCTCGTCTTCGCCCGCCGACGCCATTTATGCCGCCCTGGATCTCGGCACCAACAATTGCCGCATGCTGGTGGCACGGCCCACGGGACGGCGGGGCTTTCGGGTTGTTGACGCCTTTTCCCGCATCACCCGGCTGGGCGAGGGCGTCGCCGCCACCGGGCGGTTGAGCGAGGACGCCATGGCCCGCACCGTCGCGGCACTGAGCGCCTGTGCCGACAAGATGTCCCGAAACCGCGTCACCCATGCCCGGCTGGTCGCCACCGAGGCGTGCCGACGCGCGACCAACCACCAGGAATTCGCCGCCCGTGTCGCCGGCGAGACCGGATTGACGCTGGACATCATCTCGGCGCACGAGGAAGCGGGGCTGGCGCTGGCCGGCTGCGCCTCGCTGATGGAGCCGGACGTCCCGTGGGCGCTGGTGTTCGACATCGGCGGCGGGTCCACCGAACTGGTGTGGGTCAGGAACAATGGCGGACGCCACGAGATGCAAGGCGTGCAATCCTTGCCGGTCGGCGTGGTCACCCTGGCGGAAAGCATGGGCGAAAGCCTGAACACCAAGGCGGGATACGACCAAGCCGTGGACACCATCCGCACCCGGCTGATCGACTTCGAAACCCGCCATCATATCGCCGAACGGCTGAAAAGCGGAGAGGTGCAGATGCTGGGCACGTCGGGAACCGTCACCACCCTGGCGGCACTGCATCTGGATCTGGTCCGCTATGAACGCAGTCTGGTGGATGGCGTCGATCTGCATTTCGAGCACATCGCCGACGTCACCGACCGGTTGGCCGCCATGAGCGCGGCCGAACGCGCCAACCATCCCTGCATCGGCCCGGAACGGGCCGATCTGGTGCTGGCCGGATGCGCCATCCTGGAAGCCATGTGCCAATCGTGGCCGCTTGCGTCGTTGCGGGTGGCCGACCGCGGCGTGCGCGAGGGGCTGTTGCTGTCCATGATGGCCGAAACCGCCCGCCGCCGGACCCAAGGAGAACGCCGAGCATGAGCAAGCCCCCTTCGAGATCGGCCGGCGGCCGTGCCGGTTCGGGCAGCCGCATGATGTTCGAGACGGTCAAGACGGCGAAGAAGCGCAAGCCGTCCTCGACGCGATGGCTGCAACGCCAACTGAACGACCCCTATGTGCACGAAGCCCGCAAGCTGGGCTATCGTTCGCGCGCCGCCTTCAAGTTGATCGAGTTGGACGACCGCTTCCACTTCCTGGAGCGCGGCGCCCGCGTGGTCGACCTGGGCGCCGCCCCCGGCGGCTGGACCCAGATCGCGGTGAACCGCGTCGGCCCCAAGGGCAAGGTGGTCGGCATGGATATCCTGGAATACGACCCGGTGCCGGGCGCCATCTGCATGCAGGGCGACTTCCTGGCCGACGATTCGCCCGACCGCCTTAAGGCCGCGCTGGACGGTCTGGCCGACGTGGTGGTGTCCGACATGGCCGCGCCCACCACCGGCCATCCGGCCACCGACCACCTTCGCATCATCGGTCTGGTCGAGGTGGCCTTGCATTTTGCCATGGAAGTGCTGGCACCCAACGGCACCTTCGTCGCCAAGGTGTTCCAGGGCGGCACGGAAAAGACGCTGTTGGACATGCTGAAGCGGAATTTCACCAGCGTCCGCCACGCCAAACCGCCTGCCAGCCGCAAGGAATCGGCGGAAACCTATGTGGTGGCCATGGGCTTCAAGGGTGTGTCGGACCAAGACGCCGACTGGCGCGACGACCGCGAGACAAACGAGGCGGAATAGGCCCCCGCCCCGTCCGAAAAAAGCATCAGTGCCGCAGCACCATACCGAGATGGGCCTCCAACTCGCGCGGGCTGCGACCACACAGGTCGCGCTCGACCTCGCCCACCACGCGGGCGCGGGTCCCAGGGGCCATTTCCTCTTCGACAGCCATCAGAACCGCATGCGGTCCCACCAGGACCAAGGTGTTGAACAGGCTGTCGCGCGCCGCCCGGTCCAACTGCGCAGCCAACCGGCCGGCAAAGGTCCGCGCGCCCTGCGGCAGGCCGAACCCCATCACCGGCTCGACAGCGTAGCCCGGCGACTCGCAATGATAAAATTGCGCGCGGTCACCATCCGCCAGGCATATCCAGGTTTCCGACGTTCGCATCGCTCCCTCCCGTGATCCAGGCACCGAAGGGGCGAGGTTTCCCTGACGCGACGAACCCATGCGCCGGGATGCATCTCGCTCCAGCATATCTACCATACCATATCCAAACCGATAATGCTGCCATGGCATGCTTGAGAGACGGCCCATATTGTGTATGATGGCGCGCCACTACTCCCCGGAGGTGGCATGGAAATCAAGGAAGCCCTCACGTTCGACGACGTTCTGCTGGTCCCGGCAGAATCGGACGTGTTGCCGACGCAAGTCGACACCCGTACCCACATCACCAAAAGCATCGAACTTGGCATTCCGCTGGTCTCGGCGGCCATGGATACCGTCACCGAAGCCCATCTGGCCATCGCCATGGCCCAGTCCGGCGGCATCGGCGTCATCCACAAGAACCTGGACATCGCCGCCCAGGCGGCCGAGGTGCGCTCGGTCAAGAAGTTCGAGTCGGGCATGGTGGTCAACCCGGTGACCATCCACCCCGACCAGACGCTGGCCGAAGCCCTGCGGCTGATGGCCGATTTCAAGATTTCGGGTATTCCGGTGGTCGAACGCGGCAGCGGCAAACTAGCCGGCATCCTGACCAACCGCGACGTCCGCTTCGCGTCGAACGTCCAACAGCCGGTCGCCGAGTTGATGACCAAGGACAAATTGGTCACCGTGCGCGAAGGCGTGGACAAGGAAGAAGCCAAGCGCCTGTTGCACCAGAACCGCATCGAGAAGCTGCTGGTGGTTGATGGCGACTATCGCTGTACCGGGCTGGTGACCGTCAAGGACATCGAGAAGGCCAAGGCCCACCCCAACGCCTGCAAGGACGCCAAGGGCCGGCTGCGGGTCGCCGCCGCCACCGGCGTCGGCCCCGACGGCATCAAGCGTGCCGAAGCGCTGTTGGAGGTTGAGGTCGATCTGATCGTCGTCGATACCGCCCACGGCCATTCCAGGGGCGTGATCGAGGCGGTGCGCACCATCAAGCGTCTGGCCCCCCATGCCCAGGTGGTTGGCGGCAACATCGCCACCCCCCAGGCGGCACAGGCCTTGGCCGACGCCGGCGCCGACGCGGTCAAGGTGGGCATCGGTCCGGGCACCATCTGCACCACCCGCATGGTGGCGGGCGTGGGCGTGCCCCAGCTCTCGGCCATCATGGAAGTGGCCGAAATCACCCGCAAGGCCGGCATCTGCCTGATCGCCGATGGCGGCATCAAGTATTCCGGCGACTTGGCCAAGGCCATCGCGGCGGGTGCCGATTGCGTCATGGTCGGCTCGCTGCTGGCCGGCACCGAGGAAAGCCCCGGCGAGGTGTTCCTGTACCAGGGGCGTTCGTACAAATCCTATCGCGGCATGGGCTCGATCGGCGCCATGGCCCGTGGTTCCGCCGACCGTTATTTCCAGGCCGACGTCCAGGACAGCCTGAAGCTGGTGCCGGAAGGCGTCGAGGGCCGTGTCCCCTACAAGGGTCCGGCCGGCAACGTCATCCACCAGCTGGTGGGCGGTCTGCGCGCAGGCATGGGCTACACCGGCAACCGCACCATTCCCGAGATGCAGACCCGTTGCACCTTCCGCCGCATCACCAGCGCCGGACTGCGCGAAAGCCACGTGCACGACATCTCGATCACCAAGGAAGCGCCGAACTACAAGAGCGAATAGCCTTCCACACTCCTCAACGCCCCGGAAGGTTCCGACCTTTCGGGGCGTCGTCGTTTCGGGAATACGAATTTAGGTCAGCAACACTTGCCTTTCTTGTGGAATGGGCATAGGGTCGCCATAGCGTCGGGCGAGGCCATCGACGCAACAATATTTTCCCTGACGCGCATTTTTTGGCGTCCGCCAAACAGAAAGCTCTATTACAATCGTCGTTCTTTGCGCGGCGGGACAATGACAAGGATGACTGCGGTGATCGATTGGGCTGACCGTTTCTCTCCCTTCGGCAAGCGTGCCAAGGCTTCCGAAATTCGTGAGCTTCTGAAGCTTCTGGACCAGCCGGACATCATTTCCTTCGCCGGCGGCATTCCCGACCCCAAGTTGTTCCCGCGCGAATTGATGGGCGACGTGCACGCCGAGATTTTCGGCGACGAGGCGACGTCCAACATGGCGCTGCAATATTCGGTGTCCGAAGGCTACGGCCCGTTGCGCGACCACATCGTCGCCGAGATGAAGTCCCTGGGCGTCGAGTGCACCAAGGACAACATCGTCATCACCAACGGCTCGCAACAGGGTCTGGACTTCCTGGGCCGTCTGTTCATCGGCCCCGACGACAAGGTCCTGGTGGCGCGCCCCACCTATCTTGGCCTGTTGCAGGCGTTCACCGCCAGTGCGCCCACCTATGGCGACATCGCGCAATTGACCGGCCCGACGCCGGTCAAGGCCAAGCTGGCCTATGCCATGCCCGATTTCCAGAACCCGTCGGGCACCACCATGACCATGGCCGAGCGTGAGGCGCTGTTGGACGGCGCGCGGCGCAACGACGTGGTCCTGATCGAGGACACCGCCTATAACAAGCTGTCGTTCGACGGCCCGCTGCTGCCGTGCCTGATGGCGCTGGACATCGCCCGCGAAGGCAGCATCGAGAACAGCCGCGTCGTCTATTGCGGCACCTTCTCGAAATCGGTGGTGCCGGGCCTGCGTGTCGGCTGGATCGTCGCCGCCAGCCCGATCATCCAAAAGCTGGTGCTGATGAAGCAGGCCTCGGACCTGCACACCTCGACCCTGGCCCAGGTGGCGTTGGCCAAGCTGCTGGACCGCTTGCCGGCCGACCATGCCGACACCTTGTGCGCCACCTACCGTCCGCGGCGCGACGCCATGGTGGCGGCGTTGGACGAATTCATGCCCGAGGGCGTGACCTTCACCCGTCCCGGCGGCGGCATGTTCATCTGGGTCGAGTTGCCCGAGGGCTTCGACGGCGCCGCCCTGTTGGCCCGCGCCATCGAGGAGGAACGGGTGGCCTTCGTCCCCGGCTCGGCCTTCTATGCCACCCAGGCGTTGAAGAACACCATCCGCCTGTCGTTCTCGGCCACCTGCCCGGACAAGATCCGCGAGGGTATCCGCCGCCTGGGCGCGCTGATCACGCGCGAACACAACAGCATGACCCAGGCCCGCTCGGCCTGATATACATCCTTCTTCCGTCTTCCCGCCCCTTCCGGCCCCGACGGCCCGAAGGGGCGGACCTTTTTTGGATACCGCCATGACCCCCGCCGCCCGCCTTGCCGCCGCCATCGAATTGCTGGACGAGATCGAGGCCACCCACCGCCCCGCCGACCAGGTGGCATCCTTCTATTTCAAGGGACGCCGCTATATCGGTTCCAAGGACCGCCGCGCGGTGGCCGAGACAGTGTGGCGGGTGCTGCGCCGCAAGGCCCGTATCGATTGGTGGCTGGAGTTCCTGGGCCATCCGCACGACGCCCGCGCCCGCGTCTTCGCCGACCTTGCCTTCGAAGGCGGCGAGTTGAAGCCGGAGCTGTTCGACGGCGCCCATTCCGCCCCCAAGCCGGGCAAGGAAGAACGGCGCCTGTTCGACCAGCTCAAGGGCAAGGACATCTTCAACCGCGACATGCCGACCTGGGTCAAGGGCGAGTTCCCGGAATGGCTGACGCCCCGGCTCGACGCGCTGTGGGGCGAGACCATGTTGCGCGAGGTGGCGGCCATGCGCGACGAGGCGCCGTTGGACCTGCGCGTCAACACGCTCAAGGCGACGCGAGAGGAAGCCCTGATCGCCTTGAAGAAAGAGGGCATCGCCGCCGAGCCCTGCCCGTTGTCGCCGCTTGGTCTGCGGCTCAAGTCCCGCGTCGCCCTGGTCCAGGTTCAGGCGTGGCGCAACGGCCTGATCGAGGTCCAGGACGAAGGCTCGCAACTGGTAGCCCTGGTGGCCGACGCGCGACCCGGCATGGCGGTGGTGGATTATTGCGCCGGCGCCGGCGGCAAGACCCTGGCGCTGGCGGCGGCCATGCAGAACAAGGGCCGGCTGGTGGCCTGCGACGTCGCCGAATGGCGGGTGGACAAGGCGCAAGAGAGGTTGCGCCGCAACGGCGTGCACAACGTCACCCGCCGCGTCATCTCGGGTGAATCCGACAAGTGGATCAAGCGCAGCGCCGGCAGCTACGACCGCGTACTGGTGGACGCGCCGTGTACCGGCACCGGCACGTGGCGACGCAACCCCGACGCCAAATGGCAATTGACAGAAACCGACCTTTTGGAATTGGTGGAACGGCAAAGAGCCATCCTGGACAGCGCCGCCCGTCTGACCAAGCCGGGCGGATTGCTGGTTTACGCCACCTGTTCGATCCTGCCCGAGGAAAACGAAAAGCGGGTCGAGGCGTTCCTGGCCGACCATCCCGATTACGTGGCCCGTCCCATTCCCGAATTGTGGGCGGAACTGGCGGGAACGCCCTGCCCGGTCGCCGGCCCGTGGCTGCGGCTCAGTCCGCTGTCGCACGGCACCGACGGTTTCTTCGCCGCGGTGATGCAGAAAAAGGCGGAAGAATCCTAACCCAGGAAGCGGTCGACGATCCGCTCGACCTCGGCGGCGTAAGAGCCGCCGAACAGGCGGACATGCACCAGCAGCGGGTAAAGCAGGTAAAGCTCGCGCCGTGCTTCCCAGAAACCGGGACGCAACGGGCGATGTTCCCCGTAACGGGCGAAGAACGCCTCGCCGAAGGTACCGAACAAGGTGGCGAAGGCCAGTTCCACCTCTGGATCGGCGTAATAGATCGCCGGATCGATGAAAGCGGCGACCCGGCCGTCGCGGGCCAGCACGTTACCGCCCCAGCAATCGCCGTGGATCAGACGCGGCTGGTCGGGTTCGTCGAGCCAGCGGTCCAGACGCCCGGCCAAGGTCTCGATCCGTGCCATCAGGTCCGGCGACAGCCGCCCGGCGGCCAGCGCCTCGCGCGCCATGAACAACACTCTCCAATCCCGGAAGAACTCGACCCATGACCGGGCCGGCGGGTTGGGTTGCAACAGACCGCCGATGACCGTGTCGCGCTCGGCACCGAACGAATGCCACGTCACCTCGTGCAGTCGCGCCAACAAATCGGCGGCATGGGCTTCGACCGAGGCCGAGATGCCACCGCCGGCCGGAACGTATTCCAGCAACAGCAGATCGTCCTCGGCCAACACCACATGGGGAACCGGAAGCGTGGTCCGGCTGGCGAGATAGCCGAGCATCCAGCCCTCGGGCTCAAGTCCCGGTCCCAGCTTGGCCACCACCCGGCCGCCACGTTCCAGGGTCACCAGATGGACGCGGGCCACCGAACCGCCGGCCAGGGCGGTGGAGCCGGTCACCGCGCGGCCCAACGCGCGGGCGATTCGTGAAGCCGGAACCTCCATCACAGCAGGGCGGCCCGGATATGCGCCAGCAAACCGGCCGATCCGGCCTCGATCATGTCCAGCACCCGTTCGAAACCGTCACCGTCGCCGTAATAGGGATCGGGAACGTCCTTGGCACCCGAATCCGGGGCGAAGTCGAGAAACAGCCGCACCCGTTCCGCCCGTTCCGCCGGGCACATCCGGCGCAGGATCTCGGCATGGCCGCGATCCATGGCCAGCACCAGGTCGAAACGCTCGAAATCCTCGGCCTGGACCTTGCGCGCCCGCAGGTCCGCAAGCTCGACGCCCCGCTTGCGCGCGGCCGCCGTGGACCGGCGATCCGGCGCCTCGCCCACGTGATAGGCATGGGTGCCGGCCGAATCCACGGCGATATGCCCATCCAGCCCGTGTTGCGCGACCAGGGCGCGGAACACGCCCTCGGCGGTGGGCGAACGGCAGATGTTGCCGGTACAGACGAACAAGACATTGATCATGGCCTTGGGCATACCTGCTTTTCCCCGGCCCCCGCAAGAGCCTTTGCGACACCAATTGACCGAGGTCACGGACAAGTCCGCCACCCCAACCATTTTCTAGCGGTTACTAGATTGGAACACACCCTGGGGAGGGGGTTCATGAACGTAAGCGGATGGTGGGCGGCACAGCCCATCGGCCGGCGGTTGGCCTTGGGCTTCGCCGCCTTGTGTGCGCTGTTGTGGGTGGCCGCGACGCTGGCCGCCCTGTCGGCGCAACGGCTGCAAGAGGTCAACGACCGCATCGTCGGCTTGCGGCTGCCGGTATCCGAAACCAGCGCCCGCATGGAAACCCAGCTTCAGGCGTCGCTGGCGGCATTGCGCGGCTTCTTGCTGACCGGTGCCGACCGCTTCCGGGCCGACCGGGCCGAGGCATGGCGCAATCTGGGCACCTTGGCCCAAGACATGGAACCGTTGGCCGCCCGCTTCACCGATCCCGCCAACCGCGAGCGCTGGCAGGAATTGAAGACCCTGTTCCCGCAAATCAGCGGTTTCCAGGATCAGGCGGAAGCCGCCGGTCCCGGCCCCCAGGGCACCCGCATCCTGGTCGAGGATCTGGTGCCGCGAGTGACCCGCGCCATCACCATCCTGGCGGGCGAGCGCGGCGCCGACGGGCGCCGCCACGGCGGCATGGTGGACAGCCAGAAAGAACTTTTGACCATCGACGCCGCCGAGGTGGAAAGCCGCCTGAACCTTTTGCTGATCGGTGCCTGGACCACCTTGGCCGGCGGGTTCGTGTTGGGGGCGCTGGTCGCCTGGCGCACCCAGCGTTCCATCGTGCCGCCCTTGGCGGCGGTGACCGGGGCCATGCGCGCGCTGGCCGACGGCGACGCCGCCGTGACGGTCCCCGGAGCAGACCGCCGCGACGAAATCGGCGCCATGGCCACGGCGTTGGAGGTGTTCCGCCAGACGCTGGTGGCCCAACGCGCGCTTGAGGAACGCGAGCGCGCGGAACTGGCGGCACGTCAGCGCCGGGCCGAAGCGATCGCCCGCATGACCGCACGTTTCGACGCCGATGCCTCCGCCCTGGTCGGTCATGTCGCCGCCGCCGCGCAGCAGTTGGAAGCCACCGCCGGTACCATGTCGGCCGCCGCCGGTCAGACCGCCGCCCAGGCGGTCGCCGCCACCGCCGCCTCGGACCAGGCGTCAAGCAACGTCCAGATGGTGGCCGCCGCCGCCGAGGAACTGACCGCCTCGATCGCCGAAATCAGCCGTCAGGTGGCCCAATCCTCATCCATTTCGGAAAGCGCGGTCGCTGACGCCAACAACGCCGCCCGCGAGGTCGAACAACTGGCCGAGACCGTCGGCCATATCGACGAGGTGGTGCGTCTGATCGCCACCATCGCCAACCAGACCAACCTTCTGGCCCTGAACGCCACCATCGAGGCCGCCCGTGCCGGCGAGGCCGGCAAGGGTTTCGCCGTGGTCGCCGGCGAGGTCAAGAACCTGGCCAACCAAACCGCCAAGGCCACCGAGGAGATCGGCGCCCAGATCGCCCGCGTCCAGGATCAGACCAGAACCGTGGTCGATACCATCCAGGAAATCGTGCGGGTCATCCACAACCTTGGCGCCATTTCCGGCGAGATCGCCGCCGGCATGGGCGAACAGGCCAGCGCCACCGCTGAAATCGCCCGCAGCGTCGACGAAGCCTCGGCCGGCAGCGCCGAAGTGCACGGCAACATGGCCGGCATGCGCGAGGCCGCCGACACCACCGGCGCCGCCGCCGCCCAGGTGCTGGGATCGTCGGGAGACCTGGCGCAACAGGCGCGGTCCTTGCGGAATGTCATTGGCGAATTCCTGGACGGCGTGCGAACGGCTTGATGAGCGGGGCGGCTTTGTTATGCTGCACCCGCACAATAGCCGCAGCAGGGATCGCCCATGACCCGCCCCATTCTTTCGCCCGAGACGCCCATCGTCGTGTTGACGGGTGCCGGCATCTCCAAGGAATCCGGGTTGGACACCTTTCGGTGTGCCGGTGGCATCTGGTCCAAGGTGCGGCTTGAGGACGTGGCGACACCCGAAGGTTTCCGCCGCGATCCCGATCTGGTCCAGGAATTCTACAACGCCCGCCGCCGTCAGCTGAGCGAACCGGAAATCCTGCCCAATGCCGCCCATCTGGCGCTGGCGCGGCTGGAACAATGCTGGCCCGGCGGCGTGTTGCTGGTCACCCAGAACATCGACGATCTGCACGAGCGCGCCGGATCGCGCGACCTCGTTCACATGCACGGCGAGTTGCGCAAGGTGCGCTGTGACGGCTGCGGCACCGTCATGGACTGGCCGGGCGACGTCGCCGCCGATACCCCTTGCCCCCGCTGCCTGTCTCCGGCCCTGCGGCCGCATGTGGTGTGGTTCGGCGAAATGCCGTTGGAGATGGAGCGCATCTACAGCGCATTGGACGAGTGCGGTCTGTTCGTGTCCATCGGCACGTCGGGCCACGTCTACCCGGCGGCCGGCTTCGTCCACGCCGTCCGCCAACGCGGCGTCGCCCACACGATGGAACTGAACCTGGCCCCCAGCGAAGGGGCTTCCCTGTTCGCCGAAGCCATCTATGGACCGGCGTCGGAAGTGGTGCCAGAGTTCGTCGAAGCGCTGTTGAGCCTGACCTGAGAACCGGAAGGTCTTGGGAAGAATCCTTGACTCTCCCTGGGGGCTGCCGCCTATATCGCGCGACGCATACGGGGGAATACGCATGCCAAACGCTTCCGTTCCCACGGACCAGGACGGCCACGGCCATTCCCGCAACGTTTTCGCGCTGATGTTCGGCGCCATCGGCGTGGTGTTCGGCGACATCGGCACCAGCCCGCTTTACGCCATGAAGGAAACCTTCGCCGGCCCGCATCCGCTGGCGCTCGACCGCCTGCATGTACTGGGGGTCCTGTCCCTGGTGTTCTGGGCGATCATGCTGGTGGTTTCCATCAAGTACGTGATCTTGGTGATGCGCGCCGACAACCGCGGCGAAGGCGGCTCTCTGGCGTTGCAGGCCCTGATCACCCGCGCCATCAACAGCCGGCCGGGCATGCTGGTCCTGGTCGGAACCTTCGGTATCTTCGCCGCCGCGCTTTTCTATGGCGACGCCATGATCACCCCGGCGATCTCGATCCTTTCCGCCGTGGAGGGACTTCAGGTGGTGGCGCCCGAGATGGAGCATTGGGTGGTGCCGGCGACCATCGTCATCCTGGTGATCTTGTTCGCCATCCAAAGCCACGGGACGGCCGCGGTCGGCAAACTGTTCGGGCCGGTCACCACCGTCTGGTTCCTGGTCCTGGCCATCATGGGCATCCGCAACATCGGCCTGGACCCCAGCATTCTGAAGGCGCTTTCACCACATTACGCGATCCTTTTCATCGCCTATGACGGCAAGCTGGCCTTCCTGGCGCTGGGCTCGGTGGTGCTGGTGGTCACCGGCGCCGAAGCGCTTTACGCCGACATGGGGCATTTCGGCCGCCTGCCCATCCGGCTGGCGTGGTATCTGCTGGTGCTTCCGGCGCTGCTCTTGAACTATTTCGGCCAAGGCGCGCTGCTGCTGACCCGCCCCGAGGCCATCGAAAATCCATTCTTCAACATGGCGCCGGCCTGGGCCGGCATACCGTTGCTGATCCTGGCAACCTGCGCCACGGTGATCGCCTCGCAGGCGGTGATATCCGGGGCGTTCTCGGTCACCCGTCAGGCGATCCAGCTTGGCTATCTGCCACGCATGACCATCATCCACACCTCGGAAAAAGAGATCGGCCAGATCTACATCCCGATTCTCAACTGGGTGCTGATGCTGTTCGTCATGGCCCTGGTCATCGGCTTTCGCTCGTCGTCCAACCTGGCCTCGGCCTACGGCATCGCCGTCACCGGAACCATGGCCATCACCACCGCCATGCTCGGCATCCTGATGGTCACCGTGTGGAAGTGGAACCGCACGCGGGTCTGGTTGCTGCTGGGCGTGTTCATAACCTTGGACCTCGCCTTCTTCCTGGCCAATGCCACCAAGATTCCCCACGGCGGCTGGTTCCCGCTGGCGGTGGGCGTGACCATCTTCGTGTTGTTGACCACCTGGAAACGCGGCCGCGCCTTGCTGATGGGCCGTCTCAAGTCCGACGCCATGCCCGAGGACGTATTCATGGCGTCGCTTTCCGACAAGGTGACGCGCGTTCCCGGCACCGCCATCTTCCTGACCGGCACCGCCGCCGGTGTCCCGCTGGCGCTTTTGCACAACCTCAAACACAACAAGGTCATCCACGAACGGGTGGTGATCCTGACCGTGTCCATGGAAGAAATACCGGTGGTGTCGGCCGCGCGCCGGATCGAATGCCATGAACTGGCCCCAGGCTTTCAACGTCTGATCCTGCGCTTCGGCTTCATGGAGGACACCAACGTTCCACGCACCCTGGCCCACGCCAGCACGGCGCAATTGGGTTTCTTCTACGAACCCATGAGCATTTCCTATTTCCTGTCGCGCGAAACCATCATCCCGTCGAACGCCCCAGGCATGGCCATCTGGCGGGAACATCTGTTCGCTTGGATGGCCCGCTCGGCCACCTCTGCCATGGATTTCTTCCACCTGCCCTCCAACCGCGTGGTCGAGCTGGGCAGTCAGGTCGAAATATAACAGGGGTATTATTTTTATATCATTCCCCTTTTGCGCCTTTTGAAGGGATAGAAACACCACCAACGATACGCTACCCTAAGCCCCTGAAAAGTTTAACGGTTGTGTTACCAGGGGCCGCCATGACGACTTTCCTCTCCCGCCTTTCGATCACCCACCGCATCGTGGCGATCTCGGTTCTCGGTACGATTTTCAGCACCGTGGCCGTGGTGTCGCTGGTGTTGTCCATCGTCCAGTCAAACTTGGCCGAGCAGGCGGTAGCCCAACAAAAGAGCAACATGCGCATCTTCCAGGAGTTGCTCCGGGCCAAGGGCGGCGGCGAGCCGCACATCGTGGACGGCAAGCTGGCCTGGGGATCCTACGTTGTGGACGACAACCACGAAGTGGTGGACAAGCTGCGGGCCGCCATGGGCATCGGCGCCACCATCTTCCGCGACGATGTCCGCGTTTCCACCAACGTGGTGGACAAGGAAGGCAAGCGCGGTGTCGGCACCAAGTTCAAGGATGGACCGGTCAAGGATCAGGTCTATCGTGACGGCAAGCCCTATGACGGCGAAGCCAACGTCATCGGAACAGATTACCTGCTGCGCTACGAGCCGTTGCGCGACGACAGCGGCAAGATCATCGGCGCCATGGTGGCGGGCATGCCGAAATCCACCTTCTTCCAGATGCTCGAAGACATCCGCCTGCCGGTGATCGGTGTGGCGACCGCCATCGGCGCCTTGCTCTGTGTGGCCCTGTTCTTCGTCACCCGCGCCCAGATGTCGGCCATCGGCCGGATGTCGGCCAGCATGGACAGACTGACCGCCGGCGACTACACCGTGACCATCACCGACACCCACCGCGGCGACGAACTGGGGGCCATGTCCAAGGCGTTGGACAGTTTCAAGAATTCGCTGGCCCGTGCCGAGGAACTGGACCATCAGCAAAAAGCCTCCCAACAGGAACAGGCCGCCCGCCGCGCCGCCATCGACACCGCCACCCGCGCCTTCGCCGACAACATCGAAAAGGTGGTGAGCGAGGTCACCGCCGCCGCCCAGCAATTGCGCGGCAACGCCCAGGGGCTGTCCTCGACCGCCGACCTGACGCTGAACAAGGCCTCGTCGGTGGCTTCCGCCTCGGATCAGGCCAGCGGCAACGTCGGCGCAGTGGCCTCCGCCACCGAGGAACTGAGCGCCAGCATCGGTGAAATCAGCCGCCGCGTCGCCGAGGCGTCGCAGGTGGCCGCCCAGGCAGTGGGCGAGGCCAAGGACACCAACGTCATGGTGCGCGGTCTGGCCGAGGCCGCGACCCATATCGGCGAAGTGGTCGGGCTGATCAACGACATCGCGTCGCAGACCAACCTGTTGGCCTTGAACGCCACCATCGAAGCGGCGCGTGCCGGCGAGGCCGGCAAGGGTTTCGCCGTGGTGGCACAAGAGGTCAAGTCGCTGGCCAACCAGACGGCCAAGGCCACCGAGGACATCCAGTCGCAGGTGGCGGCGATCCAGGCGGCCACCGGCAAGGCGGTCGCCGCCATCGGCGGCATCACCCAGACCATCGACGTCATCTCCGAGATCACCACCACCGTCGCCTCGTCCGTCACCCAGCAAGGCGCGGCCACCGGGGAAATTGCCCGCTCGGTACAACAGGCTTCGGTTGGCACCGCCGAAGTGTCGCGCAACATCGTCGACGTCACCGACGCCGCGCGCCAGACAGAACAATCGGCATCCGACCTGCTTGGCTCCGCCGAAGCGCTGCACCACCAATCCGACGCCTTGCGCAGCGAGGTGACGGAATTCCTGAAACAGGTCCGGGCGAGCTGACGGGCGTCCGGTCCCCATGACGATGAGGGAAGCCTTGAGCCCCCCAGATTGCTGACAAAGTCCCGCACAATCTGATTATCCGTCAAAATATGGTGTTGTTGCACCATGGATTCGCGTTCGCGGGAATGACGATAGACGAGAGGCTTTTTCAACAGCCTGAAAGGCCCGGCCATTCGCCGGGCCTTTTTTCGTGACAAAAGCCAGCCTTGAGTCATAGGATACCCCCCCACCCTATATTCGCGGAGCGATCATGAGCCATGTGTTCAAGGACAAACCCAAGCTTTTGGCGCGAATACGTCGCATTCGCGGACAGGTGGAGGCGATCGAACGCAGCCTGGACGGCGGCAACGATTGTCTTGAGGTATTGCAGTTGATCGCTTCGGTGCGGGGCGCCATGAACGGCCTGATGGGGGAACTGATCGAAGGACATGTGGACCACCACATCGTCAAGGCCCCCACCGACGACGCCCGCCGCCAAGGTGCCGAGGAACTGGCCTCGATCCTCAGGAGCTATCTCAAATGAGCGTCAGCCATAGCCATGTCTTCCTGGGACACGACCAGGACCGCAACGAACGCCGCACCTGGGCGGTGATCGCGCTGACCACCGTCACCATGGCAGCCGAGATCGGCGCCGGCACGGTATTCGGCTCCATGGCGCTGGTGGCCGACGGCTGGCACATGGCCACCCATGCCGGGGCCATGCTGATCACCGCCGTGGCCTACCTGCTGGCCCGCCGCCACCTGCACGATTCCCGCTATTCCTTCGGCACCGGACGGTTGGGCGACCTCGCCGGCTTCACCAGCGCGGTGGTCCTGGCGCTGGTCGCCGCCGGCATCGGCTGGGAAAGCGTGGGCCGCCTGCTCTCGCCGGTCAGCATCCACTACCGCGAAGCGCTGGTGGTCGCCGTCCTGGGACTGGCGGTCAACCTGGCCTCGGCCTGGCTGCTGCGTGAGGAGCACGAGGATCACGGGCACCACGGGCACGGGCATCACCATGACCACGCCCATCATCACGGCACCGACAACAATTTGCGCGCCGCCTACATGCACGTTCTGGCTGACGCCCTGACCTCGGTATTGGCCATCGCCGCGCTGTTGGCCGGCTGGGTGTGGAACTGGCCGTGGCTGGACCCGCTGATGGGTATCGTCGGCATGGTGGTGATCGGCCGCTGGTCGTGGGGCCTGATGAAGGACAGCGGCGCCGTGCTGGTCGGCCGTCTGCCCCCCGGCGAGGACCTGCCCGAGGAAATCCGCGACGCCCTGGAACAGGATGGGGATCGCGTCACCGATCTGCACGTCTGGCAGGTCGGCCCCGGCCACCACGCGGCGGCCATCGCGGTGGAAACCCCGTGTCCCCAACCGCCGGGGCATTACAAGGAACGACTGGCCCACCTGCATGACCTGTCGCACGTCACCGTCGAGGTGGAAGCGGCAGGGTGACATGACAACGGCCCCGGAAGTCGCCTTCCGGGGCCGTTGTCATTACGGGATCAGGCCAGGGCCGCTTCGATCTTCTCGATGGCGGCCTGGGCGTTGGCGGCGTCGGGGCCGCCGGCCTGGGCCATGTCGGGACGGCCGCCGCCGCCCTTGCCGCCGACCGCTTCCGAGCCGATCTTCACCAGATCGACGGCGGAAATCTTGCCGGTCAGGTCTTCGGTGACGCCGACCACCAGGCTGGCCTTGCCGCCATCGGTGGACAACAGGGCGACCACGCCCGAGCCCATCTGTTTCTTGATCTCATCGGCCATGCCCTTGAGATCCTTGGCCGGAACGCCGTCCAGCACGCGGCCGGCGAAGGTGACGCCGTTGACGACCTTGGTGGCTGCGCCGCCCTGGCCGCCGCCGCCGGTGGCCAGCGCCTTGCGAGTATCGGCCAGTTCGCGTTCCAGCTTGCGGCGATCGTCCTGAAGCTGAGCGATACGGGCTGGCAGTTCGGCCGGCGCCACCTTGAGGGCACCGGCGGCACGGGCCACCAGTTCGGCCTGTTCCTCGGCCCAGGTCAGGAAGGCCCCGGCGGTCACCGCCTCGATACGGCGCACGCCGGCGGCAACGGCGCTTTCGGCGACGATCTTGAAGGCGCCGATGTCGCCGGTACGGCGGACATGGGTGCCACCGCACAGTTCCACCGAGAAGTTGACGCCGTTGTCGCCCATGGAAACGACGCGGACCTCGTCACCGTACTTTTCGCCGAACAGGGCCATGGCGCCGGCCTTGATGGCTTCTTCCTGTCCCATCAGCTTGGTGGTGACGTCCTGGTTCCGACGGATTTCACGGTTGACCGAATGTTCGACCACGCGGATTTCATCCGGGCTCATGGCCTTGGGATGGGCGAAGTCGAAGCGCAGACGGTCGGGACCGACCTGGCTGCCCTTCTGCGTCACATGCTCGCCCAGCGCGTTGCGCAGCGCCGCGTGCAACAGGTGGGTGGCCGAGTGGTGGGCACGGGTGGCGTCGCGCCGTTCGGCGTCCACCGCCAGATGGGCGTCCTCTCCCACCGCGACCGGGCCGCCCTCGACGGTGCCCATATGAACGATCAGGTCGCCCAGCTTCTTTTGGGTGTCCTTCACCACCACGCGGGCCTTGCCCACGGTGACGATGCCGGCATCGCCCATCTGGCCGCCCGATTCGCCATAGAACGGCGTCTGGTTGGCAACCAGCATGACCTCGTGGCCGGGATGGACCGCCTCGACCAACTTGCCGTCCTCGACCAGGGCGACGATCTTGCCTTCGGCCTCGATGGTGTCGTACCCCAGGAACTCGGAGGCGCCGTGGGTTTCCTTGACCTCGAACCACAGGGTCTCGGTCGCCGCCTCGCCCGAACCGGCCCAGGCCTTGCGGGCCTCGGCGCGCTGACGGTCCATGGCGGCGTTGAAGCCGTCGGTGTCCACGCCCAGCCCCTTGGACTTCAAAGCGTCCTGGGTCAGGTCCAGCGGGAAGCCGTAGGTGTCGTACAGCTTGAACGCCACCTCGCCGGCCAGGGCGGCACCGGAGGCCAGCTTGCCCACTTCCTCGTCCAGCAGCTTGAGCCCCTTGTCCAGTGTCGCCTTGAACCGGGTTTCCTCGAGCTTCAGGGTTTCGGTGATCAGGGCGCTGGCGCGGACCAGCTCGGGATAGGCCTGGCCCATCTCGGTCACCAGGGCGGGCACCAGCTTCCACAGCAACGGCTCGGTGCATCCCATCAAATGGGCGTGGCGCATGGCACGGCGCATGATGCGGCGCAGCACATAACCACGGCCTTCGTTGGACGGCAGCACGCCGTCGGCGATCAGGAAACAGCTTGAGCGCAGGTGGTCGGCGACCACGCGATGGCTGATCTTGTAGGGGCCATCGGCGTCGGCGCCCGAGGCGTTGGCCGAGGCGACGATCAGGCTGCGCATCAGGTCGATATCGTAATTGTCGTGCTTGCCCTGAAGCACGGCGGCCAGACGTTCAAGCCCCATGCCGGTGTCGATGCTGGGCTTGGGCAGCGCGACGCGGGTGTCCTTGTCCACCTGCTCGAACTGCATGAACACCAAATTCCAGATCTCGATGAAGCGGTCGCCATCCTGGTCTGGGCTGCCGGGCGGGCCGCCGGGGATGTGGTCGCCGTGGTCGAAGAAGATTTCGGAACACGGACCACAGGGGCCGGTGTCGCCCATGGCCCAGAAATTGTCCGAGGTGGGAATGCGGATGATGCGGTCATCCGAGAAACCGGCCACCTTTTTCCAGGTGTCGAAGGCATGGTCGTCGTCATGGTAGACGGTGACCAGCAGACGCTCCTTGGACAGGCCGAATTCCTTGGTGATCAGCTCCCAGGCCAGACGGATGGCGTCGTCCTTGAAATAGTCGCCGAACGAAAAGTTGCCCAGCATCTCGAAGAAGGTGTGGTGACGCGCGGTATAGCCGACATTGTCCAGGTCGTTGTGCTTGCCGCCGGCCCGCACGCATTTCTGGGCGGTGGTAGCGCGCGTGTACTCGCGCTTTTCCACGCCGGTGAACACGTTCTTGAACTGCACCATGCCGGCGTTGGTGAACATCAACGTCGGGTCGTTGCGCGGCACAAGCGGACTGGATTGCACGATCTCGTGGCCATTCTTGGCGAAGAAATCCAGAAAAGTACGGCGGATGTCGTTTGCGGTCTGCATGGCCTTTACCGTGATCGTGCGTGGGACGCGCGCAAGCGTGCGCCAGGACCGGAATTCCCGGAGCGAACCGGCTTTTTACCTCGCCCTCACACCCGCTGTCCAGTTGGCGTCGCGCCACCGGCACGCTATGGTGGCGGCATGCATGCGAAACGCGCTCTTGCCCAAGCCCTTCTCCTGATGCTTGCAGCCTCTTCGGCCCAGGCCGGCCCCATCCGCTGTGCCGACGACGGTGACGGCGGCGGCGCCTGCGTGTGGGGCCGGGCCGAGGCGTTCGACGCCGACACCATCCAATTGCGCGGCCTGCGCATCCAGGTTCTGGGCGTCGCCGCGCCGGGACCGCGCGACCTGTGCGCCACCCGCGACGGCAAGAGCGAATTCGCCTGTGCCCGCCCCGCCCGCAAACGCATGGCCGAACTGGTCGCCAAGGGCGTGGCCTGTGACATTCTGGACGTTTCCGGCGGCATCCTGTTCGGGCGCTGCCGTGGCGCCGAAGGCGATGTCGGCCGCTTGCTGGTGGCGGCCGGCGTCGCCCGCGCCGCCAAGGACGGCCCTTATGAGGCGGAACAGGCCGCGGCCCTGGCCGCCGGCAGGGGATTGTGGGCCGACAGCCTCTCTTCTCCCAAGGAATGGGAAAGCGCTCGGCGCAAAGCTGCCCGCGACTGATCCGTATGCGGCCCATGATCGGGCTTGATATCCCCCCATATCGCGCGTACTATCATGCCCATGAACCGTCCGCATGCGGGCCATTGCCCGGCCGGAGGTGGACCATGCAATTCCGCGAACGCAGCCGCGTCATCCAGGTGATCCGCACCGTCTACGACCCCGCCATCAAGCGCGGCAGGGCCGAAGTGGTGGCCCGGCTGGACAAGGACAACCCGGAAATCGACGAAACCGTACGGCGCTCGTGCTCGCCCGCCGAACTGGCCGAGTTGGAAGAGTTCCTGGCGACACGCAACGCGCTCTTGAACCGCGAAACCACGCGCGCCGCCGCGCAATCCCTGGCCGCCCAGATGCGGCTGGCGGAAGCGTTCTTCCGCACCGGGCCCAACGGCGTCGCCGGCATCACCGCCGCCGACATCTACACCGCCTGGGACGACCTCAAGAAAGCCATGCACAAGGCGGGTTACCGCAAGGCCAAGGACGGTCACTGACCGCCACATGGCCAACAGGGAGGCAATCATGGTCGACACCGAGAAACTGGTGATCTGTGGTCAGGAACTGACCCGTGCCTTCGACTTTCTGGACCGCGCCAACGACTGCGTCTGGCCAAGCGCGCCGCAACTGGCGACCAAGCGCGGCCTGCTCGACGCCGCCCGGCTGGCGGTGGACGCCGCCAAACAGGCGCTACCCCACTGAGGCCGGCCTCCAACATCCTGATGGCGGCGATGCTGGCGCTGGCGCCGGCCGCCGCCCACGGCGAGCCAAGCCTGACGGCGGCGGCGGCGGAGTTCCGCCAAGCCTGCCATGCCGCCGACTGGATGGTGCCCCGTGTCGCCCTCGGCCGCGCATTGTGGCAACGCATCGACGAAACCCTGGCGACCGCCGCGTCCGATGCCGATTTCTCCATCCTGGCCCGTCGCCTGGAGACGGAAGCCGCCGCCCAAGGAGGCGATTGTCGCATCGCCCCCGACACCGTCGACCGTTTCGGCCGGGTTTCCGTCTTTTTTGGGCGAACCGGCCCCTATGTCGAGGTCCGAACCACACTGGGACTGGTCTGCGGCAACGCCATCGCAACCGCCCTTTACCACCGCACCCCAAACGGCTGGCGGCGCTTCTGGCGCGACATGGGCGACGGCACGCCCTCGGCGCTGTTGGCGCTGCGCGTGGTCGAGGATGGCGACCGCAATCTGGTTCTGGTCGCCGAACGCGGCCAATGGTGCGACACCGTCTGGCAACCGCTGCGGCTGCGCCTGTGGCGGGCCGGCCCCGGCATGCCCCCTGCCCTGCTGTGGGAACGGCGTGAATACGCCCATTGGGGCACTGGCGACGACCGCTTCGCCTTGGCGTTCGACGGGCACCGGCTCAGGGTGGAATTCGACGTCGCCAGCATTGATGCCAGTCGCGGCCAACGCCACGTCATTCGCCATTTCAGCGTCGAGGGCGACACCGTCCGCCGTCGCGACCCGGTCGCCGCCGGGCCGGCGGAATTCGTCGAGGAATGGCTGAGCCAACCGTGGCAAGCCGCCGCCGACTGGACCGAGCCTTCGGCACGCGATGGCACCGGCCGCATGCACGCCTTGTTGCGCGGCCGTGGCGGCGCGCCGTCATTGTCTGGAATTTTTGCCGGTGCGGCCGAACGTTGCCGCCACGATTCCAGCCTGTGGCAGGTCCGCATGGATTTCGCCGACCTTTCCCCCGAACGGCGAAGCGTGACGTTTCTGATCCGCGCCGGCCAAGGCGGTCTGTTGCGCATGACGGCTGTCCGCCACGCCCCATGGCCGGACTGCACAATTCTTCGATGATGAACGGAAGCAAGACCACAAAAGCCGAGCCCCGCGGGCGACTCAACGCTCTTCGCGGGGCTATCGGTCTTGGGTCGGCGCGACCCTAATATTCGGCGCGATGCCGATAGGAGTACTCGCTGATTTTGTAAACATACGGGACCTTATTCAAAGGCGCCCTCAATCTTACCCGGTGGTGTCATGCCGGTATCGCATCCTCCTTCCCGGTTCATCCACCCCACATGGGGTGAAATGTTGTCCGGTTAACTTGGGTACTGCCGGTGAAAACAACCAACCTCACTTCCTTGTTTACGACCTCATTATGCCTCTGTTTCGAGTTCCGAGTCAAGTACAGCGAAAGCCCATAACATCTTGACGGAAAAGGGGCGCCGATTGGCGCCCCTCGTGTCACTCCCGAAAAAGCGGCGTCATTCCACCAGTTCGGGGACCTTTTCCTCCTTGCCGTGACCTTCGACGATGTCGAAGGCCAGCTTGGCCTCGGCCACCCGCACCTTGACCACACCGCCACGGGCCAGCTTGCCGAACAAAAGCTCCTCGGCCAGCGGCTTCTTGATGTGTTCCTGGATGACACGGGCCAACGGCCGGGCGCCGTATTGGCGGTCGTAGCCTTTCTTCGCCAGCCATGCGCGGGCTTCGTCGTCCAGTTCGATGGACACGTCGCGGTCGCCCAACTGGGCCTCCAACTGCATGATGAACTTGTCCACCACCAGGGCGACGATCTCGTGGCTCAGGTTGGCGAACGGAATGGTCGCGTCCAGGCGATTGCGGAATTCCGGGCTGAACATGCGCTGGATGGCTTCCTGGTCGTCGCCTTCGCGCACCTCGCGCTCGAAGCCGATGGCCGGCTTGGCCAGATCGGAAGCCCCGGCGTTGGTGGTCATGATCAAGATGACGTTGCGGAAATCGACGATCTTGCCGTTATGGTCGGTCAGCCGGCCATGGTCCATCACCTGCAACAGGATGTTGAACAGGTCGGGATGGGCCTTTTCGATCTCGTCCAGCAACAGCACGCAATGGGGATGCTGATCGATGGCGTCGGTCAACAGGCCGCCCTGGTCGAACCCCACATAGCCGGGCGGCGCGCCGATCAGACGCGACACCGAATGACGCTCCATGTATTCCGACATGTCGAAACGGGTGAGCTCGATCCCCAGGATCTTCGACAATTGCCGCGCCACCTCGGTCTTGCCGACGCCGGTCGGACCGCTGAACAGGTAACAGCCGATGGGTTTTTCCGGTTCGCGCAAGCCGGCACGCGCCAGCTTGATGGCCGAGGCCAGCGCCTCGATGGCACGGTCCTGACCGAACACCAGGGTCTTGAGGTCGCGTTCCAGGTTCCTCAGCGCCTCCATGTCGTTGGCCGACACCGACTTGGGCGGAATGCGGGCGATCTTGGCGACGATCTCCTCGATGTCCTTGACCGTCACCGTCTTGCGGCGCCGGGATTCGGGCAACAGCATGCGGGCCGCGCCCACCTCGTCGATGACGTCGATGGCCTTGTCCGGCAGCTTGCGGTCGGTGATGTACTTGGCCGCCAGTTCCACCGCCGCCTTGATGGCGTCGGTGGTGTACTTCACATGGTGGTGGCTTTCGTAATAGGTCTTGATGCCGTTCAGGATCTTGATGGAATCCTCGATCGACGGCTCGTTGACGTCGATTTTCTGGAACCGGCGCACCAGGGCGCGATCCTTTTCAAAATGGTTGCGGAATTCCTTGTAGGTGGTCGAGCCGATGCAGCGCAAGCTGCCCGAGGCCAAGGCCGGCTTCAACAGGTTGGACGCATCCATCGACCCGCCCGAGGTGGCGCCCGCCCCGATCACCGTATGAATCTCGTCGATGAACAAGACGGCGCCGTCATAATTCTCAAGCTCGGTCACCACCGCCTTCAGGCGTTCCTCGAAATCGCCGCGATAGCGGGTGCCAGCCAAAAGCGTACCCATGTCGAGCGAGAAGATGGTGGCGTTCTTCAGTACATCGGGCACCTCGCCCTTGACGATGCGCCGGGCCAGACCTTCGGCGATGGCGGTCTTGCCGACGCCGGGATCGCCCACGTAAAGCGGGTTGTTCTTGGACCGCCGGCACAAAATCTGGATGGTCCGCTCGATCTCGTGGTCGCGCCCGATCAGCGGGTCGATCTTGCCCTGTTCCGCCTTCTTGTTGAGGTTGACGCAATAGGCGTTCAGGGCATCCTCGCCCTTTTTCACCACCTTCTCCGCCTGCGCCTCGTCGTCGGCGCCGTGCACGGTGCGGGCCTGGGCGCGGCCCGGCGCCTTGGCGACGCCATGGCTGATATAGTTGACGGCATCCAGCCGGGTCATGTCCTGGGCTTGCAGGAAATAAACCGCATGGCTTTCACGTTCGGAAAACAGCGCGACGACGACATTGGCGCCGGTCACTTCCTCGCGCCCCGAGGATTGAACGTGGATGGCCGCGCGCTGCACCACCCGCTGGAAGCCGGCGGTGGGCTTGGGCTCGGCCGCGCGGGGGCTGACCAGATCGGCCAGGGAATTGTCGATGAACTCGGTAAGGTCGCGTTTCAGCCTTTCGACATCGACGTTGCAGGCCCGGAGTACGGCGACCGCATCCTGGTCCTCGGACAACGACAAAAGAAGGTGTTCGAGCGTCGCGTATTCGTGACGGCGCTCTGAGGCGTAGCCCAAGGCCCGATGAAGACTTTGCTCCAGGTTGCGTGACAGCATGCGGGCTCCTTCCGAAGGTTAGTCCTTCTCTATTGTGCACTGAAGCGGATGCTGGTTCTGCCGGGCCAAATCCATGACCTGGGTCACCTTGGTTTCCGCCACCTCGTATGTGTACACGCCGCAAATCCCCACACCGCGGGTATGGACATGCAGCATGATGCGCGTCGCCTCCTCGCGGTTCTTGTTGAAAAAGCGCTCGAGCACATGGACGACGAACTCCATCGGCGTGTAGTCGTCGTTCAGCATCAGCACCTTGTACATGGACGGCTTTTTCGTCTTGGGCCGAGCCTTGATGGCCACACCCGTCTGGTTGCCGTCGTCGTTACGTTGGTCGTCTCGATGGTCGCTCATTTTCTCGCATGCACGGGTGTTGCCCACTGGTACACCTCTATCATATTGGGCGAAACGGTCCGGCGAAAAGGGTCTCGTGTGCCGCAAAAGCCGTCGCACGACTTTTTTTGCCCAAGAAAAAGGCCCGGCGAACGAATTCGCCGGGCCTTCTCGCGCGAAACGTGCGCCGCGTTCTCAGTGCTCGATCTGGCTCAGTGCTCGATCTGGCTCAGTGCTTGGTCAGATTGGAAATCTTGTCCACCGTCGCCTGAAGACGGCTTTGCACCGGGGCCAGGGCCTCCTCGAACAGCTTGCGGGTGCTGTCGGACAGGCGAGCACCTTCGGACAGCAACCGGTCGATCTGGGCCTTGGCGTGAGCGGAATGGATGTCCACCGCCTCGTGCAGGCTCTTGGCGCCCAGAAGCTTCTTGGTCGAGGCCACGCTTTCCTCGACCGCTTCCTGGGTCAGCACCACCACCGACTTGCTGAGGTCCTGAAGCCCCTGGGCCAGCATCTGGCCGGCCTTGACCACGGCGTCCAGGTTCTCCTTGGCGGCGGCCAGGGCTTCCTCGGACGACTTCACCGCCTGGGCCTGGGCCTTCTGCACGGCCTCGACCTGATCCTTGGCGACGGCGACAGCCTGGTCGTACCCCTTGGTGGCAGCATCCTGCGACGCCTTGACCACCTGCTCCAGGGTATCCTTGCCGGCGGCAACCGCCTGCTCGATGACCTCGGCGGCCGGAACCAAAGCCGGAGCCGCGGCTTCTACAGGAGCGGCGACAGCCTCGACCGGCGCGGCGACTTCGTCGGTGGACGCAGGCGCGGCCTCGGCCGGCTTGGCCTTGGCGGCGGTGGTCTTGGCGGCCGGCTTGGCCTTGGGGGTAGTGGAGGCGGTGGTCATGACAGGCGTGCTCCTTCAGGTCGTCGTCGGAGGAGGAGACGACAAGGCGTCATCCGTCCGGGGCTGATGGGATGCGCCATCGGCGCCGCGCGTCCGGTCAACCGGAACACGCCATGCTGCGGCGCAATATTCACCGCACTATGCCCCCGCAGCAAAGCCCGAGTCAATATGACTTTGTGCAGCGCAACATCACTGTCATGGCGCTATTGCAGCAACCCGTCGGCAGTCACCTTGAGGGAGAAATTCGGCACCTCCAGACGTGACGCCTTGTCGTTCCACACCGGGTCCACGGGCAATTCGCGCGCCGGGTTGATTTCGATTCCGGTGGTATCGAGCGCGAACAACTGGACATCGAATCCCATGGCCGCGAAGGACACGGACGGATATTTCCAGGCGGTCAACCCGAAACGGCCGTCACGACACATCGCCGCCGTCCAGAAAAACGAGCGCGATGGCAGTTCCAGCCCAACCGGCGGCGGGGCGAACATGCCGCCCTGGGCAAACCCTTGAATCAGACGGTCGTAACCGTCCTGGTCAAGCTGGACCTTGGCTTCGGTCGCCCGCCACGGCGCCAGCAGATCGTCGCCCGACAATTTTCCCATGGCGCCTTGGTTCACCACCCGGATCGTCAACAGCCGACGCAGCGAATCCACTTCGTAGATCCGCAATTGTTCATTGTAATCGGCATTGTAGACCAGCCGGAAACGGTCGGGCGTGCCAGCGGCGCAAGTGGTTCGAATGTCGTCGCCACCGACGAACGAAAACCAATGCAGCTTCCGTTCGACGGGATCGCCGATGTCGCCGCCACTCCAGGTACAGGACGGCAAAAGCGCAAGACCGGCAAGGATCAGGGCGGCACGGGCAAGCAACGACGTCATGGCGGTTCCACCTTGGGATTCGAGACGACCATACATAAACATATCCTGCGAAAGTTGCGTCGCGAAACCGCGCTCAGGCAAAAAATCCCTGAAAAGCGCGGGGAAACTGGACACAGATTCGCAATTTCTTTATCCTTGCCTCCTACTCTAGTCGATGTCGATCGGTGAACGGAAGGTCGAGGAATTGAACGCGGCCCGCAGCCCTTACGGATTCGTCTCGCGGATTTTTCTGCTTTGCCTCGCCATGCTGGTCACCGGCCTGGCGCTCCCCTCCCTTACCCAGGCCGCCCAGCGCGACAGCCGTTACGGCGCCATCGTCATGGACCATGACACTGGCGCCGTTCTTTATGCGGTCAACGCCGATCGGCGATCCTATCCGGCGTCGCTGACCAAGGTCATGACGCTTTACCTGCTGTTCGACGCCCTCAATTCCGGCAAGCTTCGCCTTGACAGCACCATGCGGGTGTCGGCCCATGCCGCCGCCCAGGCGCCGTCCAAACTGGCGCTGGCGCCGGGCGAACGGATTTCGGTCGAAGACGCGGTGCTGGCCCTGGTGACCAAGTCGGCCAACGACGTCGCCGTGGTGGTGGCCGAAGCCCTGGCCGACAGCGAAGGCGACTTCGCCGAGTTGATGACCCGCAAGGCGCAGCAATTGGGCATGGACGACACCACCTATCGCAACGCCTCGGGCCTGCCCAACCCCGGCCAGATTTCGACGCCGCGCGATCAGGCCCTGCTGGCCCGCGCCCTGATCCGCACCCACGGCAAGTACTACCATTATTTCTCGACCCGCCAGTTCAAGTGGCGCGGCCAGCCCATCAGCACCCACAATCGCCTGATGCTGCGCTATCAGGGTGCCGACGGCATCAAGACCGGTTACATCAACGCTTCGGGTTTCAATCTGATGGCCTCGGCCAAACGCCAGGGCCGGCGCCTGATCGGCGTGGTGTTCGGCGGCAACACCGCCGCCTGGCGCGACCGCAACATGGCACAGATCCTGGACAAGGGCTTCGCGCGGGCGGGCAAGGGCCCCGACATCCGTAGCGCCAGCATCGAATCCGACGACCGCGCCGACCTTGACGCCCTGATCGCCGCCGCCAACCGCGACAGCTCGGTCAAGCAGGTGTCCATGCGCGCGGCCAAATCCGCCGAGACCGAGGAAGAAGGCGACGACGACCCTTCGACCTGGGCCATCCAGGTGGGAGCCTTTAATTCCTACAAGCCGGCGCACTCGGCCGCCAGTTCAGCCGCGAAAAAGCTTGGCGGGCTGGTCAGCACCGCCGCCGTGGACGTCTCTGAGCTCCACCGGGGCAAGAAGACCACCTACCGCGCCCGCCTGACCGGTTTCACCGAGGATCAGGCCCGTGCCGCCTGCAAACGCCTTGGCCGCGCCAAACAGGCCTGCCAGGTGGTTCAGGGCAGCTAACTTCTATTTCTTCCGCCGCAACGGCCGCGACGCCAGCACCGGACGGGGGCGCGCCGACACCGGGGCGCCGGGCATGCGTCCGGTTTTCAGGGCGCGTTCCATCAATTGCCGCGCCTTGGGCAGGAAAGCCCGTTTGTGACGCAACTGCCATTGCTCCAGCCGCCAATCGCGGTTGTGGGCGTTCACATGCGGTGGGCACAGAAACACCTGGGCCATCACCGACGCCCCGGACGCGGTGCGGACCTTGATGGCGTGCAGACCGTATTCCCAGCCTTCGTACACCTGAAGCCGGTGCAGCGATTCGGCGTCCACACCGCGCACCAAGGTACCTTCGACCCAACCCGAGGCATGGGGCAACATCATGGGGTAATGCCGGCCTTCCACGTGCACCCGGCGAAATCCCTGGGCGACAGCCGGCTCGGCGGCGTCCAGCCGTTTGCCGCACACCAACTGCCGCACGTCCGAATCCATCAGCGTGCCGTAAAAAAACAGGTTCATTACCCCAATCCCACGAAAGCGCGGACGGCGCCACGGCACCGCCCACCACCGCTCGTTTCTTAGTGGCGGCCCGCCGGTTCCGGCCACCAGGGCCAGTCCAACGCCGGGTCCAGCGCCTCTTCGATCTCGAGCGGCGGGTTCATGTTGTGGCGCACCTGCCCGGCATGGTCGGTGCGCAGATGGAATTCAGCGTCCACCTCGCGGCGGGCACGGTCAAGGAATGCGTCGAAATCTTCCGGGCGGGCGAAATCGGCGCGGGCGGAAACGGTGGTTTTTTGGTTACGCATGGCGTCCCCCCTTGGTCGGAAGAAGGCCTATTGCCATCCACAAATATATTCCTCGACCATCGGCACGACAAGGCCGCGCCCTGTTTGGCGCAAAGCGCGGCAGCCATGTCCCATCAATGCGGCAAAGCGACGCCGCTGGCGGTCAACTGTGCTTCCAGTGCCTTGCGCAGACGTTTGAGGCCGTCGGCATGAGTGGCCTCGCACCGGGCCACCAGCACCGCCTGGGTGTTGGAGGCGCGCAACAACCACCAACCGTCGTCGGTGTCCACCCGCACGCCGTCGATGGCGTTGACCTTGGCCCCGGCGGCAGCCAGCCGTTCCTTGACCTCGGCCACCACCTGGAACTTGCGCTCCTCGGCACAGTCGAAGCGCATTTCCGGGGTGTTGACCATATGCGGCAGCTTGTCGCGGCGACTGGCCAGGGTCTGACCCTGCCAGCGCGCCACGATGCCCAGCAGGCGGATGGCGGCGTAAAGCGCGTCGTCGAAACCGTAGTACTTATCCGCGAAGAAGATATGGCCGCTCATTTCCCCGGCCAACGGCGCGCCGATCTCGGCCATCTGGGTCTTGATCAGCGAATGGCCGGTGCGCCCCATCACCGGCTGGCCGCCCAGCCGCGCCACCTCGTCGAAGAACACCTTGGACGCCTTGACGTCGGCGATGATCGGGGCACCGGGACGGGATTTCAGCAAATCCTCGGCCAGGATCACCAGGATCTGGTCGCCCCACAGGATGCGCCCTTCGGCATCGACCACGCCCACCCGGTCGCCGTCGCCGTCGAAGGCCAACCCCAGATGAGCATGCGAGAACAGAACCTCGTCCATCAGGGCACGAAGGTTGTGCGGTTCGGTCGGGTCGGGATGATGGTTGGGAAAAGTGCCGTCGATGTCGCCGAACAGCACGGTATGGGTGCCGGGCAGACGACGGGCCAGTTCCTGCGCCACCTCGCCGGCGGCGCCGTTGCCGCAATCCCACACCACCTTGAGCGGATGAACGCCGTCGTAATCCGCCAACAGACGATCAACGTATTCGGCGAACACCGGTTCATCCACGGCCTCGCCGGCACCGGCGCCATCAAGCCAGTCACCGGCGGCGGCGATACTTCCCAGGTCCTTGATGTCGGGACCGAAGAACGGCCTTCCCTGGAACACCATCTTGAAGCCGTTATGGGTGGGCGGATTGTGGCTGCCGGTGACCATGATGCCGCCATCCGCCCCCTTTATCTTGGCGGCGTAATAGAGCATCGGCGTGGGACCGCGCCCGACCTTGGCGACGCGGCAACCGGCCGACACCAGGCCGTCCACCAGGGCGGCGGCCAGTTCCGGGCTGGACAGCCGGCCATCCCAGCCGACACAGATCGTGCGCCCGCCCGCCCGGCGGACACGGGTGCCGAACGCCTTGCCGATGGCGAAGGCGTCGGCCGCGAACAGGGTTTCGCCGACGATGCCGCGAATGTCGTATTCGCGCAGGATGGTGGGGTGGAAGGTGTGATTCATGTGGCGACCTTTTTCAAATCGGCGACCGTTAGATCAATCTCTTCGAGCAAACGCGTTTTGTCATCCGCGCGCCATTCATCCTGAAGAGATATGAGTATTCTTATGCTGATGTCGGCGTATCGCGGATAATTTCTGAGTTCGTAGATGATTGCTTTCTGCGCTGCGATTCGAACTGTTTCTCCACCCTGAGCCAAGTCTCGCACCAACTGGTGATAGTTCTCAAATTCGCGTTGCCGTTGATCGGCCTGCCGCGTCGACATATAGCGATTTGCTTGGAAGGCGATAACGGCAAGAGACACCGTCGCAGCAATGAAAGCCCCAATTGTTGCCCACTGGGCCGCCATGTTCAACGCATCACTCATCGCCAGCCCTCATGAATAAACCACAGAGGCACAGAGGCACAGAGAGGTTGGTTCTGAGGCGACATCGCGTCCCCACATCAGACACCTCTGTATCTCTGTGGTTCATATCCTCAGGTGATCACCGTCGGTTCGCTGCGCCCGGTGCGGGCTTCGATCTCGGCCACGTCGCGGGCAATCTTGATCAACTCGGCCAGGGCGTCCTGGGGGTCGGCGCCGTGCTTGGCCGGGTCGGGCTCGTATTGTTCGATATAGACCCGCAGCGTCGCCCCTTCGGTGCCGGTGCCGGACAGCCGGAAGACGATGCGTGAGCCGTCCTCGAACACGATGCGGATGCCCTGTTTGGTGCTGACGCTGCCGTCCACCGGATCGGTGTAGGCGAAATCGTCGTTGAAGGCGACCGTATAAGCTCCCAGCGTCTGTCCCTTGAGCGACAGGCCGCGCAAATGGTCCATCAATCCGTTGGCCGCCGCCGTGTCGATGCCTTCGTAATCGTGGCGGGAATAGACATTGCGGCCGTACTTGGCCCAATGCTCGCGCACGATGTCGGCCACCGGCTGCTTGCGTGCGGCCAGCACGTTCAGCCACAGCAGCACCGCCCACAGCCCGTCCTTCTCGCGCACATGGTCGGAACCGGTGCCGAAGCTTTCCTCGCCACACAAGGTGGCGAGACCGGCGTCGAGCAGGGTGCCGAAGAATTTCCAGCCGGTCGGCGTCTCGTAGGACTTGATGCCCAGCGCGGCGGCGACGCGGTCGGCGGCGGCCGAGGTCGGCATGGAGCGCGCGATGCCGGCCAGCCCCTTGGCGTAACCCGGCGCGCAGGTGGCATTGGCCGCCAGCACCGCCAGCGAATCCGACGGCGTCACATAGAAATCGCGGCCCAGGATCATGTTGCGGTCACCGTCGCCATCCGACGCCGCGCCGAAATCCGGGGCGTCGGGGCCGAACATCTCCTCGACCAGATCATGGGCGTGCACCAGATTGGGATCGGGATGGCCGTGGCCGAAATCCTCGAGCGGGATGCCGTTCATCACCGTTCCCTTGGGCGCTCCCAGGATGTCTTCCAGGATGACGCTGGCATAGGGGCCGGTGACCGCGTGCATGGCGTCGAAGCGCATGCGGAAGCCACCGGCGAACAGGGCGCGGATGGCGTCGAAGTCGAACAAGCTGCCCATCAGTTCGGCATAGTCGGCCACCGGGTCGAACACCGTGACCGCCATGCCGCCCAAGCTACGGTCGCCCACGCTTTCGATGTCCACGTCGGCCACGTCAAGGATGCGGTATTCGTTGATTTCCGTGGTCCGCGCGTAGATCGCCTCGGTCACGCCCTCGGGCGCCGGGCCACCGGCCGGAATGTTGTACTTGATGCCGAAATCCTCGTCCGGGCCGCCGGGATTGTGGCTGGCCGACAGGATGATGCCGCCGAAAGTCTTGTACTTGCGGATGACGCAGGACGCAGCCGGCGTCGACAGGATGCCGCCCTTGCCCACCATCACCTTGGCGAAACCGGCGGCGGCGGCCATCTTCAGGATGGTCTGGATGGCGCTCCGGTTGTGGAAACGGCCATCGCCGCCGACCACCAGGGTCTTGCCGGCAACGTCGCCGATGCTGTCGAAGATGGCCTGGACGAAGTTTTCCAGATAATGCGGCTGCTGGAACACCCTGACCTTCTTGCGCAGGCCAGACGTGCCCGGCTTCTGGCCGTCGAATGGCGTGGTCGCCACATGCTTCACGGTGGTCATCGGCGTTTCTCCCCTCACTCCGCATGGTTGCCCTTGGTCATCGCTCAGGAGCGGGCCGCTGTCAATGCGACGCCGTGCCATGCAGGCCGGATTGAAGCGCGCTTGACCCATACCGCAACTCGGCTTGCCCCTGTGGCACATCTTCCCTTTAATCAAACCCATGTCGTTCGCGTTTGTCCAACTGACCGCCATGACCCGGCAAAACCGCCTGATCGCCACCGACGCGGCCAAGGACGCCATCGTCGCCGCCGATGGCTGGATCGACGACTTCCACATGTATTCCAACAAGATGACCTGTATCCGCTGTCAGTTGCCGGCGGCCGCGCTGCCCCGCCTGTGCACCCTCCTCGACCAGGCCGGCATACGGATCGACACAGAATCGCGCACCAAGGCCGAGGCCTTGTCCACCAGCCCCCTTGACGCCTACGCCACGCTGCAATTGAGCTTCGTTCACGACGAACCCGACCTGATCCGTGAGGTTCCGGCCATTCCGGGGTGAACATCAACGAAGAAAACAGGAACAGATGCGAACATTCCCGTTGTGTTCCAGAACGGAATGTGTACTCTATTCGCAGAACCGCGTTGCATCCGCCCCAGGATCGGGCTAGATGAGGGGGTACTGCCATGTCGCAGGCTGTTTTGCGTCTCGTGGACAAGGACACCATGGATAGACAAAAGGCATTGGAAGCCGCCGTCAGCCAGATCGAGCGGGCGTTCGGCAAGGGTTCCATCATGAAGATGGGGCAAAAGGAAACGGTCGAGACCGAGGTGGTTTCCACCGGTTCGCTGGGCCTGGACATCGCGCTTGGCATCGGCGGCTTGCCGCGCGGCCGCATCATCGAGATCTATGGCCCGGAAAGCTCGGGCAAGACCACGCTGGCGCTGCACGTCATCGCCGAGGCGCAAAAGCGCGGCGGCACCTGCGCCTTCGTCGACGCAGAACACGCGCTTGACCCCTCTTATGCCAAGAAGCTGGGCGTCAACCTCGACGAATTGCTGATCAGCCAGCCCGATGCCGGCGAACAGGCGCTTGAGATCGCCGACACCCTGGTCCGTTCCGGCGCCGTCGACGTGCTGGTGGTCGATTCGGTCGCCGCCCTGGTGCCGCGGGCCGAGCTCGAGGGCGAGATGGGCGACAGCCATGTCGGCCTGCACGCCCGGTTGATGAGCCAAGCGTTGCGCAAGCTGACCGGTTCGGTGTCCAAGTCCAAGACCATCGTCATCTTCATCAACCAGATCCGTATGAAGATCGGCGTGATGTTCGGCAACCCGGAAACCACCACCGGCGGCAACGCGCTCAAGTTCTATGCCTCGGTGCGCATGGAAATCCGCCGGGTCGGCGCCATCAAGGACCGTGACGAGGTGGTGGGCAACCAGACCCGCGTCAAGGTGGTCAAGAACAAGCTGGCGCCGCCGTTCAAGGTGGTCGACTTCGACATCATGTATGGCGAGGGCGTGTCCAAGATGGGCGAGCTGATCGACCTGGGCGTCAAGGCCGGAGTGGTGGAAAAGTCGGGGGCATGGCTGTCCTACAACTCGACCCGCATCGGCCAGGGGCGCGAAAACGCCAAGACCTATCTGCGCGAGAACCCCACGGTCGCGCAGGAGATCGAGAGCGCCATCCGTACCAATTCCGGTCTGGTGGCCGACGCCTTGGCCGGCAACCCCGGCGATTTGGACGGCAACACCGTCGAGGAATAGGGAACGCCCGTAATTTTCCGCGCAACTTCGCGGCCGCCCCCAATGGGGCGGCCGTTCTTGTTTCCGCCGTCAGGCGTTAATATCCGGGGGAGCCACAGGGAAACAGGAACCGATGTCCAGCAACGACGCCACCTTGCGCACCTATGCCCGCACCATCCAGGGCTATATCGACCGCACCCCCCATGTGGTTGACGGGGCAACCCGCGACTGGCTGGACCGGACGATCGAGGACTTGCCCGCCGAAGCGCGCATTTTCGAACTGGGCAGCGCCTTCGGCCGTGACGCCGCCTATCTGGCGCAACGAGGTTTCGTCCCGGAATGTTCCGACGCGGTTCCAGGATTTGTCGAACATCTGCGCGGCCTTGGCTTTGACGCACGCCTGTTCAATGCCTTGTCGGATTCCCTGTCCGGCCCCTATGACCTGATTTTGGCCAACGCGGTGATGCTGCATTTCACCGCCGCCGAGTTCGCCCAGGTGGCGACCAAACTGTGCCGAGCCCTGGCACCGCACGGCCGCTTCGCCTTCAGCCTGAAACAAGGCCAAGGCGAGGAATGGTCGACCGCCAAATTAGGGGAGCCCCGCTTCTTTCGCTATTGGCAGGCCGAGGAACTGCCCGCCGTGCTGACAGCGGCAGGGTTCAAGCGGTGGGACATGGTCGCCGCCCATACCGGTCGCAACCACGCCGACTGGCTGTATACCGTCGCCCGCCCGGACTGATCAGCCGCCGCCGGCCGGATCGCCGAACACCTCTTGCCACGCCGCCATCAAGGCGCAATCCACGTCTTCCATGGTCGGCGTGTTGCCCAGATCCCACAGCGACGTCACCCCGTATTCGCTGATGCCGCAGGGCACGATGCCCTGAAAATGGCCTAGGTCGGGATCGACATTAAGCGCGACACCGTGAAAGGTGACCCATTGGCGAACCCGCACCCCAATGGCCGCCACCTTGTCCTCGCGCCGGGCAAGGCCCGGACCGGGCCCACGATCCACCCAGATGCCGACCCGTCCGTCACGGCGTTCGCCCTTGACGGTGAAGCGAGCCAACGTGCGGATCAGCCATTCCTCGAGATCGTGGACGTAGGCGCGGATGTCGGAACCGCGCTTTTTCAGGTCCAGCATGACATAGGCCACCCGCTGGCCCGGCCCATGATAGGTGAACTGGCCGCCGCGTCCGGTGTGGTAGACCGGGAAACGGTCGGCCCACAACAGGTCCTCGGGCTTGGCGCTGGTCCCGGCGGTATAAAGCGGCGGGTGCTCCAACAGCCACACGCATTCGGACGCGGTACCGGCACGGATGGCGGCGACCCGTTCTTCCATGAAGGCCAAGGCCTGGTCGTAGGGCACTAAATCGTCGCTGATTCGCCATTCTAGAGAAAAGCTCATGACACCCCTGGAAAGTCCGCTTGATTCGCGAAGGCGAGTTTGGTATTCCCCTCTCTCCTCGTTGGCAAGCCTCTCGTGAGACGAGCCGATGCGGTTCTACCGGCTATGCGACCGTGGCGGAACTGGTAGACGCGCACGCTTGAGGTGCGTGTGACGTAAGTCGTGGGAGTTCGAGTCTCCCCGGTCGCACCAAATTCGAACCCCCGCCGGTGGCGACACCGGCGGGGGTTTGAGTTTTAAAGGCTGGCGTCAGGACGCGGTCCCGTCATCCTCTGCCTCGCCATCCAATTGCCGGGAAATGCTGAGAATGGCCAGCGACAGCAGACGCGCCGCCGTATCGTACCCCGAGGACGAGATTTCCTCACGCAGATAGTCGAGTGCGGCCATCTGCCCCTCCGCACGCCGCCGCTCGCTCTGCTCGCGCCGCCAGCTCTCCAGGTCGATCAAGGTCATTGCTGCCCCCTTTGATCGTGCGATTACCGCCAGTGTGCCACGAAACGCAGGTGGAATATATACCTTTGACATAGGCTAAGCCGCCAGCAGCCATCCGCCACACACAATGCTCGCACATTGGTAATACCATTATCGGATTTCCGACAGGGGAGACATTTTCGATTCCTTCTACTCTTGTCGTTTTCTCTGGAGTGGCGTATGCCGATTTGATCTCGCGCAGGCCCGCGCGCACGATAATAAAATTACCCGAGGTCATTGTTCATGAGCATGTCGGACGAGTTGCGCGACGCCGCGCTGGAATACCATCGGCTTCCGGTCCCTGGTAAGATTTCCGTCAATCCTACCAAGCCACTAGCCAACCAGCGCGACCTTGCCCTGGCCTATTCCCCAGGTGTCGCCGCCGCCTGCGAGGCCATCGTTTCCGACCCGGATGCCGCCGTCGAAGTCACCGCGCGCGGTAATCTTGTTGCTGTCGTCACCAACGGGACCGCCGTCCTGGGCCTGGGCGCCATCGGCCCGCTGGCCGCCAAGCCAGTGATGGAAGGCAAGGGCGTGCTGTTCAAGAAGTTCGCCGGCATCGATGTCTTCGACATGGAAATCAACGAGTTGGACCCCGACCGGCTGGTGAACGTCATCGCTGCCATGGAGCCAACCTTCGGCGCCATCAACCTGGAAGACATCAAGGCCCCGGAATGTTTCGAGGTCGAACGCCAGCTCAAGGAGCGGCTGTCGATCCCGGTGATGCATGACGACCAGCACGGCACCGCCATCGTGGTCGCGGCGGCGATGATCAACGCGCTCCGCATCGTCGGTAAGGATATTTCGCAGGTCAAGCTGGTGGCCTCGGGCGCCGGCGCCGCCGCTCTCGCCTGCCTCAACCTTCTGGTGTCGGTCGGCGTCAAGCGCGAGAACATCTGGGTCACCGACATCAAGGGCGTGGTCTACAAGGGCCGCAACGAACTGATGGACCCCTATAAGGAGATTTTCGCCCAGGAAACCGAGGCCCGCACGCTGGCCGAGGTCATTCCCGGCGCCGACATCTTCATGGGACTGTCGGCGCCGCGCGTGCTGACCGGCGAAATGGTGGAAACCATGGCCGACAAGCCGATCGTCTTCGCCCTGGCCAACCCGACCCCGGAAATCCTGCCCGAGGAAGTCAAGGCGGTGCGCCCCGACGCCATCATCGCCACCGGGCGCTCGGACTATCCCAACCAGGTCAACAACGTCCTGGTATTCCCCTATATCTTCCGCGGCGCGCTGGACGTCGGCGCCACCCAGATCAACGAAGACATGAAGCTGGCCGCCACCTACGCCCTGGCCGATCTGGCCATGGCGGAATCGGACGAGCGCGTGCGTGCCGCCTATGGCGAACAGCCATTGTCGTTCGGCCCGGAATACCTGATCCCCAAGCCGTTCGATTCGCGCCTGATCCTCAAGATCGCCCCGGCGGTGGCCCGCGCCGCCATGAATTCCGGCGTGGCGCGGCGCCCGATCATCGATTTCGATGCCTATCACGAGACCCTGGCCCAATTCGTGTTCCGTTCGGGCCTGGTGATGAAGCCGGTGTTCGACCGCGCCAAGCAGGATTTGCGCCGCGTGGTGTTCACCGAAGGCGAAGGCCGTCGCGTGCTGATGGCGGTGCAGGCGGTGGTGGACGAAGGCGTCGCCTTCCCGGTGCTGATCGGCCGTCGCGACGTGGTACAGAAACGCATCAAGGATCTGGACCTGCGCCTCAAGCTGGGAACCGATTTCGATCTGGTGGACCCCGAGAACGACCACCGCTTCACCGAATACTGGCGCGCCTATCACACCATCATGGAGCGCAAGGGCGTGTCGCCCGACTATGCCCAGACGGTGATCCGCACCCGGACCACGGTGATCGGTGCGCTGATGGTCCTGCGCGGCGAGGCCGACGCCCTGATCTGCGGCACCATCGGCCGCTACGAAAAGCACCTGAGCCATATCTCGGACGTCATCGGCCTGCGCGACGGCGTCAAGGTGCCGGCGGCCATGAGTCTGTTGATCATGCCCCAGGGCACGTTCTTCATTTGCGACACCTACGTCACCGCCGACCCGACGCCGGAACAGATCGTCGAGACCACCTTGCTGGCGTCCGAGGAAGTGCGCCGCTTCGGCATCGAACCCAAGGTGGCGCTGTTGTCCCATTCCAACTTCGGCTCGCACCGCTCGGCCTCGGGCGCCAAGATGCGCGAGGCGCTGGCCCTGTTGCACGAACGCGCGCCGTATCTGGAGGTCGAGGGCGAAATGCATGGCGACGCCGCCATCAACGAAGGCATCCGCTCCCGCATCTTCCCCAATTCGCGCCTCAAGGGACAGGCCAACCTGTTGATCATGCCCAACCTGGACGCCGCCAACATCTCGTTCAACCTGATCAAGGCGTTGGGCGAGGGCATGACCGTCGGCCCGATCCTGATGGGCGCGCGGTTGCCGGCCCACATCCTCACGCCGTCGGCCACCGTGCGCAACATCGTCAACGTCACGGCCCTGGCCGCCGTCGACGCCCAGATGGCGGCACAGTCCCGACGCTAAGGAGCTGGGGGCGCGGTTCCGGCCGCGCCCCATCCACCATCATGACACCCGATGAAATCCTTTCCCGCATCCTGTACCAGGATCAGGACGTCATCGTCCTGGACAAGCCGGCCGGGTTGCCGGTGCATGCCGGGCCCAATTCGCCCGACCATCTGGAACTGTACCTGGACGCGCTGAAATTCGGCTGGAACCAGCCGCCGCGCCTGGCCCACCGGCTGGACCGCGACACCTCGGGCTGTCTGGTGCTGGGCCGCCACGACAAGGCCATGCGCCGTCTTGGCAAGATGTTCATGGCCCATCAGGTGGACAAGGCCTATTGGACGGTGGTGGTCGGCCGCCCGGCCCAGGATTCCGGCCGCGTCGACAGCCCCATCCTCAAGGTGGTGACACCGCGCACCAAGGACAGCCACGGCTTTTGGCGCATCGTCTGCGACCCCAAGGGGCAAGAGGCGGTGACCGACTGGCGGGTGATGGGCAGCACCGGCGATTTGACCTGGATCGAATGCGTGCCGCGCACCGGCCGCACCCACCAGATTCGCGTGCACATGAAGGAGTTGGGCTGTCCGGTTCTGGGCGACGCCTATTACGGCCTCGATCCCCAACCGGCCGCCCCCTTGCACCTGCATTCGCGGCGTGTCGGGCTCAGGCCCCTGTCGCCCAGCAAACCCGCCATCCGGGTCGAGGCGCCGCCGCCCGAGCACATGCGGGCGGCACTGGGGGCTTGCGGCTGGAACGGCGCCTGAACACAACCATTTGAGTCGCATTCCTTCCGGGATTCCGGCAACCTTTTTGCGCGTTCAAATATGAATGCACAATCGGGAGGGGAATTACCGTGAGCAACAACCACTCGAAAATCCGCTTTATCGGCTATGCCATTCCCACCACTCCGGCATCCATGGTCGCCATCGGCGATCCCAACGGCCCCGGCGCGGTGGCAGGCACCTATCTGGGCAGCAAGGATCTGGCCGCCGACATCGCCGCCCGGGTGGCGGTCCTGAAGAACGCGGTCGAAGCGGCCCGCGCGCAATTGCAAGGCGCCCCCAACGACACCAGCATCACCAACGTATTCGTGGCCCCGGAATTCTATTTCCACGGCGAGCAAGGCCCCTATGTCTATGCCGACGATGCCGACGACCCGGCACCCATGCTCCTGGCGGCGCTGGCCAAGGCTTTCCCGGCCAGCGACTACCCCAACTGGACCTTTGTCTGCGGCTCGGCCATTTCCGCCCAGATCCGCAATATCGACCATGTCTACGCCGAGAACTCCACCGTCGTGCGCAATGCCGTGGTCGAGGCGCTGTCCAAGCAATGGCTGGCGGCTTTCGGACCGCTGAACGGCGTGATCTTCGACATGCTGGTGAACTTCATCAAGAACTGCCATTCCTATCCCAACATGGAAGTGCGCAACCGCGCCCTGGTGGTCAGCAACATCCCGGTCAGCACCTATGACGGCGCCAGCACCGACCGCATGACCACCGAGAAGTACTTCGTCTCGAACGAAGACTTCATCCTGTACGACGTCACCGGCCGCCGTGACGTGGTCACCGAGCAGATGACCGCCTATCCCCTGATCGATCTGAGCGGCGGCGACCTCAAACGATCGCCCTTCGACCAATACGCGGTGTTCCGCCAGGATTACGGGGTCGCCAACTTCCCAGAATACATGGATTTCGCCATCGAGATCTGCCTGGACCACAGCGACGTGCGTCTGCGCCGCAACATCGAAAGCGAGCCGTGGCCACGGCCCACCGACGCCATCCACATCCACCTGATCCCGTCCTGCGGCATGCAGATCAGCCAATCCAGCGTCGCCGCCGACAAGGACGGTTTCGTCTTCAACTGCGACGGCCAATACGCCTTGGACAAGAGCGACGGCACGCCGCAACAGGGGACGTTGAACAGCGTGGATTGCGTCTACGTCAACCACAACCAGCCGCCCGGCAATACCGGCTATGCCGCCCACACCCAACTGGCACGGGTCTCGGTGGCGGCCACCGGCAACGACCCCAAGGCCAAGACCTCGACCCAGCCCCAGTTCCACAAGCTGGAAGCGACCGACATCGTGGTCGCCGACGTCACCGCCATCCCCGAATTGGCTTCCCATTTCGCCGGGGGGCCGGGACAAATCCACATCTACGGCCGCGACACGCCGTTTACCCTATACCCGTGATACCGCGGCCGCCCTTTGAAATATTCGCCGGGCGGTATGACAGGGCAGGAAGGGGGCGTCAACGGGCGTCCTCTTCCTCATCGTCATAAATTCGTCATTTCGCCAAATGACGAAATAAGCTTATGCTGTCGCCATGATCGACAGCTTCGAAATCCTGACCAAGGCTCTGGCCGACGCCTCCCGTCTCCGCCTCCTCAAACAGCTTGAGGACGGCGAGGTCTGCGTCTGCGTGCTGACCGAATCGTTGGGTCTGGCCCCGGCCACCGTTTCCAAACACCTGTCGCTGCTGAAGGCCGCCGGATTCATCCAGGCGCGCAAGAACGGCCGCTGGGTGCATTACCGCCTGCACGATTCCCCCGCCCCGGCGGCGGCAGCGTTGCTGGCGGTGCTGCGCGAACAAGTGTCGTCCGAGGCGGCATCCCCCACCCCCTGCTGCGAGTAACGTCATGACCGACCGTGTCTATAACGTCCTGTTCCTGTGCACCGGCAATTCCGCCCGTTCGGTGCTGGCCGAGGTCCTGCTGGCCACCAGGGGCGAAGGCCGCTTCCGTACCTTTTCCGCTGGATCGCATCCCGCCGGCGCCGTCAACCCGCTGACCCTGCGCACCCTGGAACTGGCGGGCCTTTCCACCGAAAACTTGCGTTCCAAGAGTTGGGACGAATTCGCCGTCCCCGGCGCGCCAACCATGGATTTCGTCTTCACCGTCTGCGACAACGCCGCCGGCGAGGTCTGCCCCGTCTGGCCGGGTCAGCCGATCAGCGCCCATTGGGGGTTCGAGGACCCCGCCGCCGCCACCGGCAGCGAGGCGGAACGGCTGGCGGTGTTCGCAGAGGTGTTCCGCCAGATCGACCGCCGGGTCAGCGCCTTCGCCGCCCTGCCCATCGCCAGCCTGGACCGGCTGGCGCTGAAGCGCGAAGTGGACCGCCTGGGCCAGGAGAGCGCCCGGTGAGCACCTTCGAACGCTATCTGTCGCTGTGGGTGGCGCTGTGCATCGTCGTCGGCGTCGCCCTGGGCCATTTCCTGCCCGGCGCGGCCCGGGCGCTGGGCGACCTGGAAGTGGCCCGCGTCAACCTGCCGGTGGCGGTGCTGGTATGGCTGATGATCATTCCCATGCTGCTGCGCATCGATTTCGGCGCGCTCGGCCATGTGCGCGAACACTGGCGCGGGTTGCTGTCCACGGTGGGCATCAACTGGCTGGTCAAGCCGTTCTCCATGGCGCTTTTGGCCTGGGTGTTCGTGGAAACCCTGTTCCGGCCGCTGCTGCCCGCCGAACAGATCGAATCCTACGTGGCCGGCCTGATCCTGCTGGCGGCGGCACCGTGCACCGCCATGGTCTTCGTCTGGAGCAACCTGTGCCGGGGCGAACCCCATTTCACCCTGACCCAGGTGGCGTTGAACGACACCATCATGGTGTTCGCCTTCGCCCCCATCGTCGGCCTGTTGCTGGGGCTGTCGTCCATCGTGGTGCCGTGGGACACCCTGTTGCTGTCGGTGGCGCTGTATATCGTGGTGCCGGTGGCCGTGGCCCAGGCATGGCGCCGTACCGTACTCAGGCGCGGCGGCGAGGCTGCGCTGGCGGGATTGCTGCGGCGGCTGGGGCCGCTGTCCATCACCGCCCTGCTGGCGACGCTGGTGCTGCTGTTCGCCTTTCAGGGCGGGCGCATCCTGGAACAGCCGCTGGTCATCGCCCTGCTGGCGGTGCCCATCACCATCCAGGTCTATTTCAACGCCGCGCTGGCCTATGGACTGAACAAGAAACTGGGCGTCGCCCATTGCGTCGCCGGCCCATCGGCGTTGATCGGTGCCAGCAACTTCTTCGAACTGGCGGTGGCCGCCGCCATCAGCCTGTTCGGGCTGGATTCCGGCGCGGCGCTGGCCACCGTGGTCGGCGTGCTGGTGGAAGTGCCGGTCATGCTGAGCGTGGTGCGCATCGTCAACGCCAGCAAAGGCTGGTACGAGGAGGCATGACGCCTCCTCACCCGGTCAGCGCCCGATGGTCAGCGTCGCCCAGCCGTCGATGACCTGACGGTCCTTGAGGGTCAGGCCCTGGCGCTCGTGCACGCCCATGACCATGCGTTCCTGCCAGTCCAACAACCCCGACAGCACGGCGACGCCGTCGGGCGCCAGATGGGCCGCCAGATCCTTGGCGAAGCGCATCAGCGGCTTGGCCAGGATGTTGGCGCAGATGATGTCGAACGGCCGTTTCTTCTTCAGCAGCGGATTGCGGTAACCGTCGGACACCACGCTGGTAAAGCGGGCGCCCACCTGGTTCAGTTTGGCATTGTTGGCCGCCACCTTGACCGCGCCGGGGTCGATATCGGTGGCGATGACGTCGCAGGCCCACATCTTGGCCATGGCGATGCCCAGGATGCCCGAGCCCGAGCCCAGGTCGAGGGGACGCAGGAAACGCCGCTTCTTGGCCAGCTTGTCCAGCGCCAACAGACAGCCCCGCGTGGTGGCATGCTCACCCGAACCGAAAGCGGTGCCGGCGTCCACCAGAAGCTCGATACGGCCGATGGGGGTCGGTTCCTCCCAATGCGAGCCGCGCACGTAGAAGCGGCCGGCGTCGATGGCCGGAAAATCGCGCAGGTTCTCAAGCACCCAATCGACGTTGGGCAGCCGCTCGACCACCAGTTCCGGCACCTCCAACCCGTTGGCGGCGGCCACCGTGGACAGGGCGGCGATGATCTTGGCCCGCTCGGGCGGAGTGCGGGAATAGCCTTCCAGATGCCAGGGGCAGTCGCCATCGGAAATGCCCGACTTGTCGTCCATGAACATGGTGACCGATTCGGCGAAGCGCTCGAACACCTCTTCGAACACGGGCATGGCCTCGGGGCCGGTGGTCAGACGCAGGTGCCAGATATCGGGAAACACGGGGGGCATGGAAAGAGCCTTGCTGGAATGGACCGAAAGACCGCCACCTATACCGCAGCAATCACCGGAAAGCCAACCGGCACGACCCCCACGCCAGACGGATCAGCGCCCGGCTGCCGAAATTGCCCTTGTTGCCGGGACCTGCCCGGCGCACGGTGCCGAAATAGGTCAGGTAAAGCTGGCGGAAGCGGGTCTTTTCCACCGCCACGCCGCCCAGGCCGCGCACTTTCTGCACCTGACGCCCGTTTTCGGGCGCGAACCCCATGCCGGCGCGGGGCGCCGACAACAGCGCCGCCGGTTCGCCGTCCAATGCCGTCATCACCCGGAAAAAGGCGCCGTACCCTTCGCCCATGCCCTCCAGATACAGATCCAACTGTTCCGGTTCCTCGACCAATCCCGCGCCGTCGCGCAACGGCAAGTCGTCGGGATCGTGGATCAGGATTTCGTCGGCCGATCCCCACAACTCGCTTCGCCCGGCCTTGTCCAACATTTCCGCCAGGGTGGGAAAGGCCGAAACGTGCAGCGCCGGCCCCGACAGGCCGCCGGTATAAACCAGCGAAAAAGCCCGACGCGCCACCGTGAGCGTGCCGCCCACCGGCCGGATGTCGCGCCCGTCCTGGCGAGCCAGCAACTGGTCGCAATGCAGCGTCGGCGCGGAGGATTGCGGCGGCAGGGGAACCGGCTGGCTTTGCCGCGGTGGGACCGGAAGCGGTTGCGGCTGCGGTTGCGACACCGGCGGCGGCGCCTCGGGCTCGGGTGGCGGCGTCTCGGCACAGGATGCCAAGAGCAAAAGCCCTCCCAACAGGCCGGCCATCCCTATCCGGCGTGGCGTCATGGCATCCCCCCTTCGGACCCAGGTCACTGCGTTTCGACGAAACTTCCCAGAACCTTTTTCAGTCCGGCCTTGTCAAAATCCACTTCCAGCTTGTCACCGTCCACCGCCACCACGAAGCCGTTGCCGAATTTCTGGTGGAAAACGCGGTCGCCGACGGCGAAGTCGCCCGCACTCTCGCGCGACGCCACCTGCCACGACGTGCCCTGCGCCTCGGGTTTGCGCCAGCCGCCGCCAACATCGCCGGAATTCCACGCCGCCGAGGACGCGCCGCCGGCATAAAGCCCCCGCTCGGCCTGACGTTCCACATGGGAATCGGGCAGTTCCTCCAGAAAGCGCGACGGCAACGCCGCCTGCCACTGGTTGTAGATACGGCGGTTGGCGGCAAAGGTCACCAGCACGCGCCGCCGCGCCCGGGTCAGCCCCACATAGGCCAGACGGCGTTCCTCTTCCAGGCCGGGATTGCCGCCTTCGTCCATGGCGCGCTGATGGGGAAAAACGCCTTCCTCCCAACCGGGCAGGAACACGCTGTCGAATTCCAGCCCCTTGGCGCCGTGCAAGGTCATGATGGTGACCTTGTCGACGTCGGAACGTTCGTCGTTCTCCATCACCAGGGCGACATGTTCCAGGAAGCCCTGAAGGCTGTCGAAATCGGCCAGGGCGCGCACCAGTTCCTTGAGGTTCTCAAGCCGACCCGGCGCCTCGGGACTTTTGTCGTTCTGCCACATGGTGGTGTAGCCCGATTCGTCGAGCACCACCTGCGCCAGTTCGCCATGGGACAGCGTCGCCATCCGCTCGCGCCAGCGCAGCATGTCGTCGCAGAAACCAGCCAGGGCCTTGCGCGGCTTGGGCTTCATCTCGTCGGTTTCGACCACCAGCCGCGCCGCCTCGAACAGCGACAGGCCGCGGGCACGGGCGGCGTTGTGCACCACCTGCAACGCCGCGTCGCCCAATCCCCGTTTGGGCAGGTTGACGATGCGTTCGAACGCCAACCCGTCGTCGGGCGAATTGATCAGCCGCAGATAGGCCATGGCGTCGCGGATTTCCTGACGCTCATAAAAACGTGGGCCGCCGATGACCCGATAGGGAACGCCGGTGGTGATCAGACGCTCTTCGAATTCGCGAGTCTGGAAGCCGGCGCGCACCAGGATGGCCATGGTCGCCAGACTTTCGCCGCGCCGCTGAAGCGTCTCGATCTCGTCGACCACCACGCGGGCTTCCTCGGGACCGTCCCACACACCGCGCACCCGCACTTTCTCGATGGCGGCGGCATCATGCGACAGGCCTGGGCGCAAGGTCTTGCCCAGCCGTCCCTCGTTGTTGGCGATCAGCCCGGAAGCGGCGGCCAGGATGTGCGGGGTCGAGCGGTAATTGCTTTCCAGCTTGACCACCTTGGCGCCGGGGAAATCCCGTTCGAACCGCAAGATGTTGCCGACCTCGGCACCGCGCCAGGAATAGATGCTCTGGTCGTCGTCACCGACACAACAGATGTTCTTGTGACTTTGCGCCAAAAGCCGCAGCCACAGATATTGGGCGACGTTGGTGTCCTGATATTCGTCCACCAAGATATAGCGGAACTGCGCCTGATAATGGGCCAGCACGTCGGCATGGTCGAGAAACAAGGTCAGGCAATGCAGCAACAAGTCGCCGAAATCGCAGGCGTTCAGCGTCAACAGCCGTTGCTGGTACTGGGCGTAAAGTTCCTGCGCCCGGCCGCCGGCCAGTTCGGTGGTGTCCGCCGCCGTCAGCTTGTCGGGCAAACGACCCTGGTCCTTCCAACGCTGGATGGTGCCCATCAGCGCCTGGGCCGGCCACCGCTTGGCGTCGATGTGCTCGGCCTCCATCACCTGTTTCAACAGCCGCACCTGGTCGTCGGCATCAAGGATGGTGAAGTTGGATTTGAGCCCCAGCAGTTCGGCATGGCGGCGCAGGATGCGCACGCACAACGCATGGAAGGTTCCCAGCCAGACGCCCTCGGCCACCGGACCGATCAGCCCGGCGACACGGTCACGCATCTCGCGCGCCGCCTTGTTGGTGAAGGTCACCGCCAGACATTGCCACGGCTGCGCCCGGCGCGACGCCAGGATATGGGCCAGCCGCGCCGTCAGAACCTTGGTCTTGCCGGTTCCCGCCCCCGACAGCACCAGCACCGGGCCTTCGGTGGTGGTCACCGCTTGGTGCTGTTCCGGGTTCAGGCCCACCAGCCACGGCGCGTCGGGCGGCACCGCCACCGGACCGGCCGAAGCGCGCGGGCTGGCCGGTTGAAAAGGGGCGGGAATGTCGTCGTCAAGGGCGAAGGGATCGGACATGGCTGGAATATAGTGGGAACATTTCCCGCCGCCTAGCCCCAAAGCCAACCATCGGCGCTGGGAACAGACGCGAAACGCGTGTAATGTCCCAGCATGGATACCCTGATCCTTTCCGTCTTCGCCTTCACCTATGCCGGCATGGCGCTGGGGCGCGTTCCGGGCTTCAAGCTGGATCGCACCGGCATCGCGCTTTTGGGGCTGGTGGCGTTGCTGGCCGGCGGCGCGGTGGATTTGGAACACGCCGGGGCAGCCATCAACATGCCGACCCTGTTGCTGTTGTTCGCGCTGATGATCGTCTCCAGCCAGTTCCAGGAAGCCGGCTTCTATGGCGCGGTGGCGGCACGGGTGGCGGCGGCCAAGGGGTCGAGCGACCGGCTGTTGGCGGTCACCATCGCGGTGGGTGGCGGCCTGTCGGCGGTTCTGGCCAACGACATCGTGGTGTTCGCCATGACCCCCATCGTCGCCGAAGGGGTGCGCCGGCGCGGTCTCGACCCCCGGCCGTTCCTGTTGGGATTGGCCGGCGGCGCCAACGCCGGCAGCGCCATGACCATCATCGGCAATCCCCAGAACATCCTGATCGGTCAGGTCGGCGACCTGGATTTCTGGCGGTTCCTGTTGGCCTGTGGCGTGCCGGGACTATTGTCGCTGGGCGTGGTGTTCTGGGTGGTGCGCTGGACCTGGCGGGGCGCGTTGCAGGCCGTTCCCGCCCCCATCGTACCGCAACCCATGCCGCGTCCCGACCTGTTCCAAACCGGCAAGGGCGTGGTGGCGATCCTGTTCCTGATGGCGCTGTTCGCCACCGACCTGCCGCGCGAGGTGGGGGCGCTGATCATCGCCGCCTTCCTGCTGCTCAGCCGCCGGCTGGCCAGCCGCGACATGATCGGCGCGGTGGACTGGCACCTGTTGGTGCTGTTCGCCTGTCTGTTCGTGGTCACCGATGCCTTCTCGGCCACCGAATTCGCCGCCCAGGGCGCCGAAATGCTGGCCGAGACGGGATGGATGCCGCATCGCCTTGGCGTCATGGCGCCGATGATGGCGCTGGCCAGCAACACCATCGGCAACGTGCCCGCCACCATGCTGATCCTGTCGGTGTGGCCGTTCGGCGACCCCGGCCCCATGTACGGGCTGGCGCTGTTGTCGACGCTGGCCGGCAACCTGTTGCTGGTGGGATCGCTGGCCAACATCATCGTGGTCGAACGCGCCGCCCGCGCCGGGGTGCGCGTCGGCTTCCTCGACTTCGCCCGCGCCGGCATCCCGATGACGGCGGCGACCATGGCCTTGGCCTGTGGCTGGCTGTGGCTGGGCGGCTGGATGGGGTGGTAGAGCGCTCCTCAGAACCCCGGCAAACGCCGTCCCAGGTCGTAGCCTTCCTCAAGCGCCGCCAACACGATGTTGGCACAGGCGGTGGCATCCGACAGCGCGTCGTGGTGCTTGAGCGTCAGGCACAGGTAGCGGGCGACGTCCGGCAGCTTGGTCGGCCGCAGGTTCCATTGGTCGCGCGCCACCTGCACCGTGCACAAAAAGGGCTTCGCTGGATCGGGCAGGCCATAGGTGGCGCAGCATCCCTCCAGCACCCGGCGATCGAAGGCGGCGTTATGGGCCGCCAGGAAGTCGACGCCGGCCACCATTTCAGCCAGTTCCGGCCATACCCCGGCGAAGTCCGGGGCGTCCTTGACGTCGTCCCAGGTCAGGCCGTGGATTTCGGTGAACATGACACGCGGGCGCGGCGGCCGGATCAGACGGGCGAGGGAATGAACGACACGGCCGTTCTCGGCCACCACCACCGCCACCGAACAGGCGGCGTCACGGCCGTTGTCGGCGGTCTCGAAGTCGATGGCGGCGAAACGGGTCATTCGCCGTCGTCGAATTCCAGATGGCTGGTGCTGGTCAGGTCGTCCTGGCTCATCACCCGGTTGCGCCCCTGGCGCTTGGACAGGTACAGCGCCTCGTCGGCGCGGTGGACGAAGGCGCCCAGCGTCTCGCCGAACTCGTATTCGGCGACGCCGATGGACAAGGTCACCTGTCCCAACACCTGACCGGTGCGGCGGTTCAACACCTTGCGGCTGGCCACCAGCCGGCGGATGTTGTCGGCCACCGCCACCGCGTCCTTGAGCCGGGTGTCGGGCAGGATGATGGCGAATTCCTCGCCACCGTAGCGCGCCGCCGTGTCCTTGCCCTTGATGCTGTCTGAAATGGTGCGGGCCACCAGCTTCAGCACCTGATCGCCCAGCATGTGGCCGTGGGTATCGTTGAAGTTCTTGAAGAAGTCGATGTCGATCATCAGCAGCGACAGGAACTTCCGTTCCTCTTCGCTTTCCAACGCCGCCTCGCGCAGCGCCACATCGAACAGCTTGCGGTTGGCCAGACCGGTCAGCGCGTCGGTGGTCGCCTCGCGCTTCAACTGGTCCAAATCCTCGCGCAGGCGGGCGATTTCCGAGGACGAGGTTTCCAGCCGCTGTTCCAGTTGGCGGTTGACCTCGATCATCATCTTGGTCTCGTCGAGGATCGAACGCACCAGCACGCCCAAATCGGCGGCGTCCTTGACCTCAAGCTCGCCCGAGAAGTTCTGCAACGCCTCGCCGTATTGGGCGGCTCCGGCATTGGCGGTGACCAGATATTCCAAGACACGCGCCACCGCGTCCTCGATGCGCTTGCCCACCGCGCGCAACTCGGCCTCGTGCTGGCTGGTGCCGAAGAAGCGCTCGTACAGGTCGGCGCAAATGTCGTCGGAAAATTTCTGTCCGGCCCGCAAGATGCCGTTGACCGCCTTGGTCAGGTCGGGGTTGCGGTCGGCGACGAAGGCGTACCACACCATGAAATTATTGGGATGTGCCGGCACGCCGTGGCGGTCCATCATGCCAAGGGCGGCCCGCGCGCAATGGGCGGCGACGTCGTAAGGGTCGGTGAACTTGATCCCCACCTGCGGTGTCCCCTGCCCTAGTTACATTGGCCGAGGGAACCCTCGGCGCAGATACGGTTGCCGTCCACCCAGCGCGCCCCGGACAGGTCAGCGTTGAGGAAGTCGGCCCCCAACGTCTTGGCCCCGGTCAGGTCGGCACCGCGCAGGTTGGCCCGGAAGAACCTGGCCCGCCGCAAATCCGCCTCGCGCAGCGACGCCCCCTCCAGGTCGGCCTTGGTGAAGTCGGCCTCGGCGAACACGCCCTGGTCCAGCCGCGCCGCCTTCATGGAGGTGCTGACGAAGCGGGCGCGATAGCCGTCGGCCCCCACCAGCGTCGTGCCGGCCAAGGTGGCACGCTGGAAACTGGTTTCACGCAGCCGCGCCCCGCTCAGGTCGTGGCCCGACAGATCGCGCCCGTCCACATAGCACCGCTGCCAATCGACCTTCGGCTCGGCCGGCTGGGTACAATCGGCGGCTTGGGCCGAGGCCAGCCGCACGGACACGGCAGCGACCACCAGCAAGAAAAAAAGAACATCACGCATGGCTTAAGGTTTAAACCGGACCCTGCCGGGGGCAAAGCGATATTTCCAGCCGCCGCGACGGTTTACCTGTGTGCCGTTCGGTCCTAGGCTATGAAGCAACGACCGAGGAGGACCCACCATGGCCAGAACTGCCGCCGACACAGCCTTGGACGAGGCCGAGAAGATGTGGCTGGCCGGAGAACGCCAGCAAGCGCGCGAGGCGTTCCGCCGCGCCCGGCTGTTGTTCCACGAGGCGGGCGACCACCTGGGCGAAGCATTGGCACTGACCCAATTGGGGGATTTCGAGACCGAGACCGGCCATCCGGCGGCCGCGCGCGAGGTTTACGCCGAAGCCCGCGCCCTTTATGCCCAACACGGCGGCCAATGCGAACAGGCGGCCATCGTGGTCAGGTTGGGCCAGTTGGCCGCGCGCGAAGGCGATCTGGTCAAGGCTCGGCAATGCTATGCATCCGCCCACGAGCTGTATCACGCCGCCGGCGATCTGTCGGGACTGGCGCATGTGGCCAAACGGACCGGACACCTGGAACGCGACCACGACCGCCAGGATCTGGCGCTCGACCGCTACAACGAGGCATTGGCTCTTTACACGCGGGCCGGCGACACCTTGGGGCAGGCACATACCCTCAAGGCCACGGGGCAATTGTTGCGGCAAATGGGCCATGCCGACCAATCCCACGACCGCCTGGAAAAGGCGCTCGACCTCTATCGCGAGGCCGGCGACATCCTGGGCGAGGCGGCGGCGTCGCACACGCTGGCCCATCTGCTGCACCATCTGGGCGACACGGACGGTGCGCGCGATGCCTTGGACAAAGCGCGCCACCTGTTCGCCGCCGCCGGCCACCTCAAGGGCGAGGCCGAGGTGCTGACCGACCTGGGGCGAATCCTGACCACCGCCGACCCGGTCCGCGCCCACAGCGCCCTCAAGCGCGCCGCCAGCCTGTTCCGTCGCCTGGGCGACGACAGGACGGCGGACGTGGAAGCCCTGGCCGGGAAGTTCTTTTAATTTATCAGATGGCGTAATCGACGCTGGCAGGCAGGCGGGGGACAAAGGCCCCGCCCAGGATTTCCGCCAGAACCCGCAAATCCGAGATGACGTCCAACACCGCCGTTTCGGCACCGCCCCCCAACAGGACGCCGTGCCCGGACCCGTCGGGCAAGACCAGTTCCAGGCCGGTCCGCCCGACCTGATCGATAGCCGCCTGACAGTCGCTGACCGGATAGCTCAGCATGTAGGGCACCCCCACGGTGTCCATCAGGATGGCGGCGTCGACACCATAGGCCGGGCCACGCGGATCGTCGGGCGGCGGATCGACGAACACGAAATGCGGCCGTTCGGGACGATTGAGACGCGAGCGCAGGAACAAGAACCAATCATGGCTCCACAGCCGCACCCAGCCGCGCTCGCGCGCCGCCTTGGCCGCTTCCATCACCGCCGGCTCGATGTCGTTGACGTCCATCTCGATGGCCAGTTGCGGCCCCCCCACCGCGCCCAGCACCCGCCCCGCCACCACCCAGGAGCCGGGATGCGGGTCGGGCGGGATCGGTCCCGGTACGGCGGAAAACCATGCGCGGTTGGCGAAGCGGCTGTGGTTCTCGATGACCGAGGCCACCGCCGGCAACGGCCCCGGCAGGGCGCCGGCGCCGGCATGGGTGTCGGTATAGGAGAAGTACACCAAGTCGTCGCCGGCCCGTTCGGCCACCGGCAATGCCAGACGAGCAACCGCGGCGGCCAGGATGAACTGGTTCCACAAGGTGGCGCGATGATCCACGGTCATAAAGGTCCCAAGGCTTTTTCCGTCGGGCCTTATGACGCCCGTTGCATGGGCGTACGTCAATAGCTTAGCTGTATGGTTGGGTATTAATTTTTCGCAATATCCTCACTGCCCTTGGCGGAAGCCGCGGACGTGGTGCCGACCGGTTTGTCTTCCGGTTTGCCACGAGTCAGGGCGACGGCGACACAGGCCAGGACAACGGGTGACAGACTGCGCCACAGGAACATCGGGAACCCTCCATCAAGGCGACCACGGTCGCACGGCAGGGGCCTTCCGATCAACAGGTAATGCGAATGACTTTCGATTGCGGACGTATAATCAGCGCCCAGTCCGCTTTTGCGCCGCCCCTTGGACCGGACGAGGACCGGCGACGCGCGGCATGGTGGCAAGCACGCCCTCGACCTGCCGGCCGAGCGAGCGGACGTCGGCGCGGGAGCTGACACCCACCGCCCGCAGCTTGCCGGCGAAGGCGGTAACCGCCGGGGCGTTCCCTGGTTTTCCGAAAATCTGACCGAACCCGGCACGCCCCAAGGTGCGGTAACAGGTGCCCAACAGCACCGCCGCCTGATAAAGCGACAACCCCAGCGGCGCCAGCAACTCGCCGCGCGTCGCCTCGCCCAGTTGGCAGAAAGCGGCCGTCAACTCGCGCATTTCGCTATCCGGGGGATTGGACAATGCCAGACGGACCTGGTTGTCGTTCAAGGTTTCCCACCAGAATTCCTCTTCGCGCGAGCGGTTCTCGACCACCATGGTCTCCAGCTTCTCGCGCGCCTCGACCAACGCCGCGGCGTGGGTGTTGGCGTTGGCCGGCGCCGCCGGCGCTTCGGCCACCTTGACCTCGGCCCGGCGGTTGGCGGCCTGGGCGACCACTTCCGCGACCTGCTGGGCGGTCTTGAGCTCCAGCAACATCGGCCCCATCTCGCGCACTTTTTCCACCGAAAGGCCGGCGTAATGGGGCACCAGCGGCACCTGCCACTCGTGGATCAGGTACTCGTTCATCGCTTCGTACAGACGGCCGGCCTTGCTGGCGGGATTGTTGGGGTCCCCCCCCACCGTGGCGCGGAAATGCTTTTTCGCGTGGGTGCGCACGATCATCGAGACGATGTCGTGCACCGAGCGGCCACAGCGCAGACGAACGAAGTCGTCGTTGACCGGCCGTCCCTGGGCGTCCACCAGCAAATGGGAAAAGGCGTCGCGGCGCTTTTGGAATATCAGCATCAAGCCGTGCAGAAGGTCCGAAGACGTCAGCACCGAATCATAGAATTCATCACCATCCATGTCGCCGAAAGCGGGAATAAGATCGCGGAACACTGCCGCCACCGGCCCCTTCAGGGTCTCGGTGATCAGACGGACGGCAAGGTTGTGTTCCACGTCTTTCACGGCAATCGTCCCCTGGCGCATTCTGCGCCCGTTGCCACCCCAGTCAACTCTAGCAGTATCGTCCGATCATTTCGGCCGTGCAATCGTCGAGATGTGACGAAATCCCTCGGAAAATAGGCCCTGGCAACGCTTTTTGACAATACTCGCATCCCGCCTGGGGTTGACTTTTGCCCTTACTGAACCGCACTCTCCAGTTTCTTACCGAAGGGGTGTCCCGGATGCGGGACTGAGAGGCCGGAACAGCGTCCGCCGGCGACCCTTGGAACCTGATCCGGGTCATGCCGGCGAAGGGATCGGAAGCAGATTTTCCGCACCCGCCGGCCTGTCCAAGCAATATCGAGGGATAGGCCATGTCCGAAACGTCCGAAAACCTGTTGGTCACCACCGGCCCGTTGCCGGGGTCGCGCAAGATTCATGTCGCGGGGTCCCGCCCCGACATCCGCGTCGCCATGCGCGAAATCGACCTGGAACCCAGCTCGGGCGAGGCGCCGGTGCGGCTTTACGACACCTCGGGGCCCTACACCGATTGCGGCGCCAAGGTGGACATCACCCAGGGCTTGCCCGAGATTCGGCGCAACTGGGTTGTGGAACGCGGCGATGTGGAAACCTATCCCGGCCGCACCCACCGCCCCGAGGATGACGGGCTCAAGCCCGGCGAGACCATCGGCGTGCCGGTGTTCGACCGCGCCCACCGTCAGCCCCTACGCGCCAAGGCCGGAAAGGCGGTGACCCAACTGGCCTATGCCCGCGCCGGTATCGTCACCCCCGAGATGGAATACGTCGCCATCCGCGAGAATTTGCGCGTGGCCGAAGCCCGCGAAGCCGCTGCCCGCGACGGCGAGGATTTCGGCGCCGACATCCCCGATCAGGTGACGCCCGAATTCGTGCGCTCCGAAATCGCCCGCGGCCGCGCCATCATCCCGGCCAACGTCAACCACCCCGAAGCCGAGCCGATGATCATCGGCCGCAACTTCCTCACCAAGATCAACGCCAACATCGGCAATTCGGCGGTGGCGTCCAGCGTGTCGGAAGAGGTGGAAAAGCTGGTGTGGGCCATCCGCTGGGGCGCCGACACGGTGATGGACCTGTCCACCGGCCGGCACATCCACGCCACCCGCGAATGGATCTTGCGCAATTCCCCGGTTCCCATCGGCACCGTGCCCATCTACCAGGCCCTGGAAAAGGTGGACGGCAAGGCCGAGGACCTGACTTGGGACATCTTCAAGGACACGCTGATCGAACAATGCGAACAGGGCGTGGACTATTTCACCATCCACGCCGGTCTGCGTCTGGCCCACATCCCGCTGACCGCCAAGCGGGTCACCGGCATCGTGTCGCGCGGCGGCTCGATCATGGCCAAATGGTGTCTGGCCCATCACAAGGAAAACTTCCTCTACACCCATTTCGAGGATATCTGCGAGATCCTCAAGGCCTATGACGTGGCCTTCTCCTTGGGTGACGGCCTGCGCCCCGGTTCCATCGCCGACGCCAACGACGCCGCCCAGTTCGCCGAACTGGAAACCCTGGGCGAGTTGACCCACGTCGCGTGGAAGCACGATTGCCAGGTGATCATCGAAGGCCCCGGCCACGTCCCCATGCACAAGATCAAGACCAACGTCGAGAAGCAGCTCAAACTGTGCGGCGAGGCGCCGTTCTATACCCTGGGGCCGCTGGTCACCGACATCGCGCCGGGCTACGACCACATCACCTCGGCGATCGGCGCGGCCATGATCGGCTGGTTCGGCACCGCCATGCTGTGCTACGTCACGCCCAAGGAGCATCTGGGACTGCCCGACCGCCAGGACGTGCGCGAGGGCGTGGTCACCTACAAGCTGGCCGCCCACGCCGCCGATCTGGCCAAGGGCCATCCGGCGGCGCGCGAACGCGACGACGCGCTGAGCCGTGCCCGCTTCGAGTTCCGCTGGAAGGACCAGTTCCACCTGTCGCTCGACCCGGAAAAGGCCCAGGACTTCCACGACCAGACCTTGCCGGCCGAGGGCGCCAAGCTGGCGCATTTCTGCTCCATGTGCGGCCCCAAGTTCTGTGCCTACAAGATCAGCCAGGAAGTGCGCGATATCGCCGCCGAACAGGGCATGGAGGCCATGAGCGAGAAGTTCCGTTCCGAAGGCGGCGAAATCTACCACAGCGAAAAGCCGGCGGCGGAATAGCCCCCCCTATTGCGCGCAACGGCGGCATGACCAAGTCCCGGCGGGGTCCGCTCGCCGGGACCTTTCGTTTCAATGCACCGCGTGCAGGCCGCCGCGCGGCGGCGGCGCCTCGGCGGTCATGGCCTCCAGGATGGCTTGCTTCATGCCCTCGGACAGGTCGCGGGCACGGTCCAGGCCGTCCAGGACGATGAAGGTGATGCCGCTGTCGTCCTTGAGCAGCCGCGCCGACACCCCGGCGTCACGCAGCATGGCCAGCACGGTGTCGCGGTCGGACAACGCCCGCACCACTGCCGCCGTCAGTGGATGGGTGACCTCGCGCGGCAGAAGGTCGAAATAAAGCCGCCCCACCGTCACCGGATCGGCCGCGGAAATCTGGCGCAGGATCGTCTCGGCCCGGCGCACCACCGCCGCCATGATACCCATCGGCTTGATATGGGCGGCGGCCCGGTGCAGCGTCTCGCAAAGCCCTTCCAGACGGCCTTCCCAGGCCGGATCGTGCAGGACGATGGACGTCAGGTTACGGGCCAATTGCTCGACGGTGTCGGCCTTGAGGCTTTGTGGGCTGGGCATGGTGTCCTCCGTTCGGCTTTGCACTGATACGGAACATCCACATCCTGTCAGGCGTTTTATTTCGGCAAGGTGAAGACGAAGGTGCTGCCCTGGGCCGGGTCTCCTTCGATCCAGATACGGCCGCCAGCGTCGCTAACGATGCGCTTGACGATGGCCAGCCCGGCGCCGGTGCCGCTGCGCGGTCCCGGCGGGTGCAGGCGAGTGAACAAACGAAAGACGTCGTCGCGATAGACGGGATCGATGCCGATGCCGTTGTCTTCCACCCACAGCCGCCAGCAATCGCCCATGTCCTCGGCGCCGATGCGAATATGGGGGGAAACTCCGTCGCGACGATAGATCAAGGCATTGGCGATCAGGTGACGGAAAAGCTCATGCAGTGACATGCGGGCAAGCGCCACCGACGGCAGCGCCCCGACATCGACGACGGCATGGGCGTCCTTGACTTCCTCGGCCAACAGGTCAAGCACCGCGCTCACCACCACCAGCAACGACACCGGCTCGAGCTTGCCGCCCGGTTCGGTACTGGGGGCGGCATAGACCGCCAGATCTTGAACCAGCCGACGCATGCGCCGGGCGCCATCGATGGCGAAATGGGCCAACTCGCGGCCTTCGGCCCCCAGGTCGGAGCCATGGCGACGTAACAGCAACTGGCAGAAACTGACCACCAGCCGCGACGGTTCGGCCAGGTCATGGCTGGCGACGCGGGCGAATTCCCGCAATTCCTCGTGCGTCGCCTCAAGCTCGGCCACCGTTCCCGACAACGCCTGGGATTGTTCCGCCAACATCTCGTGGGCTTGGCCCAACGCGGCAAGCGCCTCGTTCTTTTCGGCAATGATCCGCTCCAGATGGACCACGTACTCGCTTTCCAGTCCCTGGACGATCTCGTGTTCACTGATGACGCCGCTGGCCACGCCATCGTCGTCCACCACCACCAGATGGCGGATGGCATGGACCCGCAAGGCCTCGGTCGCATCCAGAAGCGATGCACTTGGCGCGATGGTGTGCAACGGTTTGCCCATCACCTCGCCGGCGCGAAGGCCGTCCACCGGGCTGTGCTGGCGCAACAGCCGCACCGCGTCGCGTTCGGTCAGGATGCCGACCGCGCGCCCCTGGCTTTCGATCGCCACGCAATAGATGCCCGGCTGGGCCAGAAGCGACAGCACGCCATGCAAGGACGCATTCTCGTCCGCCGTCGCCACCGGAGCCATGACCGCGCGGACATCCTTTGGCCGAACATAGAAATCGACGCCGAGATGACGCACGAAATCGGTCTCGGTCACCACCCCGGCGACGCGACCATCGGCATCCGTCACCACCAGATGGCGGAAACGATGCTCCTTCATGAGTTTGAAGGCCTCGAAATGATCAAGGTCGGCCGGCACCGACAACGGCGTCGAGGTCATCACCTGGGCCACCGTCAGTTGGGTTCCGGCCTCGACCCCATCATAGCACTTGACCACGTCACGTTCGGTGACGATGCCCACCGGACGGGCGTCCTCCTCCACCACCAGACACGAGATGCAGCGCTCGGACAGGATATCCAGCGCCTCAGCCATGGTGGTGTGCGGCGCCACGGTGACCACCGCTGTGCTCATGATCTGGGAAAGCGGGACCGCGCGCATGGTCTGCCGTCGCATGATTGTGGAACGGCCGTACTTTACGGGCATGCCCTTACCGAGGCGAGGGACATCTGCGCATGGCTGGAGGGATTCCTCAGAATGTTCTCATAGACCGTTGGCAAGGGCGATGCGACGCATCAGCCGGTAGCTGTCCTTTGGGGTGCGCTTCAGGCTGTCGAAATCCACCCGCACCAGCCCGAACCGCCGCGACAGGCCGAACGCCCACTCGAAATTATCCAACAGGCTCCAGGCCAGATACCCTCTGACGTCGGCACCCGCGCCCAAGGCCCGATGCACCTGCGCCACATGATCTTCAAGGAAACGGGCCCGCTTGCTGTCGCGCACGCTGCCGTCCGCTTCCACCACGTCGTCATAGGCGGCGCCGTTCTCGGCGACAAAGACCGGCGGATTGCCGTAACGGTCGCGCAGGTCGAGCAATTGTTCGTAAAGCCCTTCGGGCTCGACCGGCCAGCCCATGTCGGTGCGCCGCGATGTCTTGGGCGTTCCCCAGCCGGCGGCGAAGGGACGTTCCGGCGCATGCCTCATGGTGTTGCGGCTGTAATAGTTCAGCCCCAACAGATCGACGGGACATCGCACCAGTTCCATGTCGCCCGGCCGCACGATGGCCGCCATGCGTTCGGCCAGCAAGGCCGGCACCTCGCCCTTGAACAATCCGTCCAGGGTGACGCGGTTCCACACCGCGTCCCACAGGGCGGCGGCACGACGGTCGGCGTCGGTCCCGCTGTCGGCGACGCACGGGCTGAAATTGCTGACGGTGCCGAGCATCAGGTCGGAGCGTTCGGCACGGGCCGCCCGCAGCCCCGCGCCCTGGGCCAGATTCTGGTGGTGCAGCGCCTTCAGGATGCCATCCTCGCCCAGGCGCAGACCGGGGGCGTGTTCGCCCAAGCCGTGGCCGAACACCGCCACCACGTTAGGCTCGTTCAACATCATCCAGGTCTTGACCCGATCGCCCAGCCGACGCACCGCCAGAGCGGCATAATCGGCGAAAGGTCCGGTCATCTCGCGTCCCAGCCAGCCGCCCTTGTCCTGAAGCGGTTGCGGCAGATCCCAATGGTACAGACAGGCCATGGGCCGGATGCCGGCGGCCAACAGCGCGTCCACCAGACGATCATAGAAATCCAGCCCCTTGGGGTTCACCGCGCCGGTTCCGGCGGGAACGATCCGCGGCCAGGCCAGCGAGAAACGGTAGGCGTTGAACCCTGCCGCCCGCATCAGGGCGACATCCTCGGCATAGCGGTGGTAATGGTCGCAGGCCACCCGCGCCGAAGTCCCGTCCAGGATGCGCCCAGCTTGGGTAAAGGCGTCCCAGATGTCCGGGCCACGGCCATCGGCGTCAAGCGCCCCCTCGACCTGATAGGCCGAGGTCGACGCCCCCCACCAGAATCCTTTTGGGAATTGTCGGGTCGGCGCGGCGAAAGCCGCCGCCGGCAACGCGGAAGAGGCGGCAACCCCGGCAAGAAGCTGGCGTCGGCTGATCCTCATGCTGTCCTCGCGGTGGTGGCGTCCCACGGCAAGTAGGTCCCGAACGCGGGCCCGGCAAGCCGGTCAGAAGGTGGGACGCTGATGGAAGCCATGGCCCGGCAGTTCGCTCCACGGTTCCACCTCGATGGCGCTGACCCATGCCGAGGGCGGCCCCTGACGACAGGCGGCCAGCATGGCCTCCACCGTCGCCGCATCACCCATGAACACCGCCTCGACCCGGCCGTCGGACAGATTGCGCACCCAACCGGCCAACCCCATCCCCTGGGCCGTCTGCACCGTCCAGCCGCGATACCACACGCCCTGGACCCGGCCCGAGACCACGGCGCGGACACAGGTCGGATGGTTCATGGCGTATTCCCCGAAGCCTGCGGCACCGCCGATGCCGGCATCTCGATGGAAATCTCGACCCGGCGGTTACGGGCGCGGTCATCCATGGTGTCGTTGCCGGTCAGCGGCCGGCTGTCGGCGAAACCTTCGGCCGACAACCGGTCGGGGGCGATCCGTCCGGTCTGAAGCAGGTAATGCACCACCGAGGCGGCACGCGCCGCCGACAAATCCCAGTTGGAACGGAACAATTCGGTCGAGATGGGAACGTTGTCGGTATGCCCCTCGACCCGGATGCGGCCCGGCGTGCGGCCCAGCACGGTCACGATGTTGTCGAGCGTCGGCAGGATGGCCGAGGACAATTCGCGTTCGCCCGGCGCGAAGGCGGCATGGTCGCGAAAACGGATGACCACCATGTTGTCGCGTTCGATCACGTCCACCAACTGGCGGCGCAATTCCTCGAGCAGCACCCGGCGCAGTTCCTCGGCCACCACCTTGGAAGGCGGCTCGGGCTGGACCGCCTTGCTTTCCTTGTCCTCGACCTCTTCCTCGTCGTCGCTCTGGTTGATCTCGAGCTTCATGTAGGGAAGGACCTGGGGCGGCGGCACGATGGATTTGGTCGGGGCCTGGGAATCGAAGGCCTGGGAGATGGGGCCGGCGTTCTTGTGGAAGCTGTCGCTGTTGATGTCCGAAAACGACAACAGCATGACGAACATGGCGAACAGCAACGACATCAAATCGGCAAACGACGTCAACCACATGGGCTGGCGCCGTTCCGTCTTCTTGAAACCGTTGTCGAAGTCCATGGCCGCGCGTTCCGCGTCAGGTTTCGTGGCTGCCGGCGGCGTGGGCGCCCTTGCCGTTGCCCGACGGCTTGCCGCCGCCGCCCGAACCGCCACTGCCGGTGTAACTGTCCTTGGCCCCCAACTGCCGCTGCTTCTCGGGCAGATAGGCCTCGAGGATTTCCATCATGGCGGTGGGATTCTGCTGTTGCTGAATCTGGAACACGCATTCGATGATCAGGGACCGCAGCGCCACCTCGCGCTGGCGCTTGTCCTCCAGTTTGTCGGCGATGGGAATGGCGATCAAATTGGCGATCAGCACGCCGTAAAGCGTGGTCAGCAACGCCACCGCCATGCCGCGGCCGATGGTGGTGGGATCGTTCATGTGGCTCAGCATCTGCACCAGGCCGACCAGCGTGCCGAACATGCCGAACGCGGGAGCGAATTCGGCGATGGCCATGAATACCTTGGCGCCGATCTCGTCACGCTGGATGGACAACGCCATATCCTGGGTCAGAACCTTGCGGATATAGTCGAGGTCGCGGCCGTCGGCCACCAGTTGCAGCCCCTTGCGGAAGAACTGGTTGCGGACCTTGACGTTCTCGGCGGCGATGTGGCCCGACTTGCGCACCAGCTTGCTGATGGCGATGGCCTTGCGGATGAAATCGCGGGGCTGTTCCTTTTCGTTGCGGAACGCCGCCTTGAACCCCACCGGCATGGCGACGAACACACCCGACAGCGGAAACTTGACCATGGTCGCGGCGAAAGTCCCGCCCACCACGATCAGGAAGCTGGGCAAATCCAGGAAAATGCTTAATTCAGAGCCGGTGGCGATGGCCAGCGTCACCACCAGGATTCCGATCACCAACCCCGCCAGTGTGGCGTAATCCATGAATACCCCCCGCGCGTCAGGCCCTCCCGACCTGCCGTTTGCCCATCCCCGGAATGGTACGGCAAGATCGGTGTCGCCGCCACACCCACGAATGATCGGAATTGTCGATTTTAATATCGGCGACTTCCAATTGGATCGATTCGGCCAAGCTTCCTATGGTCGTCTTCAGAGCACGGCGGACAGCTTCCGCCGAACCAAGTACGGGAGAGAAGACCATGAGCATCGACATCGGCATCGACGACGGCGCCCGCAAACAGATCGGCGACGGCTTGGCCCGGCTTCTGGCGGACACCTACACCCTTTACCTCAAGACCCACAACTTCCACTGGAACGTCAAGGGGCCCATGTTCAACACGCTGCACCTGATGTTCGAGCAGCAATACAACGAACTGGCCCTGGCCGTGGATCTGGTCGCCGAGCGCATCCGGGCGCTCGACTTTCCGGCGCCGGGCTCCTATGCCGCCTTCGCCCGCCTGACCTCGCTCAAGGAAGAGGAAGGCGTGCCCTCGGCCGAGGACATGATCCGCATCCTGGTCAAGGACCAGGAAGCGGTGGTACGCACGGCGCGCTCCATCTTCCCGGTGGTGGACGAAGCCCATGACGAACCCACCGCCGACCTTCTCACCCAGCGCATGCAGGTGCACGAGAAGACGGCCTGGATGTTGCGGTCGCTGTTGGGATGATCCCCTGAACGAAAAACCCCCGGCGCCTCGCGGCACCGGGGGTTTGCGTTTTCAACAAGAACGCCTTACGAGGCGAACTCGATGATCTTCTGATCCACCGCCAGCGATTCGCCCGGCTGGGCGTGGACCTTGGCGATGACGCCGTCGCGCTCGGCCTTGAGGATGTTTTCCATCTTCATGGCTTCGACCACGGCCAGCGGCTCGCCCGCCTTCACTTCCTGGCCCTCGACCACTTCCAGCGAGCGCAGCAGGCCGGGCATGGGCGACAGCAGGTACTTGGACATGTCCGGCGGCGCCTTGATCGGCATCAGCTTGTTCATGCGCGCGGCCTGACGCAGCAGGACGGCGGCATGAACGCGCGAACCGGCATGGGCCAGGGTGTAGAACACGCCGTTGCGGTCGATCTGCACACAGACGGCCAAGCCTTCGACGGTGGCGCGCACCAGCGGTTGGCCGATCTGCCAGTCGGTCTTGACGCTGACCGCTTCGCCGCCGATGACCACGGCGAAGCCGCCGGCGATGGGCCGGCATTCCACGTCATGGTAATCGGAATTGTTCAGAACGACCGTCCATTCCACCGGCACGGTCATGTCGTGACCGGGGAACTGGCCCGAAATCTGGATGTTGCGGGCCATGACCGTGCACTTGACCGCCGCGGCGACGGCGATCAGCACGGTCGGATCGCTGGCCGGCAGATCCTTGGCGTGGAAGCCGTTCTTGTACTCTTCGGCGATGAAGTTGGTGGTCAACTCGGCCTTGACGAACCGCTCCTTGGCCATCAGCGAGGCCAGGAACGGAATGTTGTGCGACAGACCACGGATGTAATAAGCGTCCAGCGCCTCACGCATATGGGTGATGGCGGCGTCGCGGGTGGGGCCGTAGGTGATCAGCTTGGCGATCATCGGATCGTAGAACATGCTGATCTCGCCACCCTCGTACACGCCGGTATCGACGCGGACGTGCTGGGTCTCCTCCGGCGGCTGATAGCGGGTCAGGCGGCCGGTGGACGGCAGGAAGTTGCGGAAGGGGTCTTCCGCGTAGACGCGGGCCTCGATGGCCCAGCCGTTCAGCTTGACGTCATCCTGGGTCAGCGGCAGCTTGTCGCCGGCCGCAACCTTGATCATCAGCTCGACCAGATCGAGGCCGGTGACCATTTCGGTGACCGGATGCTCGACCTGAAGGCGGGTGTTCATTTCCAGGAAGTAGAACTCGCCGGTGGCGCCGCCGACGATGAACTCGACGGTACCGGCCGACTTGTAGTTCACCGCCTTAGCCAGGGCGCAGGCCTGCTCGCCCATGGCCTTGCGCATCTCGGGGCTCAGGAAGGGCGACGGCGCCTCTTCGATCACCTTCTGATGGCGGCGCTGGATCGAGCATTCGCGCTCGCCGAGATAGATGGTGTTGCCGAAGCTGTCGGCCAGCACCTGGATCTCGATGTGGCGGGGCTGCTCGATGAACTTCTCGATGAAGACGCGGTCGTCGGCGAAGGACGACTTGGCCTCGTTGGTGGCCGAGATGAAGCCTTCCTTGGCCTCGGCGTCGTTCCACGCCAGACGCATGCCCTTGCCGCCACCGCCGGCCGAGGCCTTGATCATCACCGGATAGCCGATTTCCTTGGCGATCTTCACCGCCTCGGCGGCATCCTTGATGACGTCCATGTGGCCGGGAACGGTGTTGACGCCGGCGGCCTTGGCCAGTTTCTTCGACTCGATCTTGTCGCCCATGCAGAAGATGGCGTGGGCGTCGGGGCCGATGAACGTGATGCCGGCCTTGGCCAGCGCCTCTTGGAACTCACGCTTTTCCGACAGGAAACCATAGCCCGGGTGCACGGCCTGGGCGCCGGTCTTCTTGCAGGCCTCGACGATCTTGTCGGCCAACAGATAGGACTGGGCCGAAGGCGGCGGGCCAAGATGGACGGCCTCGTCGGCCATCTGCACATGCAGCGCATCCTTGTCGGCGTCGGAATACACCGCCACCGTCTTGATGCCCATCTTCTTGGCGGTCTTGATGACGCGGCAAGCGATCTCGCCGCGGTTGGCGATCAGAATTTTGGTGAACATGCTCGCAGCCCCCATCAAAGCGGAATGTTCCCGTGCTTCTTCCACGGGTTTTTGAGGTCCTTGTCCTTCAGCATGGCCAGCGAGCGGCAGATGCGCTTGCGGGTCGAGTGCGGCATGATCACATCATCGATGAAACCACGCTTGCCGGCGATGAAGGGGTTGGCGAACTTCTGGCGGTATTCCTCGGTGCGGGCGGCGATCTTGTCGGCGTCGCCCATGTCCTGACGGAAGATGATCTCCACCGCGCCCTTGGGACCCATCACCGCGATTTCGGCGGTCGGCCAGGCGAAGTTGACGTCGCCCCGCAGGTGCTTGGAGCTCATCACGTCGTAAGCGCCGCCATAGGCCTTGCGGGTGATGATGGTGATCTTCGGCACGGTGGCCTCGGCGAAAGCATAAAGCAGCTTGGCGCCGTGCTTGATGATGCCGCCGTATTCCTGGGCGGTGCCGGGCAGGAAGCCGGGCACGTCGACGAAGGTCACGATCGGAATGTTGAAGCTGTCGCAGAACCGCACGAAGCGGGCGGCCTTGATCGAGGACGCGATATCCAGGCAACCGGCCAGAACCATGGGCTGGTTGGCGACGAAACCGACGGTGCGGCCTTCCATGCGGCCGAAACCGACGATGATGTTGCCCGCATAGCCCGGCTGAATCTCGAAGAAGTCGTTTTCGTCCACGACCTTCAGGATCAGTTCCTTCATGTCGTAGGGCTTGTTCGGATTGTCGGGGATGAGGGTGTCGAGGCTCATCTCCTTGCGGTCGGGCACGTCCGGGGTCGGGCGGACCGGAGGCTTTTCCTTGTTCGACGACGGCAGGAAGTCGATGAAGCGGCGCAGTTGCAGCAGCGCTTCGACGTCGTTCTCGAACGCCAGATCAGCCACGCCCGACTTGGTCGAGTGGGTCATGGCGCCGCCCAGTTCCTCGGCGGTGACCGTCTCGTGGGTCACGGTCTTGACCACGTCAGGACCGGTCACGAACATGTACGAGCTGTCCTTCACCATGAAGATGAAGTCGGTCATGGCCGGGCTGTACACGGCGCCGCCGGCGCACGGACCCATGATCATGGAAATCTGAGGCACCACGCCCGAGGCCATCACGTTGCGCTGGAACACTTCCGCGTAACCGGCCAGCGAGGCGACGCCTTCCTGGATGCGGGCGCCGCCCGAATCGTTGAGGCCGATCACCGGGGCGCCGACCTGGACGGCCTTGTCCATGATCTTGCAGATCTTCTCGGCGTGCGCTTCCGACAGCGAACCGCCGAACACGGTGAAATCCTGGCTGAACACGAAAACCAGACGGCCGTTGACGGTGCCGTACCCGGTCACCACGCCGTCGGACGGAATGGATTGCTGGTCCATGCCGAAATCGGTGCAGCGGTGTTCCTTGAACATGTCCCACTCCTCGAAGGAGTCGGGATCGAGAAGCAACTCGATGCGTTCGCGGGCAGCCAGCTTGCCCTTGGCATGTTGCGAAGCGATACGCTTCTCGCCGCCACCCAGACGGGCGCGGTTCCGTTTCTCTTCGAGTTGGCGAATGATTTCCTGCATCCGATTTCCCCTAATGAAGGTATGGGCAAGCGCCTGTTTTCGGGCACGCCGGAACCTTCGGGTGGTTGCCCACCCTTATGGTCAGGGCAGTGCAGATACCATTACTTCCCGCCGGCTTCCACCGAAAAAGACCCCACACCCACTCACGTTGTGTTGCAATTTGTGACTAACGAAAAGGCTTTAGCTACTTGGCTTTAACGGGGTTGCGCGGGGCGCATGGCTTAAGTAACAAAATTACTTTACCCCATTCCCCCCACCATCGGTTTAATTTCCCGCCCATAATGCGCAAAGCCCCGGAAACCGGGGCTTTGCGGGTAGGATGAGGTGGGTCACGCTACTGCGCGCCCACTCATTTTTAGGAAATTTTCTTTCGACGAGCGTTTTTTCCCGGTTATCAAACGGCCAATGCCAGCAACCGCTCGGCCGCCAGGATGTCACGACGAAGGGCCGCACGACGGTCTGCGGCCTCGGCATCCTCACCCCATTGTTCGATCTGGAAGGTCTCGTCCAACTGCGACAGGGCGTAGGTCCGCTCGCCATCCAGCCGCCCTTCCACCAGCGCCAGGGCCAGCACCAAAGACCCCGCGGCGGCGCACGTCGCCTGCGCCGCCGTCAGCCGCCAGTCGTCGTATCCGTCAAGCCGCGCCGCCAGCGCCGCCACCGCCCCGGCCGGCTGGTCCACCGCGATCACACCGGTGGTGACCACCAGACGGGCACCGATGGCCTCCGCCGCCCAGTCGAGCAACGGTTGCCATTGCCCGGTCTGGCGCGCCACCAGATCCTGGGGGGCTTCGGCGCGATAACACAGCAGGTCCGTGTCGGAAAACCGGGTCAACTGATCCAAGATGGTGGCGCGTTCGGGGCCGACGCGATCCAGCGCGGTGCTGACCAACTGGGTCATGGGCATGGATTTGGGCTTGATCTCCTCGCCCTGCTCCCGCCATTCGACGGCCATGGCCTCGGCCAGGGCGCGGAACGGCACTTCCAGCTTGCGGCCGGCCGGTGTCTTGACGCAGCGGCCATCCAGATGGACGGCGAAACCGCCCGACACTTCGGCCACCTCGGCCAGTTTGTAAAAACGTTTCAAGGTCTTGTTCAGCATGGCGCCGGCTCTTGCTCAGAATGTCGCCGGGACATAGGGGAAAACGGCGGACACGGCAAGCCCCACGCTCTCAGCCACCGAACAGGCCATCAAGGAAACCGGATTCGCTTCGGGACTGCTTACGTCCCTTCTTGCCGGCAGGCTTCTTGCCCTTGTCACTTTTAGCCGGTGCATTCCCCAGCGCGGTCTTGCACGGGGTGTCGTCGCCAGTCAGGCGGTCGAACAAGGCCTCACCCAACAGCGACAGCCCGCCGGTGGCCATCGCCGCCCCCACCGAGGCGGCGGTCCGAGCCGTTCCCATCTCGTCCAGCGACAGCGACGGTTCGGCCAGGGTGCCGCGCACACGGGTCAGCCCCGCCAGAGGCGAGGTCAGCGACAATCCGATGCCATCGCGGGCCTTGGGCACGATCCCCAGGTCCAACCGCTCGTCGCGCAGGTCCACCGTCCCGCTTCCGACCACGTTGACCTTGGCGGTTTCCACCGCGATACCGCGATCCGCGGTGGCGATGCCGTCACGCACCACGAACCGGACCACCGCACAGGACAAAGGCGTGTCATCCTCGGACCGGCTCAGCGGATTGAGCACGCCCAACACCTGGATCAGCAGATCGCCGGCCGCCCAGTCGATGGCGGTGTTGTGCACCCGCCCCTCGCCGACGCTGAGCACGCTTTCCCCCGAACTAGAAGCCATCAACGCCCGCCACGATTCGCCCCGGCCGTGCAGATCGAGGCGCAAAGTTGAGCGGCCGCCGGCCAAAGCGTCGATCCCGGCCTCTTTCAGCATGCGCCCCAAATCGACACCGCGCCCCTGAAGCTTGAGCGCCAGATCGCCGCCCTTATCCAGGGCGGCCAGGGTCATTTCCGCTTCGACCGTGCCGCCGGCCAGCGCGGCGCGTAGTGGCCGGACGGACAACCGGCCATCGGCCACCGACATTTGGGCGGTGGCGTCGGTCAGATGCGCCTTGCCCAGGTCCAACCGGCCGACATGCAGATCCACCTTGGCGTCGAAACTGCGCAAAGCGGAAAACGACACGGGCGTCGCCGGGAACAGCCGACCGTCATTGGCCGCTTTCAATCCTTTGGGCGCCAGCTTTTCTCCCGGTTTCGACGCCGGCGTGGTGAAGTCGGCAAGAGCCAGCGCCACCGAGGTCAAAGCCCCGCTCAGCCGGGGCCGTTGGCTCATGTCCAAAGCCAACTGGCCACTCAGGTCGCTGCCGCCCAGATTGGCCTTGAAGTCACCCAGCTTCCATTGCGTCCCACCACCGGACAACTGGCCCGTCGCCTTGAGCGGGCCGATGGACGGCACCTCGCTTCCGGTCAGGCGCGACAAACCGGCCAAGGTGTCGCTGTCGGCGCCAAGCGTCAGTTCCACTCCCGTCAGCGCCATCAGGTCGGCGACACCGCCCCGCGCCGTCACCAACAAGGCGTCGCGCCGGCCGGCGGTCAGGTCCAGATCGGCCACCGCCAGCAATCCGTGCCCGTCGGTCAGACGGGCCGACAGCTTGAACGGTCCCAGCGCCAACGGGGACTGAGCATCCAAGGGCTTGCCCGGCGCCTGGGAATGCAAGACCACCTTGCCCAGTTCGTCACCTTGGGCCGCCACGGCCAATTCGATGCCTCGGCCGCCCAACGGATCGGCCACGGTTCCTTCGACCTTGGCCTGGATGGCGTCGAAGCTGCCTTGCAGGTGCACCCCCCAAGGCTTGTCCTCGGCGGCGGGCATGACCAGCCGGCCATCCAGGTTCAGCATGCGCCCCTCAAGGTCGCCCACCGCCTGGACCGCCACCCCGCCCTTGCCCAAGGCCTCGGGCTGCACCATCAGCTTGTGCAGGTTGAAATGACGGCCGTTGCCGGCCATGCCGTCACGCCAGAACAAGCGGGCGTTCTTGATCTTGACCTCACGCAAGGTGAAGCGGGTCGCCGGAGGGCCGCCCTTGGCCGGCGGCAATGGTTCGGACACGTTGTCCGCCGCCGTGAACGACCAGTTGCCGTGGCCGGCGCGGTCGGTTTCCAACAGGACGTCGGGGGACGACAACACCAGACGCTGGACGCGGATTTCGCGTTTGAGCAACGGCAGCAACGCCACCTCGGCCTCGATCCGCTCGACCGACACCATGGTCGGCCGGCTGCCGCCGGGCATGTTGGACAGGCTGACGTCGTTGGCGATCAGCCGGGGCACCAACCCAAGGCGCAGTTCCAAAGGCCCGGCCAAAACCAGCTCGCGCCCGGTGGCCGCGCGGACCTGCTCGACGGCCAAGGTCTTGAGCTTGCCCATGTCCATGGACTTGACCGCAGCCACCAGCGCCACCGTCAAGGCGGCAAGCAGCACGGCCAGCAACTTGAGAGCGGCACTCAGGCGCATGGCGCGTCTCCCAGGGAAACGGTCAGCATTTCCGCCAGACCGTCGAAACTGTCGATCACCACATGCGCCCCCGATTGCTCAAGCTCGGCGACGGAATGATAGCCCCACGACACGCCGACGGCATGGGCCTTGGCGGCACGGGCCATGGCCATGTCGTAGGCGGTGTCGCCGATCATCACCACGTCGGCCGCCGCCACACCGGTTTCCGCCGCCGCCCGCAGCAACATGCCGGGATGCGGCTTGCCGGGATTGTCGTCGGCGGTTTGGATGGTGACGAAACGCCCGTCGAGCGCGTGGTTGTGCAGCATGGAATCGACGCCGCGTCGCGACTTTCCGGTCGCCAGCCCCAAAAGCCAGCCATCGGCGTCAAGCGCCGTCAGCGTCTCGACAACACCGGGAAACAGCGGCTCGACGGTATTGGGCAACAACCGCAAGGCGCGAAACGCATCCTTGTAATGTTCGGCCACGATGCGATGGGTGTCGTGTTCGATACCGGGCAACAAGGCGGCGCACGCTTCGACCAGCGACAGGCCGATGACCCGACGGACCGCCGCGGGATCGGGAACCCCCAGGTCCATGCGCGACCACGCCTCGGTCATGGCGGCCACGATGTTGTGTTCGGAATCGATCAAGGTCCCGTCGACGTCGAAGACGGCGAGTCGCAGACGGCTCATGGAAAGGCCACATCCATATGGTTCGGTCGCAGAGCTTACCCCAAGCCCAGCCTGCAACCAACCGCCGAACGATGGCGAAAGTGAGGCGACTTGCACCCATGCCATGCTTGCCCCTGTCCTTGACGCAAGGGTTGGAGTAATGTGCGCGCCGTCGTCGCCATCGCCCGACACCCGAAACCCGCCCGCGCCCGCTGGCGGACCGGTTGGAATGCCCGGCGCCCCTTGCACGCAGAAAGGCAAGGGCGCCACCATGGAGATCGCTTCACATGCGTTTCGGCCTCTCTACCCTTGCCTTCGCGCTTGCCGCCGTGTCCGCCCCCGCACTGGCGCAGACCACTTCCGAGCAGCCCGCCCCCCAGGTGCCGGCCGCCGAACAGTCGCAAGACCCCCAGCAGCGCTTTCAGGCCTATGTCACCAGCCCCGGCTACAAGTCGATGATTTCCCAGTTGGCGGTCATGGGCGACACCATTTCCGCCCCCGAATGCAAAGAGCACAAGCCCAAGGAGCGGGCCAGCCTGACCATCTACAACATGCCCTATTTCGAAACCGGAATCCATCCGGTGGCCGGGTTGTGGCTGGACCGCATCAAGATGGACCGTTGCGGCACCGCCACCTTCCAGAACGTGCTGATCCAGGCGCAAAAGGAGGGCCAGCCGCCGCGCGCCGCATTGATGTTGCCGGGCACCACCATGACCAACCCGCCGATGCAAGGCGTGGTCATGCGCGACATCATCGCCGCCCTTGACAAGAAAGGGTGCAACGACATCACCAAGATCATCCCGGTCGACACCAAGCACGGCAAGGAGACCAAGGCGATCAAGCTCAACGAAAAAGGCATGATCGCCGAAGGTGTCTGGAAAGAAACCTGGTCCTTCAAGGCCTGCGGCAAGTCGGTGACCGCCACCGTCGATTTCACCGCCGACGGCAAGGGCGGACTTGAGCACAAGATCAAACTGTAGGCGGAACCCCGCCCGACAGGAAAAAGGCGGCCTTGCAATGCCGCCTTTTTTTATTCCAGTTCGGCGAAAGCCTGGAACGGCTTGCCCGCCGTCCCCTCGTCGAAACCGAAGAACTCGAACGACTTGGCGATGTGTTCGGACAAGGGGGCGACCACCGTCAACTCCTTGCCGGTACGGGGATGAGGCAGACGCACGGCACGGGCATGCAGGTGCAGCTTGCGCGAAACGCCGGTGCCGGAAATGAACGCCTCGGCGGCGCCATACTTGCCGTCGCCCAGGATCGGCGTGCCCAGCAACGCGCAATGGGCACGCAACTGGTGGGTGCGGCCGGTGCGCGGCTCCATCTCCAGCCAGGCGGCGCGCTTGAGGGCGTTGTCCACCACCCGATACCAGGTGACGGCGCGCTTGCCTTCGTCGTTGTCCACCGCCATCTTCTCGCCGCCACGGCCCGGCAACTTGGCCAATGCCGCGTCGATGCGACCTTGCCGGTGCTTGGGCACCCCCACCACCAACGCCCAATAGCATTTGCGCGCTGCCCGGCTCTTGAACGCGGCGGCCAACTTGGACGCGGCGCTGGCGCTGCGCCCCAGCAGCAACACCCCGGAAGTGTCCTTGTCCAGCCGATGCACCAGCCGCGGACGCTCGGGCTTGTCGAATTGCAGACAGTCGAGCCAGGCGTCGAGATGCTTGTCGGCCATGCCGGTCCCCCCCTGCACCGCCAATCCCGCCGGCTTGTTGAGCGCGATGACGTCGTCATCCATGTAAAGGATGGCGTCCCGCAGCATCTTGGCGGTCTTGTCGTCCACCGGCGCCCGCTTGGGCTGCTCGGGCCGGGCCGAGACGTCGGCCGCCGGCATGGGCGGCACACGGATGTCCTGGCCCGCTTCCAGACGTTGGTTGGACTTCGCCCGCTTGCCGGCCACCCGCACCTGACCGGTGCGCAGCCATTTTTCCAACAGGCCGTGGCCGACCTCGGGGAAATGGCGCTTGAACCACCGGTCCAGCCGGATGTCGGCGTCGTCGGCGGAAACAGTGATCATCTGGACGGACATGAGAGTCTTTTCAACAGCGATAGGGGCGACGCTGGGGTTTTACCGCCTTCCCCCCCTCAGGAACACGAAAATCGGTGTCAGCCAGCGACCTGACGCACGGTCGCCATGGCCGCGCCCCAGAAAGTCGAACTGAGGGTGGTGACCAGATCCGTTCCCTTACCGCCTGCGTCGGCTCTTTTGCCCCAGGTGGCGGCGGGACACCAGCGTTTAGCGTGCGTCGGCGAACAGCTTGAGCGGCGTGATCTCGACCGGCCCGCCCCCCAGGTCCCGGAACCGCAGGGCCCGCGCGGCACCTTCCGACAGGTCGATCCGCCCCGCTTTCCCTGGCATGCGATCGTTGATGCGCACCACCACGCTGTGATACTCGCCGTTCCTGGAATTCTTGGTCAGCCGCCGAACCTCGACCAAGGTCCCCAAGGGCAAGGTCGGGTGGGCGGCGGTCATCGCCCAGGGGTCGAATTTTTCACCACTGGCGGTGGGGCGGCCGGCATAGGCGCCGCCGTACCACGTGGCTCGCGCCACTTCTCCCGCCTGGATTTCACCGGACAATAGAGCCAGGCCGGCAACGGCCATGAAAAAGCGGAATATCTGCACGCGCACCCTCTCCACGAGTTTCCTCGCCCGTCCCTTCTGGGACTATCCACAGGGGCTGTGCGTGTTGCAACACATTTAATATCCGTTTAAATTTAGGGAAAATATTGTAACACGAAGTGACGCTACAGCTTTTCCGTCGTCCCCTTGCGGGCCCGCAGCCGATCCCAATAATCCACCCGCTTGCGCAACTCCCGTTCGAAGCCGCGTTCCGGCGGATCGTAGAACCGTTGGCGGGTCATGCCGTCCGGGAAATAGTTCTGGCCCGAGAAACCTTCGGCGGTGTCGTGGTCGTATTGGTAGCCGTCGGCGTAGCCCAGATCCTTCATCATCTTGGTCGGGGCATTCAGGATATGCATGGGTGGCATCAGGCTGCCGGTCTGGCGTGCCGTGCGCATGGCCCCCTTGAACGCCTTGTAGCCGGCGTTGGATTTGGGCGCGGTGCCGAGATAGATCACCAATTGGGCGATGGCCAGCTCGCCTTCGGGACTGCCCAGGCGTTCGTACAGATCCCAGGCGGCGATGGCCTGGGTCAGCGCTCCGGGATCGGCCAGACCGATGTCCTCGACCGCGAAACGGGCCAGACGACGCAACAGGTAAAGCGGGTCCTCGCCACCGTCCAGCATGCGCGCCATCCAATAAAGCGCCGCGTCGGTGTCGGAACCGCGCAGCGACTTGTGCAGCGCGCTGATCAGGTTGTAATGCCCCTCGCGATCCTTGTCATAGGCCGGAGCGCGTTTTTGCACTACCCGCGCCAAGCCGGCGGGGTCGAGCTTGGGTTCGGGCGGCAGGATGGACAGCGCCTCGACCATGTTCAGGAAGTAGCGGCCGTCGCCATCGGCCAGCGCCTTGAGCTGGACACGGGCGTCGTCGTCCAGTGGCAGGGCGTGGCCGACCAGCGCCTCGGCCCGGCCGATCAACACTTCAAGCGCGGCTTCGTCCAGCCGGTTGAGCACCATCACCTGACAGCGTGACAAAAGCGCGCCGTTCAGTTCGAAGCTGGGATTTTCGGTGGTGGCGCCGACCAGAACCACCGTGCCGTTTTCCACGTAAGGCAGGAAACCATCCTGTTGCGCCCGGTTGAAACGGTGGATTTCGTCCACGAACAACAAGGTGCCCTGCCCCACCTCCTTGCGCTTGGCGGCCGCATCGAACACCTTGCGCAGATCGGCCACGCCCGAGAACACCGCCGACAACGGTTCGAAATGCAGCTTGGTCCGTTCGGCCAACAGGCGGGCGATGGTGGTCTTGCCGCAACCGGGCGGCCCCCACAGGATGAACGACGACAACCGCCCGGCAGCCAGCATGCGCCCCAAAGGACCGGTCGGACCGATCAGGTGGTCCTGGCCGACCACCTGGTCCAAATCCTGCGGACGCAGGCGGTCGGCCAGCGGTCGATCCTCGTCGCGCTCGAAAAGCGAGCTCACCCGCCGACCTGCAAGCTCAGGGTCTGACCATCACGATTGATGGTGACCCGCCATGTGTCCGCACGCGCCGCCAACAATGCCTTGGCCTCGGCCACCGTCGATACCGTCTGGTCGTTGATGCGCAAGATGATGTCGCCCGGCTGGAACTGAAGCCGATGGGCGACCGAACCACGCTTGATGCGCAACACCACCACCCCGGTCGACACGCTGGCCATGCCCACTTCCTCGGCCAAAGCGGGGTTGAGGTTGGCGAGGGTCGCCCCGGTAAAGGGATTGGAACCGCCGATGTCGGTCACCTCGCGCGGGGGGGTCTCCGGCGGCGCGATCAAACGAACCAAGGCGGTATGTTCGGCACCATCGCGCATGTAGGTGACCTGGGCCTCGGCACCGGGGGCCAAGGTGGCGAGACGGAAGCGCATGGCCTCGGCGTCGTCCACCTCGCGCCCCTGAATGTGGGTGACCACGTCGCCGACCCTGAGACCGGCGCGATCCGCCGGACCGCCCTTGGCGATACCGTTCAACAACACGCCGATCGGGCGCGGCAAGCTCATCGCCTGGGCCAGTTCGCTGGTCACCGCCTGTCCCGACGCCCCCAGCCACGGCCGCACCACCTTGCCGCTTTGGGTGATGCTGGCGATCACCGTCTTGACCAGGGAGGTGGGAATGGCGAAGCCGATGCCGTTCGAGCCGCCATCCTTGGAATAGATCGCCGAGTTGATGCCGATCAGCCGGCCGCTCATGTCCACCAGCGCGCCGCCGGAATTTCCGGGATTGATGGCCGCGTCCGTCTGGATGAACGAACGATAGTCGCTGATGCCGACATTGGTGCGCGCCAGCGCCGAAACGATGCCGCTGGTCACCGTCTGGCCGACACCGAACGGATTGCCGATGGCGATGACCAGGTCGCCCACTTCAAGCGCGTCGGAATCGCCCATGCTCAGCACCGGCAGGCTTTCGCCCCGGCTGGGATCGATCTTCAGCACCGCCAGATCGGTGCGTTCGTCGGAGCCGACGATATGGGCCTCGAACTCGCGGCGGTCGGACAAGACCACCGTGACCTCGTCGGCGTCCTTGATGACGTGGTGGTTGGTGACCACCGTGCCATCGGGCGAAAGGATGACCCCCGACCCCAACGACCGCTGGATCTTCTCCTTCACCGCGCCCGGCGGCAACGCATCACCGAAGAAACGGCGAAAGAACGGATCGTTCAGCAAGGGCGAGGCGGCGGCCCGCACCACCCGCTTGGTGTAGATGTTCACCACCGCCGGAGCCGCCGATTTGACCAGCGGGGAAAAAGACAGCGAAATTTGTTCCCGCGACGAGGGCACCTGCTGGGCCTGCGCCGACCCGGCTGTCATCGGCGGCACCACGGCCGCCATGGCCAACAGCGACAGGACGAAAAAACGCGGCATCCTCATGACGACCCCTTTGCGGCACTAAACGACGATGAACCGCCATACTATCGGTTCAGGGCCGCATCGTGGCAAGGAGACGTTGATTTTTCGGCACCCCGCCGTCGGCTCAGGCGCCGGCGGGCAGAACCGGCGGCCGGCGCAAGACGGCCTCCAACAGGGAACCGGCGCTCTGAATCACCTCGATGGCCGACAACGGCTTGGCGATGATCTCGTCCACACCGGCTTCGCGAGCCTGTTCCAGAACCGCATGATGGCTGCTGGCGGCCAACCCCAGGACCGGAGTGCGTGCGTCCAAAAGCTCGCCACGACGGATGCGGTGGATGAACAACACCGTCTCGGTGGCGTCGCCGGTCATGTCGGCGATGATCAGATGCGGGGGATTGTCCTGGATCAGCGGCATGGCCGCCGCCGGATTGCGCGCCTCGTGCACGTCCTTGATGGACAGAGCCCCCAGAAGCGTGGCGATAAGTCGGCGGATGTGGGCGTTGGCGTCAACCACCAGCACCCTGAGTTCACTGAATTGATTCACGCCCTACCCCTTTCTTCCCGGTCTTAGCTGACCGGTTGTCGTTTCCTGTCCAAGCACCATATCCTGGGGCGCACGCTACGCACAACCGCCTTGCGGTATGGGCTTTTTTAACCGAACGGGTGGGGTTTTTACCCGAGAGGAGAAAAAAGCCGCCACAGGGTATGATCCCGATGTAACAGCACCGGCAAAAGGCGGCGAACATGTTGAAGCGGTTGATGGGGGTAGGCGCGGCGGCACTGGCGGCCGTGGTTTCCGGCTGCGGCGACGGCCCCGCCACCGTGGCCGGATGGCGCAGCCCGGCGGCGTGGTCGTCCCTGGTCCACGCCACCAGCAAGGGGCCGCTGCTGGTCGAAGTGCACGGCGCAGCTTTCGCCATGGCCGCCCCGGATTTTCGTGCGGATGTGGTCGAGGCCATGGCCGGCGGCGTTTTCGGCCGCCCGACCGCCTTCACCCTTGACCCGCAACTGACGCCAGAACCACGTTATCGCGCGGTCCTGGCGTTCAACGCTCCCGCCTCGACCGATCCCCGCGACCTGTGCCGGGGACAGGTGGCGACCGCCGTCGAAACGCCCGAGCGCGTGACCGTCCACGCCGCCTTTTGCGACGGCACCTCGCTTCTGGCATCCATTCGCGGCTGGGTGGCCAAGGTGGAAAGCGCCGATGACCCGCGTTTCCGCCGACTGGTGAACCAACTCACCCGAGAGTTGTTCGGAACGCCGCAGTAACGTGACTCTGCGGCTAGATTTTGCTATGATGTTCCTGATCCGTCGGAAGGGAGACGATCAATGGAAATCGCCGCAGCAGCGGAAATGGCGATGACGGTCAAGCGGGCGGAGTTCGTACAGAGCCTGTCCGTTCAGATGACCAAACAGGCGTTGGCGCAAGATGCCGCCGTTCTGCAAGTCGTCGCCGCCGCCACGCAGCCCGGCGTCCAGGCTGCGTCTCCACCACCCGTCAGTGGTCCCGGTCAGGTGCTCGACATCACCGTCTGAGTCCACCGGCCGACGCGGTCCCCAACAGGCGCCCACCGGGCGCCTGTGGTGTCTCTGGACCACAGCCATTCGCCCCAACAAAAAGAACAACCCAAACGAAAAGGGCGCCCCCAACCGGGAGCGCCCTTTCGTGACGTCGTCACAGACGATGAGGAGATTACTCCTCGCCGTCTTCCGACTTCTCGGCGGTCGGGCCGGAATCCTGGCCCTTGGCGGCCGGATCGCGGTCAACCAGCTCGATGAAGGCCATCGGGGCGCAGTCGCCATACCGGAAACCGGCCTTGAGGACGCGGGTGTAACCGCCCTGGCGACCCTTGTAGCGCTCGGCGATCACCGAGAACAGCTTGGCCACCACGGCCTCGTCGCGCAGGATGGCGAAAGCGCGGCGACGGTCGTGCAGAGTGCCCGACTTGCCCAGAGAAATGATCTTCTCGGCGATCGGACGCAGGTCCTTGGCCTTGGGCAGGGTGGTCTTGATCTGCTCGTGCTTGATGAGCGCGTTGACCATGTTAGCGAACATCGCCTTGCGGTGGGCGCTGGTGCGGTTCAGCTTGCGGCCGGACATACCGTGACGCATGGGATCACTCCTTGGGCTTGGCCTCGCGGCGCGAGGACCGATTGTGTTCCCGTCCGCCCTGATTCCAGGTACGTCCGGGGCGGGCCGTCATGGCCCTTTTGGAAAAGTCACGGCGCGACGTGGACCGAAAGGCCCAGGCGTCGCGCCGGAAACCAGCGAACCCTTAGTAGGGTTCTTCCAGCTTCTTAGCCAGTTCCTCGATGTTCTCCGGCGGCCAGTTCGGAATTTCCATGCCCAGGTGGAGACCCATCTGGGACAGAACTTCCTTGATCTCGTTCAGAGACTTGCGGCCGAAGTTCGGGGTGCGCAGCATCTCGGCCTCGGTCTTCTGGACCAAATCGCCGATGTAGATGATGTTGTCGTTCTTGAGGCAGTTGGCCGAACGGACCGACAGCTCAAGCTCGTCAACCTTGCGCAGCAGGTTCTTGTTGAAGGGCAGTTCGTCCTTCTTCTCTTCCTCGACGACCGCGGTGGGTTCCTCGAAGTTGATGAACAGCTGCAACTGATCCTGAAGGATGCGGGCGGCCAGGGCCACCGCGTCGTCCGGGGTCACGGCGCCGTTGGTCTCGACCACCATCGACAGCTTGTCGTAGTCGGTCACCTGACCGACGCGGGTGTTCTCGACCTTGTAGGCGACCTTCTTGACCGGCGAGAAGATGGCGTCGATCGGGATCAGACCGATCGGCGAATCCTCGGGACGGTTCTGCGAAGCCGGGACATAGCCCTTGCCGGATTCGACGGTGAACTCGACGTTGAGCTTGGCGCCCTCGTCCAGGGTGCACAGCACCAGGTCGGGGTCCATGATCTCGATGTCGTGTCCGACCTCGATCATCCCCGCCTTGACCTCGCCGGGGCCGGTGGCACGCAGATGCATGCGCTTCGGTCCCTCGCCATGCATGCGCAGGCCGAGGTTCTTGACGTTCAGGATGATGTCGGTGACGTCTTCGCGCACGCCGGGGATCGACGAGAACTCGTGGAGAACGCCCTCGATCTGGATAGCGGTGACGGCGGCGCCCTGGAGCGACGACAGCAAGACGCGGCGCAACGAATTGCCCAGCGTCATGCCAAAACCGCGTTCCAGCGGTTCGGCGACCACGGTAGCGGAACGGGACGGGTCAGCCCCGGCCTCGATCTGAAGCTTCGAGGGCTTGATCAGTTCCTGCCAGTTCTTTTGAATCACGAGCGTGACCTCATGCTAGGAACAATCCATGGCCCCTGAACGGCATGACCGCCGGCCCCCCATGGCGGAAGGCGGCGGTTAGCCCGTTCACGGACCTCTTCCGATCACACGCGGCGACGCTTGCGCGGACGGCAACCGTTGTGCGGGATCGGGGTGACGTCGCGGATCGAAGTGATGGCGAAGCCGACGGCCTGGAGAGCGCGCAGGGCGCTCTCACGGCCGGCGCCCGGACCCTTCACCTCGACCTCGAGGGTGCGCATACCATGTTCCATCGCCTTCTTGCCGGCGTCTTCGGCGGCAACCTGCGCGGCGTAGGGGGTCGACTTACGCGAACCCTTGAAGCCCTGCATACCCGAGGACGACCACGAGATGGTGTTGCCCTGGGCATCGGTGATGGTGATCATGGTGTTGTTGAACGTGGCATTCACATGCGCCACGCCCGAGGTGATGTTCTTGCGCTCGCGGCGACGAGGACGCGCGGCAGCGGACGGCTTAGCCATGAGAGGTGATCCTTAAATTACGTCGCGTGTTTTAGCGGGTCGCCTTCTTCTTACCGGCGATCGGCTTGGCCGGGCCCTTGCGGGTGCGCGCGTTGGTGTGCGTGCGCTGACCGCGAACCGGCAAGCCGCGGCGATGACGCAGGCCGCGATAGCAGCCCAGATCCATCAACCGCTTGATGTTCATGGCGACCTCGCGACGCAGATCACCCTCGACGCTGTAGTCGCGGTCGATCAGTTCGCGGATCTTCAGGACCTCGTCGTCGGTCAGCTGATTGACCCGACGCTCGGCGGGAATGGCCAGGGCGGTGCAGATTTCAGCCGCCTTGGCACGACCGATGCCATGGATATAGGTCAGCGCGATCAGGACGCGCTTGTTGGTCGGAATATTGACGCCAGCGATACGGGCCAAAGCTGGTTACTCCTTTAGACGATCAAAGGGCGGACGGATACGATCCGCCCCCGCTTTTCCACCCGGCATGGGCCCACCCCAGAGGCCGGAATTCAAATAACACCACATCGGGCCTCGCCCAACATGGGAGAAACCGAAGGTGCGCGATTATAGGGTGATTCGGCGAAGAGTCAACGCAAAGCGACTCTTCGCCATCACACCCCGTCAGCCCTTGAGGGCCGCGCCGAGGATACCCTCGAGCGATTGGGTCACGACCGCAATGTCCTGGGTGCCGTCGACCAGATGGTAGTTGCCCTTGCCCTGGTAATAGGGAATGAGCGGCGCCGTCTGGGCGTGGTAGGCAGCCAGGCGCTTGGAGACGGTCTCGGCGTTGTCGTCGGCGCGCCGGGAAAACTCGGAACCGCCACACGAATCGCAGGTGCCGTCCACCTTGGGACGCTGGAACTTGTCATGATAGCCGGCGCCACACTTGGCGCAGGTGAAGCGGCCGGTGATGCGTTCGATGATCGGCTCGTCGGGAACGCGGATCTCGATGGCGAAATCCAGCTTCTTGCCCTTCTTCACCATCATGGCGTCAAGCGCCTCGGCCTGGGCCACGGTGCGGGGGAAGCCGTCGAAGATGACGCCGTTCTTGGTGTCGGGTGCGTCCAGCCGGTCTTCGATGATGGCGATGACGATGTCGTCGCTCACCAACTGGCCGGCGTCCATCACCGCCTTGGCACGCTTGCCGACCTCGGACCCCGAGGCGACGGCGGCGCGCAGCATGTCGCCGGTGGACAACTGAACAAGACCATACTTGTCCATCAGACGCTTGGCCTGAGTACCCTTGCCGCCGCCCGGCGGCCCCAACAAGACCAGATTCATCTCTGCTTCTCCCTTGTCGGCCGTGCGGATCAGCCGCGACGGCCCCTAAGCCGGGACTTCTTGATGAGTCCCTCGTACTGGTGCGCCAGCAGGTGCGACTGAATTTGGGCCACGGTGTCCATGGTCACCGTCACCACGATCAGCAGGCTGGTGCCGCCAAAGTAGAAGGGCACGGACCACTTGGCAATCAGCAGCTCGGGCAGGATGGACAGCGCCACCAGATAGGCCGCCCCCGCCACGGTCAGCCGGGTCAGCACGTAATCCAGGTAATCCGAGGTGTTCTTGCCGGGCCGGATGCCGGGAATGAAGCCGCCGTACTTCTTGAGGTTGTCGGCGGTGTCCACGGGATTGAACACCACGGCGGTATAGAAGAACGCGAAGAACACGATCAGGCCGGCATACATCGCCAGGTACAGCGGATGCCCGCGCCCCATCAGCGCCGTGAAGGTGGTCAGCCATTCCGGGCCACCCTGGGCGGTGAACTGGGCCACCGTCACCGGCATCAGCAACAGCGAGCTGGCGAAGATCGGCGGGATGACGCCCGAGGTGTTGAGCTTGAGCGGCAGGTGCGAGGACTCGCCGCCATACATCTTGTTGCCCACCTGACGCTTCGGGTACTGGACGATCAGGCGACGCTGGGCGCGCTCCATGAACACGATGAAGGCGATGGCGGCGACCGACATCACCAGCAACGCCATGATCACCAGCGGATGCAGGGCGCCGGTGCGGCCCAGTTCCAGGGTCGCGGCCAAGGCGTGCGGCAATTGCGCGACGATACCGGCGAAGATGATCAGCGAGGTGCCCTGGCCGATGCCGCGCGCGGTGATCTGCTCACCCAGCCACATCAGGAACAGCGTGCCGCCGGTCAGGGTCACCACGGTAGCGAAGGTGAACAGCGCCGGGCTGTCCATCATCACCGCCGGACCGGTGGAACCGGTCATGCCCAACAGGCCGGTGGCGATACCCCAGGACTGGAAGATGGCGATCAGCACCGTCAGGTAACGGGTGTACTGATTGATCTTCTTGCGACCCTGTTCGCCTTCCTTCTTGATCGCCTCGAGCGACGGAATGACGGTCGCCATCAGCTGCATGATGATGGAGGCCGAGATGTAGGGCATGATGTTGAGCGCGAAGATGGTCATGCGCTGCAACGCGCCGCCGGCCAGCATGTCGAACATGCCGAGCAAGCCGCCGCCGCTCTGCTTGAACAGATCGGCCATGACATGGGGATCGACGCCGGGAATCGGAATCCAGGTGCCCAGGCGGTAGACCACCAGGGCGGCGACGGTGAACCAAATCCGCTTCTTGAGGTCGGTCGCCTTTGCCAGGACGCCAAAGTTCAGGTTCGCGGCAAGCTGCTCGGCGGCAGAGGCCATGCCCTTCTCCAGGAATGATAAAGCGTTGCACTGGTGTACCGGTTCCGGCGCCCTCTCCCCGACTTGCGCGGGGCGGCACCGTCACCGGAACGGGAACACCAGCTTTTAAAGCAATTACGGCGTGGAGCCAACCCATGACCTTTGGGGGTCACGAGAGGGCGCCACGCACGTAACGAAAGATGGGATCAGCCTTCGGCGGCCACGGCGGCTTCCGCCACCTTCACCGAACCGCCCAGCTTTTCCACCGCTTCCACGGCGGCCTTGGACGCACCGGCGACCTCGATGGTCACCTTGGTCTTCAGCTCGCCACGGGCCAGCAGGCGAACGCCGTCACGGGCATTGCCGACCAGGCCGGCGGCCTGGAGAGCAGCGGTGTCGATGGTCTTGCCGGCGTCGACCTTGCCCGCCTCGATGGCGGCCTGAAGGCGACCCAGGTTCACTTCGGCGAATTCCAGGCGGAACGGCTTGTTGAAGCCGCGCTTGGGCAGACGACGGTAGATGGGCATCTGACCGCCTTCGAAACCATGCAGGGCGACACCGGTACGCGAACCCTGGCCCTTGACGCCACGGCCCGAGGTCTTGCCCTTGCCGGAACCGATACCACGACCGACGCGCTTGGCCTTGTAGCGGGCGCCGTCGTTGTCGCGAAGATCGTTGAGCTTCGTCATTGTCTTCTTCCTCGTTGCCGGCCCCCGCCGAAGCGGGGACCGGTCGGAGTATTACTCCTCGACCACCTGGACCAGGTGCTTGACCTTGTTGATCATGCCGCGCACGGCCGGAGTGTCCTCCAGGGTGCTGATGCGACGGATCTTGTTCAGGCCAAGACCAACCAGAGTGGCGCGCTGGTCCTTGGTGCGGCCGATCGGGCTCGCGACCTGGGTCACGGTGACGGTCTTCTTGTCAGCCATCGTCAGGTCCTCCGTTACGCCGCGGTGGCCGCGGCGGCGGCACCGTCACGACGACCAATGATGTCGCCGACCTTCTTGCCACGCTTGGCGGCGATGGAGCGCGGAGAGCACAGGCTTTCCAACGCGGCGAAGGTCGCCTTGATCATGTTATGCGGGTTGGAGGTGCCCAAGCACTTGGCCACCACGTCCGCGACGCCCACGGTCTCGAACACCGCGCGCATCGGACCACCGGCGATGATACCGGTACCGGGCGGGGCGGCGCGCAGGACCACGCGACCGGCACCGAAATGACCGTTCACGTCATGATGCAGGGTGCGGCCTTCGCGAAGGGCGACCTTGATCATGTTGCGCTTGGCCTGTTCGGTGGCCTTGCGGATAGCCTCGGGGACCTCGCGGGCCTTGCCCGAGCCGTAACCGACGCGGCCCTTGCCGTCACCGACCACCACCAGAGCGGCGAAGGCGAAGCGACGGCCGCCCTTCACCACCTTGGCGACGCGGTTGATGTGGACCAGCTTGTCGATGAACTCGGATTCCTCGCGCTCACCGCGCTGAGAATCGTTGCCACGACCGCGCGGAGCCCGGCCATCGCCGTCACCGCCACGGCCACGGCCGCGACGCTGCTCGGTGCTGTCTCCACCACGATCGGGATTGGGAGTACGTGCCATATTCTCGTTCCCTTAGAAAGACAGGCCGCCTTCGCGGGCCGCATCGGCCAGGGCCTTGACCCGGCCGTGATAGATGTAGCCGCCACGGTCGAACACCACCTCGGTGATGCCGGCCGCCTTGGCCCGCTCGGCGATCAGCTTGCCGACCGCGGCAGCAGCCGCGACATCGGCGCCGGTCTTCAGGCTGCCCTTGAGATCGGCCTCGAGGGTCGAGGCGGACGCCAGGGTCTTGCCCTGGGCGTCGTCGATCAGTTGAACATAGATGTGCTTGCTGGAGCGGAAGACCGACAGGCGCACACGGCCACCCGACTTCTTCGCGATGCTTGCACGGTTGCGCCGCTTGCGGCGCTCGAAAAGTTCCTTCGGCGTCATCATAGCGGAGCTCCTTACTTCTTCTTGCCTTCCTTGCGGAGGATCGTTTCGTGTTCGTACTTGACGCCCTTGCCCTTGTAGGGCTCGGGGCCACGGAACGCACGGATCTCCGCAGCGACCTGACCGACCTGGCGCTTGTCCTTGCCGGTAATCGAGATCGTGGTGGGCTTGTCACACTTCATGGTCACATCGGCCGGGATCGGATAGTCGATGTCATGGGAGTAACCAAGCTGCAACTTGAGGGTCTTGCCCTCGACGGCAGCACGGTAACCGACACCGTTGATCTCCAGGTTGATGGTGAAGCCTTCGTTCACGCCTTTGACGACGTTGTTGATGAGCGCACGGGTAGTGCCCCACATCATACGGGCGGCCTTGGTTTCAGACTTGGGCTTCACCCAAACCTTGTCGCCCTCGATGGTGGTCTCAACTTCGCCCGACAGGGGCATGCGGGACTCGCCCAGCTTGCCCTTGGCGATGAACTCGGCGCCGGCGATCTGGACGGAAACCCCAGACGGCACCGGCACGGGATATTTGCCGACTCGCGACATCTGTCAGTCCCTCCTTAGAACACCTGGCACAGGACCTCGCCGCCAACGTTGGCGGTACGGGCCTCGGCATCGCTCATCACGCCACGCGGAGTGGACAGGATGGAGATACCCAGGCCGTTCGCCACGCGCGGCAGGTCGGCGATCTTGGAATAAACGCGGCGACCGGGCTTGGACACGCGGGAGATCTCGGTGATCACCGGCTTGCCCTCGTGGTACTTGAGCTCGATGGTGAGCTCGGCCACGCCGGGACGCAGGTCAGCCTTGGAATAGCCGCGGATGTAGCCCTCGCGCTTCAAGACTTCGAGGACATTCATCCGCAGGCCCGAGGCCGGCGAAGTGATGCTGGACTTGTTCGCTCGCTGCCCGTTGCGGATGCGGGCGAGCATATCGCCGAGCGGATCGGTCATGGACATTGTCGTCTGCCTCCCTTACCAGCTCGACTTCACGAGGCCAGGAATCTGGCCCAGATTGCCAAGCTCGCGCAGCTTGTTACGGCACAGCTTGAACTTGCGGTAGTTACCACGCGGACGGCCGGTGAGCTCGCAGCGCAGACGCACGCGATTCTTGGCCGAGTTACGCGGTACTTCCGCCAGCTTCAAGGCAGCCTCGAAGCGCTCCTCCGGGGAGGTTTCGCGGTTCATGATGATCGCCTTAAGGCGAGCGCGCTTGGCCGCAAAGCGGTCGGCCATCTTGGCGCGCTTCTTGTTCTTCTCGACAGAGCTGATCTTAGCCATTGCGAGGGGTCTCCATTAGCTCGCGAACGGCATGTCAAAGCCCTTGAGAAGCGCCTTGGCTTCCGCATCGGACTTGGCCGTCGTGACGAAAATGATGTCCATGCCCCGGGTGGCATCAACCTTGTCATAGTTGATTTCCGGGAACACCAACTGCTCCTTCATGCCCAGGGCATAATTGCCGCGGCCATCGAAGGACTTGCCCGGCACGCCGCGGAAGTCGCGGACGCGCGGCAGCGCAATGTTGACCAGACGGTCAAGGAACTCGTACATGCGGTCGGCACGCAGCGTGACCTTGCAACCGACGACCTGGCCTTCACGCAGCTTGAACTGGGCGATGGACTTCTTGGCCTTGGTGGACACCGGCTTCTGGCCGGAAATCAGGGTCAGCTCGGCCAGAGCAGCCTCGATCTTCTTCGCGTCCTGGGCGGCTTCACCGACACCCATGTTGATCACGATCTTCTCGAGCTTCGGCACCTGCATCGGGTTCGCGTAGTTGAACTCGTTTTGCAGGGCGGGCCGGACCTTCTCTTCGTAATGCTTACGCAAACGGGCGGTCATTTGTCCCTCTCCCCTTACCGGTCGATGACTTCGCCCGAGCGCTTGGCGACTCGGACCTTGCGACCGTCTTCCAGGACCTTCACGCCGACGCGGGTCGGCTTGTTGTCCTTGGGATCGACGTGGGCGACGTTGGAAACGTGAATGGCAGCTTCCTTCTCGACGATGCCGCCGGCGGCGGCAGCGGTCGGACGCTGATGCTTCTTCACCTTGTTGACGCCCTGGACAACGACGCGCTCTTCGCGCGGGTAGGCGGCGATCACTTCGCCGATCTTACCCTTGTCCTTGCCGGCGATCACGATGACGCGATCGCCCTTCTTCACGTTCAAACCGGCCATTAGAGCACCTCCGGAGCCAGCGAGATGATCTTCATGAACTTCTTGGCGCGAAGCTCACGGGTGACCGGGCCGAAAATACGGGTGCCGATGGGTTCGTTCTGCTTGTTGATCAGAACGGCAGCATTGGTGTCAAAGCGGATCGCGGTACCATCCGGGCGACGGATTTCCTTGGCGGTGCGAACGATGACGGCGCGATGCACGTCACCCTTCTTCACCTTGCCGCGCGGAATCGCCTCCTTGATCGAAACGACAATAATGTCGCCGACGTTGGCGATGGTACGGTGCGAACCACCCAGAACCTTGATGCACTGCACCCGGCGGGCACCCGAATTATCGGCGACGTCCAGGTTGGTTTGCATCTGGATCATGTCGAGTTTCCTTTATTTCGAGGTCGATATCGTCGAGCAGGCTTACGCCTGTTCGACGATCACTTCCCAGGTCTTGGTCTTCGAGATCGGACGGCATTCGCAAATGCGAACAGTGTCGCCGACCTTGAAGGTGTTGCTCTCGTCGTGCGCGTGATACTTCTTCGAACGACGGATGAACTTCTTATAGATCGGGTGCATCACGCGACGTTCGACGGATACGACAACGGTCTTGTCCATCTTGTCGCTGACCACCACGCCCTGAAGAATGCGCTTCGGCATTGCCAGAGGTCCTTTTCTTAAGCCGCGCTAGCGCGGGCGCGCTCGCCGAGAATGGTCTTGATCACCGCGATCTCGCGACGGATCGCCGTGACGCGAGCGGTGTTCTCCAGCTGACCGGACGCCTTCTGAAAGCGCAGATTGAACTGCTCCTTCTTCAGCTCAAGGAGGGAATCCTTGAGCTGGTCGTCGGTCTTGGCGCGGAGATCGGTAGCCTTAGCCATGGCCATTACTCCCCGATGCGGACGATGAATTTGGTCTTGATCGGCAGCTTGGCAGCGGCCAACTCAAAACCACGACGGGCCAGATCTTCCGGCACGCCGTCCACCTCGAACAGCACGCGGCCGGGCTTGATCTTGGCCACCCAGAACTCGGGCGTACCCTTACCGGAGCCCATACGGACTTCGGCGGGCTTGCTGGAAACCGCCACGTCGGGGAACACGCGGATCCACACGCGGCCCTGACGCTTCAGGTGACGGGTCAGCGCGCGACGGGCCGCTTCGATCTGGCGAGCGGTGATGCGCTCCGGCTCCAGCGCCTTCAGGCCGAAGGCGCCGAAGTTCAACAGGGTGCCGCCCTTGGCATCGCCATGGATGCGGCCCTTGTGGAACTTGCGGAACTTAGTACGCTTGGGCGAAAGCATCTCTTGCTACCCCTTCAATCAACGGCGGTCGCCGCGCTCGGCCGGAGCCGATTCGCCAGCGGCGCGCTTGTCCTGGGCCATCGGATCGTGGGCCAGGATCTCGCCCTTGAACACCCACACCTTGATACCGCAGGTACCGTAGGTGGTCTTGGCGGTACCCACACCGTAATCGATGTCGGCACGCAGGGTGTGCAACGGCACGCGGCCTTCGCGATACCATTCCATACGGGCGATCTCGGCGCCGCCCAAACGGCCGGAGCAGTTGATACGAATGCCCAGGGCGCCCAGACGCATGGCCGACTGAACGGCACGCTTCATGGCGCGGCGGAAGGACACGCGACGCTCCAACTGCTGGGCGATGCTTTCAGCCACCAGCTGGGCATCCAGCTCGGGCTTGCGGATTTCGATGATGTTCAGGTGGACTTCGCCACCGGTCATCTTCGACAGATCCTTGCGCAGCACCTCGATGTCGGCGCCCTTCTTACCGATCACCACGCCCGGACGGGCGGTGTGAATGGTGATGCGGGCCTTCTTGGCCGGGCGCTCGATGACCACGCGGGAGACACCGGCCTGAGCCAGCTTCTTGCGCAGGTGGTCACGCAACGTGAGATCCTCGTGCAGCATCTTGGCGTAGGATTCGTCGGCGAACCAACGGGAATCCCAGGTGCGGTTGATGCCGAGGCGAAGACCGATCGGATTGACTTTCTGACCCATCTGCTTACTCCCCGGTCGCTTCTTCGCGCTCGCGCACGATCACGGTCAGGTTCGAGAACGGCTTTTCAATGCGGCCGACACGGCCACGGGCGCGGGCGCGCCACCGCTTCATCACCATCGCCTTGCCGACATAGGCCTCGGCCACATAGAGCCGGTCCACGTCGAGCTGGTGGTTGTTTTCCGCGTTCGCGATGGCCGACTGCAACACCTTCTTCACGATCTCGGCGACGCGGCGCTTGGAGAAGGTGAGGGAGTGCATCGCGGTCTCGGCCTTGAGGCCGCGGATCGAGGCCGCAACCAGGTTGAGCTTGCGCGGGCTGGTGCGAATCGAGGCCTGGAAGGCCATCGCTTCGGTGTCCGCGAGGACGCGCTCAGCAGGCTTCTTGCCCATGGCTTACTTCCTCTTCGCTTTCTTGTCGACGCCGTGGCCGTAGTAGGTCCGGGTCGGCGAGAACTCACCGAACTTGTGGCCGACCATGTTTTCGGTCACGAGGACCGGGATGTACTTCTGGCCGTTGTACACACCAAAGGTCAGACCCACGAAATTCGGCAGAATAGTCGAGCGACGCGACCAGATCTTGATGACCTCGTTGCGGCCGCTGGCACGCGACTTATCCGCCTTCTTCAGCAGGTAACCGTCGATGAACGGACCCTTCCAAACGGAACGAGCCATACCCCGTCCCTCCTTACTTGTTCAGTTGACGACGGCGCATGATCAGGCCATCCGTCTTCTTGTTGGAACGCGTCTTCTTGCCCTTGGTCGGCTTGCCCCAAGGAGTGACCGGATGACGGCCACCCGAGGTGCGACCCTCACCACCACCATGCGGGTGGTCGATCGGGTTCATGGCAACACCGCGAACATGCGGGCGGAAGCCCAGCCAACGGGTGCGGCCGGCCTTGCCCAGCGAGACGTTCTGCTGGTCGGGGTTGGACACGGCACCGATGGTGGCCATGCACTCGCCGCGAACCATGCGCAGCTCGCCGGAAGCCAGACGGATCTGGGCGTAACCCTGATCCTTGCCAACCAACTGGACATAGGTGCCGGCCGAGCGGGCGATCTGACCGCCCTTGCCCTGCTTCAGTTCCACGTTGTGCACCACGGTGCCCACGGGAATGTTCTTCAGCGGCAGCGCGTTGCCCGGCTTGATGTCGACCTTCTCGCCGGCGATCACGGTGTCGCCGACCGCCAGACGCTGCGGAGCCAGGATGTAGCTCTTTTCGCCGTCGGCGTATTCGATCAGGGCGATGAAGGCGGTGCGGTTCGGGTCGTATTCCAGACGCAGAACGGTCGCGGCCACATCGAACTTGGTGCGCTTGAAATCGACCAGGCGATAACGACGCTTGTGCCCGCCGCCACGGAAGCGAACGGTGATGCGGCCGAGGTTGTTACGGCCACCCTTCTTGCGCAGACCCTCGGTCAGGCTCGCCTCGGGCTTGCCCTTCCACAGCTCGGACCGGTCAACGGTCACAAGCTGACGCTGGCCCGGGGTCGTGGGCTTGTAAGACTTCAGTGCCATGGCGTCAGACCCCCGTGGTCACGTCGATGGAATTGCCTTCGGCCAGGGTCACGATCGCCTTCTTGACGTCCGAACGCTGGCCGACACGGCCGCGGAACCGCTTCACCTTGCCCTTGGCGACGATGGTGTTGACGGCGGTGACCTTCACCCCGAACACACCTTCGACGGCCGCCTTGATTTCCGGCTTCGAGGCATCCAGCGGCACCTTGAAGGTGACCTGGTTGTACTCGGAACCCATGGTGGCCTTCTCGGTGATCACGGGAGCGCGGATGATGTCGTACATCCGCTCCTTCGAGATGGTCTTGCTCATTTCAGGCGAGCCTCCAGGGCAGCGACCGCGTCCTTGGTCAGAACCAGGGTGTCGCGACGCAGGATGTCGTACACGTTGGCACCGACGCTCGGCAGCACGTCCACGAACGGGATGTTGCGGGACGCCAGCGCGAAGTTGTCGTCCAGCGCCGGGCCGTCGATCACCAGCACCGAGCCCCAGCCCAGCGCCTTGAGGCGGGTGGCCAGATCCTTGGTCTTGGGGGCCGACAGCTTGGCCTGATCCAGCACGATCAGCTTGCCTTCGGCCGCCTTGGCCGACAGCGCGGTCCTGAGCGCCAGCGAGCGGACCTTCTTCGGCATGTCGAAGGCGTGGGAACGCACGACCGGGCCGAAGATGGTGGCACCGCCACGGAACTGCGGAGACCGCAGCGAACCCTGGCGGGCGCGACCACCACCCTTCTGGGCGAAGGGCTTCTTGGTGGTGCCGGAGATCTCGGAGATCCCCTTGGTCTTGTGGGTGCCGGCACGGCGCTTCGACAGCTGATAGCTCACCATACGGTGAAGCAGATCGGTGCGAACCGCGACGCCGAACACTTCGTCAGCGAGTTCGATCTCGCCGACGGCCTTGTTGTCCAGGCTGATAACGTTCGTCTTCATCGCGCTTATCCTTACTCGCCGGCGACGGCGGCCTTGAGGCCGGCCGGGAACGGCACGCCCTCGGGCAGCTTGCGCTTGACCGCGTCCTTGACCAGGACCCACGAACCCTCGGCGCCGGGGACCGAACCCTTGACCAGGATCAGACCGCGCTCGGCATCGGTGGAGACCACCTTGAGGTTCTGGGTAGTGACCTGTTCGTCACCCATATGGCCAGCCATCTTCTTGCCCTTGAACACCTTGCCGGGGTCCTGGCGCTGACCGGTCGAACCGTGCGAGCGGTGCGACACCGACACGCCGTGGGTGGCTTCCAGGCCGCGGAAGTTCCAGCGCTTCATGCCACCGGCAAAACCCTTACCGATGGTGTTGCCGGTGATGTCCACGAACTGGCCGGGGATGAAATGGGCGGCCGACAGTTCGACACCAACCTCGAGAACGTTCTCGGGGGTGACGCGGAATTCGGCGAGCTTCTTCTTGGGCTCGACCTTGGCGTTGGCGAAGGTGGTGCGCTGCGCCTTGGCAACGTTCTTGACCTTCGCGGCGCCAGCGCCGAGCTGAACGGCAACATAGCCGTCCTTTTCCACAGAGCGGGTCGAGACCACCTGTACGGTGTCGACCTTCAACACGGTGACGGGCACATGGGTGCCGTCCTCGGTGAAGATCCTCGTCATGCCGACCTTCTGGGCGATGAGACCGGATCGCATCGTGTTGGTTCCTTAGAGCTTGATCTCGACGTCGACACCGGCGGCCAGGTCGAGCTTCATCAGGGCATCCACGGTCTGCGGGGTCGGGTCAACGATGTCCAGCAGACGCTTGTGGGTGCGAATCTCGAACTGCTCGCGCGACTTCTTGTCGATGTGCGGGGAGCGGTTGACGGTGAACTTCTCGATCCGGCTGGGAAGCGGGATCGGTCCGCGCACCTGCGCACCAGTCCTCTTGGCGGTGTTCACGATCTCGCGGGTGGACTGGTCCAGCACGCGGTGATCGAACGCCTTGAGGCGGATACGGATGTTCTGGCTTTCCATTTCACGTCATCCGTTAAATCGGATCGGCGCCCACGTTGATGCGCGGACGCCGATCGGTGTGAATTTCGTTTCGGTTCAAAGAACCCTCCGCAGTCAGCCCCGTCCGTGATCAGCGGGACAGAGGCTCTTGCGGAGACGGCCAACGGGCCGGAGCCACGGGTTATACAGAGACTCGGCAGGTGGTGCAAGCAGAGTCTTTGGACGATGTTTCCTGCGCCCTGTCGCTAGCTTGTATGACACTCGTTTGCGCAAAAAAAGCAGCCATTGGACTTCGAATAATATGCCTTCGCCGCCACCACAGCCTGTTGGCACGTCGCAAAATCACCCAGGAAAATTCTGTTTCCTTCGGAGGGCATAAAGCTACAGCCAGTTTTGTGGACTTCGTGATCGCCGTTGGGCTGAGCATTCTTATTCACGCCATTTTACACCCCCGGATCATAGACACACTCACATAGAGCGTATCGCATCCCAAGCAGTGCATCAACTGCGCAGCACCTTGAGGTTGCATTTTGTAAATGAAACCTCCAACAAAACGGCCTCCGAGGTTTCCCTCGGAGGCCGCTTTTTACTCGTCATGCCCGCGAAAGCGGGTATCCATGGCGCCGTCCGTGAACCGCCCCACCGTGGATCCCCGCTTTCGCGGGGATGACGGAGGAATGGGCGGTCGGTGCCGTGGCGATTACGCGATGACCTTGGCCACCACGCCGGCGCCGACGGTACGGCCGCCTTCGCGGATGGCGAAGCGCAGGCCCTGGTCCATGGCGATCGGGGCGATCAGCTTGACGGTCATCTTCACGTTGTCGCCCGGCATCACCATTTCGGTGCCTTCCGGCAGCGACACGACGCCGGTGACGTCGGTGGTGCGGAAGTAGAACTGCGGACGATAGTTGGTGAAGAACGGGGTGTGACGGCCGCCTTCTTCCTTGGTCAGGATGTAGGCCTCGGCCTCGAAGTCGGTGTGCGGGGTGATGGAGCCCGGAGCCGCCAGAACCTGGCCGCGTTCCACGTCCTCACGCTTGGTGCCGCGCAGCAGGGCGCCGATGTTGTCGCCGGCCTCGCCCTGGTCGAGCAGCTTGCGGAACATTTCAACGCCGGTGCAGGTGGTCTTGACGGTCGCCTTGATGCCGACGATCTCGACTTCCTCGCCCACCTTGATCACGCCGCGCTCGACACGGCCGGTCACCACGGTGCCACGGCCCGAGATCGAGAACACGTCCTCGATCGGCATCAGGAACGGCTTA
>NZ_JAAIYP010000043.1 GCF_011022235.1 Magnetospirillum aberrantis SpK | reverse complement strand
GGTTGATGGGCTTCTTCAACACCGGTGCCGCCCAGGTCCAGGCGACGGCGCAGAGGACCGATCCCCAGGCCGAGACCCATTCCCGCAAGCCGCTGGCCAAGGCCGCACCGAAACCCACGGCCAAGCCCGTGGCGAAAGCGATGCCGAAGCCCAAGGCCACAGCCGCCAAGAGCGCGGACGAGGATTGGGCCGAATTCTGAAATCAAGCCTTCCGCAACGACATGTGGAGGCGGAGATTACGGACAAAGCCCCCCGTCAATGATGGGGGGCTTTTGTTTCACGGAGACGAGGAAGCCAGCGAAGACCGGCTTTTTCCCTCATTTATACCGCCCGGCGAATGAATTGATCCATTGGATCAATCCACGCCGAGACGGTGACGCTCAGGCGCCGCGCGGGCTTGCCGGCCGCCCGAACGGATCATTTCAAAGGGCGGCCGGTATTACAGACATTGATGATGTCCTTGGCCGTGACCACCACATCCTTGGGAGCCTTTTGTCCAGGGGCGGTGGTGCCTTGGACCTAACCGCGACTTCTGACGTCCGGTTGACACAAATCATACCCCAGGGGCATCATCGCCGCATGCGACACGCCGAGCGGTGCACCAAGACCAGCAAGAGAACGACCGCCGGATGGCGGCGGCGTTTCTTCGCCTGGTCAGCTCTGCTGCTGATGGCCGTCAACATCCTGGGAGGGGCGTTGCTGCCGGCTTCCCAGGCGGTTGCCGCAACCACCGACGCCGACGCCCTGTTGGGCGGAAAATACATCGTGGTGTGCACCGCCGCCGGCATGATGGCGATCGACCCGAAGGGCGAAGCACCACCGGTCTCGGCCGCGGCACACGGCGCGTTATGTACATTCTGCCTGCCGCTGATGCATGGCGCGGCCGCAATCCCCATGGCGGCCACCGCCCCCCCACCGTCGGCCGTCGAGCATCTGACGGCGCAAACTTCCCCGACGAACGCCCTGCCCTCCCAGGCCGTGCGTGGCATCGCCTCGCCACGCGCCCCTCCCATGGTGTGATCTCCGTCCAGCCGAAGATCCGCCGAAAAGGTGGATTTCATCGCGGCGCCTGACGGCGCCTGATCGACGCAGAGGTGACCCCATGAACACCCACGCGTGCACCGGCACGGGGCCAACCGGCCATGCCCCGTGACCCGGCCACAGGCGGCACCGCCTTGACCGAACAGGTCAACGGTGCCTACCTGACCCACAAATCGTCCCTTTTGCGGTTCCTGACGCGCACATTGGGCAATAGTCGCGACGCCGAAGACGTGGCGCACGAGGCGTTCGCCCGCATGCTGTCCCTGCCGGAACAGGCAACGGTCGACCATCCCCTGGCGTTGCTCAAATGCATTGCCCTCAACATCATCCGCGACACGTTCCGCCGCGAACGATACCGCCGCCAGCAAGTCATCGGATTGGAAGACCCGCTGGTGTCGGCCCAGCCCGAACCCGACCCGGAACAGGTCGCGGCCGCCCGTCAAAGACTGGTCCGACTGCGTGACGCCATCGATGACCTGCCGCCCCGATGCCGCGAGGTCTTCGTCCTGCACAAGGTGCATGGCCTGCCCCATACCGAAGTGGCGCGCCGACTGGGAATTTCCCGCAACATGGTGGAACGTCACGTGATCCGTGCCTACGCGCAATTGCGGGAAGTCATGGACGACACCCCATCCGGGGTTGACAAGGACTAGGTAAGCCGTGACTCATCTCGCCATGTCCACACAGGATTCGCCCCCCACCGCCGACGAGCTCAGGACCGAGGCCGTCAGGCGATTCGTCAGCGCCACCTCGGGCGACGCGCCCGAACGGGAGCGCGACGATCTGGCGCGGTGGGCCGCCGGGGACAACCGGCGCCAACACGAGATATCCTGTCTTGAACGCATCGACGCGGACGCGGCGGCCCTGACAGCACACTATCCCCTTGCCGCCCCGGTTCGCTCCCGACGGTGGCACTGGGCGGCGGCCATGGGAATGGCCATGGCCGGAGCGTGCATCATCCTCTTGTTACCGCCAAAGGTGATCGACGCAGCCATCCGTCCACAGCAGGTGACGCTTGGCGACGGCAGCCGCATCGACCTGGATGCCGGTACGGTCGTCAAGATACCGCGCCAACCTTGGGCGCACTCCATCACCTTGGTCAAAGGCGACGCCGTCTTCGACGTGGTTCACGACGAAAGCCGCCCTTTCACCGTTCACACCCCGATCACCACGATCACCGACGTTGGCACCCGCTTCCTGGTGCGCAGCCGTCCCGACAGCAGCACTGTCGCCGTGTTCGAAGGCGAGGTCGCGGTGACCCCACCGCAAGGCCCCGCACAGCGCCTGACCGCCCAACAGGCGGTGGAGATTCGTGCCTCGGGCGCGACCAAGACCTTGGCGCCCATGAACGAACGCGGCGAAACCGCCTGGCGCCAGGGACGGATCGTGTTCAAGGACACCCCCTTGTCCGAAGTCGCGGCACGGCTGTCGCGTTATTCCCCGCGCCCCGTCCTGATGGGAACGCCGACCCTGGCCGGTCTGAAGGTCAGCGGCAGCTTCGCCATCGACAATGGCGACGACGCCCTGGGCGCCCTTGAACAGGTGTTGCCGATCAGGGCACGCCGTCTGGACGACCGCATCGTCCTTGAACCCGTGGGGCGGACGCAGCCGCCAACTCGCACGCCCCGCTGATTTTTCTCCTAACCGACATCAGGGAACGGTCACGCCATCCGTCTTGGTCATTGGGTTCGCCGTCGAAAGCGACCGTAACGACCATGCCAAAGGGTGGACGACAATGAGAGGACCGAAAGGCGCGACAGGCGTCATCAGCCGCGCGAGAACCGCGTTGGGAGCGTTGAGCGCGGTGGCCGCGTTACTGGGCGCCATGCCGGTATTGGCCGCAGACACGACGGTCAGGGTGGATCTGCCGGCCCAGAAACTTTCCGAATCCCTTGACGCCCTGGCCGCGCAATCGCAAATCCAGATGATGTATGCGGGCGATTCCGTCCGTGGGCTTTCCGCCCCGGCGCTCAAGGGCGAATATCCGGTCGCCGAGGCGTTGCGCCGACTGTTGGCCGGCAGCGGTTTGGAAACCAGAACCAGCGGCGACACCTATCTCATCGTCAAGCCGCAGTCGATCAACCGTCTTGAGGCGGTGACGGTGACCGCGACCCGCACCGAGAACAAGGCATTCGACGTTCCCGCCTCGGTCTCGGTGGTAACGCGCCAGCAGATCGACGACCTTCAGGCCAAGGACATCGCCACCGTATTGCGCGATCTGCCTGGCGTCACCATGGGCGGCGGTCCGCGCGAGAACGGTCAATTGCCAACCATCCGTGGCTACCAAGGATCCGACATCATTCTTCGGGTCGATGACGCCCGCCGCAGTTTGGACGCTTCGGTCGGCATTTTCAGCCCGCTTTACCTCGACCCCAACTTCGTAAAACAAGTCGACATCGTGCGCGGGCCGTCTTCGGCCATCTATGGCGGCGGTGGTCTGGGCGGTGTAATGGCTTTTCGCACCATTGACGCCGACGACGTTCTGGCCCCGGGGGAATCTGTCGGCGGGTACGCGAAAGCGGGATACCGCTCCGGCGATGGGTCGATCAATTCCAACCTCACCGGTGCGGCCCAGACGGCGGGCGCCAGCGTCGTGGCCAGCGGCACGATCCGCAACTATCATAATATCAATAATGGCGCAGGAACAGAAAACATACAGAACGGCACGAGCCAAAACGGCTTGATGAAGGTCGGATACTCTCCGAACGAACTAAACGATATAACCGTTTCCTACATGCGTTACTTTGACGGAGGAATCGGATTCGCCAATCCAGCATTCAACGATGTCTGGAACGCTTCATCATTACGTTACATAGAGCGTTCCCAAGATGAGTTCTCCGGCCGTTGGGACTTCCGGGACGATACAAAAAAAACGTTGGACGGCAAGGTCTTCGCTTACAGCACGCACCTGAAACAAGAAATCCAGGACCGCGCCAATTCCGCCGCCAACAACAGCACCTATGAAGTCACCACCTATGGCGGCGGCGTTCAGAACAGTTCACGCTTCATGGCCGGTCCCGGCCACCGCCTTACCTATGGTCTGGACGGCTATCGGGATGAGTTGACCAACACGAGCGGCGGCAGCGCCAACGCCATCAACCCCGATGGAACCATGTTGGCGGGCGGAGGGTTCGTGCAAGACGAAATCCAGCTATCCAACACCTGGACGCTGATTCCGGCGGTGCGTTTCGACAGCTACAAGGCCGAAGGCGGTGCCAACCCGACCAATTCCAGCGAACGATTGTCCCCAAAACTGGCCATCAAATGGCAGGCATTGCCTGCGGTGGGGGTGTTCGCCAGCTACGGCGAAGCTTTTCGAGCGCCGACCTTGACCGAACTGTATTCGAGTGACAACCGGAGCAGCAGTTTCCAGAATTTCCGAGCCAGCCCCACCTTGAAGCCAGAGGTCAGCCATACCAAAGAGGTCGGCATGACGCTTGCGCTCGATAATCTGCTGGCGGATAGCGACTCGCTTCGAGTCAAGGCGACAGCATTCGATGAACATGTGGACGACCTCATCAACCAGGCAACTGTCGGCACCTATGCCCGAACATCCGCTCCTTTTGGAACTGGTTACGTTTTTCAATACCAGAACGTATCGAACGTCCACCGATGGGGAGGAGACGTGGAACTCGACTACCGTCTTGGCGATTGGTCGTTTGGGGCGGGGTACTCGCGCCTGCGGGTGAACAACAACGCCCTTCTTTCGCAGCCTGACAAATTGACGACCAGTGTCGGTTATTTTGTCGATGAATATCTTGCCTTGAGATATGCCGCGCGCTTCGTCGCCGCCCAGGATTACGACACCAAGGTGGACACCAGTGGTGTACCGCCACAGGATCGCAGACGAAGCGGCTATGCCGTGCACGACATTGGCGCCAGCTATGACCGCGATTGGTATCGGGTCGATTTCGCCGTCACCAACATTTTCGACAAGGAATACATGACCTACGGTCAGAGCCTCCAGACCAGCCGTATCTACGAGGAAGGACGTTCGTTCAACCTGAACTTCACCGCACGCTTCTGATTCCAAGCCGGCTGCCGAGGCGTTTTCCCGCCCCGGCAGCCGACTTGACTTGGATCACATGCACGACCATCCTGCCGGACATGAAGAGGGGGCTCTCCATCCGTCGTTACGACACGGCTGTCGATCGTTCGACCGCCGCCGGGAGACGCTTCGTCGCCGCCTGGACCGGCTTGGTCCTGTTGCTGTTCAACGTCTTGGGGGCGGCCCCGCTGGCCGGCGGGGCCGGCGCCCCGTCCGCCTTCGCCCAGTCCTTCGACACCAGCCATCTGGTGGTGTGTACCACCGCCGGCATGGTGGTGATCGACGCAGGAGCACAAGAGGGCGAGGCAAGCGGGCACGGTGCGCTTTGCTTCCTGTGCCTGCCGCTGTTCCACGCCGCCAGCCAAAGCCCGGCCCCGGCGGATGTCGTCCCGCCCGAGCGAACCGGCGGCATCCAAATTCTTCCGGTCCCCGGCCGCCCGCTCCACCGTCCGTCGTTCCTGACCGGCGCCGCCGGTCCTCGTGCCCCGCCGACAGCCTGACTTCCGCTTTTTCTGAATTCACCGCGCCCCATCGGCGCGGCATCCCGTCGCGGGCAACTGGCCGCCGGTGCGGTCCTTATGCCCATGCATCGAAAGCGAAGTCACCATGACCTCTTTTGCTCGTACCATGCTGGCCGCGGCTTCGGCCATGCTGTTGCTGTTTTCCGCCGCCCCCTCCCATGCCGGTCAGGCACGGGTGGTGGTCAGCGTCCCACCCCTTCATTCCCTGGTCTCCAACCTGTTGCGCGGCGTCGACACGCCTGAACTGCTGATGCGCGAACGGGTGGCCGACCATCTGATCGCGCTTGATTCCACCCAGGTCGAGGCACTGCGCCGCGCCGATATGGTGGTGTGGGCGGGCCCGGAACTGGAAGGCGCCATCGCCGAGGCCGGATTGATCATGCCCGACCTTGCGGTCCGCAGCCTGACGCTTGGTCGCCACATCCCGATCATGACCCCGGTCCAGGACGGAACCGACCAGCCGGGAAACGCCCGCGACCTGCGGTTCTGGCTCGACCCCCGTCTGGTCCACCACGCGGTGCATGTGCTGGCCCCGGCCCTGGTCAGGCTTTATCCCGAAGCGAGCGAAACCATCCTGGACAATGAAATCGCGCTGATGGCGGAAATCCATCAGACCGAACATAACGTCCGTGCCGCATTGGGGACTGCCCAAGGCACGCCGCTGCATCTGACCAACGCCGATCTGCTTTACCTGGAATGGCGGTTCAACCTGCCGGTCAGCGGCTGCGCTCGGGGCGCCTTCGACCCCCTGGGGTTCAACCTGACCAGCGGGCCGGCGCTTTACGGCAAGTTGATGGAAGGCGCCCGCGACACCTTGGCCGCCTGCATGAACAGCAAACCCGCCGAAACGGCACGGCATGGCGACGGCCACGTCCTTTAGACCGACGACAAGACGCCGCGGCCAAACACCGCGGCGTTTTTTTTCGCGACGACGTCAGGAAAAGCCCCCGTGAAGCGTCCATGGCAAGACACTTCTCTTTTCTCACCGTAGGAGCATGCCATGAACCGCCGTCGTTTCCTGCTTGCCGGCAGTACCCTGGGGGCCGTGGCCCTGTCCGCCGGCACCGTCTCGGCCGCAACCTGCGAAGGAGACGGCACCCCGGCCCAGTTCGCCCCCAGAACCCCAAAAGACCCAAACCCGTTGGAGAACGAGTTCGATAAATATCCCAAATGCCCGTATTGCGGCATGGACCGCAAAAAATGGCATTTCTCGCGCCATCTCATCCACTACAACGACGATCTGGTGGACGGCACCTGTTCATTGCATTGTGCGGCGGTCGGCATCTCGCTCAATCTGGTGCGTGGACCAAAGGCCATCTATGCCCCCGACAACGGTTCCGGCGAAGCGATCAAGCCGCTGACCGACGCGCAGATTGCCACCTATGTCATCGGCGGCGATCACAAGGCGGTGATGACCGGCATCGCCAAGACGTCGTTCGCATCCAGAATCGCCGCCGAAGCGGCGAAAGGCGACGGCGAGTTGACCGATTTCGACGGCGCCTTGAAACTGGCCTATTCCGGCATGTGGGACGACATGCGGATGATGCGGCGCAAGCGCGAGGAATACCTGCGGCGCAAAGCCCAACAAACCCCGTCATGACCGGTTCGAGGGAAAATCCCCCCAGAAATCGCCAAGATTGACTAGGATACTCCCTGTCTACAGGGAGAAAACCTTGGTCGCGAAAAAACTCACACGCTGGGTGGACATTTCCGCTGTCCTTGTGTTGGCCGCATTGTCCGCTGCCCCCGTTGCCGCGAACCCGGCAACGGGTGGCCGATGCCCGGCTGGCGGCGACGCCATCACCCTGAGCGTGGATGTCGAGGGCGTTCGCAGCGCCAAGGGAACCGTCACCATCTCGATCTACGGCGACCGTCCCGAAGATTTCCTGGCGAAAGGAAAGAAGCTGGGGAAAGTGCGCCTTCCCGCCGAAAGCGGAACCGTTCACGGATGCCTGTCCCTGCCCCATCCGGGCGTCTACGCCTTCACCGCCTATCACGACGAAAACGAAGACCGCCGTTTTTCCCGGAATTTCCTGGGATTGCCGTCAGAGGGATTCGCCGTGTCGAATGGCAATGCCTCGTTGCTGGGCATTCCATCTTTCCGGGAATCCGCCGTCACCATCAACGGCAGCAATGCGCGCATTACATTGATGATGCAGTATCCGTAGTACAACGCCTTGTAAAATCCTCAAAAAAAGAGGCAGATATCCCTTGTGAGCTTCCGGTTCCAGAATGGAAACGTACAGCCGGAAAACCTGAACGTTTACGAGTAGCGCCATGGCCCGCAGGACAAAGGCTGAATCAGAAGAAACGAGGAAGAGGCTTCTTGACGCTGCCGAATTATTATTCAGCAAAAGAGGGGTAACAAACACATCCCTGGCCGACATCGCCGCCGCCGCTGGAGTAACGCGCGGCGCCATTTATTGGCATTTCAAGAACAAGGTAGACCTGTTCGAGGCAATGCATGCCAGGGTTCGCCTGTCAGTGGATGAGATAGAGTCGGAAGCATTGTCCGCAACGGACCCGTTGACTGGGCTTCGCGATTATTGGACACATTCACTGTTGCGGGTCGCTCATGACGAGCAACACCGTCGCGTGATCGACATATTATTTCGCAAGTGCGAATACGTCGATGAATACCAAACCGCGTCAATCCGCATCAGCGAATGGAGCGGTGAAATCATCCATGCGATGACCGGCATCTACACCCGTGCCGCGGAAAAAGGCGCCCTGACCCCCCGCTTCACCCCCCAAGCCGCTGCCCGCGCCACCTTCAGCATGGTCACCGGCATCGTCTTCAGTTGGCTGGCAGTGCCGCAGCTTTATTCGGATGACGACGAGATCGTCGCCACCGTCGACATTTTCTTCGACGCCCTCAAGCCGTAAGCGGAACCGTCAACCGGCCCCCGCCAATTGTTCGATTTTCTTGCGCAACAAGCCGTTCAGTTCGTCCAGACCGCCATGGCGCAACACCGTTTGGTATTCTGAACGATAGGTCAGCACCATGCTGGTTCCTTCGGCCTTGATGTCGAGAAGACGGTAGCCCTCACCCTCGCCGCGCAAACGCCACTCCACATTCAATGGCTGATTGCCGCTCCCGTCGATCTGAGACGAGACAAGCACATCGCCGTTCCCAATCGGCGTGGCCGCGCCGAAACGCATGCCGCCCCCGGTGTAGTCCTGGAACCGTCTGGCCCAGGTCACCACCAGCATGTCCTCGAACAACCGACGGAATTCCTGCTGCTGTTCCGCGGTGGCGGTCCGGCCGTAACGCCCCAGGACCTGCCGACAGATTTCATCCATGCCAAACACCCGTTGCAGAATCGCACGGAAATTCTGTTGGCGTTCGCCATGGCTCAGGCCGGGGGCCGTGACCTCGGCCAACACCTCCTTACTCACGCCATCAAGAAACGCCACGGCCCCGTCCTGGGCAGCGGCGGTTCCCACCATGAAGGACAACGCAGCCGTCGCGCCGACCACCCAGCGCCAAATCCCGGCTTTCCCCAAAAAAAACATAGCTGCCCCCGTTTATCAAAAGGTATCACCAGACATGGTTCTGCTATACATTCATGAGTGTATGTTGTAAAGAAGTCGTCATCGTGGCGCGTTTTGACGCCACCCGCCAAACGGAGAGATGTCAGTGAGCAGGAAGGCGATCATCCTCAGCGCCGGCCAAGGAAAGCGTTTACTGCCGTTCACGGCGCAGCGCCCCAAGTGTCTGCTGCCGCTGGGGGGGCGTACCGTACTGGAATGGCAGATAGCCGCACTGGCCGCCAATGGCGTTGAAGAAGTGGTGGTTGTCACCGGTTTCGAGGCTCAGGCGGTGGAAACCGTCATCCGGGCTCGGGCCGACGACGGCATCCTGGTGCGACCTCTGCACAATCCCTTTTTTGAGGTGGCCGACAACATCGGCAGTTGCTTCGTGGCCCGCCACGAGATGATGGACGGCGACTTCGTTTTGTTGAACGGCGACACCCTGTTCCACCCCAGCCTGTTCGCCGAAGCCAAAACCCAGGTCGACGCCCCCATCGTGGTGACCGTCGACCACAAGGAACGCTACGATTCCGACGACATGAAGGTGCAGTTGGACGGGCGGCGGCTGGTTGCCATCGGCAAGACCTTGACCGAGGAACAATCCCACGCCGAATCCATTGGCATGCTGTTCTTTTCCGACGATGGCGGACGGATTTTCGCCGACGCCCTGGAACAGACCATCCGACGCGAGGGGGGCCTGAAGCGCTGGTATCTCAGCGTCATCGACGAATTGGCCGGACAGGCGACGGTTCACACCGCCAACATCCAGGGCCGCGAATGGTGCGAGGTGGACTTCCCCAAGGATTTGCCCGCCGCCGAACGTTTGGGGACAAGAATGTGGCGCGAACAGGTCGGAGCTCCCGAAGACGGGGCTGCACTGTGCTCGCGGGCGCCATAGGAAACGCCCGCCCGCATGGATGACGCCCCCCGCCCTCTTCCCTCTTCTTCCGTCGGCAACGGAGTCATGCGCCGCCTGCTGTCCAATCTTGGCCTGTTGATCGGCGGCAAGTCGGTCAGCGGTCTTCTGGGACTGGGCTATCTGGCGCTGACGGTGCGGACGCTTGGGATCGAGACTTTCGGCGTTTTGGTCATCATCCACACCATGGTTGAAATCGCCAGAAACGTGGTCAAGTTCCAAAGCTGGCAACCGATCCTGCGCTACGGCACCCCCGCCTTGCATGCCGGTCGCCTGGACGACTTGCGCCGACTGGTGCTGTTCAGCGGCTGGCTGGACATCAGCAGCGCGATTGTCGGCGCACTCGGAACTGCCGCCGCGTTGTGGTTCTTTGGCTCGGCCATGGGCCTGCCGGCCGAAAGCGTTCCGGCGGCGATGCTTTATGCCGGTTCGTTGCTGTTCATGATCACCTCGACGCCGATCGGCTTGCTGCGCCTGTTCGACCGTTTCAAGCTGGCGGTGCTCGAAGACAATGTCGAGGCGTTGGTGCGGTTGCTGGGCGGGGCTGTTTTCTTCGTGGTCGGCGGCGATCTGAACGCCTTCCTCGCCCTCTGGGCGTTGTCGACGGTGGCCGGCGCCATGACCAGCATCGTCCTGGCATGGCGCGAGGCCCGTCTTCATGGTTTGTCGCTGCGGTCTTCTGGAACGGACAAACGTTCGCTGACCGACGGTTTCGACGGCATCTGGCGTTTCGTGCTCAGCACCAACGCCAACTCGTCCCTGGCGCTGCTGACCAACCAGTTGGCGACCTTGACCGTCGGGGTACTGATCGGGGCGCCACAGGCGGCATTGTTCCGCATCGCCCGCCAAGTGGCCGAGGCCGCCGCCAAGCCGGTCAAGTTGATGACGACCGCCATCTACCCGGAATTCGCCCGCTTCGCGACCCTGAACCGTCTGGATGCCCTGTGGGGATTTCTTGGCCGCACGCTACGCTTGTCCGGGATCGGCGCTGGCCTTTGCGCCCTGGTCCTTTATGTGGCCGGGCCATGGATTTTGACGTTGATCGGCGGGGCCGAGGTGGTTGCCGCGTTTAATGCCATGTTGCTGTTGGGATTGGCTGCGTTGATCGGGGTCGGGACCTTCGCCCTCGAGCCGGCGTTGATTTCCATTGGCGAAGCGTCAACGGCCCTGCGCATCCGCGTGGCCGCCACCGTATTGTATTTGCCGTCGCTGGTGGTGCTGGTGCCGCTGGCCGGAATCGAGGGTGCGGGCGTGGCCGCGGTCATCGCGGCGACCGCCATTGCCCTGATGCAGTCGCTCTCGGTACTGTCCCGCCTTCGGGCGCGGATGGTGCCGTGTGCCAGCGTTGACTGAAGCGCGAGAGGGAAAAGTGTCTTTGGCCGTTGAACAATGCTCCGCCGAACCTTGCAACATCGCTGCCTTGTCGGCGACGCCCACATCAAGCGGCCTCCCGTTGCGCTTTTCGGATTTCACCACCCTGGTTGACGCGCTGGATTATGCCGCGGACGGCAACAGCGGCATGAACTTCTACTCCGGCCGGCTGGAGTTGACGGAACGCCTGCCTTATCGCGACCTGCGCGACCGTGCCATCGTCTTGGCCCGCATCCTGTTGGGCCAGGGATTGCGACCGGGCGACCGTGTCGCCCTGATCGCCGAAACCGGGGCAGACTTCATCGTCGCTTTCGCCGCCTGCCAATACGCCCGCCTGCTGCCGGCGCCGGTCCCGCTGCCCCCCACTTTTGGTGGCCGCGATGCCTATTGCACGCTGCTGCGCCAGATGGTGTCGGGAGCCCGTGCCGTCGCCTTGCTGGCTCCGACCTGGCTTGAGGACTGGTTGGCGGAAGCGTTGGACGGGCTGGGGCTCAAGTTCCACGGCAGCGTCGCCCAATTGCAGAAACTGCCCGAAGCCGCCGTCACCCTGGCCCCGCCACGGCCCGACGACATCGCCTACCTGCAATTTTCGTCGGGCAGCACCCGCACCCCGACCGGCATCGCCATCACCCACCGGGCGCTGATGACCAACGCCGGTGCGATGATCGGAACCGGTCTGGCCGTGCGCCCCGGCGACCGCGCCATTTCCTGGCTGCCGTTCTATCACGACATGGGGCTGGTCGGCTTCGCCCTGGCCCCGTTGATCGGCCAATTGTCGGTGGATTATCTGGCCACCCGCGACTTCGCGCGCCGTCCCCTGGGCTGGCTGTCGCTGATGGACCAGAACGGCGCCACCATTTCCTACAGCCCCAGCTTCGGCTACGAATTGTGCGCACGCCGTGCCTCTAACGCCCTGCCTCAGGGATTGGACCTGTCGCGTTGGCGGGCCGCCGGGATCGGCGGCGACATGATCCGCCCCCATGTCCTGAACGAATTCGCCGACATTTTCGCCCCGGCCGGGTTCGACCGCCGCGCCTTCGTCCCCAGCTACGGCATGGCCGAAACCACCTTGGTGGTCAGCTTCGCCGAACTGGAGCGTGGGGTTGAAACCGACCGTGTCGATGTGGAAACCCTGGAGCACCAGGGCCGGGCCGAACCACCCGCCACCGATTCGAACGGCCGCAGCCGCGACTTCGTGATCTGCGGCCGGGTCATCCCCGGTCACGAATTGCAAATCCGCGACGAAGACGGAGCGGCACTGGCCGAGCGCGAGGTCGGCCGGGTGATGGTGCGTGGTCCCAGCCTGATGACCGGATACGACCACCGCCCGGACGAAACCGCGCGGGTGTTGGATGGCGAAGGCTGGCTGGATACCGGCGACCTGGGCTACCTGATCGGCGGGCAATTGGTGATCACCGGCCGGGCCAAGGATGTCATCATCGTCAACGGCCGCAACATCTGGCCGCACGACATCGAACACACCGTCGAGCAGTTGGACGGCCTGCGCACCGGTGACGCCGCCGCCTTCGCCGTCGACGACGACAAGGGGGAACGGGCGGTGGTGCTGGTCCAATGCCGTCCCAGCGACGATGGCATCCGCCGCTCCCTGATCCAGGCGGTGACGGCCGTGGTGTCCCAGGTGCACGGTATCGAACCACAGGTGGTCCTGGTCCCCAACAACGCCCTGCCGCAAACCTCGTCTGGCAAGCTCAGCCGGTCGTCGGCACGCGCCAGCTTCCTGTCGGGCGCCTTCGCTTCGGAAGGCGGCGCATGAGCCTTGGCCGCGTCGCCGTCACCGGCGGAACCGGTTTCATCGGCCCTTACATCGTTCGCGCCCTGAGAGAGGCCGGCTGGCAAGTCCGGTTGTTGGTTCGTCCGGGACGGCAGCGTGTTTTCGAACCCGAAATCGAGACGGTGGAGGGCGACCTTGCCGACGTCAACGCCCTGACCCGTCTGCTTGACGGTGCCGATGTGCTTGTTCATGCGGCAGGGGCCATCAAGGGCCGCTCGCGCCGAGATTTCCTGACCGCCAACCGTGACGGCGCCCACCTTCTGGCGGTGTTGGCCGCACGCCGCCCTCGCCCGCCCCGAGTGGTGATGCTGTCGTCCCTGGCCGCCCGCGAACCAGCCCTTTCCGACTACGCCTTCAGCAAGGCGGCCGGCGAAGAGGCGTTCCACGAACAAGGACTGAGCGAACTGGCGATCCTGCGCCCGGCGGCGGTTTACGGCCCTGGCGACCGCGAAACCGGATCATGGCTGCGCGCCGCCTGGGGGCCGGTGTTGCCGGTCCCGGACCGTCCGTCGGCGCGACTGTGTCTGATCCATGCCGCCGACGTTGCCGCGGCCGTCATCGCCCTGTGTCCTCACGGCACCCCTTCCGGCACATTCGAACTCAGCGACCAACGCGCCGACGGCTACACGTGGCGCGAACTGGCGGAAACCGCCCGCGCCTGTGCCGGTGGAAACGGACGTATCGTCGCCGTGCCTCCGTTATTTTTGTGCGGCGCAGCGCGAATGATATCCATTCTTAATTTTCTTGGCATCCCCCCGGCCATGTTGACTTCCGGCAAAGCTCGGGAAATTCTGCACCCCGACTGGAGCAGCTCTTCCACCCGCCAGCCGCCGTCTTCCTTGTGGAAGCCGGTGTGGACGTTGCGGGACGGATTGACGCAAACCATTGAAACCTTGCGGCCGGCAACGGCCACCACAGCCCAGGCATAGGGAAAACCAATGGCGGATTTCCAGGAAATCGTCGAACACATCATCGGTCACTTGCGCAAGGTGGTCCCCCCAGGCACCGAAATTGCCGCCGAATCGCGGATTGTCGGCGACTTGGGACTTGATTCCTTGGTAGTGATGAACTTCGTCATGGCGCTCGAAGATGATTTCGATGTGTCGCTGACCATGGACAGTTTGGCCAAAGTCGAAACCGTGGGCGACCTGGCCCGCACCCTGGAGGCGCTGACCAAGCGATGAGCATCCTCGACAAGTTCGCGCCCCTGGGGCAAAGCTATGCCCAATTGCGGGAATTGGGGGCCGATCCGTTCGCGGTGACCTTTGATTCCATGCGTTCCCCGGTCGAGGCCACCATCGATGGCCGCCCGGTCCTGGTCTTCGGCAGCAACAACTATCTTGGCCTGACATTCGACCCCCGGATGGTCGAGTCCGGCATCGAGGCGCTGCGGACCTATGGCGCCGGCACCACCGGCTCGCGCATCGCCAACGGCACCTATCTCGGTCACACCAGCCTGGAACACAAGCTGGCCGAATTCTTCGGCCGCCGTTCGGCCATGGTGTTCACCACCGGCTATCAGGCCAATCTGGCCATGATCTCGACCCTGGCCGGACGCGACGACGTGCTTTTGCTCGACGCCGACAGCCACGCCAGCATCTATGACGGCAGCCGCCTGTCCGCCGCCCAGGTAATCCGCTTCCGCCACAACGACCCCGACGATCTGGCCCGCCGCCTGCGCCGCCTCGAGGGACAGCCGGGCGACCGCCTGATCGTGGTCGAAGGCATCTACAGCATGTTGGGCGACCGCGCCCGCATGGCCGAGATCGCCCAGGTCAAGCGCGAGACCGGCGCCACCTTGCTGGTGGACGAGGCCCATTCCCTGGGCGTTCTGGGCGCCAACGGCCGCGGAGCCGCCGAGGAAGCCGGGGTCGAGGACGACGCCGACTTCGTCGTCGGAACCTTTTCGAAAAGCCTGGGCGGCATCGGCGGCTTCTGCGTGTCGAACCTGCCCGATTTCGACATTCTCCGGGTGTGCTGCCGTCCTTATATGTTCACCGCCTCGTTGCCGCCGTCGGTGGTCGCCACCGTGCAACGGGGATTGGAGCGGATGGTCGAACAACCCGAATTGCGCCAGACCCTGCACCGCAATGCCCACCGGCTGTATGACGGCCTAAGCGCGGCCGGCTTCATCCTGGGACCGGAGCCGGGACCGATCGTGTCGGTTCGCCTGCCCGACGTCGCGGTCGCCGCCACGTTCTGGACGGCGCTGCTTCAGGAAGGCGTTTACGTCAACCTGGCCTTGCCGCCGGCCACGCCGGATTCCCATCCGTTGCTCAGGACCAGCGTCACCGCCGCCCACACCGACGCCCAGGTGGACCGGGCCATCGCCACCCTGACCAAGATCGGCGCCGCTTTGGGCGTGCTGGAGACGAACAATGGCTGACGCCGCCTTTGGTGGCCTGATTGTCGGGCACAGCGACGTCCGGCTGTGGAGCATCACCGGCGAGGAGCGGTGCCGCCGTACCCTGACCAAGGCCGGCGCCGCCACCGTCGTCGCCGACATTGTGGCGACGGCGGACATGCCGTCCTGTTTGATGGCCCGCGCCGATTGGGTGATCGACCCGGCGCTGGTCGGTCTGTTGGCCAAGGGTCGCGGAACCGTGCTGACGACCCGTGTGGATGGCCGGCAGGTGCCGTTAGCCGCCCATGTGGCCGCCGCCGACATCGCCGCCACCGCCCAGGCCATCGCGACCGCCCAGCCCTGGCCCGACCATCTGGCGGTGATCGAACACGATCCGGCGGCGCCTTTCCTGTATCTGGCCATCCTGCGCAAACGGCTGAAGCCGGTGGTGATGGCGCTGACCGAGGACACGGTTGCCGAGGCCGAGCGCGCCACCTTTTCCGGTGCCTACAAAGGGGTCACCGATCTGGTGACCAAATATGTCTGGCCCGCCCCGGCCAGAGCCGTGACCCGCTGGTGCGCCGCCGCCGGGCTCAGCCCCAACGCCGTCACCCTGGCCAGTCTGGTGCTGGTGTTCGTCGCCATGGGATTGTTCGCCCAAGGCCACTTCCTGGCCGGATTGGCCGCCGCCTGGGTGATGACCTTCCTCGACACCGTGGACGGCAAGCTGGCCCGCGTCACCCTGACCTCGACCAAGTTCGGCAACGCCTTCGACCACGGCATCGACATGATCCATCCGCCATTCTGGTGGCTGGCGTGGCATTGGGGCTGCGTGGCGGCCGGCGCCGCCTATCCGTTCCCCGAACTGACCATCGCCGTGACCTTCGTCGGATACGTGGTGCTGCGGCTGCAAGAGGGCGCATTCATCCTGCGCCACGGCTTCCAGATGCATGTGTGGCGCCGTTTCGACAGCTTCTTCCGGCTGATCGTGGCTCGACGCAATCCCAACCTGATCGTGCTGAGCCTGTTCTCCCTGGCCGGCGAGCCGGGATGGGGACTGGCGGCGGTAGCCCTGTGGACGGTGGCCTCCATGGTGGTGCACACGGTGCAACTGGCCCAAGGCGAACTGACCCGCCGGAATGGCCCGCTGTCGTCGTGGCTGGCCGGACCATGACCACGGTGGCGCTGGTCTGCAACCCGTTCAGCGACGGCAACGGCGGCCTGGCCAGTCTGGCCGAGCACGCCGCCACGCTGCCGGGTGTGCTGGCCTGCGCCCCCACCACCCCGGATGATCTGGCCGAAGCGCTGAAGGGTTTCGCCAATGCCGGAATCGACGTCCTGGCGGTGGATGGCGGCGACGGCACCTTGCGCGAGGTGATGACGCTGCTGCCCGAGATTTTCGGAGACCACTGTCCGCCGCTGGCGCTGTTGCCGTCGGGCAAGACCAATCTGGCGGCCCGCGACGTCGGCTCGTTCGGGGGTGGCCGGTCGGGTTTGACCCGTCTCTTGGACATGGTGCGCGACGGATGGCGAGGCGCCCACTGGAGCGAACGCCAAGCCCTTGAGGTGACTTGGCCGGACCAGCCGCAACGCCGCTTGCGCGGCTTCCTGTTCGGTGCCGGGGCCTTTACCCACGCCACCCGCATGGCGGGAAGCTGGGCCCATGACCATGGTTTCCGCCAGCGATCGGCGGTGGCGATCGGCGTGGCGCGGGTGTTGTGGGAAGCCCTGCGCGGCAGCAAGATGCTGGCCGACCCCATGGTCGAATACGCCCCCGACGGTGCCGACGCCACACCCGCCGCGCCTCGATTCCTGATGCTGGCGACCACCGCGCGCACGCTGATGCTGGGGCTGTGGCCGTTTCCGCCGCCGGCTGACGGACCGGCGCTCAACTGGCTGGGCGTCGCCCATCCGCCACGCCGTCTGCCGCTGGCTCTGTGGAAAGCGTGGCGCGGCACCCTGCCCGATCCCGCCCTGGGGATCGAAGGCGGACGCTGCCGCCGGCTCGACCTGCGGCTTGGCGGCGACTTCGTCGTCGATGGCGAGGTATACCAGACCGGCCCCGCCGGCATCGCCTTGCGGGCCGGCCCCACCTTCCGTTTCGTCGCGGGGTAGCCCCATGTCGGCCCCGCCCCCTTCGCTGTTGCTGCGGGAGCATGTGGTTGGCGACGACGTCCGCCGCATGGCCCAGGACATCGCCGACCGTCATGGCGACACGGTGGCGGCGATCCTGTTCTATGGGTCGTGCCTGCGCGACGAAAGCGGCGCGGGCATCCTTGACTTCTATGTGCTGGTGGACGACTACCGCGCGTTCCATGGTCATCCGGGGGCGGCGCTGGCCAACGCCCTGGTCCCGCCCTCCGTCGGCTTCGTTCCGGGGGGACAAAGCCGCTTCCTGGGCGCCAAGGTGGCGGTGATCGCACGGACCCAATTCACCGGCCGGCTTACCCGCGACGCCCTCGACACCACTTTGTGGGCACGATTCTGCCAGCCGGTCGCCCTGGCCTATTGCCGCGATCATGAATGTGCCGCCTGGGTGGAACGGACATTGTCACGGGCCGCGGCGACGGCCATGGATTGGGCTATCCGCCTGGGCCCCGTCGAAGGCCGGGCCGAGGATTTCTGGACCGCGCTGTTCCGCCACACCTACGCCGCCGAATTGCGGGTCGAGGGCGGCGGGCGAGCGGGGCAGATCTATGGCTTCGCCCCGCGGGAATTCGACGACGCTTTCGCCCGGCTGTCGCCGCCCGAGGTCGAGGCCTTGGCCGATGGCCGCTACCGCGTCCATCTGGACGAAAGCGAAAGACGCCATGCCCAGGCCCGCTGGCGACGGCGGCGGGTGACCGGCAAGGCGTTGAATGTGCTGCGCCTGTGCAAGGCGCTGTTCACCTTCGACGGCGGTGTCGATTACATCGTCGGCAAATTGGAACGCCATTCCGGCCAAACCATCGAATTGCGCCCGTGGCAACGCCGCCATCCACTGCTGGCGGCACCCGGAATGGTGTGGTCGCTTTATCGGCGCGGGGTCATCCGATGAATACCATCTCCGTCACCGCCATCGACCCCAGCCACGACCTGGACACCTTTTTACGTGTGCCGTTCCAGGTTTACGGCACCCTGCCCCATTGGGTGCCGCCGCTGTGGATGGAACGCCGCGCCAGCTTGGCCCCCGGCGCCACGCCCTATACCCGGCGCGCCCGCATGCACTGGTGGATCGCCACCCAGGGCGAGAAGGTGGTGGGACGGATTTCCGCCCATGTCGATCCCCTGGCCCTGGAACGCGAGCCGGGTATCGGCCACATGGGGTTGCTGGCGGCGGTGGAGGACCCGGCCGTGGTCGCGGCCCTGACGACAGCGGCCGAGAATTGGCTGCGGGCACAGGGTATGACCCGCGTCCGCGGCCCGCTGGATCTGCACATCAACCAGGAAAGCGGATTGCTGGTGGACGGCTTCGACACGCCGCCCATGATGATGATGCCGCACAACCCGCCCGGCCTGGGCGCGGCGCTGGAAGCCGCCGGCTACGCCAAGGCCATGGACCTGCTGGCCTATCGCGGCGACCCCCGCCAATCTTTCCCGGAATCCGTGCGCCGGCTGATGGATCGCCCCTTGCCGCCCGGCCTCGTGGTGCGGCCGGCCCGTCTGGGATCGTCTTATGACGACGAAGTGCGGACCATGGTGGACATCTTCAACGACGCCTGGAGCGCCAATTGGGGCTTCGTCCCCTTCGAGCCGGAAGAGGTGGCGTTGCTGGGCCGCGAATTGCGGCCGCTGATCGAAAAGCGGCTGGTGTGGTTCGCCGAGACAGACGGCCAAGCCGTGGCCTTCCTGGTGTGTCTGCCCAACGTGAACGAGGCGGTCGCCGACCTTGACGGCCGGTTGCTGCCGTTCGGCTGGGCCAAGCTGTTGTGGCGGCTCAAGGGGCGGGGCTTGCGCACCGCCCGCGTGCCGCTGATGGGCGTGCGCAAGGCGATGTCGGCAAGCCTGGCCGGCAGCATGCTGCCGTTCCACCTGATCGCCGCGTTGTGGCCCGAGGTTCTGGCACGCAAGATGGAAGCGGTCGAATTGTCCTGGGTCCTGGAAAACAACAAACCCATGCGCGCCCTGGCGGAAATGTTGTGCGGACCGGCATACAAGACCTATCGCCTGTACGAGAAGGCCCTGGCATGACCCGCCTCCCTCCGCAAATCCTGATCCTGGCCGGCAGCCGCGGCGGCGCCGACCCGGTGGCGCAGATGGCCGGGGTCGAGCGCAAGGCCTTCGCCCCGGTGGCGGGAACACCCATGCTGGAACGGGTGGTCGAGGCGTTGCGCGCCGCGTTGCCCGAGGCGTCGCTGACCATCGCCATGGACCCGCCCGATTCGCCGCAATCGCGGATGATCGTCGACCGGCTGAGCCAGGGCGGCAACCTGACCATCATGCCCCCGGCGGAATCGCCCGCCCGCACCGTAAGGGCGGCATTGCCGGCCGATGGCGGGCCGATACTGATCGCCACCGCCGACCACGCCCTGTTGACCCCGGCCATGGTGCGCCATTTCCTGGCCACCGCCCCCGAAGACGGCAACGCCGCCGTGGCGGTGGCGACCAAGACCACCATCGCCGCCGCCTATCCCGACACCCGCCGCACCTATTGGCGCTTCGCCGATTGTCAGGTCAGCGGCTGCAACCTGTTCCTGCTGAGCGGCGAAGGCGCCGCTTCGGTGGTGGAGTTCTGGGCGGCATTGGAACGCGACCGCAAGCGGCCATGGGCGATGATCCGCCGGCTTGGTCCGCTGACCCTGGTGCGGTTCGCGCTTGGGCTGCTGCGCCTGGATCAGGCCCTCAAGCGGATGGGACGGCGGACCGGCACCCGGTTGGCCGCCGTGGACATGCCGTTCGCCGAAGCCGCCATGGACGTGGACCGGCCGTCCGACCTGACGCTGGCCGAACGCATCTTGGCCGAACGCATCCTGGCCGAACGCCTTTCCCAGGAGCGGGCGGCATGCTGATCGACCGCTACCTGCTGGCGGAAACCTGGCGCCGTCTGGGCATCGCCCTGGCCGTCGTGCTGGCGTCGCTGGTGCTGGAGCGTATCTTACGGCTGTTCGACATCGTCAGCCTGCATGGCGGACCGGTGACCATGGTGTGGGAAATGGCGCTTTATCTGGTGCCCCACTATCTGGGTCTGGCGTTGCCGGCCGGTTTCTTCCTCAGCGTCTTTCTTCAGGTGACACGGCTGGGCGACGACAACGAATTCGACGCCTTGTTGAGCTGCGGCATATCGCCCGCCCGTTTCGCCGTGCCGTTCGTCGCCTCCGCGCTGGTGCTGGTGGCGATCAGCGTCGCCCTGTTCGGCTATGCCCAGCCCTATGGCCGCTACGCCTATCGCGCCGTCTATTATCTGGCGACCAACGTGCCCTGGGGGGCGCGGGTGCCGGAATACGCCTTTTCCACAATCGGCAAGAATACGGTGGTGACCGCCGACCGGGTAACCGATTTCGGCAACACCCTGGAAAAGGTGTTCGTCCACCAATGGCGCGACGGCCGCGAGATCATCACCACCGCCGCCCGTGGCGAACTGGATTTCGACGCCGGCCGCTCGCGTTTCGGACTGCGCCTTTATGACGGCGTCCAGGCGTTCGTCGGCGCCGGCGGCCAAACCTCGTTCAACCATTTCGACACGCTGGAGATGGACCGCAGCTTCGCCGCGACCTTGCCCGAGTTCCGGCCGCGCGGCAACGACGTGCGCGAATACAGTCTGGACGAATTGCTGGACGGCGCCACCACCCCCACGCCGCCCCTGCCCCGTTCGGAAATCCTGGCGGAACTGCACGGCCGTCTGGTGCGGGCGATGTCGCTGGTCTTTCTGCCGTTCCTCGCCATTCCCATGGCGCTGGCGGCCAAGCGGCAACGGCGCGGCATCGGCATCGTGTTCGGCGCCGTGGTGTTGCTGGTGTTCCATTACGTCCTGCAAACCCTGGAAGGACTGGCCGATTCCGGCCGTCTTCCGGTGCTCACCCTGTGGGGTGCGACGGCGATCTTCGCCGCCTTCAGCCTGAGCCTGTTCTGGCGGGCCCAGCGGCGCCCCGGCGAAAACCCGCTGGATCGCGTCTTCTCCCTCATGGAGGACGTGGCGATCGCCGTTCGTATCCTGATCCGGCGAAGCAAGGGGGTGCGGCCATGACGCTGACCCTTTACCTGTCGCGCGTGGTCGCCACCCGCATCGCCGCCGTCCTGGCGTCGTTGACCGCGCTGGTGCTGCTGATCGAGATGCTCGAGGCGATCCGCCGTGTGCTGGGCGACACCCGTGGCATGGATGTGGTCCTGACCTATCTGGCGCTGCGCCTGCCGCTGGCCGTGGACCGGCTGTTTCCGTTGGCGGTACTGATCGGCAGCGCCCTGGCCTTCGGCACCCTGGCGCGCAGCAACGAAATGGTGATCCTGCGTTCGGCCGGACTGTCGCCGTTGCGCTTTCTGCGCTCGCTGTGGCCGGTGATCCTGGTGTGCGGCACCGTCAACTATCTGTTCGAGGACCATGTGGCCCCGGCCTCGGAGCGTTCCTTCGCCCTGTGGTGGCAAGACACCGTGCGCAAGGATGACGACGACGCCGACAAGAACCGTGCGCAATGGCTGCGCGTCGGCAACCGGATCGTATCCATCGGCCGGATCGACGAGGACGGAAAGAGCCTGGACACCGTCACCCGCTACGACCGCGACGCCGACGGCCGGCTGACGGCGGTGTCGCGGGCCAAATCCGCCCGTTTCGAAGACGGCAAATGGCACCTTGAGCACGACAAGGTCACTCTTGCCGAAGGCGGCAAGGCGGCTCCGCGACTGGTCTGGAGCGATGGCCCCAGCGTGGACAACATCCGTCAACTGACACTGTCGCTGTCGCGCATGTCGAGCGCCCAGGCGCAACAAGTCCTGGACGGCCGGTGGAGCGGCAAGGACAGCGCCGCCCATTATCGCGTCGTCGTCCATCGGGGATATGCCGCCGCTACCGTTCCCCTGGTGATGCTGCTGCTGGCGGTTCCGGCCCTGCACGGGCTTCGCCGCTCGGGCAACCTGATCTACGGCATGGCCAGCAGCCTGGGGCTGGGGCTGGCCTTCCTGGTGGTCAACGGCCTGTTCCTGTCCATGGGCGAGGCCGCCGCCATCCCGGCGGTCCTGGCGGTATGGAGCGCGCCGCTGTCCTTCATCCTGTTGGGACTGGCCGCCTGGGTGCATTTCGAAGAAGGGCGCTGACGGCAAGTCCCCAGCAAAAAACCCCGCCGTTGCCGGCGGGGTCAGTTTGCGTTCCGAGGGGTTTATTGCTTTTTGTGAGCGGCGTTCCAGGTTTCGTTCAGTTCGCGTTCGGCCTCGAACGCACCCTTGGGCAGCTTGTGGGCCACGCCCTTGTGGCAATCGATGCAGGTCTTGCCTTCATCGATGGCTTCGTCATGGCGGATCTGGGCCCGCTTTTGCTGACGCGACAGGTCGAAAGACGAGAAGCTGTGGCAGTTGCGGCACTCGCGGGAATCGGTTTCCTTCATCCGCTTCCATTCGTTCATGGCCAGGCTCAGGCGCTTTTCCTCGAACTTCTCGCGGGTGTCGATGGTGCCCAGAATCTTGTGCAACACCTCGTTCGACGCCTGCACCTTGCGCTTGATCTTGTAGAACCACGGACGCGGCACATGGCAGTCGGGACAGGTGGCGCGCACGCCCGAGCGGTTGCTGTCGTGGATGGTGCCGCGATATTCGCGATAGACGTTTTGTTCCATCTCGTGGCACGACAGACAGAACGTCTCGGTATTGGTCAGTTCCAGGACGGTGTTGAAGCCGCCCCAGAAGACGATGCCGGCACCGAAACCGACCACCAGCAGCGCGCCCAGCGACCACCGGCCGGCCGGCTTGCGCAAGGTTGCCCACAACCGGCACAGGAACCCCGGCGTGGCCGCCTGGGCGGATTCGTTGTCGTTGTTCATGACCGAAATCCTTTCAGGGCCGTCAGCGGTTGATGGCAGCGGGCTGGAACTTGTTTTCCACCAGCGGCTTGGCGTCGACCTGGGAGACGTGGCACTGGGTGCAGACGTAACGGTTGCCGTTCACCGTGTCCTGGCGCACACCATTGCGGTCGAGATAGTGCAGGTCCGAAATTTTCGGCGCCTTCTCCTGGTCGGAATACGGCCATTCATGGCAACGCAGACATTGGTTGACCTTGAGGTCGATCTCGTATTTGTCGGTGGTGTGCGGCACCAGCGGCGGCTGTTGGCGATAGGCGCGTTCCAGCTTGACGCCGTCCTGGACCCGGAAGGTCTCGGGTGCCTTGTCGGGTGTGTTGACAGCCGCCCCGCGCAGACCCTTGAGGTCCTCGGCCGAGACGGATGCGCTCCCCATGCCGAGACCAAGGGCCAGGCCCAAGGCGACGGCGACAGCCATGATCTTGCTTTTCACAGCACTCACTCCCCTTGCAGAACGTCGTCGGTTGCGGCCGGAACCCGGTTGTGGAAACGGGTGCCGAACCGAAAAACTTGTTTTGAGCAAACGTCGATGCAGCGGCCGCAATTGGTGCACGCGCCGGCGTCGATGACCGGTCCGATGCCCTTGTCCTCGCCTCGCAGCGCCGGTGCGATCACCTGGCGTTCGGGGCAGACCGCGAAACATTCCATGCAATTGTCGCAGGCAGCACGGCCATCGGCGCGCACCCGCAGGATCGCCACCCGCCCCAACAGGCCGTAAAAGGCCCCCACCGGGCACAGATGGCCGCACCAGCCGTTGGCCGCCACGCCAAGGTCGAACAGCAGCACCGCCGCCGCCGCCACCAGCGCGGCCCCGCCGCCCAGCACCGAGCCCATCACCAGACCGCGATGCAGCATGGTCACCGGGTTGACGAATTCCCAGACGATGGCCCCGGTCACGGCCGATCCCACCGCCACGCCCGCCAACAGCCAGAACCGAAGCCGGCGGTCCAGCGTCAGGCTTTCCTTGAGGCCAAGGCGGCCGCGCAGCCACAGGGCGAAATCGGAGACAAGGTTGACCGGGCAGACCCAGGAACAGAACACCCGGCCGCCGACCACCACATAAAAGGCCAGAACGATGGCCGCCCCCACCAAGGCGGTGCTTTCCAGCATGTGGCCGGCCAGCAAGGCTTGCATCGCCATCATGGGATCGGTCAACGGCAGCACGCCGAGCGTCAGGCTGGAGGCCAAGGTTCCCTTGACGATCCACACGCCCATCAGCGGCCCGGACAGGAACAGGGCCAGGAAGGTCAATTGCGCGGCACGGCGGGCCAACAGCCATTTGTGCGCGGACAGCCACCCCGTCTGGGCGGCCTTGGAGGCGCCGGGGATCATGGCTTGAACTCCTTGAAGCCACCATTGGGCGTGCGCTGGGAACTGGGCAGGCCCTGCTCCATGCCGCGAATGGGCAGTTGCAGGTTGTCGTCGATCAGCGCGCGTCCGGCCTTTTCCTTTTCCTTCCACCCCAGCCGATAATGCTTGCCCAACTGGCCCACCGCCTGGGCATGGGGCAGCACCTTGATGGCCGCCTCGTCCAGCACACAGGCCTTTTCGCATTTGCCGCAGCCGGTGCATTTGTCGGTGTGAACCACCGGCAACAGGATGGCGTGCTTGCCGGTGCGTTCGTTGTGGTGGGTCTCGAGCGAGATCGCCTGGTTGGACAACGGACAGACGCGGTAGCAGACGTCGCAACGCAGCCCGAGGTAATTCAGGCAGGTCTCGTGCCCGACCAGCACCGCCACCCCCATCTTCGCCTGGGTGATGTCGGTCAGCGACTTGTCGAGCGCTCCGGTGGGACAGGCGACCACACAGGGAATGTGCTCGCACATCTCGCACGGCACGTCGCGTCCATGAAAGAACGGCGTTCCCACCGGCACGCCGTCACCGGGCTCGGCCAGTTTCAACGTGCCGTAGGGACAGTCGCGCACGCACAGGCCGCAGCGCACGCACGCCGACAGGAACTCGCCTTCGTCGATGGCACCGGGCGGACGCAGGGCGACCGCCTCGGCCCGTCGCCGGGCAGGAACACTCAGCAACAGAGCCAGAACCCCCGCCCCGCAGGCGGCGCGAAGCCCCTGTGTGAGCAGGCCGCGCCGGTCCATGTTCGCTTTGCCGTCAGCCATGATCGAGCCTCCGGGACGGGCCGCCGCGCTTGGCGGCGGCCCCGGCCCTTACGCCTTTTCCACCTTGACCGCGCACTTCTTGAAGTCGGTCTCTTTCGAGATCGGACAGGTGGCGTCCAAGGTGAGCTTGTTGACCAGGATGGATTCGTCGAAGAACGGCACGAACACCAGCCCCTCGGGCGGCCGGTTGCGGCCACGGGTGTCGATGCGGGTCTGGATTTCGCCGCGCCGGCTCTTGAGCTTGACCACGTCGCCGTTGCGCAAACCCCGCTTCTTGGCGTCGTTGGGGTGCATGTAGCACAACGCCGCCGGCACAGCCTTGTGCAGTTCGGGCACACGCCTGGTCATCGACCCGGAATGCCAATGTTCCAGCACACGGCCGGTGCACAGCCACAAATCGTATTCACCATCCGGCATCTCGGCCGGGTCCTGGTACGGCAAGGCGATGATGAAGGCGCGGCCGTCGGGGCGGCCATAGAACCGCACGCCCTCGCCTTGCTTGACGTAAGGATCGAACCCCTCGCGGTAACGCCACAGGGTTTCCTTGTTGTCGACCACCGGCCACCGCAGGCCACGTGCCTTGTGGTAAAGGTCGAACGGGCCAAGGTCATGGGCATGGCCGCGGCCGAAGCTGGCGTATTCCTCGAACAGCCCCTTTTGCACATAGAAGCCAAAGGCCTCGGATTCGTCGTTCTCGAACCCCTGTTGCGTCTCGGACAGCGGGAACTTGTCCACCGCACCGTTACGATAGAGTACGTCGAACATGGTCTTGCCCTTGTATTGGGGCGCCTTGTCCAACAATTCGGCCGGCCAGACCTCCTCCATCTTGAAGCGCTTGGCGAACTCCATCAGTTGCCACAGGTCCGAACGGGCTTCGCCCGGCGCCTTGACCTGCTGGCGCCAGAACTGGGTGCGGCGTTCGGCGTTGCCGTAGGCGCCTTCCTTCTCCATCCACATGGCGGTGGGCAGGATCAGGTCGCCCGACAACGCGGTGACGGTCGGATAGGGATCGGACACCACCACGAAGGCCTCGGGGTTGCGGTAGCCCGGATACCCCTCCTCGTTCATGTTGGGCGCCGTCTGCATGTTGTTGGTGCATTGGACCCAATAGGCGTTGAGCTTGCCGTCCTTCAGCATGCGGTTCTGCAACACCGCGTGATAACCGGGCTTGGGATTGATGGTGCCCGCCGGCAGCTTCCATATCTGCTCGGCCATCTGGCGATGCTTTTCGTTCATCACCACCATGTCGGCGGGCAGACGGTGAGCGAAGGTGCCGACCTCACGCGCGGTACCGCAGGCCGAGGGCTGGCCGGTCAGCGAGAACGGGCCGCAGCCGGGCTCGGAAATCTTTCCGACCAGCAGATGCACGTTGTAGATCATGTTGTTGACCCACGTTCCGCGCGTATGCTGGTTGAAGCCCATGGTCCAGAACGACACCACCTTCTTCTTGGGGTCGGCGTAAAGCTTGGCCATGGCGATCAGCTTGTCCTCGGGCACGCCGGACAGCTTGGACACCTTTTCGACGGTGTAGTCGGCGACGAAGGCCTTGAACTCCTCGAAAGTGAAGTTCTCCATCTTGTTGGGATCGCCCTTGCCCTCGCCGTAGCCGTTGTTGCCCGCAATCTTTTCCAAGGGATGAGTCGGACGCAGGCCATAACCGATGTCGGTGACGCCTTTCTTGAAGGTCACGCATTTGTCGACGAACGCCTTGTTCACGGCGCCGTTCTGAATGATGTAGTTGCAGACGAAGTTCAGGATGGCCAGGTCGGTCTGGGGCGTGAACACCATGGGGATGTCCGCCAGATCGAACGACTTGTGCTCGTAGGTGGACAAGATGGCCACCTGGGCGCCCTCGTGGGTCAGGCGGCGGTCGGTGATGCGCGACCACAGGATCGGATGCATCTCGGCCATGTTGCTGCCCCACAGCACGAAGGCGTCGGCCATCTCGATGTCGTCGTAACAGCCCATGGGCTCGTCCATGTTGAACGTGCGCATGAAGCCGGTGACGGCGGACGCCATGCAGTGCCGGGCGTTGGGGTCAAGGTTGTTGGAGCGGAATCCGGCCTTCATCAGCTTGGCCGCCGCATAGCCCTCCCAAATAGTCCATTGGCCGGAACCGAACATGCCGACGCGGGTGACGCCGTCGGGCTTTTTCAGTTGCTCCTTCCACTTCTCGGCCATGATGTCGAAGGCTTGATCCCACGAGATCGGCGCGAATTCGCCGTTCTTGTCGAACTTGCCGTTCGTCATGCGCAACAGCGGCTGAGTCAGCCGGTCCTGGCCGTACATGATCTTGGACAGGAAATAGCCCTTGATGCAGTTCAGACCGCGGTTGACCGGAGCATCCGGGTCGCCCTGGGTCGCCACCACGCGCCCGTCCTGGACGCCGACCAGGACGCCGCAGCCGGTCCCGCAGAACCGGCACACGCCCTTGTCCCAGCGGATGTTGTTGGGCTTCATGGTCTGCGCCGCCGCCGGCACAGCCATGCCTGCCGCGGCCGCGGTGGCGGCGACGGCCTGGGCCTTGATGAAGTCGCGGCGGGTCAAGCTCATGGAACGATCTCCCCTTCCTGCACGGAATCGAAATGGTGGTAGGCCAGGGCGACGGACAGCACGCCCGGCATTTGGATGAATCCCTCGATGGTGGGGCCGGCCAGGGTCTGGGCGGTGTCCTCGACGGTGACGATCAACTTGCCGTCGTCGCCGGTGACGTGGACCTCGACCCCCGGCAGTTCCCCAAGACGCCGGGCCACCCCAAGACGTTCAGCCGGGCGGGCATGCACCAGCACGCCGCAGATGTTGTCGGGGCGGTTCACGGGGCGGCCGCTTTCGGCGCTCGCGAAACGGTTCACGCGCATGCCTGTTCCTCCGAAGACGACGAAGCCGGCACCAGCCGAAGGGCGCCGACCGGACAAACGGCAAGGCAGTCGCCGCAACCGGTACAGGTCGCGGCATCGATGACGGGAAGGGCTCGGCCGCCCAGCAGCGGCCGCAGCTTCAGCGCACGCGGTTCGCACGGATCGGCGCAGGTGCCGCACGCGACGCCGCGCGCCGCCAGACACACGCCCCCCACCGCCGCCACCAGGGCAACGCCCTGGTGCGTCACCGGTACGGAGACGCGCTCGGATACGGAAAGAAAGGCGCGGCGGGACAAGTTCCCCGACATGGATCTGCCTCTTGGCACGGCCGGTCCGACCATTCGGAACCGCCGTGAGGCAAGACTGCGCCCCATGATCGTGGGGGTTACTTGATTTTGGTCAACAAGACCCTAGAAAATAAATGGGTAATCGCAGCAGGGTTGTCGGAAATGACATTTCAGACATAAGTGAAGTCGGCGTTACTGGCGACTTCAAGAATGGTGGAGAACACCAACCGCCAGCATTTGCTCGAACTGGTCGGCGGGAACAGGGCGGGAATAATAATAGCCCTGAACGGTGTCGCAGCCGTTCTCGCGCAGGAAAGTGACGTGGTTTTCCACCTCGGCGCCCTCGGCCACCACCTCGAGGTTCAGGCCGCGCGACAGACCGATGATGGCCCGCGCGATCTCGGCGGTCTTGGGATTGGTGTCCACGTCGGAAATGAAGGCGCGGTCGATCTTGAGCGTGGTGATGGGAAAGCGCCCAAGATAGCTGAGGGACGAATAGCCGGTGCCGAAATCGTCGATGGACAGGCCGAGGCCCAGGTCCCGCAGCGCGGTCATCTTGCGCACCGCCGCCTCGACGTCGTTCATCAGCATGCTTTCGGTGATCTCGAGTTCCAGCCAACGCGGGTCGAGACCGGTTTCGGCCAAAATGCCCGTCACCATCTCCAACAACGTGCGTGAACGGAACTGACGGGGCGAAACGTTGACCGACACCTTGACCGGCATCAGCCCATCCTCTTGCCACCCCTTGGTCTGTTGGCACGAACGGCGCAGCACCCAGGCGCCGATGGGTTCGATCAGGCCGGTTTCCTCGGCCACCGGGATGAATTCGCCCGGCGACACCAGTCCTTTGTCGGGATCGAGCCAACGCACCAGCGCCTCGGCGCCGACGATGCGGCTGTCGGCGGCCCGGACCTTGGGTTGATAGAAGACGGCGAATTCCTCGTTCGCCAACGCCCGGCGCAACCGCGCCTCAAGGTCCAGACGGCTGCGGGCCTTGGCGTTCATGTCCTTGGAAAAGAACTGGTACTGGTTACGCCCCGACACCTTGGCATGATGCAAGGCGTTTTCCGCCTGCTTGACCAGGGCCACGGCGTTGCCCGCGTCCTGGGGATAGATGCCGATGCCGATGGAGAAGGTGACCACCACTTCCTGGTCATTGATGACGAACGGCTCGCGCACGGCGCGCAACACCTTTTCCGCCACGATGACGCTGTCGTCGATGCCGGCCATGGTCATGACCAGGGCGAACTTGTCGCCCTCGATCCGTACCGCCGTGTCGGTTTCGCGGATGCATTGCCTGAGCCGGCGCGCCACCTCGACCAGCAAACGGTCGCCGGCACCGTGCCCCAAGGCGTCGTTGATCACCCCGAAACGATCCAGCCCCATCAGCAGCAACGCCACCGACCCGCCCGAGCGGTTGACCCCCAGCACCGCCTGATTGACGCGGTCATGGAAAATGTCGCGATTGGGAAGCCCGGTCAGTTCGTCATGACCGAAGCGGCGGCTGTCCTCGCCGGCCGAAGGGCGCAACAGGCCCAGATAATGGGTGGGGAAAACGCCGTCGCCGTTGACCGCGCTGACGGTGACATCGAACAGACGGTCAGCCCCGTCACCACAGCGCAACGGCCCGTGCCAGCGACCGCCATCGCTGGAATCCATGGCGCGCAACAGATGCTCGCGCGCCAGTGCGGCATCCTTGCCCTCGCCGGCCAGAAACGCGGCGGCGGCATGGCCGGTGGCCTGTTCGAACGCCTTGTTGACCCGCACGAGGCGACGGTCGGCATCCACCAATACCACGGCGTCGCGGATGTTTTCCAAGATGACGTCGAGGATCGCCTGGTGATCGTTCATATTCTCCCCTCTTGCGGCCATTTATCCCCAGGCCAAGGGCAAAGCGCAACGACCATCTTGCCGTCTTGAGGACGGCGCCGCTCCGTGCCATGGTCAAGGGATGAACGACATCCTGTACCGTGCCGTCCCCTTGGACCGCGCCCACACTCTTCGCCGCGACGCCGAGACCATCTGTGCCCTGCGCCGTTCCCCCGACAAACGGGTCGTCCCCACTTGGCGCGAATTGTCGCTGGTGGCGGGTGACGCCCATCTGGCGGACCAATCGCGCCAAGCCCTGTTCCTCGACCGTATCGGTTCGGGCGAGGCCAACGCGGTCATTCTTGGGGGCACGGTCGCCGCAGAAATCCTCGACATGGCGGGACAAAGCGCCTTTCTCGGGCTTGACCATGGCGGCGCCCCGGTGTTCGCCGCCGACCTGTCGGACGCTCCGCCAGAAGCCGACGGAACAGGGCCGGCCCTGGGCCTGGGCGGCGAGTGGCTGGGGCTCAGGGCGGTCGGCGCCCTGCTGCCAGAAGGTGTGGCGGCGCTTTTGGGCTATGCCCGCGCCATGATGATCTGGCACCGCCGCCATCGTTTCTGCGGCAATTGCGGCGCCCCCACCGAATCGCGCGAGGGCGGACACGTTCGCCAATGCCTGGATTCGCGCTGCAACGCCCAAAGCTATCCCCGCACCGACCCGGCGGTGATCATGCGCGTCACCGATGGCGACAACATCCTGTTGCACCGTCAGCCATCGTGGCCGGCCGGACAATGGTCCGTGCTGGCCGGATTCGTCGAGCCGGGCGAGACGCTGGAGGAAGCGGTGGCCCGCGAGGTGCGCGAGGAAACCGGCCTTGAGGTCGCCGACATCGCCTATGCCGGGAGCCAGCCCTGGCCCTATCCCGGCTCGGTGATGCTGGCTTTCTCCGCCCGCGCCAATGGCGGCACCTTGTGCATCGACCCGCACGAACTGGAAGACGCCCGTTGGTTTTCGCGTCGCGACCTGCTTGAAGCGTTCAATGATCGCCATCGCCAGGACAAATCCGGCCTTTACCTGCCGACGCACGGCTCCATCTCGCGCCAGTTGGTGGAAACATGGCTGGGGCGGTGACCCCCGCCCCAGCCCATGACCTACATCCGCCGCACGCCGTCCAGGAAGCGATCGAGACCGCTTTTCATGGTCTCGGCGTCGCGGGCCAGGGAATCTGCGGCACTCAACACCTCGCGCGCGGCTGATCCGGTCTGACCGGCGGCGGTGGTGACCTCTCCGATATGGGTGGACACCTCATGTGCGCCGGTAGCGGCCTGGGCGACGTTGCGGGCGATCTCGTGCGTCGCGGCGCCTTGCTGTTCCACCGCCGTCGAGATGGCCTGGGCGATGTCGCTCATGCTTTCGATGGTCTTGCCGATTTCCTGGATGGCCCGCACCGCGTCCGTGCTGGTGGTCTGGATGGCGGCGATCTGGGTGCTGATCTCGTCGGTGGCCTTGGCCGTCTGGTTGGCCAGATGCTTGACCTCGTTGGCGACCACCGCGAAGCCCTTGCCGGCCTCGCCGGCACGGGCGGCCTCGATGGTGGCGTTCAACGCCAACAAATTGGTCTGGCCGGCGATGTTGTTGATCATGCTGACCACCTCGCCGATACGCGCCGCCGCCTCGGACAGGCCGCGCACCACAGAATCGGTGCGATGCGCCGCCTCGACCGCGTCGCGTGCGATGGCCGTGGACTGGACCACCTGACGCGATATTTCGCCGATCGAGGCGTTCAGTTCCTCGGCCGCCGCCGCCACCGTTTCCACGTTGGCGGTGGTCTGCGACACCGCCGCCGCCACCACCTGGCTTTCCTCGCTGGTCCGGTCGGCGGTGCCGGTCATGGCTGTCGCCGCCGACCGCATCTGGGCGGCGGCGGCGTTGACCGCCTGGGCCGTGGCCGACAAACCCAATTCCAGTTCCTGGGCCAGATTGGCCAAGGTTTCATGGCGCTCGCGCTCGGCGGCGCGGCGCATCTGTTCTTGTTTCTCGTGCAGCGACTGCACCTCGATGGCGTTCTGGCGGAACACCTCGATGGTCTGGCTCATCTCGCCGATCTCGTCCCGGCGCCCGGCCAAGGCGACGGTGACCGTGGTGTCGCCTTCGGCCAAACGCTGCATGGCCCGCGAAATGGCCGCCAACGCCTCGACGATACGGTGGCCGACCAGATAGGAGATACCCAGCACCACCGCCATCACCACGGCGATCAGGATGCCCTGGCTGGTGACCGCCCGCCAGAAGGCGGCGTCCACGTCGTCAATGTAGATGCCGGACCCGACCACCCATCCCCAATCGTCGATTCCCTGGACATAGGAGACCTTGGAAACCGGCTGCTCATGGCCCGGCTTCGGCCACAGGTAGTCGACAAAGCCGGCCTTTTGCGCGGCAACGGTGGCAACGAAATCGGAGAACAGTTTCTTGCCGGAAGGGTCCTTGAACTCGGCCAGATCCTTGCCGTCCAATTCCGGCTTGATCGGATGCATGACCATGCGCGCGCGCATGTCGTTGACCCACAGATATTCGCTGCCGCCATACCGCACCGCCTTGAGGGCGGCCAGGGCGGCGGCCTGGGCCTGTTCGGTGGTCATGTGGCCGGCCTTGGCCTCGGCCACGTAATGGCCGACGATACCGGCCCCCACCTCGACCACATGCTGGGTCTTGATGCGTCGCCCTTCCAACAACTCGTGCCTGAGCGTAGTGAGTTCCAGCGTCACCATCGCCGCCATGCCGACGAGCGAGGCCGCCACGATCAACAGGATTTTCGCGCGCACGCGCCAGTTGTCGATGAACATTTTCTCTCCCTATGTCCCGATTATGGTTTCGGGTTCGTGACTTTTCGTCCTTATGCATTATTGGAACACGCAAAGGCCCGCGGTCAATCAGTGGATTGACGGGGGCAATCCAGAAGAGCCGCACATAATCATCAACACCTCTCTTAAGGGTTTCCGACAAATAAAAAGAGCCGCCCGGTTGGGCGGCTCCTTCTGATTTTAAACCCTCGGGAAAGATCAGCGCGGCAATTCGCTGGTTCCCATCAGGAACTCGTCAACCGCGCGGGCGGCCTGACGGCCTTCGCGGATGGCCCACACCACCAGGGATTGGCCGCGCCGCATGTCGCCGGCGGCGAACACCTTGGGGTTCGAGGTCTGGTAGGTGTCGGTGTCGGCCAGAACGTTGCCGCGCGCGTCCTTTTCCAGGCCCAGACCATCGACCAAGCCTTCGTGCACCGGATGGACGAAGCCCATGGCCAGCGTCACCAAATCGGCCTCGATCTTGAACTCGGTGCCGTGGATCGGCTGAAACTTGGCATCCACCTCGACGCAGTTCAATCCCTTGAGCACGCCGTTCTCGCCGTAGAAGGACTGGGTGGCGACCGACCAGCGGCGCTCGCAGCCTTCGTCATGGCTGGTCGAGGTGCGAAGCTTGTTCGGCCACAACGGCCAGGTGGTCAGCTTTTCTTCCTTTTCCGGCGGCTTGGGCATGATCTCGATCTGGGTGACCGAGGCCGCGCCCTGGCGGTTCGAGGTGCCGACACAATCGGCGCCGGTGTCGCCGCCACCGATCACCACCACCTTCTTGCCGGTGGCAAGGATGTCGGCGGCGTCGAAGCCTTCGCCCGACACACGGCGGTTCTGTTGGGTCAGGAAATCCATGGCGAAATGCACGCCGGCCAGATCGCGGCCGGGAACCGGCAGGTCACGGGGCTTTTCCGAACCACCGGTCAACACCACGGCGTCGAAGGCATCAAGCTCGGACACCGGAACGGTAACACCCACATGGGCACCCACGCGGATTTCCACGCCCTCGGCCGCCAATTGGGCGGCACGGCGTTCGATGATCTTCTTTTCCAGCTTGAAATCGGGGATGCCATAGCGCAGCAAGCCGCCGACCTGGGCGTTCTTTTCGAACAACACCACCGAATGGCCGGCGCGGGCCAATTGCTGGGCAGCGGCCAGACCGGCCGGGCCGGCCCCCACCACCGCCACCTTCTTGCCGGTACGCGGCTTGGAGGTGTCGGGCTTGACCAAGCCTTCGGCCCAGGCGCGCTCGATGATGGCATGCTCGATGGTCTTGATGGCCACCGGGCTGTCTTCCAGGTTCAGGGTGCAGGCCGCCTCGCAGGGCGCGGGGCAGACACGGCCGGTGAACTCGGGGAAATTGTTGGTGGAGTGCAGAACCTCGATCGCCTCGGCCCAGCGGCTTTTGTAAACCAGATCATTCCAATCGGGGATGATGTTGTTCACCGGACAGCCCTGGTGGCAGAACGGAACGCCGCAATCCATGCAACGCGCGCCCTGCTTGGACAATTCCTCGTCCGCCATCGGCTTGGCGAATTCGTTGTAATGCTTCACGCGCTCGGCGGGCTTTTCATATCCCGGGGTCTGACGCGCGTATTCCTTGAAACCGGTAGCCTTACCCATTTCAGCGGCCTCCCTCACCTGCGGTCGAAGACCGTGAGACCGTCGTACCGCCGACGGCGACCTTGGGGGCCTGAGCCTGAGCCATTTCCTCCAGGGCGCGGCGATAGTCCACCGGCATCACCTTGACGAACTTGGGCATGTAGTATTCCCAGTTAAGCAGGATCTCGTGGGCCCGTTTGGACCCGGTGTAGTGGATGTGGTTGCGCAACAGCGCCTGGATACGGTCGGCGTCACCACGGGTCATGTCGCCCAGGATTTCCACCCGGCCGTGGGTCTCGAGGTCGTGGCTGAGGCCTTCGTGCTTGGCCATCGCCTCTTCCTCGGCCGTCACCGGTTCCAGTTCGACCATGGCCATGTTGCAACGCTTGGCGAAGTCGCCGGCCTCGTCCAGCACATAGGCGACGCCCCCCGACATGCCGGCCGCGAAGTTGCGACCCGTCGGGCCGATCACCAGGACACAACCGCCGGTCATGTATTCGCAGCCATGGTCGCCCACGCCCTCGACCACCGCGATGGCGCCCGAGTTGCGCACGGCGAAGCGCTCGCCGCCGACGCCGCGGAAATACACCTCACCCTCGGTGGCGCCGTAGAGCACGGTGTTGCCGACGATGATGTTGTCTTCCGGCACGATCTTGGACGACTTGGGCGGATAGATGATCAGCTTGCCGCCCGACAGGCCCTTGCCGACATAGTCGTTCCCCTCGCCTTCCAACTCGATGGTCACGCCGCGCGCCGCGAAAGCGCCGAACGACTGGCCGGCGGTGCCGGTCAATTTGACCTGAATGCTGTCGTCGGCCAGCCCCTCGGCTCCGTGCGCCTTGGCCACCGCACCGCCCAGCATGGCGCCGACGGAACGGTCGTAATTGTGCACGGCCTTGGCGATCTTGACCGGCGTCTTGTTCTTGATGGCCGGCTGCGCCTCGGCGATCAGCTGGCGATCCAGGACGGCATCGACGTCGTGTTCCTGATTCTCGCAGTTGAACACCTTGTCGCCCTTGGCGTCCACCTTGTGGAACAGGCGCGAGAAGTCCAGACCCGAAGCCTTCCAATGCTCGATCGCCTTGTTGGTGTCGAGCAGGTCGGAGCGGCCGATCATCTCCTGCATGGTGCGGAAGCCCAGACGAGCCATCCACTCGCGCACTTCCTCGGCGACGAAGAAGAAGTAGTTGATGACGTGCTCGGGCTGGCCCTTGAACTTCTTGCGCAATTCCGGGTCCTGGGTGGCGACACCCACCGGGCAGGTGTTGAGGTGGCACTTGCGCATCATGATACAGCCGGCGGCGATCAACGGCGCGGTGGCGAAGCCGAATTCGTCGGCTCCCAGCAGCGCGCCGACGATCACGTCGCGACCGGTGCGCAAGGCGCCGTCCACCTGAACCGCGATACGCTTACGCAGGTTGTTCAACACCAGGGTCTGGTGGGTTTCGGCCAAGCCGATTTCCCACGGGCTGCCGGCATGCTTGATCGAGGTCAGCGGCGAAGCGCCGGTGCCGCCATCGAAGCCCGAGATGGTGACGTGGTCGGCCTTGGCCTTGGACACGCCGGCGGCGACGGTGCCGACGCCCAACTCGGACACCAGCTTGACCGAGATGCGGGCTTCGGGGTTGACGTTCTTCAGGTCGAAAATCAGCTGCGCCAGATCCTCGATCGAATAGATGTCGTGGTGCGGCGGCGGGCTGATCAGGCCGACGCCGGGGGTCGAGTGACGCAGCCGGGCGACGAACTGGTCTACCTTGTGGCCGGGCAATTGCCCGCCCTCGCCGGGCTTGGCGCCCTGGGCCATCTTGATCTGGATGTCGTCGGCGTTGACCAGATATTCGGCGGTGACGCCGAAACGGCCCGACGCCACCTGCTTGATGGCCGAGCGCATGGAATCGCCGTTGGCCAGCGGCTTGAAGCGCGCCGGATCCTCGCCGCCCTCGCCGGTGTTGGACTTGCCGCCGATGCGGTTCATGGCCACTGCCAGGGTCGAGTGCGCCTCGGCCGAGATCGAGCCCATGGACATGGCGCCGGTGGCGAAACGCTTGACGATCTCGCTGGCCGGTTCGACGTCCTCGAGCGGGATGCCGTTGCCCGCCGGCTTGATGTCGAACAGGCCGCGAAGCGTCAACAGACGTTTGGATTGTTCGTCGATGGTCCGCGAGAACTGCTTGAAGGTGTCGTAATTGTTGGACCGCACCGCGTGCTGCATGGCCTGGATGGTTTCGGACGTCCAGGCATGCTCCTCGCCGCGGTTGCGCCAGGCGTATTCGCCGCCGACGTCGAGCGCGTTCTTGTAAACGGGCGCGTCGGAATAGGCCAGCTTGTGCCGGCGCACCGATTCCTCGGCCACCTCGGCCAGACCGACACCCTCGATCCGGCCCTTGGTGCCGGCGAAATACTTGTCGAGGAACGGAGTGGACAGGCCCACCGCGTCGAAAATCTGAGCGCCGCAATAAGATTGATAGGTGGAGATGCCCATCTTGGCCATCACCTTGAGGATGGCCTTGTCCATCCCCTTGATGAAGCGCTTCTGCACCTCGTAGCCGGACAGCGGCTCGGGCAGGGTCGGACGCATGGATTCCAGCGTCTCGAAGGCGAGGTAAGGGTTGATCGCCTCGGCGCCATAACCGGCCAGACAGCACATGTGGTGGATTTCACGCGCTTCGCCGGTCTCGATCACTAGACCGACCTGGGTCCGCAGACCCTCGCGGATCAGGTGGTGGTGCACCGCCGACACCGCCAGAAGCGACGGCACCGGAATGCGGTCGGCCGACACCTTGCGGTCCGACAGGATCAGGATGTTGTAGCCCTCGCCCACGCGGGACTGGGCGTCGCGGCACAGGCAGTCGATGGCCTTTTCCATGCCGGCGGCCCCCGAGCTGGCCGGCCAGGTGATGTCCAGGGTCACCGACCGGAAGCCGGAATTGGGCACCTGTTCGATGCGGCGGATCTTCTCCAGATCCTCGTTGGTCAGGATCGGCTGCTTGACCTCGAGCCGCTTGCTCTCGGGAGCGTCGTCGTTGCGCTCCAGCAGGTTGGGGCGCGGGCCGATCAGGCTGACCAGGCTCATGACCGATTCCTCGCGGATCGAATCGATCGGCGGATTGGTCACCTGGGCGAAGCATTGCTGGAAATAGTTGAACAGGTTCTTGGGCTTGTCCGACAGCACCGCCACCGGCGTATCAGTCCCCATGGAACCGATGGCCTCCTGGCCGGTCACCGCGATGGGCTGCAACAGGAACTTCAGGTCTTCCTGGGTATAGCCGAACACCTGTTGGCGATCGAGCAGCGTCTCCTGTTCGAAACCCTTGGGTTCGACCTCGATCTCGAGCTCCTCAAGCACCATCTGGGCTTCGTCCAGCCATTGCTGGTAGGGCTTCTCGCCGGCCAACTGGGACTTGATCTCGGAATCGTCGATCAGGCGGCCGTTCTCCAGGTCGATCAGCAACATCTTGCCGGGCTGGAGACGCCACTTCTTGACGATCTTGTCCTCGGGAATGGGCAGCACGCCCATCTCGGACGCCAACAGGAACTTGTCGTCCTCGGTGATCAGGTAGCGGGCGGGACGCAGACCGTTGCGGTCCAGGGTCGCGCCGATCATCCGGCCATCAGTGAAGCACAGGGCGGCCGGACCGTCCCACGGCTCCATCAAGGCTGCGTGGTATTCGTAGAAGGCGCGGCGCTTCTCGTCCATCAACGGGTTGCCGGCCCAGGCTTCGGGCACCAGCATCATCATGGCGTGCGCCAGGGAATAGCCGCCCATGGTCAGCAATTCGAGCGCGTTGTCGAAACACGCGGTGTCCGACTGTCCCTCGGCGATCAGCGGGAACAGCTTGGCCAGATCGTCGCCCAGCACCGGGCTGCTCATGGCGCGACGGCGGGCGTTCATCCAGTTGACGTTGCCGCGCAGGGTGTTGATTTCACCGTTGTGCGAAATCATGCGGAACGGATGGGCCAGACGCCAGCTGGGGAAGGTGTTGGTCGAAAAACGCTGGTGGACGAGGGCCAGGGCCGAGGTCATGCGCGGATCGAGCAGATCGCGGTAATACACCCCCACCTGATCGGCCAGCAACATGCCCTTGTAGACCAGGGTGCGCGACGACAGCGACGGCAGATAGAAATCCTTGTCGGCACCGGCCGGAACACGGTTCTCGGCCTGCTTGCGGATGACGAACAGCTTGCGTTCGAAAGCGTCCTGGTCCGGGCAGTTGGCGCCACGGCCGACGAAGATCATGCGCACATGGGGCTCGGTCGGCTTCACCGTCTCGCCCAGGCACGAAGCATCCACGGGAACGTCGCGCCAGCCGAGGACGGTCTGGCCCTCGGCCTTGACCAGACGTTCGACCATGCTTTCGCAAGCGGCGCGCAACGCCTTGTCCTTGGGCAGGAACACGCTGCCCACACCCCAAGCGCCGGCCTCGGGCAGGGAAACACCATTGGCGGCAGCCTCGGCGCGCAAGAAGGCTTCGGGCAGTTGAATCAGGATGCCGGCACCGTCACCTGCCAGCGGATCGGCGCCGACCGCGCCGCGATGGGTCAGGTTTTTGAGGATTTCCAGGCCCTGCTGGATGATCTCGTGCGACTTGCGGTTCTTGATGTCGGCAATGAAGCCGACGCCGCAAGCGTCGTGTTCATACTGCGGGTCGTAAAGTCCCTGCACTTCTGGCAATCCGCTCATCTGACGCTCGGTTCCTCTCAATCGCGGACGAAAGCGGCGGCCCCCGGCACACGACCTTTTTCATAGTTTTAAAATATGGAGACGCGGCCCTTAACGTATCCCCATAGGAATACGCGCACGCCCCAGCCCCTCCGGCGCAAAGGTGACTTCATACGGCATTCGCCGTGCCACGCCAAGGAAAACACACCTCGGCAAGGCTGCTCCCTATAACCCAAAGATGAGCTGTGGCATACTGCCCCTCAGGGTAGGGAGCCCCTTCGTGACAAGAGCAAAGCGTATCGCCGGCCTGTTCTTCGCGACCGTCTGCGCTTTGGCGTTGGGCGCGGCCGTGATTGTCGCGACGCATCCGCGACCCAAGACAGTGCTGATCATCGGCGGCCACCCCGCCAATTCCAAGGTCGCCGACGGGTTGCGCATGGGACTGGCCGAACGGGGATGGACCGAGGGCGAGAACATCCGCTTCGTGACCGCTCCTCCGGCCTTTTCCAGCGAAACGCTGGCCGACGAGGCGCGCAACACCATCGACCGGAACACCGACCTGGTGGTCACCTTGACCACCCAGGCGGCGTTGGCGACCCGCGATATCGCCAAGCCTTTAGGAATTCCGTTACTGATGATCCCGGCCAGCGATCCGGTGGCCGTCGGCTTGGTATCCGGTAACATCCATCCCGGCCAGAACATCACCGGCATCACCTTCGCGGCGCAGGAAGCCCGACGGCTGGAATATCTGGCCCGCATCGCCCCCACCGCCCGCCGCATCTGGATTCCCTTCGACCCCTCGGACCCCAGCCCGACGGCGATCGTCGCACGACTGCGCCCCGTTGCGGAGAAACTGGGTCTGACCGTGCTGACACAGGATGTCCACAACATCCGCGACCTGCTCAAGGGCCTGGAATCGCTGCCGCGCGACGTCGACGCCATCTTCATCCCCCCGGACATCCGCCTGTCCAGCAACGTCCGGGCTATCGCAAACGCCGCACTCGCGCGTCGGTTGCCGATCACCACGCCGCACCTCAACGGCGTTGAACAAGGTGCGCTTTTCTCGTATGGGTTCGACATCGACACCTTGGGAAAACAGGGAGCCCGCTTGGCCGACCTGATCCTCAGGGGCACACCCGCCGCCGACCTGCCCATCGAAATCGCCGAGATGAAATTGTCCGTCAACCTGACCGTCGCCGATCTGTTGGGAATCACCGTTCCCGACGACCTGTTGCGGCATGCGGTCATCGTCGGGCAAGCTGGGGAATAGGCATGAGGCTCAAGCAACGCCTGGCCTTGGCGATCATCCTGTTGGCGGTGTTGCCGCTGGCGGCGGCCGGCGTGGTGCTGACACGGGCAGCCTATGATTCCGCCTACGAACAAAAGCTGGCGGAACAGCAACAAGACGCCACCTTGGCCGCGCGCGAGGTCGAGGCCCACGTCGCAAGTCTGGTCCGCGAGTTGCAAATGATGGTGCGGATCAAGGGGCTGGCCCACCTTGCCACCGCCGAACAGCGCAAGATGCTGGGTGAATTGCTGGCTTGGGAACGACAGTTGGCGGACTTGGCCTGGCTTGACGGCGAAGGCCGGGAACGGACACGGGTCTCGCTTTATCACGTGCACGACGAAAACGACCTGGGCACCCGCTCCCGCTTGCCCGAGTTTGAAAACCCACGAGCCAGCGGCAACGTCTCCTTCGGCCCCATCGAAATCGACGCGACCAGCGCCGAACCCCTGATGGCGGTGTCGGTGCCGGAACGCGATCCACGAAGCGGCGTTGTCACCGGCGTCCTGGTGGCGCGACTTCGCCTGAAACACATGTGGGAAGTGGTCGGCCGCCTGCATGCCGCCCATGACGACACCCTGATCTACGTCACCGACCCCAACGGCCTGGTGGTGGCGCATCCCAACCCTTCGGTGGTGCTAGGCGGCACCCGCGTCACCCTGCCCCGCCGGAACGGCATCACCACGGGCATCACCGGCGACAAGGTCCTGGCCGCACGGATGACCCTGGTCGCCGGAGCGCGGGAACTGGTCGTGGTCGCCGAACAACCGCTGACCACCGCCCTGTCGCTGCCGTTGCGCACCGCCGTCGCCACCTTGGCCATCATCGCCGGCGCCTTGGTCGCGGCACTGATCCTGGCCCTGGTTGCAAGCCAGGCGATCATCAAGCCCGTCCAACGACTGGCCGGCGTCGCCGCCCGCATCGCCGCCGGCGACCTTTCGCACCGGGCCGATGGCGAGAACCGTTCCGACGAAATCGGCGACCTGGCCCGTGCCTTCAACACCATGACCGCCCGACTGGTTGAACTGGTGTCGACGCTGGAGGCGCGGGTCGATTCCCGAACCCGTGACCTGTCGACCGCCCAGGCCCACCTGCGCGAGGCCATCGAAAGCATTTCCGAAGGCTTCGTGTTGTGCGACGCCGACGACAAGGTGATCATCGCCAACCACCGCTTCTATGATTTCTATCCCGAAATCGCCCATCTGGCCCGTCAGGGACTGCCGTTCCGTATCCTGCTCGAAGCTGCCGCCCGGCTTGGCCTGGCCTGCGACGTCGACAAGTCCGAGGATTGGCTGGAGCAACGTCAACGGCTTCGCGCCACCGAGACGCCGCATATCCAACACCTGTCGTCGGGCCGTTGGCTTTTGGTCAACGAACGCCGCACCAACAGCGGTCAGATGGTGGCGCTTTATACCGACATCACCGACCTCAAGGTCGGCGAGGAGGAACTGCGCAAGGCCAAGGCCCAAGCCGAAAGCGCCGCCCAGGCCAAGAGCGATTTCCTGGCCGCCATGAGCCACGAATTGCGCACCCCGCTCAACGCCATCATCGGATTTTCCGACACCATGGTCAGCGGCGTCTTCGGTGAGGTCGAGAACCCGCGTTATCGCGAATACGTGCGCGACATCTACAATTCCGGCCAACATCTGCTGTCGCTGATCAACGACATCCTGGACCTGTCCAAGATCGAGGCCGGCGCCATGGAGGTCGACCGCCACCCCCTGGACCTGGGCCCGGTGGTCGAACGCGCCCTCAGCATGACCCGCGATTCCGCCCTGGCGAACGGATTGCGCCTGTCCGTCCGCCTGCCCGACGACCTGCCGCCGGTGGCCGCCGACGAACGGCGCCTGTTGCAGGTGCTGCTCAACCTCTTGTCCAACGCCGTCAAGTTCACACCCGAAGGCGGAAGCGTCACCTTGTCCGCGACCATTGAGGACAACATGGTGGCGTTGCGCGTCCGCGACACCGGCATCGGCATCACCGCCGAAGACATCCCACGCGCGTTCGAAGCCTTCGGCCAAATCGATTCGTCGCGATCCCGCCGCTTCCCCGGATCGGGTCTGGGGCTGCCGTTGTCACGCAAGTTGACGGAAATGCTCGGCGGTTCCCTGTGTATCGACAGCCAACCGGGAAAGGGAACCACCGTGACGGTGCGTGTCCCCGCAGCCCCCTCGCAAACTGTCGCCTGATCACCGGAACCGTGACAACACGTCGCTTTCCTTTGCAACGAAGGTTGGCTATGGTTGCCAAGGGAAAAGATAACACTATCGACGCCTAGAGGTGGCTTGCGCTCTATTTGGCGGCGCATCACGAACGCCAAGCACGTTTCAGGACGGACGTTGTTCCCTTATGAGTGACGATTTCGAGCTGTTCGACGACCCACCGCCTCCGCCCACCCAGGCTGCCGCCGGCGGGAATCGTGGACCTTCGGCCGCTTCCGACGACCTTTTTTTCGACGACGACGACACGTCGGCTACGGCCTCGACGGCCGCCCCCACCGGCATCAGCATGAAGGAACGTGTCGTCCAGTACCTGGATCTGTTCGCCGTTGACGCCGACGCCCAGGAACTGATCCGCGCCAACAGCGAAAACTTGGTGAAAAACACCGAAATGCTGGTGAACGACGCCTCTGAATGGGTGACACGTTTTCCGCCTTTCGGGGAAAAGCTGGCCGGCGACGCCGGAACCACTCTGCGCGGCGTTCTGGTCGAACACTGGCGCCACCTTTATTCCTGCGAGTTCACCGCCGACTATATCGCCACCGCCCAGCAATTGGGCTTCATGCTGGCATATCTTGATCTCGGCGCCAGTTGGTATCAGGCCATGGCCTCGGCCGGCGCGGCACGGGCCTTGGTCATGCTCAAGGGCAACCGGCGCTTCGAGGGGCTGGCACAGGCGTTGGGCAAGGTCGCCCAGCTTGACGTGTCGCTGGTCACCCACGATTACTTCGAGGCGGCGAAACAGGCGCGCGCCAAGACGGTCACCGATCTGGCCATGGGCTTCGAACGCTCGATCAAGGGCGTGGTGGACGAGGTCGGCGCCATGGCGGCGACACTGAAGTCGCATTCGGACGAAATGCTGTCGCGGCTGTCGCACATGGATTACGAGACGGTCAACATGGCCGCCGCCGCCGAGGAAGCTTCGTTCAGCGTCGACAACATCGCCCAGAACACCAGCGACCTGGCCCAGTCCATCGAACATATCCGTACCAACGTGGTGCGTACGGCGGACGCCGCCCAACAGGCGGCCCAAGCGGCCATGGCCACCGACGACGCCATGCGCGGCCTGTTGGACGTGGCCTCGCGCATCGGCAAGATCGGCGAAACCATCGACGTCATCGCCCGCCAGACCCGCATGCTGGCCCTGAACGCCACCATCGAGGCGGCACGGGCCGGCGCCGCCGGACGCGGCTTCGCCGTGGTCGCCCAGGAAATCAAGAAACTGTCGGAACAGACCAGCAAGGCCACCCACGACATCGCCTCGTCGGTCGGCGAAGCGGTTACGGCCACCAACACGGCAGTGGACACCATCCACCACACCGTGGCGGCGGTGTCGGGCATCAACCAGGTGGCCGCCGACGTGCGTCAGGCGGTCGAGGCCCAGACGTCCTCCACCGGCACCATCGCCTCGCATGTGGGCGAAGCCGCATCGGGCGCCAAGGCGGTGACCAGTTCGGTCAACAGCGCCATCGAGGCGCTGAGCGTGTCGTCCTCGGCCGCCGGAGAACTGAACCGGTCCGCCGACGCTTTGGCCGCCAAGGCCAACCACATGCGCAACGAGGTGGACAACTACCTCGCCCGCTTGCGGGCAATGGGCTGAGCGCCCGCCTGCGGACCATGGGCTGACAACCCGCCGCCGCTTATCGGACGATAAGCCTCTTCGATTCTATGACTTGTGAGTTATTTTCCGCCATCCGGCCATAGGCCGATGGTTATTGCTTCTTGCGCGTCAGCTTCTTGATGAAGACCCAGAAGGTGCCAAGGATGGGGCTAACCTTGAGGTGGATGCGCACCTTGTAGGGAAGCCGAGGCACCGCGCAATCGAACACAACGTTCAGTTCGCCGGTGGCGACCCCCTTGCGGAACTGCTCGACGATCAGGCCGTTTCCGGCCCACCGCGCCACTTCCGCGAAAAAATCCCGCCCCACCAGACTGGGGGCGTTGGCGCCGAAATCTCCGGGTTCCGTATCGTTATAGGCAACCACCTTGCCGTCGCGGTCCAGTTCGGCGGCACCGAACGACAAGCGCGCGACCTCTTCCGCACCGACACGAATCAGCGGGTTTTCAGGATCGTCCTCGGCAAAGGCAAAGACCGTCATATTCCACGGTCCGGCCTGAGTGGTGATGGTTGGCATTAAAAGCTAACTCTTCGCCTCTTACTCCCGAAGAGAATTTGCCGTATTATCCACCTTCGGTCCACAGGGAAAACGCGGTCGAGCGGGATGGAGATCAAGGACAACAACGGCAGGTTGGAAGTGGAATTGCCCGGAATCGTCGATTTGATCGCCGCCGGAGAATTGCGCGACCTGATGCTCGACGCCCTGGCGAAAGACAGCGCCGCCGACCTGATTTTGCGTGGTCAGGCGGTCGACCGCATCTGTACCGCCGCCATCCAGGTGATCCTGGCCGGCGTTCCGGCGTTCCGCACCGCCGCGCGACGGCTTGAAATCGAGGACGCCACCCATATGCTGGAGGCGTCGTTCCGCCAGCTCGGCCTGGGCGAGGATTTCGACAATTTTCTAGTGATTGCCTGACAGGGGATTTCTCATGGGTAAAAGCGTTCTGGCCGTCGACGATTCCAAGACGATGCGCGACATGGTCTCCTTCACCTTGCGCGGCGCCGGCTATACCGTGCTTGAAGCCGAGCACGGCGTCGCGGCGCTCAAGGTGCTGCAAGGGCAAAAGGTCGACGTCATCATCACCGACATCAACATGCCGGAAATGGACGGCATCACCCTGACCCGCCGCATCCGCGCCCTGCCGGCCCAGGTCGGCACCCCCATCTTGATCCTCACCACCGAAAGCGACCAGTCCAAGAAGGACGAAGGCCGCGCCGCCGGCGCCACCGGCTGGATCGTCAAACCGTTCAGCCCCGACAAACTGTTGCAGATCGTCGCCAAGGTCTGCCCCTAATCGGCACCAAGCCAGCGGCCAAGCGGGAGAAAGCCGAGCATGAGCGACGACCTGGGGTACGACCTGTCACAGTTCAAGGCGACCTATTTCGAGGAATGCGCCGAACTGCTCGCCAGCGCCGAGGAAACGCTGAGCCGTCTTCAGGACGGGAGCGGCACGGTCGAGGACTTGAACGCGGTGTTCCGTTGCGTCCACTCCATCAAGGGGGGCGCCGGGGCCTTTTCGTTCGACGACCTGGTCCATTTCGCCCATGTTTTCGAAACCGCCATGGACGCCCTGCGTTCCGGCCGGGCCGAACCGTCGCCCCAACTGGCCGAATTGCTGATGCGCGGCAACGACGTGCTGGGTGACTTCGTCCGCGCCGCTCAAGAGGGAGTTTCCCTGGCTTCCGACCACGGCGCCGACATCCTGGCCCAGCTTGCCGCCATTACCGAAGGCGGCCCTGTCGCCCCTCTGCCTGCCAAGGCCGTCGCCCCCCAAGCGGCGCCGGCCGCCCCACCCCCGGCCGTCGCTTCCGTTTTCAAATGCTACAAGATCGCGTTTCAGCCGACCCTCGCCATGCTGCGCACCGGCAACGACCCGTTGTTGATGATCCGCGAACTCGCGGCGCTGGGCGACCTGGATGTGGCGGTCGACCGCTCGCGCATGCCCAGCCTGACGGAAATGGACCCCCAGGCGGCCTATTTGTCGTGGACCTTTACCTTGACCACCGACAAGGACCGTCAGGCGATCGCCGACGTGTTCGAATTCGTGGACGGCGACACCGCCACCATCACCATCGAGGAAATCCAGGGCGCCGAGGAAGGCGACGGCTGGGGCTTGTTCGCGCCGCTGCCGACCGCCGCTCCCGCCGCGGGCGCCTCCCAGGCCGGCGATGTCGAAGGTGACGGCTGGGGGCTGTTCGCCCCTCAATCCGCACCCGCCGCCGAACAGCCGGCGAAACCCGCTTCCGTGCCGGCAACGGCCGCGCCGACGCCAGCCGCCGCCGCCGGCGGTCAGGTGCACACCACCTCGATCCGCGTCGATCTGGACAAGGTCGACCGTCTGGTCAACATGGTGGGCGAACTGGTCATCACCCAGGCCATGTTGGGACAGCAAGCCATTGGGTTTTCCGTCGAATCCCATCCCGAACTGATCCAGGGATTGCAAGAGCTCTCGCACCACACCCGCGAGCTTCAGGAAAGCGTGATGGCGATCCGCGCCCAACCGGTCAAGGCGCTGTTCTCCAAGGCGCCGCGTCTGGTGCGCGACCTTTCTTCCAAGCTGGGCAAACAGGCCCGCTTGGTCATGAGCGGTGAAAATACCGAGGTGGACAAGACGGTGATCGAACAATTGTCCGATCCCCTGACCCATCTGATCCGCAACGCGCTGGATCACGGCCTGGAAACGCCCGAGGAACGCATGGCCGTGGGCAAGCCGACCGAGGGCACCATCCACCTCGCCGCCGAGCACCGCTCGGGCCGCATCATCATCGAGATCAGCGACGACGGACGCGGCATCGACCGCAAGCGGGTGCTGGAAAAGGCCATCGACAAGGGTTTGGTGGAACGCGGCCAGCAATTGACCGACGAACAGGTCGACATGCTGATCTTCGCCCCCGGCTTCTCGACCGCCAGCGAGGTTTCGGACGTTTCGGGCCGCGGCGTCGGCATGGACGTGGTGCGCAAGAACATCCAGGACGTGGGGGGCCGCGTGGTGGTGCAAAGCACGCCGGGCGCCGGTTCCCGCTTCATCTTGTCGTTGCCGCTGACCCTGGCGGTGATGGACGGCATGTTGGTGGCGATCGGCGGACAGCGTTACGTGCTGCCGTTGACCAACATCGTCGAATCGCTGCGCCCCGCCGCCCATCAGGCCCGCTTCCTGGTGGACGTCGGCGACGTGCTGACGTTGCGCGGCGAATACATCCGCCTGATCCCGCTGCACCGCCTGTTCGGAATCGGCAACGCCATCACCGACCCCACCCGAGGGTTGGTCGTGGTGGTCGAGACCGAGGGGGGCGACCGGGTCGGCCTTCTGGTGGACGAATTGCTAGGGCAGCAACAGGTGGTGATCAAGTCGCTCGACGCCAATTTCCGCCCGGTCGAGGGTATCTCGGCCGCGACCATCCTGGGCGATGGCCGCGTGGCCCTGATCCTGGACGTGGGAGCCCTGCGCGTCATGGGGGAAAGACTGACCGTCCACGACCGCAACGCCGCCGCGGCCGAGTAAGGAAATCAACATCCCCCTCCCGCGATATTGACGGCTCGGTGATTGCGGCGCAGTCTTCATGACCTTTTCCTGATACACTGGACCGCCGCTCACGGATAACCACAGGAGACCACATGTCGTACTCCAACGAAGCCGCCCAGGCCGGTGTCCGCCAGTTCATCTCCTTCAAGATCGGCGACGAGGAATATGGCGTGGACATCATGGCCATCCGCGAGATCAAGGGATGGACGGAAACCACGGAACTTCCCGATTCGCCACCTTATCTGCGCGGTGTCATCAACCTGCGCGGCGCCATCATCCCGGTCTTCGATCTGCGCGCCCGTTTCAGCGGTGTCCTGACCCAGGCCACGGCCCGTCACGTCACCATCGTGGTGACGGTGGGAAGGCGGGTGCTGGGCCTTCTGGTGGACGCGGTCGCCGACATCATTACCGTCGCCGCCGATTCCATCCAGCCGGTTCCCGACATGGACGGCACAGACCGGGCACGGTTCCTGTCCGGGCTGGTGACGGTCGAGGGGCGCATGGTGGCGCTTCTCGATCTTGAGAACATGTTACGCGGCGACCTCCATGCCGCCCACGACGCTGCGGCCTGAAACTGTAGAACACAGGGGAGACGGGATAATGGAAAAGAACAAGGGGCTTACCGTCAAAGGCCGGATCTACGGTGGGTTCGGCATCGTCCTGGCCTTCCTGGTCGCGTTGGCTGCGGTGGCGCTTTTAGGCTTCGCCACGGTTCGCGACAACGTGGCCGACTATGCCCGCGTGCTGGTCAACACCTCGGCCATCCAACAGATCGACCGCAACGTCGCCGGCCTGCGCCGCAACATCTTCGTGTACGTTGACGAAGGCAACCAGAAAGCCCTGGACCGCGCCAACGAATTGCGCACCGTCTTGCGCCGCGACCTGAACGAGGTCGCGGCCCGCGTCCGTCTGGCTGAAACCAAGGCAGCCATGGACCGCATGGTCATCTTGTTCGAACGCTACAGCGGAAACTTCGACAAGGTGATCGAACTGCGCACCGAGCGCGAACGACTGGTGCGCGAAGGCACCGACGTCATCGGCCGCGACACTTCGGCGATCGTCGACCGTCTGATTGCCGCGCGGATCCAGGAGCGCAACTTCGACGCACTGGTCAGCCTGTCCGCCATCGACAGCCATTTCAGCACCGCCCGTCTGGCGGTCCTGCGCTTCCAGGGCCGCATGAACGAGGCCGAGGCCGAACTGGCCATCAAGCAATTGAACGAGGCCCAAAGCCTGCTGGAAACCGCTTCGCGCAACGAAATGGGCAATGCCCGCACGCAGATCGAGGATCTGCTGGGACGGGTCAAATCCTATCGCGATTCCTTCACCCGCCAGCGCGACGCCACGCTCAGCTATCGCAAGTTGGTCGAGGACATGGGAGTTCTGGCCACCGAGTTCGGCGACTTGGCCCGCGATGCCGCTGAACGCCAGAACAAGCAGTTGAGCCTGATCGAAGAAGCGACCTTCTCGGTCATGAACAGCCGGTCCACCATTGCCGCCGTGGCCTCGGCCCTTGCCGTGGTGCTGGGATTGTTCGCGGCCTATCTGATCGCGCGCTCGATCCTGGTGCCCATCAACCGCATGACCGACGCCATGGGCGATCTTGCCGGCGGCCGGCTTGACGTCACCGTTCCGGCGCTGGAGCGCGGCGACGAGATCGGCCAGATGGCCCAGGCGGTCCAGGTGTTCAAGCAGAACGCGGTGGACAAGAAGCGGATGGAGGAAGAGGCCGAGGCGGCGCGGGAGGCTCAGGCCAAGGCCGAGGCCGAGCAGCGCGGCCGCGAGGCGGCGATCGTCGCCGAGGTGGCCGAGGTGGCCAAGGCGGCGTCGGAAGGCGACCTTGACCGCCGCATCGAGCTGGCCGGCAAGGACGGCTTCCTGCTGAACCTGTGCGAGGGCGTCAACAATCTGGTCAACCTGACCGGCATCGCGCTCAAGGACGTTGCCGAAGTTCTGGCGGCGGTGGCGCGCGGCGACCTGACCCGGCGCATCACCAACAATTACGGCGGGCTGTTCGGCCAGCTCAAGGGCGACGTCAACCAGACCGCCGACAAGCTGTTCGAGATCGTCACCAACATCAATTCCTCCGCCGGGCAGATCGGCTCGGCGGCGGCCGAGGTGGCGGCCGGGTCGCAGGATTTGTCGGAACGTTCTGAACAGCAGGCCAGCGCA
>NZ_JAAIYP010000042.1 GCF_011022235.1 Magnetospirillum aberrantis SpK | reverse complement strand
GCCCCCATGCTGCGGTGGTCGCCGCTGCTGCTGGCGGTCAATGCCGGTGTGCTGGGCTTCATGGCCTGGCAACTGGCCGCCTGACCTGAAAGGAGGACTCGCCGTGAAGAAGAAGACCAACAACCGGGCGTCGCTGCTCGCCATCCTGGCGGTGGTGGCGGTGGTCGGTCTGGCCGTCGGTTCGCGCCTGATGGTGTGGAACGGGGGCGACCATGCCCAGCAAGCCGCCATCGGCGGCCCCTTCACCCTGGTGGGGGGCGACGGGAAGACCGTCACCGACCAGGATTTTCGCGGCAAGTGGATGCTGATCTATTTCGGCTACACCTTCTGTCCCGACGTGTGCCCGACCTCGCTGTCGGTGGTGGCCTCCGCCCTCGACAAGCTTGATCCGGCCCAGGCCGAGAAGGTGGTGCCGATCCTGATCAGCGTCGATCCGGCGCGCGACACCCCGGCGGTGGTCAAGGATTACGCCCACGCCTTTCATCCGCGCATGGTCGGCCTGACCGGCAGCCAGGAACAGGTGTCGGCGGTCATGAAGCTGTTCAAGGTCTATGCCGCCCGCGCCAAGGGCGGCGACGAGGAAACCTATACGGTGGACCATTCCTCGATCCTTTACCTGATGGGGCCCGACGGCAGTTTCGTCAGCCATTTCGCCCATGGCGTGACCGTCTCCGACCTGGCCGCCGCCTTGACCAAGACCGTACAGTGACATGGCCGCACCGGGACTGGTGATCGCCGCCCCGGCGTCGGGCAGCGGCAAGACGCTGCTGACGCTGGGATTGCTGGCCCATTTGAGCCAGCGTGGAATCCGGGTGGCGTCGGCCAAGGTCGGTCCCGACTATATCGATCCCGCCTTCCACGCCGCCGCCACCGGTGCGCCGTGCGTCAACCTCGATGCCTGGGGAATGCGGCCCGACAGCCTGGACGGGTTGGTCGGCCAAGTGTCGGACGGAGCCGATCTGGTGGTGTGCGAAGGGGTGATGGGACTGTTCGACGGTGCCGCCACCGCCGACGGCAGCACCACGGGGGCCACCGCCGATCTGGCGGCGCGCACCGGATGGCCGGTGGTCCTGGTGATCGACGCCCGCGGCATGGCCAGTTCGGCGGCGGCGGTGCTTCAGGGCTTCGCCCGTTTCCGCCCCGACGTGCGGGTGGCCGGGGTGGTGTTCAACCGGGTGGGCGGCGAGAAACATCGCCGGGTCATCGCCCAGGCCTGCGCCCGTGCCTGTCCCGAGGTCGAGGTGCTGGGCTTCCTGCCTCGGGTCGAGGCGCTGGTGGTGCCCAGCCGTCATCTTGGTCTGGTCCAGGCCTGCGAACATCCCGATCTGGGCGCCTTTTTCCACAAGGCGGCGGCGGCGGTGGGCGAGCATGTGGCGGTGGAGCGGCTGATGGCGCTGGCGCAGGTTTCGGCGCTGGGACAGGACAAGGCCGCGCCGGTGCTGTTGCCGCCCTTGGGCCAACGCATCGCGGTGGCCAGGGACGACGCCTTCGCCTTCGCCTATCCGGCAATCCTGGACGGTTGGCGCCGCGCCGGAGCCGAGATCACCTTGTTTTCGCCGCTGGCCGACCAGGCGCCGGATGGCGACGCCGTCTACCTGCCCGGCGGCTATCCCGAATTGCATGCCGGCCGGCTGGCCGCCAACGCCCGCTTCCTCGACGGCTTGCGCGGTTTGGCGGCGGCGGGGGCACCGGTGTTCGGCGAATGCGGCGGCTACATGAGCCTGGGGCGCACCCTGACCGATTCCGAAGGGGTAAGCCACGCCTTGGCCGGGTTGTTGCCGCTGGACACCAGCTTCGCCCAACGCCGGCTGCATCTGGGATACCGTCAGGCGCGGTTGCTGGCCGACACGCCGTTGGGACCGGCCGGCACCCTTCTGCGCGGCCACGAATTTCATTATGCTACCGTAGCGTCAGAGGCCGGCGCGCCCTTGCTGGCGGTGACGGACGCCGCCGGGGCCGATCTTGGTCAATGCGGGTTGTCTTGCGGGTCTGTTTTCGCCTCTTTCGTGCATCTGATCGACCGCGTCTGACATTGCTGCGCCGCAGCAACGCTTGAAACCGCAAAAATCCTTGCCATCTCTCATGTCGTACTGCACCGCAACAAACGGTGCGGCGCAAAATGTGCCTTGACCATGTTCCTTAAAATGATAATTTTATTGCCAACGTGGTGCCATTTTGGGTAACAAAACTATCCGTGGCGACCTCATGGGAAGGGAAACTGGTTCGATGCTCTATCACCTGCATGAGTTTCAGCACGCCGTTCTTGGTCCCACCCGCATGTGGGCCGAGGCGCTTCGCACCACCTTCAGCAATCCGTGGATGCCGGTGTCCCATACCACCCTGGGCCGAGCGGTCGCCGCCGGGGCCGAGCTTCTGGAGCGCACCACCCGGCGTTACGCCAAGCCGCAATTCAACCTGTTCAGCACCACCATTGACGGCGCCGAGGTTCCGGTGCGCGAGATGGTGGTCTATCAGAAGCCGTTCTGCGACCTCCTGCACTTCCAGCGTCAGACCGATCGCCGCGATCCCCGCGTGCTGGTGGTGGCGCCCATGTCGGGGCATTACGCCACGCTGTTGCGCGGTACGGTCGAGACCATGCTGCCCGACCACGACGTCTACATCACCGACTGGATCGACGCCCGTGACGTGCCCATGTCGGAAGGCCCCTTCACGCTCGACGACTACATCGAGTACGTGATCGAGCTGTTGCATTTCCTGGGCGCCGATACCCATGTCCTGGCGGTGTGCCAGCCCTCGATCCCGGTGATGGCGGCGGTGTCGCTGATGGCCGCCAACCACGACCCGCGCCAACCCAGCTCGATGACCCTGATGGGCGGGCCGATGGACACCCGCATCAACCCCACCAAGGTCAACCAGGTGGCGACCGAACGGCCGCTGTCGTGGTTCGAGACCCATGTCATCAACACCGTTCCCTTCGTCCACGAAGGGCGCGGCCGTCGCGTCTATCCCGGCTTTCTTCAGCTTCAGGGCTTCATGAGCCTCAATCCCGAACGCCACGTGGGCGAACACCTGAAGCTTTTCGAGAACATGGTGCGCGGCGACGGCGATTCGGCGGAAAAGCACCGCGATTTCTATGACGAGTATCTGGCGGTGATGGATCTGCCGGCCGATTACTATCTCCAGACGCTGAAGACCGTGTTCATCGAGCATCACCTGCCCGAGGGGCGGATGAAAAGCCGCGGCCGGGCCGTCGATCCCTCTTTGATCCGTCACACCGCTTTGATGACCATCGAAGGCGAAAAGGATGATATTACCGGCGTCGGCCAGACCGAGGCCGCGCACAAGATGTGTTCCAACCTGCCCGAGACCATGCGCAGGCACCTTCTGGCGCCCAAGGTCGGCCATTACGGCGTTTTCAACGGCCGCCGCTGGCGCGAGGAAATCTATCCCCATGTCCGAGAGTTCATCCGCACCCACGACAAGCTCACCGTTCTGGCGGACGAAGCCCATGAACTGCATGAGCGCCACGGAATGGGAAAGCCTGTGTGACGGCTGCGGCAAGTGCTGCCTGCATAAGCTCGAGGACGAGGACACGGGCGAGATCGCCTATACCAACGTGGCGTGCCGGTTGCTGAACCTGCACACCTGCCAGTGCAAGAACTACGACACCCGCCGCGCCTTCGTGCCCGATTGCGTGCAGTTGACGCCCGAGGCGGCGGGTGGCCTGCGCTGGCTGCCCTCGACCTGCGCCTATCGCCTGTTGGCCGAGGGCAAGGAGCTGGAATGGTGGCATCCCCTGGTGTCGGGTGACCCCGACACCGTGCACCAGGCCGGGGTCTCGGTGCGCGGCCGGGCGATCACCGAGAACCGGGCCGGTCCGTTGGACCACCACATCGTCGACTGGCCGGCCTGAGGGGTCCGGTGGCCGACACCCTTTCCCTGGATCTCGGCGGCCGTGTGGTCACGGTGGCCGTCAAGCGCTCGGCCCTGGCCCGCCGTCTGTCCCTGCGGGTGGACCCGGTACGCGGGGCGGTGCTGATGCTGCCGGCCAAGGCCCGGCTGGCCGAGGCAGAACGCTTCCTGGCGGCACATCGGGTGTGGCTGGCGGAACGGCTGGCACGGTTGCCGCAAACCGTCGCCTTGACCGACGGCGCCGCCGTGCCGCTTTTGGGGGTGCCGCATGCGGTGCGCCATGTGCCCGGCGCCCGGCGCGGCGTATGGGTGGAAGGCGGCGAGATCCTGGTTTCCGGCCTGCCCGAGCATGTGGGCCGCCGGGTGGCCGACTTCCTGAAGGCCGAGGCGCGGCGGCTGATCGTGCCGCGTGCCCACGCCATGGCCGGACAATTGGGCCGCAAGCCGGGCCGCGTCAGCCTCAAGGACACCCGTTCCCGTTGGGGATCGTGTTCGTCCACCGGCGATCTGGCGTTTTCCTGGCGGCTTGTCTTGGCCCCGGAACAGGTTCTCGATTATGTGGTGGCGCACGAGGTGGCGCATCTGGAACAGATGAACCATTCCCCGGCGTTCTGGGCGGTGGTGGAAAGCCTGGTGGGCGACCCGCGCGGCCCGCGCCGCTGGCTCAAGGGCAACGGCGCCGGCCTGCACCGCTTTCAAGTGCCGTGAAGGTCAATGGCGGCGGCGGTCGCGCAGCAACAGGCGGGTCCGGGTCCGCACGTCGTCCACCACGGGCACGATGGCCAGCACGATCAGCAACACCGCCAACGGCACCGTCGAGACATAACCCAGGTACTTGAAGCCCAGCGCCCCGGCCAGCCCGCCGGCGGAAAACGCCGCCAACAGCGACACCAGCAGGCCCAGACGCCGCCAGTTGGCATGCACCGGCTGGTAACGCAGCGACTCCTTTTGCGAATTCAGATAGACCATCTTGCCCAGCTCGATGCCGATGTCGGTGACGATGCCGGTCATGTGGGTGGTGCGGATCTCGGCGTTGGAAATCTTCGAGATGATGGCGTTCTGGAGCCCCATCAGAAAGCACAACAGCATGACGGTGATGGAGATGAAACCGCTTTTCAGTTCCAGCGTGCCGCCCATCAGGCCGAACACCAGCAACAACCCGGCTTCCCACAACAGCGGATAGGCATAGCGTGAATGGGTGCGGTGATGGCGCCCCCAATTGATCAGAATGGCGGAATAGGCGGCGCCGGCCACGAACGCCACCACCGATCCCAGGCCCACCAGCACCAGCCGCAGGTTGTTTACCGCCAGATTGTCGGCGATGGACGACACGATTCCGGTCATGTGCGAGGTGTATTGCGCCACCGCCAGAAAGCCGCCGGCGTTCATGGCTCCGGCGACGAAGGCCAGCGACAGGCCAAGATGACGGTTGGCGGCGGTGCTGCGGCGGTCTCCGCTCAGGCGACGCAGAAAGCCGAGCGGCACGGCCTAGCGTCCGAACAGCGAGTTGAACAAACCGTCCAGCGCCCGGCCGGCGTCGTGGATGACGTCGTCGCCTTCGCCCTCGCCGCCATCGAAGGCACCGCGTTCGGCGGCGATCGAGCCAGGTCCTTCCAGCACCACCGGGGCGTTGCCGGCCGGGGCCGGCGCCTCCAGTTCCGGGGTGGGCAGACGGCGCGCCGGCAAGCCCTTGTGGGCGGCGACCATCACCGTCTTCCACAATTGCGCCGGCAGACCGCCGCCGGTCACCTTCTTCATCTCGTTGCGCTGGTCGTCGTTGCCCAGCCACACGCCGGTGACGTAATCGGCGGTGTAACCCAGGAACCAGGCGTCCCGATAATCCTGGGTGGTGCCGGTCTTGGCGCCGGCCGGGCGGTCAAGACGCGCCGCCTTGCCGGTGCCCTCGCTCAGCACCGCCTGCATCATGTCGTGCATGTAGGCCAGCGCGGTGGGCGACATGATCGGCCCGAAACCGCCACCCTGGCGCCGCCACAGCATCTTGCCCTGGGGGTCGGTCACCATGTCGACACCATAGGCGGTCACCCCCTCGCCACCATTGGCGAACGGCGCGTAGGCGGTGGTCAGGTCCAACAGGCTGGTTTCCGAGGTGCCGAGCGCCAGCGAGGCGTCGCTGCGAAGTTCCGAGGTGATCCCCATCTTGTGGGCCTGGGAAATGACGCGGGCCGGCCCCACTTCCTCGATCAGCCGCACGGCGACGGTGTTGGTGGAATGGGCGAAGGCGTGACGCAGCGACACCGGGCCTTCGTACTTGCCGTTGTAATTGCCGGGTTTCCAGTTGCCCAACTTGATGGGGGCGTCGTCGAACACGTCCCACGGCGTCAGCCCGCGTTCCATGGCCGCCAGATAGACGAACGGCTTGAACGCCGAGCCGGGCTGGCGCAGGCCCTGCGTCGCCCGATTGAATTGGCTGTCGTCGTAATCGCGCCCGCCGGCCATGGCCCGCACCGCGCCGTCCGGGCTCAGCACCACCACCGCGCCCTGGCTGACCTTGGCCTTGGCGCCCTTGTCGGCCAGCAACGCCTTCAGTTCCGCCTCGACCTTGCGTTGCAGGCCCAGATCCAAGGTGGTGCGGACCACCACGTCCTTGCCCTGCACTTCGGACATCTCGTCCATGTGGGCCATCAGCCAGTCGGCGAAGTAACGCCCGGCGGGCGGCGGGCGGCGGATCTGCGCCGCGCCGTTCAACGCCGCCAGATCGGCGGTGCGCTGATCGACATAGCCGGCCTCGACCATGTTTTGCAGCACGTCGACGGTGCGCTTGTGGCTGGCGTCGGGATCGTTGAGCGGCGAATAGCGGCTGGGCGCCTTCAACAATCCGGCGATGACGGCGGCCTGATACAGGCTGACATTGCGGGCGGAAACATCGAAATAACGCTTGGCCGCCGCGTCCACGCCGAACGTACCGGAACCGAGATAAACCCGGTTGAGATAGAGCGTCAGCAATTGTTCCTTGCTGAAACGCTGTTCCAGCCACAGCGCCATCAACAATTCCTGAACCTTGCGCTTCAGCGTGCGGTCAGGCTTGAGGAACAGGTTCTTGGCCAATTGCTGGGTGATGGTGGAACCGCCCTGGACCACATGGCCGGCCCGCAGATTGGCGACCATGGCCCGGCCCAGGCCCCACAGGTCGATGCCGAAATGACTGAAGAAGCGGCGATCCTCGGTGGCCATCACCGCCTGGGGAATGGCCGGGGCCATTTCCTTGAGGTCGAGGGGCTGGCCGTAGATGTCGCCATAGGCCGCGAAGGTTTCCCCCTCGGCCGAAAGGAAGACCACGCTGGGCCGTCTGGTGGTGGCGGTCATCTTGTCGATGTCGGGCAGATCGACGGCGTAATAGGCCACCAAAGCGGCCAGACCGATGCCGACCCAGATGACCAGGGTCAGGCCGATCAGAAGCAACCGTTTCAACCACTTGCGGTCGGTTCCGGTCTTCTTGCCGCCGCCACCGCCGCCTTTGTTGCGCGGGGTCCGGCGCGGCTTGCGCACACGCGGCGGCGCCGGCCGGTCGTCGTTGTCGCGGGCATCGGCTGTCAGCCGGTCGTCGTCACGGGCGGCACGGAACGGGCGATCACCGCTGGACAACAGACGGTCGGCGGGATCGATCTCAAGCGATAGCGTCGGGCGGCGCGGTGGGGGGCTGCGGTCGGGCATGGAGGTTTCTAGCATGACGACCGGGTCTGTCGGAACTGGCAAGGACGGGTCAATGGATGTAGACTGTTGCCCTTCCGCCCATTGGGCAGACACAAGGACGCATCCATGGAAACCCTGTCCGTCACCATTTCCACCGAGCTCAAGGCCCGGCTCGAGGCGCTGGCCGTCGAAACCGGCCGTCCGCTTGCGGAATGCCTGACGCTGGCGGTCCAGGAATTCGTGGAGAACTGGGAAATTCATCTCGGCGACTTGCATCAGATCGACGAGCACGAGGCGCGTGCCGTACTCAAGGCGGCCAACGAATAGGCCGCCTCGGGCTTCGGTTCTCGCAAGGAATTACGGCAAAAAACGGGCTCTTCCCCGGTTCATGCCGCAATCGTGACGCTCACACCCCGTCCGTTACCAGGGCGCTGTCGACCATGACGCGGTTGCGGCCTTGCCGCTTGGCCTCGTAAAGGGCGTGGTCGGCACGGCTCAGCGCCGGTTCGATGTTGTTTTCCTCGTCGGCCCATGTGGCCACACCGATGCTGGCGGTGACCGTGAACGGTCCCTCGGGCCCTTCGACCCGCAGAGCCTGGACCGCGTGGCGCAACCGCTCGGCCACTTGGACGGCGGTGGCGGTGGCGGTTTCTGGTAACAGCACGCAGAATTCCTCGCCGCCATAGCGGGCCAGGATATCGCCTTGCCGCAAGGTGTGGCCGCAGGCCGCCACCAGGGCGCGCAAGGCGTCGTCGCCGGCGGCGTGGCCGTAGGTGTCGTTGACCGCCTTGAAATGGTCGAGATCGATCATCAGCACCGACAACGGCCGCTGCTGCCGCTTGGCGATCGAAACCGCGCGGCTGGCGAGGTCGCGGAAATGCCGGCGGTTATAGGCCCCGGTCAGGGGGTCCTGGGCGGCAAGGCGTTCAAGCTGGTCGTTGGCTTCAGCCAATTCGTGGGTCCGTTCCGCGACACGGGCTTCCAAGCTGGCGTTGGCGTCGCGCAGGCGTTCGACCAGATCGACGTTGGCGAAACCCACCGACAATTTCGAGGCGAACACCTCGAGCAAGGCCCGGTTCATGTCGTCCAGCGGGTGTTCGGTCTCGACACAGGCGACCACGTCGCGGCTCATGTCGCTGACCGCCGGAATGAACAGCGCCGACAGATGCGGCTCGTGCAGGCTGCTCCGTTCGGCATGACTGCGCGCCACCAGATCATAAAGACGGGCGTCGTGCACCGCCTCGACCAACGGATGGTTGATCACGCCCTCGAAGGCGCCGGCGGCGGCCAGCACGTACAGGCGCTCGGTGTCGCCACCGCCCAGGTCGCCGCGCTGGGCACACAGGATGCCCGAGGGCTCGACGCCGATGAAGGTGGCGATCTGGGTCAGCACCCCGGCGGCGAAATGCGCCATGCTTTGCAGACGGAACAGCGAATCCGAGGTCTCGATGATCTGTTGCAGGCCACGGCGGTTGGTTTCCAGCGCGGTGATGTCCTCGAAGGCGCGCAAGCTGGCGATGACGGTGGTGAACAGCTTGGTGGCCGTCAGTTCGGTCTTGGCCTTGTAGTCGTTGATGTCGTAATCGACGATCACCCGCTCTTCCGGCGCCTGACCCGGCTGGCCGGTGCGCAGGATGATACGGACCGCCCGGTTTTCCAGGGCATCGCGGATTCGCCGCACCAGCCGCAAGCCCGCATCCTCGCTTTCCATCACCACGTCGAGCAACACCACGGCGACGTCATGCCGGGTGCGCAGCACCTCTTCGGCCTCGGCCGCCGAGAAAGCCGACAGGAACTCGATGGAACGGCCCTTGTAGCGCATTTTGGACAGGGCCAGCCGGGTCACCGAATGGACCTCCGGGTCGTCATCGACGATCAAGAGCGGCCAACGCCGTTCCGGCACCGCGGCGGCCGCCACCGGTGCGGCAAGTTCATTGGCGAAAAGAAACGTTTCCGTCATGGGGCGTGGTCCTCGGCTCCCTTGGCGGCGGGCGCGTGTAAGGGAAAGCGGAAAGTGAAGTGCACGCCGCGGCCTTGCTGGCTGTCGAGGGTCAGGCTGCCGCCCAGCGTGCGGTGAACGATGTTGTGGATGATGTTGAGGCCAAGCCCGCTGCCGCCCGATCCCCGCCGGGTGGTGAAGAAGGGCTCGAACACCTGCGACTGCAACTCGACCGGAATGCCCTTGCCGTTGTCGGAATAGATCATTTCCAGCATGTCGCCCTCGACCCGCGCCGCCAGGTCGATGACCCCGGAACGGCCGTCGTCGAAGCCATGCATCAGCGAGTTGGTCATCAGGTTGGTCAGCACCTGACTGAAAGCGCCGGGATAGGAATTCAGCTCGATGTCGTCGGGAATGTAGGTGTCAACCCGATGCGGCGTGCGTTTGAACTGGGGTTTCAGCGACAACAGCACCTCGGCCACGTATTCCGCCAGGTTGAACCGCCGCCGCTCGCCCGAGGTCTGGTCCACCGCAACCTGCTTGAAGCCATGGATCAATTCGGCCGCACGCTCGCAATTGGACAGCGTCAGCCGCACCGATTCCCCAGCGCTTTCCAGGAACGACCTCATGCCCGACGCGGTCAACGTCTGGCCGTCGAAGGCTTCGGCCAGCCCGTCCACTTCCTTGGCCAGGAAAGAGGCGGCGGTGACCGCGTTGCCGACGGGGGTGTTGATTTCGTGGGCGATGCCGGCCACCAGCCCGCCCAACGCCGCCAGCTTCTCGGTGCGCACGATGGCGTCCTGGGCCTGTCCCAGGTCGGCCAGGGCCTTTTCCGCCTGATCCTTGGCGGCCTGGACGTCGGCCATCAGGCGTTCGCGCGCCCGCACCTGCCGCAACAGATGCAACGTCAGCCACAACAGGGCTCCGGTCAACGCCAGCGCGGCCGCGACCACCGGCACCGCCGTCCGCATCCATTCCTCAAGCACCAGAGCCGAGGGCACGCTGGCCAGCACCACCAACGGATAATGGGGCACCTGGCGCACGGTTATGACCCGCTTGCGGCCATCGAACGGCGACACCGCCTCGACGGTGCGGGCACGTTCACCGCCCAGGGCAAGGATGGGAACGGAACGCCCGATCACATCGTCCACCGCCGGAGAGCGCACGATCAGCGTACCGTCATGATGGGCCAGCAGCATGGCGATGTCCTGGCCTTCGGCGCTTTCCCGCAAGGTGTCGAAGGCCCCGCTCAGATCCTTGAGATCGACGGTGGCGGCCAGCACGCCGGCGAAGGTGCCGTCGGCGGCATTCAACCGCCGCGACACCGCGAAGAACCGCCGCCCCGGCACGATGCGCGACACCGCCGGACGGCCGACGTAACGGCCGACATCCGGGTCGTCACGGTGCACGGTGACGTAGTCGCGGTCGGAAAGGTCGGCCGGTCGGTCCTGGGTGCCGACACGAATGGCGCCATCGGCGTCGAACACGAACAGGTTGAGCAGATGCGGGTGATAGGCCTTCTTGCGGCTCATGAAGCCATGCATCAGCGGCTTGGCCATGCCGGCATCGACGAAACCGCCAAGGTCAAGCAGGATCTGGTCGTAGGCGTCGAGCGCACGGTAGGTGAAATCGGCGTAGACCTGGGCCAACGCCTGGGTTTTCTGTTCGGCACGGTCAACCGCGCCGGCATAGGACTGCCACAGGGCCAATCCGGCGAAGACATAGACCACCAACGCGGCGGCAGCCCCCAGGCTGCGCACGCTGGCTCGCGTCCCTTTCCCCCATTCCGCCATGCCCACCCCTGGGTCTTCCGGGTTTTACCCGAGAAACTTACGGTTTAACAGGCCCGGTTGCGAACGAGAAGCGCTTTATGGGGATGGGCGAAGCACGGCTTTATCATCGATTTCGGGACGCGGCAGATAGACGGCGAAGGTCGATCCCTGACCCACCACCGATTCCACCACCAAGGCGCCGCGATGACGGTTGACGATGTGCTTGACGATGGCCAGCCCCAATCCGGTGCCCCCCATCTTGCGCGACCGCGCGGTATCGACCCGGTAGAAACGCTCGGTCAGACGCGGCAGGTGTTCCTTGCCGATGCCGTCGCCATGGTCCTTGACCGCCAGCACCACCGCCGTATCCGGCGTCAGGTCGTTGCCGACGGTGGGGGGCAGGGGGCCGGCCGCCCCCCCCAGCGACACTTCGACCGGCGTGCCGTCCCGGCCGTATTTGACCGCGTTGTCCAACAGGTTCTGCACCAATTGCGCCAACTCGTCGGCTTCGCCCACCACGATCCGCGCTTCGGAAGCGACGGTGGCGACGATGGTCATGCCGCGTGCCCGGGCCAGGGGCTGCAACGCCTCGGTCGCGGTTTCGACGATACGGCCGAGATCGGTGGCGGTGCGCGGCTTGGAATGTTCGTTGAGCTCGATGCGCGACAGCGACAACAAATCGTTGATCAGCCGCGCCATGCGCGACGCCTGTTCCTGCATGATCAGCAAGAAACGCTCGCGCGCGTCCGCGTCGTCGCGGGCCGGGCCGCGCAAGGTCTCGATGAACCCCAAAAGCGTCGCCAGCGGCGTCCGCAATTCGTGACTGGCATTGGCGACGAAATCGGCGCGCATCTGTTCCATGCGCTTGATGGCGGTCAGATCGTGCAATGCCAGGACCGCCACCGTGTCGTCCATGGCGCGCGAGCCCAGGCGTTCGACCCGGACCAGGAACGAGCGTTCCACCGGCACCGGCAGGGTGAATTCCCCCTCGCGGCCGCTCGCCCCGGCCAGCACCTCGTCGGTGGCCTCCAAGACCGAGGGGTCGCGCAGCACGGCGGCCAGGTCACGGCCGATGCTGGCGGTGCCGAACACCCCCAGCCCCGCCTGATTGAGCCGCACGATGCGCCGGTCCTCAGACAACAGGATCAACGGATCGGGCAGGTTGTCGAACAGCGTCTCGTTCCACCGCGCCGATTCAGCCAGTTCGCGCTGGCGGGCCTGCCAGGCGCGGCGCAATTGGGCGATGGCGCCGACGATTTCCGCCACCGGCCGTTCCCGTTCGATGGCCGGCGGCGTGGTGTCGTAGCCGGCGGCCAGGGCACGGGCCCACGACGTCACCGCCGACAACGACGCCAGATAGGGCCGCACCAGCAGCCCGATCAGGAAGACCACCACCACCCAGCCGATGATGGCCGCCATCATGTTGAGCTTGAGCGCCGCGACCAGGACCACCAGCAAGGCGGCGGTGGGAACCGACAGCAGCAAGGCCGCGCCGACCACCCGCCCCATGGTGAGACCGTGACGCTCCATGGTCTCAGGACTCGATGGAATCATAGGCGGCCAGGACCGCCATGTTGACCATGTCGTTGACCGTGGCGTCCATGGCGGTGATCTGGATCGGCTTGTCCAGACCGACCAGGATCGGCCCGATCACCGTGCCGCCGCCCAGTTTCTGCATCAGCTTCCAGGCGATGTTGGCCGAATGCAGGCTGGGCATCACCAAGACGTTGGCCGGCCCCGACAGGCGGCAGAACGGATAATGCCTGAGCAGGTCGGGATCGAGCGCCACGTCGGCCGCCATCTCGCCGTCCACCTCGAAATCGACGCCGCGCGCCTCCAGGATCCGCACCGCCTGACGCACCCGGCCGGTGGGGTGGCTGTCGGGATTGCCGAAGGTGGAGAACGACAGCATGGCGACGCGCGGCTCGTATCCCAATTGCCGCACCTTGGCCGCCGATTGCTGGGCGATGTCGGCCAGATCCTCGGCGGTCGGGGCCTCGTGTACGGTGGTGTCGGCCATGAACACGGTACGGCCGCGCGCCACCAGCATGTTGAGGCCGAACAGAACCTGTCCGGCCGCCGGATCGATCACCCGCTTCACCTCGTCGAAGGCTTGCCAATAGGCGCGGGTCAGGCCGGTGACCATGGCGTCGGCGTCGCCTTGCTCCACCATCAGCGCGCCCCAGACGTTGCGTTCCTGGTTGACCAGACGGGCGGCGTCGCGGTGCAGCGCGCCCTTGCGCTGAAGCCGCTTGTACAGCACCTCGGTATAATGCTCGCGGCGGTCGGACACGCGGGCGTTGACGATCTCCAGACCTTCGGCGCCGGGCAACCCTTGGGCGGCCATGGTTTCCTTGATCTGTTCCTCGCGGCCGATCAGGATCGGCGTGCCGTAGCCCGCCGCCTTGAAGGCCAGGGCGGCACGGATCGACTTTTCCTCTTCACCCTCGGCGAACACCACCCGGCGGGGATGGGCCTTGACCTTGTCGCCGATGGCCTGAAGGCTGGCCGCCGTCGGATCAAGACGCGCCGCCAGCTCGGCCTTGTAGGCGGCCAGATCGACGATCGGCTTGCGCGCCACCCCCGAATCCATGGCCGCCTGGGCCACCGCCGGCGGGATGGCGGCGATCAGGCGCGGGTCGAACGGCACCGGGATGATATATTCGGATCCGTAACGAAGTCGGCGGCCCTGATAGGCGCGGTCCACCTCGTCGGGCACGTCCTCGCGCGCCAATTGCGCGATGGCCTTGGCGGCGGCCACCTTCATCTGGTCGTTGATGGTGCTGGCGCGCACGTCGAGCGCGCCGCGGAAGATATAGGGAAAGCCCAACACGTTGTTGATCTGGTTGGGGTAATCCGAACGCCCGGTGGCGACGATGGCGTCGGAACGCACCGCGTGCACCTCTTCCGGGGTGATTTCCGGGTCGGGATTGGCCATGGCGAAGATGATCGGCCGTTCCGCCATGGTGGCGACCATGGCCTGGGTCACCGCGCCCTTGACCGAAAGCCCCATGAACACGTCGGCCCCTTCCAGCGCCTCGGCCAGGGTGCGGGCCTTGGTGGGAACGGCGTGGGCCGACTTCCACTGGTTCATGCCGTTCTCGCGGCCCTGGTAGATCACGCCCTTGGTGTCGCACAAGGTGACGTGTTCGTGGCGGATGCCCGAGGCCTTGATCAGTTCCACGCAGGCGATGGCCGCCGCGCCGGCGCCGTTGACCACCACCTTGGTGTCCTCGATACGCCGCCCGGTCAGCTCCAGCGCGTTCAAAAGACCGGCGGTGGCGATGATCGCCGTGCCGTGCTGGTCGTCGTGGAACACCGGAATGTCCATGAGCTCGCGCAGCCGGCTTTCGATGACGAAACACTCGGGCGCCTTGATGTCTTCCAGGTTGATGCCGCCGAAGCTGGGCCCCAGGAAACGCACGCTGTTGACGAATTCGTCGATGTCGCGGGTATCGACCTCAAGGTCGATGGCGTCGATGTCGGCGAAGCGCTTGAACAGCACCGCCTTGCCTTCCATCACCGGCTTGCCGGCCAGCGCGCCCAGGTCGCCCAGGCCAAGAACGGCGGTGCCGTTCGAGATCACCGCCACCAGATTGCCCTTGGCCGTATAGTCGTAGGCCAAGGACGGATCGCGCGCGATGTGCAGACAGGGAAAGGCGACGCCGGGGGAATAGGCCAGCGACAGGTCGCGCTGGGTGGTCAGCGGCTTGGTCGGCACCACCTCGATCTTGCCGGGGCGGCCCGAGGCGTGCATCAGCAGGGTTTCGCGCTCAAGGTCGGCCGAAGCACGGTTGAGCGGGGTCTTGTCGGTCATGGAAGAAACGTCCTGGAGGTCGTCGGAACAGCGTTGGGGCGCGCGGTTTTAGCGCCCTTTGCGCTCGAACACATGGAGATTTTGCGCGCCCGCGTCATGCAGGATGGTCTTGGCCCGGTCTTCGGCGCCGGCATCGGCCGCCGCCACCCACAACACCACCGAACCATCCTTCAGCGCCTTGGCGAAAGCCGCCGAATCGGGCAGCGCCGCCACCTCGTCCAGCAATTCCTTGACGGCGACGCCGCCGACCCCGGCCGCGACCAGACCGGCGATGACCGCGCCCACCGGACCGGCGGCCAGGGCGATCAGGCCGGCGGCCACCAAAGGCCCCTCGTATTTGGTTTCGCCCACCAGGGCGACCAGCACGTCCTTCCACGATTTGCCCGACTGGGCGGCGGTGTCGATGGATTCGTGGGACGACAGCACCGACAGGTCGGTGCGGACGAAGCCGGCCTTGAACAGGGCGTCTACGGCGGCCTGGAAATGTTCGCGGTCGGCGAAGGTGCCGACGACCTCGCGGGTCGTGGCGGCGGGATTATTGGTGGCGATCACGGAATTCCTCCGTCGGTTGTCGGGGGGAATCATTGTGCGCCATCGCCGGACACCTGCATAGGGGCTGCGAAAAGAGGGGCATCCTAGCGCGGGTCTTCGGGCTTTGGTTTGAAACCTTCGTGAAAGGGGAGCCATGGTTTGCGCCCCTGGGCTGGCGTGCTAAGGTGCGCCGCCCGTTTCATTGCCGGATCAGAACCAGTGACCGCCGACACACCGGACATCCCCGCCGATGCGACACCGATGATGGCCCAGTACCTGGCCATCAAGCATGCCCATCCCGATTGCCTGTTGTTCTATCGCATGGGCGATTTCTACGAATTGTTCTTCGACGACGCGGTCAAGGCGTCGGCGGCGCTCGACATCGCGCTGACCAAGCGCGGCAAGCATCTGGGCGAGGACATCCAGATGTGCGGCGTGCCCATCCGTTCCTACGAGGTCTACCTGTCCAAGCTGGTGCGCTCCGGCTTCAAGGTGGCCATCGCCGAACAGACCGAGGACCCGGCCGAGGCCAAGAAGCGCGGGGCCAAGTCGGTGGTGGCGCGCGACGTCATCCGTATCGTCACGCCGGGCACCCTGACCGAGGACAACCTGCTCGACGCCCGCGCCCACAACTATCTTGCCGCTCTGGCCGAGGCGCAAGGCGGCCTGGGACTGGCCTGGGTCGACGTCTCGACCGGCGACTTCGCCACCCAGGGGATCGAGATGGGGCATCTGGCCGCCGCCCTGGCCCGCCTGTCCCCCGGCGAGTTGCTGGTGCCCGACCGTCTGTTGGGACAAGAGGCCCTGTCCGAGACCCTGGCCGATTGGCGAAACGTGCTGACGCCGCTGCCCAGCGTCCGTTTCGATTCCGAAAATGCCCGCCGCCGGCTCGAAGCCCTGTACGGGGTCGGGGCGCTGGACGGGTTCGGCGCCTTTTCGCGGGCCGAACTGGCGGCCGGCGGTGCCCTGGTCGACTATGTCGAGCTGACGCAAAAGGGCAAGCTGCCGCGTCTCAACCCGCCACGCCGGCTGGCCCAGGGTGCGGTGATGGAGATCGACGCCGCCACCCGGCGCAACCTGGAACTCACCGAAACCCTTTCGGGCGAACGGCGCGGCAGCCTGCTCGCCACCATCGACCGCACCCTGACCGGGGCCGGGGCGCGGCTGTTGGCGGCCCGGCTGGCGGCACCGCTGACCGAACCGGCGGCCATCGACCGCCGGCTTGATTCCATCGCGTTCTTCGCCGAGGCGGAAAATGTGCGCGAGACGGTGCGCGACATCCTCAGGCGCTGTCCCGACGTCGAGCGCGCCTTGTCGCGGCTGAGCCTGGGACGGGGCGGCCCGCGCGATCTGGCGGCCATCCGCGACGCCCTGGCCCAGGTGCCGGCCCTGCGCCTCGGCCTGTCCGCCGGTGGGCTGGAGGCGCCGCCCGAGGGGGTGGAGATCCTGGCCCGCGATTTGGGCGACCCGTCGCCGCTGGTCGACCGGCTGGGCCGGGCCCTGGCCGAGGACTTGCCGCTTGCCGCCCGCGACGGCGGCTTCATCGCCGAGGGGTTCCACCCGGCGCTGGACGAACTCAAGCTGTTGCGGGTCGAAGGCAACGGCATGCTGATGCGCCTTCAACAACGTTACGTTGACGAAACAGGCATCGCGACCCTGAAGGTCAAGCATAACAACATCATCGGCTATCATCTGGAGGTGCCGGCCAAGCAGGCGGAAAAGCTGGACGAGCGCTTCATCCACCGCCAGACCATGGCCAACGCCGCGCGCTACACCACCACCGAGATGATCGAACTGGCCGGCAAGATCCAGGGCGCCGCCGAACGGGCGCTGGCGCTGGAACTCAGCCTGTTGGAGGAACTGATCGCCGGAGTGCTGGAGCAGGCCCCGGCCATCGCCGCCTGTGCCCAGGCCCTGGCCGGGCTCGACGTCGCCACCGCCCTGGCCCAGATGGCGGTGGACCATGGCTGGACCCGGCCGGTGGTGGACGACAGCCTGACCTTCGACATCCGGGGCGGCCGCCATCCGGTGGTCGAGGCGGCACTGGCCAGCGCCCATGCCGGCACCTTCGTCGCCAATGATTGCGACCTGTCGGACGGACAGCGATTGTGGCTGATCACCGGCCCCAACATGGCCGGCAAGTCCACCTTCCTGCGCCAGAACGCGGTGATCGCCCTGTTGGCGCAGATGGGATCGTTCGTACCGGCGGCGTCCGCCCGCATCGGTGTGGTCGACCGCCTGTTCTCGCGCGTCGGCGCCGCCGACGATCTGGCGCGCGGGCGCTCGACCTTCATGGTCGAGATGGTGGAGACGGCGGCCATCCTGAACCAGTCCGGCCCCCGTGCCCTGGTCATCCTGGACGAGATCGGGCGCGGCACCGCCACTTTCGACGGGTTGAGCATCGCCTGGGCGGTGGTCGAGAACCTGCACGAGGTCAACCGCTGCCGCGCCCTGTTCGCCACCCATTACCACGAGCTGACGCGGCTGGCCGCGCGGCTGCCGCAACTGTCCTGCCATCAGATGCGGGTCAAGGAATGGCAAGGCGACGTGGTGTTCCTGCACGAGGTGGCGGCGGGCGCCGCCGACCGCTCCTACGGCATCCACGTCGCCCGTCTGGCCGGTCTGCCGCCGGCGGTGGTCGGCCGTGCCGAGGAAGTGCTGGGAGCGTTGGAGAAGGGCGAGGAAAGCAACGCGGTCGCCCGTCTCGCCGACGATCTGCCGCTGTTCGCCGCCCTTGCCAGGCCCAAGCCGCGCGCCGTCGAAACGGTGGCCGAGACCAGCAAGGCCGAAGAACGCCTGAAAGCCCTGAACCCCGACGAGCTGACCCCGCGTCAGGCGCTGGACGTGCTGTACGAACTCAAGGGACTTGCCCAAGGCTGAGGCAGCGTTTGCCGCGCCTTTGAGCATTTCAAAAACGCGTGGCACCGGGCGGAAAACGGGACTTATAATCGCCGTTTTCCGCCTTGCTTTTGGTGTTCCATGACCAAGATTACCGCTCAACGTGCCATCATCGACCGCCGCGCCGTCACCGAACGGCTGGGCGAGGTGGTGGCGCTGGAACTGCCCAAGCACAAGCGGCGGTCCAAGGTCCTGGAAACCTTCAAGGAGGCTTTGGCCACCGGCCGCACCGAAATCCGCGCCCGTTTCGATCAGGCCGGCGACGGCGCCCAGACGGTGCGCGAGAATTGCTTCCTGATCGACCAGTTGATCCGCACCGTGCACGACTTCGCGGTCGAACACGAATTCCCCAACGGCATCCGCACCTCGGCCGAGGCGCTGAGTCTGGTGGCGGTGGGCGGTTACGGCCGCGCCGAGCTGAGCCCGCAATCCGACATCGACCTGTTGTTTCTGACGCCTTACAAACGCACGCCGTGGCACGAACAGATCGTCGAATACATCCTGTACATGCTGTGGGACATGGGGCTCAAGGTCGGGCACTCCACCCGGTCCTCCGACGAATGCGCCCGTCAGGCCAAGGAAGACCTGACCATCCGCACCGCGCTCTTGGAAATGCGCTGGCTGTGGGGCGACCAGGATCTGTTCACCGAGCTTCAGAACCGCTTCCGTAACGAAGTCGTCTCCGGCTCGGGCGAGGAATTCGTCGAAAGCAAGCTGGCCGAACGCGACACCCGCCATTCCCAGATGGGCGACACCCGCTACGTTCTGGAGCCCAACGTCAAGGAAGGCAAGGGCGGCCTGCGCGACCTGCACACCCTGTACTGGATCGCCAAGTATCTATATCGCATCGAGAACATCGGCCAGTTGGTCGATCTGGGCCTGATCTCACGTGACGCGGAAAAGCGTTTCACCAAGGCCCAGGCCTTTTTGTGGACGGTGCGCTGTCACCTGCACTACCTGACCGGCCGGCCCGAGGACCGGCTGACCTTCGACGTCCAGCAGGAAATCGCCCGGCGCATGGGCTATGGCGACCGCGCCGGTTCCAGGGGGGTCGAACGCTTCATGAAGCACTTCTTCCTGGTGGCCAAGGACGTGGGCGACCTGACCCGGCTGTTCTGCGCGCTGACCGAGGAACAGCAGAAGCGGAAGCCGAAATTGCGGCTGGGCCGGCTGTTGTCGTTCAAGCGCGGCACCGTCGCCGGCTTCAAGCTGGACGGCGACCGCCTGAATTGCGCCACCGACGACCAGTTCGAAAAGGACCCGGTGGCCATGATCCGGCTGTTCCACACCGCGCTGGAAAACGACCTCGACATCCACCCCAAGGCGCTGGATCTGGTACACCGCAACCTCAAGCGCATCGATTCCGGCGTGCGCGAGGACCTTCAGGCGAACAAGTTGTTCGTGTCCATGCTGACCAGCCGCAAGAACCCGGAAGTGGCGCTCAGGCACATGAACGAAGCCGGGGTGCTGGGCCGTTTCATTCCCGATTTCGGCCGCGTCGTGGCGCAGATGCAATACGACATGTACCACGTCTACACCGTGGACGAGCACACGCTCCAGGCCATGGGCATCCTGCACGCCATCGAGAACGGCCAGTTGAAGGAAGAGGCGCCGGTCTCGTCCAAGGTCATCCACAAGGTGGCCTCGCGCGAGGTACTGTATCTGTCGGTGCTGCTGCACGACATCGCCAAGGGCCGCAATGGCGACCATTCGGCGCTGGGCGCCGAGGTGGCGCTGAAGCTTTGCCCGCGCTTCGGTCTTTCCGATGCCGAAACGGAAACCGTGGCGTGGCTGGTGCGCGAACATTTGACCATGAGCCGCGTCGCCTTCAAGCGCGACATCGACGACCCCAAGACCATCGCCGATTTCGTCACCTTGGTACAAAGCCCGGAACGGCTGCGCCTGTTGCTGTGCCTGACGGTGGCCGACATCCGCGCCGTCGGCCCCAACGTGTGGAACGGCTGGAAGGGCGGGTTGCTGCGCGAGCTGTATCTCAGGTCCGAGGAAATCATGATGGGCGGCCTGGCCGAGGGCCGCGAATCGCGCATCCAGGGCGCCCAGGACGCCTTGCGCGGCGAATTGCTCAAGGCCGGCTGGACGGCCGAGGACATCGACGCCCATCTGGCCCGCGGCTATCCCAATTACTGGACCGGCTTCGACACCGCGACCCACGTCCGCCACGCCCGCATGGTGCGCGAGGCCGAACACACCAAGGCGCCGCTGTCGGTGGAATCGCGGGTCGATTCCAAGCGCGCCGTCACCGAGATCACCGTCTACACCAGCGATCATCCCGGTCTGTTCTCGCAGATCGCCGGCGCCATGGCCGTGTCCAGCGCCAACATCGTCGACGCCAAGATCATCACCTTGGCCAACGGCATGGCGCTCGACACCTTCTGGGTCCAGGATTCCGAGGGCGGCGCTTTCGACAGCCCGCCCAAGCTGGCGCGGCTGTCGTCGGTGATCGAACAGGTTCTCTCGGGCCGCATGTGGCTGGACAAGGAACTGGCGGCGCGCCGGGGCAAGCTGCCGGCCCGCGCCCATGTGTTCAAGGTGCCGCCGCGCGTCATCATCGACAACAAGGCGTCGTCCACCCACACGTTGCTGGAACTGAACGGCCGCGACCGGCCGGGCCTGTTGTACGATCTGACGGCGGCGATGACGCGGGCCGGGCTTCAGATCGCCTCGGCCCATATCTCGACCTATGGCGAACGGGTGGTGGACGTGTTCTACGTCAAGGACATCTTCGGCCTCAAGGTCAGCCACGAACGCAAGCTGGATCAGGTGCGCGGCGAGCTGCTGAAGGCGCTGGAGGATCCGACGGTCAAATCCGAGGAAAACGCGGCGCAATAGCGCGTTAAGCAATTCTGCGCTAAACGCTTGTCCATGAGCCTGTTCCGATCCATCGCCACCGTCGGCGGTTTCACCATGCTGTCGCGCGTCACCGGCCTGATGCGCGAGATGATGATCGCCCATTTCATGGGGGCGGGGGCGATCGCCGACGCCTTCTTCGTCGCCTTCCGCTTTCCCAACCTGTTCCGGTCGCTGTTCGCCGAAGGGGCCTTCAACGCCGCCTTCGTGCCGCTGTTCACCGGCAAGCTGGCCGAGGGCGAGGCCCAGGCCCGCAGCTTCGCCGAACAGGCGCTGGCGGTGATGGCGCTGACCTTGGGAATCTTCGTCGCCCTGGTCGAGCTGGCCATGCCGTGGGCGGTCTACGCCCTGGCGCCGGGCTTTTCCGACGTCGCCGGCAAGCTTCAACTGGCGACCGAATTCTCGCGCATCTGCTTTCCCTATCTTCTGTTCATCTCGTTGACCTCGCTTCAGGCCGGGGTGCTCAACTCGTTGGGCCGTTTCGCCGCCGCCGCCGGCACGCCGGTCCTGCTCAATCTGGTGGCCATGGCCGGATTGTGGGCGCTCAACCCCTATACCCAGACGCCGGGCCACGCCTTGGCCTGGGGCACCTTCGCCGCCGGCGTGGCCCAGTTCTCGTGGCTGGTGTTCTCGGTGCGCAAGGCCGGCATGCCGTTGCGCGTCGTGCGCCCGCGCCTGAGCCCCGAGGTCAAGCTGTTGGGCCGGCGCATCGTGCCTGGCGCCATCGGCGCCGGCGTCTATCAGGTCAACCTGGTGATCAACACCATGATCGCCTCGACGGTGGCCAACGGCGCGGTGTCGTATCTGAACTACGCCGACCGGGTCAACCAGTTGCCGCTGGGCGTGGTCGGCATCGCCATCGGCACGGCGCTGTTGCCGCTGCTGTCCCGCCAGCTCAAGGCCGGCGAGTTCGAGGCGGCGCGCGAAAGCCAGAACCGCGCCATGGAATTCGCCCTGTTGATGACCCTGCCGGCCGCCGCCGCGCTGATGGTGCTGGCCGAGCCGGTGATCCGCGTCTTGTTCCAGCGCGGCAGCTTCGGCGCCGCCGAGACGGCGGCCACCGCCGACGCCCTGGTGGCCTTCGCCATCGGCCTGCCGGCCTATGTGCTGGTCAAGGTGCTGGCGCCGGCCTTCTTCGCGCGCGAGGACACCCGCACCCCGGTCAAGGTGGCCGGCGCCACCATGGCCCTGAACGTCGCCCTCAACCTGGCGCTGATCGGCCCCCTGGCCCATGTGGGCATGGCCCTGTCCACCGCCCTGGCGGCGTGGTTCAACGTCGTCGCCCTGGCGGTCATCCTGGCCCGGCGCGGCTTTTTCTCCATGGACGCGCGGCTGTTGTCACGCGGCCCGCGCATCGTGCTGGCGGCGGCGGCCATGGCCGGCGCATTGTGGGCGGCAAAGGCCTGGGCGTGGCCGTGGGCGGTGCACACCTGGCAGGCGTTGGCGGTGGTGTCGGCGCTGGTGACGATCGGCCTTGTGGTCTTCGCGATGGCGGCGCATGTGCTGGGCGCCGCACGCGCCGGCGAGGTCAAGGCCATGATGCGCCGACGCAAGTAAGCTTGCGTTGGCGCGACCACCGTCGTAAGCAATCAACAAGGCCCCCCGCCGGACAGAGAGAGACATGACCGAGCCCTTGCCCCGTTTCCGCCCCGATACCCTTCGCGACGCATTGCGGCGTGCCGCGTCGCCGGGATGGTGGTGGGCGGCCGCGCTGGTGGTGATCGGCTTTGTCGGTGCCCTGGGAATCGGCATGGCGATCACCCACGTCATCGACGACGATTTCGATTTCGGCCCCGGATCGGTGGAAACCGGCCAGAGCCGGGCGGTGGCCATCGCCGCCCGACTGGTGTTCCGCGAGATCGACCAGCACAATTGGGCCGCCAACGACCCGTTCTTCACCCCCGGCTGGTGGCTGGACGACACCCCCGCCTTCCAACAGGGCATTGCCACCGCGGTAGGCCGGATGTCCGCCGCCCTGGCCGCCGCCAGCGACCACGGTCAAGGCCCGGTGTCCGAACTGGAACGGGCCGCCGGATTGCTGAAGTATCCCGGAACGGTGTGGAAGTTCGACCCCTCGACCTCGTGGGCGCCGACCGCCTCGAGCGAGAAGATGTACCGTGGCGCCGCCCGCAATCTGGTGGAGTTCAACCGCTCCCTGGCCGGTGGCGGGCCGGGTCTGGACCTTGACGCCGCCACCTTGGCCCAAGTGGTCAGCGCCATCGGCCGCGACCTGGACATCATCTCGGCCAACACCGACCGCCATCTGGCCGAGAACCATTCGGCACTGTTCGACACCAAGGCGGACGACCTGTTCTACGGCACCAAGGGCCGGGTCTACGCCTATGGCCTGATGCTGCGCGAATTGGGCGGCGATTTCGCCCAGGTGCTGACCGACCGTAATCTGGCGGTCGAGTGGCGCCAGATGATCGAAGCCTTGCAGGCGGCGGCGGCGCTTGAGCCGCTGGTGGTCCTGAACGGCGCTCCCGACGGAACCTTCGTTCCCAGCCATCTGACCGCGCAGGGGTTCTATCTGTTGCGCGCCCGCGCGATCTTGGCCGGGATCGCCGAAAAACTGGCGAGCTGAGCATGGCGGGCGGAAACGGACGGCCGGTCGTCTTGTTCCTTGCCCTGTTGGCCGGCCTGTGGGCGTCGGCGGCACGAGCCGCCGAACCTTTGGTGGCCGATCTGTCGCGCCATCTGGTGGCCATCACCACCGGCTTCGCCGGCACCGACGTCTTGTTGTTCGGCGCCGTCGAGGATGCCTCGCGCGGCGGTGACGTCGTCGTCGTGGTGCGCGGCCCCAACCATGGCGAAATCGTCCGCCGCAAGGCGCGCAACGCCGGCATCTGGATCAATTCCGGTCTGGCCGAGGTCCGCGACGCGCCATCCTTCTATCGCGTCGCCGCCAGTAAGCCTTTGGCCGAGATCGCCCCCCAGGCGGTGCTGGAACGCCACCAGATCGGGCTTGAGGCGCTTGACCTCGACATCCATCCCCGCGACGAACGCGCCGACAGCCCGCAATACCGCGATGCCCTGATCCGGCTGAAACAAAGACAGGGGCTTTACGGCGACGGTGTCCAGGACATCGGCTTTCTCGGCAACCGCCTGTTCCGCACCGAGATGCATTTTCCCGCCAACGTGCCGGTGGGCACCTATCTGGTCGAGGTCTACCTGATGGTCGACGGCGAGGTGGCCAGCGCCCAGACCACGCCCTTGGTGGTGTCCAAGATCGGCCTGGGCGCCGACGTGTTCGATTTCGCCCACCAACAGGCCGCGGCCTACGGTATCATCGCCATCCTGTTGGCGGCCGGCGCCGGCTGGGCGGCGGCGGCGATCTTCCGCAAGTAATGCCGGCCAACCCATTGCGGCGGTGGCCAACAAGAAAACCACGGGGAGAAGGGATCATCATGACGGCCGAACAGACCCGAGTGTTCCTGGTGGTGGTGGACGACAGCGAGGAAATGCGCGCCGCGCTGCGCTATGCCTGCGCCCGTGCCCGCCATACCGGCGGCCGCGTCGCCCTGCTCCGGGTGCTGGAACCGAACGAGTACCAGCATTTCATGGCCATCGCCAACCTGATGGAGGAAGAGGCCCGCCAGGACGCCGAGGAGCTGTTGCAGCGCCTTGCCGCCGAGGTCAACGAGTTCTCGGGCCAACTGCCCATCCTTTATGTGCGCGAGGGCAACCCGCGCGAGCAATTGATCGCCCTGATCGACGAGGAACCGCAGATTTCCATCCTGGTGCTGGCCGCCGACACCGGGCCGCGCGGGCCGGGACCCCTGGTCACCGCGCTGACCGGCAAGTTCGTCGGCCGGCTGCGCGTTCCCGTCACCATCGTGCCCGGCCACCTGAAACCCGAACAGATCGACGCCATTACCTAAGTTGTCCGCTCAGTCTTTCCCTTGACTCAGACCCCGGCCGGGGCCATTTAGGATTATCGGCTTCCGCTGCGCGCCCTTACCCCCGCGACGCCTAGAACGAGGATTTCCATGTTCATCCAAACCGAACCGACCCCCAATCCCTCGACCTTGAAGTTCCTGCCCGGTCGCGAGGTCATGACCCATGGCACCGCCGACTTCCTGACCAAGGAAGGCTCGGCCAGTTCGCCGCTGGCCAGCCGCCTGTTCGACGTCGACGGCGTCGCCAGCGTGTTCCTGGGCGGCGACTTCATCACCGTCGGCAAGACCGCCGAGACGGATTGGTCGGTGCTCAAGCCGCTGGTTTTGGCCGCCATCATGGACCATTTCAATTCCGGCGCGCCGGTGATCACCGATGCCGGCACCGGCGCCGAGGGGTCCGAGGGCGATTCCGACGTGGTCAAGCAGATCAAGGAATTGCTGGACACCCGCGTCCGTCCGGCGGTGGCCCAGGACGGCGGCGATATCATCTTCCGCGCCTTCGAGGACGGTATCGTCTACCTGCACCTCCAGGGCGCGTGCTCGGGTTGCCCCAGCTCGACCGCCACGCTCAAGCACGGCATCGAGAACATGCTCAAGTACTATGTGCCGGAAGTGGTCGCGGTTCAGGCCGTCCAGTAAACAGGCACCTGAAAGCACTTTTTTCAATGGCGGCCACACGGCCGCCATTTTTGTTTGGCTAGGGTAGACGGCAGAAGGAGATTTGCATGGCGCAAAACAAAGCCGTTCTTTTTGGTGTCGGCACCCTGGCCGTGGCGGTGGGGGCCCTGTACGGGCTGGTCCTGGGCGGTGTTTCCTCGCCGCTGCGCAGCGAGGTTTCCCTGGGCAAGCCGGTCGGGCTGGAGCGCAATCTCAGTACCAGCGAACTGGGCAGCGCCGATGGTCTGCACGCCGTCTTCACCCGCATCGGCTATCGCCTGGACACGGTGGCCGAAACCGGCACCGTGCCGCCGCTGTTCCTGTCGACAGTGCCCGACGACCTTGACCAGATGGCCGAGATCGACGCCAAGAAGCGTGTTTTCCTGCGCCTGATGCTGCCGCTGGTGCTGGTGGTCAACGAAGAGATCGCCCAGGATCGCCATCGTCTGGAGGCCATGGCCGACGGCCGTCTGCCCCAGGACCCGGCCTGGCTGGAAGCCCTGGCGGTGCGTTACCGGGCCGAGGGCGCGAACCTGTCCCAATTGCTGCGCAAGGTGGACTTGGTGCCGCCGTCCCTGGCCCTGGCCCAGGCGGCCGAGGAATCGGGCTGGGGCACGTCGCGTTTCGTGCGCGAGGCCAACAACCTGTTCGGACACACCGGCAGCGCCGTCACCCCTAAGGGCGACCCGGCCGGTCAGCGCATGGCCGCCTTCACCACCCTGCACGAGGCGGTGCGGGCCTATGTCCACAACCTCAACAGCCATCCGGCCTATGAGGGGCTTCGCCGGGCGCGGGCCACGGCACGGGCCAGGGGAGAAACCCCCGACGGCGCCACCCTGGCCGGCAGCCTGTCGCGTTATTCGGAGCGAGGCGACGCCTATGTCCAGACCATCCGCGCGCTGATTCGCGGCAACCGGCTGGACCGCTTCGACCACAGCCGCATCGACCGCAACCGTCTGCGCGAAAGCTGAGTTACTTCCACTCCAGGCTGTCCACCGCCCCGCAATGGGGACAAGTGACCTGCCAGCGGTCGGTGGGCTTGGCGCAGGTGGCACAGATCCACGCCGGCTCGACCGGAGCGGCGGCGGTCTTGGCCATCCAGGCGGTGGCGGCATGTTCGTCGCCACGTTCCTCGCGTTCAAGTCGCGCCAACAGCACATAAAGACCGGTGGTCGGACGCTGCTCCAAGGCACGTTCCAGATGGCTGCGCGCCAATCCCCACAGCTTGACGGCCAGGGCCGCCTCGGCCAGGGCGACATGGCCGTCGGCGGCATCGGGATTGGCCTTGACCAGCTTGTCCAGCCGCTTGACCCGTTGCAGCGGCGTTTCCGCCGGGGCCAGGGCCAGCCAGGCCTCGACCAGATCGGGATGCGGCGCGATCCGCCAGGTGGTCAGCAACAGGCTGGCGGCCTTGCGCGGCTTGTCGGCGCGATGCAGCGCCAACGCCGCCTGGGCCGCCGCCGCCACGAAACCGGGATCGGCACGATGGGCGGCGATGGCCAGATCGCGGGCCAGGACCGGATCGCGTTCCCCCCGCGACCGCTCCAGCAAGGTCAGGGCGCGGAAACGGGCCAAGGTGCCGCCCGACAGCGCGTCGCGCTTCTTGGCCTCGTCCAGGGTGGCGGCGGCTTCGGCCCAATGGCCGGCGCGGGCCTGAAGGTCGAACAAGGTGGCGGCCAGTCCCACCGCCGGTCCCCCCAGCGCCCAGGCGCGGCGGGCGTAATCCAGCGCGGCGGCGTGATCGTGGCGAAGAAGCGCCTGATCCATCAGCCCCTTGAGGCCCAGCAGGGCGGTCTCGGGCCGTTCGACCATGGCCGACAGGCGGTTTTCCGCTTCCGCCGCATCGCCCGACAACGTCGCCGCCTGGGCGGTCAACAACCCGGTCAGGGACGAATCGGCCAGCAATTTGTCGGCACGCCGGGCCAGACGCCGCGCACCGCGTCCATCACCGGCGGCGACGGCGGCCAAACCATCGGACAACGCGCGATAGCCGTCGCGGGTGCGCCGCGCCCGTCGCGCCGCCAGCCACCGGCCGGGTGTCGCCAGCACCGCGCGGAACACCCTGAGCGCCAGCGTCCCCAGCAGCAGCAGCGCCAACAGGCCGCCCAGCACCAGCGGCACGGGCGCGGTGATCTTCCACCCCAGCCAATGAATCACCGCCTGACCCGGCCGTTCGGCCAGCCACACGGCACCCGCCACCAACAAGGCGGTGACGACGACGAACAGGGAAAGCCGGCGCATCATGGTCATTGCCCCGCGCCGATGGCGGCGACCACATGGGCGGTCAACCCGGACAGCGCTTGGCCGGCGGCAAGCCGGGCCCGCGCGTCGGCAAGCCACGGCGCCGCCACCTCGGCCGGCGGGCCGGACAGCGCCTCAAGCTCGGTCACGGCGATAGCCAAGTCACCCACCGCCAGCGCCCCTTGGGCACGGGCGACGACAGCGGCCGGCGAGGTGCCGGCGGCGGCGCCGTCCTCGCGTTCGATGGTCACCAGCGAGCCCAGGCGGTCCAGGGTCTGGCGCCACCAGCCCTGACCCTCGGGCAGGATCTGGGCGCGAACCACGGCCGGGGCCAGGACGGTCATGCGCTGGGTCAGCATGGCCAGGGTGGGAATACCCACCGCGGCATGGGATTTCAGGGTTTCGGCGGCGGCGGCGACTTCCGGGTCGGCCCCGGCCAGGGCCTTGAGCGCCCGCAACTCGCCGTCATACGGCAAGGCGGCGGCCACCGCCTCGCGCAACTGACCCACCGCCAGCAACAGAGCAGCGGCGGAACTGCGCCGCGCCTGCATGTCGCGCACGGCGCTTTCCGCCTTTTCCACCCGGTCGGCCAGCCGCAGCACCGCCGCCGCGTCGGCCGAAGTCCGCTTGAGTTCGGCGACCGCGCCGCTCAGTTCCGTCACCTCGTCCACCAGCTTGGCCGGCACCTGCGGCAGGGCCTGCAAGGCCTTGACCGCCATCTCGGTCTGCCCCACGCGGCTTTCCAGCGGCGACAGGTCCACCGCCGCCGCGCCGCCGTGGCCCAGGCGTGCCTCGAGCGCCGCCAGACGGTCGCGGGTGGCGGCCAGTTCGGCGGCCAGATCGGGCGAGACGGCGGCGGGCGCCGCAACCGGCCCGGACGCCGCCGGTTCGGCAGACGACAAGACCGGAGCCAAGGGCGACGGCGTCCCGCCGTTGGTCCGCATTTCCGACCACACCAGGGCGGCGACACCGGCCACCGCGACCACCGCCACGGCGGCGGCCACCGGAACCCAGCCACGGCCCTTGGCGGCGTCGGCCGCGACCTCCGGCTCGGCGATTTCCGCTTCCTCGGTGGCGACCTCCTCCTCGGGGACCGGGGCCGGAATCGCGTCGGCGGCTTCCGGGGCGGCCTCGGGGGACGGCGTCTTGGTCTCGTTCGCGGCGGCGGGCGGGGTCTCGGTCATGCTGCTCCTCTGGAGATCGGAGGAAATGCGGCCGGCGGCCAAATCCTCCTCGAGCGCCGCCAGCAACGCGGCTTGGGTCGGGACGGCGGCCACGCGGACGGCCGCCCAGGAAAGAGGCGCCAGCTTGTCGGCGACGGCCCGGCTGAGCGCGTAGGCGGTAAGCGGGCGAAGCGTCCCGGACAATCCGGCGGCTTGCACCAGGGTAACAAAGGTAGCGGCGGTGCGGGGAGAGAAAAACAAGGCGAGACCGATGCCGCCGTTCCGCAACGCCTGCGTCAGGTCGTCGGACAAGGCGGTGGCGGTACGCGCCTCGTACAGGACCACCCGGCGGACGGCGAAGCCGGCCTCGGCCAGCAATCCCGCCAGGTCTCCGGCGGTGACCGAACCGGCGGCATGCAGGAAGGCCCCTGTTCCGGGTTCGCAACGGTCCTTGACCAGGGCCGCCAGACTGTGGACGTCGCCGCCGGCGCTTTCCACCCGTTCATAGCCCAATGCCCGCGCCTCGCGCGCCGAGGCGTCGCCCACCGCCCACACCGGTAGGTCGCGGTCGGGTAACAATCGGGCCAAGGCGCGCACGCCGTTGGCCGAGGTGGCCAGGATACCCTGGACACCCTCGGCATCGATGGCGGCATCAAGATAGGCGATGTCGAGAAGCGGCTCGACCGCCACCGTCAGGCCCCGGGCCCGCAATTCCCGCGACACCCCCTCGGAATCCTCGCGCGGGCGGGTGACAAGGGCGCAGGTCACGGCCGGCCCCCGTTCAGTGACTGAAGAAGCCGGGGCCGGCGATCCGCTTCAATTCCTCGCCGGCGTCGTTGCCCATGGCCTCGGCATCGGCGGCCCGGCCCTGACGGCTGGTGGCGTGCACGACCTTGCCGTCGGTGCTGACGATCAGGCCGCGGAACGACAGATGGTCGCCGTCCAGCTCGGCCAGGGCGGCGATGGGCGTGCGGCACGACCCGTCAAGGGTCAGCAGGAACGCCCGTTCGGCGGTGATGCGCACCATGGTCTCGGGACAGTTCAGCGCCGAAAGGTAACGGTGCGCCGCCTCGTCGTCGGTGCGGCAGGTGATGCCGATCGCCCCTTGCGCCACCGCCGGCAGCATGAACTCGGTGGACAGCGGGCTGGTGGCCTTGTCCGCCATGCCCAGGCGATTCAGCCCGGCCATGGCCAACAGCGTGGCGTCGACCACGCCCTCGCCCAGCTTCCTGAGACGCGACTGGACGTTGCCGCGAAAGTTCACCACCTTGAGGTCGGGACGCTTGTGCAGGATCTGGGCGCCGCGCCGCAGGCTGGAGGAACCGATCACCGCGCCTTCGGGCAGATCGTCGAGACCGGCGTATTTGAGCGACAAAAAGGCGTCGCGCACGTCCTCGCGCGGCAGGACGCAGGGCAGGACGATGCCGTCGGGCAGGACGGTGGGCACGTCCTTCATGGAATGGACCGCCAGGTCGATGCGGCCATCCAGCATGGATTCGTCCAGTTCCTTGGTGAACAGCCCCTTGCCGCCGATTTCCGACAGCGCGCGGTTCTGCACCAGGTCACCGGTGGTCTGGATGACCTGGATGGCGATGGCACCTTCTTCGGCCAGTTCCGGCCAGGCGGCGGCCAAACGGTCGCGGGTCTCGTGCGTCTGGGCCAGCGCCAGCGGCGATCCGCGGGTGCCCAGGGTGAGGCGGGGGTTGTTTGCTTTGGACGTCATGGCCCTGGTGTTGTAGGAAAAGCCGACGGTTCTGGAAAGGATTTTCGTGGTGTTGATCCTGGGTGTCGAAACATCGTGCGACGAAACCGCCGCCGCGATCGTGCGCGACGACCGCGCCATCCTGGCGAATGTGGTGTTGTCGCAGCTTGAAGAACATCGTCCGTTCGGCGGCATCGTGCCGGAAATCGCCGCGCGCGCCCATCTCGAACATGTGGACCGGCTGGTGGCCGAAGCCATGAACCAGGCCGGAATCGGCTTTTCCGACCTCGACGCGGTGGCCGCCACCGGCGGACCCGGCCTGATCGGCGGCGTCATGGTCGGCGTGATGACCGCCAAGGCCATTGCCCTGGCCGCCGGCAAGCCGTTCCTGGCGGTCAACCACCTGGAAGGTCACGCGCTCACCGCGCGGCTGACCCACGATTTGCCGTTTCCCTATCTTCTGTTGCTGGCCTCGGGCGGCCATTGCCAGTTGCTGGCGGTGCTGGGCGTCGGCCAATACCGCCGGCTGGGCACCACCATCGACGACGCCGCCGGCGAAGCCTTCGACAAGGTGGCCAAGATGGTGGGCCTGGGCTATCCCGGCGGCCCCCTGGTGCAAAAGGCCGCCGATCACGGCGATCCCAATCGTTTCGCCCTGCCGCGCCCGATGAAGGGCAAGCCGGGCTGCGATTTCAGCTTTTCCGGCCTCAAGAACGCCGTGCGGCTGTTGGTCGAAACGCTTGCGCAACCATTGTCGGAACAGGACGCGGCCGACGTCTGCGCCGCGTTCCAGGCGGCGGTGGCGGACTCCATCGGCGACCGCACCCGGCGCGCCATCGCCCAGTTCCGCCAGGACTGGCCCCAAGGCCGGCATGTGGTGGTGGCCGGCGGCGTCGCCGCCAACACCGCCTTGCGCGCCATGCTGGAAAAAGTGGCGGCCGAGGCCGGCCTGACGTTCCTGGCGCCGCCGCTGGGATTATGCACCGACAACGCCGCCATGATCGCCTGGGCCGGAATCGAACGATTCCGCCTGGGCCTGACCGATTCCTTGGATTTCGCGCCCCGGCCGCGCTGGCCGCTGGACCCCGCCGCGCCGAAAGCGCGCGGGGCGGGAATCAAGGCCTGACCTTGCGCTTTCGCCCATCGCCCCCACATTGGGGCCAAGCGATGGTTTGAACGTTGGAGAACGCCCATGGAGAATTTCGTCTTCCACAACCCGGTCAAGGTCATCTTCGGCAAGGGCCAGATCAAGGCGGTGGGGCGCGAGATTCCCAAGGGCAGCCGCGTGTTGTTCGCCTATGGCGGCGGCTCGATCAAGAAGAACGGCGTCCACGCCCAGGTGGTCGAGGCGCTGGCCTCGGCCGGGCTGGAATTCCGCGAATTCGCCGGCATCGAGCCCAATCCCCGTTTCGAGACGCTGATGAAGGCGGTCGAATTGGCGCGGGCGGAAAAGCTGGATTACGTGCTGGCGGTGGGCGGCGGTTCGGTGGTGGACGGCTGCAAGCTGGTGGCGGCGGCCATCGACTTCGCCGGCGACCCCTGGGACATCGTCTGCCGCAAGGCGGCGCCCACCAACGCCATGCCGTTGGGCGTGGTGCTGACCCTGCCCGCGACCGGGTCCGAAATGAATCTGTTCTCGGTCATCAGCCGCGACGAAACCGGCGAGAAGCTGGGCTGGGGCCATCCTTCGGTCATGCCGCGCTTTTCGGTGCTGGACCCGGAAACCACCTATTCCCTGCCGGCCCGTCAGGTGGGCAACGGCGTCGTCGACGCCTTCGTCCACGTGCTTGAACAATACCTGACCTATCCAGCCGAGGCGCCGCTTCAGGACCGGCTGGCGGAATCGGTGCTGTCCACCCTGGTCGAGATCGGCGCCAAGGCCATGGCGACGCCGCCCGATTATCAGGCCCGCGCCAATCTGATGTGGTGCGCCACCATGGCGCTGAACGGCCTGATCGGCCAGGGCGTGCCCCAGGATTGGGCCACCCACATGATCGGCCATGAACTGACCGCGCTGACCGGCATCGACCACGCCCGCACCCTGGCGGCGGTGTGGCCGGGAGTGGTGGCGGTCAAGCGCCCGGAAAAGCGCGCCAAGCTGTTGCAATACGCCGCCCGCGTCTGGGGCCTGAGCGACGGCGACGAGGACGCGCGCATCGACGCGGCGGTGGCCAAGACCCGCGACTTCTTCGAATCGGTCGGTGTGCCGGCCGGATTGGGCGGCTACAACCTGGGCGCCGACATCCCGGAAGCCATCGCCCGCCGCCTGAGCGAGCGCGGCGGCCTGCCGCTGGGCGAACGCGGCGACATCGACGCCGACCAGGTGCGGCGCATCCTGCAAGCGGCATAGGAAAACATGCGGCTTTATCCGCCGGTGATCACCGCCATCGCCGCCGGCGCCATGCTGGCGCTCGACCAGTGGGCGCCCCTGGCGCGGATGGCGCCGCGCAACCCGTGGGGCGCGGTGCCGGCGGCCTTGGGGCTGGGGCTCATGTTCTGGGCGGCGTGGGCGCTATGGCGGCGCGGAACCACCTTGCATCCGCACGAGGCGGCCTCGACCCTTGTCGTTACGGGGCCGTTCCGGTTGAGTCGGAACCCCATCTATCTGGGCTTCGGGCTGATTCTGGGCGGGCTGGCGGTATCCCTGGCGAGTTCGGCGCCGTTCGCGGCGCTGGCGGCATGGGTGTTCGCCATGGGCCAGATGTTCATCCGCCACGAGGAAGCCTCCCTGGCCGAATTGTTCGGTGCCGAGTTCGACACCTATGCCCAAAAGGTGGGCCGGTGGTTCTGAACGCGCAGGTGTGGTAACTACGGCCCATGTCCACCTCCGCTTCCACGACCCTGGTGCTTGGCGGCGCCCGTTCGGGCAAGAGCACCTACGCCGAATCCCTGCTGTCACGGGGAAACGCCCTTTATATCGCCACCGGCCAGGCCTTCGACGACGAGATGGCCGAGCGTATCCGTCTGCACCGCGACCGCCGCGGTCCGCGTTGGGACACCGTCGAGGAACCCCTGGCCCTGCCCGAGGCCCTGGACCGCGTGCTCGACCCGGCCCGCCCGGTGCTGGTCGATTGTCTGACGCTGTGGCTCAGCAACCTGATGCATGCCGGTCGCGACGTTGACGCGGAAACCGCCAGATTGTGCGAGGTTCTGGCCGCCGCCGCCGGCCCGGTGGTGCTGGTGTCCAACGAGGTAGGGCTGGGACTGGTGCCCGAAACCCGCCTGGGCCGCGAGTTCCGCGACCATCAGGGCCGCGTGAACCAGCGTGTCGCCCAAACCTGTCATCGTGTGGTGTTCGTCGCCGCCGGTCTGCCGCTTTTCCTGAAAGGTGCCCCATGATCCGCCCCCTCGCGCGCAAGGTTCCCGCCACCGTCGTCACCGGCTTTCTGGGGGCCGGCAAGACCACCTTGGTCCGTCATCTTCTGGAAAACGCCGGCGGGCGGCGCATCGCGCTGATCGTCAACGAATTCGGCGACGTCGGCGTCGACGGTGATTTGCTGGCGTCGTGCGGCGCCGCCGGCTGCAAGGAAGAGGACATCGTCGAGTTGGCCAACGGCTGCCTGTGCTGCACCGTCGCCGACGAGTTCCTGCCGACCATGCAGGCGTTGCTGGACCGTCCCAACCCGCCCGAGCACATCCTGATCGAGACCTCGGGACTGGCGTTGCCCAAGCCATTGGTCAAGGCCTTTCAGTGGCCGGAAATCCGCTCGCGCGTTACCGTCGACGGCGTCGTCGCGGTGGTCGATTCCTGTGCGGTGGCGGCCGGCCGTTTCGCCGACACCCCCGAGATGATGGCCCAGCCCGAGCACGACAACCCGCTGGAAGAAGTGTTCGAGGACCAGTTGCTGTGCGCCGACATGGTGCTTTTGAACAAGGCCGACCTGTTGGACGCCGCCGAACTGGACCGCGTCCAGGCCGAAGTGGCCGCCGCCCTGCGCCCCGGCGTCAAGGTGGTGCGCACCACCAGGAGCGCAGTGGATTCCATGGTGTTGCTGGGCCTGTCGGCGGCGGCCGAGGACGATCTGGCGACGCGGCCCAGCCACCACGATTCCGAGGAAGGCCACGATCATGACGATTTCGAGAGCTTCGCCGTGACCTTGGGCACCATCGCCGATCCCGAGGCCCTGGCCGAACGGCTGACCGCCGCCATCGCCGCCCACGACATCCTGCGCCTCAAGGGGTTCCTGGCGGTCGAGGGCAAGGCGGCGCGTCAGGTGGTGCAGGCGGTGGGCGCCCGTATCGAGCGCTGGTTCGACCGCCCGTGGAAGAGCGGCGAGGAAAAGCTGAGCCGGCTGGTGGTGATCGGCCAAAAGGGCCTGGACCGTTCCGCTATCGAAGCAATCATCGCGGGCTGAAGATGTGATGACACGGATGGACACGGATAGACACGGACACTGCCGCCGCCATCCGCGTTCATCCGTGTCCATCCGTGTCATTTCCTATTCGGGACGGCCCTAGACATGCACCTTCTCGCCGCCCAGCCCGGCACCATTTCCGACGGCTCCGAAGCCATCGACCTGGGTCAGACGCCCGGCCAGGTGGTGGTGCTGTCGGCCGCCGACACCGAATTGTCGGCGCTGGCCGCCGCCCATGCCCGCGCCGGCGCGCCGTTCGAGCTGCGTCTCGCCAACCTGACCCGGCTGGCCCACCACATGTCGGTGGACCTTTATGTCGAGCAGGTGGTGGCCCATGCCCGGCTGGTGGTGGTGCGGTTGCTGGGCGGACGCTCCTATTGGCCCTATGGCCTGGAACAGATCGCCGCCACCTGCCGCCGGCGCGGCATCTTGTTGGCCTGTCTGCCCGGCGACGACAAACCCGACGCCGAACTGGCCCGCGACGCCACCGTGCCGCCCGAGGCGCAGGACCGGCTGTGGCGCTATCTTCTGTTCGGCGGCCCCGACAACGCCACCCATTTCCTGAATTACGCCGCCGACCTGATCGGCCGGCAAACCGGTTGGCTGGAGCCCCGGCCGCTGCCACCGGCCGGGCTTTATCCCGACACCGGGTGGCAGGACGACTGGGACCCGGCGCGGCCGTCGGCGGTGGTGGTGTTCTATCGTGCCCTGGTGCTGTCGGGCGACACCGCGCCGGTGGACGCGCTGTTGACCGGCCTGCGCGGACAGGGCCTCAACGCCCACGGTCTGTTCGTGCAATCACTGAAGGACGGAGCCAGCGCCGGCATCGTCGAGGACGTTCTGGACCGGATGCGGGTGGACGTGGTGGTCAACGCCACCGGTTTCGCCGTCGCCTCGCCCATCAAGGCCGAGGACACGCCGTTCGGCCCCAGCGATTGTCCGGTTCTTCAGGTGGTGCTGGCCGCCGGCACCGAACAGGCGTGGCGCGACGGAAAAAGCGGCCTGGGGCCGCGTGACATCGCCATGAACGTGGCCTTGCCCGAAGTGGACGGCCGCGTCCTGGCCGGCGCCCTGTCGTTCAAGGCCGCCAGCCGCGACGCCTTCAGCCAATGCGACATCGCCCGCCACGCCCCGGTGGCCGAACGGGTTCGTTACGTCACCGAACTGGCGGCGCGATGGGCCCGCTTGCGGCGCAAGACCCCGGCCGAACGCCGCGTCGCCATGGTGCTGGCCAATTATCCCAACCGCGATGGCCGCCTTGGCAACGGTGTCGGGCTGGACACCCCGGCCGGCACTGTCGAGGTGTTGCGGGCCCTGGCCCTGGCCGGATACGGCGTGCGCGATCTGCCCGCCGACGGCAATTCCCTGGTCCAGGCGCTTCAGGCCGGTCCCACCAACGACTGGCGGGCGCTGGACGGGCGCGAGGTGCGCGAGACCCTGGCGCTTCCCGATTACTTCCTGTTCTTCAACGCCTTGCCGCAAGAGATTCAGGAGGCGGTGCGCCGGCGCTGGGGCGCGCCCGAGGCCGACCCCTTTTTCCGTAAGGGTGAGCTGTCCTGTGGCGAATTCCGCTTGCCGATGATGCGTTTCGGGTCGGTGGCCGTCGGCATCCAGCCGGCGCGCGGCTACAACATCGATCCCGGCACCAGCTACCACGACCCCGATCTGGTGCCGCCGCACAGCTATTTCGCCTTTTACGCCTGGCTGCGCGAACAGTTTCGCGCCGACGCCGTGGTGCACATGGGCAAGCACGGCAATCTGGAATGGCTGCCGGGCAAGTCCTTGGCGCTGTCGGACGCCTGTTACCCCCAGGCGGTGCTGGGGCCGCTGCCCAACCTTTACCCGTTCATCGTCAACGATCCCGGCGAAGGAACGCAGGCGAAACGACGCAGCGCGGCGGTCATCGTCGACCATTTGACGCCGCCCCTGACCCGCGCCGAAAGCTACGGCCCCCTGCGTGAGCTGGAACGGCTGGTGGACGAATATTACGAGGCGGCCGGCGTCGATCCCCGCCGGCTGGCCATCCTGCGCAAGGAAATCCTGTCCACCACCTCGGCCGCCGGGCTGGACCGCGACCTGGGCATCGAACCCACCGACGACACCGACACCGCCTTGTCCAAGCTGGACAACCACCTGTGCGAGCTGAAGGAATTGCAGATTCGCGACGGCCTGCACATTTTCGGCCTGTCGCCCCAGGGCGACCAGCGCACCGACCTGTTGGTGGCCCTGGCCCGCGTGCCGCGCGGATCGGGCGCGGGCGCGGATTCGCTGCTGCGCGCGTTGGCCCGCGACCTGGGACTGGACTTCGACCCGCTGGATTGCGTGCTGGGCGATCCCTGGAACGGCGCACGGCCAAGTGTTCTGAGCGGGGACGATCCGTGGCGCACCATGGGCGACACCGTGGAACGGCTGGAATTGCTGGCCCGCGCCCTGGTGGCGGGACAGCAATGCCCGGCCGAATGGACGCGCACCACGGCGGTCCTGAGCCACATCCGCGACCATCTGGCCCCGGCGGTGGATGAATGCGGTGCGGCCGAGATCGCCGGATTGCTGAAGGGCCTGGACGGCCGTTTCGTGCCGCCGGGGCCATCGGGGGCGCCGACGCGGGGACGGCCCGACGTGCTGCCCACCGGCCGCAACTTCTTTTCCGTCGACACCCGCACGGTGCCGACCCCTGCGGCCTGGAGCCTGGGCTGGAAATCGGCGCAATTGCTGTTGGAACGCCACCTTCAGGACCAGGGCGAGTGGCCGCGCGCGGTGGCGCTGACCGCCTGGGGCACCAGCAACATGCGCACCGGCGGCGACGACATCGCCCAGGGACTGGCGCTGATGGGGGTGCGGCCCACCTGGGACACCGGTTCGCGCCGGGTCACCGGCTTCGAGATCATGCCGGCCGGCATCCTTGACCGGCCACGGGTGGACGTGACCTTGCGCGTTTCCGGTTTTTTCCGCGACGCCTTTCCCGATCTGATCAACCTGTTCGATTCGGCGGTGCGCGCGGTGGCGGCGCTGGACGAAGCCGACGACGTCAACCCGCTAGCCGCCCGCGTGCGCGCCGACAAGGCGCGGCTGGGCGAGGGACGGGCGGCGGCCCGCGTGTTCGGATCGAAACCGGGCGCCTATGGCGCCGGCCTTCAAGCGTTGATCGACGAAAAGGGCTGGACCACCCAAGGCGATTTGGCCGAGGCGTACATCGCCTGGGGCGGCTGGGTCTATGGCGCCGGCGGCGAGGGCGAGGCCGGGCACGAACTGTTCCGCGACCGCCTGGGCCGGGTCGAGGCGGTGGTGCAGAACCAGGACAACCGCGAACACGATCTGCTTGATTCCGACGATTATTACCAGTTCGAAGGCGGAATGACCGCCGCCGTGCGGCTGGTGTCGGGGACCGACCCGGCGGTCTACCACCCCGACCATTCGCGCCCGGAAAGCCCGCGCATCCGCACGCTGGACGAAGAGGTCGCCCGCGTGGTCCGGGCGCGGGCCGCCAATCCCAAATGGATCGAAGGCGTCATGCGCCACGGTTACAAGGGCGCGTTCGAGATGACGGCGACGGTGGACTATCTGTTCGCCTTCGCCGCCACCACCCGCGCGGTCAAGGACCATCATTTCGACATGCTGGCCGAGGCCTATCTGGCCGACGAGGCCGTCCACGCCTTTTTACAGGCCAACAACCCCGCCGCGCTGGCGGAAATGAAGGCGCGTTTCCGCGAGGCCATCGAGCGCGGCCTGTGGAAACCCCGGCGTAATTCGATTTATGACATATTGGATTAACTTGAACGGGGTCGCCGCTCGGGTTACCTAGCCCGGATGTTCCATATTCAGGACCCGATCATGGCGGAAGCGGTGGACCAGGGCGCGGCGGACGAAACGAAGATGACCGCCCGCGCGGTCAAGGTGCATTACGGCGACAAGCTGGCGCTCAAGGGTGTCGACCTCGACATTCCCGCCGGCCAGGTCACCGCGCTGATCGGCCCCTCGGGCTGCGGCAAATCCACTTTCCTGCGCTGCCTGAACCGCATGAACGACACCATCGCCGGCGCGCGGGTCAGCGGCGACATCACCTTGGACGGCGAGGCGGTCTACGGTCCCGCCGGCATCGACCCGGTGCTGTTGCGCATGCGGGTGGGCATCGTCTTCCAAAAACCCAACCCGTTCCCCAAGACCATCTACGAGAACGTCGCCTTCGGCCCGCGCATCCACGCGCTGTTCAAGGACAAGACCCATCTGGACCAGATCGTCGAGACGGCGCTGGAAAAGGCCGGGCTGTGGCACGAGGTCAAGGACCGCCTGCACGAGTTGGGCACCGGCCTGTCGGGCGGCCAGCAACAGCGCCTGTGCATCGCCCGCGCCATCGCCGTCAACCCCGAGGTGATCCTGATGGACGAGCCGTGTTCGGCGCTCGACCCCATCGCCACCGCCAAGGTGGAGGAACTGATGGACGAGCTGCACGAGCGCTACACCCTGGTCATCGTCACCCATTCCATGCAACAGGCGGCGCGCGTGTCGCAACAGACCGCCTTTTTCCATCTGGGCGAGTTGATCGAGATCGGCCCCACCGAACAGATCTTCACCGCCCCCCGCCACCAATTGACCCAAGGCTACATCACTGGCCGTTTCGGTTAAGGAGATTGCGCACATGCCCACCATCGGCGACCAACACATCGTCCGTTCCTTCGACGAGGAACTGAAGCGCCTGCACGACGCGCTGGCCCGTATGGGCGGCCTGACCGAGCAACAGTTGAAGGGCGCCATCGAGGCGCTCGAACATCGCGACAGCGACCTTGCCACCCGCATCATGAACGACGACGTCCGCGTCGATGATTGCGAGAGCTTCGTCAACGAACAGACCGTGCGGCTGTTGGCGTTGCGCGCCCCGGTGGCCGACGATCTGCGCGCGGTGATCGCCACGCTGAAAGCGGCCGGCGACCTGGAACGCATCGCCGACCACGCCGCCAACGCCGCCAAGCGGTCGCTGGTGCTCAACCAGATGCCGCCGGTCGCTCCCATGCGCTCGCTGGTGCGCATGGGCCGGCTGGTCCAGGCGCTGCTGGCCGAGGTGCTGGACGCCTATCTGACCCATGACGCGGAAAAGGCGCTGGCGGTGCGTTCGCGCGACCAGGAGGTGGACGACCTTTATTCCAGCCTGTTCCGTGAGATCCTGACCTACATGATGGAAGACCCGCGCACCATCACCGCCGGCACCCATCTGATGTTCATCGCGAAGAACATCGAACGCATCGGCGACCACGCCACCAACATCGCCGAGATGACTTATTTCCTGGTCACCGGCCGCAAGCTCAACGACCAGCGGCCCAAGCGCGACACCTCGGCCCTGGAAGGCGCCGAGCAGGAATAAGGAAAGGTTCATCCCGGAATCCGGTGAAGAACCAAAAAAACCCTCCCCCGATGGCAGGGGAGCCGTTGAGACTAAGTGTGTTTCGTCATGGCCGGGCTTGACCCGGCCATCCACGGCTACGCCAGCCGCTCGTAGAGATCGTCCCAGTTCGGATTGTCGGCCAGGATCAGCTTGACCTTCCAAGCCCTCGGCCAGTGCTTGAGGTTCTTCTCCCGCTGAATGGCGGTGCGGATGTCCTCGTATCGCTCGGCATAAACCAGCCGCTTCAGCCCATACCGTTTGGTGAAGCCGTCGGCGACGCCCTCCCGGTGCTCCCATGCTCGACGCGCCAAATCGCTGGTCACGCCGACGTACAGCGTGCCATTCGGTCGGTTCGTCATGATGTAGACCCAGCCGCCTTGCATGCTCGCATGATGCGGCCCGCCGTGGGCGTCTGCAACCGGCAGCGTGGATGGCCGGGTCAAGCCCGGCCATGACGGAGAAATTCTTCGGTAAATGAAAAGCCCCGCAACTGGCTCATGGCCTGTTGCGGGGCTGACATCAAACACACCTAGCCCCAACGGCTCTCGGTGGCAGGGGGAGGGTTTTCTCTTGCCCGGAAGGCGGCGAAGATTACTTCTTCGTCTTCTTCTCGGCCTTCTTGATGGCGGCCTCGATGATCTCGGCGGCCTTTTCCGGGCCGCCCCAGCCGATCACCTTGACCCACTTGCCCTCTTCCAGATCCTTGTAATGAGCGAAGAAGTGCTCGATCTGCTGGATCAGGGTAGCGGGCAGGTCCGAATAGGTCTTCACGTCGTCGTAGAACGGGTGCAGCTTGGGATGCGGCACGGCCAGGATCTTCTCGTCGTGACCGGCCTCGTCCTCCATCAGCAACACGCCGATCGGGCGCGACCGCATGACCGATCCCACCGCGACGCCATGCCGGCCGACCACCATCACGTCCACCGGATCGCCGTCATCCGACAAGGTGTGCGGGACGAAGCCGTAATTGGTCGGGTAGTACATGGCGGTGTGCAGGAAGCGGTCGACGAACATGGCGCCCGATTCCTTGTCGATCTCGTACTTCACCGGATCACCCTTGAGCGGGATCTCGATGATCACGTTGATGTCGTTCGGCGGGTTCTTGCCGATGGGGATCTTCTTGATATCCATGGTTCTTATGATCCTTGTTCTTTGGTCAGGACGACCTCGGCATCCACATACTGGAAACCGCGGTCGCGCGCCACTGCGGCGTGGGTGACCTGGCCGCGATGGACGTTGAGGCCCGCGCGCAGGTGCGGGTCCTCGGATACCGCGCCGACCCAGCCCTTGTCGGCCAGGGCCAGCACGAAAGGCAGCGTGGCGTTGTTGAGCGCGAAGGCCGAGGTCCGCGCCACCGCGCCCGGCATGTTGGTCACGCAATAATGAACCACGCCCTCCTCGACATAGGTCGGCTGGGCGTGGGTGGTGGGGCGGGCCGTCTCGATACAGCCGCCTTGGTCGATGGCGACATCGACGACAACCGAGCCGTTGCGCATGCCGGCCACCTGGGAGCGGCTGACCAGACGCGGCGCGGCGGCCCCGGGCACCAGAACCGCGCCGATCAGCAGGTCGGCGTCCAGCACATGCTGCTCCAGCGCGTTCAGATTGGCATAGGCGGTCTGGACCCGGCCGCCGAACATCTCGTCGATCTGGGCCAGGCGCGGCAACGATTTGTCCAGCACCACCACCCGTGCGCCCAGGCCAGCCGCCATGCGCGCCGCGTTGGTGCCGACCACGCCGCCGCCCAGGACCACCACGTTGCCCGGCGCGACGCCCGGCACCCCGCCCAACAGCACGCCGATGCCGCCTTGTTCCTTTTCCAGGCAATGGGCGCCGACCTGGACCGCCATGCGGCCGGCGACCTCGCTCATGGGGGCCAGCAACGGCAAACGGCCGAAGGAATCGGTCACCGTCTCGTAGGCGATGGCGGTGACGCCCGATTCCACCAAGGCCTTGGTCTGGTCGGCGTCGGGAGCAAGATGCAGATAGGTGAACAGCACCTGGCCCTCGCGCAGGCGGGCGATCTCGGCCGGTTGCGGTTCCTTGACCTTGACCACCAGATCGGCGGTGGCGAACACCTCGGCGGCACTGTCCACCACCTGGGCACCGACCGCGCGGTAAGCGGCGTCGGAACAGCCGATGCCGTCGCCGGCCGAACGCTCCACAATCACCTGATGGCCGTGATGCACCAGCTCGCGAACGGAGCCAGGGGTCAACCCGACGCGGTATTCGTGGCTCTTGATTTCCTTGGGAACGCCGATGCGCATGGGCTCACCCATTTTTTGGAATTACAATACCCCAAAAAGGAGCATGCGCAACCTGACGGTATGGTGAAGATCGCGCGGAAACGACGTCTAGATTAAGCCCGCTCCGCGGTCGCTTCCACTGGCATGTTGCGCATCAGCCATACCAGGATGGCCATGCCCGGCAACGCCGTCAGGGTGGTGAAGGCGAAGAACCCCGCCCAGCCCATGCTCTGCACCAGCATGCCGCTGAAACCCGAGAAGAAGTTGGTGCCCACCGCCGCCAGGGCCGACAACAGGGCGTATTGGGTGGCGGAATAATTCAGGCTGCACAGCCGCGACAGATAGGCGACGAACACCGTCGCGGCCATGGAGCCGCTGACGTTCTCGATGGCGATGGTGGCGACCAGGGCAAGACGGTCATGGCCCATGAAGGTCTGCCACACATACATCAGGTTGGACACCGCCTGAAGAACCCCGGTAATGAACAACGCCCGCAACAATCCCAGACGCACCGCCACCACGCCGCCCAGCGCCAGCCCGATCATGGTGGCGCCCAGGCCGAACACCTTGGTGATGCCGGCGATTTCGTCGTTGCTGAAACCCATGGCCTTGTAGAACGGCGTCGCCACCGAGCCGGGAATGGCGTCGCACAGCTTGAACAGCATGATGAAGGCCAGAATGGCGAACAGCGCGCCGCCCTGACGGCGCAGCATGTCGGCGAACGGCGACACCACCGCGTCCTCGATCCACGCCCGCGCGCCGGGCGGGATGGGCGTGCGCTCGCCCAGATGCGGTTCGGGATTGCACAGCGTCGCCACCATGCCGATTCCCACCATGCCGGCCATCACCATGTAGACCTCGGGCCAGGTCAGGAAGTGTTCGGCCAGCCACAGCGCGCCGGCGCCGGCCACCAGCATGGCGATGCGATAGCCGGCCTGGATCATGGTCGCACCCGGCGCCTGTTTGTCGGCAACCAGGATATCGACGCGATAGGCATCGACCACCACGTCCTGGCTGGCGGAACAGAACGCCACCAGCAAAACGCCCAGCCCCATCATCCAGGTATCGTCCGCCGGAACCATCGCCAGGAACACGATCGACGCGGCCAACACGATCTGGAGCAGCAGCATCCAGCCGCGCCGCTGGCCCAGCCGGGCGAAGCCCAAGGGCGGGCTCAGCCGGTCGAGAAACGGCGCCCACAAAAATTTCAGCGAATAGGGCATGCCGGCCCAGGCCAGCATGGTGATGGACGCCAGATCCACATGGGCGTCGGTCAGCCACGCCCCCAGCGTCGAGCCGCTTTTGGTCAGGAGCAGCGGCAACCCGCTGGAAAAGCCGAACAGGAAGATGGACAGGATGCGCCGGTCGCCATAGACCGCCCAGGCGGCGCGCCAACGCCCGCTCATGCCGCACCGTGGCGGGTCGGGACCTGGAACGCGGAACGGGAACGGCGTGGCGACATGGTCGGATGTCCTGACGGAAGGGAACCGGCAGTTTAGCGGAAAAAGGGTTAACGGGCTAAAACTGCTCCAGTTCGGAATCCCAATAAAGGAAATCGCGCCAGGAATGGTGCAGGTAGTTGGGTGGGAAGGCCCGCCCCGCTTCGTGCAGTTCGAAGCTCGACGGCTCGACCGGCCAGCGCAGCAGGCGCATGCCGGCCTGACGCGGCAGCCGGCAACCCTTGACCAGATTGCACGGACCGCAGGCGGCGACCACGTTGGTCCAGTTGGTGCGCCCGCCCATGGCGCGCGGAATGACGTGGTCGAAGGTCAGATCGTGCACCGGCAACGACCGGCCGCAATATTGACAGGCGAAATGGTCGCGCAGGAACACGTTGAAGCGGGTGAAGGCCGGCTTCCGCCCCGCCGGGATATATTCCTTAAGCGAAATGACACTGGGAAGCCGCATCTGCCAGGACGGCGAATGGATCACCCGGTCGTATTCCGAGACAATGTTGACCCGCCCGGCAACCGCTGCCTTGACCGCCTCCTGCCAGGACCACAGGGACAGGGGCAGATAGCTGAGCGGCCGGAAATCGGCGTTCAGAACCAGGGCGGGATAGGCTTCCACGGCGACCGGCACCTCCTCTCGGCGAGGGCTGGCCCAACATACTGTATCCGAGCGGTCAAATCCATACCGCCCCTGTTACGGTTACGGGAAAAGCTGTTCAGCCATCCTCTTCCAGACCGAACACCTGACGCAACACGCCGATGGCCAGGGACAGGCCGGGGCCGTCGATGGAATGGCCCAGTCCCGGCCGGCTTTCCGCCAGCACCGGAATGCCCACCGCCGTCAGGGCCTGTTCGGCCTGGGCCAGGCAGGCCGGGTTGACCACCTCGTCGGCGTCGCCGTGGATCAGCAGCACCCTGGGACGGGACCGCAATTCGGCGGCCAGTGTCTCGGCCGCCACCAGGGCGCCGGAAAAACCCACCACCGCCGCCAGGGGCCGTTCGCGGCGCGGCGCCACCTGCAACGCGGTCATGGTGCCTTGGGAAAAGCCGATCACCGCGCATTCCGCCTCGGTCAGGCCGAAACGGGCCAATTGCTGGTCGAGATAGGCGTCAAGCACCGTGGCGGCCTGTCGCACGCCCTGGGCCAAGGCCGGGCCGGAGCGGTCGGCCAGCGAGAACCATTGCCGGCCGAACGGCGCCATGTCGTAAGGTTCCGGCCCGTCGGGGGACAAAAACGCCGCGTCCGGCAAGGCGGGCGCCAGATAGGGAACCAGTTCGGCCAAGTCGGCGCCGTCGGCGCCGACGCCATGCAACAGCACCACCAGTTGACGGGCGGAGTCCCCCGACAGCGGCAACGCCTCGGGGCCGGAAAGCAGAGCGGTCATGGTAGGTCTCCGGCTGGGGTCGATAGAGTGATTATGGTATGGTAACGGCCATGGACCAACCCCCCTTCGTCACCCGCTTCGCGCCCAGCCCCACCGGGCGGCTGCATCTGGGCCACGCCCATTCCGCCCTGTTCGCCGCCGCCCAGGCGGGAAAGGCGGGGCGTTTCCTGCTGCGGATCGAGGACATCGACTCCGGCCGCTGCCGCGACGAATTCGTCGCCGGCATCGAAGAGGACCTGGGATGGCTGAGGCTGGAGTGGGAACGGCCGGTACGCCGCCAGTCCGAACATTTCGACGATTACCGCGCGGCCCTGGCCCGGCTCGCGGCCCGGAACCTGCTCTATCCCTGTTTCTGCACCCGCAAGGACATCGCCGACGAGGTGGCGCGGTCGGGCCATGCCCCGCACGGACCCGACGGCGTGCTTTATCCCGGCCTGTGCCGCCGCCTGGACCCGGCCGAACGGGCCGACCGCATGGCCGCCGGCGAACCCCACGCCCTCAGGCTCGACATGACCCAGGCCATAAGACAGGCGGGTCCCCTGCGCTGGCTGGACCATGCCGCCGGTCCGCAGGTGGCGGCGCCGGAAATCTTCGGCGACGTGGTGCTGGCCCGCAAGGACACGCCCACCAGCTACCACCTGGCGGTGACGGTGGACGACGCCCTTCAGGATGTGACCCTGGTCACACGGGGCGTGGACCTGTTCGCCGCCAGCCACGTCCATCGGCTGTTGCAGGCGTTGCTGGAACTGCCGACGCCCGACTACCACCATCACCGGCTGTTGACCGACGACAGCGGCAAACGCTTCGCCAAACGCGACCGCAGCCTGACCCTTCAGGCGTTGCGCGAGGCGGGCCACAGCGCCGCCGAGGTGCGCGCCATGGCCGGCTTTTAGACCATCGGACGTCAAACCTGACGCCCGATGGTCCATTTTACATTCAGCCCTCGCCGGGCGCGTGCCTCCGCACGCTTGGCCGCGGCCTCAACGGCCGCAGGTCATGCCGAGCGTCGGATTCAACGCTCGGCACCCTAATACTCGAAACGCACGCCCCACGGCCGGCCGCGCCGTTCGCCCGCCGCCACGGCCCGGCCGTCGGGCAACAGGGCAAGGCCGTTGAGCACGGCCCCCTGGCGGCGCCATTCCCAAACCGTTCCGCCATCGGAACCAAGACGGGTCAGAACGGCGCCCCCCGCCACCTGACCGGCCACCAGGACGCCGCCGTCCTCCAGCGCCGCCACCGCGGTAACCGCCCCGACACCGCCCGGCCAGCGCCGGTCCCAGGCGATGCGGCCATCGGCGCCGATACGCACCAGCCAGGCTTGGCGCTCGGCCATGGGCGCACGCACCCCCTCGGCCACCGCCAGCGACCAGCCGGCCACCACCATGCCGCCATCGGCGAAAGCGGCCAGGGTTTCGGGATGCTCGTCCTCGGCTTCGTCGATCACCAGTTGCGAACGGTCATTGCCGGCGCCGTCGAAGCGCAGCACCCACACCCCCCCCGGCTCCAGCGGCGAAACCGCGCCATAGGCCGCCACCAGAACGTCGCCGTCGGCGGCCACCCCCACGGCACGGGCTTCGAACACGCCATCGGCGGCCACCGGCGGCGCCAGCCGCCGCCATGCCGGATCGCCCGCCGCGTCCAGCCGCAGGATCCATGCGCCCTCGCGGCCGGTGCGGCCGGCCACCACCAGCCCGCCGTCGTCAAGCGCCACCGCCCCCCAGCCGTCGTCAAGCGCGGTGCGGCGAAAGCGGCGCAGCCAATCCTGCATCAGGCGGCCATCGGGTCCCACCTGCCACCGCCACACGGCGATGCCGCGCTCGAACCCCGCCGGCTCGGCCGGACCGGCCACCAGGGCCACCGCGCCGGGCGGCGTCGCCAAGGCCCGCGCCCACGAATCGGAACCGGGCAGGGTGAAGTCGTCCACCGGTCGCAGACGGGAATCGAGCTGCACCAGCCTGGGTCCCTTGGGACCTTTCACCGCCACCGCCACGGCGTCGGCGCCCACATGTCCCACCGCCACCGCCGAGCCGTTTCCCGACAACATCCATTCGGACAGGGCGCGTGGCCCTTGCGCCGAGGCGCCGGTTGCGGCAAGCATCATGAGAGCGGTTATCACCACCGCGAACATACGCATCGTCGAAACCCCTCTTGCACCGGAAGTAGCGTTATGACCGAAGACGCCTTGCAACGCCACAAGGACAAGATGGCCAAGAAAAAGGCCAGCCGCGACAAGCTGATGGCGAAGAAGGTCGGCGAGAAGGGCTTGCTGATCGTCCACACCGGCCCCGGCAAGGGCAAGTCCACCGCCGCCTTCGGCATGGCGCTGCGCTGCGTCGGCCACGGATTCAAGGTCGGCGTGGTCCAGTTCATCAAGGGTGCCTGGGACACCGCCGAGCGCCGGATCCTGGAAAGCCTGCCGGGCGTCACCTTCAAGGCCATGGGCGAGGGCTTCACCTGGGAGACCCAGGACCGCGAGCGCGACATCCTGGCCGCCCAGCGCGCCTGGGAGGCGGCGCGGGCCATGCTGGCCGATGCCGACACCCGCATGGTCATCCTGGACGAGATCAACGTGGCGCTGCGCTACGACTACCTGTCGTGGGACGAGGTGGCGGCGGCGCTGGCCGAACGCCCCGAGGGCCAGCACGTGGTGATGACCGGCCGCAACGCCCTGCCCCAGGTGATCGAGGCCGCCGACCTGGCGACCGAGATGACCATGCTCAAGCATCCCTTCCGCGAAGGCATCAAGGCCCAGCCGGGCGTGGAGTTCTAGCCCATGCGTCCTTTGTCCGCCGTTCTCCAGACCGTGGCCCTGATTGTGGCCTTGCTGGCCGCCCCCCTGGACACCCCCTTGGCCCACGCCCAACAGGTGGTCACCGACCAGACCCGCATGATCGGCCGGGCCGAGGCCACGGTGGAGCGGCTGCGCCGCGATCCCAACATGGAACCCCACATCGCCCGCCTTTTGCCCGGCGCACGGGCGGTGCTGATCGTGCCCGATCTGGTCAAGGGCGGCTTTTTCCTGGGCGCCGAATACGGCACCGGCATCCTGTTGACCCGCGACCGGGACGGCCAATGGTCGGGACCGGCCTTCTATTCGGTGGCGTCGGGCTCGGTCGGACTGCAAATCGGTGTCCAGGACGCGGAAACCATGTTCGTCATCATGACCGACGGCGGCTTGCGCGCCATCATGGACAACCGCTTCAAGGCCGGCGCCGACGCCGGGGTGGCGTTGGCCCATCTGGGCGCCGGCGCCGAGGCGGCGACCACGCTGAACGTCGGCGCCGACATCTACGCCTTTTCCAAGGCGGTGGGCGCCTATGGCGGCGCCACGCTGGAAGGGTCGGGCATCCTGCCGCGTCATTCGTGGAACGCCGCCTATTACGGCGGCAACCCGAGCCCCGAGGACATCCTGATCGCGCGGCGGCTCGACGCCCCGCAATCCAACCGTCTGAGAGACCTGCTTGCCCGCTGAAACCCGCCCCCGCGCCCTGATGTTCCAGGGCACCGGCTCGGACGTCGGCAAGTCGTTGCTGGTGGCCGGGCTTTGCCGCGCCTATACCCGGCGGGGCTTGGCCGTGCGTCCGTTCAAGCCGCAGAACATGTCCAACAACGCCGCCGTCACCATCGACGGCGGCGAGATCGGCCGCGCCCAGGCGTTGCAGGCCCGCGCCTGCGGTCTGGCCCCGGTGGCCGACATGAACCCGGTGTTGCTGAAGCCGCAATCGGATGTCGGCTCGCAGGTGGTGGTGCAGGGCAAGGTGCTGACAAACGCCGCCGCCCGCGATTATTACCGGCTCAAGCCCAGCCTGTTGCCGCGCGTCCTGGAAAGCTTCGACCGGCTGGGCCAAGGCGCCGACCTGATCCTGGTCGAAGGCGCCGGCAGCGCCGCCGAGGTCAACCTGCGCGCCGCCGACATCGCCAACATGGGCTTCGCCGAAGCCGCCGACGTGCCGGTGGTGCTGGTCGGCGACATCGACCGCGGCGGCGTCCTGGCCAGCGTGGTCGGCACCTGGGCGCTGTTGCCGGACAACGAACGCGCCCGGCTGGCCGGATACCTGATCAACAAGTTCCGCGGCGATCCCGCCTTGTTCACCCCGGCCATCGACATCATGGCCGCCCACACCGGCGGCTTGCCCTGTCTGGGCGTGGTGCCGTGGTTCGCCGAGGCCGGACGCCTGCCGGCCGAGGACGCCGCCTCGCTGGGCCGCGCCACGGCCAGGACCGAAGGCGAGGTGCTGCACGTGGTGGTGCCGCAGGTGTCGCGCATCGCCAATTTCGACGATTTCGACCCGCTGGCCGCCGAGGCCGACCTGCGCCTGTCGATCGTTCCGCCAGGGCAACCATTGCCGGCCGATGCCGACCTGATCATCTTGCCGGGGTCAAAGGCGACCATCGCCGATTTGACCTTCCTGCGCCAACAGGGCTGGGACGTGGACATCCTGGCCCATGTCCGGCGCGGCGGCCGGGTGCTGGGCATCTGTGCCGGCTATCAGATGCTGGGCCGGTCCGTCGCCGACCCGCAAGGGGTCGAGGGACCGGCCGGCGGCATGGCGCCGGGCCTGGGATTGCTCGACGTGGAAACGGTGATGGCCGGCGACAAGGTGCTGGTCGAGGTGAACGGCCACGATTGCCACGGCCACGCGGTCAAGGGCTACGAGATGCACATGGGCCGCACCACGGGCCCCGATTGCGCCCGGCCGCTGCTGACCCTGGCCGGACAGGCGGACGGAGCCCGTTCACCCGATGGCCGCGTCCAGGGTTGTTACCTGCACGGCCTGTTCGCCGCCGACGGTTTCCGCGCGGCCTTCCTGGCCGGGTTGCGCCCCGGCCGTGACGGCGGATTGGCCTATGAGGCCCTGGTGGACGACGTGCTGGACCGTCTTGCCGACCATCTCGAGGCGGCCATCGACCTGGACCGGCTGTTGGCGCTCAGTCGGCCGCCGGCAAGGTGAAGTAGAAGGTGCTGCCCTCGCCGGGGCGCGATTCCACCCACAGCCGGCCACCGGCCGATTCGACGATCTTCTTGCACAGCGCCAGCCCGACCCCGGTGCCGGCGAAATCCTCGCGCCGGTGCAGGCGCTGGAAGATCTTGAATATGCGCTCGTGATACTGGGGGTCGATGCCGACACCGTTGTCGGTCACCGCCAGCCGCACCCAGCCGTCCTCGACGACACTGGCACCGACCGCCACCACCGCCGGGCGTTCCTGGCTGCGGTATTTGAGGGCGTTGCCCAACAAATTCTGGAACAGGCAATAAAGCTGTGACGGCACCGCCACCACCGCCGGCAACTCGCCGATCCGCACCTCGCCCCCGGCCAGGTCGCCCAGGCTGGCCAGCGCCTCGCGCGCCAAGGCGTTGGTGTCGCAGCGCCCCGGCAACAGGTTGGGGCTGCCGATCTGGGAATAGGCGAGAACGTCGTTGAGCAAGGTGGACATGCGCTTGGCGCCGTTGACGGCGAAGGCGATGTATTCGTCGGCGTCCGGCCCCAATTGCCCCTTGTAGCGCCGTTCCAACAATTGCAGGAAGCTCGAGACCGAGCGCAACGGCTCTTGAAGATCGTGCGAGGCGATGAAGGTGAACTGCGCCAGTTCGGCGTTGGAAGCGGCAAGATAGGCGGTGCGTTCCTCGACCTGATGCGCAAGCTCGCGGTGGCTTTGTTCCAATTCCGCCATCAGCCGCCGGCTGACCTCGGCCCGCCAGTCGTAAAGGGTGGCCAGCACCAGCAGCGCCACCAGCACCACGGCATTGGCGATACCTTCCTTGAACAATTGCTCGCGCCAGTCATGCAGCACGGTGTTCTCGGTCACGCCGATCACCGCCACCAGCGGATAATCGGCGAAAGTGCGGTAGGCGACGATCTTGTCGTTGCCGTCGGCCCGACCGATGAAATGGCCCACGCCGCTGGAAGCCTGGGGGATCAGCTCACGGAACACCGGACTGTCGGGCATCACCTTGCCCAGCCAGCGCTCGTGCCCCGGCGTGCGGGCGAGAAAGGTGGCGTCCGACCGGAACAAGGCGGTGCCGCCGGCGTCCTCGATCGCCACGGTTTCCAGCTTGGCCCGCAACGACGCGCTGTCGAGGCCGACCACCACGATGCCGGCGAACCCGCCCTCGGCATCCAGGACGGCGCGGGCCAGCGGCACGCAGCCTTCGCCCGGACCGCGCAGGATGGGGGTGCCGATCACCATGGCGGTGCCATGCGGATCGGCCTTCAGTTTCTGGAAGAAATCGCGGCCGGCCATATTCTCGGGAGACGGTTCCAACGGCGGGCGGCCGTTGGGCAGGATGACCTCGCCCTTGCGGTTGCCTTCGGCGTCCACCACCAGCATGGCCCGCACCTCGGGATAGCCGGCCAGACGGGCATGGAACCAACTCTCGAGATGGGGCTGCGGCCATTGCGCCGGATCGATGCGGTTGACCGCCTCGTCCAACAGGCTGGACACCGATCTGAGCGACGAGGTGACGTGGTATTCCAGGGACCGGGTCAGCGACCCGACCAGCCGGTCGCCCTCGGCCAGGGCCTGGGCACGGCGTTCGGTGGTCTGCCACGCCCAATTGGCGCCCAGCACCACCGCCAGCACCAGGGCGACGATGCGCCCCTTGTACCGCCACACCAGCCCACGACCCTGCGGCGCAACCATCCGCCACCTTCCGCCACGTCCATATTAGCCCAAATGTATTATTCGGACGATAACGGGAAAAGGTCAATCACCCCCAAGGAAGGAAGGGTTTTACGCCTGAAGCCACAGCACCAGCACCACCAGCCCGGCATCGACCAGACAGGCGGCGGAGAACAAGTGCAAGGCGCGGTCGATGTCGGCGAAGGTGGCCCGCGCCCGCCCGGAACCGATCCATTTTTCGTCCACCACCAAGCCGGGATATTTGCGCGGCCCGCCCAGGGCCAGACCCAGGGCACCGGCCATGGCCGCCTCGGGCCAGCCGGAATTGGGGCTTTTATGGTGGCGGGCGTCACGCAGCATGGTCACCAGGGCACGCCACGGGTTGCCCCGCGCCGAGAACAGCGCCGAAACCGCGATGATCAGCCCGGCCAGCCGCGCCGGAATCAGGTTCATGACGTCGTCAAGCCGGGCCGAGGCCCAGCCGAAGGCCCGGTACTTGTCGTTGCGGTAGCCGACCATGCTGTCCAGCGTGTTGACCGTCTTGTAAAGCACCAGCCCCGGCAGGCCCAGCACCACGTACCAGAACACCGGAGCCACCACCGCGTCGGAAAAATTCTCGGCCAGACTTTCGATGGCGGCACGGGAAACACCGTGTTCGTCCAGGCTTTGCGGGTCGCGGCCGACAATGCGCGACACGGCGTAGCGTCCGGCCTCGAGCCCGTTGTTTTGCAGGGCGCGGGCGACGTCGTCCACATGGTCGAACAAGGCGCGCTGCGCCACCAAGGTGGCGGCGGCGAACACCTCGAGCAGCCATAGATGCGGCACGGCGCGGGCGACGAAGGCGATGACGCCCCCCACCGTCAGGGCCACCAGCACCATCAGCACCACCAGCACCACGCCGCGGGTCTTGCGGTCGCCTTCCGGCAGGGTCGGCTTGTTCAGGCGCTTGTCGAGCGCGCCCACCAGCCGCCCCAGGATCATCACCGGATGGGGCAGCAGGCGGAAAAGCGGGCCCATCTCGCCGAACAGCGCGTCCACGGCCAGGGCCATGAACAGCATCAGAAGCGCGTCTGGGGCGGTGCCGAATTGGGTGCCGAGCGGGAACATGGGGCGGACTTTAGCGCCCGGAGATTTAAGGTGGCAACCCCGCCGCGCTTTTCCTATAGTCCGTGCCCTGATTTCCGGCCGGAGGCAAGGCCCAGCCGGCAACCGCACGAAGGCAAGGACCACGCGATGACTGAGAAAACCGGTGTCATGATCTGCGGCCACGGCAGCCGCGACGTCGAAGCCACCACCGAATTCGCCTCGCTGGCCCGCCACCTGCGCGAACGTCTGCCGCAATACGCGGTGGAAAGCGGCTATCTGGAATTCGCACGCCCCATCATCCGCGATGGTCTCGAGGCGCTGAAGGCCCAGGGCGTGACCCGCGTGCTGGCGGTGCCCGGCATGTTGTTCGCCGCCGGCCACGTCAAGAACGACCTGCCGTGGGAAATCAACACCTTCGCCGCCGAAAACCCCGGCATGTCCATCACTTTCGGCCGCGAGCTGGCGGTCGATCCCAAGCTGTTGGCGGCATCGCGCGCCCGCATCGAGGAGGCCGAGGCCAAGGGCAAGCCGGGCGTGACCCGCGCCGACACCATACTGTTGGTGGTGGGACGCGGCACCAACGATCCCGACGCCAATTCCAACGTGTCCAAGGTGGCGCGCATGCTGTGGGAAGGCATGGGCTTCGGCTGGACCGAGGTCGCCTATTCCGGCGTCGCCTATCCGCTGGTCAACCAAGCCCTCGAACGGGTGACCAAGCTGGGCTACAAGCGGGTCATCGTCTTTCCGTACTTCCTGTTCACCGGCATCCTGGTCAAGCGCATCTACGACTGGGCGAACGAGGCGGCGGCCGCCAACCCGGACATCGAGTTCATCAACGCCCCCTATCTCAACGACCATCCCCTGGTCATCGACAGCTTCGTCGAACGGGTCGAGGAGATCCTGAGGGGCGAGACCCACATGAACTGCACCTTGTGCAAGTACCGGACCCAGGTGGTCGGGCACGAGGCATCGGTGGGCGCGGTCCAGGCCGGCCACCATCACCATGTGCGCGGTATCGGCACCGACGCCGACCATGACCATGGCCATGACCACCATCACCACGACCACGGTCATCACCACCACCACGGTCATGGGCACAGCCATGACCACGACCATGGGCGCGACGACGGCCACAAGCACGAAGGCTGAGCCTCCATGCTGACCGCCGGGCCGGTTTTCGACGCCTATGTGATGGTGGACTGGAGCGCCGAGGCGCGCCCCAAGCACGGTCGCGACAGCATCTGGTGGACCTGTGTGGAGCGCGGTCCCGGCGGGTTGGTGGAACGCGCCACCGCCAACCCGCCGACACGGGCCGAGGCCGAGACGCAATTGGCCGACCTGTTGAGCGACCTGGCGGCGCGCGGCCTGACGGTGCTGTGCGGGTTCGACTTCACTTTCGGCTTTCCCGCCGGTTTCGCCTCGCGGCTTGGCGCCAAGGACTGGCGCGGCGTGTGGCGTCGGATCGCCTCCGAAATAAAAGACGGCGCCGACAACGCCAACAACCGTTTCGCCGTGGCCGACCTGTTGAACCGTCAGGTATCGGGCCGCGCCGCGCCGTTCTGGGGGCGGCCGGCAGCGCTTGAGACCGCGCATCTTTCCGCCACCAAGGCCGACACCGCCGGCCTTGCCGAACGGCGGCTGACCGAACAGCGCGCCAGCAACACCAAACCGGTATGGCAGATCGCCTATGCCGGCAGCGTCGGCAGCCAGACCCTGACCGGCCTGCCGCGCCTCGAGGCGTTGCGCCGCCATCCCTGGCTGGCCGAGGTGACGCGGGTATGGCCGTTCGAGACCGGACTCAAGACCCTGTCGAAAAGTTCCGACTGGCGCGTCGTCCTGGCCGAGGTTTATCCCGGCCTGTTGCCGGTGGCCGCGACTGCGGGCGAGATCAAGGACAAGGCCCAGGTGACCGCGCTGGCCCGCCATTACGCCCGGCTTGACGACGACGGCCGGCTGGGTGCGCTGTTCGCCGGCGACCCGACCCTGAGCGTCGAGGAGCGTGAAATCGTGGAAACCGAGGAAGGCTGGATCCTGGGGGTGACCGGTCCCGACCGGGTGGACATCCACGATTGGGTCAAGGACCCGGCGGCCATCTACGCCCAGTCCTTCAGCACCATCCGCGACGAGGTGGAGCTGGAAACCCTGCCCGAGGCGCTGCGTGACGTGGTGGTGCGGATCACCCACGCCTGCGGCATGACCGACGTGGTTGACGACCTGTCCTGGAGCGACGGCGCCGCCGAAGCCGGGATCAAGGCGCTGGCCGATGGCGCGCCGATTCTGGTCGATGCCGAAATGGTCGCGCACGGCATCATCGGCCGCAAGCTGCCGCGCGCCAACCGGGTGATCTGTACATTGAACGATCCCAGCGTGGCCGAGGCGGCGAAAAGCCTGGGCACCACCCGTTCGGCCATGGCGGTGGAATTGTGGCGCCCGCACCTGGAAGGGGCGGTGGTGGCCATCGGCAACGCCCCGACCGCGCTGTTCCATCTGCTGGAACTGATGGAGGAGGGGGCGCCGCGCCCGGCCCTGGTGCTGGGCTTCGCCGTCGGTTTCGTCGGCGCCGCCGAAAGCAAGGAAGCGCTGATCCAGTCGGGTTTGCCGTTCATCGCCCTGCGCGGCCGGCGCGGTGGTTCGGCCATGGCGGCCGCGGCGGTCAACGCCCTGGCGGGGGGATTGGAATGACTGGAGTGAGCGGAGCGAGGGACTGGCCCGTTGAGGGCCCGCGAGCTGATGCGAGCGCGAGCCAAGCGGGCCGGATGGCCCGCGCCCGGCGCCTGAAAGGCCTGTCATGACCCCCTGGCTTTCCGTCATCGGCATCGGCGACGACGGGGTAACCGGCCTCAGCCCCGCCGCCCGAACCCTGCTCGACACCGCCGAGGTGGTGGTCGGCGGCGCCCGCCACCTGACTCTGGTACAGGGCCACGCCGAAAAGCACGAATGGCCCAGCCCGTTCGCCAAGGCCCGCGACCTGATGGATTCATTACGTGGGCGCAACGTGGCCGTCCTGGCCTCGGGCGATCCCATGTGGTTCGGAATCGGCGCCACCTTGACCCGCTGGCTTTCGCCGGGCGAGATGCGGGTGCTGCCCCATCCCGGTTCGTTCAGTCTGGCCGCCGCCGCCATGGGCTGGCCGCTTCAGGATTGCCTGTGCCTGACCATCCATGGCCGGCCGCTGGAAACACTGAACCTGCATCTTGCCCCCGGCCGCCGCCTTCTGGTGCTGAGCGAGGACGGCCAAAGCCCGGCGGCTGTCGCGCGGTTGCTGGAAAAAGCCGGTTACGGCCCGTCACGGCTGGTGGTCTTGGAACATCTGGGCGGCGCGGACGAACGCATCCGCGATTCCGTCGCCGAAGCCTGGGAAGGGGAGGCCGCCGACCTCAACACCATCGCCATCGAATGCCGGCCGAGGCGGGGCGCCCGGCTGTTGGCGGCGCTACCCGGCCTTCCCGACGACGCCTTCGACCATGACGGCCAGTTGACCAAACAGGAAATCCGCGCGGTGACGCTGGCGACGCTGGCCCCGTTGCCGGGGGAATTGCTGTGGGACGTCGGCGCCGGCTGCGGCTCGGTGGCCATCGAATGGATGCGGGCGGGGGGCAGGGCCGTCGCCATCGAACCGCGTCCCGAACGCTGCGCCCGCATCGCCGCCAATGCCGCCACCCTGGGCGTGCCGGGGCTGGAGGTGGTGCGGGGCAAGGCCCCCGATGCCTTGCCCTATTCCGATCCCGACGCCGTTTTCGTCGGCGGCGGCGTTTCGGCGCCCGGCGTTCTTGACGCCTGTTGGGCGGCTCTGCGCCCCGGCGGCCGGCTGGTCGCCAACGCCGTCACCACCGAGGGCGAGGCGGCGCTGATCGCCCTGCACGGCCGTTTCGGCGGCCAGATGACCCGGCTTTCGGTGTCGCGGCTGGCCCCGGTCGGCGGCTTCCACACCTGGCATCCGGCCATGCCGGTGACCCAGTTCGTGGGGAGGAAGGGATGAGCGGAACCCTTTACGGCGTCGGCGTCGGCCCCGGCGATCCCGAACTGCTGACCCTCAAGGCGGTGCGGCTGATCCAATCCTGCCCGGTGCTGGCCTGGCCGGCGCCGCTGGAAGGCGAGGGGCTGGCGCGCACCATCGCCGCGCCGCACGTCACCGGGACCAGGACCGAGATCGCCATCCGTCTGTCGTTCCGGCCCGAACGCGACGACACCGATTCAGCCTATGATGCCGCTGCCGAAACGATCTCCGGCCATCTGGAGGCCGGACGCGACGTGGCGGTGCTATGCGAGGGCGACCCGCTGTTTTTCGGCAGCTTCATCTATCTGCTGACCCGGCTGCGCGACCGCTTCGCCGTCGAGGTGGTGCCCGGCATCGCCTCGCCCATGGCCGCCTCGGCGGTGGCGCTCAGACCGTTGTCGACGCTCGAGGACGGCGTCGCCATCATTCCGGCGACCCGTTCCGAGGCCGAGATCGAACGGCTGTTGGCCGCCGCCCAATCGGCGGTGATCATGAAGGTCGGCCGCCACCTGCCCAAGGTGCGCCGCGTGCTGGACCGGCTGAACCTGTCGGACAAGGCCCTGGTGGTCGAGCGCGCCACCCAGGCCCGGCAACGTCTGATTCCCTTGGCCGACGCGGCCGAGGCTCCCTATTTCTCCTTGATCCTGGTGCAATCATGATCGCCGTCGTCGTCGTCACCCCCGCCGCCCTGCCTGTCGCCCGCCGCATCACGGCGGCGCTGCCCGAGGCCCGCCTGCATGGCCTTGCCGGCCGGGTCGAGGGGGCGGAAGAGGTGTTCTCCGACGCCAAGGCCCACATTGCCGCCCTGTTCAAGGCCGGAACACCGGTGATCGGCGTGTGCGCCGCCGGCATCCTGATCCGCGCCGTCGGTCCCGTGCTGGTGGACAAGCAGGCCGAGCCGCCGGTGCTGGCGGTGGCCCCCGACGGTTCGTCCGTGGTGCCGCTGTTGGGTGGCCATCACGGCGCCAACGAGCTGTCGCGCCGGCTGGCCGCCGCCCTGGAGAGCCACGCCGCCATCACCACCGCCGGCGACCTCAAGCTGGGGGTGGCGCTGGACGAACCGCCGCCCGGCTGGCACGTCGCCAATCCCGAGGCGGCCAAGCCGGTGGCCGCCGCCTTCCTGGCCGGCGAACCGGTGCGTCTTGAGGTCGAGGCCGGAGAGGCCGGCTGGCTGAAGCACCTGCCTTTCGCCGAAGAGGCCGAACCGGCGGTGCGGATCACCGACCATCAGGTGACGGCGGACGAGGCCGAGCTGCTGCTGAATCCGCCGGTGCTGGCCCTGGGCGTCGGCTGCGAACGCGATTGCCCGCCCGAGGACTTGGCGCGATTGGTGCGCGACACCCTGGAATCCGAGGCCCTGGCCCCCGGCGCCATCGCCTGTGTCGCCAGCATCGACCTCAAGATGGACGAAGGGGCGGTGCACGCCCTGGCCGCATCCTTGGGCGTGCCGGCACGGTTCTTCACCGCCGCCGAGTTGAACCAACAAGCACCGCGCCTCAAAAATCCTTCCGATATCGTATTGAAGGAAACCGGTTGTCCCGGCGTCTCGGAAGGCGCCGCCCTGGCCGCCGCCGGTCCCGACAGCGAATTGGTGGTGCCCAAGGTCAAGAACAAGCGCGCCACCGTGGCCATCGCCCGCGCCCCCCAAGGCATCGACCCGGCGCAAGTCGGACGGGCGCGCGGCAAGCTGTTCGTGGTCGGCATCGGCCCCGGCACCGCCGCCATGCGCACCCCCGAGGCCAGCGCCGCCATCGCCGCCAGCTCGGATCTGGTGGGATACGGCCTTTATCTCGACCTGTTGGGCGAGGCGACGGCCGGCAAGGCCCGCCACCAAAGCAATTTGGGCGCCGAAGCCGACCGCGCCCGCATGGCCCTTGATCTGGCCGGCCAAGGCAAGGTCGTTTCGCTGGTGTGTTCCGGCGACGCCGGCATCTACGCCCTGGCGACCCTGGTGTTCGAGCTGATCGAGCGCGAGAGCAAGGTGGAATGGCTGCGCACCGACGTCCAGGTGATCCCCGGCGTGTCGGCGCTTCAGGCCGCCGCCGCGCGGGCCGGCGCCCCGGTCAACCACGATTTCTGCACCATTTCGCTGTCGGACCTTCTGACGCCGTGGGAAACCATCGAGAAACGCCTGAAGGCGGCGGCCGAGGCCGATTTCGTGGTCTGTTTCTACAATCCGGTGTCGCAGCGCCGCCGCGATCAGTTGGCCCGCGCCCGCGACATCCTGCTGACCGGCCGCCCGGCCGAGACGCCGGTGATCCTGGCCCGCCAGTTGGGCCGGCCCGAGGAAAGCGTGCGCGTGGTGTCGTTGGGCGAGTTGACCCCCGACCACGCCGACATGCTGACCCTGGTGATGGTCGGCAGTTCGGAAAGCCGCCGCCTGCGCCTGGGCGGCGCCACACGGGTCTACACCCCGCGCGGCTACGCCAAGAAGCTGACGTAACGATCTCGAAACGGGAAACCTCCATGACCGTCCATTTCATCGGCGCCGGCCCCGGCGCCCCCGACCTGATCACCGTGCGCGGCCTGAACCTGATCCGTACCTGCCCGGTGTGCCTGTATGCCGGGTCCCTGGTGCCGGCCGAGATTGTCGCCGAAGCGCCGCAAGGGGCACGCGTGCTCGACACCGCGTCCATGAACCTGGACGAAATCGTCGCCGAGATCGAGGCCGCCCACGCCCAAGGCCACGACGTGGCCCGCGTCCATTCCGGCGATCCCAGCATCTATGGCGCCACCGCCGAACAGATGCGCCGTCTCGACGCCTTGGGCATCGCCTACGACGTGACGCCCGGCGTACCGGCCTTCGCGGCGGCGGCGGCGGCCCTGTCCACCGAACTGACCCTGCCCGACATCAGCCAGACCATCACCATCACCCGCACCGCCATGCGCTCCAGCGCCATGCCCGAGGGCCAGGACCTGGACACCATCGGCCGTAGCAAGGCGACGCTGGCCGTTCATTTGTCGGTCAACAACCTGAAGAAGGTGGTGGACGAGCTGGTCCCTCATTACGGCGCCGATTGTCCGGTGGTGGTGGCCTATCGGGTATCGTGGCCGGACCAGGCCTTCGTGCACGGCACGCTGGCGACCATCCGCGACAAGGTCAAGGCGGCGGGCTTCACCCGCACCGCGCTGATCCTGGTGGGACATGTGCTGGACGGCGCCGACTTCACCGATTCGCGGCTTTACGCCGCCGACCACACCCATGTCTTGCGGCCGGGGAAATAAGAACAGGAACAGGAACAGGAACCGGCCAGCAGGATTGCTGCCGGTATTACAGCCCGAGAACGTCGCGCATGGAATAAAGGCCGGGCTTTTGGCCCTGGGCCCACAGCGCCGCGCGCACCGCGCCCTTGGCGAACACCGCGCGGGTCGAGGCCTTGTGGGTCAGTTCGACCCGTTCTTCCTCGGCGGCGAACATCACCGTATGGTCGCCGATGACATCGCCGCCGCGCAGGGTGGCGAAGCCGATCTCACCCTTGGGCCGCGCTCCGGTATGGCCGTCGCGGGATTTGCACCACACCTGCTCAAGCTCGACGGCGCGGCCCTTGGCGGCGGCGCGGCCCAGGCCCAACGCGGTGCCCGATGGCGCGTCCACCTTGCGGCGGTGGTGCATCTCGACGATTTCGATGTCGTAATCATCCCCCAGGATGGCGGCGGCACGCTCGGTCAGGGCCATCAACAGGTTGACGCCGACGCTGAAATTAGGGGCATAGACCACCGCCACCTTCTTCGCGGCCTCGACCAGCATGGCCTCGTCTTCCTTGGACAGGCCGGTGGTGCCGACCACCAGAACGGTGCCGGTTTCGGCGGCCAGGGCGGCATGGGCAACGGTGGCGGCCGGAGCGGTGAAGTCGATCACCGCGTCGGCGGCGGCGAACAGGGCGACGGCGTTGTCATGGACCGGCGCGCCGGTGGTGCCGGTGGTGCCGCCGACCAGGGAGCTGCCGGGGCGTTCGGTGCCGCCGGCCAGAACCGCGCCTTGCGCCGCTTCCACCGCCTTGACCAGCATTTGGCCCATGCGGCCGCCGCATCCGACGATTCCGATCTTCATTGTTGCTTCTCCAGGTTCAGACGCCGGTGAACAGAAAGTCCAGGGCGGCGATGATGTCGGTGCGATACTCGGCCAAGGAGGCCACGTATTCACCCAAAATGGTACGGGGAACGGCGGCAAGATGGTTGGTGGCGAGAATCATCGACTCACCCGCCACCGTCACCACGGGCTGAAGATGGCGCGTCGGCTTTTCCCATTGGGCGACGGGATAAAGCGGGGCGCTGGCCACCACGTTGAAATGGCTGAGTTCGTCCGCCTGCAACACCACCAGCAAGGGTCCGCCGGGATGGGCCGAACGAAAGACGTCGAACTGGCGCATCAGAACATCCTGATCCCGTCGCTCCACAACCCGTTCTTTTCGACCCAGCGGTTCTGGCTTTCGATGGCGTCCTTGTTCTCCTCGGCCCACGCACGGGCCTTGGCCTCGCGCACGCGGGCTTCCAATCCGGCTTCCAGGGTTTGGGAAATGTTGATCCCCAACGCCTTGGCCTGACGCAACAGGTCCTCGTTGACGCTGACGTTGCAGGCCTTCTTGGGCGATTTGGGATCGAAGACGGCGTTCATGCGCATACCTCACACATCATGCGCAAATCATATGCGCATGATGTGTGAGGGTGCAAGAGGGTGCTACTCGGTCAAATCCTTCCACAGTTCCTTGACCTTGTCGAAGAAGCTGCGGCTTTCCGGGCTGTTGTGCTTGCCGTCGGCGTTGTCGCCGGCCGATTCGAACTCGCGCAACAGCTCTTCCTGGCGTTTGCTCAGGTTGACCGGGGTCTCGACCACCGCCTGGATGAACATGTCGCCACGCGCGGTGGACCGCAGCACACTCATGCCCTTGCCTTTCAGGCGGAACTGGTTGCCGGTCTGGGTGCCGGGGGGAATGGTGACCTTGGACAGCTTGCCCTCGATGGTCGGCACCTCGATGGTGCCGCCCAGCGTCGCCGTCACCATGGGAATCGGCACCCGGCAATAGATGTTGGCGCCGTCGCGTTGGAACAGACGGTGCTGGACCAGGCTCAGGAAGATGTAAAGGTCGCCGGGCGGCGCGCCGCGCATGCCGGCCTCGCCCTCGCCGGACAGACGGATGCGGGTTCCATCCTCGACGCCGGCCGGCACCTGGACCTGAAGGGTCTTGTCCTTGCGCACCCGGCCCTGGCCGCCGCACACCTTGCACGGGTCCTTGATCACCTTGCCCATGCCCTGGCAGGTGGGGCAGGTGCGTTCGATGGTGAAGAAGCCCTGTTGCGCGCGGACCTTGCCATGGCCGTGGCAGGTGGGACAGGTGGCCGGCTGGCTGCCGTCCTTACCGCCGGTGCCGTGGCAGGCGTCGCATTGGGCCGAGGAGGGGACGGTGATGGTCGCGGCCTTGCCGGCGAACGCCTCCTCCAGGGTGATTTCCATGTTGAAGCGCAGGTCAGCGCCGCGACCCGAGCCTTGGCCACGCCGGCCGCCGCCCATCATGTCGCCGAACATCTCCTCGAACAGGTCCGAGAAGCCGCCGCCGCCGCCACCGAAACCGAAATCGGCGAAGCCGCCGCCGCCGCGTCCGCCGCCCTCGAAGGCGGCATGGCCGAAGCGATCATAGGCGGCACGCTTCTGTTCGTCCTTCAGGCAGTCATAGGCCTCGTTCAATTCCTTGAACTTGTCGGCGGCGCCGGGATCATCCGGGTTGCGGTCCGGGTGATACTGCATGGCCAGCTTGCGGTAGGCCTTCTTCAGTTCGTCGGCCGAGGCGTTGCGGTCGCAGCCCAGAACCTCGTAGTAGTCGCGCTTGCTCATGCGGTCTTTCGCTGGTCGGGTGGTGGTCGATGGCCGACCGCCCCGGAAGCGGAAGCTTGCCGGGGCGGCCTGCCCATTTCAACGCGCCAAGTCGGGTTTACTTGCCCTTCTTGTCGCCGTCCACTTCCTCGAAGTCGGCGTCGACCACGCTGCCGTCCTGGTCGGAGGCCGCGCCGGCACTGGCCTCGGCACCGCCGGCCGCTTCCTGGGCCTTGTACATGGCTTCGCCCAGCTTCATGGACGACTGCATCAACGCCTCGGTCTTGGCCTTGATCTCGTCGGGGTTGTCACCATCCATCACCGCCTTGAGGGTGGCGACGTCACGCTCGACGTCGGCCTTGAGCGCGCCGTCCACCTTGTCGCCGAATTCCTTCAGGCTCTTTTCGGTGGAATGAACCAGGCTGTCGGCGTGGTTGCGGGCCTCGACCGTTTCCTTGCGCTTCTTGTCGTCGGCGGCGTGGGCCTCGGCTTCCTTGACCATGCGTTCGATGTCGGAATCGTTGAGACCGCCCGAGGCCTGGATGCGGATCTGCTGTTCCTTGCCGGTAGCCTTGTCCTTGGCGCTCACGTTGACGATGCCGTTGGCGTCGATGTCGAAGGTCACCTCGATCTGCGGCACGCCGCGCGGGGCCGACGGAAGGCCCATCAGGTCGAACTGGCCCAGCATCTTGTTGTCGGCGGCCATCTCGCGCTCGCCCTGGAACACGCGGATGGTCACCGCGGTCTGGTTGTCCTCGGCGGTCGAGAAGACCTGGGACTTGCGGGTCGGGATGGTGGTGTTGCGGTCGATCAGACGGGTGAACACGCCGCCCAGGGTCTCGATGCCCAAGCTGAGCGGGGTGACGTCGAGCAGCAGGACGTCCTTGACCTCGCCCTTGAGCACGCCGCCCTGGATGGCGGCGCCGATGGCCACCACCTCGTCGGGGTTGACGCCCTTGTGCGGCTCGCGGCCAAAGAATTCCTTCACCACTTCCTGGATCTTGGGCATGCGGGTCATGCCGCCGACCAGGATGACCTCGTCGATCTCGCTGGCCTTGATGCCGGCATCCTTGAGCGCGGCCTTGCACGGCTCGATGGTGCGCGCCACCAGATCCTCGACCAGGGCTTCCAGCTTGGCCCGCGTCAGCTTGATGTTCAGGTGCTTGGGACCCGCGGCGTCGGCGGTGATGAACGGCAGGTTGACCTCGGTCTGCATCGAGGACGACAGCTCGATCTTGGCCTTTTCGGCGGCCTCCTTGAGGCGCTGAAGGGCCAGACGGTCGCCGCGCAGGTCGATGCCCTGCTCCTTTTTGAACTCGTCGGCCAGATAATCGATGATCCGGGCGTCGAAATCCTCGCCGCCCAGGAAGGTGTCGCCGTTGGTGGACTTCACCTCGAACACGCCGTCGCCGATCTCCAGCACCGACACGTCGAAGGTGCCGCCGCCCAGATCGTAAACGACGATGGTGCCGGCGCCCTTCTTTTCCATGCCATAGGCCAGGGCGGCCGCGGTCGGCTCGTTGATGATGCGCAACACCTCAAGGCCGGCGATGCGGCCGGCGTCCTTGGTGGCCTGACGCTGGGCGTCGTTGAAATAGGCCGGGACGGTGATCACCGCCTGGGTCACGGCCTCGCCCAGGTAAGCCTCGGCGGTTTCCTTCATCTTGGTCAGGATGTAAGCCGAGATCTGGCTGGGGCTCTGCTTCTTGCCGCCGGCGTCCACCCAGGCATCGCCGTTCTCGCCGTTGACGATGTGATAGGGCACCAGATTGGCGTCCTTCTTGGTGATCGGATCGTCGAAGCGGCGGCCGATCAGGCGCTTGATGGCGAACAAGGTGTTGGTCGGATTGGTCACCGCCTGACGCTTGGCCGGCTGGCCGACCAGACGCTCGCCGGAATCGGCGAAGGCGACCATGGACGGCGTGGTCCGCATGCCTTCAGCGTTCTCGATGACGCGGGCGGCCTTGCCCTCCATCACGGCCACGCAGGAATTGGTGGTGCCCAGGTCGATGCCAATGACTTTGCTCATGTCTTCCTCTTGTCAATGCGGCCGGTTCCGGCGGTCCTGTCAGGGCAGGGCGGCAACCGCCAAAACCCCCTTCGGGAAAAACGGGCGACGCTTTGTCCGCGTCTCACCGGCGTTATATAGGGTGGGGTTGGGTGGCTGCAACTGCGGCACGCGCCCGATATTTGCGGCGGGCGGCGATAACCGCTAGGGTAGGACCGCCCCCCTATCCGATCAGCGCCATGGCACGACGTCCCGCATCCGACCGCCAACCGTCCTCGCTTCGTCCGGTGACCACCCAGACCGACCGGCTGATCCGCCGTCTGGGCGGGCGGCGGGGATTCGTCAGCGCCCAGATTTTGACCCAATGGCCGGTCATCGTCGGTGCCGCCCTGGCCCGCAACACCATGCCGGCCCGCATCGTCTTTCCGCGTGCGCCGGGCGGCGGCTGGGAACGCAGCAACGGCATTCTCCACCTCAAGGTGGCGGCGTCGGCCTGGGCGCCCGAGGTGCAGCATCTGGCACCCTTGATCATCAAGAACGTCAACACCTTCTTCGGCTATAACGCGGTCGCCGAGTTGCGCATCAAGATCGGGCCGCTGCCCCAACGCTTCACACCGCCGCCACCGCGTCCGCCGACGGCCGAGGATGTCGCCCGCGTGGCCGAAACGGTCGAGCGGGTCGCGGATCCCGGACTGCGCGAGGCGCTGGCCGCCTTGGGTCGTGCCATCGCCACGCCGCGCCCGCCCGCGCCGCCGCCCGCGCCGCCGCCGCCACGGCCGGATTCGTCGTGGCGTCCCCGTCTGGGCGCGGTGGTGCCGCTGGAGCTTCAGCCCGACGCCGCCGACCTGATCCTGTTGCGGCGGTTGGGACGCAACGAATATCGCGCGACGATCTGTTACGGCTGGTCGGACGCGGCGGCGCAATTGGCCGATGCCGGGCGCCAGCGGCCGCATTTCTGGTATTTCCGCGAAGAGGACGTGACGCCCGAGCAGATGCGCAACCTGCCGGCCGAGGCACTGACCATCCTCAAGCACCACAAGGCCCTGGTGGAAATCAGCCGCCGCGCCGGAGCTTACGAATATTTCCCGCCATTGCGCGGACAGGCGCCGCTGTTGGACCGGGTGGTGCGCGACTGGATCGTCAACCAGAGCCTGGACGCCTGGATATTTTCCGACGCCCAGGGGGTGCACCGGCACCTTGAGCGCTTCCCCCCCCGTTATCCCAGTGTCCGCGCCGTCCGTGCCTGCGCGCTGGAACTGGGCTGGATCGAGCCCGACCCGGCTGTGGACGGCGCCTCGGACCATGACGACGGCTTCGACGACGATCTTGGCGACGACGGGCTCGACGAGCCCGCAGAGGGCTGAGGAGCGGGGCGGATGATCGTCTCGGCCAGTTACCGCACCGACATTCCGGCGTTTTATGGCGATTGGTTCGTGAACCGGTTCCGGGCCGGCTTCGCCCGCGTGGCCAACCCCTACGGCGGGCCGCCCTCGGTGGTGGCGTTGCGCGACGGCGTCGATGGATTCGTGTTCTGGACCCGCAACGCCCAACCGTTTCGGGACGCGCTGGACATGGTGCGGGACGCGGGCATTCCGTTCCTTATCCAATACACCGTCACCGGCGCCCCCCGCGCCCTGGAACGCAGCGTGGTCGATCCCGAACGGGCGGTGGACGACATCCGCGCCCTGGCCGACCGTTTCGGGTCGCGTGCCGTGGTGTGGCGTTACGATCCGATCGTCGCCAGCGACCTGACGCCGCCCGATTTTCACCGCGCCACCTTCACCCGGCTGGCGAAGCGGCTGAGTGGAACGGTGGACGAGGTGGTGATCTCGTTCGCCCAGATCTACAAAAAGACGGCACGCAACCTGGATTCCGGCGCCCGCGCCCACGGCTTTCGCTGGTTCGACCCGGACGACGACGCCAAGCGCATTCTGGCCGCCGAACTGGCGGCCATCGCGGCGGCCCACGGCATGGTGCTGTCGCTGTGCACCCAGCCGCATCTGGTTCCCGATGGCGCCCGCGCCGCCGCCTGTGTCGATGCCGGACGTCTGAGCGATGTCGCCGCCGGCTGGGGGTTGACGCGGTCCGTCGCCGCCAGGGTCAAGGGCAACCGTCCTGGTTGCCTGTGTCATGAAAGCCGCGACATCGGGGCTTACGACACCTGCCCGCACGGTTGCGGCTATTGCTACGCGGTGGGGTCGCCCCAACTTGCCAAGCGGCGCTTCGCCGCCCACGATTCCCAAGGCGAATTCATGGTGACGCCATCTTGAGCAGGTATTCGCGGGCACGTTTGGCCACTTGTTCCGCCTCGACCCGGATGATGTCCTGACCTTTCCTGCGGCCGTCCAGCACCGCCCCGGCGCCGACCAGCCCGGCCACCACGTCGGCCAGTTCGGTGCCGCCGCGCACGCGTGAAAAGCGGACCTCGCCGCTGACCATCAACAGGGCGACGGCGTAGCGCACCTCGCCGGGCCGCAACGGTTCGACCACCACCCGTTGCGGCACCATGGCCAAGGCCCGCAAGTCGGGCGGCAGCTTTTCCGCCAGATCCAACGCCTGTCGCAGCAGATCCAGGTTGGTGTCGTTCTGGTCATAGGAGCGCAGGAACAATTGGCGGCCGCGATATTCGACCTTCAACACCGGCGGCGGATCGACGCAACGGTGCACCGCGTCGCGGATGGCCGCCGTCACCGCCGGACGGTTGCGGTCGCCGCCGGGGGCCAGGACGCCGCCATCCAGCACCAGCGCCGGGCATTGGTCGTCAAGCCCATGGTCGACCGCAGCCACCGTCGGCAGGTTCTCGACCCGGATCGCCGGCAACGCGGTGAGATAGGGCACCAGATCGGGCTGTTCCCGGACCAGGGAGGCCAGATAATGCCCGGCCTCGACCGTCACCTGGTCGTGGGGCCGCCCCATGTTGCCCTCGACCGAGAACGACGCGGTGAAGGCGCGGACGCTGGGCTGGCCCCTGCCCAAACGGTCGAGGAAGGCGCGGGTACAGGCAGACGACGTCGGCACCCATTCCTCGACCCGGCGTCGATCGCTGACGCGAGCACCCATGCTGATCTCGGAACCCAGCGCCGACATGGGATCGCGGGCCAGCCGGTCGCCGCGTTGCAGCGCCAGCAGGAACCACCAATAGGCCTCTGCCTTGGAATCGGAACGTTGGCGTAACATTTCCCCCAGACGCCGCTGGGCGGGGGCGAAGCCTTCCGCCGCCAGGGCTCTCCATGTCGCCTCGGCCTGTTCGGTGCGGCCCTGGGCCTGGGCCGTCTGGGCCTCGGCATAGGCCGCGACGACGCGATCGGGAGCGCATTCCCCAGCCCAGACGGGCGACAGGAACAACACACCCAAGGTTGCCAGAACCGCACCCAACCCGCGCATCGTTCTCCTCCGGGGATCGCGCAGGCAGTATCGCAGGCCGGGACCACCCCGGCAACGGCCCGCTTGCCGGGGCGGGACGCCCTGGGCATCATGCCCCGGTTGCCCGCAACCCCAAGGCCCGCCATGACTCCCGCCCAGGTCGACGCATTCTACGCCCGTCTTGCCGCCCGCATGCCCAACCCGAAAAGCGAGTTGGAATACGTCAACCCCTATACCTTGCTGGTGGCGGTGGTGCTGTCGGCCCAGGCCACCGACGTCGGCGTCAACAAGGCGACCGGGCCATTGTTCGCCCGTGTCACCACGCCCGCCCAGATGCTGGAACTGGGCGAGGAGAGCCTGCGCGAGGCGATCCGCACCATCGGCCTTTACAAGACCAAGGCCAAGAACGTCGTCGCCTTGTCGGAAATCCTGGTGCGCGACCATGGGGGCGAGGTGCCGCGCGACCGTGCCGCGCTCGAGGCGTTGCCCGGCGTCGGGCGCAAGACCGCCAACGTGGTGCTGAACGTCGCCTTCGGCGAGCCGACCATCGCCGTCGATACCCATTGCTTCCGGGTCGGCAACCGCACCGGTCTGGCGCCGGGCAAGACCCCGCTCGAGGTGGAACAGGGGCTCTTGGCGGCGACGCCGGCGCGCTGGGGCCGCGACGCCCACCATTACCTGATCCTGCATGGCCGCTACACCTGCACGGCACGCAAGCCGAAATGCGGGGAATGCGTGGTCAGCGATCTGTGCGCCTTCCCCGACAAGACGCCGTGATGCCATGTCCCCGGTGACCGGATCACGGTCACCGGGGACATGGTCTTCACGCCTTGGTGTCGACCTGTTCGCCGGGCGGGGTCTTGGGACCGCCCTTGGACACGCCGACCAGGGCCGGGCGCAACAGACGGTCGTGAATCTGGTAACCCTGTTGCATGACCATGACCACCGTGCCTTCCGGCTGGGTGGTGTCCTCGACCTCCATCATCGCCTGATGCAGGTTGGGGTCGAAGCGGGTGCCGTGGGCCGGCACCGCCCGGATACCGTAGCGTTCGAAGGTGGCAAGCAGCTCACGCTCGGTCATCTCGACGCCGACCGTCAGGGTGTTAGCCATGTCGTTGCCCTCGCGCGCGGCCGGCGGCACCGAATCCAACGCCCGGCGCAGGTTGTCGGCCACCGACAGCACGTCCTTGGCAATGGCCGAGATCGAGTATTTGGCGCGGTCCTCGGCCTGCTGTTCCAGGCGGCGGCGCACGTTGTCGGTTTCCGCCTTGGCGTACAGAATCTCGTTCTTCAGCTTGGCGACCTCGGCCTCCAGCTCGGCGATGCGAGCGTCCGACGAAGCGACCGCCACATCCTCGGCGTCGGGGGCCGGGCTCTCGGGCGTCTGCTCGTTCTGGGGTTCCTGGCTCATGGACTCTCTTTCTTCCGTCTTTGGGTTAACCGATCAGCCGCCCGACCACCTTGGCGGTGTAATCCACCATGGGGATGATGCGGGCGAAATTCAGCCGCTGCGGGCCGATCACACCGATGGCGCCGATGATCTGCTCACGCGAGTCGCGATAGGGGGCGACGATCATCGAACAGCCGGTGACGCCGAACAATTCGTTTTCGGCGCCGATGAAGATTTGCACGCCCTCGGCGGTGTTGGTCGCCTCGAGCAGGCGCAGGAACTGTTCCGAGGTTTCCAGCGCGTCGAACAGGGTGCGGATGCGTTCCAGATCCTCGACCGCCGTCACGTCCTCGAGCAGGTGGCTCTGGCCGCGCACGATCAGCGGACTGTGGCCGGCGTCGCCCGACCAGGTGGCCAGCCCGGCCTCGACCACCCGCGTGGTCAGGGCGTCGAGCAGATTGCGCTGTTGTTCCAACTCGCCGGTGACGTCCTCGCGCACCTCGTCCAGGGTGCGGCCGCTCAGACGGTGATTAAGGAAGTTGGTGGCCTCGACCAGCATGGACGGCTCGACGCTTTCGGGCAGTTCGAGCAGGCGGTTTTCCACCATGCCGTCCTCGGTCACCAGCACCACCAGGGCACGGCCGCGGCCCAGCCAGACGAATTCGATATGCTTGAGCCGGCGCTGCATGCGCGGCGCCAGCACCATGCCGGCACAGCGCGACAGGCCGGAAAGGGTGGTGATGGCCTCGGCCAGGGCCTGTTCCATGCTTTTGCCCGCCGCCCGGCATTGGGCGTCGATGGCTGACCGCTCGCCCTCGGGCAGGCCGCCCACTTCCAAAAGACCGTTGACGAACATGCGCATGCCTTGTGCCGTCGGCAACCGCCCGGCCGAGGTGTGCGGCGCGTAAAGCAACCCCAGATCCTCGAGATCGGCCATGACGTTGCGGATGGTGGCCGGCGACAGATGCAGCGGCAGCCGTCGCGACAGCGTGCGCGAGCCGATGGGTTCGCCCGTGTGCACGTATTCCTCGACGATATGTCGGAATATCTCGCGCGAGCGCTCGTTCAGCTCGGTGATGACGGGGCTTCGTCCGCGAAGCATGGGCTTTGGTTCCAATCAATCCGCGCGACGGAATCTAGTGAGCGGGGGCGGGGTCGTCAACTCGGGGGCGGAAAACCGGGAAAGAGGCCAGGCAGGAGAGTGGACGCGGATCACGCAAAAGGCTAGGGTTCGCCCCGATTTCCCACGCAGACAGAGACCCGCCGTCATGAGACCTTCCGGCCGCGCCTTCGACCAGCTTCGCGCCATTTCCCTGGAACCGGGCTTCGCCAAATACGCCGAGGGCTCGTGCCTGGCGCGTTTCGGCGACACCCACGTCCTGTGCACCGCGTCCGTCGAGGAAAGGGTGCCGTCCTTTCTGCGCAATTCCGGCAAGGGCTGGGTCACCGCCGAATACGGCATGCTGCCGCGTTCGACCCATTCGCGCACGGATCGTGAAGCCGCAAAGGGCAAGCAATCGGGCCGCACCCAGGAAATCCAGCGGCTGATCGGCCGCTCCTTGCGCGCCGTCACCGACCTTGCCGCCATGGGCGAGATGCAGATCAAGGTCGATTGCGACGTGCTCCAGGCCGATGGCGGCACCCGCACCGCCTCGATCACCGGCGCCTACGTGGCGCTGCATCTGGCGTTCCAGAAACTGGTCGAGGCCGGCAAGCTGAGCGCCGTCCCGCTGATCGACCACCTCGCCGCCGTGTCCTGCGGCATCTACGAGGGTCAGGCGGTTCTGGACCTGGACTACGCCGAGGATTCGTCGGCCCAGGCCGATTCCAACTTCGTGCTGACCGGTCTGGGCGGCATCGTCGAGGTTCAGGGCACCGCCGAGGAACGTCCCTTCACCCGCGACCAGTTCCAGACCCTGCTGCAATTGGCGGAAAAGGGCGTGGCCGAATTGGTGACCGCGCAAAAGAAGGCGTTGGGGCTGGAATGAGCCGCAAGTTCAGCGACGGCCGGCTGGTCATCGCCAGCCACAATTCCGGCAAGGTGCGCGAGATCGGCGAGCTTCTGGCGCCCTTCGGGGTCGAGGTGGTGTCGGCCGGCGCGCTTGGCCTGGACGAACCCGAGGAAACGGGAACCACCTTCGTCGCCAACGCCGAACTCAAGGCCCATGCCGCCGCCAAGGCCGCGAACCTGCCGGCGCTGGCCGACGATTCCGGTCTGGCGGTCGATTGCCTGGGTGGCGACCCCGGCATCTATTCCGCCCGCTGGGCGGGACCGGGCAAGGACTTCGCCGCCGCCATGGCCCTGGTCAACGACCGCATGGGCGACAGCCCGGACCGGCGCGGCCGCTTCGTCTGCGCCCTGGCCCTGGCCTGGCCCGACGGCGTGTGCGAGACCTTCGAGGGCGTGGTCGAGGGCGAGATGGTGTGGCCGCCGCGCGGCGCCCAGGGCTTCGGCTACGACCCCATGTTCCAGCCCCAGGGCCACACCGTCACCTTCGGCGAGATGGAACCGGCGAAAAAGCACGAGATGAGCCACCGCGCCGACGCCTTCCACAAATTGGTGGCGGCGTGCTTCCAACGCTGAGAAGTCCCGGCTTCGGCATTTACATCCACTGGCCGTTCTGCCTGTCGAAGTGCCCCTATTGCGACTTCAACAGCCACGCGGCGGCCAGCATCGACCAGCCGCGCTGGCGGGCCGCGCTGTTGCGTGAACTGGGTCATTTCGCCGCCCGCAAGCCTATGACCGAGGTCACAAGCATCTTCTTCGGTGGCGGCACCCCCAGCCTGATGGACCCGGCCACCGCCGCCGCCCTGGTCGAGCGGGTGGCGGCGCTGTGGCCGACGGCCGCCGACCTTGAGGTGACGCTGGAGGCCAACCCCTCGACCGTCGAGGCCGGGCGCTTCCGCGACTTCCGCGCCGCCGGCATCAACCGGCTGTCGCTGGGGGTGCAGGCATTGAACGACACCGACCTGCGTTTCCTGGGGCGCCGCCACGACGCGGCCGAGGCGTTGGCCGCCCTGGAGCTGGCGGCAAAGGTGTTCGGGCGCTTTTCCTTCGACCTGATCTACGCCCGCCCCGGTCAGACGCCGGAAAGCTGGCGCGACGAACTTGGCCGCGCCCTGACCCTGGCCGGCGACCACCTGTCCATGTACCAGCTGACCATCGAGGACGGCACCGCCTTCGCCCCGGCCCACGCCCGCGGCGATTTCGTCCTGCCGCCCGAGGACCAGCAGGCCGAGATGTTCGAGATCACCCGCGACCTGACCGCCGCCGCCGGCCTGCCGGCCTATGAGGTGTCGAACCACGCCCGGCCGGGTGCCGAATGCCGCCACAACCTGACCTATTGGCTGGGGGGCGACTATGTGGGAATCGGCCCCGGCGCCCATGGCCGGCTGAACAACACCGCCACCCGCCAACACCGCGCCGCCGACATCTGGCTGAAACGGGTCGAGGAAAACGGCCACGCCACCCAGGAAGCCGAGGAACTGGACCCCGCCATCCGGGCCGAGGAACTGGTGATGATGGGGCTGCGGCTGGTGGACGGCATCGCCGCCGAAACCTTCGCCGCGGTTTCCGGCCAATCCCTGTGGGATGTGCTGGATGCCGGCGGCGTGGCCCGCATGGTGACCGGCGGCTTCCTGGAAAAAAGCGCGGCCGGGATCAAGGCGACCCCGGCCGGCATGCTGGTCCTGAACGCCCTGACGGCGGAAATCCTGACCTGAAGGTCCCTTTGTACCAGCGGTCAATATAAAACTGACCGCTGTACTCGCCCTCGCCGGGCGCGGCTTCCAGCCGCTTGGCCACCGCCGCAATGGCGGCAAGCCAACAGAGACAAATCAACACTGATGGCCGTTAGTATTACATCCCCGGCGTCACGAAGGAATTAGGGGCCGGGCTGATCTCGCGCGGGCCCGAGGCGGTGATCTGACGCACCGCCAAGGCCCGTTCCGAGGTGCCGTCGGGCGACAGCCGGAACACCCCGTCAACGCCGGCGAAGCCCACCGGATTGGTCAGCGATTGCGGGGAATAGTCGCCCATGGCCTGGCGCGCCAGGATGGCCGCCAGCGCCGTGGCGTCATAGGCGATCGAGGCGATGCCGCCGACGCGGCCGGGCAGGGCGCCAAAGGCCCGGCCATAGCGCGCCTCGAAATCCTGGTGCGCGGCGGCCGGCGCCGCCGGATAGACGCCGCCTTGCAGCGACGGTTCGTTGGACAGGCGCGGGTCGTCCCACAGCAAGGTGCCCAGGAACGCCACCTTGGCCGGGTCGGCGTCGAAATAGGTGACCAGCGACGCCAGTTGCCGCAGCCGCGAACCGTCGTCGGGAATCAGCACCGCGTCGAACGGCACCGGGCCGGTGGCCTGGTTGGTTTCGTTGCCCTTGCCCCGGCCGCGCTGGTCGGCATCGGTGAGGCGCCGCACCGCGCTGGTCAGATCGGCGGCATGAGGGTCGTAATATTCCACCTTGACCACCCGGCCGCCCTGGGCCGGCACGGCGGCGCGGAAGGCGTCGGCGACGGCACGGCCGTAATCGTCGGAACGCGCCAACAGGGCGAAGCGTTCCTTGCCCTGAGCTCGGGCATAGCCGATCACGCGGTTGACCTGTGATCCCGGCAGGAAGCCCAAAGTATAGACGCCGTCGCCGAGAACGGTGCGGTCGGTGGTGAAGGCCAGCACCGGCAGGCCATGTTCGCGCGCCAGCGGCGCCACCGCCTTGACCTCGGGCGAGAACAGCGGACCGAGCACGATGTCGGCGCCCTGGGCCACCGCCTGCTGGGCGGCGGCGGCGGCGCCTTCGGCGGTGCCCTTGGTGTCCAACGGAATCAGGTTGAAGCGTTCGTCGGCCACCTCGAACAACGCCAGCTGCGCGGCGTTGGACATGGCCTGGCCCAACCCGGCCTGCGGCCCCGACAGCGGCACCAGCAACGCGGCCCGCACCTCGTCCTTGTCGGCCAGACGGGTGCCATAGGCCGACATGGCGCCGCCGCCGAAAGCCGGCGCCACCGGTTCGACGGTCACCGGCACCTGGGGCGCGGCGGGCAGGGGAGCCGGCGGCACCACCTGGGGCCGAACCTCTTGTGACACCGGTGCCGGCTTGGTTCCGGCCATCCACGGTGGTAAGTCTGCTTGCTGACATCCGCTTACCAACAAGGCAGCGATCAATGGCAAGGCCGCGACAAGACGCACCGGAAGCCTCCAACGAACGGGGAAACGAAGGCCCCGAGGGTAGACTGCCCCGCCGGGGAAGTAAACCGGCGCCGGGTCTTTATCTGGTCGCCACCCCCATCGGCAACATGGGCGACATCACCTATCGCGCGGTCGAGGTACTGGCCGCCGCCGATCTGGTGGCGTGCGAGGACAGCCGGGTCACCGGCAAGCTGATGACCCGGCTGGGCCTGGACCGGCCGCTGGTCCCCTATCACGAGCACAATGCCGAACAGGCCCGGCCGCGACTGCTCGCCCGGCTCAAGGACGGGGCGGTGGTGGCGCTGGTGTCCGACGCCGGCACGCCTTTGGTGTCCGATCCCGGTTATCGGCTGGTGCGGGCCTGTGTCGCCGAAGACATCCCGGTCACCGCCCTGCCCGGCGCCTCGGCGCCGCTGACCGCGCTGCAATTGTCGGGCTTGCCCAACGACCGTTTCCTGTTCGCCGGCTTCCTGCCCAACAAGGCGCATGCCCGCCGTCAGGCGTTGCGCGAACTGGCAATGGTGCCGGCGACGCTGGTGTTCTTCGAATCACCCAACCGCCTGGGCGAGTCGCTGGCCGACATGGAGGCGGTGTTGGGCAACCGGCCGGCGGCGGTGGCCCGCGAACTGACCAAGCTGCACGAAGAGGTGGCGCGCGACACCTTGTTCGCCCTGGCCAACCGCTATGCCGACGCACCGCCCAAGGGCGAGGTGGTGGTGGTGGTCGGTCCGCCCGACGCCGATGCCGACGTCTCGCCCGAGGACATGGACACCCGGCTTTTGGCCGAGATGGCCGCCGGGGCCAGCGTCAAGGACGCCGCCGCCCTGATCGCCGCCGAAACCGGCCACCCCCGCCGCGAGATCTATGCCCGGGCCTTGAAGCTGGCCCGCGCCGGCCAGACCGCCGGCCAGACCGAATGAACCGGCGGGCGAAGCGCGGCCGCCGCGCCGAGACGCTGGCGGCATGGCTGTTGCGGCTCAAGGGATACCGGGTACTGGCCCGCGGCTTCGCCATCGGGCGCGGGCGCGGGGCGGGCGAGGTGGACCTGATCGTCCGGCGCGGGGCGGTGCTGGCCCTGGTCGAGGTCAAGGCGCGGGCCAGCCTGGAAAATGCCGCCGCCGCCATCACCCCCAGTCAACAGGAGCGCTATCGCCGTGCCGCCCAGGCGTTCCTGGCCGGCCGAAGCGACTTGGCCGGGTGCGCCGTGCGCTTCGACGTGGTGTTGGTGGCGCCGGGGCGGTTTCCTCGCCACATTTCCGACGCATGGCGCATGGAAGCTTGAGGCACCCACGGTGCCGCCGCTACAGTCAAGGGCGCCCATCCCGCGTTCGAACCCGAGGATCCCATGGCTAAGATGCTTCGACCCGCCGTCACCACCGCCTTCGTTCTTGCCGTCGCCGGATTGCTGTCGGGCTGTGCCGGCATGGTGATCGGCGCCGGCGCCACCACCGCCACCGCCGCTTCCGAGGAACGCGGCCTGGAAGGCGCGGTCGACGACGTGAAGATCCGCGCCGAGATCAACCACCTGTGGTTCCAGAAAGATGTCGACATGTACCGTCAGGTCACCTTGACCATCAAGGAAGGCCGCGTGCTGTTGACCGGAACGGTACCCACCCCCGATGCCCGCGTCGAGGCGGTGCGGCTGGCCTGGCAACCGGCCGGCGTGCGCGAGGTGATCAACGAGATCAAGATCGACAGCGGCGATTCGGGTTTCGGCGATTACGCCCGCGATGTCGCCATCTCGCAGAAGATGAAGACGGCCCTTTTGTTCGACAAGGAAATCCGCAACATCAACTACACCGTCGACGTCAACGAGGCGGTGATCTATCTGATGGGTATCGCCCAAAGCGACGCCGAGTTGGAACGGGTGCTGGCCTATGCCCGCGACATTTCCGGCGTGCGCGGCGTGGTCAATTACGTGCGGCTGAAGAACGACCCGCGCCGCAACGGTTCCTGAGCCCCATCCCCCCACCCGCCCCCGGCCGAAGGAGAATCGCGGTGAGCCTTGCCGTCGCCATCCAGATGGACCCCATCGAGACCGTCAACATCAACGCCGATTCCACCTTCGCCCTGGCCCTCGAGGGCCAGCGCCGGGGCCACGCGCTGTTTCATTATCTGCCCAGCGCCCTGGCGCTGAAGAACGGCCGGGTGTTCGCCCGCGTGCGGCCGTTGGCGGTCCGGCGCGAACCGGGCAACCATTTCACCTTGGGCGACGAACAGCTGGTCGATCTGGCCACCATGGACGTGGTGCTGATGCGCCAGGACCCGCCCTTCGACATGGCCTATATCACCGCCACCCATCTGTTGGAACACATCCACCCCAAGACCCTGGTGGTGAATGATCCGGTTCATGTGCGCAACGCCCCGGAAAAGCTGTTGGTGACCCATTTCGAAGGCTTGATGCCGCCGACCCTGATCACCGCCGACCGCCAGCAGGTTCTGGAATTCCGCAAGGAATACAAGGACATCGTGCTTAAGCCGCTGTTCGGCAACGGCGGCGCCGGGGTGTTTCACGTCACCCCCGACGACGAGAACCTGAACTCGCTTTTGGAATTGTTCACCCAGCTTTACCGCGAGCCGGTGATCGTTCAGGCCTATCTGCCCGAGGTGCGGCTGGGCGACAAGCGTATCATCCTGGTGGACGGCAAGGCGGCCGGCGCCGTCAACCGCGTCCCGGCCAGCGGCGAGGCACGGTCCAACATGCATGTGGGCGGCCAAGCCATGAAGGCCAAGCTGACGGCGCGCGACCGCGAAATCTGCGACGCCATCGGCCCGACCTTGCGCGAGCGGGGCCTGGTGTTCGTCGGCATCGACGTCATCGGCAACTATCTTACCGAGATCAACGTCACCTCGCCCACCGGTATCCAGGAAATCGACCGCTTCGACGACGTCTGCATCGAGGCCCAGATTTGGGACGCCATCGAATTGCGCCGCGCCGCCTTCGAGCGGGTGCCGACAGCGTAACACGCTGTTTCCAAACAATATTTCTTACAAGGGGACGGCTTTCCACCGTCTCCTTTTTCTTTTTCCGAGCAACGCCGCCCCGCTTCAACTACGATTGACGTTAGTTTGACAACTTCCACCGAAGTTAGTGGCTCTGGCCTGTTGCGACGATGAAACATCGTCGCCGACGCAATTCCATATTTCTACATTATCCACGGCATGTTTCTATGATGCGCGATAATTAAAACATAAAATTTTCGCTATTTGTGGCGAAACACCATGACGGGTGAGCCGCCATCTTCATACCGGGAGAACCGCGACGCTTTTGTGTGCCTTGTCAGCCCCATCGTCCCTGTGCGTTCAGAACGGTAACAAAATGTCGGCGAGCACCGGGTCCAGCGCCGGACGCGGCACCCCCAGACGCAACACCAACCACCCCACCACGATCAGGGCGGCACTCAGCCTGGCCCGCGAGCGCCAAAAAATATGGTTGGCGAAAAAGCGTTCGCGAAGGCGTGCCGGCCCCCATGCCCGCACGGCGCCATGACCTGCGGCAACCACCGCCAAAACCACCGGACAAATCCAACCCAAAGCGAAACAGGCCAGCAAAACCGCCAGTCCCAAGGCCACCGCCACCAATCCGTCAAAGATACTCCAACGATCACGACCGACCGAGACCATCCAGGCATGGTTCGACAAATAGAGGGTTTCGCTCGCGACCATCAGCATCAGCAATCCTTTCACCATGCCGCCAGCACTCCGTAACGATCCCTCCGCCAGCAGGCCAGGGGGGACAACCAAAATCTGTGAGTTCCCTTGATTGTTGTCGTTCTTGTCCTTGCCCGCAAACATGCTTTCGATCGAATATCCGGCCATTCCACTTTCCATCAGGGAAAACGGACATGAAGATTCTGACCGTCCTGGCCCTCTGCGTGGCCGCCCTGGCCGGCTGCCGCACCACCGACGACCACTGGCGCGGGGCGGCGGAAAGGGGGAAATTGCCGGCCGACTGGCTGACCCCGGATCATTACCGCTGCCTCAAGGCCTTTCACATGCACCAAACCCTGACCCAGGATTACGGTGCCGTGATCGCCGCCTGCCGGTCTCCGGCGGCGGCGGAATGGGCGCCGGCACAGACCGCGCTGGCGCTGGCAAGCCTGTCGGCGGCCGTCGGCGGTTCCCCCCTGCCGGCGGGGGCCTTGACGCCGGACGACGCCTTCGCCGCCCTGCGTGCCGCCGCCATGGCCGGCGAGACGGTCGCCCTCAGCACCTATGGCGGGCTGTTGGGCGGCGAGGAAGGGCGCCGGCTGGTCCGTCGGGCCGCCGAACAAGGTATTTTGCACGGCGCCACCTGGATGGCGACCAACGGCGGTGCCCCCATCACCACCGAAAGCCAACGCGAGGACGCCTATTGGGCCAGCTATCTGATCGAGTTGGCCGGCGTGGTCCGGGGCGATTCGATCCGGCAACGGTTCGAAAGTGGACCCGAGCAACTGCCGACGACGACCCGCCAGCGTCTGGCCGCCGACGCCCGTTCCGTGCGCATGGGACCGGCGGCGGCCACGCCCGTGGCGCCCGGCATCACCTTCGACGTCGAGGACGCGGTAAGCGAACGCGCACCGCTCAAGGACCGCGACGGTAAGCCCGTGGTTTTCCTGCGCGTGCTCGACCCGCGCCAAAGCAACCCGCTGAACCGGGGACTGGCGCGAATCCTGGCCGACGATCCCGAGGTCGAACGCGCCGTCCGCGCCCATATGGCCAAGTCGCCCTGGCTGACGAGATAGATTCTCTCCAACTTTCCGCCGCCAGGGCTTGTCGAAACCTGTTCTTTTGGTCGAGCATCCGCTCTGTTCACCGTCCATTGGGGGAAGACGGAGATGAAACTGCGCACGACCGGGGCTGTCCTGGCCCTTGTGGTGACGCTGGCCGCGCCGATGCCGGCGACGGCCAAGGACATCGTGCCGTTGCGCCGCGGCTTTTACGTCCGCGCCGACGTGTCCTGCGACCGTGCTTCGAAGGCGACGCTGACCCTGTTCACCGGCAAGGCGTTCGGCGCCCAGTGCAAGGCCGAGGACGTCGCTGTCGTCAAACCGGCCAAGGGCGCCAGAATGCTGGAGACGCAGGTCGGCCAGACCTGCCGCGACAGCGGCTATGTCAGCCGCGACACCCGGTTGTACCGCATCGCCAACGACCATGAATTCGTGGTCGCCATCGCCGACCAGGAAATTCCCTATCGCCTGTGCCCGCAGGATGAGTTGCCGCCGCCGTGGTCGGCCGAGGATTTGTCGGCCCTGCAACGCTGCGCCGACCTGGAGTGATACCGTCGCGTCTTGTTGGTTGTGGTCGCCCCGGCTATCCTCTCGAAAAATATGACGGAGCGTACCATGCCGCGCTGGATTCGCCTGACCGCCCTGTGGGGCAACGGTATCGTCACCGCCTTGTGGCTGCTGGTTTCCGTGGTGGCGCTCAGCCGCAACGGCCAAGCCGCCTTGCTCACGGTCGCCGGAGCGGCGTTGGGGGCCTTCAACCTCTATGTCATCGCCAAGGCCGCCCACCTGCTGTCGGAAGAGGAATGGCTGAAAGGAGAAGTCCGCAAGGCCGAGCTGCGGCAGCAACTGGCCCGTCTGCGGGCGGAAGAACTGGCCGGCGCCCCGCCGCAGAGCGCGGCCCCCCTGTCCCTGCCCCGCCCATCCTCCGACCACCCCTGAGGCCATGACCGCCCACGCCCCCACCATCGCCTTCGCCGGCATCGAGTGCGTGCCCACCTCAGGTCCACGGAAAATTTAGATGCTGAATGCTCGACATGCGCTTTTGCTGTTCAGTCTTGCGATTGCCGGGTGCCAAACGGCGAATGAAAGTCAGGGGACCAGTCTGGGAACCGTGCCTCAATCGTGGCTGGACGGTCCGAACTACAGATGCATGCGAGCCCATCACCTGGGTCAGATTCTGCCCAATCGCAACCACCAAATTGTTGAAGAATGCCAAGACCCGGCAGGAAAAGATTGGGCCCCGGCACAAACCGCTTTGGCACTGGCCCTTCCGCTCAACACACAAATAAATAGAAGTGATCAGGCGAACGAATTGCTGCGCAAAGCTGTCGCCGCCGGCGAACCTCTTGCCATGAGTATTTATGGTGCTGAAATTCGCGGCGATGAGGGCCGGCGTTTAGTCAAGAGAAGTGCCGAACTTGGCGTTATCAAAGGCGCCGCCTATCTGCACATCGCCACGTCAGGTCGCTATGAAACGCAACAGGATGACGAAGACGCATATTGGGTAAGCTACATATTGGAACAGTCACTTTCACAACCGTTCAGGGGAACCCGCTCTCAATACGAATCTGGTCGCCATGTTCTTTCTTCAGAGGTGCGTCAGCGCTTAAAAGATGATGCCATGTCAATTCATCTTGGTGAAGCCGCCGCAACCCCGGTTTCTCCGCGAATCAATTCAGAGATAAAGTTTGCATTCTTAGATAAGAATAAAATAAGGAACAGTTCTGCATATCATATGCATGAACATCTCGAAAAGAGAGCCAACCAGACCAACCGAAATTTTGCCCGCATCCTCACGGAGGACCCAATGGTCGCGGAAGAACTCCGCGCTTATTTCACCTCGAAGGCACCAGAATGACCGCCCACGCCCCCACCATCGCCTTTGCCGGCATCGACTGCCTGGACATCGACGTTCAAGTGCAGATTTCCAGCGGCTTCGTCGGCTTCACCATCGTCGGCCTGCCCGACAAGGCGGTGGCGGAAAGCCGCGAGCGGGTGCGCGCCGCCTTCAATTCCCTGGGGCTGGCGCTGCCGCCCAAACGCATCACCGTCAATCTGGCCCCCGCCGACCTGTTGAAGGAAGGCAGCCATTTCGACCTGCCCATCGCACTGGGGCTGTTGGCCGCCATGGGGGTGTTGCCGGCCGACGAGGTGGCGGGATACCTGTCCTTGGGCGAATTGGGGCTGGACGGCTCGATCGCGCCGGTGGCCGGGGTGTTGCCTGCCGCCATCGCCGCCAACGCCGCCGACAGGGGTCTGATCTGTCCGGGCGCTCAGGGGTCCGAGGCGGCATGGGCCGGCGACCTGGAAATCCTGGCGGCGCCCCATCTGTTGGCGTTGATCAACCATTTCAAGGGCACCCAGGTTTTGGCCCGGCCCGAGCCCCGGCTGGCCGAGGCCGAGCCGTCGTCCCTGGACCTCAAGGACATCAAAGGCCAGGAAAGCGCCAAGCGGGCGCTGGAAGTGGCGGCGGCCGGCGGTCACAACCTGCTGATGATCGGCCCGCCGGGATCGGGCAAATCCATGCTGGCGGCCCGCCTGCCCGGCCTGTTGCCGTCGCTGTCGCCGGCCGAGGCGTTGGAAGTCAGCATGATCCATTCGGTGGCCGGGCAACTGGCCGAGGGCCGTCTGCTCAGCCGCCGGCCGTTCCGCGACCCCCATCATTCCGCTTCCACACCGTCCTTGGTGGGCGGCGGGCAGCGCGCCCGGCCGGGCGAGATCTCGCTGGCCCATCTTGGCGTGCTGTTCCTGGACGAACTGCCGGAATTCCAGCGCGGCGCCCTGGAGGCGTTGCGTCAGCCGCTGGAAACCGGCCGAGCCAGCGTGGCGCGAGCCAACGCCCACGTCACCTATCCCGCCCGCGTGCAATTGGTGGCGGCGATGAACCCGTGCCGCTGCGGCTATCTGGGCGACCCGGCGCTGGCCTGCACCAAGGCGCCGAAATGCGGCGCCGACTACCAGTCCAAGATCAGCGGCCCGATGTTCGACCGCATCGACCTGCATGTGGACGTGCCGGCGGTGTCTCCCGCCGATTTGTCGTTGCCGCCGCCGGCCGAGGGCTCGGCCGAGGTGGCGGCCCGCGTCGCCGCCGCCCGCACCCGTCAGTTGGAACGCTTCGCCCGCCTGTGCCCGGAGCGGAACATCCGCTGCAACGCCGAGGCCGACGGCCAGTTGCTGGACGAGATCGCCACCCCCGACGCCCAGGGCCAGACCCTGCTGAGCGAGGCCGCCGAACGCATGCGGCTGTCGGGGCGCGGCTATCACCGGGTGTTGCGGGTGGCGCGCACCCTGGCCGACCTTGACCACAGCGACACGATCAACCGCCTTCATGTGGCCGAAGCCTTGGGTTATCGCCGGATCATGCCCGGCCGTTCGCTATAATTTATGGCTTGATAGATTATATCTTACGGTTATGTGCGGCCTTCTCGGGTGAACGCCCGTTGCACACGGGACAGTGAATTGCGCACAGTTCCGTTCCATGACCAGCGCCTGTTCATCCGGCCGTGCCTGCCATGCCATTTCCAACGTCGTCCTTGACGTGGCGACGGCGCTGCTGCGCGAGCACGCCGACAAGAACGGCATGTTGCGGCTGGCCGACGCCGAACGCATCCTGGCGCTGATCGGGCGCGGCACCATGTCGCTGGATGGCGCCTTCAAGGTGCAGCAGGAACGATGCCAAATCGTTCACAGCCGGCCCAAGGGCAATGTGGGGGCGCGCTCCAACCCGTTCCAGCGCTTGATGGTGCGGCCCTTCGAAAGCCTGTTGGCCGGCGACACCGCGGTGTTTCCCCGCCCCTATCTGGTCAATTATTTCGTGTTCGTCGAACGCGCCCTGGCCGACGACCATGCCCCCATCGACCAGGATTGCCGGGCCATCATCCAGGCGTTGCTGGTGGTTTACGGCAACAACCTGACCTGGGACCATTTCTACTCCGACCCGCGCACGCTGCGGCTGTTGCATCGGGCCTTACGCATCCTGGTCCACACCCTGTGCACCCAAGAGGGCACCCGGCTGTGGAACGGCCTGTTGTCGCGGCCGGTGGCCGGACAGCCGCCCTTGCCGCCGGAACGGATCGAGCAGGTGCGTAACCTGTTGCTGGAAACCCATCGCGGCCTGTCGGCGGCCTGATACTCGTTTCAGAAATTCCCGACCTTTGGTCGGAAATTTCTTTTTGTCCCTCGCCGGGCGTGGCCCTCCGGCCACTTGGCCGCGCCCGCAATGGGCGCAAACCGGTTCCGCGAATCGGAAATTCGCGGAACCGGCCTGATATCAAATCTCGACAAGCCCGACACCGGGACTTGGCATCAATCGGCGATATCCACCAGAACCGGCACGTGGTCGGACGGCTGGGTCCAGGCGCGGGCGTCGCGCAGCACCTCGGCCCCCTTCAGGCGATCTTGCAGCGTCGGCGTCACCCACACATGGTCCAGCCGGCGGCCGCGGTCGTTCCTGGTCCAGTCGGGCGAGCGATAGCTCCACCAGCTGAACAAACGTTCCTCTGGCGGAATGATGTGCCGCACGGCATCGATGAACGGCACCGACGCCTGCATCCTGGTCAACAGCTCGACCTCGACCGGGGTATGGCTGACCACCCCCAGCAATTGCTTGTGCGACCACACGTCGGTTTCCAGGGGGGCGATGTTGAAATCGCCGGCCAGGATCACCGGACGGTCGGCCGTGTATTGGGTGGCGTAAAGCGTGGTCAGTTCGCGCACGAAATCCAGCTTGTGGGCGAACTTGTCGTTGACCGCCGGATCGGGCACGTCGCCGCCGGCGGGGATGTACAGGCATTGCACCTCGATCCCGTCCACCTCGGCGACCAGATGGCGGCAATCGGCCTTGTCGCATCGCAACGGCCTGGCTACCGCCGTCAACGGCCGCTTGGACAGGATGGCGACGCCGTTGTAGCCCTTCATGCCGTGAAAGGCGAGATGGGGAAAGCCCAAGGCGCGGCAATCGTCGGCGGGAAACAGCTCATCGACGACCTTGGTTTCCTGAAGGCAGATCACGTCGGGCCGCAGCCGTTCCACCACCTGGGCCAACAGGCCGAAACGCAGACGGACGGAATTGATGTTCCAGGTGACAAGACGCACGGCGACCACCCCTTGATGCAGGCCCTTGACGCAGGACGGCGCCGTCTTAGCACACGCAGGACGGAGAGCACGACGAAAATGGGCGCCCGGTCAGGGGGGAAAACCGGGCGCCCGTGCTCTGGTGCAGAGCGTGGGGTCGGCAGGGGAGACCACCCCACCGGCCGGGAGCATGGCGGGAACCACGCGATCCGGCCGTTCTGATTCCTACATGGGGTGGCGTGCATCCCGCCGCCACTACACAAAAGTATGAATCACCCCTCGCGCAGGTGCGGCTTGTCGAAATTGGGGTTCTTGAACTCGAACAGCTTGGGATCGAGCTTGATCCCGGTTTGCGCCTCGAACAGCGAGACCGAGGTGACCGCCCCCTGGGCGTCCTTGACCCGCCATTGCCGCAACGCGAACGGACTTTCCGAGAACACCAGGGTCAGTTCGCCGGCCTCGGGTTCCTCGGCCTCCACCAGACTGACGTTGAGCACGCCGGGCAGCCGCACCACCCGCGTCACGCTGACGTCGCCGCCGGTCAGGCGCACGTTCTCGCGCACCAGCACCCCGGCCGGGGTCGAGCCCAGGGGGATATAGCTGGGTTCCCCCAGTTCCTGGTCATGGACGATCAGAAAGGTGCCGTCGGCCACCACCAGCATGGGATTGGGCGGATCGTACTGAAGCCGCATCCTGCCCGGCCGCGACAGATAGGCGGTGCCTTCGGCCTGGGCGCCGTTCTCGGCGGTTTGCAGGAATCGCGCCTTCAGCGTGGTGATGGCGTTCAGGTAATCCTCGGCCCGCGCCACGTCGGCCTTGTCGCGCTCGGACAAGATCGCGGCGGCGCGTTTGGGCGCGGCCAGCGCCGCAAGCGGCAGGGCGCCGGCCAGGACGGCGCCGGAAACGGCGGCAAGCAGGCGGCGGCGGGACAGGGACGGCATGAACGACCTCTTGGGGTTCGGTAGAAACAGGAAATTACACCGGTTCCGCGAATTTCCGACTCACGGAACCGGTTTGCGGGGAGTACCCGTCAATCGTGGCGAAAATCGGTATCGGTCAATAATCCTCGTTGGTGCGGCGTACCAGAACCTCGCGCTTGCCCACATGGTTGGCCTTGCCGACCACACCTTCGTTCTCCATGCGCTCCATCAGCCGGGCCGCGCGGTTGTAGCCGATCTGGAGCTGGCGCTGGATGAAGCTGGTCGAGGCCTTGCCCTCGCGCGCCACCAGGGCCACCGCCTGGTCGTAAAGGTCGTCGCCGGATGAACCACCACCGGCACCGCCGGCCATGGAATCCATCATCTCCTCTTCCTCGGTCACCGCCTCGACGTAATTGGGTTCGCCCTGGTAACGCAGGTGTTCGACCACCTTCTCCACTTCCTGGTCGGACACGAAGGGGCCATGAACGCGGGTGATGCGGCCGCCGGCCGCCATGTACAGCATGTCGCCCTGACCCAGCAATTGTTCGGCGCCCTGTTCGCCCAGGATGGTTCGGCTGTCGATCTTGCTGGTGACCTGGAACGAGATACGGGTGGGGAAATTGGCCTTGATGGTGCCGGTGATGACGTCCACCGACGGACGCTGGGTCGCCATGATCAGATGGATGCCGGCGGCGCGGGCCATCTGGGCCAGACGCTGCACCGCCGCCTCGATGTCCTTGCCGGCCACCAGCATCAGGTCGGCCATCTCGTCGACGATGACCACGATGAACGGCAGCGGCGTCAGCTCCAGCAGCTGATCCTCATAGACCGGTTTACCGGTGTCGGGATCGAAACCGGTCTGAACCGTGCGGGTCAGCTGTTCGCCGCGATCGCGCGCTTCGAGCAGACGCTGGTTGTAGCCGGCGATATTGCGCACCCCAAGCTGGCTCATGGCGCGGTAGCGGTCTTCCATCTCGCGCACCGCCCATTTCAGGGCCACCACCGCCTTGCCCGGCTCGGTGACCACCGGGGCCAACAGATGGGGAATGCCGTCATAGACCGACAGTTCCAGCATCTTGGGGTCGATCATGATCAGCCGGCATTCGTCGGGCGTCAGACGATACAGCAACGACAGGATCATGGTGTTGACCGCCACCGACTTGCCCGAGCCGGTGGTGCCGGCGATCAGAAGGTGCGGCATGCGCGCCAGATCGACCATCACCGGGGCGCCGCCGATATCCTTGCCCAGCACCAAGGTCAGCTTGGCCGGCGCCTTCTCGAAGGCTTCCGAGGCCAGAAGCTCGCGCAGGTAGACCACCTCGCGCCGGCTGTTGGGCAATTCGATGCCGATGACCGAACGGCCGGGAATGGTGGCGATGCGCACGGACAGGGCGCTCATGGAGCGCGCGATGTCGTCGGCCAGACCGATGACCCGGCTGGTCTTGGTGCCCGGCGCCGGTTCCAGTTCGTAAAGGGTCACCACCGGGCCGGGGCGGACCTTCACCACCTTGCCGTTGACGCCGAAATCCTCGAGCACGTTTTCCAGCATGCGGGCGTTCTGGGTCAGGGCGTCCTGGCTGAATTGGGTGCGGTTCTGGTCGGGTGGCGGCGCCAAAAGGGTCAGGGGCGGCAGCTCGTAGCCGATCCCTTGCGGTTCGCCCAGGTCCAAGGTGCCTTGGCGTGCCGCCTTTTCGCGCTTGCCGGCAGCCGGCGGCGGCCGCTTGGGCTGCACCAACGCGCCGGGCGGCGGCGTTTGGGCCGCTTCGTCGTCGTCATCCGGGATGGGATCGGGAGAAAAGGGCGAGGGTTCGTCGTCGTCCTCGTCCATTTCGGCGGAAGCTTCCGGCGGGCGACGAGACGGGGTGCTGATCCGTACCTCGCCGGCCCCCATCACCGCGGCGCGGCGGAATACCGGGGTATCGCCCATGCGCTGGCGCAACGCCCCCGCCGCCTGACCGGTGGCCACCGCCACCTCGATGGAGCGGCGCCCGGCACGGCTCAGCCCAGCCCAGTCCGAGGGCGACAGACCCAGCGAGAACACCCACCCCCCAAGCCCGAGCACCGCCGCGCCCAACCACACGATCCAACCAAGGTCGGGCGGCAGCAGACCGGCCAGGGCCTTGGCCGTCACCGAACCCAAGGCGCCACCGGCACCGGCGCTCAGGCTGGCGGTGTGAAGCGGCAGCGCGGAAAAGGCCACCGACAGCGCCAGCACCGACAGCGGCAACAGCGCCACCCGCAATCCCCACAGCCGGGGCGGATACGCCCGCACCGCCAACGATCCGCCCCAGATCGCCGTCGCCAGCAACCCGAGAATGGCGCTCAGGCCGAAGAACTGGCACAAAAGATCGGCCAGGGTAGCGCCGAACGTCCCCAGCGCATTGTTGACCGGCCCGGAAACGGCGGCGTTGAACGAAGGGTCGCCGGGATCGACGGTCGCCAGGGCCACCGCCGCCACCAGCACCGCCGCCGCCAGCACGATGCCGCCCAGACGCACCAGGAACCGCCGCATGGCGTCGGCGGCGCCTTGCGGCAGGAAACGGGGGCGGGGTGCGGCTTTGCGGGCGAGGGCCATGTCTCCCCTTTCCTTAAAGGATTTCCTTGATGCGGGTCAGCGCCTGTTCGGTCTGTTCCAGGTCGTGGACCAGGGCGATACGGACATAACGGTCGCCCACGCCGTCGCGAGCCAGATATTTGCCGGGCAGGACGCGGATCTTGGCCTGTCGCCACAATTCCACCGCCGCGTTCTCGCCGTCGCCCACGTCCAGCCACAGGAAAAAGCCGCCTTGGGGACGGGCGAAACCGGGACGACCGCCCAACAGGCGTTCGGCCATATCCATCTTGGTCCGGTAAAGGGCGCGGTTTTCCTCGACATGGGTTTCGTCACGCCACAAGGCGGCGGCGACGGCGACAATGGGCAGGGGCGTCGCGGCGCCGCCATAGGAACGCACCCGGCCGAACGCGGCCATGACCTTGGGATCGCCGGCGACGAAGCCCGAACGCAGGCCCGGCGCGCTGGAACGTTTGGACAGCGAATGGAACACCAGAACGTTGTCCACCGATCCGCCCAGGGCGGCACAGGCTTCAAGCGCGCCGGCCGGTTCCACCTTGTCCCAGATTTCCGAATAACATTCGTCCATGGCCAGCACGAAACCGTATTTGCGGGCCAGCGACACCGTGCGCTTGAGCAGTTCGAGATCGGCCACCGATCCTTGCGGATTGGCCGGACTGCACAGATAGGCCAACTGGGTGCGGGCCAGGATTTCCTCGGGCAGGGTCGAGAAATCGGGCTGCGAGGCGGGACCCGCGGCCCCGGGAACGAACACCGGCTCGGCACCGGCCATGATCGCCGCGCCCACATAGACCTGATAGAACGGGTTGGGCAGCAGCACCAGCGGCTTTTCCCCGCCCTCGACCGGATTCACCACCGTCTGGGCGATCAGATAGAGCGCTTCACGGGTGCCGGCCACCGGCAGCACCATGCGCTCGGCATCGACCATGCCCTCGGGCAGCTTGAAACGCCGGGTCAGCCATTGCGCCACCGCCTGACGGAAATCCGGGGACCCGTTGGCCGGCGGATACTTGCCCCACAGCCCGGCCTTGTCGGCCAGGATGCGCGCCACCAGGGCCGGCGGCGCGTGCTGGGGCTCGCCAATGGACATGACGACGCTTTCCGGCGTCGCCGGTCCGCCCAAAAGGTCGGTCAGGCGCTGGAAAGGATAATCGGTCAAAAGGTTGAGACGGTCGTTCACCTTGGTCCCCGGCAAGCTTTGATCGCCAGATGTTCTACCCGATTTGCGGGGACAGGCCCAAGGAAGATGTGCGCCCGCTGGGCCGTACAAAAAGAAAGGGGACACGACCTCGCGGCCGTGCCCCCTTCCCGCTTATCCCCCGTGCCGGAGGGATTTCAATCAGTGAACGGTCTCTCCATGCAGCGCGAGGTCCAGGCCTTCGCGCTCCTCTTCGGCCGACACCCGCAAGCCCATCACCAGATCCACCAGCTTGAGCAGGATGAAGCTGACGATGGCGGTGTAGGCGACGGTGATCGCCACCGCATAGAATTGGGTCAGCACCTGGCCGGCATTGCCTTCCAGAAGACCGGCGGTACCGCCGATGCCTTCGACCGCGAACACGCCGGTCAGGATGGCGCCGATCACGCCGCCGATGCCGTGCACGCCGAAGGCGTCGAGCGAGTCGTCATACTTGAGCGCGTGCTTGAGGGTGGTGGCGCCCCAGAAGCAGACCACGCCGGACACCAGGCCGATGATCAACGCGCCCTTGGGATCGACGAAGCCGGCGGCCGGGGTGATGGCCACCAGACCGGCGACGGCGCCCGAGACGATGCCCAGGATCGACGGCTTCTTGCGCAGGATCCATTCGGCGAACATCCACGACAGGGCGGCGGCGGCGGCGGCGATCTGGGTCACCAGCATGGCCATGCCGGCACGGCCGTCGGCGGCCACCGCCGAACCGGCGTTGAAGCCGAACCAGCCCACCCACAACAGCGAGGCGCCGACCACCGACAGGGTCAGGTTGTGCGGCGCCATGTTGTCGGTGCCGAAGCCCTTGCGTGGACCGATCACCAGACACGCCACCAGACCGGCGACACCGGCGTTGATGTGCACCACCGTACCGCCGGCGAAGTCGAGCGCGCCCATGGCCCCCAGGAAGCCGAGCGCGGCACCGTTGGCATCGAGCGACCACACCCAATGGCAGATCGGGGCATAGACCAACAGCATCCACAACGTCATGAACACCAGCATGGCCGAGAACTTCATGCGATCGGCGAAGGCGCCGGTGATCAGGGCCGGGGTAATGATGAAGAAGGTCATCTGGAACATGGCGAAGACCGATTCCGGGATGGTCCCGGACAGGGTTTCCTTGCCGATGCCGTCCAGGAACAGGCGGTCAAGGCCGCCGATATAGGGGCTGGTGCCGGTGAAGGCCAGGGAATAGCCGATCACCATCCACAGGACCGAAGCCAGCGCGGCGATGGCGAAGCTTTGCATCATCACGCCCAGCACGTTCTTCTTGCGCACCATGCCGCCATAGAACAGGGCCAGACCGGGGATGGTCATCATCAGCACCAGGGCGGTGGAGACCAGCATCCAGGCGGTGTTGCCGGTGTCGATCGCCGGCGCGGCGGGCGCCGCCTCGGCGGCTTCCTGAGCCCAGGCGGCCGAAGCGGCCAGCATGGTCGCGGCGGCCGGAAGCGCGGCGGCGGCGAAGCTCTTGAGACGATGATGGATCATGGGTAACCCCCGAACGGCTCGGACATTTGACCTGAGGCCGGACCCAGGGCCTTTTGGGAGGATAAGGACACCTGGGCCGGCACACCCCTTCCTAAACAAGAAGCGTGCCAACCGGACCGTGGCGGCAAAGCACGCACTCCGCCTGAGATACCGCCGAAGCAATGATGCAAAAATAAGCAGCCCCTATGACGACTGCCGCGATTCAAGGCATGGATGCCGGCGACAGACAAAAAAAGGCCCGGGAAATCCCGGGCCCAGACGCAAAAACATGGAGGGGGAAATGTGAAGTGTGGAGCCCCCTTCGAAAACGGCGGATCGCCGAACCTCTTTCGGTCTACAGCGCGTCGGCGTTGGTTTCGCCCGTACGGATGCGATAGACCTGGGCGACGTCGAGCATGAACAGCTTGCCGTCGCCGATCTTGCCGGTCCGGGCGGAGGTTTGGATCGCCTCGATGACACGGTCGGCGATGTCGTCGTTGACCACCACCTCGATCTTCACCTTGGGCAGGAAGTTCACGACGTATTCGGCACCGCGATAAATCTCGGTCTGTCCCTTTTGCCGGCCGAAACCCTTGACCTCGCTCACGGTCAGGCCTTGGACGCCCAGCGGAGTCAGCGCCTCGCGCACCTCGTCCAGCTTGAAGGGCTTGATGATGGCCATGATCAGCTTCATCTGTGGTCCCCATGAATTATGGGCGGTGCCTCGGCGCGCGTCTGACCCGAGGTCAGGCACGATCGGACATCCGCCGGTTGATCTGGTCGCAAACTCCCTTGCGATCCTCCGCGTATGGCTTCTCTTTCAAGAGCCGTGCCGAAACGCCCTTTCCGCCCTTGGTCGCCGTTTCCTGCGCTTCAACCACCCGATCCGGCGACGGCATTGCTTAAAACATAAGCGGAGTCGTGCACGCATTGCCTGTTTCCGTGGCGTGCTGGGCTTTTGGTCGGAGCCCTTGCGTCGGCGGCCTCAGAATGGCACATCTTGAACATGGCCGACACCGAAGACATCCCGACATCGCCCTTTCCCTCCCGTTTCGACGCCGTCATCATCGGCGGCGGCCCGGCCGGCGCGCTGACCGCCTGTTGTCTGGCCGGCGCCGGTCTCGAGGTCGCCCTGGTCGAGGCAAGCGATCCGGCCAGGTTGGCCCAGCCGGGAACCGATGGCCGTTCCATCGCCGTGGCGCTGTCGGCGCAACGGGTGTTCGAGGGGGCCGGCGCCTGGACCTTCATGGCCGACGAGGCCCAGCCGATCCTGGAAATCCGCGTCACCGACGGCGCATCGCCGCTGTTCCTGCATTACGACCACACCGCCCTGGGCGACCAGCCCTTCGGCTGGATCGTCGAGAACACCACCATCCGGCGCGGTCTTTACCAACGGTTGGCGCAATTGCCCAAGGCCCATGTCCTGGCGCCGGCGCGGGCACAGGCGGTGGACCGTGGCGCCGTCGGCGCCACCGTCACCCTGGCCGACGGCCGGGAGTTGCGGACCGATCTGGTGATCGCCGCCGACGGACGGCCGTCGCCCACCCGCAAGGGCGCCGGCATCGGCATCCGGCGCTTCGACTACCATCAATCGGGCATCGTCTGCACGGTGGCGCACGAAAAGCCCCATGACGGCGTGGCGCACGAACACTTCCTGCCCAGCGGGCCGTTCGCCATCCTGCCCATGCGCGGCAGCGCGGAACATCCCCACCGTTCCTCGATCGTGTGGACGGAACGGCTGCATCTTGCCGACGCCATCGTGAACCAGGACGATCCCGGCTTCCTTGACGAATTGCGCACCCGCTTCGGCGACATCCTGGGCGACATCGCGCTGGATGGGCCGCGCTTCCATTACCCGCTGACCCTTCAGATCGCCGACCGCGCCATCGACCGCCGTCTGGCCCTGGTCGGCGACGCCGCGCACGGCATGCATCCGGTGGCCGGTCAAGGCATGAACATGGGCGTCCGCGACGTCGCCGCCCTGGTCGAGGTGATGGTCGACGCCCGCCGTCTGGGCCTGGATGTCGGAAGTCCCCAGGTGCTGGAGCGCTATCAACGCTGGCGGCGGTTCGACAACATGTTGATGTTGGGGCTGACCGACGTCCTGGTACGGCTGTTCAGCAACGATTTCGGCCCGCTGAAACTGGCCCGCGACCTTGGGTTGGCCGCGGTCCAGGCCATGCCCGACACCAAGCGTTTCTTCATGAAGCACGCCATGGGGGTGGTCGGCGACCTGCCCCGGCTGATGCGGGGCGAAAGACTTTAATCAGCCACACCCGCCGCCATGGTCGCCCCCGCACAAGTGCTTGGGCGGATCGGGGGGATTGAGGGCCGGGTCGCGGTGCTTGCCCGCCGCCGTCAGGGCCGCCAGATAATCCGCCCACACCCGGTCCTGGTTCAGGCCCAGCCAATACAGGTAGTCCCAGGTGTAGATGCCGCTGTCGTGCAGGTCGTCGAACACCAGCTTGATGGCGTAATTCCCCACCGGCTCGGCACCGATGATGGCCACGTGCTGGCGTCCGGCCACCAGGGTCTTCTGGCCGGGGCCATGACCCTGGACCTCGGCCGAAGGACTTTCCACCCGCAGCAATTCGGCGCTGAGCGAAAAGGCGGCGCCGTCGTCGAAGCTGACGTCAAGACGCTTTTCCGCCTTGCGGACCTTGATCTCGACCGGAACCGGGCGGCCTTCGGACTGGCTCACGCCTTGTCCCCACCCACCTGCCGCGCCTCGTCGGGCAGCATGATCGGAATGCCGTCACGGATGGGATAGGCCAGGCCAGCCTGGTCGTCCACCAGTTCGTTATGATCCGAGTCATAACGAAGCGGCGCGTGGGTGCCCGGCGCGCGCAGGATTTCCAACAGCTTGGTATCGATGCCGGGAACACGGTCGGTCATGGGAATCCCTCCTAATGCAGCAAGCCGGAGCTGGTTTCGGTCAACAGCGCCATTTCGAACATGGCGATCATCATGTCGGCGCGCTCGGCCACATCCAAGGCTTCGAGCAACACCTGCTTTTCCGCGGGACTGAGCGGCGCGGCCATGGCCAGGGCGGAAACCATCTCGGCATCGCTGGCGCCATCCAGCTTGGCCAGATCAAGCGCCACGCCCTGACGGCCGAGATAGCCCCCCACCGCCGCCCTCAAACGGTGGCGATCGACGCCCGATGTCGGCGCGGACGGCGCCAGATCGGCCACGTAAGGTCCATACTCGGCCACCACCCGGCGATAGCCCGAACGCCCCTCGACCTCGCCGGCCAGACGGAAACGGGTTATCCCCAAGGCGGTGACCACGTAACGGCCGTCGCCGGTCTCGCCAAAGGCGGTGACGCGGGCCAGGGTGCCGACGGCATGAAGGCCGTCCACCGCACCGCCGGTGACGACGTCCGGCGCCGATGGCTGGACCAGGGCGAACAGCCGTCCGGCCCCCAGGCAATCATCCATCAGCGCCAGATAGCGCGGCTCGAACACCGTCAGCGGCAGCCGCGCGCCGGGCAGCAACAGGGCGCCCGAGATGGCGAACACCGGAACGACGCGCGGCAGCTCGGCGCCGGTCATCACGAAAACAGCAAGGCCGACAGCCGCCGCCGGCTCGACACCGTCAGCGGATGGGTGGGACCAAGGGCCTCGAACAGCTTGAGAAGCTGTTTGCGGGCCGCTTCGTCGTTCCAGGCGCGGTCACGCCGGAACAGCTCCAGCAATTCGTCCACCGCCGCTTCCGCCTCTCCGGCACCGTAATAGGCCAAGGCCAGATCCAGTCGCGCCTGATGGTCGTCGGCGTCGGCGGCCAAGCGGCGCCGCAAATCGGCGCTTTGGCCGGCGCTGGCGGCTGCGGCCTCTTGCAGGTCGAGCGCCGTCTTGACCGCGGCGATCTCGGCGTTCTTCAGCATCTCGGGGGACAGGTGCGGCAACATCTGGCGCACGGTCTCGGCGTCGCCCAGGACCAACAGCGAGCGCAACAGCCCGGCCATGGCCGCGGCGTTGGCCGGGTCCTCGGCCAGCACCTGCTGGAAAGCGGCGGCGGCGGTCTCGGCATCGCCGTCGGCCAGCAATTGCTTGGCCTCGACGATGATGTCGTCCAGGCTGGGCTGGGCACCGGCACCACCGCCGCTGGTCAGGCGTTGCAGGAAGGCCCGCAACTGGCTTTCCGGCTGGGCGCCGGTGAAGCCGTCGACCGGGCGGCCATCCTTGAAGGCGTAGACGGTGGGCACCGACTGGATGCGCAATTGCGCGGCCAGGGCCTGTTCCTTGTCCACGTCGATCTTCACCATGCGCACCGCGCCGCGCATTTCACGCACCAGCTTTTCCAGCATCGGGCCAAGCTGTTTGCACGGGCCGCACCAGGTAGCCCAGAAATCGACGATCACCGGGCCCTTGAGCGACGCTTCGATCACGTCGGCGGCGAAAGTGGCGGCCGAGCCGTCCTTGACAAGGTCGCCGGCAGGGGTGCCAGCAGCGGCGGGCTTGGCCCCGGAACCAAAGATCAGGTCCATGTCATCCGTTCCCGATGAAGTTCGACCCGCAATAGATGGACCGGGATAATGCGGCTGGCAAGGGCCAAAGCCCATCCGCCACAAGCCGCGCCGATCCGCCGGGACAAAATGCGCGAAAGTGAAAAAAAGGGCTTGCGCCCCCCCATCCTTTCCCGTATTTATCCGGTCCTCCACGGCGCCAAGCCACGGAGAACACGCCAGGAAGCGGGCGTAGCTCAGGGGTAGAGCACAACCTTGCCAAGGTTGGGGTCGAGGGTTCGAATCCCTTCGCCCGCTCCAATCTCTCTTCGGAGAGCCGAAAGAAAAGCCGCCGTTTGGCGGCTTTTTCGTTTTCCAGCCCCATTCTCAGTTTTCCCCATTCGCCGCCAGCTTGCGGGTACGCCACAAGGAGGCGCCGATACCGCCAGCGATCAAGGCTATGGTGACGCCAAGGCCGATGGCCGGGTCGGGCTTGCCGACCCATTGCGCCCAGAAGATCTTGCCGCCGATGAACACCAGGATCAGCGCCAGCGCCACCTTGAGATAGACGAAACGGTGCATCATGGCGGCCAGGGCGAAATACAGCGCCCGCAGCCCCAGAATGGCGAAGATGTTCGAGGTGTAGACGATGTAAGGGTCGGTGGTGATGGCCAGGACCGCCGGCACGCTGTCCACCGCGAAAACGATGTCGGCAAGTTCCACCACCACCAGACTGAGCAGCAAGGGCGTCGCCCACCAGCGCAGGCGTCCCTGCGCGTCGGGCTGGCGCACCATGAAGCGGTCGCCATGCAAATGCTCGGTCACCCGCATGTGCCGGCGCAGGAAACACAAAACCGGATTGGCGGCCACGTCGGGGGCATCGTCGCCGCCCCGCGTCAGCAACATCTTGATCCCGGTGATCGCCAGGAAGGCACCGAACAGCCACAAGATCCAATGGAAGCGGTCCACCAGCGCGGTGCCGAAACCGATCATCAGCCCCCTCAGCACGATCACCCCCAGGATGCCCCAGAACAGTACCCGGTGCTGGTGCATGCGCGGCACCGCCAAGGCGGTGAAGATCAGCGAGATGACGAAGATGTTGTCGAGCGCCAGGCTTTTTTCCACCACGAAGCCGGTCAGATAGGTGATGCCGGCCTCGCGCCCCATGACGTGCCAGACCCAGCCGCCGAAAGCGACGCCGACCGTCATGTATCCGGCACTGAGCACCAGGCTTTCGCCCACCTCGATCTCGCGGCGGCGGCCGGTGACCGGGTCGGGGCGGTGCAGGACGCCCAGGTCCAGCACCATCAGGAAGCCCACCAGCCCCAGGAACACCAGCCAAGCCCAAACAGCCTTTCCCAGAAACGGCGTCATCAGGAAATCGACGATCCAATCCATGAGGCACCCGGTCGAAAATGGATACTCTGACAATAGGCCCGCCGGTGAAAGGCTGGAAATCCAGCCATCGGATGCTTTTGATCAGAAAAAATTATCAGTTCGCGGGATGTTTGACGGCCAGGGTCGGGCGGCGTATGGTGGGTCTCAGGAATAAAGGACCAAGACCTTCTTTCCTGTTTCCCGTGGTACGGGCGAATGAACGACACGAGGCCGGGCGTCATGCCCGGCCGTTCGTTTTTCGCCCGTATTTTTGTGGGACCAGCTTTTCGCAGGAGCCGATTGCATGACCGCCACTGAATTCGAACTGACCGAACTGCGCGCCGAGCTTGAACGCCTGCGTGACGAAAATGCGGAATTGCGGGCGGAAATCGAGGAAATGCAACGCGAGGCCGATCTGGACGCCTGTCACGCCGCCGGATTGTCGGCCCAGATCAAGGCGTTGATCGCCGAAGGCGACCGTTGCCCCAACAAGGCGGCCCATCCGCTTTTGGTGCGCGGCCCCTATACCAATTCCATGACCGGCGAAACCATGACCAAGACCGCCGCCTATCCGCTTTATCGCGAAGCGTTCGACGCCGAAGCCCGCGAACTGGGGTTCGAATCACCGGAAAACCTGCGGGCCTGAACCGCCGGAGGGATTATTTCCCCACTGGCACCAATTCCACTGGCAGCAACCCTTGGGTCTTCAACGCCGTCAGGATGTTTTCGGCGATGGCGGCGTTGCCGGCAACCGTGGGATGGGCGTCGTTGCGGGCTCGCGGCGCCGGCAACAGCGGCTCGACGAAGCCGACATCGGTTTCGGCGGCCAGACGGCGCAGATCGTCGTTAAGGGCGAAATAGCGCTGCTTGGCCTCGGAGCTGGGCTCGACGTTGTGCCAGAACATTTCCCGCGTCCAGCGGCCCTCGTCCACATCGGTGGACAGCAACAGCTTGGCTCCGCCCCGCCCCGCTTCAGCCTTGGCGGCACGGACCAGGGCGGCGAAAAGCTGCCAATGTGGGGCGGCGATTTCCATCCTGGCCTTGTACAGGCTTTGCATCGAGCCTTCCTGGGAATTCACCCGTTCGGCCATGCGCAGCACGGTTTCACGCTGCTCGTCGTTCAAGCCATGGCGCATGGCCAGCTCCGCCAATTGCTCCTCGGTCACGCCCTGGCGATCGACAAGCGCGGCCAGATCCACCATGATCGGCGCCTGGGCATCCTGTCCCAGGTAATAGCCGATCAGTTCCACCTGTCCCCGCGACAATTCGTATTTCGACTTCCTGAGGGCCAGGAAGGTCTTCCATCCGGTGTAGACCCGTTTGACCAGTTCCGAATGGCGGAACCAGAATTCCTTGATCCGGGTATTGGTCGGAATTTTGTAGTTGGGATTGGGCTGGCGTTCGGCCTCGCCATCGGCGCCGACACGGTAATAGAACGGCCGGCGGCGGCCGAACTTGCCATCCAGTTGCCAGTGGAAATTGTCGACGAAATCGTTGCCGGTGACGTGCAGAACCACCACGTCGGGACGATAGCGCATGCCTTCCAGACGCAGTGCTTCGACTTCCTGGTCGGTGCCCCAACCGGAATAGGACAGGTTGATGACCTCGGCCTTGATTCCTTGGGCGTTCAGCTTGTCCTCGAGCTGGTGGGTGACGGTCTTGTCCGCCGGCACCAGATACCCGAAGATGTTGGAATCGCCCAAGACCAGCACGCGGAACACCCCGTCCGGCTTGTCGAACGAACGGGGCAGGTCGCGCCAGCCACGGGGATTGGCGCGGTTCAGGTACAGTTGCCCGCTGTCGGCGTCACGCACCACCTGCATTTCGCCGCCGTCGAACCCCCAGCCATACAGTCGGCCGTTGCCGCTGGTGCTCCAGCCGACGCTGACCACGCCATAGGGCGCCACCAGCCGCAGCCCCAGTTCCAACAGGCCCAGCATGACCGCGACGCCAAGAATCAAGGCGACGGCCAGCACCAGACGGGGGTGACGAAGCTGGGGAGAAGACGAGGAGGTCATGGATCGTCCCAAAAAAATGGCGCCGGACGGCCTGATATTCTCCTGGCGCCCGGCTTCCAGGCATCAGGATAAGGCCACCCGGCGCACGGGGTCAGAAAACAGTCAGGCGCCGCAGCACTTCTTGAACTTCTTGCCTGAACCGCACGGGCACGGATCGTTGCGGCCAACCTTTTCCACGGCGCGTTGGGTCGGACGCGGATTCATGACGCCGTCCACATACATCCAGCGCCCCTCGTGCTGGCGGAACGACGCCAGTTCGTGATGGGCGAACACCTTGCCCCGGAACTTGTAGCGGGCGACGAACTCCACTTGATCATCTTCGGTCGAGCGGATTTCCAGGCCGTCCCACTTGGCTTCCTTGACCCAGGTTTCGGTCTCGGCGCGGTCGTAATCCTCCTTGGCCTCGGGCGCCAGGGTGGTTTCCAGATAGTCGAGATCGGCACGGGTGAAGGCGGTATAGCGCGACCGCATCAACGCTTCCGGCGAGGAAGGCGCGGCACCGGCCAGCAACGGGCCGCAGCAATCGTCGAAACCGCGACCGGAACCGCAGGGACAGGAAGTCATGTGAGCAAATCCTCAGAATTCGATCAGGTTGGAGAAAACGACAAGGCCCAGCACCGCGATGACATAGAACGCGGCGCCGATGCCGAGAAGAAAAAGGATGTTGCCGATGGTGCGCAAGGGAAACATGCGCCGTTCGCGGCTTCGCCGCTCTATCGAGCGCTTTTCCGGCCCCCCCACCACCGTCAGGAAGAAACGGCCGCCGATGATCGGAAAGGACAGGCGGATGTTGACCGGATGACGGCGCCAGCTGACCGGCTTCACCGCGCTCCACAATGCCGCTCGTTGGGCGGGTGTGAAGGTTTCCACCACTTCGGGCGGAATCCGGTCGAAAAGCATATCCAACGACGCATCATCGGGCATCCCACTTCCCCCACAGCAGCGGTGTGACCTTATGGACAAAAGACGGACGGCACGATGGCCGCCCGTGTTCTTGGTTTCAATTTCCCTCAGCGTTCACCATTACCCAATCGCGCCAGGATGTCATCCAGTTGTTCCAGGCTGCCGTAATGGATGGTCAGCTCGCCGCCCTTGCCCAGCGGCTTGAGGCTCACCTTGACCCCCAGCATTTCCGCCAGGTCGCGTTCAAGGGCGGCGGTGTCGGCGTCGCGATGCTGGGCGGCGGACGGACGGGCGGCGGACGGCGCCTTGCCCTTGCTCTCACCCGCGGCCAGCTTTTCCGTCTGGCGCACGTTCAGTTGCTTGTCCACCACCTCACGCGCCAGCGTCACCGGATCGTCGGCGGTCAGCAGGGCGCGGGCGTGGCCGGCGGAAATCTGCTTGGCCTCGACCATGGCCTTGATGGGATCGGGCAGCGCCAAAAGGCGCATCATGTTGGCCACGTGGCTGCGCGACTTGCCCACCGCCTTGGCCAGCTCTTCCTGGGTGTGGCTGAACTCCTCGACCAGCCGGCGGTAACCGTCGGCCTCTTCCAGCGGCGACAGGTCCTGACGCTGGAGGTTTTCCACCAGCGCGACCTCAAGCGCTTCCTTGTCGGAGAACTCGCGGATGATCACCGGCACTTCGTGCAATTGTGCCCGCTGGGCGGCGCGCCAGCGGCGCTCGCCGGCGATGATCTCGAAGCCGCCATCGACGGGACGGACCAGGATAGGCTGAAGGATGCCCTTCTCGCGGACCGATTCCACCAGATCGGCGATGGCCTCTTCCTCGAACTGGCGACGCGGCTGGAATTTTCCGGGCCGAAGCTGCGACACCGCCAGGGTCCGCAGGCCGCGGGCAGTATTGTTGGACACGGCCGGCGTGGCGGCGACCGAGGCGGCGGCGGCCACACCCGAATCACCCAACAACGCGGACAGGCCGCGACCCAGATTACGACGCTTTTCCTCTGCCACCTTGATCACCCTGCTGCCTTCAACTTGCGTTCACGCTTCAACACCTCCGAGGCCAGATGGATATAGGCTTCGGACCCGGTGCATTTGACGTCGTAGATCAGAACCGGCTTGCCGTGCGACGGCGCCTCGGAAATGCGAACGTTGCGCGGGATCACCGTCTTGTAGACCTTGTCGCCGAAAAACTCGCGCACGTCGGCGGCGACCATTTCCGACAAGTTGTTGCGCTTGTCGAACATGGTCAGCACGATGCCTTGAAGCTCGAGCTCGGGATTGAGCGCCTGCCGGACACGTTCGATGGTTTGCACCAGATGGCTGATGCCTTCCAGCGCGAAGAACTCGCATTGCAGCGGCACCATCACCGCATGCGCCGCCACCAGGGCGTTGACCGTCAAGAGGTTCAGGGACGGCGGACAATCGATCAGCACGTAATCATAGGAACCGATGGTGCCCAGCGCTTCGGCCAGACGCTGCTCGCGCCGTTCCATTTCCACCAGCTCGATCTCGGCGCCCGACAAATCGACGCCGGACGGCACCAAAGAAAGCCCGGGAATATCGGTGGGCAGGACGGTTTCGGCCAGTTGCGCCTCGCCGATCAGCACATGATAGGAATTGACCGCGCGGGCAGACCGGTCGATGCCAAGACCGGTGCTGGCATTGCCCTGGGGGTCCAGGTCGATGATCAGCACCTTTTTCTTGGTCGCCGCCATGGCGGTAGCCAGATTGATGGTGGTGGTGGTCTTTCCCACCCCGCCCTTCTGGTTGGCGATGGCGATAATGCGCGCGGGCTTCGTGGGGGCGCTGCTAGAGCTGTGCTCGACCACGGCGAACCTCTTTCAGGTGGAGGATTGTTGCCGAGGGGTCCGTCAAAGAGGGGAACCGCTCGCAGGTGATATTCCATTCTTTGGCCGCCACGGTCAATTCGTCTTCCACTCCCCTACCCTTTAGGAAGACGCAGTGACCTTCCGGCAACAGGTGTCGTTCGGCCCAATCCAGCAATTTTTCCAGCGGCGCCAGGGCACGGGCCGTCACCAAATCGGCCGCCACCGGCGCCACCTGTTCGATTCGGCCGTTGTGGATGGTGACGGACGTGCCGGTCACCCGCGCCGCCTCGCGCAGGAAGGCGCATTTGCGCTGGTCGGATTCGATCAGGTGGACCTCGGGCACCCCCATTATCGCCAGCACCAGACCGGGGAAACCGGCCCCGCAGCCCATGTCGACAAGTCTGTGGATATTCGGTGGAAGGATGGGGAAAACCTGGGCGGAATCGAGGAAATGCCGCTGCCACAGGTTGGGGATGGTATCCGGCCCCACCAGATTGATCCGGGCCTGCCACTTGACCAGCACCTCGGCATAGGCGCGCAGCCGTTCCATGGTTTCACGTGAAACGGCGGTTTTGGCTTGGAATTCGTCCGGGGTCATCCCCCTTCCCCTCTTGTGTGTTGTTTCACGTGAAACACCATATGTGGATTAAACACCATATGTGGATTCAGGCCACGCTCTGCTTTTTGACGTGCCCCAACAGCGCGGTCAGCGCCGCCGGGGTCATGCCGGGAATGCGTCCGGCATCGGCCAGGGTCTCTGGCCGCGCGGTCTTCAGCTTTTGCCGCACTTCGTTGGACAGGGAACCGATGGTGTCGTAATCCAGATCGTCGGGAATGACCAGATCCTCGTCGCGGCGATAGGCCCGGATGTCGGCATCCTGACGGGCCAGATAGGCCCGGTAGGTACCTTCGATTTGCAACTGCTCGGCCACCGCCGGGGCAAAGCCCGCCAATTGCGGCCACAGTCCGGCCAGACGTCCCAGATCGATATCGGGATAGGCCAGCAAGTCCCAGGCGCTGCGCACCACCCCGTCCTGGTTGACCTCGAAGCCATGACCGCGCAGCACGTTGGGCGACGCCTTCAACTCCGACAGAAGTTGCCGGCCATGATCAAGGGCGGCGGATTTGTCGCGGAAGCGTTCCGATCTCTCGCGTCCGACGCAACCCCATTCCATACCCTTGGGGGTCAGCCGCAGATCGGCATTGTCGGCGCGCAGCAGCAACCGGTATTCGGCGCGCGAGGTGAACATGCGATAGGGTTCGCGGGTGCCCAGGGTCACCAGATCGTCGACCATCACCCCCAGATAGGCGTCGGCCCGATCCAACACCAAGGGCCGCGATCCCGCCACCACACAGGCGGCGTTGAGGCCGGCCAACAGACCTTGGGCGCCGGCTTCCTCGTAACCGGTAGTGCCGTTGATCTGGCCGGCCAGGAACAATCCCCTTACCCGCCGGGTTTCCAGCGTGCGGTGCAATTCACGGGGATCGATGAAATCGTATTCGATGGCATAGCCGGGGCGCAGGATGGTCACCCGCTCCAATCCGGGGATGGAATGGATCATCTCGTCCTGAACCTCGGCCGGCAACGACGTCGAGATGCCGTTGGGATAGACGGTGTGGTCGTCCAACCCCTCGGGTTCCAGGAACAATTGATGGCGGTCCTTGTCGGCGAAACGGACGATCTTGTCCTCGATGGACGGGCAATAGCGCGGCCCCACGCTTTGGATCTGCCCCGAATACATCGGCGCCCGATGCAGATTGGCGCGGATGATGGCATGGGTGCGGGCATTGGTGTGGGTGATGCCGCACGCCACCTGCGGCACGGTGATGCGATCGGTCAGGGTGGAGAACGGCACCGGCGGATCGTCACCCGGCTGCATTTCCAGACTGGCCCAGTCGATGGTCCGGCCATCCAGCCGCGCCGGGGTGCCGGTCTTCAGCCGCTCCAGGGTGAAGCCGGCGCGGGCCAACGCCGCCGACAGGCCATAATTGGGGGCGTCGCCCACCCGTCCCGCCGCCCAGGTCTTTTCACCGCAATGGACCATTCCGCGCAGGAAGGTGCCGGTGGTGACGATCACAGCGCCGCAACGGATATTACGGCCGTCGGCCAGAACCACCCCCGACACCCGGCCGCCCTCGACGACCAGATCCTCGGCGGTGGCGGCCAGAAGGGTCAGGTTCTCGGTCTCATCCAGCAACGCCCGCATGGCGGCACGATAGAGCTTGCGGTCGGCCTGGGCACGCGGCCCCTGCACCGCCGGACCCTTGCTGCGGTTCAGGATACGGAACTGGATGCCGGCGCGGTCGATGGCCCGCCCCATCAGACCGTCAAGGGCGTCGATCTCGCGCACCAACTGGCCCTTGGCCAAACCGCCGATGGCCGGGTTGCACGACATCTCGCCCAACGTTTCCAGACGCTGGGTCACCAGAATCGTGTTGGCCCCCATGCGGGCGGCGGCGGCGGCGGCTTCACAACCGGCATGGCCGCCGCCGACCACCACCACGTCGGCAAAAAGATCGAAATCCGGTTTCACGTGAAACATCTCACTTTCCGATACAGAACTCGCGGAACACCACGTCCAGAATTTCCTCGACGTCCACCCGGCCGGTGATGCGGCCCAGGGCGGCGGCGGCAAGACGCAAATCCTCGGCCGCCAACTCGATCTCGGCCACCGGATCGAACCGCCCGAGCGCGGCAAGGCAGTCCTCGACCGCCGCCCGATGCCGCGCCCGCGTCAGGGCCGGCGCCGCGCTCACCGCATAGCGGGTGGAAACCTCTTGCTCCAGCACCGACAGCAACCCGTCCAGACCGTCTCCGGTTCGCGCCGACAGGGCCAGCACTGGATGACCATCCAATTCCGCCGGCAGCGCCATCGTGGATTTGTCCGCCTTGTTGAGCACCACCAGGGCGTCCGCGTCAACCATGCTTCGCGTGGGGCCATCCCAAGCCGGCAACAAACTGGCGTCGAATACCGCCAGCTTGAGATCCGCCATCTCGGCACGGGCCAGGGCGCGGCGGATGCCTTCGGCCTCCACATCCTCGGCCGCCTCGCGCAGGCCCGCCGTATCGGCCAACACCACCGGCCAGCCATGCAGGTCAAGATGCACCTCGATGACGTCGCGGGTGGTGCCGGCAACGCTGCTGACGATCGCCGCCTCGCGTCCGGCAAGACGGTTGAGCAAGCTGGACTTGCCGGCATTGGGCGCGCCGACGATGGCGATATGGATACCGTCGCGCAGCCGTTCGCTGCGTTGTCCTTGAACCAGATGGCTTTGCAAATCCGCCGTCAGCGCCATCACCGCCCGGCCTACCTCGCCCACCAGGCCATCGGGCACGCCCTCGTCGGAAAAGTCGATCACCGCTTCCATCAGCGCCATGGCCCGCACCAATTCGGCCCGCCAGCGATCGGCCAAGGCGGCAAGACCTCCGTCCAATTGCCGCAGGGCCTGACGTCGCTGCGCCGCCGTCTCGGCATCGACCAGATCGGCGATGGCTTCGGCCCGCGTCAGATCAAGCTTGCCATTCAAAAAGGCGCGCTTGGAAAACTCTCCCGGTTCGGCCGGCACCAGTCCCAGCGACACCAGGGCGTCGGACAAGGCGGCGGCCACCGCCCGGCCGCCGTGAACATGTAATTCCACCACATCCTCGCCGGTGAAGCTGCGAGGTGCGGGAAACATCAGCGCCAGACCGTCGTCGATATCCTCGTCCCGATGGCGAAGCCTGACCCGCTGCGCGGTGCGCGGGGCCGGAAGATCGCGTCCCGCCAAGGACCGCAACGCCTCGGCGGCACGCGGTCCCGACAGCCGGAACACCGCGACGCCCCCGCGACCGGGGGCACTGGCCAAGGCGAAGATGGTGGTGTGTGACATGGTCTTTTCCGTCGGTGAACGCACCAGGGGCACCGGTGGATTTTCCCCGCCGATGCCCCCGCCTGAATTCATGAAACTTCCGCTCAGCCCTTGGGCGGCGGCCCGTCCTCGGGTCGCAGCATCAGCCGTTCGACCCGCCCCCCCTTGAGCAGATGGGAATCGAGGATCTCGTCGATGTCCTCGTAGCTGTGGAAATTGTACCAGATGCCCTCGGGATAGATCACCATCACCGGCCCCAGCTCACAGCGGTCCAGGCATCCGGCGGCGTTGATCCGCACCCCGGCGATTCCCAATTCCTTGGTCCGCGCCTTGAGATAATCGCGCAACGGCTCGGCACCGCGGGCCGCGCACGAACCGCGCTTGTGACCATCGGGCCGGCGGTTGGTGCAGATAAAGGCGTGCAGACGAAAATAGGGCTCGGGATTCATGCTCACTCTTTCTTCTCCCGTCGGGTGGCGCCGGCGAATTGGGCCCAGAACATCTTCTGCAACTGTTCCATGCCCTGTACTCCAGCCGGCAGCCAGGTCTTGAGCATGATCTCCGGCTCCATGGCCGACAGCGTCGCGGTCATGCGTTCCTGAATCTGCCGCATCAAGGCGTCCTGCATGGGCCTGACGTCGGGCAGGCCCAGAAAAGCCCGCGCTTCCTCGGGCGTGCAATCCACGTCGACGGTGATTTTCATGGCCGGGCCTTTCCACGGGTTGCGTTTCGGCGTGCGAGACCCAAACTAAGCCCTTGTGCCCAAAGGCGCAAGCAAGCCCCGAAATTGCCGAAAGAGCACCCCCCTTCATGACCAACCGCCTTGGCACGGAAACCAGCCCCTACCTGCGGCAGCATCGCGACAACCCGGTGCATTGGTGGCCATGGGGCGCCGAAGCCCTGGCCGAGGCGGAAACCACCGGCAAGCCGATCCTGTTGTCGATCGGCTACGCCGCCTGCCATTGGTGCCACGTGATGGCGCACGAGAGTTTCGAGGACCCGGACATCGCCGCCCGGATGAACCGCGACTTCGTCAACATCAAGGTCGACCGCGAGGAACGGCCCGACCTTGACGCCATCTATCAGCAAGCGTTGGGCATGATGGGGCAACATGGCGGCTGGCCGCTGACCATGTTCCTGACGCCCAAAGGCGAACCGTTCTGGGGCGGCACCTATTTCCCGCCCACATCGCGCTATGGCCGCCCCGGTTTCCCCGAGGTGCTGAAAGGGGTCCTCGCCACTTGGCGCGACGGTCAGGATCGCGTCGTCGCCAATGTGCGGGCACTCAAGGCCGGATTGAGTGAAAGATCGGGACCTGGCACCACGGCCGAACTATCGCTCGATCTGATGAATCGCGCCGCCACCCAGGTATTGACCATGATCGACCCGGAACACGGCGGATTGCGGGGCGCGCCGAAATTTCCCCAGCCGGGATTGTTCGACTTCCTGTGGCGCGCGGCATTGCGGACCGGCGACCGGAAATTGGCCGACGCGGTGACCCTGACGCTTGACCGGATCTGCCTGGGCGGCATCTACGACCACCTTGGCGGCGGCTTCATGCGCTATTCCACCGACGAGACCTGGCTGGTGCCGCATTTCGAAAAGATGCTCTATGACAATGCCCAGCTGGTGGAACTGCTGACCAAGGCATGGCAAGGCACCAGGGAACCCCTTTACGCCGCCCGCGTCGCCGAGACGGTGGCATGGCTGGCCCGCGACATGATGGCCGAAGGCGGCGCCTTCGCCGCCACCTTGGATGCCGATTCCGAAGGGGTCGAAGGCAAGTTCTATACCTGGACGGTACCGCAGGTGGAGCAGGTGTTGCCCCCCGATCTGGCGACAGCCTTCAAGACGGCCTATGACGTGCGGCGGGGCGGCAATTGGGAGGGCGTCAGCATCCTGCATCGCAATCATGCCGCCCCCGTCCAGGCCGACGAAAACATGCTGGCGAAGGCCCATGCCCTGTTGTGGCAAGCCCGCGAAGCCAGGATTCCCCCCGATCGCGACGACAAGGTTCTGGCCGATTGGAACGGCATGATGGTGGCCGCTCTGGCCTTTGCCGGACAAGTGTTCGACCGGCCCGAGTGGATCGCCCTGGCGCGCGGCGCCTATGACGCGGTCCGGTGCATGATGGCCTTGCCCGACGGCCGGCTGGCCCATTCCCTGTGCCAGGGGCGGTTTCGGCCGGTCGGGTTGCTCGACGATCTCGCCCACATGGCCCGCGCCGCCCTGATGCTTCATCAGGCGCAAGGCGAGCCCCAGCTTCTTGAGCATGCCCGAATCTGGGTGGCGGCGGCCGACCGCCATCATTGGGACCAAAGGACCGGCGGCTATTTCCAGGCGGCGGCCGATGCCGGCGACGTCATCGTCCGGCTCAAGCCGATACACGACAACGCCGTTCCGTCGGCCAACGGCATCATGGCGCAAGTGCTGGCCCGGCTGGCCCTGGTGACCGGCGAGGATCGCTACCGCCGGCGGGCCGAAGCGGTGATCGAAGCTTTCGGCAACGAAATCTCGGCCCATTTCGTCAACATCACCGCCTTGCTGGCCGCCTTTGAAATGTTGGTCGAACCGGTGACGGTGACGGTGGTCGGGCCGTTGGATCGTGCCGACACAAAGGCCCTGACGCGGGCCGTGTTGGAAACCGCAATCCCTGAGCTGGTGTTGAAACAAGACGACGGCGGCGACGGCCAGGGTTTGGTGGACGGATGCGCCGCCGCCTATGTCTGCCATGGTTTCACGTGCCTGGCTCCGATCACCGATCCGGCGCTCTTGCCCGCCGCCCTTGGGAAAAGGTAAGGTTTGGCCATGTCCTATCTCGCCTATAACAGCCCGGTCGGGCCTTTGACCCTGTTCGAGGAAGACGGCGCCCTCATCGCCGTCGAATGGGGTTGGCCGCCCGAAACCGCCGAACCGCCGGCCCCGGTCCTGGAGCGGGCCCGTGACCAACTCGACGCTTATTTCGAAGGCCGGCTCAAGGAATTCGACCTGCCGCTGGCCCCCATGGGCACCGCCTTCCAGAAACGGGTATGGCAAGCCCTGGCCGCCATTCCCCACGGCACCACCCGCACCTATGGCGAACTGGCCGGCGAATTGGCCACCGCCCCCAGGGCGCTGGGCGGGGCTTGTGGCCGAAATCCGCTGCCGATCATCGTTCCCTGTCATCGGGTCCTGGCCGCCGACGGATCGTTGGGCGGCTATTCCGGCATGGATGGAATCGACACCAAGCGTTTCCTGCTGACTCTCGAAGGCGTTTCCATCAAGGCTTAAGGACCTGCCCTGATTTGTCAGCACCGCCGAATCCCCCTATAATCGGGCGGACCATTTCCCGGAGGGGATGATGACCAGGGCGGAACGCAGTCGTTTGAAGATGGGCGTAACCGTCGGCGGTGTCCTGTGGATGCTGCTGGTGGGCATGGCGATGTGGATGACCCTTCCCGAAGGTGCGGTGGAAACCCACGGATCGGATCAGATGAAGGACCGCATGAGCCTGTGTTCCGGCACTTTCCGTGATCGCTACGATTGCAAGGAACAGATCATCATCGAAAGCGGCCGCGAGGCGTTCTACACGCTGTCGCTGCGCTTCCTGCTGGTGATCGTGCCGCCGCTGGCCGCCACCTTGTGGCTGTCCTCCTATCTTTCCCGTCATCCGGTGCCGCTGATCGAGGAACCGGAACACCATGCCGCCAGTTCCGACGACTGGAAGGCCCGCGCCCAGATGCACACCCAGATGCAAAGCCCGGTCGAGGCCGCGCAAGACCTGCACATGGCGCCCGACGACCTTCCCAGCCACCCGGTGCACAGCCATCCCCGGCTTGACGACATCGCCCCAGTGGACGATTGGAAAAGTCGGGCCCAGGCCAACACCCGTGGCCTGAAACCCCAGAAGTAGCCGGACAAGAAAAGGGCCTCCTTCCGTTGGGAAGGAGGCCCTTTTTCGTTTCCGAAGCGTCCCTACGAGTTCATCGCCTCGAAGAAGTCCGAATTGTTCTTCGACTGCTTGAGCTTGTCCACCAGGAATTCCATGGCATCGACCACGCCCATGGGCATCAGGATACGACGCAACACCCACATCTTGGACAGAACCCCCTTGTCCACCAGCAATTCTTCCTTGCGGGTGCCGGAACGGGTGATGTCAATGGCCGGGAAGGTGCGCTTGTCCGAAAGCTTGCGGTCCAGGATCAGTTCCGAATTACCGGTGCCCTTGAACTCTTCGAAGATCACTTCATCCATGCGCGAACCGGTATCGATCAACGCGGTGGCGACGATGGTCAGCGAACCGCCTTCCTCGATGTTGCGGGCGGCGCCGAAGAAGCGCTTGGGGCGCTGCAATGCGTTGGCGTCCACGCCACCGGTCAGCACCTTGCCCGAGCTGGGAACGACGGTGTTGTAGGCGCGGGCCAGACGGGTGATGGAATCGAGCAGGATGACCACGTCACGCTTATGCTCGACCAGGCGCTTGGCCTTTTCCAGCACCATCTCGGTGACCTGGACGTGGCGGCTGGCCGGTTCGTCGAAGGTGGACGAGATGACCTCGCCGCGCACCGAGCGGGCCATGTCGGTCACTTCCTCGGGGCGTTCGTCGATCAGCAGCACGATCAGGTAGACGTCGGGATGATTGGCGGAAATCGCGTGGGCGATGTTCTGCATCATCACCGTCTTGCCGGTACGCGGCGGCGCCACGATCAACGCGCGCTGGCCCTTGCCGAGCGGCGACACCAGATCGATGACACGGGTGGTCATATCCTTCTTGGTGGGGTCGTCCAGTTCGAGTTTCAGCTTCTCGTCGGGATAAAGCGGGGTCAGGTTGTCGAAATTGATGCGATGCCGCACGTTCTCCGGCGGCTCGAAATTGATGGTATTGACCTTGAGCAGGGCGAAATAGCGCTCGCCATCCTTGGGCGACCGGATCTGGCCCTCGACGGTATCGCCGGTGCGCAGGCTGAAACGGCGGACCTGGCTGGGGCTGACATAGATGTCGTCGGGACCCGGCAGGTAATTGGCTTCCGGGCTGCGCAGGAAGCCGAAGCCGTCTTGCAGGATTTCCAGGACGCCGTCGCCATAGATGGGCGTGTCGTTGTCGGCCAGCTGTTTCAGGATCGCGAACATCATGTCCTGCTTGCGCAGGGTGCTGGCGTTCTCGATCTGCAATTCCTCCGCGAAAGCGAGCAGCTCGGCGGGAGTTTTCTTCTTGAGTTCTTGAAGATGCATTGGGAGTTTCCGTCTGAGTGCTCGCACGCCACTCGCCTCGGGGGCGAGGCCCGGGCCGTTTTAGGGCCGGGGGAAATGCGCGGAAGATGACGTTTTAGGAAGGCGGAACCGTTGGCGGTCCCGGAATGGGCAAGCTTTAGCCAAAGGCCGCCATGCTGTCAAACGTGATTTTACGCGAATCCCGGCGCTTTTTCGCTCAGAACGGTTTGGTGATGACCAAGATCACGATGAAGATCATCAGCAGCGTCGGAACTTCGTTGGCGATACGGAAAAAACGCTGCGGACGATGATTGCGGTCGGCGGCGAAGTCGTTTTTCCATCGCGTCATCATATGGTGGGCAATGGTCATCAAAACGACGAGCAGTAGTTTCACGTGAAACCAATGTTCCTGAAACAGTCCACCCTCGACCGCCATGGTCAGCCCGGCGCCCCATGCCACCACCGCCGCCGGCAGCATGATCGCCTTGAGAAGGCGGCGTTCCATCACCTTGAATTTTTCCGAGGTGGCCGAACCAGGTTCGACCTCGCAGTGATAGACGAACAACCGCGGCAGGTACAAAAGCCCGGCCATCCACGAGATCACCGCGATCACGTGCAGCGCCTTGATCCACAGATAGGTTTCGCCGCTCATCGATCCTCTCCCAACTCGACTTGAAACGGGCAACGCCCTCCGGCGCCGGCGCATCCTCGCCCCCGGCGACTGCCGGGATCACGGACCAGATTGGCCAGACCGGCAATGAAATCCTGATGATGCCCCACCGCCGGCACCCGCACATAGGCCGGAATCCCCAAGGTCTCTGCCCGGTGGCGGTATTCGATGTCCAGCTCGACCAAGGTTTCTGAATGCTCGGACACGAAGGCGATGGGCACTACCACCACCGGCACGCCGTCTTCGCTGGCCCGTTCCAGTTCCTGCTCGGTGCTCGGGCCGATCCATTTCATCGGACCGACCCGGCTTTGGTAACAGATCCCCCAGTCAAGATCGGCGATCCCCAGTTGGGTCACCACGGCGCGGGCCGTCTGCTCCACATGCTTGGGATAGGGGTCGCCCTTGTCCACCACGCTTTGCGGCAGACCGTGGGCGGAAAACAACACGCGCGGCCGGCCAGAAGCCCTGGCCTGGTCACAGCCGTCCCGCACCAATTGGGCGATGGCCGACACCAGCCCCGGTTCGTCCGGGTAACAACATACGGTTTCGGTGGGAACCGCCCAGCCACTGGCCAATTGCCGCCATTGCCGCCATGACGACCGCGTGGTGGTGGTGGAAAATTGCGGATAAAGCGGCAACAGCACCACCCTGTCCGCTCCCCAGGCCTGCGCCTCGGCCAAAGCCTCGGCGGCAAAGGGATGCCAGTAGCGCATGGCCATGAAAACCCGGTAATCGTCGCCCAAGGCCGATTCCAGCGCCTTGGCCTGCTTGGCGGTTTCTTCCACCAGCGGCGATTTTCCGCCCAGTTGGGCGTAAATCTCGCGCGCCACCGGTCCCCGCTTGCGTGAAATGAAACGGGCCAACAGACGGCGGATCAGGGACGGCGCACCGATGATCGCCGGATCGTTGAACAGGTTGAACAGGAAGGGCTCGACCGCCTCCAACGAATCCGGCCCACCCAGGTTGAACAGAATGACTGCCGTCTTCGTCATCGGCCCTAGCTCCGCCAGCTCTTGATGCGTTCGGCCAGCCGCGCCACGTTCTCGGGCGGGGTCGACGGAATGATGCCGTGACCAAGGTTGAAGATGAACGGTCCCTTGCCCAAAGCCTTCAGGACACGGTCGATACCGGAATCCAGGGCCTCGCCGCCGGCTACCACCAGGATGGGGTCAAGGTTGCCCTGTACCGTGCATTTGGACTGAAGCTTTTCCGCCGCCCAGTCCAACGGCATCGAGGAATCCAGGCTGACCCCGTCGACGCCGGTTTCGGTGACGTAGGTTTCGTACAAAATACCGGCGCCGCGCGGGAAACCGATCACCGGCACGCCCGGACGTTCGCCATGAATGCGTTCGACCAGTTGGCGGGTGGGTTCGATCACCCATTTGCGGAATTCGGTTTCCGGCAGCGCGCCGGCCCAGGTGTCGAAAATCTGGATAGCCTCGGCGCCGTTGTCGATCTGACGGATCAGATATTGTCCGGTGGCCTCGACCAACAACGCCATCAGCCGGGCGAACAGCTCGGGCTGGCTCCACATCATGCGCTTGGCGTTGGCGAAGTCCTTGGACCCCCCTCCCTCGATCATGTAGGTGGCCACGGTCCATGGCGCACCCGAGAAACCGATCAGGGCGGTCTCGGCCGGAATGGCGGTGGAAAGGCCCTTCACCGTGGCGTAGACCGGCGCGAGATGGTCGTGCAGGCCCGAGATGTCGAGACCATCCAGATCCCCTGCCGAGCGAATGGGCGTCAACACCGGACCTTCGCCTTCCTTGAAGGCAACACGCTGACGCAGCGCGTCGGGGATCACCAGAATGTCGGAAAACAGGATGGCGGCATCGAAGCCATAGCGGCGCAGCGGCTGAAGGGTCACCTCGACCGCCAACTCGGGATTGTAGCAAAGGTCGAGGAAGCTTCCGGCCTGGGTGCGGGTGGCGCGGTATTCCGGCAGGTAACGCCCGGCCTGACGCATCAGCCAGAACGGCGGCGGGGTGAGGGTTTCGCCCGCGAGGGCCTTGAGGAAACGCTTCTCGGGTTTCTTCGTCACGTTGCTGCCTTTCCGAGTTATCCGGCCCTAGGTCATACAAGGTTTGTTTTAAGGAGAAAAGGTGGCTGAGGTTGTGGGTGCCTGTGGACATCGTGGATTGGACTCGTTCCACAATTCATCCACAGCCTTGTCCCAAGGGAAAGACCGGATCGCCCGCTTTTGTGGATAAGAGGTGGGCAGAATCGGCATTTGCCCGTGATCGCGGCGTTTCGGCCGTTTTAGCAAAGCGGGGAAAGCCGGGGAAAGCGGATGCCGCGAAGTGGGATTCACGCTATTGTCGGCAACCACGCCAATCTTGTTCCCAAGGGGGGCGTCGGCAGGACAAGGCCAGGGTCAACGGGTGCGCTTTTTTCGCCCTTTGTCCGAAAGGCCGGGTTATCCACATGATTCCACGGTGTCCACAGGCTCATGCGCAGTTTTCATCTCCATCTGGTGTCCGACGCCACCGGCGAGACCGTCACTTCCGTCACCCGCGCCTGCATGGTGCAGTTCGAGGGCGTGCACGCCGTCCAGCATAATTGGTGGCTGGTGCGCAGCCAGGGCCAGGTCGAGCGGGTGATCGCCGGCATCGAGGCCAATCCCGGCATCGTTCTGTGTACGCTGGTGGACACCGCGGTCCGCGGCATCCTGGAGGAAGCCTGCCGGCGCATGCACGTGCCGTGCATTCCGGTGCTGGATCCGGTGTTGGGGGCATTGGCCGGCTATCTGGGGGCGGAAATGCACGCGACGCCGGGCCGGCAATATGTGCTCGACGCCGAATATTTTGCCCGTATCGATGCCATGCAGTTCACCTTGAACCATGACGACGGCCAGTTGCTCGAGGATGTCGAGGACGCCGATATCGTGGTCATCGGCGTGTCGCGTACTTCCAAGACACCGACCTGCATGTATCTCGCTAACCGCGGCTATAAATGCGCCAATTATCCCTTGGTTCCCGGCGTGCCCTTGCCGGCCGAACTGGAAGGGTTGCGCCGGCCCCTGGTGGTCGGCCTGACCAAGGACCCTAAAAGTCTGTCCGACATTCGCCGCGCCCGGCTGCGCTTCCTTAATCACGACGAGGAATCCGACTACGCCCAGTTCGAGAAGGTGCGCGAGGAAGTGGCCTCGGCGCGCCGGCTGTTCTCGCGCCATGGCTGGCCGGTGGTGGATGTCACCCGCCGCTCCATCGAGGAGGCTTCGGCCACCATCATCCAGTTGCACGGACAGCACATCGCTAAGATCGAGGGAGCGAAGACCGAAGCGGCCAGACCGGAGGGCGTGAAGTGATCGTTACCGGAGGGCGTGAAGTGATCGTTCTCGCCTCGGGGTCGGCCACCCGCCGGACCATGCTGGAAAACGCCGGCGTTCCATTCGTGGTCGACACCGCCCCGGTGGACGAGGCGGCGGTCAAGCAATCCATGCGGCTGGAAACCGACAACGCCGCCCGCGTCGCCGAAGTCCTGGCGGAATTGAAGGCGGTGCGGGTATCGGCCCGCCATCCCGGCGCCATCGTGATCGGGGCCGACCAGATGTTGGAATGCGACCGCCAATGGTTCGACAAGCCGGCCGACCGGGCGGCAGCGCGGGCGCAATTGCTGGCCCTGCGCGACAGGAGCCACCGTCTGGTGTCGTCGGTGGTGGCGGTGCGCGACGGTCAAAAGCTGTGGCACCACACCGACAGCGCCCAACTGACCATGCGGCGGTTTTCCGACGCTTTCCTCGACCAATATCTGGAACGGGCCGGCGACGCGGTCCTGTCCTCGGTCGGCGCCTATCAGCTCGAGGGCTGGGGCGCGCAATTGTTCATGATGGTCGAGGGCGACCATTTCACCATCCTGGGCCTGCCATTGCTGCCCCTTCTTGACTTCCTGCGCGAAAACGAAGGACTGACCCCATGACCATTTCCGGCAAGGCCAAGTTGGCCGGTGTCATCGGCTGGCCGGTGGGACATTCCCGCAGCCCGCGTCTGCATGGCTATTGGCTCAAGCACATGGGAATCGACGGCGCCTACATACCACTGGCGGTCAAGCCCGAAGACCTGGAAATCGTGTTGCAGGCCTTGCCGCGCATGGGATTCCGGGGAGCCAACCTGACCGTGCCGCACAAGGAACGCGCCCTGGCCCTGGTCGATCATGTGGAGCCGCTGGCCAAACGTATCGGCGCGGTCAACACCCTGGTCATCCGCGACGACGGCAGTATTGAAGGCCGCAACACCGACGCCCACGGCTTCATCGAGAATCTGCGCCACGGCGCCCCCCATTGGCGACCCGAGGCGGAGCCGGCGGTGGTGTTGGGCGCTGGCGGCGCCGCCCGCGCCGTCTGTGCCGCCCTGGTGGATTGCGGTGTCCCGGAAATCCGGCTGGTCAACCGTTCGGCGGCGCGGGCCGAACAATTGGCCGCCGATATCGGCGGCCGGATCGAGGTGGTGGCGTGGAACGACCGCGACCGGGTGTTGGCCGGTGCCGGCCTGGTGGTCAACGCGACCACGCTGGGCATGACCGGCCAGCCGCCGCTCGAGATTGATTTGGCCGCTTTGCCCCTGCACGCCGTGGTCAACGATATCGTCTACGCCCCGCTGATGACCGATTTCCTGGTGGCGGCGGCGGCGCGCGGCAACAAGGTGGTGGACGGCCTGGGCATGCTGTTGTGGCAAGCGGCCCCCGGTTTCGAGGCATGGTTCGGCACCCGTCCCGAGGTGACGCCGGCCCTGCGCGCCCACGTATTGGGATGACATGAAGGTTCTTGGTCTGACCGGTTCCATCGGCATGGGAAAAAGCACCGCCGCCGCCATGTTGCGGCGGCTGGGGGTGCCGGTGCACGACGCCGACGCCACCGTGCACCGGTTGATGGGCCAAGGTGGGGCTGCGGTGACTGCGGTGGCGGCCGCGTTTCCCGGTGTGGTGACCGACGGCGCGGTGGACCGCCGCGAACTGGGCCGCCGCGTGTTCGGCCGGCCGGCCGAACTGAAACGGCTGGAAGCCATCCTGCATCCCCTAGTGCGTCGAGCCGAGACGGCGTTTCTCAAGCGCCACCGCCGGTACGGCACGAAACTGGTGGTGCTGGACATTCCGCTGCTGTTCGAAACCGGTGGCGAAAGGCGCTGCGACCGGGTGGCGGTGGTGTCCTGTCCGGCCTTTCTTCAGGCCCAGCGGGTGTTGCGCCGTCCCGGTATGAGCGCCGAACGGCTGGCCGCCATCCTGGCTCAGCAAACGCCCGACGTGGAAAAGCGCCGACGCGCCGATTTCGTGCTGCGAAGCGGTGTAGGAAGGGTTCCGGTCTTGCGTGCGCTCAAACGCATCGTCACAGTGATGCGCTCCTGATTTTGGCGAAGGCAAGCATGCGCGAGATCGTTCTCGATACCGAAACCACCGGCTTCGATCCGCTTCAAGGCGACCGCATCGTCGAGATCGGCTGTGTCGAGCTGATCAACCATTTGCCGTCGGGCAAGGTTTATCATCAGTACATCAACCCCGAACGCTTCATGCCAGACGAAGCGTTCAAGGTTCATGGCCTGTCCGACCAGTTTCTGGCCGACAAGCCGGTCTTCGCGGAAATCGTCGCCGATTTCCGTGCCTTCATCGGCGACGATCCGCTGGTGATCCACAACGCCGAATTCGACATGAAGTTCCTGAACGCCGAATTCGCCCGTCTGGGTTTCGCCGCCATGCCCATGAGCCGGGCCATCGACACCGTGATCATGGCGCGCAAGAAATTCCCCGGTTCGCCCGCCAACCTGGACGCCCTGTGTCGCCGGTTCGAGATCGACAATTCCAACCGCACCTTCCACGGCGCGCTGCTGGATTCGGAATTGCTGGCCGAGGTCTACCTGCAATTGATCGGCGGCCGCCAGCCGGGTTTCGAGCTGGGTTTGGCCGGCACCAAGGGCGGCGCCCAGGTTCAGGTGGTGCGCGAACGGCGTGAACCGCGCCCGCACGCGCCGACGCCGGAAGAGACCGAGGCTCACATGGCTTTTGTCGCCAAGCTCAAGAAAGCCATCTGGCTGCGCGAACCGGAACCGGAAGGAAGCGGCGAACAGGCATGAAAAAAGGCGGGGTGCCGCACAGCGTCCCCGCCTTTTTCGTGTCTGACGCTCTATCAGGCGTTGCCGACGGCCTGGGCCGCTTCGGCGCGGGCGCGGAACAGTTGGACGAAGTCGATCGGCTGGATCATCAGCGGCGGGAAGCCGCCGTCGCGGGTCATGTCGGCGATGATGGTGCGCGCGAACGGGAACAACAGGCGCGGGCACTCGATCAACAGCATGGCCTGAACGTGTTCGGACGCCACGTTGACGGTGAAGATGCCGCCATAGACCAATTCGACGATGAACACCGGGCGCTCGTCGTTCAGCTTGGCCTCGATCTTCAGATGCAGCGACACCTCATAGGTGTTCTCATGCAACTGCTGGGCATTGATGTCCACATGGATCGGAATGTTCGGGTTCTGGCCCTGCATCTCGGCGAAGATCGCCGGAGCGCCGGGAACCTCGAACGAGAGGTCCTTGACGTACTGGCCGTTGACCACCAGCGGCGGCTGGACGGATTCGGGAGTGTTGGTGTCGCTCATTCTTTGGCACTTCCTTGATTCGGGCGCTGCCGATGGCTAACACGGATCGCCGGCCGGCACAACCGGCGGCGGTCGTGGTGCCGAATATCTATTTATCGTCGTCAACCACCCGATACTCCGCCTCGATCACCTGCGGCCCCTGGCGCGATCCCGGACCGCCCTGGCCCGGACCGCCCTGGCCCGGACCACCCTGGGCGGACGGCGGCATGTGCGAGACCAAGGTGGCGCGCAATATGGCCCGAACCGGCGGCAACAGCAGCAGGATGGCGAGCACGTCGCTCAGGAAACCCGGCAACAGCAGCAAGCCGCCGGCCAAGGCCAGACACAGGCCATCGAAGGCTTCGGCCACCGGCACCTCGCCGCGTTCGAACTGGGCGCGGGTACGCAGCACCAGTTCGAAGCCCTGTTGCCGCACCAGGGCCAAGCCGACCATGCCGGCGGCGATGGCGGCGGCGACGGTCGGCAACAGGCCGATCCATTGCGCCGTCTTGATGAACACCGCGATCTCGGCCACGGGAACGGCGATCACCGCCGCTAAAACCAGCCATGCCATGCTTGCTCTTTGCCTTTCTCGGGCTTATCTGTGGGTATCGTAACGCGAAACAGCCGGTTTGGCTTGTTTCTTCCAGAAAAGTAGGTCCATGAGCGGCGATTTCCATTTCCTCGACATCGTCTTTTTCGCCATCGTCGCGGTCTTTCTGGTGCTGCGATTGCGGAGCGTGCTGGGCAAGCGCACCGGTACGGAACGTCCCCCGGCCCAGTGGAACCAGGGCGAGCCGGAGGAGACCCTTGCCCGGCGCGAGGCGCCGGCCGAACAGCGCGGCGACAACGTGGTCGAGTTGCCGACCGCCCGCAAGCCGGCGGCCGAACCTTTGCCGCCCGGTCCCTTGGGCGAAGGAATCGCCGCTATCCGGCAGGCCGACCCGTCCTTCAGCCTGGACCCGTTCCTGTCGGGAGCGCGCATGGCGTTCGAGATGATCGTCCAGGCCTTTGCCGCCGGCGATCTCAAGACCTTGCGCCCGCTTTTGGCGGACGAGGTCTACAAGCCGTTCTCCGCCGCCATCGAGGGACGCCAGCAAAACGGCGAGACCCTGGTCAGCGAGTTGATGGGCATCCGCGAGATCAAGGCGGTGGAAGCCGCCATGAACGGCACCTTCGCCGAAGTCACCGTGCGGTTCGTGTCGGAACAGATCAACGCCGTGCGTGACGCCGAAGGCCGCATCGTCGAGGGCGACCCCTCGCGCATCATCGACGTGGTGGATTTGTGGACCTTCCGCCGCGACACCCGTTCGGCCGACCCCAATTGGGAATTGGCCGCCACCCGCGCTGCCGAGGAAAGCGCGAGCTGACGAGGCACGCCATGCGCCGGCTGTCGTTGACGTTGATGGTTCTGGGCCTTGCCGCCTGCGCCGAGGCGCCGGTGCGCGCCCCGGCTCCCCTGCCCGCGCCGCCGCCGGTGGCCGGACCCGACCGTCTTGATCTCAGGCCCATGGCTTTCAGCGAAATCCCCGGCTGGACCGAGGACACACCGGGTGCGGTGCTGCCGGCCATGGTGCGGTCATGCAACCGTCTCCTGAAGCTGCCTCCCGACAAGAGCATCGGCGCCGACGGTGCCGGCGGCGTGGTGTCGGACTGGTACGGGCCGTGTGCCGAGGTACGGCGGTTGCCGGCCGGCGACCATGGCACGGCGCGGGCGTTCTTCGAAACCTGGTTCACCCCCTATCTCGCCACCAACAACGGGCGGGCCGAAGGCACCTTCACCGGCTATTTCGAACCCGAACTGGCGGGATCGCGCACCCGCACCGCACGCTATAATGTGCCGTTGCTGGGCAAGCCCAGCGACATGGTGCTGCGCGAGGGACCGGGCGGCGAAACCCAGGTGGGCCGCATGGTCGGCGGCCGCTTCGAGGCCTATCCGACGCGGGCCGAGATCGAGGCCGGGGCCTTGGCCAAGGTGGCGCAGCCGGTGGCCTGGGTGGCCGATCCGGTCGATGCCCACATCATGCATATCCAGGGCGGCGGCCGTATCCGGCTGGACGACGGTTCGGTGCTGCGTTTGGCGGTGGCCGGCACCAACGGCCACAAATTCGTCGGTATCGGCAAGATCCTGCGCGACAGGGGGCTGGTGACCGACACCTCCATGCCGGGGGTCCGGGCCTGGCTCAAGGCCAATCCGGTCAAGGCCCGCGAAGTGATGGCGCAAAATCCGCGCTACGTCTTTTACCGTCCCATGGGCGGCGATGGCCCCATCGGTTCCGAGGGCGTGCCGCTGACCCCGGAACGGTCCATGGCGGTGGACACCCGTTTCGTGCCGCTGGGCGTGCCGGTCTATCTCGACACCGTCGATCCCTCGGGCCAGCCGCTGCGCCGGCTGGTCATGGCCCAGGACACCGGCAGCGCCATCAAGGGCGTGGTGCGCGGCGACTATTTTTGGGGCCAGGGCGAGGCGGCGTTCGAAAAGGCCGGGCGGATGAAAAGCCCAGGCCGCTATTGGCTGCTGCTGCCCCGCGCCCGTTCGCCCCGGCTTGCCGCTGTGGACCTGGACTAGGACCAAGGCGTTCCGTATGGTAACCCCCATGCGACAAGGGGTGTAGGCGTTACAATGGCCGATCGGCGGACCAGCAGGATCAAGGAAGACGAGGAGCTGCACGAGCGGCTGCGCGTCGCCATCCTTGGCCGCCGGATCGAGGTCTACACCGACCAGCGCATGTTGGATTTCCAGGGTTCGCCCATCCACAACGGCTGGGACCATCTGTTGCCGCTGTTGGTGATGATGTTGCTGGCCCTGGCCATCCTGTTGGCCGCCGGGGTGGCGGTGGGCATCGTCGCCATGACCTTCGGCGCGCTGGGCCATCTGGTGGGCATCAAGCATTTCCTGGCCTGGCGCATCCGTCTGCGGGCCAAGGCCTATGCCATGCAGGGCGCCGCCCATCTCGACCAGCTCTGGCATCTGGGCGGCGTCGCCCTGGTGGTGATGAACAGCAGCGAACCCCCTTGCGTGGCGCCACGCGGCGACTGGCGCCGTTTCGTGCGGCGCAACCTACAGGCCGAAGGGTTCGGAACCGCCGCCACGGCCAAGGCGCCGGTGGACGTGCCGGCCGCCGCACAGGAAATCATCGAACCATGAGCGGCCGTGGACGCCGCCGTATCCTGACACCCGACGAGGTGCGGATCTGGCGGGCGGTGGCCGACACCGTCACCCCCCTGCCCGGCCGGGCCGTCGAAGGCACCGGGGACGAAGTGGAGACGCCGCCGGCCGAACCGGCGCCGGCACCACCGCCACCCGCGATTCCCCCTGCCCGCCCGTCGAAGACGCCCATGCCGGCACGGCCGCTGCCCGATCTGCGCTCCGGGGTGACGCCGGGTCTGGACAAGCGTTCGTCCGAGCGCATGAAACGTGGCGAGATGGAAATCGACGGCCGTCTGGACCTGCACGGCATGACCCAGGACGTCGCCCATGCCGCCTTGGTCGGCTTCGTCTCGCGGGCCTATGACGGCGGCCGGCGCTGTCTTCTGGTGATCACCGGCAAGGGATACCGCGAAGGAACCGGGGTGTTGCGGGCCAACGTGCCGCGTTGGCTCAACCAGTCGCCATGCCGCGAACGCATCCTGGGCTTTTCCACCGCCCGCCCCCAGCATGGCGGCGAAGGCGCCCTTTACGTGCTGATCAAGAGGCGGCGGTGAGCGGAGCGAGCTTTCAGCCATGACGCCGTTCGGCGCCAAGGTCCGCGCCCTGCGCGCCGCCAAGGGCATCGCGCTCAAGCGCATGGCCGCCGACCTCAACCTGTCCTCGGCCTATCTGTCGGCGCTGGAACATGGCAATCGTGGCCGTCCGGCCCCCGGTCTGGTGATGCAGATCGCCGGCTATCTGGATTGCATCTGGGACGAGGCCGAGGAACTGAAGCGTCTGGCCGAGTTGTCCCATCCCCGCATTACCATCGACACCGCCGGCCTGTCGCCCGAGCGCACCGAACTGGCCAACCGGCTGGCCGAAAGCGTCCGCACCCTGTCCGACCAGACGGTGTCGCGGCTGTTGGAATTGTTGCGCGGCGATCAGAACAGCTGAAGGTGCAGCCAGACGATCGTCAACAGCACGGCCGCCCCCAATCCCGAAGGCAACCGCATGGGCGGCAGGCGCAGGGCGGTGCACCCCTCGCGCAGGGCCATGTGCGAGGCCATCATCAAAACGGCGCCCAGCAACCAGGTTAGCCAAGGCTGGCTGAAATCCAGGTTGCGCCGGGCGATCTCCATCAGGTCGGGACGGCTTGACAGGACGCTCGACACCGCGCCGACACCGACCACCACGGCGATTCCCAGAACCATCGACGGCAGCACCACCAGCGCCGCCGAGCCGACCAACCCGATCAGCGCGACGGAAAAGGCGGTGCGCACAGACCCGAAGAACGGCACGGCCAAGGCGACGGTGACCATCGTCAGCAAGGCCAGCGCCGCGAGTCGCCACCGCCGGCTCCAGCCAAGCGGAACCGGCTGTTCCACCCCCAATCCGCTCCAAAGCCGCGACACGCCGACGGCGAACAACAGCACGACGATGGTGTTGGCCACCTTGGCCGTGTTCCACAGGCTTGTCAGGAACAGCTTGAACGACGATTCGGGATAGCCGGGGAAACGCACCCACGCCACCAGAGCCAGCAAGATCAGGTTGATCCGCAGCAGGTGCAGGCCAAGGGCCGGCCAGCCGCCGGCCAATCTGGTCCACATCCATACGGTTTTCTGACCGAAAACCAGCCGCGCCACCAGCGGCGGGTAATCCGCCATGCAGGCGTGGGCCTTGGCCGGGCCGCTCCAGCGCAGGGCATGGAGCCAGGCGCGCGGACCGGTGCCCCACCGCAGCATCTTGCCGGCCAGGGGCGGATAATCCGGGCTGCCGCTTTCCAGGGCCTGACGGATCTGGGCGGCATGCAGGATCTGTTGCAGCACGTCCACCGCCACCCAGCGGGCGGCTAGCCCCCGGCAGACGGTAATGTCGTCCCAGTGGAAAAACCGGCTCAGTACCAACACGGCGGCCGATGTCACCAGGGACGGGTCGGAAATCACCCGGCTGGCGACGAAGGCGGATAGCCTGTCCTTGCTTTCCAGGTTCCACAAGGTGGTGTCGTCGGCCAGTTGCCGGGCCATCTCGTCCGGGGGCAAGGCCAGCAACACGTCGGTTCGGGTCGCCATGTCGGCGACAAGGTCCTCGACCGTTTCGCGTTCCTCGGTTTCTTGCGGCTCTTCTTCCCAGGTGGTGGTGTCAGGTTCTGGAGTGTCGGGTTCCGGGACGTCGAATTCCGGCGTCTGACGCGGCGGCGCGGGGTCAAGGACCGGTGGGGCGACGGGAGTGGCGACGTCGTTTTCGGCCCAGGCCAGGGCGGTTTCATAGGCTTGGCGCAGTCGGGCGAAGCCTTCGGAATCGTCCTCGGGGCGACAGGATTTCAGCCGTTGGGCATAGGCGCGCTTGATGGCGCGGCGGTCGCCCGCTTCGGCCATGCCCAGTTCGGCCCAGGGAAAATCCGCGCTCATGGCTCCACCGTTCCGCCGAAACCGGCCAGCCATTGCGAGAATTGCTGGCGGGCATGACGGATGCGTTCCTCGTCCTGGCTTTCCAGGATCGTGCGGAAGGACAGCAACGCGGTCATGATGTCCTGTCGGGTGTCGCCCAGGAATTCTTCGTAAAGCCGTTCGGCGCGGCTGATCAATGCCAGATTGGCCTGTTGCTCGCGCGGGTGCAGCTTCAACGCCGACAACGCTTTCAGTCGCGCCTCGATCTCGGCCGGGCTCAACAGGCCGGGATTTTGTTCGATGACCAGCCGCTTGCCGCGCCGGATGGCCGGCAAGGTCGCCTCGACCTCCAACAGGCCGTTGACGTCGTAGGTGAAGCGCACCACCACCGGCATCTGCTGCGGGTGGTCGAAGGGCGGTAGTTCCAGCTTCAGCGCGCCCAACAAGATGTTGTTGGCGACCCGTGGCGATTCGCCTTGGAATACCCGCAGTTCCAGTTCTCTTTGGTGGGCGCGCAGCGGCGTGAAGGTCCGTTCGCGGCTGGCCGGGATGGTGGTGTTGCGTTCGATCAGCGGCTGGAAGTTGCCGTGCAACAGCCCCTCGGTTCCCTCATGCGCCACCTCGATGCCCAAGGTGTAGGGACAGACGTCGGTGATGACCGTCTCTTCCAAGGTGGCGTGGCGGCTTTTCAGGCCGGCCATGACGGTGGCGCCCAGGCCGATGGCTTCGTCGGGATTGAGATGGCGCAGCGGCAGGCGGCCCAGCAAGGTGCTGACCATGCGCGCCACCATGGGCATGCGCGAGGCGCCGCCGACGATCACCACCTCGTCCACCTGGGCCGGCGTCAGCCTGGCGTCGCGCATGGCCCGCTCGATGGGGGCGCGCATGCGCTCGACCAATGGCCGTGCCGCCTCGAACAGGCGGTCCTGCGACAGGCGCCAGCGGTGGGTGGTGCCGTGCAGCGGCAAATCCACTTCGGCCTCGCTCTCGCGGCTCAGGCGTTTCTTCAGGGTTTCCAGGCGATGGCGCAATATCGCCCGGTCGCCGGGCGACAGCTTGCCGTCGGCAAGACCAAGATCGGCCAGGGCCATGCCGGCCATCAGATCGACGAAATCCTCGCCGCCCAGGAAATTGTCGCCGGCGGTGGCATGGACCTCGACCACGCCGTCGAACAGTTCCAGCACCGAGACGTCGAAGGTGCCGCCGCCCAGATCGACCACCAGGAAGCGGGACTCGGCGTCGCGCTGGTCCAGGCCATAGGCCAGGGCGGCGGCGGTGGGTTCGTTGATCAGACGCTCGACCCGGATGCCGGCCAAGGTGGCGGCGTTGCGGGTGGCCTTGCGCTGGGCGTCGCTGAAATAGGCGGGAACGCTGATCACCGCCTCGGTGACCGTGGCGCCGGTATGGGCCTCGACGTCGTGGATCAGCGACTTGATGACCAGGGCCGACAATTCCTCGGGCCGGAAGCGGCGCTCGCCCAGCGTCAGCTCACGGTCGCTGCCCATGTGGCGCTTGAAGGTGGCGGCGGTCAGGTGGGGGTGGCTGTGCAGCCGTTCGTGGGCGGCGGCCCCCACCAACAGGCTGCCGTCGTCGCCCAGCCCCACCACCGAAGGCGTCAGCACCTCACCCAGGGCGTTGGGAACCAGCGCCGGTCCCTGTTCGGTCATCACCCCGGCCAGGGAATGGGTGGTGCCAAGGTCGATGCCGATGATCATGGGAATTGTGTCCAAACCGGAGAAAGCCGGCGCAGTGCACCAAAGGATACGACCGGGTGCAATTATCGCGCTCGTATGGGGTCAGGGCGCCAGTCGAAAGGTGCGGGTTCCCTCGCGCCGCAACAGGCCGTCCTTCACCAGTCGGGCCAGCGTGCGATACAGCGCCTCGCGGGTGATGCCGATGTCGTGCGCCACCTCGGTCAGGGTTCGCGGCAAGGTGACGGGGCGGTCGGCGGCTCCGGCGCGCACCAGATAGCCCAGGACCCGGTCGCGGGCGCTTTTCTGCCGCACCAGTTCCAGCCGGCCGCGGGCGCGGTGCAGGTCGCGGGCCAGGATGGCGGCGAAGGCCAGCGCGATGTCGGGATGCGCCCTGAGCTGCAACAGCACCTGGGTCCGGTTGAAGGCCAGGACGGTGCAATCGGTGACGGCGACGCCGTCGCACGGGCAGGTTTCGGTGAACAGCGCCCATTCGGCGCAAAAGGACCCGGCTTCGGCGGTGTGCAGCGGCACGCCGGCCCAGCTGAGGCGCAGCGTGCCCCGTTCCACATGAAACAGCGCCGAAGTCTGTTCGCCAAAGGAAAACAAAACCTCTCCCGCCGCCAAGGTGCGCGGGACGGGAACCAGGTTTTTCAACAGGGTAAGAATCTCGCCGGCCATGGTTGCTCCACTGCGCGCATGATCGGGATCATAGTTTATGACATCACGTCGGACCACGCCAGGGCGAGGTCACGTCGATCAGCATGCCCTGTTCGGCGAAGAAATTGGTTGGCGAGAAATCGGTGAACAGGCGGATGGGCCAACCCGATTGTTCGGCGGCCTCGCGCAAGACGGCCTCGGTCCGGCGCACGTCGCCGGTCGGGTTGGTCATGTCCTTGTCGGAATTGTCCAGGTAGATGGTACCGCCCACCCGCATCTTGGCAAGGATCGCCCGGGCACACCCCTCGCGGTCGGTGCCGTCGATCAGGGCGAAATCCACGCTGCCGTCGGCCAAGTCGCCCACGTCGGCGAAAGCATCCGACGGACGGACACGGTAATCGACGTTGCCGATGGTTTTTTCCGCCAGCATGCGGCGAACCCGTTCGGCCCAACCGGGATGGTCCTCGAAGCTGACCAGACGGCCGCATCGGACGGCCAGCCATGGCGTCGACATGCCGGAACCGAATTCCACCGCCAGTGAATCCGGTTTCAGTCGGGCGGCAAGAACCCGCTGTGCCCGATACGAGATCATCGGCCGGTGCGGGCGCCAGCCGAACAGACGTTTCGCGGCGGCGGTCAGAAAGGCGGCCGGAGCGTACACCATGCCGGCGGCGTCGACCCGGTTGCCCTTTTCATCATGGAACCGGGTCCGGCGCAAACCGTCGGGCGAGGAGAACAGGCCGAGCATCACAGGATGAACTTCGCCAGATCGGCTTTCTTCGCCAACCCGCCGACCCGGTCGTTGACCATGTCGGCGGTGATGGCGATGGTCGTGCCGGGGCTTTGGTCGGGGGCGGTGAAGCTGATGTCCTCCAACAGGCGTTCCAGCACGGTGTGCAGACGCCGCGCGCCGATGTTCTCGACCGAGCGGTTGATCTCGGCCGCCAGGTCGGCGATGGCGACGATGGAATCCTCGGCGAAGTCCAAGGTCACTTCCTCGGTCGCCAGCAACGCCTTGTACTGCTTGATCAGACTGGCCTCGGGCTCGGTCAGGATGCGCACGAAATCGTCGCGCGACAGCGCCTGAAGCTCGACCCGGATGGGCAGGCGGCCCTGAAGCTCGGGCAACAAATCGCTGGGCTTGGCCAGATGGAAGGCGCCCGAGGCGATGAACAGGATGTGGTCGGTCTTGACGTTGCCATGCTTGGTGGCGACCGTCGTGCCCTCGATCAGCGGCAGCAGGTCGCGCTGCACGCCTTCGCGCGAGACGTCGCCCGAGACGTGGGTTTCGCTGGACCGCGCGCAGATCTTGTCGATCTCGTCGATGAAGACGATACCGTTGTTCTCGACCGCCCAGATGGCGTCCTTGACCACCGTTTCCTGGTCCAGAAGCTTGTCCGATTCCTCGGACAACAGCACGGCCCCCGCCTCCTTGACCGTCAGCTTGCGCGGCTTGGTGCGGCCGCCGCCGAACGCCTTGCCCAGCATGTCCGACAGGTTGATCATGCCCATCTGGCCGCCGGGCATGCCGGGAATGTCGAAGGTGGGCATGCCGGCGCCGGCCGATTCGGCCACCTGGATTTCCACCTCGCGATCGTCCAGCGATCCCTCGCGCAGCATCTTGCGGAACTTCTGGCGGGTGTCGGCGCTGGCGGTTTCGCCCACCAGCGCGTCGAGCAGGCGTTCCTCGGCGGCGAGCTCGGCCTTGGCGGTGACCTGCTTCTTCTGCTTTTCGCGGGTCATGCCGATGCTGATTTCCACCAGATCGCGGACGATCTGTTCGACGTCGCGGCCGACATAGCCGACCTCGGTGAACTTGGTGGCCTCGACCTTGAGGAACGGCGCCTGGGCGAGGCGGGCAAGACGCCGGGCGATCTCGGTCTTGCCGACGCCGGTCGGGCCGATCATCAGGATGTTCTTCGGCAGAACCTCCTCGCGCAGGGCGTCGGGCAGTTGCTGGCGGCGCCAGCGGTTCCTAAGCGCGATGGCGACGGCGCGCTTGGCGTCGTTCTGGCCGACGATATAGCGGTCCAGTTCCGAGACGATCTCGCGCGGAGAGAAGGAAGCGGCCATGGTCAAAGGCTCTCCACCAGGATGTTGGTGTTGGTATAGACGCAGATGTCGGCGGCGATCTTCATGGCCTTGCGGGCGATGGCCTCGGCCTCCAGGTCGGTGTCGATCAGGGCGCGGGCGGCGGCCAGGGCGTAATTGCCGCCCGAACCGATGGCGATGATGCCGTCCTCGGGCTCCAGCACGTCGCCCTGGCCGGTCAGCACCAGCGACACCTCGGAATCGGCCACCGCCATCATCGCCTCCAGCCGGCGCAGGTAACGGTCGGTGCGCCAGTCCTTGGCCAGTTCCACACAGGCCCGCGTCAACTGGCCGGGATGCTTTTCCAGCTTGCCCTCAAGGCGTTCCAGCAAGGTGAAAGCGTCGGCGGTGGCGCCGGCGAAGCCCACCAGGATGGTGCCGCCGCCGACGCGCCGCACCTTGCGGGCGTTGCCCTTGATCACCGTCTGGCCCAGGGACACCTGGCCGTCGCCGGCGATGACCACGCGGCCGCCCTTGCGCACCGACAAGATGGTGGTGCCGTGCCAGGAAGGAAGTTCGGACATGAAAGCGCGCCTTTGACGGAAGTGGGCCGAAGTCTGCTTTAGATAGGGTGGATTTCGCCGGGCGAAAGCGCCGCCTTTTCGGTAAACCTTCGGCGCATCCCTGCCAAGTGTGGAAATGCGCCAAGTGCGATAATGGGGACAGCACGACCTTCCTTCGCCGCGCGCTTCCTGCTAAACCCATTCCAGCAGCAAGGAGACCGCCATGCGCACGGCCAGCATCGAGCGCAAGACCAACGAAACCAGCATCGCCATCGACCTGAACCTGGACGGCGACGGGCGCTATGACGTCAACACCGGCATCGGTTTTCTCGACCACATGCTGGAACAGCTGTCGCGGCACTCGCTGATCGACCTCAAGGTCGAGATCGAAGGCGACCTGCACATCGACGCCCACCACACCACCGAGGACGGCGGCATCGCCATCGGTCAGGCCGTGGCCAAGGCGCTGGGCGACCGCAAGGGCATCAACCGCTATGGCCACGCCTATGTGCCCATGGACGAAACCCTGGTGCGCGTCGCCATCGACCTGTCCAACCGTCCTTATCTGATCTGGAAGGTGAAGTTCACCCAGGACCGGCTGGGCGAGATGGACACCGAATTGTTCAAGGAATGGTTCCAGGCCTTCGCCGGTGCCGCCGGCGCCACGCTGCACGTGGAATGCCTGTACGGCGAGAACAACCACCACATGGTCGAGGCCTGCTTCAAGGCCCTGGCCCGCGCCTTGCGTCAGGCGGTCGAGATCGACCCGCGCAAGGCCGATGCCGTGCCCTCCACCAAGGGCGTGCTGGGGGGGTCGCTGTGAGCGAACGGGTCGTCATCGTCGATTACGGTTCGGGCAACCTGCGCTCGGCCGCCAAGGCGTTCGAGCGCGTGGTGGCCGAGGAAGGGCTGGACGCTCAGGTCGTCGTCTCTTCCGATGCCGAAACGGTGCGCGGTGCCGACCGCGTGGTGTTGCCGGGCGTCGGCGCCTTCGCCGATTGCCATGCCGGCCTTGGCGCCTTGCCCGGCATGGTCGAGGCCATGGCCGAACAGGTGTTGGAACGCGGCCGGCCGTTCATGGGCATCTGTGTCGGCATGCAATTGATGGCGACCGTCGGGCGCGAGCACGGCACCCATCAGGGCCTGGGCTGGATCAAGGGCGAGGTGCTGCCGATCACGCCGTCCGACCCGGCGCTGAAGGTGCCGCATATGGGATGGAACGAATTGGCCTTCGTGCCCGGCAGCCATCCGCTGTTGGCCGACCTGCCGGACAACCCGCACGCCTATTTCGTCCACTCGTACCGTTACGCGGTGACCGACCCCAAGCACCAACTGGCGCGGGTCGATTACGGCGGGCCGATTTGCGCCGCCATCGGCCGCGACAATCTGGTGGGCACCCAGTTCCACCCGGAAAAGAGCCAGGTCACCGGCCTGCGGGTGATCGCCAACTTCCTCAAGTGGAAGCCGTAAGGGTTCAATGACACGGATGGACACGGATGAACACAGAGCCATTTCCCGATCCGTGTTGATCCGTGTCCATCCGTGTCCCAATCAAGAGACGCTGAAATGATTCTGTTTCCTGCCATCGACCTCAAGGACGGCGCTTGTGTGCGGCTCAAGCTGGGCCTCATGGAGGAAGCCACGGTATTCAACACCGATCCCGGCGCCCAGGCCCGCGCCTTCGCCGAGGCCGGCGCTCAGTGGATCCATGTGGTCGATCTGAACGGCGCCTTCGCCGGCAAGCCGGTCAACGGCACGGCGGTGGACGCGATCCTGGCGGCGGTCAAGGTGCCGGTGCAGTTGGGTGGCGGCATCCGCGACATGGCGACCATCGAAAGCTGGCTGGAACGCGGGGTGTCGCGGGTCATCCTGGGCACCGTGGCGTTGCGCGATCCCGATCTGGTCAAGGACGCCTGCAAGCGTTTCCCCGGCCGGGTGGCGGTGGGCATCGACGCCAAGGGCGGCCGCGTGGCGGTGGAAGGCTGGGCCGAGACCTCGGACCTGACCGTGCTGGAACTGGCGCTGAAATTCGAGGACGCGGGCGCCGCCGCCATCATCTACACCGACATCGACCGCGACGGCGTCCTGGCCGGTCCCAACGTCAAGGCCACCGCCGATCTGGCCCGCGCCATCACCACCCCGGTAATCGCCTCGGGCGGGGTGTCGTCGCTGGACGACCTGCGGGCGCTCAAGGCCGAGGCCGGCTCGGGGATCGCCGGGGTCATCTCGGGCCGTGCCATCTATGACGGCCGCATCGACGTGAAACAGGCCATCGCCCTGCTGGCGGAGTAATTCTTCATGCTGAAGATGCGTGTCATCCCCTGTCTGGACGTCAAGGACGGCCGCGTGGTCAAGGGCGTCAATTTCGTCGATCTGATCGACGCCGGCGACCCGGTCGAGCAGGCCAAGGTCTATGACAAGGCCGGTGCCGACGAACTGACCTTTCTCGACATCACCGCCAGTTCCGACAACCGCGACACCATCTACGACGTGGTGCGCCGCACCGCCGAGGCGTGCTTCATGCCGCTGACCGTGGGCGGCGGCGTGCGTCAGGTGGACGACATCCGCAAGCTGCTGCTGGCCGGCGCCGACAAGGTCAGCATCAACACGGCAGCCGTGCACCGGCCGGAATTCGTGCGCGAGGCGGCGGAAAAGTTCGGCAGCCAGTGCATCGTGGTGGCCATCGACGCCAAACAGACGGGTCCCGACAAATTCGAGATCTTCACCCATGGCGGCCGCAATCCCACCGGTATCGACGCCGTCGCCTGGGCGCGGCGCATGGTGGAATACGGTGCCGGCGAAATCTTGCTGACCTCCATGGACCGCGACGGCACCAAACAGGGCTTCAACCTGCCGCTGACCCGCGCGGTGGCCGACGCGGTGACCGTGCCGGTGATCGCCTCGGGTGGCGTCGGCACCCTCGACCATCTGGTCGAGGGTATCCGTGACGGCCACGCCACCGCCGTGCTGGCCGCCTCGATCTTCCATTTCGGCACCTACACCATCGCCCAGGCCAAGGCCCACATGGCCGCCGCCGGCATCCCGGTGCGACCGATCGAGGAGCGCGGCTGATGGATAAGCACGCCATCGACACCTTGTTCGCGGTGATCGAAAGCCGCAAGGGCGCCGACCCGGACACCAGCTACACCGCCAAGCTGTTTGCCAAGGGCCGCAAGAAGATCGCCCAGAAAGTGGGCGAGGAAGCGGTGGAAACCGCCCTGGCCGCAATGTCCGAAACCCCGGCGGCGGTGGCCGCCGAAAGCGCCGACCTGCTCTATCACCTGTTGGTGCTGTGGGCGGAAACCGGCGTATCCCCCGACGACGTGTGGGCGGAACTGAACCGTCGTTCCGGCGTGTCGGGCATCGAGGAAAAGAACAGCCGCAAGAAATAAGGGGACCGCGTCATGGCTTACGATCCCAACAACATCTTCGCCCGCATCCTGCGCGGCGAGATTCCGTGCAAGAAGGAATACGAGGACGATTTCGCCCTGGCCTTCCACGACATCAATCCCCAGGCCCCGGTGCATGTGCTGGTGATCCCCAAAGGCGCCTACGAGAACATGACCGATTTCGCCGAGCGCGCCAGCGATTCCGAGATCGGCGGCCTGTTCCGCGCGGTGCGCAAGGTCTCGGCCCAGCTTGGTGTCGATGGCCCCGGCTACCGCATGATCGCCAATATCGGCGACGACAGCGGTTCCGAAGTGCCGCACCTGCATATCCATATCTGCGGCGGCAGGAAGCTGGGGCGGATGATCCCTCAGGACTAAGCGTCTGGGCTGAAGGAAAGGCGCGGCATTGGGCAGGTTTCATAGAAATCTGTTGTATGGCCTTGTCGCCGGCATGACCCTGTTCGTGCTGTTGGTGGCCGGCGTGCATCTGGTGGTGCGGGCCGAGTACGAACGTCTGGAACGGGATCAGCGCATTCAGGCCGAACGCTACGCCGCCGGTCTGGTGGTGCGCCTGGAATCCGAGATCAAGAGCGACGTCTTCCTGGTCAACGGCCTTCTGGCCCACGTCAACGCCATGCAGGGCCATCTGAATGAGTCGGTGATCGGCGGTCTGCGGGCGCTCTATCATCATGGCCGCCATATCCGCAATATCGGGGTGGCACCCGGCAACCGCATCGCCTACGTCTATCCCTTAAGCGGCAACGAATCGGTGCTGGGGCTTTATTACCCCGACCTGCCCAGCCAATGGCCGGCGGTCAAGGCGGCCATGGAACGGCGCGAAACCACCATGGCCGGGCCGCTTGACCTGAGACAGGGGGGGACCGGACTGATCAGCCGGACCCCGGTGTTCCTGGAAGACGGCAATTATTGGGGCATGATCAGTCTGGTGCTGGACGTGGGCGACCTGTTCCGCACCGCCGGAATCGCTCCCGAGGTGGACGGCTTCGCCCTGGCCTTGCGCGGCCGGGACGGCTTGGCGGAAAAGGGCGAGGTGTTCCTGGGCGACCCGGCCCTGTTCCGATCCGATCCGGTTCTGTTGAAGATTTCAGTGCCGGGCGGCCAATGGCAATTGGCGATCCGGCCGCTTCACGGCTGGAGCGTGTCCAGTCCCCTGTTACGGCTGATCGAAGGCGTCGGCCTGATGGTGGCGGTGATCCTGGCGGTGGCCGTCTATGGTTATCATCGCGGCCGTACCATCATCGCGGCCAAGGAACGCCGGCTGCGCAGTTTCCTGGAAACCACGCGCGACGGCGTCATCGTCATCGACGAAAAAGGCATCGTGCGCGAGTTCAATCCAGCGGCGGAAAGCTTGTTCGGCTACACCCGCGGCGAAGTCGTCGGCGGTTCGGTCAACCGCCTGATGAATGCCGACGATGCCGCGCATCATGATGAATACATGACCCGCCCCAACAAGGCCCCCCATTTGATGGCCGGCGGCCGTGAGGTTCTGGGACGGCGCAAGGACGGCAGCACCTTTTCCGTCGAAGTCAGCGTCGGTCTGGCCGAGGACCAGGACGGCCGTATCCATGTGGGCATCGTGCGCGACATCACCGAACGCAAGGCGTTCGAACGGCGCCTGATGGAACTGGCGACCACCGACGGCCTGACCGGCGCGCTCAATCGCCGGGCCTTTATCGAAACGGCGGAAAACGCCTTTCGTCTGGCACGGCGTTACCAACGGCCGATGGCGGTGCTGATGATCGACGCCGACCATTTCAAGTCGGTCAACGACACCCATGGTCACCATGTGGGCGATCTGGTGTTGAAACAGCTGTCGGCGCTGTGTCGCGACACCTTGCGCACCACCGACACTTTCGGCCGTCTGGGGGGCGAGGAATTCATGGCGCTGTTGCCGGAAACCGATCTGGACCATGCCCGCGACGTGGCGGAACGGTTGACGGAGACCATCCGCCGCAGCCGGATCGAGATCGGCGACGGCCGCTCGCTGACCTATACCGTCAGCATCGGTCTGGCCGTCGCGCTTTCCGGCCATCCCAGCCTGGAAGCCCTGATGCACGAGGCCGACCAGAATCTTTACCGCGCCAAGAGCGAAGGCCGCGACCGGGTGTGCGGTTAGGCGAAGCCGTTCAGAGCTTTTCGCCGCGGGCCATGCGGGCCAGTTGGTCCAGTTGGTGACGCTGGCGGCGATAAAGGGGGTCCAAGGCCCCTTCCGTGCCCATGCGCCGCCATGCCAATGGTGCCGCCAACTCCACATGATCGGCCCTGAGAGCCAGGGGATGGGTCTTGGCGCTGTTCAGGCCCCGCACGCCGCTACGGCAATAACGGTGATGACGGGAAATCTCGGCCAAGGCGGCGGCATCGACGCTGTTCACGTCACCGAAGGTGAAGGCGAACCACGGCGGCACCTGCCCAAGCCGCTGGGCCAGCAGTCTGGCCCCCTCTCCCACCTGTTCGGCCAGACCGGCGGCGTCGAGACGGGTCAGACGCAAATGGTCGCGGGTATGGGCACCAAGGACGTGCCCTTTGTCGCGCAGCGTTTCGGCCTGTCGCCAGCTCATCAGCCGCAGGTCGCCGGCGGTCCGTTTGCCATCGAAAATGTTGGCGGCGATCGCCTGACCCTGGCGGTCGCCGTCCAGATCCATCAGGCCGGGGCAAAGGAAGAACAGGGCTTTGACATCCAAAGGGTCAAGGATGTCCTGCGCCACCTGGACGTTCGAGGCGAAGCCGTCGTCGAAGGACAACAAACACGGCGGCGGTCCGCGCCGGCTGGGATTGGTCCCGCTCAGCATGTCCTCGGCCTGTTTCGGAGAGATTAAACGGCCGGCGGCGTGCAGATCCCGGACCAAGGCGGCGAAAGCCGGCCGTTCAGCCGGGGGAACGTCGTGAAACAACAAAATGCGGAACGCGCCGGCCGGTCCCGGAACCAAGGCCCGCCCCGCCTGCCACACAGACAGCCAGGCGGGGGCGAGCGTATGACGAAGCGACACCATGACCCTCAACTCTTGGTTGCCCAGGCCAGCCCAGGCTGGCTGCCGACGTCGGCCAATCCCATGTCGGCGAGCAGGGCTCGAACCTCGTGGTGGTCCTGGCAGATTTCGTAATGGGGGTTCAGCCAGTCGAAGGTGTCCAGCAACGTCCATTCATATTGCTGGGCGACGCTCAGACCAGGGTCGTGCACGGCGGCGATCGGCAGGAAACGCACGAAAAAGCGCACTTTGGGAATGCGGCTCATGACCAGGGTCAGGGGGAAGAACAAGGCGACCAGAAGCCGGCACAACAACAACAGCCGGTCCTGACGCCAGCCGGGGGTCACGCGGCGCAGGCCGTACTTGATGAATTCCAGACGCCGCAACGGGTTTTGTTCGTAGAAATTGTAGGCTAGCCGTCCTCCGGCCTTCAATTGCGTCGGCAAGGCCCGCATCACATCGGCCGGCTTGGGCGTGTGCTGGATGACACCCATGCAGAACACCGCGTCGAACACGCTGTGCCGAAGCGGCAAGTCCAAGAGGTTGCCCTGAATCCAGGCCACCTCGCCGCGGTCGGGGCTGTGGCCGGCCGGTTCGCTGCAATTGGCGCGGCAGGCGTCGATGGCGTTGGACAGGTCGCATGCCACCACGCGGGCGCCAAGCTGGGCGGCGACGTCGGTGAACCGGCCGGCACCGCAGCCGGCATCCAGGATCAGCTTGCCCTTGATCCAGTCGGCGGGCCAACGGGAATCGGCCAGGAAACGGCGTTCCGACACCGTGTGGCCGGACAGCCGGTCCACCTGGAGCCGGCGCCAGCGGTTCCATTGCCAGCCGAATCCCTCGGCATAGTTCTCGGCGCCAGCGACGAAGCGCGGGACACCCCGGATGATCGGCACCGTCTTGCCGCAACCGGGACAGCTCAGACGGCCGCTGAGCACATCGTCTCCGGCGCTTTCCTCGGCGTCCAGGTGGAACGAATCGTCACAACGGCAGGCCGGGCATTGCAACAATTCGAGCAACCAAGGCTTCATGGTCGGGAACTCTCCTTACCGGGCGGCCGCGTGGACCCGGCGCGCCCATCCCCGCAGGGAGGTCTCGCCAAGCCATTGCGCCACCGGGATGAAAAAGCCGGTCTTGGGGCGGTTGAGCACCCCATCGGGCAAGGTCGGCCGGGCGCTGGCGGCCATGTCCGCCTTGGACGGTGCGTTCCCCGTCTGGATCAGGGCCCGAACCTGGGACAACAGCACGGTATCGACCAGCGGTACGCGGATTTCCAGGGAATGCGCCATGCCGGCCCAATCGGCGTCGCGCAGTAACTGATTGCGCATGTAGAACTGCATCTCCAGCGCCGAGATGGCCAGACGGTCCGACTGGAATCCCCGTTGGGCCTCGGCCAGAACCTGGCGTGGCCGCAATTCGGCCAGACCGGCGCGGGTCATGTCGGCGCCGATCAGGCCGGGCAGTTCCCAGGGCATGAACAGGCCGCGCCGCAACAGGTAGGCGTCGCCGGTGTTGCCACCTAATTCCAGGATTCCCGCCGCCTTGGGAGAGGTGAAGCGGCCGATCCAGCCGGCGGTGGCCCAACGGAAGCCGCGCCCCAGGCCCGGCACGGCGGCCAGCGGCGCCAGCCGCCGGGTCAAGGCGGGAATGCGGCGGAAATTGTCGTATCCCGCGAACAATTCGTCGCCGCCCAATCCCGACAACGCCACCTTGAGCCCGGCGGCACGTGCGGCACGCGCCACGAACCAGACGTTGACGCCGTCGATGGACGGTTGGTCCATGTCGGCCAGCAAGGTGTCGCGGACGTCGGCGAATTCCCGGCCGGCGACGGTCAGGGTGGCGTGGTCCGTGCGGTAATGGCCGGCCACCCGCTCGGCCAGCGGCGCTTCGTCGCCGGGGCCGCCACGCAATTCCTCGAACGCCAGGGTGACGGTCTTCAGGCGTCCTGCCCCCCCGGCCTCGCTGGCCAGGGCGCACAGGGTGGTCGAATCCAGGCCGGCCGACAGAAACAGGCCGACCGGAACGTCGGCCACCAGATGATGGCGAACCGATTCCAGCAAGGCGTCGCGCAACGACGCCGGCGGCTCACCGCCCGCTCCGCGCAACGTGTCGCCCAGGTCGAAGAAACGTCCCTGACGCTGCCCGCCGTTCCTGTCCCGCCACAGCCAGCTGCCGGGCGGCAGGGCGCGGATGCCACGATAAAGGGTGTGGGGTTCGGGAACGTGGCCCCACAGGAAGAATCCCACATGACCGGCCGGGTCGGGGCTGGTGTCCACCCCGCCGCCGGCCAGCAGCGCCTTGACCTGCGACGCCGCCCGCAGCACGCCGCCTTTTTCCGAGACGTAAAGCGGCTTGATGCCCAATCCGTCGCGGGCCAGCAGCATGCCCTGGCGGCGGCCGTCCCAGATGGCCAGGGCGAACATGCCGCGCAGCCGTCCCAGCATGGCCTCGCCGTCGCGGCGATAAAGCGCCAGGACGACTTCGGTGTCCGAGTGGGAACGGAAGCGGGTGCCCGCCTGCTCCAGCTCGTCGCGCAATGCCTGGAAGTTGTAGATCTCGCCGTTGAAGGCGATGGCGAGGTCCTGGTCCACCATCGGTTGGGCCCCGGCGTCGCTGAGGTCCAGGATGGACAGCCGGCGGTGCGCCAAGCCCGCGCGCCCGTCCGGGGAAAGCCAGGTCCCCGCGGCGTCGGGGCCGCGCTTGCGCATGGTGTCGCGGACGCGGTCCAGGGCGTCGCGGTCGGCGGGCGCGGCATCCGGCGCGTGGGCGAATATGGCGGCGAAACCACACATGGGAAAGGAAACCGGCTATGGAAAACCGGCCATCTCTACCTCATTTTGCCTCCCCCTGCCAGTGATTGGGCTTGGACAGCAGACGGCGAAAGGACTAAGAATATCGGCCTTCAAGGCAGGGTGTGGCGTTTTCAGAATTGTGCGCATGAAACTACACGGATCGCCCCTGACGCGCGCCCATGTGGCTTTCGTCCACGACATCGTCATGGCGGCGCTGTCCTTTGTCCTGTCGCTTTACCTGCGGCTTGGCGGGGAAGTCGCCGGCTGGTGGAGCGGCGGCGAATTGGGGTTGGCGACGCTGCTGTTCGCCGGCATCGCCGCCCCCGTGTTCATTTCACAACGCCTGTATCGTGGCGTGTGGCGCTATGCGTCGGTCAGCGACATGTTGGCCCTGGCTCGTGCCGCGACCCTGACGGTACTGATCTTCACCGCCTTCCTGTTCCTGGTCACGCGGCTGCAAAGCCTTCCCCGCTCGCAACTGATCATCAACTGGTTCGTGCTGATCGCCCTGTTGGGCGGCCCGCGCTTCCTCTACCGGCTGTTCAAGGATCACCGCCAGCAGACCAAGATCGCGCGGGCGTCCGGGCGCATTCCGGTGCTTCTGGTCGGTGCCGGCGACGAGGCGGACCTGTTCATCCGAGCGGCCCGCAGCCAGCAAAGCGATTATGTGGCGGTCGGGTTGATCAGCGAACGCGGCGCCCGTGTCGGCCGCCATATCCATGGTGTCGACGTGTTGGGGTCGGTGGATCAGCTTGAACAGGTGGTTGCCGCCCTTCAGGCCAAGGGGGCGGCTCCGCAACGGCTGATCATCACCGACCACAACATGGATGGCGGCGCGGTTCGCCAATTGCTGGACTGCGCCGACCGTCTTGGGCTGTCGCTGTCGCGCATTCCGCGCCTGACCGACCTCAAGGATGGGGTCAGCGACCGTATCGAGGTGCGCCCGATCGCGGTCGAGGACTTGTTGGGCCGGCCGCAGAACGTGCTCGACCGGGAAATGATGGAGCGGCTGATCGGTGGCCGTCGTGTTCTGGTCACCGGAGCGGGCGGCAGCATCGGTTCCGAACTGGTCCGCCAGATTTGCGCCCTGAAGCCCGCCCATCTCATCTTGTACGAGGCTTGCGAGTTCAACCTCTACACCATCGACATGGAGCTGTCGCAACGCTTCCCCGAGATCGAGCGGTTGCCGTTGCTGGGCGACGTCCGCGACCATGCTCGCGTCAATGCGGTGATGACGCAGCACCGTCCTGAACTGGTGTTCCACGCCGCGGCCCTCAAGCATGTGCCGATGGTCGAATACAATCCCGACGAGGGGGTGCTGACCAACGCCATCGGGACACGCATCGTCGCCGACGCCTGCCGCGACGCCCAGGTGGCGTTGATGGTCCAGATTTCCACGGACAAGGCGGTGAACCCCACCAACGTCATGGGCGCGTCCAAACGGGTGGCCGAGATGTACGCCCAGGCGCTGGACCTCGCCGAGGGGCCGCGCGGCGGCACCCGCTACGTCACCGTGCGGTTCGGCAACGTTCTGGGCTCCACCGGCTCGGTGGTGCCGCTGTTCCAACGACAATTGGCCGGGGGCGGACCGTTGACGGTCACCCATCCCGAGATGACCCGTTATTTCATGACGGTCCGCGAAGCGGTGGAACTGGTGTTGCAGGCGGCGGCGTTCGGCACCACCGACGGCCAGGAGCGCGGGCGCATCTTCGTTCTCGACATGGGCGAGCCGGTGCGGATCGTCGATCTGGCCCGGCAGATGATCCGTCTGGCCGGACGGATTCCCGACAAGGACGTCAAGATCGTCTTCACCGGCCTGAGGCCGGGCGAGAAGCTGTTCGAAGAAATTTTCCACGGCGCCGAACCGCCGGTGCCGACGGAACGCCCGGGCATCCTGTCGGCGTCGCCACGCGCAGCCGACGCCCAGGCCTTGGGGCTTGCCCTGGACGAACTGGCCACCCTTTGCCGCCAACATGATCGGGATCAGGTGCTGCGGCGGTTGCAAGCCCTGGTGCCGGAATATGTCCGCGGCGACACCCCTTCGTCTCTGGCCGGCTAGGCTTTTGCATGTGCGGCGTCTGCGGATACGTCGATCCCGCTGCCGGTTCGGATCCGCAGCACGGACCATTGGCCCGGATGACCCGCAGTCTGGCCCATCGCGGACCCGACGGCGAGGGGTTATGGGCGGGCGACGGCGGTGTCCATCTGGGTCATCGCCGTTTGGCCATCCTTGATCTCGGCCAGGGGGGAACGCAGCCGATGACCGGTGAAGACGGCGCAGTCGTCGTCTTCAATGGCGAAATCTACAACCACGCCGAATTGCGCGAATACCTGGCGGGCAAGGGACGAAAGTTCCGTTCCCGCTCCGACACCGAGGTGTTGCTCGCGGCATGGGAACATTGGGGCGAATCCTGCCTGGAACGGCTGAACGGCATGTTCGCCTTCGCGCTGTGGGACCCCAGGCGCCGGGTCTTGTTTCTGGCGCGCGACCGCTTGGGCAAGAAGCCGCTGTTCTTTCACCATGACGGACGCTTCCTGGCTTTCGCGTCGGAACCCAAGGCGCTGTTCTGCCACGACCGTATTCGCGCCGGCCGGGACATCGACCTGCGGTCGCTGTCGGATTTCTTGTCGGTGGGCTATGTCCTTGGCGACAAAAGCATCTGGTCCAACCTGAAATCCCTGCCGCCGGCGCATGGCGCGACGTTCGACGCGGCCACCGGGTCGTTGCGCAGCTGGCGATATTGGAATCTCGCCGATTTCGTTCTGGCTCCCCGCCGCCCTTACGACCAGTCCGCCCGCGAGCATTTCATGGAATTGCTGGATGATGCGGTGCGTCTGCGTCTGGACGCGGATGTGCCGGTGGGCAACTTCCTGTCCGGCGGCGTCGATTCGTCGGCGGTGACCGCCGTCACCGCCCGCATTTCGGCTCACCCGCCGACGGCTTTCACCGTGGGGTTCGCGGAACGCAGCTTCGACGAGCGCATCCATGCGCGGATTGTGGCCCGTCATGTCGGCGTTCGGCTCGAGGAACTGGAGGTGGCGCCCGACCGCGACACCGATCTGGCGGCCCTGGCCTGGCATCTGGACGAGCCGTTCGCCGACACTTCGGCGCTACCGTGCTTTCATCTCAACCAGGCGGCGGCCCGGCACGTCAAGGTGGCTTTGGCCGGTGACGGCGCCGACGAGGTTCTGGCGGGCTATCCGACCTACAAGGCCAACCGTCTTTATTCGGTCTATCGCCACATGCCGGCCCCGCTTCAGGCGGCGCTGGACCACACCGCGCGGCGGGTGTTGCGGCCGTCCTATCGCAAGGTCAGCCTGGATTACAAGCTTCGGCAGTTCCTTGCCGGGCGGGGGCTGTCGGCGGAACGGGCCCATTACTGGTGGCGGGTGGTGTTTTCCAATGCCGAAAAGCATCGTCTCTTGTCCGACGACGTTCTGGCGGCATTGGGCGACTACGACCCTTTCACGGTTTTCGCCGACCATTTCAAGGAAGTCCGTGGCGGGCAGTTCCTGGACCGTTGTCTTTACGTGGACATCAAGACCTGGCTGGCGAACGACATCCTGGTCAAGGTCGACCGCACCAGCATGGCCTGGGGCTTGGAGGTACGGTCGCCGTTTCTGGATCACCGGCTGGTGGAATGGGTGCTGGGCCTTGAGACGTCGGCCAAGATGCGCCGGGGCCGCCAGAAATGCATCTTGAAGGATTGCATGACAGACCGTCTGCCGGCTTCGATCCTCAATCGGCGCAAAGAGGGGTTTGGCGCCCCTACGGCCGGCATCGGCAGGGTCGATCCCCCCGAAAGCGGCCGTTTGGCCGGCCTGTTCCGCCAGAATTTCCGCCTGTCGCCCGCCCGCGAGGACGTCACCTACAAATCATTCGTGTTGCGCATGCTGGCTGCCTGGGCCGAGGGCGCGGCTTAGGGCGCTGACAATACCCTGTCGCGGAATCTGGACGTGCTCTGGCGCTTGGTGCACTATCCCGCGACTTCCGGCGTCTTTTTCCGTCAATACTCGGGCTTCGCACATGGCTTCGACTGGTCTCAGCTATCTTATTCCGGCCTATAACGAAGAGGACGCCATCGCCTCGACGGTGGAACGGTTGCGTCCTGTCCTGGCGAGCCTGGGCATTCCGTACGAGATCATCGTGGTCAATGACGGTTCGCGTGACGCCACCCGCGAGCGGGCGGAACAATGCGGCGCCGACATCCGGGTGCTGTCGCATCCCGTCAACATCGGCTACGGCAGCGCCATCAAGACGGGCATCCTGGGGGCCCGTTACGACTGGATCGGCATCGTGGACGCCGACAGCACCTACGAGATCGAGCGCCTTCCCGAACTGGTGAAAGGCATGCGGGACGGTTTCGACATGGTGGTCGCCGCCCGTGAAAACGTCCTGACCCTGGACAAGCCGGTCAAGCGGTTCTTCCGCAAATTGCTGATCGGTTTCCTGAACGTGATGGTGGCCGCCCGCATCGAAGACCCGAACAGCGGCTTTCGGATTTTCACCAAGGCGCTTGCCCTCAGGTTCTTCCCGTTCCTGTGCAACACGTTTTCTTTCACAACAAGTATTACTGTATTTGCTCTGGGTGAGAAATATTTCGTAAAATATATAAAGATACCTTATTCAAAAAGGGTTGGAGAAAGCAAGGTTCGGCATTTCCGTGATTCTTTGAGAATGATGCAATTGGTGTTTCAGGGAATCACGTTTTTTTAATCCTGTTAAGTTTTATCTTTTGATGGTTCTTGGTCTTGTCATAATGTTCTTAATTCCATCTGTTGTTTTGTCTTTGTTCGGCGCCTCGGAACTGGCGACCCTGTGGTTCGCCACCGGTGCCGTTTCGAGTCTGTTGTTGGGATTGGGCGTGTTGGGCGACATTGTTCGGATTTCCACGCTGGAACGCGGAGGCGACAATGGCTGACGGACGTTCTCCCCCCTTGGGGTGGGCACCGCTTGTGCTGTTCGTGGTTGGTGTGTTCCTGGCGTCCATGGTGCGCGGAGATCTGGCAAATATCCTGGTTGCCGTTTCCGATGGCTCTCTTCAAACTTTTGACGGTTGTTTTGGGTGCCAGCGGAACACCGCGTGGATTTATTGGCCGGTGCACGGCCTGCTGGCCGCCATCAGCCATCTCATGTTCCTGACCCCCGATGCGGCGCCGTTGGCTGTTCCCTCGCCGTGGGAAATCAAGCCGTCGCGTCATCATGCCGAGATGGCGGTGCAGCTTCTGGCCCTGTACGGCTACCGGGTGATCCTGGCCCTTCCCGTCTATGTCCTGCTTTGCCGGCTGGTCCGCTCGACCTGGCGCCGCTTGGTCCTGGTGGTCTTGCTGCTGTGTATCCTTGGCGGCTGGCCGGCGCTGGTGGTCAACGCCATGTTCACCCTGGCGCAACACGTGGTGAACTGGCCGCCTTCCTATTACCTGTTCGTCGACACCATCTTGTCGTTCGACTGGTCCATGATCGGGTTCCTGCCGTTGCTGGCGCTGCTGATCCTGCGGGGGCCGGTGAACTGGTGGCAGGCCATGCTGATGGCGGCGTTCGGTCAGGTTCTGATGGACAACCTCGGTCTGGTCACCGGCATCGCCCTGGGATTGGCCGGCTGGCGCGAGCGGGGATGGCGGCATGGCGGCGTGCTGCTCGTGGCCGCCGGTGTCGGCACCGTGCTGGTCTTCTCCCTGTTCTCGACGTTCGGCACGTTGCAGATGGAGGAATCCGGCCTTGCCAGGGCGGCGGAGGTCGAGGGTGTCTTCAACAAGATGTGGGCTTGGCTCGGTTATTATTGGGACATTCAGGCCAAGTACAATTTCCTGTGGCTCAACGTGACCATCGCCAACATGCTGTCGGTGATGATGCCGGCCGTTCTCTTTTCGGCGGCCGCCAGCGCCTTCATGACTGAAACGCCGCTGGAAGCGGTGGAAACGCGGCGGCGGGTGTGGGCTGTCCTGGCTCCTTGCGTGGGGTTCGCGGTCACCGTGTTCATCGGCATGTTCAAAAGCGGCTACGGTTCCGATCTTGGCCGGCAGATGCTGCCGTTGGCGGTGATGACGCCGTTCGTGTTCGTGGTCCTGGCCGGCCGGTGGCGTTCGCGCCCGGCCTAGCCCGTTTTTTGTCCTGGCTCCCCCTTCCTCGTGTGCTATATCCCTGACATTGCGCGTTTATGCGCACCTCTCACCTCACCTGACGCAGGCTTCCGATGTCCGATCTCCGTCCCATTCGCCGTGCCCTGATTTCCGTGTCCGACAAGACCGGTCTGATTGAATTCGCCCGTTTCCTGGCCGAACGGAACGTCGAGATCCTGTCCACCGGCGGCACCTGCAAGGCGATTCGCGATGCCGGCATCGCGGTGGTCGAGGTGGCGGATTACACCGGTTTCCCGGAAATGCTGGATGGCCGCGTCAAGACCTTGCATCCCAAGGTGCATGGCGGCCTGTTGGGTATCCGTGGCAACGCCGAACATGAAGGCGCCATGGCCGAGCACGGCATCCAGCCCATCGACCTGCTGGTGGTCAACCTGTATCCGTTCGAGGCCACCGTGGCCAAGGGCGCCGATTACGAAACCTGTGTCGAGAACATCGATATCGGCGGTCCGGCGATGATCCGTGCCGCGTCCAAGAACCACGATTCCGTCAGCGTGGTGGTGGACGTCGAGGATTACGCGGTGGTCATGGAAGAGATGAGCGCCCATGCCGGCGCCACCACCCTGGCCCTTCGCAAGAAGCTGGCCGCCACCGCCTATGCCCGTACCGGCGCCTACGACGCCGCCATCAGCCAGTGGTTTGCCAAGGAACTGGGCGACACCTTCCCGCGCCGCGTGGTGGTCGCCGGCGAGTTGAAGCAGTCGTTGCGCTATGGCGAGAACCCGCATCAGGCCGCCGCCTTCTATGTCACCGGCGACAAGCGTCCAGGCATCGCCACCGCCCGCCAGCTTCAGGGCAAGGAGCTGTCCTACAACAATCTGAACGACACCGACGCCGCCTTCGAGCTGGCGGCCGAGTTCGACGAACCGACCGTGGCCATCATCAAGCACGCCAATCCCTGCGGCGTCGCCAGCGGCGCCGACATGGTCAGCGCCTACAAGGCGGCCCTGGCCTGCGACCCGGTGTCGGCGTTCGGCGGCATCATCGCGCTGAACCGCAAGCTGGACGGCGCCACCGCCGCCGAAATCAGCAAGCTGTTCACCGAAGTGGTGATCGCCCCCGAGGCGGACGAGGATGCCGTCGCCGCCTTCGCCGCCAAGAAGAACCTGCGTCTTCTGGTCACCGGCGGCATGCCCGACGTCTCGGCCGGCGGCATGACGCTGCGCGCCGTGTCGGGCGGCTATCTGTTCCAGACCAAGGACAACGGCCGCGTTCGGCTCGAGGAACTGAAGGTGGTGACCAAGCGGGCGCCGACCGAACAGGAACTCAAGGATTTGCTGTTCGCCTTCCGGGTGTGCAAGCACGTGAAATCCAACGCCATCATCTACGTCAAGGACGGCGTCACCGTCGGTATCGGCGCCGGCCAGATGAGCCGCGTCGACAGTTCGCGCATCGCCGCCTGGAAAAGCCAGGAAGCGGCCACCGCCGCCGGCCAGGCCCAGCCGGGAACCGTGGGCTCGGTGGTGGCGTCCGACGCCTTCTTCCCGTTCGCCGACGGCTTGCTGGCGGCGGCGGCGGCGGGTGCCACCGCCATCATCCAGCCGGGCGGTTCCATGCGCGACGCCGAAGTGATCGCGGCGGCCGATGAAAAAGGCCTGGCCATGGTGTTCACCGGCATGCGCCATTTCCGCCACTAAGCCGCCGGAGCCTTCGTTCATGATCGAGAACCCTCGCGTCGGCGTCATCGGACTGGGCTATGTGGGTCTGCCGCTGGCAGTCGCCGTCGCCCGCCATTTTCCCACCGTCGGCTTCGACATCTCGGTGCCGCGCGTCAACGAACTCAAGGCCGGCAAGGATCGGACCGGCGAGATCGAATCGCCGGTCTTGCGGGCCAGTTCGCTGCGCCTGAGTGCCGACGCCGCCGACCTCAAGGGGGTCGACGTCTACATCGTCACCGTGCCGACGCCGGTGGACCTTGAGAACCGCCCCGACCTGGGGCCGGTTCTGTCGGCGTGCCGTACGGTCGGCCAGGCCATGGCCAAGGGTGCCGTGGTGGTGTTCGAGAGCACCGTCTATCCCGGCGTCACCGAGGATATCTGCGGTCCCGAACTGGAAAAGCATTCCGGCCTCAAGGCGGGGGTGGACTTCTTCCTGGGTTACAGCCCGGAACGCATCAATCCCGGCGACAAGCTGCATACGGTTGACCGCATCACCAAGGTGGTGTCCGGCCAGACCCCCGAGGTCGCCCAATTGCTGGGCCGCATCTACGGCTCGGTGACCACCGGTGGCGTGTTCCTGGCCGCGTCCATTCGGGTCGCCGAAGCCGCCAAGGTGATCGAGAACGCCCAGCGCGACATCAACATCGCCTTCATCAACGAAATCACCATGATCTTCCAGAAACTGGGGATTTCGGTTCACGACGTGCTGGAAGCGTCGGGCACCAAGTGGAACTTCCTGAACTTCAAGCCCGGCTTGGTGGGCGGCCACTGCATCGGCGTCGATCCGTTCTATCTGGCGCTGTGCGCGCAACAGAACGGTCACCACCCGGAAATCATCTTGTCGGGACGGCGCATCAACGACGGCATGGGACCGTGGATCGCCGGACGCATCAGCGAACGCCTGGAACGTTCCGCCCGCATCCTGGTGCTGGGCCTGACCTTCAAGGAGGACGTGCCCGACCTGCGGAACAGCAAGGTGGTGGACGTCATCGCCGGCTTGCGCGCGCGCGGGCACACGGTGGATGTGCACGACCCCTTCGCCGACGCCGAGGAGGCCCGGCACGAATACAACGAGACGCTGCTGTCCAGCCTGGACGGCTGTGCCGGTTACGACGCCCTGGTGGTGGCGGTGCCGCACGCTCCTTATGGCGCGCTCAGCAACGAGACCATTGCCCAGATGGTGCGTGACGGCGGTCTGATCGCCGACATCAAGGGGGTGTGGCGCGGTCGCGACCTGCCGCCTGGCCGCCGGCTGTGGGGGCTGTGACCCAAGTCCGGGTTGTGGTGCGCGTCAGGTCCGGGCGGCCAGGATGATTTCCGCCGCCTGGGCCAGGTCGTCCACCACATGGTGGGCCTTGGTTCCGGCCACGAATTTGTGGCCGTGTCCGGTGCGCACCAGAAAGGTGGTGGCGCCCACCGCCAACCCCATTTCCACGTCCACTTCCTTGTCGCCGACCATGAAGGCGCGGCGGGGATCGAAACCATGTTCGGCCACCGCCTGCAAGACCATGCCCGGCAACGGCTTGCGGCAGTCGCAATCGTCGTCGGGTCCGTGCGGGCACAGGTAGATGCCGTCCAGTTCGACTCCTTCCGCCGCCAGCAAGGCGCGCAGGCGGCCGTGGACCTCCTCCAGCCGGTCCAGGCTGAAATAGCCGCGGGCGATTCCTGATTGATTGGTCAGCACGGCGATACCGAAACCGGCATCGCGCAGCCGCCTGAGAGCGGCCGCGGCGCCGGGCAGCAACTCCATTTGGTCGGGATCGGAAAGGTAATGCTTTTCGACGTTGAGGGTGCCGTCACGGTCGATCAGCACGAAGGGGCGGGATTGCGGCATTCTTGGGTCCAACATTCTCAGGCGGATCGACGCAGGCGGCAGGCATAGAAAGCGTCAAGCCCGCCAAGTTCGGCAAGATGGCAAGGCAGGGTCCGCAAATCGCCCTGTGGGGTGATCAACTCATCCAGGCCGCCGACTTCCTCGGGCCGCACCGGTTCGCGGACGAAGGGCGCACCTTCGGACAGAAGGGTGGCGATCTGCGGCTCGCTTTCCTCGGGTTGCAGCGAGCAGACGCAATAAACCAAGGTTCCCCCCGGCCGCACCAGGGCCGCGGCGGCACGTAGCAGACGAGCCTGGACGCCGGCCAGTTTTGTCACCTCGGGGGCGCTTTTCAGGTGCAATCCGTCGGGATGGCGCCGCAAGGTGCCGGTGGCGCTGCACGGAGCATCCAGCAAGACGGCGTCGAACAGCCGTTCCGGTTGCCAGCTGGCGACGTCGGCGGCAACCACTTCGGCCGACAGGCGTTGACGCCCCAGGTTCTCGCGCACCCGTTCCAACCGCTTGCGTGACAGATCGACGGCGGTGACGCGCGCGCCGGCGGCGGCCAATTGCAAGGTCTTGCCGCCGGGAGCCGCGCACAAATCGGCGATCTCGCGTCCGGCGACGTCGCCCAGCAAGCGCGCCGGCAAGGCGGCGGCGGCGTCTTGGACCCACCATCCGCCTTCGGCGAAGCCGTCGAGCGCGGTGACGTCGCCGCCGTGTCGGCGCAACGAGCCGGTGGGCAACAGCCGTGCGTCCAACCGGCCGGCCCAGCTGGCGGGGTCGGCGGCCACCGTCAGGTCAAGCGGCGCCTCTTCCAGGCAGGCCGAGGCCACGGCATGGGCGGTGCCGGCACCGTAATACCCCTCCCAGGATTCGTACATCCAGCCAGGAATGTCGAGACGGGCGGCATCCTGGGCGGCGACCATGGCGCGGCCGTCGCGGTCGATGCGGCGCAGCACGGCATTGATCAGACCGGACAGGCCGTCCAGTTTCAGCACCCGGCTCAACTCGACGCTGGTGGCGATGGCGGCGTGAGGGGGCGTTTCCAGGAACAGCAACTGGGTGGCGCCAAGACGCAGCAGGTGCCGGATGGCCTTGGGCGGCGACTTGGTGACGAAGGTCGCCAGGATGGCGTCCACTTGGCCGAGACGGCGCAAGGTGGTGGCGACCAACCGGCGCACGAAGGCACGGTCGCGGCTGTCCAGAGCGGAAAAGGCCGTGTTGGCGGTGGTTGCCTCGTCCAGCAGACGGCGACGGTCGAGGACGTCGGCCAACAGGTCGAACGCGACATGGCGGGCGTTTGATACGGCTTGTGTCATGGCACACCCTTAGCCCATTGGCCGGGGCGGGTAAAGTCCGGCGCCACCCGTGGCGGCGGCCAAGCGTTTTCCCGCGAAATTGACAGCGGCGGTCCGGCATACGTATATGGTCGCCACCCGTCGGGGTGGCGGCGTGCGAGGGGGGTCATGGATCGAGTGGTGGTAACCGGCGGTGCCGGCTATATCGGCAGCCACGTCTGCAAGGCCCTGGCCGAACGCGGCCTGCAACCTGTCGCGGTCGACGATCTCAGGACCGGCCGCCGGGACGCCGTGCGGTGGGGACCGTTGGAGCAGGTTTCCGTGCTCGACATGGCGGCGTTTACGGCGGTGCTTGAGCGTCACCGGCCGTTGGCGGTGTTGCATCTGGCGGGACTGATCATGGCTGGTGAATCGGTGGAACGCCCGCTGGATTACTATGCCGACAACGTTGGCGGCATGATCAGCGTGTTGCAGGCCATGACCGCCGCCGACATCCGAATCCTGGTGTTTTCCTCCACCGCTTCGATCTACGGCGTTCCCCAAACCTGTCCGGTTGCCGAGGACGCGCCGCTGGCGCCGATCAACCCCTACGGCGCGTCGAAAGCGATGTGCGAGCGTATCATCGCCGATTGTGCCGCCCGTACCGGCCTGCAATCCATAGCGCTGCGTTATTTCAACGCCTGCGGTGCGGATAAGGACGGTGGCATCGGCGAGATGCATCGCCCCGAAACCCACCTTGTTCCCCTGGCCATCCGGGCGGCGCTGGACCCAGGCTTCGTTCTGGACGTGCTGGGAACCGACTACGATACGCCCGACGGCACCGGCATCCGCGACTATGTCCACGTCTCGGACATCGCCGCCGCCCATGTGCTGGCGTTCGACCATCTGCGCGCCGGCGGCTTGGGCCAACCCTTGAATTTGGGAACCGGAACCGGTTTCAGCGTGCGTGAGATCGTGGCCGAAGTGGAGCGGCAGACCGGGTGCCGGGTCAAGGTGCGGGAAAAACCGCGCCGCCCCGGCGACACCCCGGTTCTGGTCGCCGATTCCACCTTGGCAAGGCAGGTCCTGGGGTGGAAGGCGGGCCATTCCACTCTGGCGGCCATGGTCGGTTCGGCCTGTGTCTGGCACCGTGCCGCCGGCTGGGCCGACTGAGGACAAGACGGATCACAGGCCGGCGATGCGCTCGAATTCCGCCGCCGCCTGATCCCAGCCCCAGGTGTTTTGCAGCTTCAGGCAATCGCGGTGCATGGCCTGCCACAAGGCGTCGTCGGACAGGATTCGGATGGCCCGCTCGGCGAAAGCTTCGGCCCCTTTGACCGCCCAGCCGGTTCGGCCCTCGACCACCCGTTCGCGCATGCAGGCGATGTCTTCCAGCACGGCCGGCAATCCCATGGCCTGGGCTTCGGCTACCGCCGAACAAAAGGTTTCGCCGATGTCGCCGCGATACAGCAGGGCACGGGCGGTCGCCAGCTCGTCAACCAATTGTGCCTTGGGAACCGGACCGCGCAACACCACGCCCTGGTCGGCCAAGGCGGCGGCGTGTTCCAGCACCGGTCCCATGCGGCCGGCCTTGGCTTGGCCGGCGGCGCCGTAGGTGGCGGTGCCGGCGAACACATGCAGTTCGGCGCCGGGAACCGCCGGGCGGATATGGCTTTCCCACAGATCGAGCAGCCAGTCCAGGGAGCGTAACGGGTTCGAGGTGAACACGGCTTTTGGCGGCGGGGCGCAATCGCGTGGCGTGGCGTGGCGGAACAGGTCGGTCAAGCCATAGGGAACGATTTCACGCCCCCCGGCCATGGCCCAGGCGGGATAGGTTCCGGCATGGCTGGCGCCGGAAAAGACGATCACCGGACGCCGCCAGGCCAGTTTCCATTGATAGCGCCATTTGAGCAGGTAGCCGGCGGGATTGTGGATCCAGAAGATCACCCGTCCGGCCTTGCGGCAATGCTGCAACAGCTTGTCGCCCCGGTTGGGAATGTAAAGGTCGGCCTCGGCGGGGACGCCCTGGCCGATGGGCCGCCAGGTGACGCCGCGATGCACCACCTCGGCGTCGCATTTGTTGCAGACAAGGACGTCGTGGCCGCGTGCCGCCAAGGCGTTGGCCATTTCGATGAACGACGTTTCGGCGCCCCCCAGGGGGCGTTGCTCCAGCGTGCGGCCGTCGAAGACGATGCCGTCGTCGGTCATGACGATCCGGGCCATGGGGATCAGTCCTTTTCGTATTTGGCCTTGTAATGGCTGAGCAGCGGGTAGAGCCCGGCGAACAGGGCGATCAGGAAGCCGTAGCCGCCTTCGCGCCAGCCTCCCCGGCGGACATAGCACTTAAAGAAGCGGCTGACCAGACGGCGCAGGTTGCTGGCCGTGGAGCCCCAGGTCTCGCCCTTCTCGCGCAGGTCACGGGCCTTGGCGGTGGAATATTTGTCGAGACGGCGGATCATGTCGGAAATGTCGTCGTCCACGTAGTGGCGCAGCCGGTTGCGCAACATGGCGCCCTTGCGCCCGCGCCAGGTCAGCGACGGATGCACGCGGTCGCGGCCCCAGGTTTTGGCGTTCTTGCGAAACAGACCGGGATAGGCCGCCTTGCCGTACGACCCGCCCCAGCCGTGCCGGACCAGCCGGGTACCGATGTAGTTGTCGACGGGGATTTCGTGCCAGTCGCAGGCGGTGCCGGCGATCACCTGGCGGATTTCCGCCGCCAGTTCCTCGGGAACGTGCTCGTCGGCATCCACCTCGAGCACCCAGTCGCAGCGACAGGCGGCGATGCCGGTGTTGCGCCGGTCGCCCTCGATTTCCCAGGCGCCTTCGACCAGGCGGGCACCATGGGATTGGGCGATGGCCTTGCTGCCGTCGTCGCATTTGTCGAGCACGACCACCAGTTCGTCGGCGAAGCCCAGCCTGTCCAGACAGGCGGCAAGGCGCCGTTCCTCGTTGTGGATCACCACCAGGACACTCAATGTGGGATTTCCGGCCATCATTCTTTCCATTTCCGGGCCAGTATTTCCCACACTTCCGGTTCCCAGGCCAGCATGTACCTTTCGGCGATGGGGCCGCGCTGGGTGAAGTGCAGCACGACGTCGGTGTCGTTGTCATAGCGGCTGATGCCGGCACGGCGGAAAATTTCGCTTCGATCCCGGAGGGGGAAGAATTCGAACGCGCTCAGCAAGGTGTGGCCATTGTCGGGAATGAAGTCTTGCTGGGCATCGACCATCACCCATTTCTTAAGGCCGGGCGAATAATATTCGGCGAAGACGTGGCCGGCGTTGACGTCGGGAATCTGACCGGACAGCAACATGGTGCGGGTCCTGAAGCCGGCGAAACGCAAAAGCGTGGAAGTCGTCTGGCCGATGGTGCCGCAACTGCTGTTGGAATTGACGAAATAGGCGGTCAAATCCTCGAAACGTTGGGCATGCTCCGGCAGGTTGTTCCAGTTCGACAGGTCCTTGTAGGGCAAGTCGGCGTTTTGTCGCCATTGGCGGTAGATGTAATCGGTGATTTCCCGGGCAAGCCGGTCGTCCAGACCGTCATGCCGGTCGAGGATGGCCAGATAGCCGTCGAGGAACTGCCGATAGCGTTGCGTCTCTTCATCGGAAAGCGGCAACAACAGTTGTTCCGCCAGGGGCTTGCGGAAATCGGCGCGGCGGCCGCGATGGTCGACGAATTCGGGGTTGGCGATCAGCTCGCCGACTTCGGGATCGTCGGGTGCGACGACGAAGTTCTTCAAGATGAAGGTTCGGCTGAGATAGGGTCCGTCAGACACCCAGAAATCCCACCAGGCGGCGGCATGGCGCCGTGCGGCAGGGACCGTCGCCACGATCGCCGCTGCGATTGCGGTGGCGACGAGAAGGTATCGGATTATGCGCAAAGGAGCCTCTCGACCGGACATGTGAACCGCACATTAAAAGCAAGAGCTTTTGGCTGGCAAGCCAACGATTGAATTACGTTTGGCTCAGAGGATACAGTCGCGGACTCCTAAAAAAAGGGGCGGGGCGCTTATGCTTTTTTCCTACAAGGGCGTGATGCCGGCGACGTCGCTGCGGCGTTTGCTTCGTGGTGTCGCGACTTTTGCCATCGGAATTTTGTGGGGGCGTGTTCTCAATCGGCCGATTCCGCAGGGCCCGTTGTTCCTGACGTGGCACCTGACGTTCGATTGCAATGCCTTTTGTTCGTTCTGCTCGACGCACAAGGTTCACAAGCGGCATCCGCCCGAAATGGCGTTGGATCGGGCGCTGGCCCTGGCGGACGAGATCGCCGCCAGCGGAACCTGGGTCGTGGGCTTCACCGGTGGCGAAGTGCTGCTGAGTCCGCTGTTGTTCCCACTGATCCGCCGGCTGAAAAGCCATGGCCTGACCTGTTACATCGTCACCAACGGCATGTTGCTGGAGCGTCATGCGCAAGACGTGGTCGACAGCGGCGTGGATTACGTGGTGGTCAGCATCGACAGCGACGATCCGGCGGAACACGACCGCAACCGTCATCTGGACGGTTTGTTCGAGGCGGCCATGCGCGGGATCGACGCGGTCAAGGCCCGGCGTCGGGGCAGCCGCCCGCAATTGAAGACCACCACGGTAATCACCTCGTGGAATTTGGAACGGGTGGTTCCCATTCTCGAGATGCTGTCGGAAAAGGTGGACAAGGTCGCCGCCCAGCCGGTCACCTGGGGGTATCAGGACCATCCCCACGGCAAATCCAAGGAACAATTGGAACAGCACATTTTCGCGCCCGACCAGCGTGCGCGGGTCGAGGCGGGTTTCGCCCGCATCAGCGAACGTTTCCCCATGTTCCGCAATCGCTATTTCGGGTCCATTCCCACCTATTGGTTTGATCCGCACAGTTTGATGCAAAGCACTCCCTGCTGGTCGCCGTTCCTGCGCCTGTCGATCATGCCCGATGGCGACGTCGTCCACTGCGCGGCCCGCTTTCCACCGGTGGGGAATGTGCTTCGCGACGGGATCAAGGCTGTTTGGAACAGCCCGGCCATGTTGCAACAGCGCGATCTTGTCCGGCGGCGGCGCAACCGTTGCATCTGCTGGTCCCAGGATTCTTCCTTCAATGCCCTGATGTCCGGCCTGCCGCTGGTCAACCGGTTGCCGGCGCTGGGGCGTGACCTGGGCGACGACGTCGCCGCTCTCTCTTCCAGCAAGGACCAATCCGCGTCATGACGGCCATTCCCCGCCTTTCCATCCCGTTGCCGTTTCCGGCGCTGTTGCGGACCGCGGCGGCGCTTGCCGGCGCCCAAGGTGGCGGCGCCGAGATCGCTGCGTTCGAACGGGCCTTCGCCGCCCGCTACGGTCGCCAGGACGCGGTGTGTTTTTGCCGTGCGCGCATGGGGTTCTTCCACCTGCTGCGGTGTCTCGACCTGGCTGAAGGGGCCGAGGTCCTGATCGGTGGGCTGCATGTGGCGGATTTCGTGAACATCATCCGCCTGGCCGGTTTCGTTCCGGTGGTGGTTGATCTGGAGCCCCGCGGGTTCCGTCTGGATGAAGACGACCTGGAGCGCAAACTGTCGCCGCGTTCGGCGGTGTTGCTGGTTACCCACCTGTCCGGTTACGTGCACGACATGCCGCGGTTGCGGAAAATCTGCGACGACCGTGGCGTGATGTTGGTCGAGGATTGTTCGCAGGCTTTTGCCGCCCGTTACGACGGCCAAAGGGTGGGAACCTTCGGCCATGCCGCCATCTTCAGCCTCAGCTTGCTGAAATCGGTGTGCACCCTCAACGGAGGGATTGTCCTGGCCGAGGATCCGGCCCTGCTTGAACGTCTGCATCGCGCCGCCGAGGCCGAGGGTGCGGCCAGCCGTGGCCCCATGCTGGCCGAAACGCTCAAGAACCTGGTGATCAAGACGGCCACCTGGCCGCCGCTGTTTTCCCTGACCGTCCTGCCGTTGCTGCGGCTGACGGCAGCGGCGGGCGATTGGTTCGCGCGTTACCAGAAAACCAACAAGACCGTGGTCTTGCGCGACCGTCTTCCACCGGTGTTTCGCGAACGTTTCACGGCCGTCCAGGCACGTCTGGGGATGTCGCTATTGCCGGATCTGGACGCGCGAGAAAGTAAGCGGCAGGCGGCCGGCCGGCTGTTGCGCAGCCTGATCGAACCGGACGGCAAGGTTGCGTTGCCGCCGCAATGCGACAGCGCCGACAACGGCTATTGGCTGTTCCCGCTGGTGGTCGAGGACCCGGCCCGCCTGAAGGCGGCGTTGTCGAGGCAGGGTGTGGATTCCGCCCCGATGTTGCTGGCGGCGCTCAGCACCGAGGCGGCTTTCGCCGGCATGGGGTTCAGTGCCCCCAACGCCGAATGGACACGCGCCCACACCTTGTTCGTGCCCATGTATCCGACATTGGACGAGACGGACATCCGCCGTATTGCCGCCGCCATCGCGGATTTTCAGCGCGCGTCTTGAGCTAAGCCCGCACCGACGGCAGCGGGAACGGCCGCTGTCGGGCCCGCTCCAGGGCGGTCCGATAGGTCGCCAGGGTTTGCTCCATGCGGTGGTCGAAACGCATGGAATGTTCGGCGAGATGACGGGCTCCGTCGGCCACCTTGGCGGCTTCGTCGGGGGTGCGGATCACTCGGGCGATGGCGTCGGCCAGGGCTTGCGGCTGCGCCGGCGGCACCAGCCAGCCGGTCGTGCCGTCCACCACGATTTCCGGGACGCCGCCGACCGCGCTGGCGACCACCGGCCGCCCGGTGGCGAAGGCCTGGACCGCCACGCGCGGCTGCGCCTCGGTCAGGGACGGGATGACTACGGCGTCGGCCATCTGCATCAGGGCCGACACGTCGTCGCGATAGCCGAGAAAACGCACGTCCAGCGCCATGGCCTGGTTGCGCAGAGCATTTTCGTAATCGGCACTTTCGGCGGTGGCCGACCCGGCCAGGACCAGGGTCGGAACAATGCCTCGGGCCTTCAACAGGGCCAGGGCGTCGAGCAGGAAGTTCTGGCCCTTGTCGGGGCGCAGCATGCCGACGCAGACCAGGGCGAAGGCGTCTTCCGCGACGCCGGTCTCGGCGCGCAGCCGGGCGCGGGTGGCCACCGGGTCGTCCAACTGGAAGAAGCTTTCGTCGGCCCAGCCGCCGATGGCGGTGGAACGCTTGGGATCGGCCAGCCCGATATCGACCAGATGGTCGCGCGTGCAGCCGGCGACGGTGATGACGTGGTCGGCCAGCCGCCATTGCAGGCGGCGCGCGGCGCTGGTCTTGAGCGGCTGGTTGACGTGGCGGGAACGGACCAGGGCGCACAGGTCCATGCAGGCCAGGGCCGTCTTAGCGTCACGGGTGACGTGGGCGTCGATCACCTCGATCCGTTTCTCGCGCACCAGCGCCCGCATGGCCTTGATGGTGGCGGGGTGCCAGGGCGGGTCGAAACTCATGGCGACCACCGGCAAGCCCAAGGCGGCGGCCCGGCGATAGGGTTCGCCATCGGCGGGTGCCGCCAGCCACACGTCGTGGCCATGGGCGACCAGCCAGCGCACCTGTTCGATGGTCCGGTGTTCCATGCCGCCCCAGTTGCGGCCGGGAATGGTGTGCAGGATACGCATCTGTCCCTCGGGCCGGGGCGGCGGAACCGCGCCGCTCAGTCGAACAGGCTGTAGCGGACGATGCAGTAAAGAGCGCGGACGCCGTCACGCCAGCCGATCTTCTTGCCTTCCTCGTAAGTGCGGCCGGAATAGCTGATGCCCACCTCGTAGATGCGCGGCCGCGGCTTCAGCCGGGCGATCTTGGCGGTGATCTCGGGCTCGAACCCGAAGCGGTTCTCGACGATGGCGATGCCCTGGATGACCTCGCGCTTGAAGACCTTGTAGCAAGTCTCCATGTCGGTGAGGTTCAGGTCGGTCATCATGTTGCTGGCCAGCGTCAGCATGGCGTTGCCGATGGAATGCCAGAAATACAGGACGCGGGTTTCGTCGCCGCCCTTGAAGCGCGATCCGAACACCACGTCGGCGCGGCCGTCCAGCAACGGCTTCAACAGCTTGGGATAGTCGTTGGGGCTGTATTCAAGGTCGGCGTCCTGAACCAGCACGACATCACCGGTCGCTTTGGTGAAACCGGTCCGCAGCGCGGCGCCCTTGCCCTGGTTGACGCCATGGAAGGCGCATTGGATCTCGGGATGCTTCTCGGCCAGCGCCTTCATCACCTCGACCGAACGATCACGTGAGCCGTCGTCAACGATCACGATCTCGATTCCCAGCCCGCAGCGGTCGGCTTCGAGAACGCGGCCAACGATGGTTTCGAGAGTGTTTTCTTCGTTGTAGCAAGGAATGACGACGGTCAGCGTATTCAGCGACATGACGAATCCGAACTCAAATGGCGATGCCACCGTTCATACGGGTTTGACCGTCGGTTGGCTAGTGGAGATTGGCGAAATTGTCCAAGGATGGTAAGCAATCAGCCATGTCGATCCATCTCTTGCGCCATGCCCTGTCGATGCCGCCGCATCTGGTGGCGCGCAAGGCCGCGCGTGTCGGCCTGCGTCTGTTGCGCCGTCATGTTGTCGGGCGCTGGCATCGCGCACGCCGGTCCTATGCCGCCGCGCCGGATGGTCCGCTGGCCCGTCTGCTGGCGCCGTTGGAGCGTTCGGCCCTGGCGGCGTGCCGCGAAACGCTGGCGCGATTGGCCCCGCTTTATCTGGAGCATCGTTTCGACCTTTTGGGCTCGGGCTGGGTCCGCGTCGGCCATGGCGACAGCCATGCCGGTTTCGGAGAGCACGGCTATTCCGCCGGGCCGGCCTTGGGTGACGGGTGGCGCGCGGCGTTGGCGGACGGACATTGGCCGGCCAACCGCGCCCCCGCCCGAGCGCTGCTCGACGCGGTCGACGATCCGGCCTATCGTCCCATCGACTGGCAGGTCGATTTCAAATCCGGCTACCGATGGTCGGTGCGGGCGTGGGGGCCGACCGTATCCTATGGCCACTTGCCGGGAATCGACATCAAGGTGCCGTGGGAACTGGCCCGGCTTCAGCATTTGCCGCAACTGGCCCTGTTGTTCGCGATCGACGGCACGCCCGAACTGGCCCGCGAGGTGCGCAACCAGATTTTGGATTTCCTGGGCTCGAATCCTCCCGGCTGGGGGGTCAATTGGGCGTGCGCCATGGATGTCGCCATCCGCGCCGCCAACATGGTGCTGGCGCGCGAGCTTCTGTTGGCCGGAGGCGCGGTGCCGGATGAGGTTTTCGAAAAGGCTTTTGCCGGCGCCATGGTCGATCATGGCCGTTTCGTCATGGCTCATCTGGAATGGACCGGCGAGCATCGGGGCAACCATTATCTGGCCGACATCTGCGGTCTGGCCTTTGCCGCCGCCGTCCTGCCGGGGGAAGAGGCCGCCGCTTGGCGCGACTTCGCCGCCGAGCAGCTGGCGGCGGAACTGAAGCGTCAGTTCCTGGCCGATGGCGGCAATTTCGAGGCGTCCACCGCCTATCATCGGCTGTCCGCGGAAATGGCGCTCTATGCCACCGCCTTGCTGGCCGACCGGCTACCGAAAGAATACGTGGACATCGTCGAACGGGCGGTGGATTTCGCCGTCGCGGTGACCAAGCCGTCGGGCCGGGCCATCCAGGTGGGCGACAACGATTCCGGCCGGTTCTTCAAGCTTGTGCCGGCGGTGGACGGCACCGCCGAACGGGTCTTGGATTTCACCTCCTTGTGGGCGGCGGCGTCCGGTCTGTTCACGCCCGCCTGGAGTATGCCCGAATGGGCGGCCCCCGAGGCGGCGGTGGTCGCCGCCCTGGCGGGGCGCCGCCATCCGCGGACGGCGGCCGGTGCCGATGCCGTTCCCGAGGTCCACGCCGGCGACGGTGTGGCCCGGCGGGTGGCGCGGGTCGAGTTCCATTTGCCCGACGCGGCGGCCCTTGACGGTTTGCGCCCCTGTTTCCTGCCGGCCTTCGGGCTGTATATCTGGCGGAATGATCGGTGTTTCCTGGCGGTGCGCTGCGGCCCCATCGGTCAGAACGGTCAGGGCGGCCACGCCCATAACGACCAGTTGGCGGTGGAACTCGAGGTGGACGGCGTCGATTGGGTGGCCGATCCGGGAACCTTCGTCTACACCGCCGACCTTGCCGAGCGGAATCGCTACCGTTCGGTTCTGGCCCATTTCGCGCCGCGCCGCGCCGATATGGAACCGGCCCGGCTTTTGGCGCCGTTCCAGCTTGAAGACCGCGCCCGTGCTCAGGTGGTGCGGGCCTCCGCCACTGGATTCGTCGGCCTTCACCACGGTTTCGGGTTACCCGTCTATCGTCGGGTCGGTGTCGCCGACGGCCGGGTGGTGGTCGAGGACCTGGAGGCAGGATTGGAAGTCACCAGCGCGACCGAGGTGGAACGCCACGTGGTCACCGCGCCCGGTCGGTTGCCGCCGCCATGGGACGGTCTCCCCCCCTTCTCCGCCGGTTACGGCTTGCGATAGCCGCACAGGCCGTGCCGGGCCAGAACGTCATGGGCCAGTTGGTTGGCGGTCGCCTGGGGAAAGTGCAGCGGATCGCGTTTCATGAACAGGCGGTTGTCGGACATGGTGCCGGTGAAGTCCACCGCGTCAGGGAAAACCTCCAGCACGTCCCGCCGGAAACGCTCCAGGTCGGGGGTGATGCCCATTTCCTGCAACAGCGCCAACAGGCTGTCGCTCATGGGGGTGACGTATACCGCGGCCGTGATGCCGCGCCCTGCCAAGGCGTCGCGTAACTGTTCCAGATGGTTCCGGCCGGCGGTGTCATAGCTCCAGCCGCCGAAAATGTCGTGACGGACCCAGGCCAGTTCGGTGGCGTGGTCGATCTTGGGCGACTTGGCGTCGTTCTCGGCGTTGACCGCCGCGTCCAGACGGGCGCCGTTGCCGCGGTCCAGAACCTGCTGACGGTCGAAACGGGCCATTTTCGACACGAACTTGGCTTCGCGCAGGGCCTGGAAGGACAAGGTGTAGGCCATGGTCTTGGACCAGGTCATCCGGCCGAAATCGGGATTGTCGTAGCCCATGCCGGTGGCTTTGTTGAAGGCGAAGAAATCCAGTCCGACCAACGCGGCGTGGACGCTGTCGGGCAGGATGTCGCGCGCCATGTACACCAGTTCCTGGGGCCGCGCGCCGTTGAAGGCGCCGTTGAAGGCGCGGCACTGGCCCAAGGCGGCGGGATCGATGGGCACGGCGGTCGACGCCCCCAGGACCACCAGGTCGGGGCGGGCTTCGCGGACCAGCAGGGCCTTGACGTGGCGAAAGGTCCCGTCGGTGTAAAGGCCCTTGGGGAAACGGCCGTAATAGCCATAGGGATCAAGCCGCCACAGGGTGGCGAAGATGACGGCCAGGGTGGCGACGGCAAGACCGAGGGTGAGGGTCAGATAGCGCATCGTGTGACACTAGAATTGGAAATAGATGAACACTTGCGGCTGCGACAGCCCCAAGATGCCCAGAACCAGACACAACGCCGCCCATGCCGCCCATGCCGGGCTTGGCCGCCAGGCCAGACGGCGTCCGGGGGCCGCCAGGGCCGCGTCCGCCCCGGCCTCGACCAGGGGAAAGGCCCGCCCCAGGAGCTCGCGGCTGTTGGGAAGCAGCAAGGCGACGGCCAACCCGCCGGCCAGCCAGTTCCCGGCGTCGCCGACCCTGGGAATCGGCGATGTCTGCGCCGCCCAGCCTGGCAGGGCGGCCAACGAGGATGGCGCGAACATCGCCGACAGGATCGACCATGCCGCCGGGAATCCGTCGGCGCGGAACAATACCCAGGCGGCGACGACGGCGACGAAGGTGACGGCCCAGCTTGCCGCCGTCGCCGGCAGGCGCAGCACGCCGGGCAGGCGCCAGCCCATGGCGGCGACCAAGGTGCGCCACATGTGGTTCACCACCAGATAGAAACCATGCAGCACGCCCCAGGCGACGAAGGTCCAGGCGGCACCGTGCCACAATCCACCCAGGAACATGACGATCATCAGGTTCATTTGCCGCCGGACCGGTCCCGAGCGGTTCCCTCCCAGCGGGAAATACAGGTAGACCCGCAGGAAGTGGGACAAGGTGACGTGCCAGCGTCGCCAGAATTCGATGATCGAGCGCGACTTGTACGGCGACAGGAAGTTGACCGGCAGGGCGATGCCGAACATGGCGGCCAGCCCGATCGCCATGTCCGAATAGCCGGAAAAGTCGAAATAGAGTTGCAGCGTATAGGCCAGGGCCCCGATCCAGGCGTCGCCGGCGGACAACAGCTTGCCGGTGGTGGCGGCGTTGAACAGCGGGGTGGCGAAACGCTCCAGGTTGTCGGCCAGGAAAACCTTTTTCGCCAGCCCGATGGCGAACAGGGTCAGGCCGACCTGCATGCCGGCGGTGCGAACGCCAAGCCGTCCGGGCTGGCGGAACTGCCAGGCGACCTCGGGATAAAGGACGATGGGACCGGCGATCAATTGCGGAAAGAAGGTGACGAACAACAGGAAGTCGGGAAAGGCGATGTCTTCCACATGACCGCGGTTGACGTCCACCAACAGCGCCACCTTCTGGAAGGTGAAGAACGAAATTCCCAGCGGCAGGATGATCGCCCCCAGGTCGAAATGGGCCCCGCTCACCAAGGACAGGTTGAACGCCAGGAAGCCGGCGTATTTGAACCAGGACAGGATGCCGAGGTTGAAGACGATGCCGGCGATCATGACCCGATGACGCCAACGGCTGCCGGCGGGGCGATGCAAGGCCAGCGTCAGAAGGGCGTAGTTGGCGGCGATGGAAAATACCAAGAGCCAGACGAAGGTCGTCGACCACCAGGCGTAGAAGACCAGGGACGCGGCCCCGAGATAAAGCTTTATCGCCTTGTCGCCCAACCTGGCGACGAGGACGCTTCCAATCAGGACAAGCGGCAGGAAGCAGAAGATGAATTCAAAACTGCTGAACAGCACGTGCCCGCCCCTCTTCTCGCCCTGTGGCCAGTTTCTAGAAGGAACGCAACCGGCTCACAAGAGCTTTCACCCCGCCTGCCCGTTTCCCCACCACCGCCACAAACCGGCGGCCGTAGCCGGCAAGACGGCACCCTGCCCGCCGGTGAAATGGCGCCATTGCCCGACCATGTCCTCGGGCACCGCCGTCAGGACATTCAGTCCCTCGGCCATGGCGCTCAGCAATTCCGCCGCCAATCCCTGCCCGGCCGCTTCCAGTTTGGAAAACTTGCTGACGATGACCAGATCCACGCGGTCGGCGACCGCGCGGCGGACGGCTCCCGACGCCTCGGCCAGGGCCGCCGGGTCCAGGGAACAGGATTGCGATTGCGGTCCCAGGTTCTGGGATAGCGGGATTTGCCGTCCGCTGTCCAACTCGACGGCGAGCATACGCTTGCGGCCGGTTCGCTGCGTGGTCTGCAACAGGCCGCCGACACGGTAACCGCGACGCGCCAGATCCTCGGCGAAGCTTGCCATCAGCGTTTCCGGCGCCATGCCGTGTACATAAGGGATTGCGCCGATTTTCTGATCGCGGCAGTTCTCGGTCATGATCGCGCTGTCCCGTCGGTCTGTCTTTTCAAGAGCGGAGGATAACAGAATCCGAGTGACGCTTGACCAAAGCCAAGCCCCTTTCCTTCCAGATCGCCCATGTTGGATTCCGTCCGGGCAATCCACATATGCGGGATCGGGAGGAAACGTATGATCGACCCCTTTGGACGGCGGATAAGCTATCTGCGCGTGTCGGTGACCGACCGCTGCGACCTTCGCTGCGTCTATTGCATGGCCGAAGACATGTCGTTCCTGCCCAAGGCCGAGGTGCTGTCGCTCGAGGAACTGGAGCGGCTGTGCGGCGCCTTCGTGCGCAAGGGCGTGAGGAAGATCCGCCTGACCGGCGGCGAACCCCTGGTGCGGCGCGGCGTCATGGGTCTGGTCGGCGGTCTGGGGGCGCTGGTCAAGGCCGGCGCCCTGGACGAGGTGACGCTGACCACCAACGGCACCCAATTGGCCAAGCACGCCGAAGGACTGGCCGCCGCCGGTATGCGCCGGATCAATGTCTCGCTTGATACCCTGGACGCCGGCACCTTCACCGGAATCACCCGCTGGGGCCGGCTGGAACAGGTTCTGGACGGCATCATGGCGGCCAAGACCGCCGGCCTTGCGGTCAAGGTCAACATGGTGGCGATGAAAGGGGTCAACGAACACCAGTTCGACCGCATGGTGGAATGGTGCGGCGGCCACGGTTTCGACCTGTGCCTGATCGAAACCATGCCCCTGGGCGAAATCCGCGCCGACCGCACGGACCAGTACTTGCCGTTGTCCCAGGTGCGGGCCGGACTGGAACGGCGCTGGACGCTTGCCGACAACGACTACCGGACCGGCGGCCCCGCCCGTTATGTCACCGTCGCCGAAACCGGCCGGCGCATCGGCTTCATCACACCGATGACCCACAATTTCTGCGAATCGTGCAACCGCGTGCGCGTCACCTGTACCGGGACGTTGTTCATGTGCCTGGGTCACGAGGACGCGGTCGATCTGCGCACCCCCATGCGGGCCAGCGAGGGCGACCATCTGTTGGATGCCGCCATCGACGCCGCCATCGCCCGCAAGCCCCAGGGCCACGATTTCGTCATTGGCCGAGGCTTGGCCCCCGCCGTGTCCCGCCACATGAGCGTGACCGGCGGCTGAGCGTCGGTGTTCAGTTCCGCTGAGGAGACAGGACGGCGATGAAATTGGCCGTCCACACCGGCGGCGGATCGGTCAGGACCTTGTTCATCAGACACTCGAACGCCGCTTCGGTCAGGCGTCGCACCGTGCTGCCGCGCCGCGACGGCAAACACGCCTCGGCGTCCCAACCGGCCGCCAGGGCGAGCTGGCGGATGTTGCCCGGCGCGTAGAAGCCTTTGTGTGTCAGGTCGTTGTATTGATATTGCAAACCCCAGGGCGAGGCCATGTTGGGCACCCGGATCACCAGCTTGCCGCCGGGGGCTAGCAATTGGGCGAAACGCCGCAACAGCGCCACGCCCTCGGCCGGCGAGAAATGCTCGAACACGTCCAGCATGACGATGCGGTCGAACTGCCCCAGGCCCTCGCGGCCCAGGAAGTCCTCGAAGGTGGTGGTGTGCACCAACGCCGCCAGGTCGGCCGGCATGAATTCCTTGACCTTGGGATCCATCTCGACGCCGGTGACGTCCTTCACGCCCATGGCGCGCAGGAAAGCCAGGAACAGGCCGACCCCGCACCCCAGTTCCAGCACCCGCATGCCGGGGGTGAAGCCGGCCGGGTTCCAGACGTTGGCGGTGAAGTCGCGGATGTGCTTCTTGCGCAGATCGGCCCGGACATAGGTCCGGTGGCGGTCGTAGACCTGATAGAAATCTTCCGGCTTGTCGAATGCGGCGCTCACACCGATTTCCCCCTGGTGAGAAGGCGGCGAGTATAACCAGCCCCATTCCGGCCGCCCACCGAAAAACCACACCCCTGGCAACCCTTTCGCGGTGCGGTGTATAGTGCCGGCCTCAACCTCCGGCGGGCTTGGTCATGGATTTTCCGAAGATCGCTTTCGTCTCGGCCGATACCGAGGCCGGCAACGCGGGGCGCAAGCGCCTGGAAGACCGCTATCCCCATGTCGCGCCGGAAGAGGCCGACCTGATCGTGGCGTTGGGCGGCGACGGTTTCATGCTGGAGATGCTGCACCGCTACATCGACCGCCATGTGCCCATCTACGGTATGAACCGCGGCTCGGTCGGTTTCTTGATGAACACCTTCCGCGAACACGGCCTGATCGAGCGGTTGCGCAAGGCGCAAGGTGTGGTCCTGCACCCGTTGCGCATGCTGGCCAAGCTCAGGAACGGCACGGCGGTCGACGCTTTGGCCATCAACGAAGTGTCGCTGCTGCGCGAGACCCGTCAGGCGGCCAAGCTTCGTATCCGCATCGACGGCAAACAGCGTCTGGAAGAAATGATCTGCGACGGCGTGCTGGTCTCGAGCCCGGCCGGCTCCACCGCCTACAACCTGTCGGCGCACGGCCCGATCATTCCGTTGGGCGCCGGCATCCTGGCGCTGACGCCCATTTCCGCCTTCCGCCCCCGGCGCTGGCGCGGGGCGTTGCTGCCGCACACCGCCAAGGTGACGTTCGAGATCCTGGAAGCCGACAAGCGGCCGGTGTCGGCGGTGGCCGACTACACCGAGGCCCGCGACGTAGCCGAGGTGGATATCTACGAAGACCGTTCCATCGACCTGACCTTGATGTTCGACCCGGAACACAATCTGGAAGAGCGCATCATCGCCGAGCAGTTCGTCCCCTGAGCCATATGAAGTCGGTGACTGTCTTGACCATGCATACCCGTTCCGGCCTGGCCTGTGTTTCCGGCCACACTTTCGTCGCCGACCCGTTGGGCGAGGATTCCCTGGTGGTGGATCTTGGCGGTGCCGCGGGTGACTTCGCCGAAACGGTGAATTCCTGGGCCGGTTGCCGCTGCCATGTGGTCGAGGCGGCGCCCGAGAACGTCGCCCTGATCCGCGAAACCGCCTTGGTCACCAAGCATCATTATGCGGTCGGCGGGGTGGATGGAACGGCGCGTTTCGCCATCGCCGGCCAGGACAGCTTCCATTGGGGCAGCGTGACGGCCCTGGGAGATGTGCCGTTCACGGGCGAGATCGAGGTTCCGGCCATCACTTTGGACAGCCTGTTGCGGCGTGTCGGCGCCGATCGTGTCGATCTGTTGAAGGTCGATATCGAGGGGGCTGAACTGGCCATGTTCGACACGGCCGGCGACGACACCTTGCGGCGCGTCGCCCAGATCACTGTGGAATTCCATGATTTCCTGGATCCGGCCTTCAAGCCGGCCATCGAACGGATCAAGCGGCGCCTGGCGGGCCTGGGGTTCAAGGTGCTGGTGCTGACCCGCCGCCACCACGGCGACGTGCTGTTCGTCAACCAGGCCTTGGTGCCGGTTCCGGCCTGGCGCTGGTGGTATTGGTCCGTGGTGGTCCGCTATGGCCGGGGCCTGCGGCGGATCGCCGGCCGGATGTTTCAGTCCGCCGCCTGAACCTGTTCCGCCAGCGTCGCCACCACGCCGACCAGCCGCGCCAGATCCTGGTCGCGGCTCAGACGGTGGTCGCCGTCCTTGACCAGGGTGATCTCGACATCGTCGGAGGCCAGGCTTTCGGCGATGCGCAACGCGGTGTTCCACGGCACGTCCGCGTCCTTTTGCCCCTGGATCAGCCGCACCGGGCAATAAAGGTTGATGGCGTCGCGCAACAGAAGATGATTGCGGCCGTCCTCGATCAGGCGGCGAGGGATGATCCAGGGATTGTCCGGCTCGTAACAGTTCTCCTCGACCACGTGCCCCTGTTCGATCAGCTGGCGCCTCTGTTCCGGACTGAAGGCATTCCACATCAGGTCTTCGGTAAAGTCGGGGGCGGCGGCGACCCCCACCAGGCCGACGATCCGTGGCCGCAACCGGAGCGCGGTCAAAAGCGCGATCCAGCCGCCCAGGCTCGACCCCACCAGGATTTGCGGCCCCGCGGTCAACTGTTCCACCGCCGCCTCGGCGTCGTCGGCCCAGCGGCCGATGGTGCCGTCCTCGACCTGGCCCGTGCTCTGGCCGTGGCCGAACATGTCGAAGCGCAAAAAGGCCCGGCCGGTCTCGCGGCACCAGGATTCCAGCGCCAGGGCCTTGCCGCCTTCCATGTCGGAACGATATCCATGGATGAACACCACGCCGGGATTATGGCCCGCGAGGCGACGGTAGGCGATGGACGCGCCGTCGCCGCGTGCTAATATCCCGGCCCCGGAAGCGCCGGGGGCGACGTTGCTCGCTTCAGCCATTACGTGAATCCCTTGCCGATGTCCATGGACGAAACTCTTCCCATCGATGCCCTTGCCGAGCCCGGCCGTCAACCGCCCTGTGTCGACGGACGCCCCCCGTGCATTCTTCAGGTGCTGCCGGCCCTGGTCACCGGCGGTGTCGAACGCGGCACCGTCGAGATCGCCCAGGCGCTGACCGAGGCCGGTTACCGTGCGGTGGTGGCCAGCGCCGGCGGGTCGATGGTGCGCGAGGTGACGCGCGTCGGTGCCATCCACGTGGAACTGCCGTTGGACAGCAAGAACCCGCTGGTCATGCGGGCCAATGTCGGCCGTCTGGCGGCGGCGATCCGCGAGCACCAAGTGGACATCGTCCACGCCCGCTCGCGCGCCCCGGCCTGGAGCGCGCTTGGCGCCGCCAACCGTACCGGCGCCCATTTCATGACCACCTTCCACGGCACCTACAATCTGGGCGGCTTCGGCTTCAAGCATTTTTACAACTCGGTGATGACCAAGGGCGAGCGGGTCATCGCCATCTCGGAATTCATCGCCGAGCACATGCGCCGCGTCTATGGCGTCGCCCCGGAAAAAATCCGCGTCATCCATCGCGGCGTCGACCTGACCAAGTTCGATCCCGTCCGCGTCAGCGCCGAGCGTATCATCGCGCTGGCCCATCGTTGGCGGTTGCCCGATGGTTTCCCGGTCATCATGCTGCCCGGCCGCCTGACCCGGTGGAAGGGGCAGGAAGTGTTGATCCACGCCTTGGCCGAGTTGGGCCGCCACGACATCCGCTGTCTGTTGGTCGGCTCCGACCAGGGGCGGACCGGTTATCGCCAGGAATTGACGGATCTGATCCGCCGGTTGGACCTGACCGACGTGGTGCACATCGTCGATGAATGTTCCGACATGCCGGCCGCCTACATGCTGACCGACGTGGTGGTGTCGGCCTCGACCGATCCCGAGGCGTTCGGCCGCGTGGTCGCCGAGGCCCAGGCCATGGGCCGGCCGGTGATCGCCTCCGACCACGGCGGCCCGCGCGAGACGGTGTTGCCCGGCCGCACCGGCTGGCTGACCCCGCCCGGCGATTCCTCGGCCCTGGCCAGGGCCATCGAGCGTTTCCTGCTTCTGTCGGCGGAAGAGCGCGGCGACATTGCCGCCCTGGCCCAGAATTTCGTGCGTGCCAATTTCAGCCGCGAAGCCATGTGCAGCCGCACGCTGGCGGTATACGACGAAATCCTGTCGGGAACGGCGCCGGTGGTGCAAAACGTCCAACCCGTCGATCCCGAGGCGGTATGAACCGCCATATCCTGGTCATAAAGCTGGGGGCGCTGGGCGATTTCGTCCAGGCGTTCGGTCCCTTCGCGGCCATCCGCGACCGGCACCCCGACGCCGAGATCACCCTTTTGACCACCAAGCCCTATGCCGCGTTGGCCGCCGCCTGTCCGTGGTTCGACCATGTATGGATCGACGACAAGCCCAAGATGTGGCAGGTGACCGGGGTTCTGAAGCTGCGCCGCAAGCTGGCGTCGGGGCATTTCGACCGGGTCTACGACCTCCAGACCTCGGACCGCTCAAGCTGGTATTTCCGCCTGATGGGCGGCGAGGTGGACTGGTCGGGCATCGCGCCGGGATGCTCGTTGCCCCATACCAATCCTGATCGCGATCATATGCACACCGTCGAGCGCCAGGCCGAACAACTGGCCATGGCCGGCATCGAAAGCGTGCCGCCGCCCGATTTGTCCTGGGCCGAAGGCGATGTCGGCCGTTTCGGCCTGCCTGGGCGTTTCGCCCTGATCTGTCCCGGCGGCGCACCGCACCGCCCGGCCAAACGCTGGCCGGCGGAACGCTTCGGCACCGCCTGTCTGTGGTTGGCCGAACGCGGCATTATTCCGGTGCTGTTGGGCACCCAGGCGGAAAAGGCCGAGATCGCCACCATCCGCGGCATCTGTCCCCAGGCTCTCAGCCTGGCCGGCAAGACGTCGTTCCTCGATATTCTGGGCCTGGGCCGGCGGGCAAGCGTGGCCTTGGGCAACGACACCGGCCCCATGCATCTGGTCGCCACCGCCGGCTGTCGATCCGTGGTGCTGTTTTCCCACGATTCCAACCCCGACCTGTGCGCCCCGCGCGGCCGTGTCACCCTTTTGCGGCGGCCGTCGCTGAGGGATTTGACCCTGGCCGAGGTGGAGCAAGCACTGGTCGAGCTGTTGGCTTAACTCAGCTCCACGGCCCCTTGCGCGGAGTGCCGCCCCAGGGGCCGCGCGCTGTCGGACGTGACGCGGCCGGCGGGGTCGGTTCGGCCCGTACGTTCCAGGTCATTCCCATCTCGGCCGCCTGACGGCGCAACAGGGCGATCCGGTTGTCCATGCTGGGATGGGTGGAAAACAAATTGTCCATGCCGCCGCCGTGCAGCGGGTTGACGATGAACAGATGGGCGGTGGCGGCGTTGCGTTCGGCCGCCGGGTTGGGGATGGCGTGCGCCGCCTGTTCCAGACGTTCAAGCGCGCTGGCCAGCCACAGGGGATTGCCGCAGATGCGCGCGCCTTCGTTGTCGGCGGCGTATTCGCGGGTGCGCGAAATGGCCATTTGCACCACCGTCGCGGCCATGGGCGCCAGCACCATCATCAGGATGCCGCCCAGCATGCCCAGTCCGCCGCCTTCCCCTTCCTCGTCGCGGTGGCCGCCGAACATCGAGGAAAAGGCGAACATGTTGGCCATCATGCCGATGGCGCCGGCGATGGTGGCGGTCACCGTCATGATCAGGGTGTCGCGATTCTTCACATGGGCCAGTTCGTGCGCCATCACGCCCTCGACCTCCTCGGGGCTCAGGCGGTCGAGCAAGCCGGTGGTCGCCGCCACCGAGGCGTGTTCGGGGCTGCGGCCGGTGGCGAAGGCGTTGGGTTGGTCGGACGCGATGATGAACACCTTGGGCATGGGCATGCCGGCTCGCGCGCTCAGCCGCTCGACGATGGCGTAAAGACCGGGCGCCGCGTGGCGGTCGACCTGTTGGGCGCCGTACATGGACAGCACCATCTTGTCCGAGTTCCAATAGGCGAAGGCGTTCATGCCCAGCGCCATGAGAAAAGCGATCATCATGCCGCCCTGGCCGCCGATCAGGCCGCCGATGGCGACGAACAGGCCGGTCAACGCGGCCAGCAACAACGCGGTACGGGCATAGGACATGGGATGTCCTCTTCTCCTTGGGAATTGCACTGGATGTTGAATAGGTGTGAATCCCGCCGGGTTCAAGACGTCGGTGGGGCAAGGCCGGTCGGCCATGGTTTCTCGCGCCCCTGGGTTGACGCTGCTTTTCTTGACTTGGGGGGCAAAGGGCATACAGTCGGGCGTTTCATAAACTTTCAAATCAGAGAGCAGGTTCAAATGGTCGCCATCACGCTTCCCGACGGCAGCGTCCGCAGCTATCCCGGCCCGGTCACCGGCCTGGACGTAGCCAAGGACATCGGCCCCGGCCTGGCCAAGGCCGCGCTGGCCATTCGTGTCAACGGCGAGATGAAGGACCTGACCACCACTCTGACTACCGACACCCAGCTGGCCATCGTCACCGCCAAGGACGGTGCCGACGCGCTGGAGCTGTTGCGTCACGACGCCGCCCACGTCATGGCCGAGGCGGTGAAGGAACTGTATCCCGAGACCCAGGTCACCATCGGCCCGAGCATCGAGAACGGTTTCTATTACGACTTCGCCCGCCCCACCCCGTTCACCCCCGACGATCTGGAGAAGATCGAAGCGCGCATGCAGGAAATCGTGGCGCGCGACGAACAGATCGTGCGCGAGGAATGGGACCGCGACGACGCGGTGAAGTTCTTCCTGGACCAGGGTGAGAAGTACAAGGCCGAGATCATTTCCTCGATCCCCGCCGGCCAGACCATCTCGCTTTACCGTCAGGGCGCCTTCATCGATTTGTGCCGCGGCCCGCATCTGCCCAGCACCGCCAAGCTGGGCAAGGCCTTCAAGCTGATGAAGCTGGCCGGCGCCTATTGGCGCGGCGATTCCAAGAACGAGATGCTTCAACGCATCTACGGCACCGCATGGTTCGACAAGAAGGACCTGGACGGCTACCTGACCATGCTGGAAGAGGCGGAAAAGCGCGACCACCGTCGCCTGGGCCGTGAAATGGACCTGTTCCACCAGCAGGAAGAGGCGGTGGGCAGCGTGTTCTGGCACCAGAAGGGCTGGCAGCTCTATCGCACGGTCGAGAGCTACATGCGCCGCCGGCTCGACGCAGAGAACTACCAGGAGGTGAAGACCCCGCAGCTGGTGGACTTCTCGCTGTGGGAGGCCTCGGGCCACGCCGACAAGTTCTCGGAAAGCATGTTCACCATCAAGACCCAGGATGAACGCCATCTCGCGGTCAAGCCGATGAACTGTCCCTGCCATGTGCAGATCTTCCGCCAGGGCATCAAATCGTATCGCGACCTGCCGTTGCGCATGGCCGAATTCGGTTCGTGCCACCGCTATGAGCCGTCGGGCGCGCTGCATGGCATTATGCGGGTGCGCGCCTTCACCCAGGACGATGCCCACATCTTCTGCACCGAAGACCAGATCACCTCGGAAACCATCGCCTTCTGCCACCTGTTGACCACCGTCTACAAGGATTTCGGCTTCGAGGACGTGCGGGTGAAGTTCTCGGACCGGCCGGCCAAGCGGGCCGGCTCGGACGAAACCTGGGACAAGGCGGAAAGCGCGCTGCTTGAGGCGGCCAAGGCCGCCGGCCTGGAAACCACCCTCAATCCGGGTGAGGGCGCGTTCTACGGCCCCAAGCTGGAATTCGTGCTGCGCGACGCCATTGGCCGCGACTGGCAATGTGGCACGTTGCAGGTCGACTTCGTGTTGCCCGAACGTCTGGACGCCAACTACACCGCCGAGGACGGCAGCAAGAAGCGCCCGGTGATGCTGCATCGCGCGGTCCTGGGTTCGTTCGAACGCTTCCTCGGCATCCTGATCGAGAATTATGCCGGCAGGTTCCCGCTGTGGCTGGCCCCCGCCCAGGTGACGGTGGCGACCATCGTGTCCGACGCCAATTCCTATGCCGAAGAGGTGGTAAGCGCGCTGAAAGCCGCCGGAATCCGCGCCGAGGCGGATTTGCGCAACGAAAAGATCAACTATAAGGTGCGCGAGCACTCGCTGGCCAAGGTGCCGGTGATGTTGGTGGTGGGCAAGCGCGAGGCCGAGGAACGCACCGTCGCCATCCGCCGTCTTGGCAGCCAGAGTCAAGAAATTGTTGCGCTGGACCAAGCTGTTGCTACACTCGTGCGCGAAGCGACGCCTCCGGCCTGATCCGGGGGCGTGCGCGTAAGGGGAGCCGGGCCCGTTCCACCACAAGGGGGGAACCAAGGGACGGGCTCTATATATTGTTCTTGCCGATGGAGAAGTTTTCATAGCTAGGCCGCCAATGCAGACGCCGCCCAAAAACGACGGGCCGCGCGTCAACCGAGAGATCGATGCCCGTTCTATCCGCCTGGTCGGAGCCGATGGTGAAATGATCGGCGTCGTGACTTTGCGCGAAGGTCTTGTCATGGCCGAAGAGGCCGGTCTGGACTTGGTCGAGGTGTCGCCTAACGCCGAACCGCCGGTCTGTAAAATTCTGGACTACGGAAAGTTCAAGTACGAAGCCCAGAAAAAGAAGAACGAGGCGAAGAAGAAGCAGAAGGTGATCGAGGTCAAGGAGATCAAGCTCCGCCCGAACATCGACGACAACGACTACGGCGTGAAGATGCGCGCCATGCGCAAGTTCCTCGAGGAAGGCGACAAGGTGAAGGTCACCCTGCGCTTCCGCGGCCGCGAGCTGGCGCACCAGGATCTGGGTATGAAGGTTCTGGAACGGGTGCGCGACGACCTTGAAGGTCTGGGCAAGATCGAACAGATCCCCAAGATGGAAGGCCGCCAGATGGTGATGGTGGTCGCGCCGAAATAACCGGCGCGCCACCGTTCATCGGGGGTGAAATTTTCCTGTCGAACGGGGTTGCGGAGCCGTCACACTTAGGCTAGTCTCCGCGCCTCGCCACCGACCAGGCGCATTTTTCCCAGCGGAGAGGTGCCAGAGCGGTCGAATGGGCCGGTCTCGAAAACCGGTGTGGGTGCAAGCTCACCGTGGGTTCGAATCCCACCCTCTCCGCCATTCCTTTTCTGCAAGCCGCGCAAGCCCAGCGCGGCTTTTGCTTTTTCAGCCCAGGTTTCGCAACAGGGCCTGGGCGAAGGAGGACAAGGTGTCGTCGCGGGCGCCCATGACCACCACGCGGTCGCCGGGGCGGACCTGGGACAGCAGGTATTCGCCGCAAGCGTCGCGATCGGTGAAAGCCTGGGCCTCGCGGCCCGCCGCCTGGATGTCGGCGACGATGTCGCCGCTGCTGACGCTGCGGTCGACCGTGCCGCCGAAATAGACCGGTTCCGGCATCACCAGCACGTCCTCGGGTGCCAGATGGCTGGCGAAGCATTCCACGAACTCGCGCCGCATCAGCCTGAGCGGGCCGAAGCCATGCGGCTGGAACAAGATCAGCAGGCGGCCGGGAAAATCGTGCAAGGTGGCCAAGGTGGCGGCGATCTTGTCCGGGTTATGGGCGAAATCGTCGATCACCGTGACGCCAGTCGCCGTTCCCACCACTTCGAGCCGGCGGCGGATGCCGGCGAAACCGTTCAGGGCCGCCATCGCCTCGGCCAGGGGAACCGCCAGGGCGCGAGCGGTGGCCAGGGCCGCCAGGGCGTTGGAAACGTTGTGGCGGCCCGGCACGTCCAACGACACGGTCATCGCCGCGCCACCTTGTTCGCGCACGCTGAAGGAAATGCCGTCGGGGCGGGGACGGATGTCGCCGGCCACCAGATCGGCGGCGTCATCCCACAGGGAATAGGTCAAGCACCGGCCGGGCGGTATCGAAGCGGCCAGCCGCGCCGCCTCGGCGTTGTCGCGGTTCACCACCGCCATGTGCGCCTTGCCCAGGAAATCGGTGAACAGGGCGCGCAATTCCTCCATGGATTTATGGTCGAAAGCGACGTTGTTCAGCACCGCCACATGCGGCGTGTAATGGGCGATGGAGCCGTCGCTTTCGTCCACCTCGGCCACGAACAGGTCGCCGTCGCCGACCAGGGCGCTGGCGAAAGGCGCGTCGGCGGTGACGAAGTTCTTCATCACCGCGCCATTCATCACCGTCGGCTGCAAACCCAAATTATGGGCCATCCAGCCGACCATGCCGGTGGTGGTGGACTTGCCGCTGGTGCCGGCCACCCCCACCGCCTTGGGCGCGGCGTTGAACAATTGCGCCAGCAACTGCGCGCGGGTCAGGATGGCGGCCCCTTGGGCACGGGCGGCGCGCACGTCGGGCACACTGTCCTCGACCGCCGCCGACACCACCAGGATTGTCGCCGGGTCGGTCAGGCCGCTGCCGTCCTGGGGAAACAGCCCGATGCCTTGGCTGCGCAGGAAATCGAATTTCGAGGCGGTCCGTCCCTGGTCCAGCGCCCGGTCGGAACCCGAGACGCGAAAACCATGCCGCCGAAGGATCAGGGCCAGGGGCAGCATGCCGCTGCCGCCGATACCACAGAAGAAATAGGACCTGTCGTGTTCCATGGCCGGAGGCTACAATCCGGCCGCCGCCCTTGGCAAGGATTGCCCGCCTTGATCCCGCAAAAGCCGTTCCGCATCGCCGTCGTCGCCGCCAGCAACCGGATCGACCCCGCCTTGCCGGAAAAGCTGGCGACATTCTGCGACGGCCTTTACGGCATCGACCGCCCCCATATTCGCTTTCATCCCCAATGTTTCGAAAGCTGCGGTCATTTCGCCGGACCCGACGCGGCCCGCGCCCAAGCCTTTGTCGAGACGGCCAACGACCCCGATATCGACGCCATCTGGTTCGGACGTGGCGGTTACGGCTCGTACCGGCTGGCGGACACGGTGCTGCCGGCATTGGAACCGGCGGCCCGCAACAAACTTTACCTTGGCTACAGCGACGCCGGCGCCTTGATGGCGGCGCTTTACAACGCCAAGATCGGGCGTGTCGCCCATGGTCCCATGGCGTCCGACCTGTTCCGGGCGGGCGGGGAGGAGGCGGTGGCCCGCGCCCTGGCTTTCCTGACCACAGGCGAAAGCGCGACGCTTGAACCGCATCTTCCGGCCGGAACGCCCACCGCCGCCTTCAACATCACCATCCTGTCGCACCTGATCGGCACGCCGCATCTGCCCGATCTGCGCGGCCATGTGCTGATGCTGGAGGAAGTGTCGGAACCCATGTACCGCATCGACCGCGCGTTGGGCCAGATCGCCACCAGCCTGCGGGGTCTGGCCGGCATCCGGCTGGGCCGCTGCGGCGACGTTCCGGCCAACGACCCCGATTTCGTCCTGGGCGAGGAAGAGGTGACGCGGTTCTGGTGCCAGCGCGCCGGCATTCCCTATCTGGGCCGCGCCGACATCGGCCACGATGTCGGCAACAAGGTGGTTCCTTTCGGAAGCTGGCGTTAAAACCTCAGGAATTCGCCGACCAGCCGGTATTCCCGTCCCTTCATGCCACGTTTGAAAGCGGCGATTCCCGGGGTCAGGACGTCGTCGATGCCGCCCAGGTCGAACCAGCGGACGTTCCGTTCGCCCAAGGCTAGGACCGCTTGCCAAAGCAGGAAGTTGTTGGCCTTGAGCTTGCGGCCGGCGTCGCCGTTCCACCCCACCAGATAGGTGGCGGCGGCTCCATGGCGGGCGACCAGGATACCGCCCACCGCCTCGCCGTCCGGGGCATGGGCCCGCAATACCAAAAGATCGTCCGCTTGCCGGCCATGCTTCGCCAATTGGCGGATCAGGGTGGGGGGCGTTCCGGTGAACGCCTTGTTCTGCATCAATTCCTCGTAACGGCTCAACAGCCATTCCAGCATTTGCGGATCGCTGCCGATCTCGGCGGTCAGGCCGGCTTTTTGTGCGCCGTTCAGCATGTTGCGCCACTTGCCGTCCAGGGCTTTGCGCAAGGGTTCCGATCCGACCGCCAAATCCAGCCAGGCCGAACACCAGGCGGGGGCATTGCGTTTTCGCAACGATAATCCGTCCAGCATCTCGGCATGGTCGGCGGCGATTTCCGGGGCCAGAAACAGCGCCCCCAGACGCCACCACCGCCAGTCGCGGCCAATCAGCCGCAAGGCGGTACGAACTTGCGCATCCGTGGGGGAAACCAACCATAACGGTCCCCGATTCAAACGGGCGACGCGGCCAAGACCGCCGATCCGCTTTTCCAGGATTTGGGCGATGGCCACTGCTTGGTCCCCGTCACGCAGCAATGCCCGGCGGGGGCGCCATCCCTCCTGGGCCTTGGCCTCGCCCCAGGCCCAGGATTGCAGAAGCGAGCTGGGACCGGCGGCGGTGAACAGTGTCTCCCATTGCGGGCGGTTCAATTCGTCCCATACGAGTTCAAGCGCCATGCAAAGCCTCGGCATATAAGGTGGCGTAGCAAGGCGCCAAGGCGCCATGCACCGGCAACAGCAGCAAGCGGCGCCGCAAATCCAATGCGCATCCGAAACGGGAAGGTGCCGCCATCACCTCGGGCGGCAGATCCGGCCAGCTTTCCACCGGCAACCGGGCCTCGCGCAAGCGGTGGTAGAGATGGGCGGCATGTGCCGGGTCACGGGCCTGGAGCACGAAACGGTAAGGAGCGGGGCCATCCTCGCGAAAGAACGGCGTGACCCCGTCCGTTCCGCCAAGGGCGCGCCGTAGGGCCAAGGCGTTGGCCCGCCGCCGGGCGGCTTCGCGCCCGATGTCCGCCTTTCGCGTCAGCTGGGTGGCCAGGGGCGAGGGCGCACACAAAGGCGGTGGGTCGCCCCCCTCGGGATCCCTGTCGTGGGCCGGCTGGCCCACCGGCGGCAGCCGGCGACGCAAACGATCCGGCATCATGGTCTGGATCAGACGCTTGATCCGCCAGCGGTTGTCACTGGCGGTGGGCGGCAACGCCATCAAAAGGTTTTCGACGGATGTGGTGACGTCGTTTCCGGCCTTTGGCGCAAGGGTCAGCACCGCCCCCTCGGACAGGCCCAGAACCTTGTGTGGACTGAAGATGGCGGCGTCTCCTACCTCTCCCATTCCGCAGCCGGGAACCAGGGCGTGGGCGCAATCTTCCACCAGGAAGGGTGCCGTCGTCGCGGCCTCGGCCAGGGGGACCGGGCGGCCAAAGGTGTGGACGGCGACCACCATGTCGGGATGGTCGGCGGCGGACCATTGCGCCAGTCCGTTTTGGTCCACCGGCAGAAATTCGAGCACGGCCCCGGTGGCCCGCAACGGCATCAGCGACTGGCCGCAGATCCAGGCCGGCAGGGCAACACGAGGGGGGTGCCCCAGACGATGGCCCAAGGCACGGGCCAGGATCGCCAACGACCAACATGACCGCGACAGCCACCACGCCTGGTTCGCTGTTTCCTGCCAGGGGTCCAACAGGGGATGAAGTGGCCGGCCCAGTCCCAAAAGATGGGACAAGGGCGGCAAGGGGGCGGTGGTGATCACGCGGGCTTTCCGGTTAACAAGGCATAGGCGGCAACGGCGCGGCGACCATAATCGCGCCATTCGTGGCCGTGGGCTACCCGGTTGCGCGCGTGTTCCCCCATGGTTTGGCGTTTTTCCTCGTTTTCCAGGATGGTTTCGACGGCCCCGACGATGGCGGCGGGATCGCGTGACGGAACCAAGATTCCCTCGTGGCCTGGTACGATCACGTCGGCACCGCCCGTCTCGGGTGTCGCGATCACCGGCAGGCCCGAAGCCATGGCTTGCAGCAGGGTCAGCGGCAGGCCTTCCTCCAGGGAGGGAAGGCAAAACAAATCGGCCTGGCGATATTCCGCCGGCAGGGAGTCGCCAGGCAACGGGCCGCGCACCGTCAAATTGGCCGGCGCCTGGGCCAGGATGGCCTCCATGCCGGCTTCCACCGGGCCGACCAGATGGAAATCCACCTGCGGCAGGCGTCTGGCGGCCTCGACCAGATAGGGAACCCCCTTACGCAATCCCACGCGGCCGACGAACAACACCCGGCGTCGCATGGGGCGGACCAAGGCCGGTTGCGGCTGAAAGCGCGACAAATCGACGCCATAAGGGTTGATGATCAGGCGGTCACGGTCGACGCCCTGCGCGACGAATGTTTCTGCTGCGAAACTTGTTGGGACGGCGATGGCGTCGGCGTCGCGGTATTCCGCTTGTTCGCGGGCGATCATGCGCGGGTCGACGGGATCGAACGTCAGGCCGAAGCGGGCGTATTCCTCGGCCAACAGGGCGGCCTGATGGGCGATGTGGCTGGAGCCGCGTTCCACCACCACCCGCATCCCCAGGGTTCGGGCCGCGGGAATCGCCTCCAGCACGGCGCCGCTCCATCCCACCAGCACGTCGGCGCCGGGGTTCAGCCGGGCGGCGACGAAGCGGGCGAAACGGCGGCCGATCCACAAATGGGGCGACGGCCCCCCAAGACGGCCGTGCAGTCGCCGCACCAGTTCCAGGGACGGGCAACAGGCCAGCGGCGTGTCGAGATCCAGGAAGCGGCGGGCGGCGAAAGCCGGATAGGTGGTGTACAGCCGTGCCAGATTGCCGTCGGCCGCCAGTTCGCGCGCCAGGTCGAAGCCATGGAAACGGCCGTGGACGGCAACGGCGACTTTCATCGGCGGCCCCTCTCCAGGACGTTCAGGAAGACCCGCTCCAGACGTGTCGCCTGGGCGGCCCAGGTGAACGCGGCAAGACCAGCGGCCGTGGCGGCGGGAAGAGGTTCTTTGGTGGCGACACGGTCGAGGGCAAGGCACAGCGCGTCTTCGTCGTCACAGGACAACAAGGTGCCGCCGCATGTCTCGGCCAATTGGTGGGCTTCGGGGCCTTCGGCCGGAAAACTGAGCACCGGGCGGCGTCCGGCCAACAATTCGATGACTTTGTGATGGAAGCCCCGATCCGTGCGCAGATAGGCGTTTACCGAGGCCGTCTCGTGCAGCCGGTGCAGTTGGTCCAGCGGCAGATAAGGGTGAATGTCCAGGCGCCACGACGGTTCCAGTGTCCGGGCCGCCTGGGCAACCGCGCGATGGTCGATGCCGGCATAGATCAGACGTGTGGTGCCGGCCGGGCGTTGGCGGCTCCACCGGGCCAGGGCAGAGATGAAACGCTCGAGGACGGCATGGTCGTAGACGCTGCCGGTCAGGCTGAGAACGAAATCGCTGGAGACCGGATCGGCACCCTGCTCCAGGAAGGCCGTCGGCAGGCCGCTATAGACCACCTCGGACGGTTGTCCGAACCACGCCGCCGCGTCGCGGGCGTTCTCGCCGGAAAAAGCCGTCAAGTGGGCGCCGTCGCCCAGGCGGCGGGCCAATAAACCTTGGAACGGTCTCGGAATGAAATGGCGCCAATAATCCTTGATGTCCATGACCCAGGCGATGCCGGCCCGACGGGCCAAACCGCGGGCAACCGCCCAGGTGTCGGTGTTGCCGAAGGTTCCCCAAGCCAGATCGGGCCGGAAGTGGTTTGCCAGGACGGGAGCATAAACCAGGCAGGCGCGGCGCCAGTCGCCGAACAGTCCCCCGTCGGCCAGATAGGCGACGGCGATGGCGGCTTTGCGGATCAGGGGCGGCAACGTGCCCTCGTGAAGGGCGCGGTGGAACCGGCTGGGAACGGGGGGAACCGCCAGCAGGAACGGCTGTTGCCAGGAATGCGCGGCCAGCAGGCCCGGCAATTCGGCGGCCGGTGGCGCCACGGGCTTCCCCTCGAGGTCGCGGGTCACCAGCACCACCTTGTGACCGCGCTCGGCCATGGCCTGGGCGAAGCGCGCCATGCGCAGACCACAGACATGGGGCGTTTCGGGATGGCAATAATTCACGAAGACCAGGTTCATGCCGCGTCCTTTCGCCACGAAAGACGCGGCGTGGCACGCAGGGGTGCCAGGAAGTGGCGAAACCACGCCTCGGTGACGAAGGGCCGCCACAGGACCCAGGCCAGCCCGGTCTCGCCGGATTCGAAACGGTCAAGGACCGATCGCCACCACTTCACCCGCCACAGGCCGCGTCCGGCGAATTCCGGGCTTTCCAGCGTCTCGCGCATGGCGGGCAGCATGGGACCGGCCAGCCATTGTTCCTGGGGCGGCCGGAAGCCGCGCTTGTTCCAGCGACAGCGGATGGCTTCGGGCAGGATGCCGCGCAAGGATTCGCGCATCAGCCGTTTGGTTTGCGTCTCGCCCATCAACAGATGCGGCGGCAGGGTAAAGGCCAGTTCGGCGACACGATGGTCGCAGAACGGCAACCGCACTTCTCGCGAATGGGCCATGGAATTGCGGTCGCCATAGCGCAACAGGGTCGGCAGGTGGGTATGGAAGCTGTCGCGGTGCAATGCCTGACGCAAGGCGTCGAGGTCGGGCGGCGCGGCGTGCGCGGCGGCCGAGATGTCCAACCCGGCCGCCAGACCCAGGGCGACGTCGCTGCCGCGGCCACCCAGGTCGGCAAGGATTCGTTTCAGCCACACCGGCATGGCGCGCTTCACAGTCATGGCGCGGCTGAACAGAGCCGCCGGGTAACGGGCACGGATGGCTTCTTCCTCTTCGCGCACATCCAGCCCGGCGGCGCGCCGTGCCGCCAGATAGGGCATGAAATATTGCTCGTAGCCGCCCAAAATCTCATCGGCGCCTTGACCGTCGAGAAGGACGGTAACGCTGTGTTCGGCGGCCAGCCGGAAGACGCAATATTGGGCGTATTGGCTGGAACTGCCGACGGGCAGTTCGTTGTGCCAGATGAAGTGCGGCAGTTCCGCGACCAGACGGGCCGGGTCGGGGGTGACCACATGGGCGGTGGCGCCGGTGGCGGCGACCACTTGTTCGGCATAGGGCCATTCGTCGGCTTCGCTGCCGGGAAAGCGTCCGGTGAAGACGTGGTAGTCTCCGTCGCCCCTGAGCTTGCGGGCCAGGCAGACGATGGCGCTGGAATCCAGGCCACCCGACAGACACGACCCCACCGGGACGTCGCTACGCAACCTCAACCGCACCGAGTCCTCGAGCACTTCGCCGAAGCGTGCGAAGACCTCGGTTTCGCTGCCGGCCAACGGGGCACCGGGGCGCAGTGTCCAATAGCGTCGGATGGCCGGCACCATGCTGTCCAGGTCAAGGGTCAGGCATTCGCCCGGCAACAACTGGGAAATGGCCGGAAACACGCTCTGGCGCCGGTCGTCCAGACCATCCGCCGAAGTGACCAGAAAGCGCGCCAGCAGCGACGGATCGACGTCGTCGCCGATCTCGGCGACCGTCAACAGGGCCTTGTATTCCGAGGCGAAGACAAAAGCGCCGGGCGGGGTGGCGAACAGGAACGGCTTCTCGCCAAAGCGGTCGCGGGCACAGAACAGTCGGTTGCGGACTCCATCCCACAGGGCGAAGGCGAACATGCCGTTCAGTTCGGCCAGACAATCCTCGCCCCATCGGCCATAGGCGGCCAACAGGACCTCGGTGTCGCTGTGGCCGCTGAAGGTCGCGCCTTCGGCGGTCAGCCGCGCCGCGACTTCCCGGTAATTGTAGATTTCGCCGTTGAAACACAGGACCCGCGTGCCGTCGGCCGACGCCATGGGCTGGGCTCCGGCGGCCGAGGTGTCGATGATCGCCAGCCGGCGATGGCCCAGGACCACGCGGCCATCCGGGCTGGACCACAGGCCATGGCCGTCGGGGCCGCGATGAACCATGGTCGCGGTCATGGCGGCGACGGTGGCCGGGGTGACGGGAGCCAGGGCGGCGATGCCGGCGATGCCGCACATGTCAGCGTTTCCTTTCGTGCCGGGTCAGAACGGCCAGCGCGGTGACGAAGGCCGCCCCATAGGAAAACGACAACGCCGCCGCCATGTGGTTCGCGTCGTAGACCGTGTCGAGCCACAATCCCATGGGAACCAGCAAGCCGGCATATTGCGCCGCGCGGGCCAATAGCAGCAAACGGACGCGCTTGGTGGTCACCGCATAGGATCGCATGAGCTCGAAGGGCGTCAGGAACAAGACCATGCCGGCCATGGCGCTCAGGATCGGCGCCGCGTCCGCCCAACGCGGGCCGAACAGGAAGGGCACCACCGGATCCGCCAGGAACCACGTGCCCACCGCGGCGACGACCAAAGGCGGCAACAGCCAGGCCAGCATGCGGCCCCGCATGGCGCGGCGCTGGCAAGCGTCTTGTTCCTGGCCGAACCACACGCCGCCGACACGGGTGACCAACGGCTGCAAAAGCTGGTGCGGGACCAGCGCCAGCCGGTTGGCCTGGGCGAACAACCCGGCCCCATGCAGACCCGATATGCCGCCCACCAGCACCAGTGTCAGGCGTTGGAAACTGTTTTCCAGCATGCTGTCCAGCCAAACCCCTCTCGCCTCGCGCAGGATCCAGCGCCATTCCGCCCAGCTGAGCAGGCGGGGCCGCCGGATGGTCAAACCGCCGATGGCGGCCAGGCTGGCGGTGGTCATGACCGCGGTGAACATCTCGCGGACATAAAGGGTGGTGGCACCGCTTCCGGCGACCACCATGGCCACCGCCGACAGGTGGGCGGCCACCTGGGTCGCGGTCTCGATGCCGGCCAGTCGCCCGAAACGCATGCCGCGTTCGAAGAACGCGCGGTCATGGCCGGTCCAATGGCCCAGCAGCAAGGCCGCCAGCAACCCCAGATCGGCCGGCTCGGTATAGCCGAGCAGCAGCGCCCACCCCAGCAGGATGGCTCCCAACACCACGATCTCGATCGTCAGGGCACTGAACAGCAGACGCTCGCGGGCGGCGTCCATGCCGTCGCGGGGAACGCGGATGATCAAGGTCGCCATGCGCGGGGAAAGCACCGACATCACCAGCGCGCCGCCGGCCTGGAGCAGGGCGAACCGCCCGAAATCCTCGGGCGGCAGATAGCGGACCAACACCAGATTGGCCGCGAAGGCGACCGCGGCCTGCGCCAAGGTGGCTCCGCCCAGGATGAGCCCTGACGAGAACAGGCCGCCGCCCATGGTCAGCGCTGGCTCCGTTGCCAGCTTTCCAGCACCAGCAACGCCCAGATTTTGAGAGCGTGGTCGCGCCGGCCCGAACGTTGCTGATCCAGCAGCCGTTCCACCGGTGCCCAGTCCAGCCCCAGTTCGCCCAGCCGTGCCGGTGTCAGCCGCTCGGCCACCATGGGCGCCAGTTCCCGGCCCAGCCACACCCCCATGGGCGGGTTGAAGCCCAGCTTGGGACGGTCGACGATGGCCGCGGGCAGGAACTTGCGGGCGACCCGGCGCAACAGCGTCTTCTTGCCCTCGGCCATGCGCAGCGCGGGGGCGATGCGCCCCACCGCCTCGACCACCCGATGGTCGAGAAGCGGCAGACGCAGTTCGAGCGCGTGCACCATGCTCATGGCGTCGCCATAGGCCAACAGGTTGCCGGGCAAAAAGCTTTCCAGGTCGGTCTGTTGCATGCGGTCCAGCGGATTGTCGCCCGGAGCTTGGCGATAAAGCGCCGCCACCGGCCGTTCGGGGACGGGGGTGGACAACAGCGCGGCCCGTTCCACCGGATCGAAGTACTCGACCCAACTGGCGTACATCTCGGAATCGGGCAAGGCCGCTCCGGCCACGAACTCGCGCAGGCGGCGCAGGCCATGCCGCCCGCGTGAACTTTCCGGCAGCATTCCGACCAACGGCTCGATCATCCCGCGCCGGACCAGACCGGGCAGTTTGCGGTAGCGGCTTGCCAGCAATCCGCCCTGGTAACGGGGATAGCCGGCGAACACCTCGTCGCCGCCGTCGCCGACCAAGGCCACGGTCACATGCCGGCGTGCGCTTCTCGACAAGTCGCCGATCAGCAGGGCGGTCGGATTGCCGAACGGTTCGCCGAACGCCTGGATCATGCGGTCCATGTCGTCGACCAACCGCGCCGCCGCCGGCAACTCGGTGTGACGGGTGCCTAAGTGGTCGGAAACCGCGCGGGCCGCCTCGCGCTCGTCATAGGCGGCTTCGTCGAAGGTCATGGTGAAGCTGGATACGGGCGGGGCGCCGGCTTCGGCCCGCGCCTCGCTCATCAGGGCGGCGATGACCGAACTGTCGACGCCCCCGGACAGGAAACAGCCGACCGGAACGTCGGACACCAGGCACGAGCGCACCGCCGCCCGTAGCGCCGGGGTCAGCTCCTCGACCGCTTCGTCCAGGCTGGGGACGCGCTCGCCCACATAGCGGGGTTGCCACCACCGCCCGGTTTCCGGGGCCGCGCCGGGGCGCCAGCGCAGCCAATGACCCGGCGGCAGCTTGCGGATGCCGCGATGCATGGACAAAGGCGCGGGGACGTAAAGACAGGCCAGATAGTGCGACAGCGCCAGGGGGTCCAGCGACAGGTCGATTCCGGGAACCGCCCGCAAGGCGTGGATTTCCGAGGCGAAGGCTAGTCCGCCGGAAGGCAGGGCGGCATAGACCAGCGGCTTGATGCCTAACCGGTCGCGCGCCATCAGAATTTCGCCGCTGTGGCGATCCAAAAGGGCGAAGGCGAACATGCCGACCAGACGGTGCAGCGCCTGGGCGCCGTGTTCGACCAGCAAGGCCAGCAAGACTTCGGTGTCGCTGTCCGAACGGAAGGAATGACCGCGCCCGCGCAGTTCGTCGCGCAGTTCGCGGTAATTGTAGATTTCGCCGTTGAAGGTCAGGACATAGCGTCCGCACGGCGATTCCATGGGCTGGCGGCCACCCGGAGTCAGGTCGATGATGGCCAGCCGGGTGTGAACCAGGCCGGTGCCGGTGGCGGGGTCGATCAGGATACCGTGGCCGTCGGGGCCGCGATGGTCCAGACGCGCGCGGAATTGTTCGAGAGTTTCCGCCGTCGCTCCGCTCAGGCCGGCGATGCCGCACATGCGTTCAGTCCTTTCGGGTTCGTCCGCCGGCCGCGACCCGTTCCAGGATCGTCAGCAACCGGTCCACGTGCTGGTCCCAGGTGTAAAGCTCCAGGACCCGCCTGCGGCCGCGTTCGCCGAGAGCTTGGCGCAACTGGGGATCGGCGTCGAGACGGTGCAACGCTTCCAACAGGGAAACCGACGACAACGGGTCGAAATACAACGCGGCGTCGCCACAAACCTCGCGGTTTACCGCCGTGTCGGCGGCAACCACCGGCAAACCGCTGGACAGCGCCTCGACCATGGGGTGGCCGAAGGTTTCCGACAGCGACGGAAACACGAAGACGTCGTGGCTGCAATACAGTTGCGGCAACGCTTCGTAGGGGTGGCGTCCCAAGGTGACCAGCCCGTCGGCATAGGCCTGTTCCATCACCAGCCCGTCATGGCTGCCGCCGCGAAAGTCGCCGGTCTCGCGGATATCCATGGTGATGGTGGCGTGGGCGGCAAGGCCGGCCTGGTTGGCGGCGCGGACGGTGGAACAGACCAAGCCGGGCTGTTTGTGCGGATAATAGACCGAAACATAAAGCAGCCTGAGGACGCCATCCCCACGCCATGTGCGGGTGGAGGCGGGGACGAAGGCCTCGCTCATGGTGCCGTAGCTGTTGACGGTGACACGCTTTTCCAGGTCGGGGGCCCAGGCCAGCAACAGGTCCCGCGTCGCCGCGGTCGGGGTGATGACGTGTTGCGCCCGCCGGGCCGAAGCCAGGATCAGGCGGCGGCGGATGTGGCGCTGGGCAGTGCTTTTCACCCCCTGTTCCGGGGTGCAGTTGGCCAAGTACAGCGGGTCGAACAACCCGCCCTCACGGACCAGAAGCACCTGCGGGACGGGCGAGAACAACAAGCCGAAATTGGCCGAGGAAAACAGCACGTCGCAACCGCTTTCGCGGACCATGGAGCGCCACAGGGTCTGTTCCCACAACAAGCGCGGAAAAGGACGGTACTGGCTGGCCGCCATGGGCGAGGTGTTGTCGCCGTCAAGTTGCAGGCTTTTGGAAATGGCGAACTGGGCGTTCACCTGACGTTGGCTGAAACTGCGATGCAGGTTGCGCGTGTAGGTGACGATGCCGCCCATGCGCGCCGAGATGGCGTTGACCAGAATCCTCACCGCTTCGTTCCTTTGCCATCCAAGGCCCGGTTCAGGATGAACGCCAGCCGGTGGGCGTGGTCGTAACCGTCCTTCAGCGCCCTGGCCCGGCCTGCCGCGGCGACCCGTTGGCGGCCGGCTTCGTCCGCCAGCCAGTGCCGGCACTGCTCGACCAGTTCCGTGTCGTCATGGAAAAAGGCGGCTTCGTGGTCAGGGCGGAACAGGCGGCAGGCTTCGTCGCTATGTTCGTGCAGCATGAACCCTCCGCAAGCGGGAATTTCCACGGTTCGACAGGTTTGCAGGTCGCGATTGCCCTTGCGCAGGAAGCCGAGGTTGATCCGGCTGGCCGAGATCACCGCCGCATATTCGTCGTCATAGACCGGCCGCCCCTCGATGACAAGATGGGCGTTGGTGTCGGCCATGCGCTGCCAGCCGTTTCCCCAAACCCTGACAGCGACGCCGGCCTGGGCCAGGGCCAGCAAGCTGGCGGCGCGGGGGGCTTCGTATGTCCCGACGAACGAGACGTCGGCGGCCAGACGGGCGCGTCTGGCGTCGTCCGGGGCGGCGGGCCGGTGCAGGCTGGAATCGAAACTGTTGTCCACGAACAGGACGTTCCGCGCCCCCAGGGCCGGCAATTCGTCGGGGGCGGCGTTGAAGCTCTTGGTGGTGACCCACAGGTCGAACAGTGGAATGGCGGCTTTCAGCCAACGTGACAGATGGCGGGGATTCATCATGTCGTCCTCGCCGTACCACACGATCGGCGTGTGTGGCGCGAGGCGGCGGACGGTGCGCAAGGTGGCGGCACGGATCATGGGGGCCGCCTCGATCCACACCACGTCGAATCCGTCGGTTACCCGACGTGCCAATTCCCGGTTGGCCCCTGCCGGATCGGCCGGCAGGCGCAGGCGATAACGGATGCGCTCCATCAGGCTGGGACGGTCTTCGTAGGTGGCGCCGTCGCGGTTGATGGCGACGGTTTCGACCCGGTGGCCCAATCCGGCCATGGCCGCGACGCGTTGGGGCGTGCGGCTGCCCAGGATGGTCTGGCCGACGACCAGGATGCGCAGGGACGGTTCAGCGGACATGGCGCACGGCCTCCTGGATGCCGGCGACGTCGGCCTCGAAGTCCCAGCGGGCGACGCGGGCGGCGGCGGCGGCTCCCAAGGCGTCGGCGTCGGCCAATACCCTTTTCAGGGCGTCGGCCAAGGCGTCGGCCTGGTTGGCGGGGACCACCGCGCCGCAATTTTCGTCCACCAGATCGAAGGCGGCGCCCACCTGGTCGCTGACGACGACCGGGGTGCCCGACGCCATGGCTTCGTTGACCGCCAGTCCCCACGGCTCGCGCTCGGACGGCAGGACGAACACGTCGGCCAGGGCATAAAGGGCCGGCAATTGGCTTTGGTTGCGAAAGCCGGTGAACACCACGCCGGCGGGGGCGTCGGCCCGCAATTGCTCCCGCATTTCGCCGTCGCCGACCATCAACAGGGCCGGGCGCGGGTCGGGCAGACGACGCCATGCGTCCAAAAGCAATTCGGGATGTTTGCGCGGCTGGAACTTGCCGGCGAACAAAACCACCTGACCGGTCGCGGGCAATCCCAGTTCGGCCCTGAGTGTGGCGCGGTCGGCGGCGGCGGCCCCTTGGGCGAAATAGGCGTTGTCCACGGCATAGGGGACGGTGAAAATGCGGGTGTCGGCGATGCCCAGGCGGCGGTAATAGGCGCGGTTGGCGCTGCCGATGGCCAGGAAGGCGGCGACATGGGCGAACAGGTGGCGCAGATACAGTCGCTTGACGACGCCGCGCAACCCGTATCCGTCGGGCATGGCGCCGTCCCAGTTCTCGGCGCGCATCAGCACCGGTTTGCCCAAACGCCGGGCCAGGCCCAGGGCGCGGCGCATCCAGGTTCCTTGCCAGCCATGCAGCCACACCACGTCGGCGGCGGTGATCTCCGCCGCTAGCCCGGAAAGCGGGATCTCGGCGTTGTCGTAGCCGTCGCGCAACGGCACGTCCCAGCGCACGCTGGTACGGAAACCGTCGTCGAAATAGCCCTGTTCGGTGTTGGTGCGCTGGAACCCGACGCGCAGGACGAAATCGGGTTCCCGGGCCAGCCGGCGTAGCAACGGCGCCTGGTATTGGATGGGGTGGCTGACCAGATACAGCAGTCGGGTCATGGCGTTTCCCCCCAGACCGCGTGCCAATGTTCCGCAAGGGCGTGGCGGAATCCCTCCGGGGCATAGCGTCCGGCGGCCAGATGGCGGGCCTCGGCGGCCAGCGCGGCGCGGCGGTCGCGATCCGCCGTCAGTTCCAGCAACGCCTGGGCCATGGCTTCCGAATTGTCGTCCACCAGGATTCCGGTGACGCCGTCTTGCACATAATCCTCGGGTCCGCCGCAGCGGGTGGACACCACCGGGACGCCGCAGGCCATGGCCTCGATGCCGACGATGCCGAATCCTTCCTGGCTGGAGGGGATGGCGAACACGTCCAGCGAGCCATAGAAGGCCGGCAGGTCGTGGTGGTCCAGTTCGCCGGTGAACTCGACCCAATCGCCGCCGCCTGCCGCCGTCACCGCCGCTGTCAGGGCAGCATCCGGGGTTCCGGTCAGACGCAGCCTGAGGTGGGGATCTTGGCGGCGGGCCAGGGCTACGGCGCGGACCAGCAAGGGCACGTTCTTGCGCGGGTCGTTGGGACGGCCGGCGAAGCCGATGGTTCCTGCCTCGGCCGGTTGCGTCGGGGGCTGGAAACGGTGCGGGTCGGTGGGGATCGGCATCAGACCGATCCGGCCAGGGTCGCCTCCAAGCGCCAGCAACATGCGACGGCCATGGTTGGCGACCGTGGCGATGCGGGCGGGACCGGCCAAAATCCGGTGTTCCATGGCGGCCTGGACAGATCCCACCACCGCACGGTCGAACAGACGTCGGGCCAGGGGCATGGCTTGGCGCCGGGCCAGACGGTCGCCCAGCATGTCGCAGGCGCACCACACCAGATGGCGGACACCCGCTTTCAGCAAGGGATAGGAAACCAAGGTGGTGCCGCCGACCGCCACATGGCGGTCATGGCTGGCGATCAACTGCCGCCAACGCGACGACGGTAGATAATAGGTGAACTCCAACTCCGGCAACCAACAGCCAACCGCGACCGAACGGAAGGTGTCGTCGAAACAGCGGCCGGTTTCGCTGTGGGGGCGGGCGCCGGTGGCGATCCGCCACAGGGGCGCGTCCAGGAAACCATGGCTGGACAACGGCGCGTACCACGCCACCGTGACATCATGGCCGCGGTCGCGCAGTTCGTTGGCCAGGATGCGGGTCTTGGCCGGCACGCCGCCTTGGAAAGGCGGCAAGGTCAGGATCAGGGTGCGCATGCGCCGCTGTCGCCCCGTGCCGCCCGAAACAGCACCTGGGCGGTGTGTCGGGCGGTGGTCGCCCAGGAATATTTGGCGGCACGGGCCTGCCCCAGTTGGGCCAATTCGTCGCGCCGTCCGGGGTTCTCAACCAGATGCCGGATGGCCCGGGCCATGTCCGCGATATCCAGCGGTTCGAAATATTCGGCGGCGTCGCCGACGATTTCCGGCATGGCCGCGCTGCGCGAACAGGCGATGGGCGCCGCCGAGGCCATGGCCTCCACCAGCGGGTTGCCGAAGGTTTCCACGGTCGAGGGAAAGACGAAGACCGTGCACTGGCGGTACAGCTCGGCCAGCCGTTCGGGCGAGACGCCGCCCAGGAATTCCACGCTGTCGCCAAGATGGAATTCGGCGATCAGGTCGGTCAGCTGTTGATGGTACTCGCGGTCGACGGTATGGCCGGCGACGACCAGCCGCAGGGTGCCCCCCTCTTGCCGCAGTTGACCAAGCGCCTTGATCAGGGTGTGCAGGTTCTTTTGGACGTAGATGTCCGAAACGGCCAGCAAGGTGGCGGGCTCCCGGTCATGGTTGGCCGAGGCCACGCGGAAATCCTCGTTCACGCCGTGATGGATCACCTCGATCTTGTTCGCGAACAGTTTCGTCAGGCCGAAATTCAGGGTTCGGCGAGCATAGTCTGAAACGGCGATGGCCCGGCGCGCGAACAAAAGCGACGCGGCGGTGGCGGCGGCAAGGCCGACCCAATAAAGACGTTTCTTCAGACGATACTCGCGTTGCACCACCGCCAGCGAGTTGCGCAGCAAGATGACCGGTGCCGGGGCAAGCAGGGGGCCGTAATTGGCCGGCGAGAACGTGACCTCGGCGCCCATTTCGGCGGCGAGCAGGGGCAAGGCGCACTGTTCCCAGAAAAGCAGGCGCAGGAAACCCTGGCGGAATTCGAGAAGGTGCAGCCGGATGCCGTCCGGCGCTTCGCCGAACAGCTTGTATTGCTCGCGATGCAGGAACAGATGCAGCTCCAGCCGTTTGTCGGCGGCCAAATGGGGCAGCAGGTTGCGCAGATAGGTGACGCCGCCGCCGGATTTGGCGTGCAGGCCGTTGATGATGACCCGCACCGGGGCGTCGGGTGGGGGGCGTCTGTTCATGTCGCGTCCGTGTGGTGGCCGAGTGTCACTTCTTCACCCAAGCCATCGGATAGGGCAAGAAAATCCGGTCTGTCTCCAGTCGCGAACGGCAGGCGGACCAGGGACTCCAGACAGCGCCAGGGAAGCTGTGCCGCGACCCGCAGGGCGGCGCCGCGCTCGCCGCGTCCCAGATGGCCGCGCACCGCCTCGACATGGACGATCAACAGGCGCAGCAAAAGCGGCCGCAACACCGGACCGGGCAGGCGCCGCAGGGTTCCCATGTGGCGCCACAGGATGGCCAGACTGCATTGGTATTTGCGGCCTATCCGGCTGGTGATGCCGTCCTCGGCCAGGGTGTAGCGCAAGAGCGGGTCGCCGAAGGTCAGGAAACGGCAGCCGGCTTTGGCCAGGATGGCCAGCCACAATTCGTAATCCTGGGCCGAGCGCAAGGCGGGATCGAATCCCCCGGCCGCCAGCACCGCGTCGCGACGGACCAGCACGGTGGAACTGGAAATGAACCCGCGCAGGAACAGTGTCCGAAAGGGATCATCGGGATTGGCCAGATAACGCGCCTGGCTGTCGATGAAATGTTGGGTTCCGTCCGGGGCGACGCCCCACAGATTGTGCGACGTCATGACCAATCCGGCGCCTTTGGTCACTTCGACGCTGCGTTCCAGCTTGGCCGGCAACCATTCGTCGTCGGAATCCAGGAACGCGATCCATTCACCGGCCGCCGCCGCCAAGGCACGGTTGCGGGCGGCGCCGGCCCCCAAATTGGGTTGCCGGAACAGCCGCAGGGTGACGCCGTTCATGTGTCCGGCCATGGCCGCCACCGCCGCCAAGGTGTCGTCGATCGAGCCGTCGTCCACCACCAGGACCTCGCGCGGGCGCAGGGTCTGGGCGGCGATGGAGGTCAGGGCGCGGCCGATGGTGCCGGCCACGTTGTAGGCCGGCATGACCACGCTCACATCGGCGAAGCCGGGCGGCAGGGGGCGGGGTTCAACCATCGGCCAGCTCGCGGATGCTGCAAGTTGGCGGCGCGTCCAGCGTCAGTTCGGCATGGGCGCGGATGGTCATCTCCAGCATCATCAGGGCATACAGGCGAAAGGCGTGGCGGTCGGGCCGGGCCAAGAGACGTTCGACGCCGGCCTTGGACCACCAGCCGCGGGCCAGGGCGCGGGGACTGGTCAGCAAGGCGCGGGCATCGGCTCCCAGGCCGGCGGCGAACCAGGCCGGCACCGGTGAGGCGAAGCCTTGCTTGGGCGCGTTCAGGACTTCCGGCGGCAGGAACGGTGCCGCCATGGCCCGTTCCAGCGCCTTTTGCCGTCCGCCCGGCGTACGGGTCGTCTCGGGCACCGCCAGGGCGGCTTCGACCAGACGATGGTCGAGGAAGGGAACCCGCCCTTCGACGCTGACCGCCATGGTGGTGCGGTCCAACAGGGTCAGCAGATCCTCGGGCAAATAGGTTCCAATGTCGGCGGCAAGGATTCCCGCTTGCCGCTCGCCGTGCCAGGCCTGGAAATAGCCGCGCTGGGCGGGCTCGGTCTGGGACAGCCGGCACTCCAGCAACTGGCGGATCGGCGGCGGGAACTGGCTGCTGTGGTCGTGCAGGTAGGCACCGGGGTCGGTGTCGAACTTTTCCGCACGCCGCAACTGCCACGCCAGCATGGGGTCGGCCAACCCGGCCAACGGTTCGGCCATGCCCCGGCGCAGGGCGCGCGGCACACGAAGGTAACGCTGTTCCACCGGCAGGCGGAAATAGCGGCCGTAACCGGCGAACAATTCGTCGCCGCCGGTGCCGTTCAACACCACACGGGTCTCGCGCGCCAGTAGCTGGTCGATCAGGAAATTGGGCAGGACGCTGGCGTCAGCCAAGGGTTCGTCGCAATACCACGCCAGTCCCGGCAGGTGACGGGCCGCCTCGCCCATGTCCAGGTCGAAGGTGGTGTGGTCGGTGCCCCATTGCCGTGCCACCGCCTCGGCCAGCGGGGTCTCGTCCACCCGCGCTCCGGCGAAGCGGACGGTGAAGGTCTTGAGCGGCCGATCCAGGTTGCGGGCGGCCAGGGCGACCAGCAGACCGGAATCGATGCCACCCGACAGCAACGCCGCCAGCGGCACGTCGCTGCGCAATTGCAGCCGGACGGAATCCTCCAGCAAGGCGGTCAGGTGGGCGACCACGGCGTCGTGGCCGGCGGGAACGTCGGCCGCCGCCGTTGGCCGCCAATAGTTTTCCACCGTCACCGAACCGTCGCGCCCGGCGCGCAACAGACAACCCTGGGGCAGTTTCGACACCCCCCGCCACAAGGTGGCGGGGGCGGGAACATAGCCGTGGCCCATCCAGGCGGCCACCGCCGTCTCGTCCACCTCGGGCCGGACCAGGCCGGACGCGAATAGCGCCTTGATCTCGGAGGCGAACAGGATGCCGCCGCCTTGCAACCGCGTCCAATAGAGCGGCTTGACGCCCAGACGGTCGCGCACCAGCAACAGGGAATGATGATCGCGATCATAAACGGCGATGCCATACATGCCGTTCAGATCATGCACGAAGTCTTCGCCCTTTTCGCGCCACAGGCGGAAGGCGGGTTCCATGTCGCCGTTGGTGGCGAAGACGTGGCCGCGTGTTTCCAGGCCGGCGCGCAATTCGCGGTAATTGTAGACCTCGCCGTTGCCCAGGAAGACGGCACGGCCGTCGCCTTCGACCAGCGGCTGTCCGCCGGTGGCGATGTCGATGATGGCCAGCCGGGCGAAGCCGCCCATGAAACGGCGGTCGGGGGTGACATGGGTGCCGGTGCCGTCGGGACCACGATGGCGCATGATCCCCAGCATGCGTTCCAGGCGAGGTTCGGCCAGCGGCGCGCCATCGGGAAGGAAAAGACCGGCCAGACCGCACATGGGTGTCAGTTCCCGCGTTGGAGAAGGGGGCGAAGACGGTCGAGGACCGCATCGACGCCATGATCGGACAGGTGATAGTCGAGACCCGCCTCGGTGGTCACGCCCCGTTGTCCCGACGCAACCATGGCGGACAGGTCTTCGGACAGGTCCAGGACGGTCGCTCCGTTGTCCGCCGCCAATCGGGCGATCCGGGCGCTCAGGTCCCGGTTGTAGGCGGCGGCTTGGGCGACGGCGTCCTGATGGTCGGCGGCCAGCTTTTCGAAAAGCACCAGTCCCTCGGGGTAGATGGTCACCACTATTTTGCCGGCGCCGGCCTCGTGCGCTGCCGCCACCAAGTCGGCGAACGCGCTCTGGAAAGACTTCCACCCCGCGCTTTCCGGCGGATAGTGGTCCGGTGCGGTGAAACGCATATCCACGAAGTGCTCGCCCCAGGGGGTGCGGATCGCGATCTGCTCGTCCGCGTGCAGTTCCGGGTGGTCGAGAAAACGGTCCTTGAGGTACAGGACCGCGTTCTTCACCAGGACCGGGGCCCAAGGAAACCACGGGTTCTCGATTTCTTTCGTGCCGCCCAGCAGGCGGGTCCAGTCGTCGCCCCGTTGCATCGCCTCGGTTGCCGCCAGCGTGTCCTCGAAGTCGTTGTCCATGCACACGCCGATCACCACCGTGTCGAAACGGTAGCCGGCATTTTTCAGCTTACGGACATTGCTTGCGTAGTGAACCAGCGACGAGCCCGGCATGCCGGCATTATAGACGCTGAAACCGGCGGCGCGGAGATGGTCGCCGAGATCGCGGCGGCTGTCGCGGGCGAACACCATGGAATCCCCCACCAGCAGCATGTCGAGCCGGCCGGGCTGGTAGGTGACCGCGTTGCGGAAGCCGAACCTGTCGATGGTGACCCATGGCTGTTCGGGGAAGGTGAGGAAGGGGCGGTAATGATGGGCGATTCCCTCGCCCTCGATGGTGGCGGTCGAGAACTGCCCGGTACGGCTGGCCAGCACTTGCAGGGCGGCGGGCGGCAGCAGGGCGACAAACCCGGCCGGTAGTCTGACCAGCAGGACCCGCACGCCGATTTCCAAGGAAAGCAACGCCGCGATGGTGACGATGACCGCCAGGGTGTTGACTTCCATCCAGCGTGGCCGGCGCCAGGAGAACCGCAGCCAGGCCAGCGCCATGGCGCCCGCGGCCAGGGCCGCCAGCTTGGCGGGGCCGAAGCGGAGCTGATCCGTGCTCTGATACAGTGCCGCCGCCACCATGAGGGCGGCGGTCGCCACGGCCAGGGCCAGGGTCATCAGTTTATGGAATTTCAGTTCCATTCGGGTCCCCCTTCCTAGGCCGCCGTGGCGACGATGGTGAGAGTTCCCGTGAAAGGCAGCGTGACGGCATGCTCCGCCTCCACCGCCCATCCTGCGACAGATTGGCCATAGGCGGACCAGCGGCGCATGGGGCGTGCCGTCAGGGCGGTGTCGCAGCCGATCACCACCCGCCAGCGCCCGAGCCGGGCCTCAAGGCTGGTGGCGGAAAGCCGGCGCGGTTCCATGGTCAGAACCAGTCGCCGCGTCACATCATGGCGGCCGCGTCCATCGACACGGTCGTTGATGGTCAGGGCGTCACCGTCGAAACGCCATTCCCGCTGGATTTCCGCCACCCCCGGCAGACGCGAGAAACCGGCATGCCGAAGGGTGAAACCGCTCGGGTCGGCGTGCGCGGATGGCGAACCCAGCCCGAAGGCGGCCCGAAAGGCCGGGTCGTAATAGGGTTTGTTGGCGGGATAGGGGGCGTGGCCGTCCACCTGAAGCGTCCCATGGACGGCGGCCGAGGCGTAAAGCGCCGCCTCGCCGCTTTCGCCATAGGCGCCGCGACCGGGATCGATGAACAGTGGCACCCCGTCGAAATGAATTTCGGGCGCCCCCAGGTCCTCGTGGCCGTGGCCGGTGGGCAGGCGCCAACCGGCCGGTTCCACATGCCACAACGCCGACCAGCGGCCGAAATCGCCCCGCCACCAGCCATCGGCCGCCAACACGGCGGTATCCACCGGAACGGTTCCGTCGCGCAGTCGGGCAAGGGTTTCGCGCTCGTCCGGGGTCAACAGGCCGGTCCAACCTTGCGTCATGTCGCCGCCCGGCATCAGGCCGCTTAGGAAGTCGGGAGGCGAATCGGGCGAGATGTCACCGATCAGCGGCAGGCCGCCGGGCAGAACCAGATGGGGCACCACCGCCCACAGCCGCTGGACCAACGCCGCCAGATAGCCGGCTTCGGGACGGTTGTGGCGGCGTGCCGCCAGCCAGCAATCGGCATAATTGCGCAGGTACAGAAGGTGATAATGGGTCGATGCCTCGCGCAATACTCCCGACGGCGGGAACAGACGCTCGGCTTCCTTTATCAGGATGTCCAGGCCGGCACGGGCGGTGTCGGCCATGCCCAGTTTCAGGCCCAGCCGGTACAGGCCGCGGCCGTTGTTGGCCAAATGGTTGCACGTCCCGTGCTCGCCGTAATATTCCAGCCGCGCGACCATGGCCGGGCCGTGAGCCGCCAGGGTCCGCAGGGTGGACGCGGTGTCGCCGGGCAAGCCACGCCGACGGGCGAAATCCAGAATGTTGGCGACCCGCTCGGCCGCCGTGTAGGCCTCCCAGGCGGGGCCGTCGTCGGGTTGGCCGCTGCCGGCGCACCATGCCTGCCACAGCATCTCCACCCAGCCGTGATCCACCTCGGGCATCAATGGCAACCAGGCGAAACGATGCAGCGCCGACAGGGTTTCGCCATCGTCGTAGGCGCGCTCGAACAGGTCCAGGCATCCGGCCTCGACCGTCACCTCGCCGCCCGGCACCGGCAGGGTCAACGTGCCGTGCGGGGCCGTTGCTTCCAGCTTCGCCAAGGCGGAGGGGCTGGCGCTCTCGCTGACCGGGGGGCGGAAATACGGCGGACAATGGGGGGTGAACGGAACTGCCCTGGGCACCCGGCGCAGCAGGCGCAGCCACAGCCAGCGGCGCAGGACCGGGTCCTCCGCCAGTTTCGTGAGTTTCGCCCCTATCCCCATCGGCGTCAGTCCCCGACCGCGCCGGCGGCTCGCCAGACTTCGCTGCCGGGTTCGGGAATCGTCGCGGTGGCGACGCCGTCGATGGCGGCCCGTCCCATGGCCAGCACCGCTTCCTCGGCGCTGCCGCCGATATGCGGGGTGGCAAGAAAATTGGGTAACCGCAGCAATTCCATGTCGGTGGGCGGTTCGCCGGCGAAGACGTCGAAGGCGGCGCCGGCCAGCAAACCGGACATCAGCATGCGCTTCAGGGCCGCTTCATCCACCAGCCCGCCGCGCGCGGCGTTGATCAGGATGGAATCGGGGCGCATCAGCGCCAGCCGCTCGGCCGACAGGATGTTGGCGGTGGTGCGGTCGAAGGGCAGATGCAGGCTGACCACGTCGGCGCGGCTCAGCAATTCCTCCAGCCCGACCGGCTCGATGGCATGGGCGGCGTAGAATTCGGGAAAGGCGCGGATGTCGTGCGCCAGCACCGTGCAGCCGAAGGCGCGCAACAGCACCGCCAGATCCTTGCCCACATGGCCGCAGCCGACGATGCCGACCACACGTTCCGACAAGTGGCGGCCCATCAGCTGGCGCCATTGGCCGTCCCGCACCAGGGCGTTGCCCTGGGGGACGTGGCGCAACAGCGAAATGGCCATGGCGATGACCAGTTCGGCCACCGAGCGGCGGTTGACGCCACCGGTCCAGCCCAGGCGGATGCCGCGCCGGCGCAACAGCGGCAGGTCCAGCATGTCCAGTCCGACGCCGTACTTGCTGATCAGCCGCAATTCGGGCAGGCGGTCCAGCAAGGGGCCGTCGATGGTTTCAAGCGCGGTGATGGCGGCGTCGTGGCCGGCCAGGAACGCCGCCAGCGCGTCGCCGCTCAGGCTGCGGCCGCTTTCGTTGAAGGTGACGTTGGGATAACGCGCCGACAGCTCGGCACGCAGCACGGCATGGCGCGAGAAAGAACGCGAGGCGACGGCGAGGCGGAGAGGAGAGGTCAAGGCGAGGACGGCCGCTTTCAGGGCGAATGGATTGCGCTGACTGGGGTCAATGTGTAGTCTTGGCCGCCTTTGCCAACAAGGCTTTTTTGACGGGCGTGCAAATGGTGGACAGTGCGGGGTCGGCGGGAAAGAAGGACATCCAGCGCTTCTGGAAGTCGCTTTACGAATCGCTTTATGACGACGTGGATTCTGGACTGACCCGCGACAGCCTGTTGCAGGCGGTGGACGACCTTGAGGACATGTTCCGCCTGCGCCGGCAAATGGCGACGGTCGAACTTGATTTGTCTTCCATCCGCGGCAAGCGCGTGCTTGAGGTCGGTCCCGGCGCCGGCGGCCATTCGGCCTTGCTGGCCAGGCATGGCGCGGTGATGACCAGCATCGACGTCACCTTCGACCGTGCCCGCGCCACCCAGCGCAAGTTCGAGCTGATGGGCGAACTGGCTTCGGGTTGCGCGGCGCTTCAGGGCGACGCCGAGAACCTGCCCTTCGCCGACGCGACCTTCGACATCGTCTATTCCAACGGCGTGCTGCACCACACCTACGACACCGAGCGCGCCATCGCCGAGGTGCACCGCGTGCTCAAGCCCGGCGGCCAGGCGGTGATCATGCTGTATTGCAAGGATTCCTGGCATTACTGGGTCAATCTGGTGCTGTGCACCGGCCTGTTGCGCGGCGCCTTCCTGCGCGGCCGCAACTGGGTCGGGCAGGTCACCGAATGGGGCGGCAAGAAACGCCAGACGGTGGACAACCCCATCACCCGCTGCTACAGCCGCGCCGAGATGAAGGGGCTGTTCGCCGCGTTCCGTGACGTCACCCTGCGCAAGCATGAATTCTATTGGTATCTGTTTCCGCTGTTCGGCCGGCGTGTCCGCGAATACCTGCGTCGCAAATACGGCGAACATCCCGGCGGCGTGCTGGTCTATGGCGAGCCGTGGCCCATGTGGTCGCCGTCCGAGGCCAAGTTGGGGCCGATCATGGGTTGGAACTGGTACGTCTCGGCCCGCAAGACGGACTAATTCTTCCGCTCCTCGGCGAAGAATTCCGCCACCGCCGCCCTCAGGCTGTCTGTGACCGCAAGCGGGTGCTTGACGATGTTCGCCTGGGCATCAGGCAGGATGAAGGCGATCTGGTCGCCGCTCCGATTTTTCTTGTCCTTGGCGGCGGCGGCGAAAAAGTCCTCCAGAGGAACCTCCAACTCTTCGTAGCCGGCATAGGCGCGGCGCAGGGTGCCGTGCATGGAGCGGAACACCGCCTCCGGCGCCACCCCGGACCGGCGGGCGATGTGGTTGGCCAGATCCATGCCCATGGCCACGGCGATGCCGTGGGGGATGCCGAAATGAGTCGCCGCCTCGATGGCGTGGCCGGTGGTATGGCCGTAATTGAAGATGTTGCGGATACCCCGGTCGAACTCGTCGCGTTCGATATAGCCCTGCTTGACCTCGAGTGACCGGCGGATGAACCGGGCCAGCACCGCGCGGTCGGTGAACAACGCATCGAAGGCGGCGGCGATCCGAGCGAAATGGTCGGGGCCGGCGATGGCGTGCACCTTCAGCATCTCGCCCACGCCCGAGCGGATTTCCCGCTGGTCCAGGGTGTCCAGGTAGCCGGGATCGATGAACACCTGACGCGGCGGGGTGAAGGTGCCCAACAGGTTCTTGGCTCCGCCCGCATTGATCGAGCTTTTCGAGCCGATGCAGGAATCGCACTGGGCCAGCAAGGTGGTGGGCGCGAACACCCAATCCATGCCACGGAACATGTTGGCGGCAAGAAAGCAGGTGATGTCCTGGACGATGCCGCCGCCCACCGCCACCAGGACGTGGTCGCGTTTGACGCCCGTCGCCATGAGGCGGTCGATGGTGGCCGGCATGGCCTCGATGGATTTGTTCTCTTCCGTGGCGTCGATCAGCACCACCCGGCCCGAGGCCAGCGGCGCCGCCAGCCGGTCGGCGTGGAGCGCGGCGACGTTGCGATCGATGAGGAACCGGCCCTTGCCCGCGGCCAGTTCGGCCGGCAGACCCGCGTTCATGTGAACGTGATAGGGGCCCTTATGGGATTGAATGATCATCATCGTGTTGTCAGACACGGGTGAATCCCCCGTCGATGGCGATGTTCTGGCCACTGATGAACGTGTTTTCGGGACTGGCCAGCCAAACGACGAAGGCGGCCACCTCGTCCACCGTGCCCAGGCGCCGTGCCGGCACCTTGGCGGTCAGCTCGGCGATGCCGGCCGTGCCCAGCACGGTGCGGGTCAGTTCGGTATCGATGAAGCCGGGGGCCACGCAATTGGCCAGCACGCCCTGGGCGGCAACCTCGGCGGCCAGGGCGGCGGTCATGCCGTCCAGGCCGAATTTCGAGGTTGAGTAGGCGGCGCGGTGTTCCTTGCTGATCTTCCCCCAGATCGAGCTGATGTTGACGATGCGGCCCCAACCCTGGGCGGTCATCGCCGGCAGCACCGCCTGACACAGTGCGAACGGGGCCAGCACATTGACCCGCTGGACCAGCTCGAAATCCTCGATCGGGAGGGTGGCGAACGGGGCGACGCGGTTGATCCCGGCGTTGTTGACCAAGATGTCGGGGGCGTTCTCGCCCGTTCGGGCGGCGAAAGCCAGCAAGGCGTCGCGATCGGCGAAGTCAACCACCTGGAGGGCGCAGCCGGTGGGGGCCACGCTCTCGGGGCGGGTGCCGGTGACGGTGACCTGGGCTCCCTTCTCGACCAGCAATTCGGCGATGCGGCGGCCGATGCCGCGGGTGCCGCCGGTGACCAGTGCGCGTTTGCCGTTCAGCATGATTTCATCCCCTTTCCGACAGGCTCAGGCTCCACCGCTGGCGCCAGTCCGGGTCGGCGCAGTAGATGCGGTAGACGAGGCGCATGGTGGCCTCGGCCTCGGCCGAGGAGCCCTCGGAAACGGGGCGGCCGCTCAGGATGCAGTCGGCGAAGTCCGCGACCTCGTCCGACCAGCTGGGGTCGTGGTTGTAGCGTGTGGTCTGTTCACGCGGGTCGCCGGCATCCCCTTCGGTGGCCCAGGCCACGGTCAGGGTCTCGACACCATAGCTTTTCGACCCCGACAGGATGCCCGACAGGATGATGGCGCCCTTTTCCAGGGCGATATCCAATTGGAAACGGTGGCGCCATTGGGTGGCCGAACTGTGCAGCATGGCCACCACGCCATCGGCGGTGCGCATCAGGGCATAGGCGTTGTCTTCGACGTCGTGCCCCCAGAAACGATTGCTGACCACCGCCTGGACATCGGAGAATTCTCCGGCGAACAACCGCATCAGGTCCACCATGTGGATGCCCTGGTCCAGCAGGATGCCGCCACCGGCAATCTCGCGCTTGGACCGCCAGTCGCTTTGGCCGAACGAAATGATGGCCGACTTGCCGTAGACGCCGCGCATGTCGATGATGCGCCCCAACTGTCCGCTGCGCACCAAGGCCAAGGCGTCGCGCACCGAATCGTGGTAGCGGTGGTTGAAGCCGTATTTCAGCTTGAGGCCGGGATGGCGGGCCTCGGCCGCGATGACGTCGGCGATGTCCTTGACGTCGCGGCCCGGCGGCTTCTCGCAAAAGACATGCAGCCCTTTTTCCAGGCCGGCGATGGTGACCTCGGCGGCGACGTCGTTGGTCAGGCAGACGAACAGGATGTCCAGGTCTTCCTGTGCCAGCAGGTCGTGCGAATTGGCGTAATGGCGCACGCCGTCGGGCAATACGCCGTCGGCGGAAAACGTGCGGTCGGCCACCGCCACCGTGACCAGGGCGGGGTGCTGGTCGATGACCGTGCGGCGCCGCTTGCCGACCACTCCATAGCCAGCAATGCCGACGCGCAATTTCTCACCATTCGCGCTCATATGTACACCCGTCAGAACTGGAAATAGATGAAGTTGCGGCCACCGATATTGGGGCTGCCGAGAAACAGAAGGATCACCGCCAAGGTACAGGCCGCCCCCAGCCGAACGGCCATCGGTCGGTTGACCGGCTTGGTCGCCTGGCGCTCCACGACCAGATGTTCGACCGCCAACACCAGCCCCGCCAGGCCCAGCACCGCCCACAGGGCGAACTGGAACGGCGCGTGCGGCCGCAGCGGATCGATGAAAGCGCCCAGGAATTGGCCCGCCTGCTCGAGGTCGCGGGCGCGGAACACGATCCAGCCCACCACCACCACCGCCATGGTCGCCAGCCAGCCGGCCAGCCGGCCCGGCAGCGAGGCCGGTTCGCGTTTGCCGGCCAGACGCTCGATCCCCAACGCGAGGCCATGCCACAGGCCCCACAGGACATAGGTCCATGCGGCGCCATGCCACAGGCCGCACAGGAACATGGAAACCGCCAGGTTGACAATCGGCCGGACGCGACCCGGCGATCGGTTGCCGCCCATGGCGATGTAGACGTAATCGCGGATCCAACTGGACAGCGAGATGTGCCAACGGCGCCAGAATTCGCGCACGCTGGTCGCCAGATAGGGAGCGTTGAAGTTTTCCTTGAAGCGATAGCCCAACAGACCGGCCGAAGCGATGGCCATGTCGCTGTAGCCCGAGAAGTCCGCATAGATCATCAGCGTGAAGGCGACAGCCGCCAGCGTCGCGGTCAGCGCGTCGATCGTCGCCGGATTGGCGAAGGCGGGATCGACGATGACGGCCGCGAGACGATCGGCGATCAGCACTTTCTTGGTCATGCCCCAGAGGAAGCGGAGCAGGTATCTGGTGATCTCGGCGCTGTTCGGAGCCTGCCACGGCCGGTGCAACTGGGGCAGGAAATCGGTCGAGCGGACGATGGGGCCGGCGATCAATTGCGGGAAGAAACAGATATAGAGGCCGTAGCGGATGGCGCTCTGTTCCGCCGACAGACGGCCGGCATGGATGTCGGCCACGTAGCTGATGGCGTGAAAGGTGTAAAACGAGATGCCGATGGGCAGCAGCAGCCCCAAGGTGAAGGCATCCACATGCCAGCCCAGCCGCATCGCGAATTGCGCCAGACTGGCGGCGAAGAAGTCGAAGTATTTGAACAGCGCCAGCGGCACCAGCAGAAGGGCGACGATCACCGCCAGCGCCCCGGCGCCCCGTCCCGCGGCGCGGTGGCGTTCGACGACCATGCCGCCCACGAAGCTGATCGCGGTCACCAGCAGCACCAACCCGAGCAGCCGCCAATCCCATGCGGCGTAAAAGCCGTACGAGCACAGCAACAGCATGAGGTGGCGCCAGCGGTCGTTGGGCAGCAACCGTATGGTCACCAGCGTGACGCCAAGCAATCCCAGATACTGGAGGGAATCGAAATTCATTGCAGCAGGCCCACCACCGCCTTGGCGAAGGCTTCCATATCCTCGCGCCGGTGTAAATGGTCGCAATCGGTGGCGAAGGCCTCACGCGGGAGGTTCAGCCGGTCGCCGAATCCCGTATCGACGCGCAGGCCATGGCGCTTGGCATAGCTTTCCAGCCAGGGCAGGGCGACAGGCGGGAGGCCGGCGTCGCGGTCCACCGCCTGCTGGCGGTCGCTGAGCGGCGGGAAGACCAGCGTCAGGTTCGGCCCCAGGCTCTCGGCCAGGCGCTCCATGGCCCAGCGGTTGACGGGCAAAAGCTGGTAATCGGTCAGGCCGGCGGCGTTGCAGCCGTGGGTGGCGTCCTTCAACAGCATGGGCTGGATCGACGCCTCCATGATCCGGTTGAACGGATAGGGCCAACCCATCCAGGCGTCGTTCAGCGCCAGACGGGCGAAGCCGGACAGGTCGCGCAGGCGGAAGGCCCAGCCATCGGCATCGACCATGCCGAAACGCGTCATCATCTCGGTTCCGGTCGGCAGCGACAGCATGCGCCGCCGTTGCAGGAAGTTCATCTCGAACGGCGAGAACACGTACACGACCTTGCTGCCCGGCGGCAGGGCGGACAGCAGGCGGGTGCGGTCGGCAAGAACGGCCAACGCCAGCGAGGGCGTGCCACCGCCGGTGATGGACAGGTTCACCGGCTGGTGGGGCAGCCCGCGTGCCGCCAGTTCCTTGGCCAGCATCTCGCGCGGCAGGCCCATATAGCTGCGCGACGAGCCGATTACCGCCAGGACCGGGCGGTCCGGCGCCAGCTGGGCGATCTGGGCGTCCACTTCGGGCCACGACAGGGTCGGATCAAAGGTCCACCATAGCAACCGGTCCACGGCAAGCACCATCAGGACGACGACGACGATCGGCCACAGGGGCAGGACGCGAGCGAACCAACCGATGCCTTGCCGGCTGGTGGCGGGGTGCAGGGCGGATCGGTGGTTCATGCTTACAGATACCGTGCGGTCACCGGGTCGGCGCGCAGCATCTCCTCGCCGCGTTCCAGGTCGGCGGGCGTATCGACGCCGATGGTCGGCGTTTCGCTGCGCACGATGCGGATGGGGTAACCGTGCTCCAGGGTGCGCAGCATGTCGATGCCTTCGGCGATTTCCAGCGGCGTACGCGAAAGCGCGCCGAACGTGCGCAGGAACGACGGCTTGAAGCCGATCACTCCGGTCTGCTGGTACGCCGCCACGTCGGGTTGGCGGACCCGGCTGGGAATGGGCGAGCGCGAGAAGAACAGGGCGCGGCCGTCGGGGGCGCTGCACACCTTGACGCAATTGGGGTCGTCGTGGTCGGCCGGGTTCAGGATGCGGGTCGCCAGGTTGACCACCGCGTCACCGGTTGCGCGATAGGCTTCCAGGATGGCGGCGTTCATCTCGGGGCTGACCATGACCTCGTCGCCCTGGACCATCAGGACGAAATCCCCGTCGCCCAGGGACTCGCCCATGTTGTCGATGGCTTCCACCGTGCGGTCGACACAGCCGGGATGGCTGTCGGCGGTCATCACCACCTCGGCCCCGGCGGCGGTGCAGGCGGCACGGATTTCCTCGTCGCAGGTGGCGACCACCACCCGGTCCAGGCCCGGAGTCAGGCGGCACCGGTGCCAGACGTGCAGCACCAGGGCGAGCCCGAGCATGGGTTCCAGGGGTTTGCCGGGATAGCGGCTCGAGCCCATGCGGGCGGGGATGACGCAGACGGTCCTCATGCGGGCCTCGTTTACAACAAGGATGCGGCGCCGGCCAGCGCCGTGCGCATGGCGATGACGTCGGTGGAATAGGCGATGAAACGGAAACCCTCGGCGATCCGGGCCTCCAGCTGCGCCGGTTCCGGCGCCACCTGGTGGATGCCGCATGGCTTTCCGGCAACGTCGCAGGCGGTGCGGACACGGGCGATGGCCGCCTTGAAGGGGGCGGTTTCGAAATCGCCGGCCGCTCCCAGGTCGGCCGACAGGTCGTAGGGACCAAGGAACAGGGCGTCGACCTCGGGGCGGGCGGCGATGGCGGCGGCCTGTTCGGCGCCTTGCCGGGTTTCGATCTGCGGCACCAGGAACGGGCGGAAGGTGGTCAGGTAGTCCTGGAAGCGGTCGCCCCAGCCGTTGCAGCGCGACAGGCCGACGCCGCGCCGGCCATGGGGTGGATACAGGCAATGGACGGAAAAGGCCGCCCAATCCTCGGCGCTTTGCACCACTGGTATGATCAGCCCCTGGGCTCCGCCGTCCAACAGGCGGCGGGCCAGATACGGGTCGGCCGACGGCAACCGGGCCAGGGGCACGCAGCCGTGGCGTTCGGCGGCGACGAAGCAGGCCAGGGTCTGGTCCACCGACGCCCCGGCATGTTCCATGTCCACCGCCAGCCAATGAAAGCCCTGGCTGGCCATGGCCTCGGCGGAAAGCGGATGGGGAATGCCCAACCAGGCGCCGATGGCCGGCCGGCCGGCTTCCAGGCGGGTCCGCAGGGTTTCGGCGGTCATGGCATGTCTCCTTGGAACAGACGGCGCCACAGCGCCGGATCGGGCATGGCGAAAACGCTGTCCCACGCCACCGCCGCCGGTGGTCGGGCGTCGTTCAGGGCCGCGCCCAAGGTTTCGGCATCCACCGGCACGGCGCGGACGTTGGGCGGCATGACGTTCATGGCCACATAGCCGCGCGGCCGGAAGCGGAAGGTGGGCAACCCGCCAAGAACCCCTTCCAGGCCGATGGCGCCGGTACAGAACACCACCCCGGCCAAGCCGTCGTGATTCTGAAGCTGTACGTCGGTGCGGCGCAAGGTCTCTGTTTCCTGGAAATCGTAAGGGAACATGGGATGCTGTTTGACCACGAAGCGCAATCCGGCCGCCGCCAGCGGAATGATCGCCGCCATCAATTGGTCGTTGTAGCGCGGTTCGTTGGACAGGCCGACGAAGAACGGACCGGCCGGGTCGTGACGCATGGGCGTCGGCCCGGCGATGCGGAAGGTTCCCCCCACCGCCAGCCGCTCGGGCGGGATGCCCCAGGCGGACAAGTTGTCGCGATAGGCCGGCCCGTTGCAGACGATCAGTTCCGGCAGACTGTCCAGGCCGTCCGGGTTGGTGGCCGGCGCCTGGTTGTACATGTGCGGCCCGACGACCGTGTGCTGATAGCCGACGGTCTTGAAGCCCAAGGCACGGCCCAGGCGCGAGAAGGCGCGTTCCCAGGGGTGGTTTTCCCATGGCCACGCCACCACGCGCGGTCGCGTCGCCTTGGCCCAGGCGCGTTGACAGCGCATTTGCCAGCGGGTGATGGCGGCGGAGCCGCCGCTTCCTTCGATGGCGGCGGCACGCCGCACCAGCCAGCCGTGCGCCCCCTGGCGGGCGGCGGCCGAGGGTCGCCACCGGGCGAAAGGCAGGCCCAGCGTCCATAACGGGTTCCCCCAGGCGTGCAGGGCGGCGGTACGGCCGTCCGCCGACAGTTGCGCGGCGCGTCCGGCCCGGCAGTCGGTGTGCAGCAGTCGGCACAAATCGGGGATTTCGCGCAGGAGCGGACCGAAATAGGCGTCCTTGCCATTGGCGTCGCTGCCGGGGTGGCCGTAAACCAGCAGCATCGGCGCACCGGGGCGGTGATTGGCACGTTGGCCGCGGCATTTCCACCATGCGGCCGCGACCCGCGCCGCCACCGCTATCCGTGCCGCCACCCCGCGTATCGCCAGCTTCGCCTCGGTTCGGGTCAGCGGCGGGGTGGTTCCCGCGGTCACGCCGGGCAATCCGGCCAGATGGCGGAACACCCAAGGATCGTCGCACACCACCAGCACGGTTTCCGGTGCGGCGGCAAGGTCACGCACCACCCGTGTCCAGGCCAGATAGATTCCGGTATCCGAGGCGTAGACGCTGGCGGTGGGCATGTGCCCCAGTTCGCCGCTGGGTTCGGCGGCAAGCGCGCGTCCCAGGGTCCACCATTCGTCGCGCATGGCGTCGAAGGCGGCTTCAAGCCGCGCGGCCTCGTCCCGCAGCCGGCGTTCGGTGGCGAGCGGCGGCGGCATGGTGCCCGCGACGGCACACCACCCGGTCCAGGTGGGATCCGGTGGCAGATCGGAACGGTGGCGCAGGAGGACGGCCACGGTTCAGCCCTCGGCCGGGGTCGGTCGGGGGGACACGACGGCGTCGCGCATCAGGGCGTCGAAGGAAAAGTCCGGTCGTTCGGCATAAAGGCGTTCGAACAATTCCCGCGCGTTCCGATAATCTTCCGGCGTGTCCACGGTCAGGCGGTCGTGCGCGAACGCGGCACGGGCCCTGAGGACGGTGGAATTGTAACCCGTTCCCAGCCTGACGAAGCGGGTCACATGCTCGCGATCCAGCGGGTCCGTGCTGGCCGCTGCCGAATCAAGGGCGGCGCGGGTGATGATTTCCAGCGACAGGCCATAGGGGTAACCGGACCCGTCGATGTTGTTGGCGTAGTCCAGGGGGGTGGCGGAGGACAGGAACTCGTCGACCAAGCTGTCGAGCAAGCCGCCGTCCACGAAAGGGTTGTCCCCGGTCAGACGGACGATCAATCGGGCGTCGGTCATGGCGGCCACCGCGAGAAAGCGGCTGAGGACGTCGTCTTCGCTGCCGCGGAAGCATTCCACCCCCAGTTCCCGGCACAAGGCGGCGACGGCGTCGTCGGCCGGTTGCCCGCTGGTCGCCACCACCAGCCTGTCCAGGCGGCGCGAACGGCGCAGCCTTTCAAGCAACCGTTGCAACATGGGGGCCCCGGCCAGCGGCATGAGAACCTTGCCGGGCAAGCGGGACGACCCCATGCGGGCTTGCAGGATGCCGACGATTGGGGAGGTCACACTCAGGGTCCCTTGTTGGGGTCCAGGTTGGACCATTGCAGCACGTGATCCTCGGGCAGGTCTTCCCGCAACCGCATTCCGATCACCTCGTCCCAATGCAAGGGCGAGATGCCGCTGCCCGGACGCTTGCTGACGATCATCGCCTCGGTCACGACGTCCCCCGCCCGGACGTCGCGGGTCAGCACGATGCTGCGCCGGGCGTTGAGTCTCGGCACCCGTTCGACCTCCAGCGGCCGGCGCAGCGTTTCCCCCATCAGGGACCGCAGGAACGCCGTCCGTTCGCAGAACCGGCGCAGATCGTGCATGTCCATCGAGTGGAAGTGGTCGTTGCCGACAATGGTCTTGTCGAAGGTGAAGTGCTTTTCGACCACCGCCGCGCCCTTGAGCCACGCCGCGGTCAACACCTCCATGTCGGGATCGGGCAGGGTGTGGTCGGAATAGCCGATGACGCAGTCGGGATAGGCGTGGCGCAAGCCGTCGATCATGTTGAGGTTGGCGTCGCCGTAATGGGTGGGATAGGCCAGCACGCAATGCAGCAGCACCACGCTTTCGGCACCATGACGGCGCAGTTCATCGATGGCGAGGTCGATTTCGGACAGGGTCGAGGCTCCGGTGGACAGCACCACCGGCTTGCCCTTGGACGCGACCCGGCGCAGGAACGGCAGGTTGGTCAGATCGGCAGAGGCGATCTTGTAGAAGGGCATCAGCGGGTCAAGGAAGTCGATCGCCGCGGTGTCGAAGGGCGTCGACAGGAACGTGATGCCGACCGAGGCGCAATGCGCCGCCAGCTCACGATATTCCGCCTCGCCGAAGCGGTCGTACTTCTTGAACAGTTGAAACTGGTTCGTTGTCGGTTCCTTGGTCAGGTCCCAATACGAAGGGCTGTTCTTCGAGGCGATGGTTTCCGCCTTGTAGCTTTGGAACTTCGCCGCGTGGGCGCCGCCTTCCTTGGCCAAGTCGATCAGACGTTTCGCCTCGCTCATGTCGCCGCCGTGGTTGACGCCGATTTCCGCGATCACATAAGGCAGACAACCATCGCCGACGGCGACGCCGTCGAGAAGCACCTTTCGCATCACATGTCCCTTCCTGAGCGCGCCAGCGCTATTGCCCGATCAAGGATGATTTCGGCCGCGTGGCGCTCAACCGCCTGCCGTCCGGCCTCTCCCATAGCATGCCGTTTTTGTTCGGAGTCAAGCAACTCGATTACGGCGGCGGTCAAGGCCGCGGTCCGTTCCGGCTCGAACAATCCGACCGCCGTGGCGGCGCCGAGATCGTCCAGCATGCGGGCGGTTTCAACTTCCTTGCTCTCCCCGGTGACCAGCACCATGGGCACCCCAAGGGCGGCCAGTTCGCACGCGGTGATGCCGGCCGAGGAAACCGCCACGTCGGCGGCGGCCAGCACGGACCACGAACTGGGAACCGCGTGATGGCGGCGAAACGGGATTTCCGCCCGCGCCAGCATGGTGTCCAAAGGCTCGTGCCGGTGGAACGACGGGCCGGTCAGGATGTCCAGGCCAAGCCCAGGACGGACTTTCGCCACCGGAGCCAGGATCTCGACAAGCCGCGGCAGAAGGCCGTGGGGGTCGCCGCTGCCCTGGGCCAGGAGAAGGCGCGTCGGCCGTGGGCGGTGTTCGTGGACCTGCTCCCACAATGCCGGCGGCAGCAAGGCCCAGCGGATGCCGGAAAGGTCGTCGGTCCGGCTGTGGGGCGGGCGGGGCGTCCGGCAGCCATAAAGGCAGTTGACCGCGATGTCGGCTTCCCAATGACCGGGGCCGACGTCGTCGATCGAGACCAGGCACGACGCCCGCCCGCGCAAGGTCGCCATATCCTCGGCGGGCACGGCCAGACGGTCCACCACCAGGATGTCCCAAGGACCCTGGGGCAGGGCCGCTGTCGTCCGGGGGCGGATTTCGTCTCCTGGCCGGCGGCGGGCCAACATGGCCAGGGCATCCGGGTCGTCATCGACCTCGAAGACGACGTGCAGGTCGGGAATGCGGGATTGCGCGGCGTTGGCCAGACCGATGCAGCGCGAGACGTGTCCCATGCCGATGGTCGTGCTGCCGAAGCAGAAGAAGCCAAGAATCATGAGGAAGAAACGGCGGAGCGCGCCGCGACCAGCCGGGAAATACCTTCGCGGAAATCGACGTGGGGATGCCATCCGAAGGTGCGGCGGAACTTGCCGCTGTCACAGATGCAATCCGAGATTTCGTTGGGCCGGCTGCGCCCGAGATCCACGATCCGGCGCGGCCCGATCACCTCGCAGACGGCCTCCACCGCTTCACGGACGCTGTGGCTTTCTCCGAAACCGAGGTTGAAGATGTTGCATCCCGACAGCGGTTGTTCGATCGCGCGCATCAGGGCGTCGCATAGGTCGTCGATCCACAGGAAATCGCGTTTCGGGGTCAGCGTTTCGACCTGGATCTCGTCGCCTTCCAGCGCCTGGCGGATGATTTTCGGGATCAGCCAGTCGTCGGGTTGCCCTTCGCCGTAGAGGTTGAACAGACGAAGGATGGTGGTCGAGGTCCCGAAATCCGAGGCGTAGCCCTCGAGAACCATCTCCGCGAGCCGTTTGCTCCAGGCATAGGGGTTGCGGCACGAGGTCGGCGTGGTCTCGTCGATCGGCTGGTTTCCCTGTTCGCCGTACATGTACGACGACAAGGCGATGATGCGTGCCCCTGTCCGGCGTGCGTATTCGGCGACCGTCAGGGTCGCGGTGACGTTGGTCCGATAGAAACTGTCGGGAGCTTGCCACGCGGCGGGAACCCCGCTTCGGGAGGCAAGGTGCAAGACCACGTCGCAAGGTCCGACGTCGTCCAGCGCTCCGGCCTGGGTCAGGTCGCACCCGCCGCTGAAGGATCGTCCGACCCATTCCAGACGGTTCTCGCTTTGCATGTGGCGAAGAAAGGCCTGCCCGATGAAACCGGTATGCCCGGTAATCAGGAGACGTAACTTTTTTCCTGTCATCGCCTCAAATTCCTTCAAGGGACAGTCAGCAGCCCCGGTCTTGGTCGTGGTGGCGGAACAGGACCGCGATGTTCTCGCGGTCGGACGACACCACCAGACATTCTCCGGGCTGGTTGTCGAAATATCCCGGAACGTCGTCACGGATGAAGCAGGCGTCGGCGGACACGATTTCGACACGGGTGTCGGCCGGCCGGCCGACCTCGTCCATCATCAACAGGACCGAGCGCCGGCTGATGCGGACCAGTTCGGCGACGATGCGCCGACGCAACGCCGCCGATTCCGCGATACCCGCGCCGACGATGTAGTGGAAGACGTTGCACAAGACGACGTGATCGACCGAGCGGTCGGGAAACTTGGCCAATTGTGCCGGGTCGGTCAGGCTGCCGACCTCGACGCTGACCCGTTCGCTGGCGGCGGTGCCGGCCCGCACCATGCGGATGGCGTCCGGGTTGAGGTCGAAGCCCTGGAGGCGGGCCTGCGGATAACGGGCGGCCAGTTCCTTGATCACGCCGCCCATGCCGCAACCGGCATCGAGAAACGTCTCTCCGTCCCGGTAGTCGAGGACGAAGGGATAGCGGTCGATGAACGGACCAAGGCGGATGGGCGCCAACTCGGCCCAGCGGGCTTCCAGGTCGGCGTCGGACAGGGGGGCGATGTCGGAATAACACAGCCCACCCTTGCCGTAATGACGTCCGACCATCCGGGCATAGCGTCGCAAGGCGTATTCGGCGAATTCTCGGCGATACGACTTGGCCAGAAAACGTGCCGCCCGGTAGAGGGTATAGCAAGGCAGTGTCAGCGGGAGCGACAACAGGACGTTTCGTCGAACATGGGGTTTCATCAGGTCCAGGTGGCCGCCCGTCGTTGCCGTTCTGCCACTGAACTTGATCCACCGCCAGGCCCAAAAGATCGGAGGGACCACAAGCCCTAACAGGGCGCCCAAAAATACGTCCAACCAATTCTGCACTGCGTCATTCCGCTGTCAAGTTTTCGGGAAACCGCCTGGGTCGATGGGATGCCCACCGCAGGAGCAAACTCTGGCCCATCGGGCATTAGGAGTCCAGGTCGACGTATACCCAGGTCCACGGCAACAGGACGACGCCGCTGGCCTGAAAGCCGTTGAGGACCGAGGTCTTGTCCCAAGCTTCGGGGATGATCTCGCCGGTGTCGGAGACGGCGGCCGGGTCGAAATCCCGGTCCAGTTCGAAGGAAACCGACTTGACCCGAGGATCGCGGCGCAACATGAACTCGACGGCGGTCTGGCTGTAGATGTTCATGTAATGGAAGCTGCGGGG
>NZ_JAAIYP010000041.1 GCF_011022235.1 Magnetospirillum aberrantis SpK | reverse complement strand
ACCGGCCGGGGCCGCAGCCGGCGTGGCTGGAACCGCCGGAGCGACAGCGTCGGCGACCGGAACGGCGGGTTCCGCAACGGGCTGGTCCTCGACGACCGGGGCCGCTTCGGTTTCCACCTCGGGTTCGGCGACAACCTCTTCGGCGGCGTGAGCCTCTTCGTCCTCGGCGGCAAAGGCTTCGGCCTCGGCGCGGGCGCGGGCCTCTTCCTCGGCGCGGGCGCGGGCCTGATCAGCGGCCTGCTTGGCGGCTTCCAGGGCGGCGGCGCGGGCGTTGCGCTCGTGCGGGGTCAGGTCGTGTGCGTTCACCGCCTGCTGCAACAGCTCGACGTTGGCCACCGCCTTCGCCAATTCGGCCTCGGCGGCGCTGGCGCCTTCGCGCACCTCGTGCATGGCGCCACCGGCGGCCGAGAATGTGCGCTTCTTGCGCACTTCCACCTGCACCACCTTCGAGCGGCCATGCGAGAAGCTCTGGCGAACCTGGCCGGCCTCGACCGTCTTCTTCAGCTCGAGCTTGCCCGGCTGGGACAGCTTCAACGGCGCGGGCTTACGCTCCTGATCCTTCGAATCGCTCATGTAATCGACTTCGTCTCTTTCGCGGGGCCGTGCGGGAGGCGCGGCCGGTTCACTCTCACACTGACTCGGGCGCCGCCCCGGAAGACGGACGCGACACCAAGCCCTGGCGGAAGCCGGCCAAAAGTCCTGCCTCCACCACCAACCGACGCGCCAAACCGCCCTGCGACAGGGCGGCGTGCACCGACTGGTCACGGCCGAAGGGTTCACCCAACTCGACCGCATCGAACAATTCAACCACGGGAACGCCCGACGCCAAAGCGCGGATCTTGTTTTTCCCGTCTTCGGCGGCGTCGCGGGCTTCCACCAACACCGCCACCCGGCCAGCCTTCAGCTCGGCCTTGACCTTCTCGAACCCGCACAGCGCCTGACCGGCACGGCGGGCCAACGAAAGCACTTCCAGGCAGCGCCGCCCCAGCAACACGCCCACCCGGTCGGCCAGATCGTCCGGCACCGTCACCGCACGCCGCGCCGCCTTGGCGAACAGGCGCTTGCTCACGGCCGTATTTACCACATCCCGCCGCGCGCTCAACCAGATTCCCCGGCCGGGCAAGCGGCGTTCAAGGTCTGGAACGACCTCGCCCGCCGGCGACACCACGAACCGCAGCAGTTCCTCCTTGGGGCGGACCTGACCGGTGGCGATGCACCGACGCTGGGGTCCACCGGGCTGATCCGCCTCGGCCCAATCCTCCATGTCTTACGCCTGGCCGTCCTCGAACCAATGGGCACGCGGCGAAGCCGCGCATTTGACACGATAAGCGCCCATTGGTTCGGTTCCCACCATCATTCCCTCAGCCCTGACCGTCTTCGAACCAATGGGCGCGCGGCGAAGCCGCGCATTTGACACGATAAGCGCCCATTGGTTCGGTTCCCACCATCATTCCCTCAGCCCTGACCGTCTTCGAACCAATGGGCGCGGGCCGCCATGATGACGGCGTTGGCCTGGTCCTCGGTCATGTCGTCCTTGCCGATGATGTCCACCAGTTCGTCACTGGCCAGATCACCCAGGTCGTCCAGGGTCTTGATGGAGCGGTGACCCAGCTTGACCAGCATGTTGGGCGAAAGGCCCTCGATGGCGGCCATGGCGTCCTCGACCCCCAGATCCTTGCGCATGGCGTCGTAGCGCTCGTCCTGCTCGGCCAGAAAGGCCTTGGCGCGGTTTTGCAGCTCGGCGGCCACGTCCTCGTCGAAGCCTTCGATGTCGGTCAGGTCCTCGGTCGGCACGAAGGCCACTTCCTCGACGGTCGAGAAGCCTTCGGTCACCAGCAGGTGGGCGATGACGTCGTCCACGTCGAGCGCGTCGATGAACATCTTGGAACGCGAGCGGAACTCTTCGTTGCGACGCTCGGATTCCTCGGCCTCGGTCATGATGTCGATGGACCAGCCGGTCAATTGCGAGGCGAGGCGCACGTTCTGACCGCGTCGGCCGATGGCCAGGCTCAGTTGATCGTCGGGCACCACCACTTCCATGGCGTGGTTCTCGTCGTCCAGCACCACCTTGGTCACCTCGGCCGGAGCCAGGGCGTTGACCACGAAGGTCGCGTATTCGCCGGACCACGGGATGATGTCGATCTTTTCGCCCTGAAGCTCGGCCACCACCGCCTGGACGCGGCTGCCGCGCATGCCGACGCAGGCGCCCACCGGGTCGATGGACGAATCGTGGCTGAGCACGGCGATCTTGGCGCGCGAGCCGGGATCACGGGCCACCGCCTTGATCTCGATGATGCCGTCGTAGATTTCCGGCACTTCCTGGGCGAACAGCTTGGCCATGAAGGTCGGATGGGTGCGCGACAGGAAAATCTGCGGGCCACGCGGCTCGGCGCGGACGTCGAAGATATAGGCGCGCACGCGGTCGCCGGTGCGGAAGGTTTCGCGCGGGATCAGCTCGTCACGGCGCAGCAGCGCCTCGGCGCGGCCCAGATCGACGATGACGTTGCCGAACTCGACGCGCTTGACCAGACCGTTCGAGATTTCCCCGACACGATCCTTGTATTCGTTGAACTGGCGCTGGCGCTCGGCGTCGCGCACCTTCTGCACGATCACCTGCTTGGCGGTCTGCGCGGCGATGCGGCCGAAATCGATGGGCGGCAGCGGATCGACGATGAAATCGCCGAGTTGGGCGTCGGGCTTCTTCTTCAGGGCGCGGGCCAGCGGCAGCTGGGTCGCCTCGTTCTCCACTTCCTCGACCACCTCGATGAAGCGGGCAAGCTGAATCTCGCCGGTCTTGCGATCGATGTGGGCGCGGATATCGTGCTCGTGACCGTATTTGGAGCGGCCGGCCTTCTGGATGGCCTGCTCCATGGCTTCAAGCACCTCGTCGCGGTCGATGCCCTTGTCACGGGCCACCGCGTCGGCGACCTGCAACAATTCCGGGCGGGGAAGCGCAGCGATTCGTTCCATCGTCTCTTTTATCCCTGGCCTTCCGGCCCTTTGGTCACGGCGTCGATCAACGCATCGGTCAGCACCAGCTTGGCCGACTTGATGTCTTCCTGGGGGATCAGCGCCTCGCCGGTCTCGGTCAGAAGCCTGACCCGGCCTTCCTCGTCCAGACCCAGCAGCGTGCCGCGGAAACGCTTGCGGCCATCCACGGCCACCAGCGATTCCACCTTTGCCTCGTGCCCGGTCCAGGTGACGAAATCCTTGGCCCGCGTCAGCGGCCGGTCGATGCCGGGCGAACTGACCTCGAGCACGTATCCCCCCTGAATGGGGTCTTCAACGTCCAGAAGGGCCGACAGAGAACGGCTGATGTCGGCGCAATCGTCCACCGTCATCGGCGCGCCGTCCTTGCGTTCGGCCATGATCTGAAGCGTGGGGTGGGTCTTGCCCTGGAAAATGACTCGCACCAACTCGTAGCCCTGGGCTTCGAGTGACGGCGCAATCAGGTGATCCAAACGCTGTTGAAGGTCCATTCCCTCGATGCCTTGCGACCTAAAGGGTCCTTAAAAAAACAAAAAAGTGGGCCTACGGCCCACCCTTACGATCCCTTCCTCCAGCAAAACGCTTCTTGGAAGGAAAGCAAGAATGTGTCTAGTGGCGGACCTTAAGCGGATTCGCCGCCCGAGGCAAGGAAAGAGTGGAAACTATCCCCGCACCCGCCGCCGGAAGCGGAAGAAGACGGGGGCGTTTTCCGCCAGACACTTCAGTTCATAGCGGGTCGGCGGCCAATCCTGGGGCAGTTCGGTACGATCGGTGGTCACCAGGATTTCCTCGAAATCCGGGTGCGCCCGCAATTGTTCGGCCGCCCATTCCTGATAGACCGGATCATCCGAGGCGACGCGCAACTCGGCACCGTCGGCCATGATCCTGGCCAGACCGTCCAAATTCTCGCGGCCGATGAAACGGCGTTCGGCATGGCGCTTTTTCGGCCACGGATCGGGGAACAGCACGAACACCCGGCCGATCGAGCCATCGGGAAAGGCCGGGAAAAGCTGACGCACGTCCTCGGGATAGATGCGGACGTTGTCGATGTCGCTGCCGTTCAGGTGGGTCAACAGGCTGGCGACGCCGTTTCGGAACGGTTCGCAACCGATGATGCCCATTTCGGGATGCAGCTTGGCCTGGGCGACCACATGCTCGCCGCCGCCGAAGCCCACCTCCAGCCACACCTGATCCACCGGACGGGGGAACAGGTCGGCCGGAGCCAAGGTGCCCCCTGCCCCGGGCAGCGTCACCGCCAGCCGGGGCAGCAGGGTCTCGATCAAACCGAGGGCGGTGCGGCGCAGACGCTTGCCGCTGCGCCGTCCATAGAACCGCGGCCGCTCGGGGGCCGGATTCTTGTGATCGCCCTCGTCAGCCATCACGCACCGAAAGCGCGCTTGAGCTGGTCCACCAGATCCAGCTTCTCCCACGAGAAGCCGCCGTCCGCGTCCGGGTTGCGGCCGAAATGGCCGTAGGCGGCGGTGCGGGCGTAGATCGGCTTGTTGAGGCCGAGATGGGTGCGGATGCCGCGCGGGCTGAGATCCATCAGTTCCTGCAACACCTGCGACAGCTTGTCCTCGTCCACCTTGCCGGTGCCGTAGGTGTCGACATAGACCGACAGCGGCTTGGACACGCCGATGGCGTAGCTGAGCTGGATCACGCAGCGTTCGGCCAGGCCGGCGCCGACCACGTTCTTGGCCAGATAGCGCGAGGCATAGGCGGCGGAACGGTCGACCTTGGTCGGATCCTTGCCCGAGAAGGCGCCGCCGCCGTGGGGGGCGGCACCGCCGTAGGTGTCGACGATGATCTTGCGGCCGGTCAGGCCGCAATCACCATCGGGACCGCCGATGACGAAACGGCCGGTCGGGTTGACGTAGAAGGTTTCCTCGGGGCACATCCAGCCCTCGGGCAGCACGTTGAGAACGTGCGGACGCACGATCTCGCGCACGTCTTCCTGGGACAGCGAGCCGTCGTGCTGGGTCGAGACCACCACCGAAGTGGCGCGCACCGGCTTGCCGTCGCGGTATTCCAGGGTGACCTGGGACTTGCTGTCCGGGCCCAGCAGCGGCTCGGCGCCGGAATGGCGGGCCTCGGCCAGGCTCTTCAGGATTTCATGCGAATAGAAGATCGGCGCCGGCATCAGCACCGGGGTCTCGTTGCAGGCGTAGCCGAACATGATGCCCTGGTCGCCCGCGCCCTCGTCCTTCTCGCCGGCGGCGTCGACACCCACCGCGATGTCGGCCGATTGCTGGTGGACATGGCACTGCACCTCGGCGTTCTTCCAGTGGAAGCCGTCCTGTTCGTAGCCGATGTCGCGAACCGCGTGGCGCGCGATCTCTTCCATCAGCGCCGGCGTCACCGAGGCCGGACCACGCACTTCGCCGGCCATGACGATCAGGTTGGTGGTGCACAGGGTCTCGACCGCGACACGCGACTGAGGATCGGCCGCCAGGAACGCATCGACGATGGCGTCGGAAACACGGTCGGACACCTTGTCGGGATGACCTTCGGACACCGACTCGGACGTGAACAGGTAATTCTTCTTCGACACGGGCAAGCCCTCCTAGTGCCTATTGCGGACCAGGGGCATCAACGGTCTTGGCGACGCCATGATGATGCACCCACTTAGCCAGTGTTTACCGTGGCGGCAAGCGGTCACAAATCTCCACGGGAACAACAAATCTGTCCCAGGGCAGTTCTTGTGGCAGGGAGTGCCCAGGTCCGTCAAGCGCAAAGCAAAAAGGGGGAAACGGCCTCGCCATTCCCCCTTTTCATGCATGGTCTTTTCGACCTCAGCGCTCCGAGGCCTCGGCGGCGTCCGCCAGGGCCTTGGCCAGTTCGTACACCCGCTTGCGCACCTGCGGATCGGAAATACGGTAATAGGCGCGCACCAGTTCCAGCGTCTCGCGCTTGGCCATGGGATCGGCCTCGAAATGGGCCGGCGGCTCTTCCAGTTCGCCAACCCCGGCGATCAGCGCCGGGCTTTGCGACTTCAGTTCCTCGCCCATGTCGTCGAAGAAGAAGCTGACCGGAACGTCGAGCACACGCGACAGGTCGAACAGGCGCGAGGCGCCGACGCGGTTGGCGCCGCGTTCGTATTTCTGCACCTGCTGGAAGGTCAGGCCCAGGGCCTCGCCCAGCTTTTCCTGGCTCATGCCAAGAAGCGTGCGGCGCAGGCGCACGCGCGAGCCCACATGCACATCGATGGGATTGGGCTTGCCCGAAGGGGTACGCCCCCGGCTGCTGCCCTTACGCGCGCCGGTATTCTGATTACGCGGAGTTTGAGCCATTTAGGTCTGCCCCAGCCTTCATAATTTGCAAAATGCGACTCCCCCGCCGCGGCGCTCATTATGACTGGGGTTAAATGCAAGTCAACATGGCGAAGAAAGTCTTCCCATGATCAGGACTTCCGGCGGCTCAGCCATCCCGTCGCCAGGGCTCCGGCAACGCACAGGAAGCTCAGAATCAACGGCACGGCGTTGCCGAAACGCGAGAAAACAGTCGCCGTCAACGCCTGGGGCAAAGCGGAATCCACCACCCCACGCTGCCCCAGTCCCAGCCGCGCCAGTTCGCGGCCCATGCCGTCGAACACGGCGGACACACCGGAATTGGCCGCCCGCACCACCGGAAGACCTTCCTCGACCGCGCGCATGCGGCCGGCGGCCAAGTGTTGATAGGGACCGGCGGACTTGCCGAACCAGCCGTCATTGGTGACGGTCAACAGCCAGCCGGGGCGCGGCTGGTCGCGACCGACCACGGCGGCGGGAAAGATCGATTCGTAACAGATCATCGGCGACACGGCCGGCAGCCCCGGCAGCGGCAACGTGCGCGGGCCAGGGCCGGACGAAAAGTCGGTGCCGCCCTGGGTGATCTTGGCGATGGGCAACACCTCGCGCAGCGGCACGTATTCGCCAAAGGGCACCAGATGCGCCTTGTCATAGATCGCCAGCACCTGACCGGCACCGTCGATGGCCATCAGGCTGTTCCACACCCGAAAGGGAAACTGGCCCGGGCTGGTGACCCGCGGCGCACCGGTGATGACCATGCCGCCGGGCGGCGCCACCGACGCCACCAGGGCCCGGTGGGGCACGTCGGCGTCAAGCACGAACGGCGCCGCCGTTTCCGGCCAGATGACATGGGTGACCTTGTCCCAGCCGGCTTCCTTGGACAGTTCCAGATGCGACAGCAGATGCGCCTCGCGCAGGTCGTCGCGCCACATGTGGCGCTGACCGATCGCCGCCTGAACCAGACGCAGACGAACGCCCGGCACCATCTCGGCGGGCGACGACAACCGCAGCAGGCCGAACACCAGCGACGCCACCAGCAAACCCGCCGCCCCGGCCAGGGCCGCCAGCCGCCTTTGGCGCGGCGCGAAATCCGCCGCCACCGCCGGCAGGCCGAACACCAGGACGGTCAACAGCGAAAGCCCGAACACGCCGACCAGCGACCCCACCTGCAACACCGCAGGAACCGCGTCCCATACCGAACCCAACGGATTCCACGGGAACCCGGTCAACGCCCAGGAGCGGACCCATTCCATGACGGTCCAGGTGCCGGCCAGCACCGGCACCCGGCCGATGCCCGACACCCCGGACAGCCGCGCCGCCCAGGTGGCGACGCCAATGAACACCGCCAGCAGACCCGACAGACCCAATGTGGCGAAAGGAATCATCCAGCCGAATTTGTCCGGCTCGATCAGCAGCGCGTTGGCGATCCACACCAACCCCACCAGGAACCAGCCCAATCCCCACCACCAGCCGGCACCGAAGGCGGCACGGCGCGAGGACGAGGCGTCAAGCAGCCAGATCAGACCAGGCAACGACACCAGCAGCACCGGCACCAGCCCCACCGGCGGCAGGGCCAGCGCGGCCAGTGCCCCCAGCAGCACCAGCACGCCGCGCCGCCGCCACCCGGACAACCGGGCCAGCCAATGGGCGGCGGCACCAAGCCACCCCCAGGCAGCGGGCGAGGAGCGCAGTGCCAACACCGCCTCCATCAGGCGCTCTCGGCCGCGACCGGGGACGGAGTCCGGCGCACCCTGAGCCACTTGATGCGGCGGGGATCGGCGTCCACCACCTCGAATTCCAGGCCCGAGGGATGGGCGATCAGCTCGCCGCGCGACGGCACCCGGCCGGCGACAAAGAACACCAGCCCGCCCAGGGTGTCGACGTCGTCGCGTTCCTCGTCGGTCAGCATGGGGCCGACCACTTCCTCGAATTCCTCGATGGGGGTGCGGGCGTCGGCCTCGATCACCCCGTCGGGACGGACCACCATGTCGGGATCGACAGCGCGGTCATGTTCGTCCTCGATCTCGCCGACAATCTGTTCGACCACGTCCTCGATGGTCACCAGACCGTCAATGCCGCCGTATTCGTCGACCACCAGGGCCATGTGCGTGCGCTTGATCCGCATTTCCAGCAACAGGTCCATCACCCGCATGGCCGGCGACACGAACAGGACCCGGCGGACCAGCCGCTGAAGCTGAAGCGGCTTGTCCACCCGGCTTGCCGACAGGATGTCCTTGATGTGGACCATGCCGACCACGTCGTCCAGATTGCCGCGATAGACCGGCAGACGGGAATGGCCGCATTTGATGAACAGCTCGGTCAGGTCGGGCAGCGCGGTGTCAACGTCGACGCCGACGATGTCGGCGCGCGGCACCATGACGTCATAGGCCGTCTGTTCGCGCAGGTGCAGGATGTTGCCAAGCAGCACCCGTTCCTGGTCGTCGATGGGAATGCCGGCGTCGTCGCGGTCCTCGATCAGTTCCTCGAGCGCCTCGCGCACGGTCTCGCTGCCCTTGGAACGGCGCAACAGCCGAAGCCAGCCCCGCAAGGTGTCGAGCAGGCCGTCGTCGCCGGCATGCGCCGCGTCGCGGGCGATCTTGCCCACATGATGGGAGGAACCGACCGCCGGATCGGCGGCGCCATTGACGAAAGCGGTCCCGACGGGTCGGGCGCCATCCGCTTGAACTGCCCCGAAAGATCGGGGCGGGGGACTATGGGGTTCGCTCATGGTCCTCATCGCCCTCCTTCGGCGATGTCGCTTTCGTCCGCCCCATAGGGGTCGGCAACGCCGAATCCGGCCAGGATGGCGGTCTCTAGCCGTTCCATCTCCAAGGCCTCGGCCTCGTCTTCCTCGTGATCATAGCCCAACAGGTGCAGAACGCCATGCACGACAAGATGACGAAAATGATCGACCAAGGGTTTCCCCATGGCCTGGGCCTCGTCACGACAGGTGCCGAACGCCAGGATGACGTCGCCCAGCAGCAGCGGCGCCCCCGCAACCCGTGGCGCATCCTCGTCGTCGAGGGTGGCGAAGGACAACACGTTGGTCGGCTTGTCCTTGCCGCGCCAGTCACGGTTCAACCCCTGTACGGTGGTGTCGTCGGCCAGCACCAGACTGATTTCCACCGGGCCGTCGCCCAGGTCGCAATCGGCCTGTTCCAGTGCGGCCAGCGCCATGCGCTCGGCCACCGGCTCGGCGTCGGAAAGGGCCTGGGTCCAGGACGGGTCCTCGACGGAAATGGCGACGGTCACGGGGTTCATGGCTTTTCCGCCGAAGCGGCCTTGCGGGTGCGGTCGGCCTGGTCATAGGCGCGCACGATGCGGGTGACCAGATCGTGGCGGACCACGTCGCGGTCGGTGAAGGTGACGAACGACACGCCGTCCATGCCGCCCAGGATGTCGAGCGCGTCGCGCAGGCCCGAACGCTGGCCGGGCGGCAGGTCGACCTGACTAAGGTCGCCGGTGATGACCATGCGCGACCCCTCGCCCAGACGGGTCAGGAACATCTTCATCTGCACCGAGCTGGTGTTCTGCGCCTCGTCCAGGATGACGAAGGAATTGGACAGGGTCCGCCCGCGCATGAAGGCCAACGGCGCCACCTCGATCTCGCCGGCCGCCAGCTTCTTCATCACCTGGTCGCCGGGCAACATGTCGTGCAGCGCGTCGTAAAGCGGGCGCAGGTAGGGATCCACCTTCTCCTTGAGGTCGCCGGGCAGGAAGCCCAGACGCTCGCCGGCCTCGACCGCCGGACGCGACAGGATCAGACGGTCCACCTCGCCCTTCAGCATCATCGACACCGCCTTGGCCACCGCCAGATAGGTCTTGCCGGTGCCGGCGGGTCCCAGGCCGAACACCAGGGAATCACGCTCAAGCGCCGCAAGATAGGTGGATTGGGTCGGCGTGCGCGGCGCGATATGGCGCTTGCGGGTCCGCAGCACCAAGTCGCCGGCGATTTCGGGAGGATGGGCGGTCATGCGGATGGCGGCATCGATGTCGGCGGTCTCCAGATGTCCCTGACGCATGGCCAGGGCGTAAAGCGCGTCCAGCACCGCCCCGGCCTCGGCCGCCGATTGCGGCGACCCCGACACGGCGACGGTGTTGCCGCGGGTGTTCAGCGCCACGCCCAGGACGTGCTCGATGCGTTCGAGATTGACGTTGTGCGGCCCGAACAGCGCTTGCAACGCCGCGTTGTCGGGGAATTCCCGCGTGACCGTGGTCCGTTGCGACCAAGGGGCGGTCACGCGCGCTTCCTTTCGACGTCCACCAGTTCGGCGGCCAGGGAATTGGGATGGACCGCCGTGACCCGGACTTCCGCCACTCGGCCCAGAAGCCCGTCGGCGTCGTCCACGTGCACCGCCTGCATATAGGGCGAGCGGCCGACCAACTGGCCGGGGCGGCGGCCGGGACGGTCCAGCAGCACCGCCATGGTGCGGCCGACGCAGGTCTGGTTGAACGCCCGCGTCTGGTCCCATAACAACGTCTGCAACTCGGCCAGCCGCGAATCCTTGACCGCTTCCTCCACCTGATCGGGCATCATCGCCGCCGGCGTGCCGGGACGGGACGAATATTTGAAGGAATAGGTGTTGACGAACCCCACCTCGCGCACCAGCGCCATGGTGTCGGCGAAATCGGCGTCGCTTTCGCCGGGAAAGCCGACGATGAAGTCCGACGACAGCGCAAGGTCGGGCCGCGCCGCCTTGAGCCGTTCCACCAGCCGCAGATAGGTGGCGCGGTCGTGCTTGCGGTTCATGGCGTCCAGGATGCGGTCAGAGCCCGATTGCACCGGCAGGTGCAGGAACGGCATCAGCTTTTCGACCTCGCCATGGACGGCGATCAGGTCGTCGTCCATGTCGCGGGGATGCGACGTGGTGTAGCGGATGCGGGCCAGGCCGTCGATCCCGGCCAGCTCGCGGATCAGCGCGCCGAAGCCCCGGCCGCCGTCGCCGTGCCAGGCGTTGACGTTCTGGCCCAACAGCGTGATCTCGACCACGCCTTGCTCCACCAGCTTGCGCGCCTCGTCCATGATGGCGGCCTGGGGCCGGGAATATTCGGCGCCGCGGGTATAGGGCACCACACAGAAGGTGCAGAACTTGTCGCAGCCTTCCTGCACCGACAGGAAGGCGGCGGCGCCATCGGCGCGCGCCTCGGGCAGGAAGTCGAATTTCGGCTCCAGCGGAAATTCGGTGTCGAGCACGGCACCGCCCTTGCCGTTGAGGTCGGCGGCGCGGGTGGCCTTGGCCACCATCTCGGGCAGGCGGTGATAGGTCTGCGGTCCCAGCACGATGTCCACGAACGGCGCCCGGCGCAGGATTTCCTCGCCCTCGGCCTGGGCCACGCAGCCGGCGACGGCGATGATCATGTCGCCGCCCTTGTCCTGTTTGTGGGCCCGCCAGCGGCCCAGTTCCGAGAACGTCTTCTCGGCGGCCTTCTCGCGGATGTGACAGGTGTTGAGGATCACCATGTCGGCGTCCTCGGGACCATCGGTCATGGCATAGCCCAGAGGTGCCAGGACGTCCGCCATGCGGGCGGAGTCATAGACGTTCATCTGACAGCCATAGGTCTTGACGAAGAGTTTCTTGGCCAAAGTCGTCAGCCCACGGCCTTTGCGCCGCCGGCGGTTGGAAATACGACAAGGGCGGGACCGAAAGGGGTCTCGCCCGGTTTACCGGCTAAGGGTGCTCATTTGGCAGCCCCGAGTCAAGGATTCCCGCCGGTGACGGCGGCCGGTGGGCGCGAACGCCGTCCTCGTCCAGCCGGCCGGACAGGGCGTCGATCACACCGCGCGCCACCACATCGTGGCAATGATTGGACAATGCCTTGCGGTCGGCGAAGTCGGCTTGGCTGACCACCGGATGAAAGATCACCTCGACCGTCAGGTCGCCCAGACCCAGCGCCGCGAACAGATGCCCGGCCAGGGTCATGTCGCCGTACCAGGCATAGAACGGCCGAAAGGCGCGCCCCATGGCGCAGCCGTCAAGACGGGTATAGGCCACCGACACCGGCTGCACCGGCAGGGGTTGCCCATCAGGGCCGGTCAGCGCCGCCACCGCGAACAGCGAGCTTTTGAACGGCAGCACCCGGTTGCCGTCGTTGGACGTGCCCTCGGGGAACAGGATCAGCGAATCGCCCGCCGCCAGCCGATTGCTCAACTGGTCGCGCTCGCGCGCCGTGGCGCCGCGCGCCCGGTTGACGAACACCGTCCTGGCGATCCGCGCCAGGAAGCCGAAGCCGGGCCAGCCCGCCACCTCGGCCTTGGCGACGAAACAGGCCGACAACTGGCTGCCGAGGATCAAAATGTCGAGATAGCCGGCGTGGTTTGAGACGAACAGAACCGGGCGGCGGTCGGAACGGGGCGCACCGCGCGTCACCACCCGGAACCCCAAAAGCCGGTTGCACACCCGGAAATAGGCCCGCGCATAGGAGGAACAGCCCCGCCAGCCGCAAGCCAGCAGCAGCAGGTAGGGTGGTAGCGCCGTCAGCGTCCAGGTCACGAAGGCCAGGAAGCGCAAGGCGGCGATGAACGGGCTGGACAAGGTCATGGGCCTGTTCCCCGGTCCGCTCAGGACGTGGCGGGAACGTCGCGAGCGTAATGCTTGGCGTATTTCGCGGTGACCAGCTCGGTCTTGACCATCACGCAGACGTCGGTGGTGTTGAACTGGTGGTCGATCACCGCACCGTCGCCGACAAAGCCGCCAAGGCGCAGGTAGCCCTTGATCAACGGCGGCAACGAGGCCAGCGCCCGGCGGGGGTTGAGCGCGTCCTTGTCCATCAGGTTCATGCCGACGTAGAGGTCGGGCAAGGCCCGCGGGCACATCTCGGCCGGGGCCAGATGGTAGTGGTGGAGATAGGAAAGCTGGGTGGCCAGCGCTTCGGGTTCGGTGCCGGGCAGCGAGGCGCAGCCGAACATCAGGTCGATGCCGTGCTCCCATACATAGGACGCGATGCCGGCCCACATGATCTGCATGGTGGCGCCGGTGCGATACTGGGCGTCAACGCAGGAACGGCCCAGTTCCATGAAGTTGCCGCCCGCCACCAACAGCTTCGAGATGTCGTATTCGCCGGCGGTGTAGAAACGGCCGAACGCTTCGCCCACCTTGCGGCGGATCAGTCGGTAGGTGCCGACCACGGCGGCGCCCCCCTTGCCCCGCGACGGGTCCAGCACCAGAAGATGGTCGCAGATGGCGTCGAAATCGTCGAAGTCGGAATGCCGCGCCGCCATGGCGTCGGTGGGCTTGGCCCCCATCTCCTCGTAGAAGACGCGGTAGCGCAACGCCTGGGCGGCGGCGATTTCCTCGTCATTGGCGGCAAGACGCACTTCCAGGCGCGAATTCGCCGCCTCTTCCCCGATATCGGTCATGCTTCCTCGCGTTCGGTGGTCGCGCATCGGGCCGCGTCGGCCCGGCTGCGGATCATTTCTCGTCTTTTTGCCCGGAGGAAGTCAACGGCACGCCGTACAATTCCAGTCGATGCCCGACCAGTCTGAAACCGTAGGTTTCAGCGATCTTGCGCTGAAGAACCTCGATCTCGGGGCTGGTGAACTCGATCACCCTGCCCGACTGGACGTCGATCAGGTGGTCGTGATGATCCTCGACCGATTCCTCGTAACGGGCACGGCCGTCGCCGAAATCGTGGCGTTCCAGGATGTCCGCCTCTTCGAACAGCCGCACGGTCCGATAGACGGTGGCGATCGAGATGCGAGGGTCGATCTCGGTGGAGCGGCGGTACACCTCCTCCACGTCGGGATGGTCGCTGGCTTCCGACAGCACGCGGGCGATCACCCGGCGCTGGTCGGTCATCTTCATGCCCTTGTCGATGCAGCGCTGTTCAATTCGGGAAACCATGCCAGACCTTTAGAATCTTCTACGGTTCGCGACTATAAAACCAAAAGGCGCCACGGGCAAACGGCCCGTGGCGCCCTTCGACGCGGTGACCGCAACCTGGCTCAACCGGCGCGCTTGGCCGCCGGGCGCTTGCGCGGCTTGGTGCCCAGGCCGATCTTCTTGGCCAGGCTGGACCGGTGCTGGGCATAGTTGGGGGCAACCATGGGATAGTCGGCCGGCAGGCCCCAGCGCTCCCGGTATTCCTCGGGCGTCATGTTGTAGGCGGTCTTGAGGTGACGCTTCAGCATCTTCAGCTTCTTGCCGTCCTCAAGGCAGATGATGTAATCGGGGTTCACCGACTTCTTGACCGGAACCGCCGGCTGCGGGCGTTCGGGCGCGGCCGGGGCGTTGCCGACCGAGCACAAGGTCCGGTAAACCTCGTTGATCAGCTGCGGCAGGTCGCTGACCGCGACGGTGTTGTTGGCGACATGCGCCGCCACGATTTCAGTGGTGAGCGTCAACAGGTCGCTGGTATTCGAACGCTCCGACATCGAGAGCATACCTCCAATTACAACGAATTCCGGGGTATATAATTCCTTTAATTGCCCCAGGCAATAACCATTATGAAAAACCGATCTGGCGGGATTTGCATGACTGAGAAGGCCAACTACTACCTTGACATCACATCAGAGCTCTGCCCGATGACCTTCGTCCGCACTAAGTTGCTGGTGGAAAGGATGGCGCCGGGCGAGACGCTGGAGGTCCGTCTGCAAGGAATCGAACCTTTGACCAATGTCCCGAAATCCGTTTCCGAACTAGGACATATCGTCGAATCCCTGACCCCGGAAAATGACGACGACAGCACCGGCGTCCATCGATTGATCATTCGCAAGAAGTAGATACATCGAGATCGCGGCGCATCACCACCGCGTCTTGATCGCCATAATAGGCCTTGCGTAATCCGACCCGCACGAAACCGTGTTTTTCGTACAGAGTCAACGCGGCAACGTTGCCGGTCGCGGCTTCCAGGAACATGTTTCCGGCCCCGGCCCGGCACGCGGCGACCGACGCCGCCTCCAGCAATTGCCGGCCCAAGCCGCCTCGACGCCACGGCGGCAACACGGCGATGGACAGGATTTCCGCCTCGTCGGCGACAACCCGCCACAGCACGAACCCCGCCGGGCCGGGCGGCCGCGTCGATGGCGCCAACGACCGCCCGTCCACCGCGATCAGCGCCGTCACCCCCGGCATGGCCAACAGGTCGGCCATGGCCTTGGCGTCCCAAGCATCGGCGAAGCAAATCCTGTGCATACCGGCCAAAAGCTCGGCATGGGCCAAGGACGCCGCAAGCAATTCGATCATGGTGTCGGACATTTCGGCATGGTCACGTCCGCCTCGCGCAGGTAAAGCGGTTCGGGCGGCAACGCCGTCCCCGCCGCCCAATGCCGCGCCGCCAGGGCCGCGACCACCGCCGCGTCGGGCGCCCCCGGCGAAGACGCCACCACCGCGTCGGGCATCGATGGCGCCACCAGGTCGCAGGCGTCGCCGGCCAGCACCACCGGCCCCAGATCAAGCGCCATCACCTGAGGCGGCGTCAGGGCACGAACCGGCCACAACGGCGCAAGGTCGGCGTCGAAGGCCTGGACCCACACTTCCTCGCGACGGGAATCCAACAGGGCCAGGACGGTTCGCCCCGCCCGTTCCTGCGCCGGCACCGCCGCCGCCACCGCCTCGGGCGTGGCGACCCCGGCCAGCGGCTTGGCCGCCGCCAGAGCCAACGCCCGCGCCGTCGCCAGCCCGATACGGATGCCGGTGAACGCCCCCGGCCCCACCGTCACCGCCAACAGGTCGAGAGCGGAAAAATCCAGCCCGGCTTCGGCCATCACCTCGGCGACCATGGGCACCAGGACTTCACTCTGACCGCGCGACATGGCGGCGAAGCGGCGCGCCACGACGGCGCCATCCCGCCAAAGCGCGGCCGAACAGGCCGACGTGGCGGAATCAAGGGCAAGAACGATCATCGGGAAAACCATCGTTAGGAAAGGCCGCGCTATACTGCTCTGCCCGCCCGCCCTTGAAAAGGAGAAGCGATGCACCCGCTGGTTCCCGTCGCCGCCGAGGATTTCGCCGTCGACCTCTGCCTGTCCTATGCCACCGCCGACAATTTCACCGGCCGGCCGGTCTATGGCCCCGACGCCGGATGCTTCCTGCACGCCGAAGCCGCCGCCGCCCTGACCCGTGCGGTGGAACTGGCGCGGCCCCTGGGCCTGCGCTTCAAGATCTTCGACGCATTCCGCCCGGCCGAGGCGCAATGGATCTTGTGGAACCACACCCCGGACCCCGAATTCCTGGCCGACCCCCGTCAAGGTTCCGCCCATTCCTTCGGCGTCGCCGTCGACCTGACGCTGACGGAAGCGGAAAGCGGACGGGAACTGGACATGGGCACCGCTTTCGACGCCTTCACGCCGCGATCCCACCACGGTCGCCTGGACATCCCACCCGAGGCCCAGCGCAACCGCGCCCTGCTGTTGGGAGTGATGGTCGCCGCCGGCTGGGAGTACAACCCGCACGAATGGTGGCACTACCAACTACCCGAAGCGCGTAGCCGCTATGTCCTGCTTTCCGACGCGGTCCTGGGCGAACGGGGTATGCTTCCCCCCTTGTCGGGAAGGGAGAGGGGCACTATCTGATACCTAAGTCGGAGAATGCCCGGCAAAAACCCTATGTCGTGTCGCAGTAATCGACAAGATCGACACAAAATAGACAAAATTGTCTACATACTGATACCAAGGAACAGATAGACAGAACACCGGGTATCCGTTTATGAATCACCTATCGTCCACAGCAACTGGAAGGGGGCACACATGATGCACAACACCTGTTCGCCCGCCGCCACCCCGCGTGAATGCCGGGCCGGCGTCCAGTCCACCCTTGCACAAAAGGCTTTCTCGGCTCGTGCCATGTCGCCGCGGAAAATGGATTTCATCGGCAACGACGAACCCAGCCTGGACGAACTGATGGACGACGATCTGGTGCGCCGCGTCATGGCCCGCGACGGTCTCCAGCCCCATCAGGTGTGGTCTTTCCTGGACGACATGCGCAGCAGGCTGCGCTGAACCTTCTCCCTGGGCCGCTCTGCCTCTCGTGAACGACCTTCACCCCCGCTTCGGCGGGGGTTTTTCTTGGGATCAGTCCTCGCTTTCCAGCGACGCTACGTAACGCAGCCCATCCAGCGCGGTGGAGAACCAGTCGGCGGCGCTTTCGTCCTGGCTGTAGACCAGCCAGGCGGGACGGCGGAATTCGGGGGCGTCGGCAACTTCGAACAACCGGCCCGAGGCGAGGTAGGAGCGCACGGCGCGCATGGGGAAATAGCCGGTGCCGCCATAGGACAGGATATGTTGCAGCCCCAAGGCCCCCAACCCCACCGACACCGCAGGGGTCTTGAGATCGGGAAAAGCCTGGCCGTGACCTTGACGGAACTCGGGGCCCCAATCGACGAACACGTAATTGTCGTCCCAATCGGCGACACCGCGGCGACGGGTCGAAACCATGATCAGCCGTTCTTCCAACAGCTTTTCGATGTGCAGGCCGGGACGCGAGACGGGGCTGTACATGACGCCGATATCCAGCAACCCCTCGGTCAACTGGCGCATCATGCCTTCCGACAGGCCGACCTCGGCCCGCAGCGCCACATCGGGCAACGCCGTGCGCATCCACGGAATCCATTGCACCAACAGACGATCCCACAGCGAGAACTGGCCGCCGACGTTCAGCACGGTCTTGAAACCGGGCGGCAGGGCGATTTCCTGGCGCGCCTGTTCCCACACCCGTACCAGCGAGGTGGCATAGCGGCGGAACTGCATGCCGGCGGCGGTCAGCTCGGTGCCGGCCTTGGAACGCACGAACAGCGGCCGGCCCAATTCGTCCTCCAGCGCCTTGATGCGCATGGACACGGTGGACTGGGTCACGTCCAGCCGCTCGGCAGCCTTGTTGAAGTTGCCGGTCTCGACGATTTCCAGGAAGGTACGGGCTAGGTCGATGTTCATCGCAAGGTCCACCAGCGGTCGCGGCCACCCTGCCGCACCCGCGAAAATCCGCGCGGACTTCTAGCGCACCTGCGCCTGAACATCAACAGCGCAAGACGGCGTAATCGGAAATACCGATACGTTGGGGGATTTTGGCATCAGGGAAGGCCTGTGCCGGACCGCGTTCCGATCCGGCCGACCCCATCGCCACAGGGAAGCGGCGTCTTGCCCTCCGCTTCCCGTTCCGCGCGACGGCCTGTTAGGCCTGGGCGCGGGTCTTGACGTCGCCGCGAGCGCGGGCGGCGTATTCCTTGAGCTGACGCTCCATGGCGCCGAAGGCACCCTTGAGCGCGCCATAGATGTCTTCGTGTTCTTCCGAAGCACGCTTCACCACCAGCTCGGAACCCGGCACCACCAGGTCGATGCGGATGTGAAAGTCTTCACCCTTCTGGTGCAGGTTCGACGTGTTCTTGTGGCTGCGTTCCACCGCCACCCGGCAGCTGGTGATGCGGTCGAAGAACTGCTCCAGCTTGGCCACCTTCTCGCGGATGCGCTCTTCGGCGGCATCCGAGTGGTCGATCCCGTGAAAGGTGATCTGGAGAGGAATCTGCATGAACGTCTCCTGCTTTCTCAAAATGCCGCCCGGCGTAGGTTGTTGGCGGCGAAAAATTCCGCGAGCATGGCTCGACCCCACTTTCGGGGCCGCTATACATACCGATTTGACCGGGCGAGAGCAACGCCGATGCGTGGACCTTTCATTTTTCTGGATTACGCGCGCACTTGCAACCTCGACGACCCTCCCTCATATCAAGTCGCCCGCGCATGGCGGGAATGGCAGACCGTTAAAATTTCAGGGAATCGACCATGGCCGAAGAGAAGCGCGAGTTTCAGGCGGAAGTCGCCAAGCTGCTGGATATCGTCGTCCACTCGCTCTACTCCAACAAGGAGATCTTTCTGCGCGAGCTGATCTCCAACGCCTCGGACGCCTGCGACAAGCTGCGCTACGCCGCGCTGACCGATCCGTCGCTGGTGGCCGATGGCGCCGAGTACCGTATCCGGCTGATCCCCGACGCCGAGGCGGGACAGTTGACCATCGCCGACAACGGCGTCGGCATGAACCGCGACGACCTGGTGGCCAACCTGGGCACCATCGCCAAGTCGGGCACCGCCGACTTCATGAACCGCCTGACCGGCGACGCGAAAAAGGACATGACGCTGATCGGCCAGTTCGGCGTCGGCTTCTATTCCGCCTTCATGGTCGCCGACAAGGTCACGGTGGTCACCCGCAAGGCCGGCGAGGAACACGGCTGGCGCTGGGAAAGCGACGGCAAGGGCGAGTTCACCATCGCCCCCGAACCGGACGCCCCGCGCGGCGCCTCCATCACCCTTTCGCTGCGCGACAGTGAAAAGGAGTTCCTGGACCGCTTCCGACTGTCGGCCATCGTCAAGCGCTACTCGGACCACATCGCCATCCCGGTGATCCTGGTCGAGGGCGACAAGGAAGAGACGCTCAATTCCGCCTCGGCCCTGTGGACCCGCTCGAAATCCGAGGTCACGCCCGAACAGTACAGAGAATTCTATCACCACGTGGCGCACGCCTTCGACGACCCGTGGCTGACCATCCATTCCAAGGCCGAAGGCGCCATCGAATACACCAGCCTGTTGTTCGTGCCGGGATCGAAGCCGTTCGACATCTTCCATCCCGACCGCAAGCAGCACGTCAAGCTTTACGTCAAGCGGGTGTTCATCACCGACGAGGCCGAGGGCCTGTTGCCCCCGTACCTGCGCTTCGTGCGCGGTGTGGTCGACAGCCAGGACCTGCCGCTGAACGTCAGCCGCGAGATGCTTCAGCACAACCCGGTGCTGGCCAAGATGAAGTCCGGCCTGGTGAAGAAGGTGCTGTCCGAACTGAAGAAGAAGGCCGAGGACGACGCCGAATCCTACGCCACCTTCTGGGAGACCTTCGGCGCCGTGCTGAAGGAAGGCATCTACGAGGATTTCGAGCGTAAGGCCGACATCCTGGCGCTGTGCCGTTTCCGCACCACCGCCACCGACGGCCTTGCCACCCTGGACGAGGTGGTGGGGCGCATGAAGGACGGCCAGGACGCTCTTTATTACGCCACCGGCGACGACGTCGCCGCGCTGAAGAAAAGCCCGCAACTCGAAGGCTTCCTGGCCAAGGGCGTCGAGGTGCTGTTGCTGACCGACCCCATCGACGAATTCTGGGTGCCGGCGGTGGGCGAGTACCAGGGCAAGAAGCTGGTGGCCATCACCCAGGGCGACGTCGACCTGTCCAAGGTCCAGGCCGACCCGGAAACCGAGGCCGCCAAGCCCGAGGCGGCGCCGGCCGAAGCGCTGGACACCTTGGTCGCGGCGTTGAAGCTGAACCTGGACGGCAAGGTCAAGGACGTGCGCGCCACCGACCGCCTGACCAACTCGGCGGTGTGTCTGGTGGCCGATTCCGGGCAGATGAGCCTGCATCTGGAAAAGCTGCTGAAGGCGCACAACCAGCTCGACCACGACAGCCCGCGCGTGCTCGAGATCAACCCCCGCCACCCGCTGATCAAGGCCTTGGCCGACAAGGTCAAGTCCTCGGGCCGCGAGGGCGTCGAGGACGCGGCGCTGTTGCTGCTGGACCAGGCCCGCATCGTCGAGGGCGAACCCCCGGCCGACCCGGTGGACTTCGCCCGCCGCTTGGCGACGGTGATGGAGAAGGGGCTGGTGGGGTAACACCTTTTCCTTCCGCTCCGTCCTTGTACAATGGCCCCCCGACCCATCCGGTCGGGGGGCTTTTTCATGATCCGCTTTTTAGTGTTGTTCTTGGTGCTGGCGTTTCCCGCCTTCGCCCAAACCGTGGAAACGCGCCGCGCGGCAGTGGATTCGACGCTGGCCAACGCGCCGGCCTGCCGCGATCTGGGCGACGCCTATTGGGAAGTCGGCGACGCCACCGGGCGCTTGGCCTGGGGGCAGCGCGGCCGGACCATCACCGCGGAGCGGCCGTTGCGCATCGCCTCGGCCAGCAAATGGCTGTGGGGCGCCTATGTGGCCGAGCGCCAGGGCGGAACCCTGAGCGGCGACGACGTCGCCGCCCTGACCATGAGCACGGGCTATCACGGCGAAAATCCACTGGCCTGTCGCGGCACCGTGGCGGAATGCCGCGACAAGGGGTTTGATCCTGCCCTGGTCGGCAAGTTCCATTACGACAGCGCCCATTCCCAGCATCAGGCCGTGGCCATGGGCCTGGGCGCGCTGGACGGTCCCGGTTTGGCCGCCGAGATGCGCCGCCTGCTCGGCACGGATCTGGCGTTCACCATGCGCTCTCCGCAGCCGGCGGGCGGGGCGATCATGGCACCCAGCGCCTATGGCGTGTTCCTGCGCAAGCTGGCGGCCGGCCAATTGCGCCTGTCGGGCCTGCTGGGCAGCCATGCCGTCTGCACCCTGCCCGGCACTTGCCCGACCGCGGTCAAAAGTCCGTTCGACCGCAATTGGCATTACAGCCTGCATCATTGGGTCGAGGACGCGGCCGGCGACGATGGCGCCGTCAGCAGCGCCGGCGCTTTCGGGTTCTATCCTTGGATATCCGCCGATCGGACCACCTGGGGCCTGTTGGCGCGCGAACAGGTCGAACGCCATGCCGGCCGGGCCAGCGCCACCTGCGGCATCCTGCTGCGCAAGGCGTGGTTCGCCGCAGCGCCGCAAACGGGCGGTGCCGCCGCGACGCCGACCGGCGCCACATCCAGTGAACGCGCCCACCCCATCCGCGACGCGCTCCGCCAGCGCATGCTGGAACGGGGACGGTGAAGAAGACCAAATAGCAAGGGGACACGGTCACAAGGCTAAAACTTTCCGGTCTCCGAGGCTCTTGCAATCCGCTCCCGTAACCCCGACCTTGGGTCCACCATGGACGAGACTTTCGGCCGGGGTCGGGTGACGGCGGTGCTGGGACCCACCAATACCGGCAAGACCCATTACGCGCTGGACCGCATGCTAGGACATGCGTCGGGGATGATCGGCTTTCCGCTGCGTCTGCTGGCGCGCGAGAACTACGACCGCATCGTCCGCCTCAAGGGGGCGGCATCCGTCGCGCTGATCACCGGCGAGGAACGGATCGTGCCGCCCCGTCCGCGCTGGCTGGTGTGCACGGTGGAATCCATGCCGCTGGACCGCCGCGTCGCCTTCCTGGCCATCGACGAGATCCAATTGTGCGCCGACCCGGAACGCGGCCACGTCTTCACCGACCGGTTACTGCACGCCCGCGGGCAGCAAGAGACCCTGTTCCTGGGCGCCGAGACCATGAAGCCGCTGCTGGCGCGGCTGGTGCCCGGCATCGAATTCGTCACCCGGCCGCGCCTGTCCCGGCTGTCCTATGCCGGGGCGAAGAAACTCAACCGCCTGCCGCCCCGGTCCGCCATCGTCGCCTTCTCGGCGGCCGAGGTTTACGCCATGGCCGAGTTCGTGCGCCGGCAACGGGGCGGCGCGGCGGTGGTGCTGGGCGCGCTCAGCCCTCGCACCCGCAACGCCCAGGTCGGGCTGTACCAGGGGGGCGAGGTCGACTACATCGTCGCCACCGACGCCATCGGCATGGGGCTGAACATGGACGTGGACCATGTGGCCTTCGCCGGCTTGCGCAAGTTCGACGGCCGTTCCCCCCGCGCCCTGGAAGCGTCCGAGATCGCCCAGATCGCCGGCCGCGCCGGCCGGCACATGAACGACGGCACCTTCGGCACCACCGCCGACATCCCCGGCCTGGACCCGGAACTGGTCGAGGCGGTGGAGAACCACGCCTTCGCCCCGGTGCGGGCGCTGTGGTGGCGCAATTCGGAATTGCGTTTCACCTCGGTCGAGGCGTTGCAGGTGGCGCTGGACCGCGCGCCGTCGGAACCGGGACTGATCCGCGCCCGCGAAGCCGACGACCAGATGGCCCTGGCCCATCTTGCCCGCGATCCCGACATCGTGAAGCTCGCCAACCATCCCGAACGGGTGAAGCTGTTGTGGGACGTGGCCCAGGTGCCCGATTTCCGCAAGGTCATGGCCGACACCCACACCCGGTTGCTGGCCCGGATCTATCATCACCTGACCGGACCGGGGCGCCGGCTGCCCACCGACTGGCTGGCCGCTCAGGTGGACCGGCTGGACCGCACCGATGGCGAGATGGACACCCTGGTCGCCCGCATCGCCCATGTCAGGACCTGGACCTACGTGTCGCATCGCCCGCACTGGCTGGCCGACCCTGTTCATTGGCAGGAACGCACGCGGGCCATCGAGGACAAGTTGTCCGACGCCTTGCACGAACGCCTGACCCAACGTTTCGTCGACCGCCGCACCGCCCATCTGGTGCGGCGCATGGCCGACGAAAGCGAATTGCTGGGCGCGGTGGCGCGTTCCGGCGAGGTTCTGGTCGAGGGTCATTTCGTCGGCCGGCTGAATGGGTTCCACTTCGTTCCCGATGCCGCCGAAGGCCCCAACGCCGCCCGTGCCGTGCTGGCTGCCGCCCAACGCAGCCTGAAGCCGGAAATCCGCGCCCGCGTCGAACGGCTGTGCGCCGACCCGGACGAATCCTTCGCCCTGACCGAGGGCGGTGCCGTCTTGTGGCAGGGGCAAACGGTCGGACGGCTGACCAAGGGCGCCCATCCCTTGCGTCCAGCGGTCGAGGTCGAAGCCGGGGAATTTCTGGAGCCGGCGGCCCGCGACCGGGTCCGCAAGCGGCTGGCCCAATGGCTGGACGACGTGGTCGCCGATTGTTTCCGCCCGTTGCTGCGCGCCCAGGCGGCACCGTTGGCCGGTGCCGCGCGCGGATTGGTCCACCAACTGGCCGAAGCCTTGGGCAGCATGGATCGCAGCGGCGCCGACAGCCAATTGGCCGCCCTGGACGCTGAGGGCCGCAAGGCGCTGGCCCGTCTGGACATCCGTCTGGGAATGGAAAGCGTGTTCGTGCCGGCCCTGCTGAAACCGGGTGCCCAACGGTTGCGGGCCTTGCTGTGGGCGGCGGCCAACGACACCCCCCCGCCCGTCGCCCCCGGCGAACGGGTGACGGTGGTACCCCAACCCGATGTGCCCACCCCCTTTTATGCCGCCATCGGCTATCGCCTGCTGGGGCCGCGGGCGGTGCGGGTGGACATGCTGGAACGCTTCGCCGCCGGCCTGCGCAAACTGGCCCGCGATGATCGCCACGGCTTTGCCGTGCCGCCGGCGTTGGCGTCCTTGTTGGGACTGGGAAGCGAGGAACTGGCGGGGGTGATGGAGGCGCTTGGCTATCGCCGCCAGCAGGGCGAGGCGAAGCCGCCCCTGTGGTTGCCGCCCCGACGCGGTCCTCGCCGCGCGCCGCCGGAAAAACAAAAAAAGCACCGCGCGGATTCCCCCTTCGCGGTGCTGCGAAACCTTTGACGACGGAAGCGGCGGCTCAGAATACCTTGGCCCCACACCGGCGCATCAGCCGACTGGTCAGGACGACGCTTTCCTCGGGTGTTTCTCCCACCGGCACCCGCACGCTGACGTCTTCCAGCGCCTCGGCGATTTCGACGGCAAGGTCGAACAATTCCGACGGCGTTCGCGAATCCAGCGGTGGATAGTGGCCCGTAGCGCCAAGGTCGACCAGGATCATGGGCTTCCTCCCCTCCGGCATCGTCAAAACAATTCCATGTCGTCGGCTTGCAGTTCCTGGCCGTGGAAGACGATCTCGTCTCCCGTCTGGCGGCCCAGCCGGGCGTGAACCTCGGCATCCGGGATCGATCGCGCGATGAAGGCGGCGAAATCGTAAAGATATTCGTGCGCCTTGACGGTCAGCGGCTGGTAGCGCGCGTCACAGCTGCGGTCGACCCTGACCAGGAACATTGTCGCCTCCCACCCCCTGGGGTGATTACCTGAGGCTTATCATACTGCCGGATAGGATTCCCACTTATGCGAAAGACTCAGTCTCTGGCATGTGCCCAACTCATGCGGAAAAGGCTAAAATTTTAAGTATTTGCAAGGAGATGCGGTCAACCCATCAGTTTACGCGGGCGTTGTTGGCCGCGACCACCCCGCCATAGAGGCGCATGATCGCCTCGACCGTGCCGGCGGCGTCCAGTTCGGAGGCCGCCAGATTCTTGGTCAAAAGGGCGCCGATGTCGCTGAACACCGCCTCGTCCGCGTCGCCGGCGAAGGCGATGGGAAAGGCCGAGAACACCGTCCGTGCCGCTTCAAGCGCGGCCGCATGGCGACCATCGCTCAACACCCGCCACGCCTCGAACAGCATGATGACCGCCAACCCCATGTTGTTGCGGTCCAGACGCCGCCGCAGGCCGTCGCGGACCTGGAACGCCAGATCGCGGGGCCGGCGGGCGATTTCCGTCGCCAGATAGGGATGGTTTCCTGCCGGCCAGCGGTTTTCCAGACGCACCAGTTCCTCGAACCCGAAACCACCGTTGACGCCATGGGCGAACAAGGTGATGGCCAATGCGTCGGCGATCAGCGGCGGATGGCCGTCGGCGGCGGCGACGACGCCGTCCAGGATCGCCTCGACCTCGGCCTGTTCGTCGCGGGCCAGGGACAACAGGCCCGGCAGGTCACCGACCAGACGTTCGGCGTCGAAGGTCAAAAGCGCGTGCAACAGGCTGAGGTCGGCGGCGGCCGGCAGGTCGAGCCCGGCGGCGGCGGCCACGTCGTGCCAGGAATTTTCCAGGTCGCGGGCCAGCATTTCCTCGGAACTGGGCCGGGCCGGCGGCTTGACCGGCACCTTGCGCTTCACCGTTTCATTGGTGCTGCCCAGGCTGAAGCTGACCCCCAGCACCGACAGCGTGCGCTTGCGCGTCACCGGCACCTCGACCACCTGGTAATCGGCGCCGCCAGCGCGGGCGGCCGCCAGCTTGGCCCCCGCCCCCGCCGCCTTGCGCGCCAGCCGTTCCAGCCGGCCGGTCACCAACTGCCAGATGTCGGCCCGCGCCCCGACCACCGCGACCGCCGCCTCGACCCCCGGCTGACGCTGATGCAGCATGAGCAGCGGTTCGCGCCACAACGGCAACAAGACGTCGCGGAAGAACGTCCGGGCGGCGCCGGCGAAAGCTTCGGCGTGCAGGATGAACGGCTGTTCGTGCACATAGGTCGGCGACGGAAACCGTCGGGCCGGCACCTTGAACAGGGCCACCCGATGGGTCAGCGACCCGGCCAGATCGTCAAGCACCGCCGCCATGAAAGCGTCGAAGGAATCGGCGGGCGGCGGCGGCGTCTCCGGCCGCGGCTCCAGGCTGATTTCCGGCAGATCGTCATCGGAAGCCGGCAGATCGACGGCACGGCGCGCCAACGGGTGCGGTTCCTCGCCGCTGACCCGTTGCCAGGCCAGGGCCACCTCGGGGCGCTTAGCGATGATCATGGCGATCACTTCCTGCGCCAGTTCGCGCTGGGCCACCCACGACCGCCCGGCCAACCCGTCGGCGAAAGCGTTCTGGACCGCGTCGCGGAACTGGGCATCGCCACGGCGCCGCAACAGCGAGGCGATGATTCCGGCCATGAACTGAATCAACTGCGTCTGGTCCTGCTGCTGCTCCAGCTTGGTGCACAGGTCTTCGTACAATTGCGTCTGATCGGGCGCGAGGTCCATGGCTCAGCCCCCCTGTCCGGGAGGAACCGGCACCACCGAGATGGAATTCTTGGGCGACCCCTCGATGATGCGGTCGGAATAGACCAGATAGACCAGCACGTTGCGTTTGGAATCGAGGAACCGCACCACCTGTATGCTCTTGAACAACAGCGAGGTGTCCTTCTTGAACACCTCCTCGCCATCCTTGAACTTCGCCTTGTAGCGGATCGGCGCCACCTGACGGCAGGCGATGGAAGCGTCGGAGGTGTCCTCGGCGATGCCCAGCCCCCCCGAAATGCCACCCCGCTTGGCCCGCGACAGGTAACAGGTGACCCCGTCCACCTTGGGATCGTCGAATGCCTCGACCACGATCTTGTCGTTGGGGCCAAGCATCTTGAACACGGTGGAAACGCTGCCGATTTCCTCGGCCAGGGCAGAGGCGCCCGCCAGCATAAGGCCAAGCGCCAGAACCGTCGAAAAAATAGAGCGCGACATGAATGTTCCCCGAACCAGCGAAGCGTTTTTTGAAACGTTCGTTCCCACGAAAGTAGTCACAATTTTATCTGTTTTTTGCACAACGTCCTTGCCCGCTATACTATAGGACAGGGAAAACCTGCGGCAAAGTGGGGTTTGCCCCACCTATACGGTGAGCATGGGCTTTCGTTTCCCTGAAGGCGGAAATCTGCTAGAACGCCGCCACGGGTTTCCCCTGAGAAATGTAAGGAGTGCCATGTCCGTCCTGGTTCCGGTGTCGTGGGGCGAAGTGATCGACAAGATCACCATCCTGGAGATCAAGGCCGAACGTCTGACCGACGGGGCCAAGCTGGCCAATGTCACCAAGGAATTGGACGAGCTGGTATTGGTGCGCGAACGCGAGTTCCCCAACCACGCCGAACTGGCCCGCCTGTCGGGCGAGCTCAAGGCCATCAATGAAAAGCTGTGGGTGGTCGAGGACGACATCCGCGACTGTGAACGGGCCAAGGATTTCGGCGCCAAGTTCATCGAACTGGCCCGCGCCGTCTATTTCACCAACGACGAACGGGCGGCGGTCAAGCGCAAGGTCAACGACCTTCTGGGGTCGGCGCTGGTCGAGGAAAAGTCCTACGCGCCCTACGCCTGAGCCGGGACATCCAGGGTGCGCGCCCATCGCCTGATCGACCCCGCCTTCCTTCGGCTGCTTTCCTTGCGGCGGCGGCCGGGCAAGCCTTCGGGCGTGCTGTTGCTGAGCGCCGGCGGGTTGGGCGACACCGTCCTGTTTTCGCTGGTGCTGCCACGGCTGGTGGAACTGGCCCATGTCGGCGAACAGGTCACCGTGCTGTTGCGGGCCGACGGCGCACGCATGAGCTTCCTGTTCCCGCCGGAAGTCCAGGTGCTGAAAGTGGATTTCGGCCGCCTGCGCGACCTCGACTACCGCTTCGAGATCGCGCGTAGGATTTACGACGCCCATTACCGGCTGGTGGTGCACACCGACTTCCTGCGCCATCCCGACCTGGACGAGTTTCTGGTGGCCGCCGCCCACGCGCCCGAAAGCGCCGCCATGGAACCCCGGCCCTGGCCCAAGCATCAGCGCCGCCTGAACGCCAACCGCCGCCTGTACGACCGGCTGTTCGATTCGGGACCGGCCGTGGCCGACAAGGTGACACGGTTCTCGCGCTTCGCCGATTTCCTGACCGGAGAGATCCAGGCGCCGCCCTTGGTGCTGTTGCCGCCCTCGGCACGCCCGCCGGCCCAGGTGTTGCCCGCCCCCACCGTGCTGTTCCAGCCGTTCTCGGCGGTGAAACAGAAGCAAAGCCCGCCGGAACTGTGGGCCATGATCGCCCGCTCGCTGCCCCAAGGCTGGCAGGTGCGGCTGGCCGGCCATCCGTCCGACCTCGACAGAAATCCCGAATACCGTGCACTCCTCGACCTGCCCAACGTGACGTTCGAGGGCGCGCCCTTCGCCGAACTGGCCGGCATCATCCAAGGCTGCCGGCTGGTGGTCAGCGTCGACACCGCCTGCATGCATCTGGCGGTGGTTCTGGGCGCTCCCACCTTGTGCCTGGCCTCCAGCGCCTATGTGGGCGAGATCGTGCCCTACGCCCCCGAGGTGACGCCCGCCAACGCCCACTTCGTCCGCCATGACATGGATTGCCGCGGCTGCCTGGGCGATTGCCGCCTGCCGTCCGAACGCGGCATGTATCCCTGCGTCGCGGCGCTGGATTCCGACGCCATCCTGGCCCAGGTGGCCGACATCGTCGCCCGAGGAATATGACGATGGAACTGCGCGACATCCTGGCGCCCACCGGCATGCGCCGCCGCTGGTGGCTGTTTCGGCCCATCGACGCGTTGGTGGCGCTGTGGCCGGTGCGCGGAAAGCGCAAGGGCGTGGTGGTGGTACGCATGGACGGCATCGGCGACATGGTGATGTTCCGCCGCGCGCTCGACCATTACCCGGCGGCGTTCGGCGTGGACAGGTCCGAGATCACCGTCCTGGGCTGCAATTCCTGGCGCGGGCTGGGGCCGGAGGTGTTCGACGGCTTCAATCTGGTGACCATCGACGAGCACGCCTATGAAAAGAAATGGCTCTATCGCCTGAAGATCAGCCTGTGGCTGCGCCGCCGGAACTTCAAGGTGGCGGTATGCGACATGTTCATGCGCAAGGTGATGACCGCCGATACCCTGGTCTGGCATTCACGCGCGGAAGAGCGCGTCGTCTGTCTGCCGTTCATCACCGAACGGACGCGGGCGGAATACGGCTGGTACTTGCGGCGCGCTACCCGGGTGATCGACACCGGCCCCTATCCCACCCATGAAAGCCTGCGCCACTTCACCTTCCTGTCCGCGCTGACCGGGCGCGAACTTCCGCCCGAGGTGCCGGCCATTCCCTGGCGCGATCAGGCGCCCAAATTGCCGGACGGCGCGCCCTATGTGGTGATGAACTTCGGCAGCAACGAACCGGGGCGGCGGTGGCCGTTCGACAATTTCCTGGCGGTGGCCCGCCATTGCCTGGACGCCGGCCTGCGAGTGGTGTTCGTCGGCGCCGGCCAGGAAGCCTTCGCCAAACCGCGCATCGCCGAACTGAACGACGCCAACGCCATCGACACCATCGGCGCCTTGAAACTGGGCGAACTGGTGGACGTCTTGAAACACGCGGCCTGTGTGCTGACCAACGACACCGGGCCGGGCCATCTCGCCCTGGGAGTGGGAGCGCCGACCGTGCTGCTGGCCGGTGGCGGCCATTTCGGCAGCTTCGTGCCCTATCCGCCGAAAACCCGGCCGCCGGGCAGCGCTTTCCTCAACCATCCCATGGAGTGCTATCACTGTCTGTGGGTATGCCCGAAACGCGCCAGCCGCGCCGACGCCTTTCCCTGCGTTGCCGAAATCAGCGTGAATCAGGCTTGGGAAGCGGTCCGGCGAATCGTCGGGAAGTAATTCCCCCGCCTGTTCGTCAGCTCGCCGGCATGGCCTCTTCGCGGGCGGCGCGGCTGACCAGTTCGCCCATGCATTGGCGGTCATCGACCGGCTGTTGGCTGCGCACCGCCACATGGGCCACCGTCTGGCGCCCGCCATCGTCGTACAGGAACAGGTCCAGCGTGCACACGCGGCCCCGGTACTGCCAGATTTCCGCAGGGGCATCGCGGCGGGTGAACATGGGCTTGCCCAGCACGGCGCGAACCTGGGTCGGCGACAGTCCCTTCAGACGGTCTGGATCGGCCTCGCCCGCGTTCAGGACTTGGCCGTCACCCTTGTCTTCGGAAGCGGCCGCGTCGGAGCCGCCGGACGTGGTCGCATGCGCGTTCGCTCCCTGGCGCGGAGCACCGCCGCAGGCCACAAGAAGGGCCAACGGCGCAAGGGCGACGAGATGAACGAAGCGCATGTGGTGAAATCCCGGGGGCGAGGAATTTCGCCAACTATAGCAGGTCTTTCGGGCTCCGCAACGACTGCGACAGGTGCAGCATGAAAGCGGTGGCGACCACCGGCGCCACCAGATTGACCAGGGGAATGGAGAACATCACCGCGATCACCGCGCCGGCCGCCCACAGCCGCCCGAGATGGTTGCGAAACGACAGCTTCACCATCGCCGGTTCAAGCCGCCGTGTCGCCACCAGTTCGAAATATTCCCGCCCCAGCAGATAGCCGTTGATGGCGATCGCCAGGACCACGGTGAAACCAGTGAACAACAGCACCGCATAGACCGGCAACGCCGCAAGGTTGACCACCACCGTCAGCGCCAGGAAGCGCAAGGTGCCGCCCACCAGCTCGGTCCAGGGTTGTGGCCGCGGCGGCGTCAAAGCGGGGTAATGGCGGGTTTCGACAGCCTGGGCGACGTCGTCCAGCCACACCCCCATGATCGAGGTGACCAACGCCGGAAAGAACAACAGCGGCACCACCAGCGCCGCCAGCGCCAGCACCACCCCGGCGCCGGTGTCGGCCCAATCGGCGTCGAACAGCCGCATCTGGGGCAGCACCACCCACACCAGCGCCACCAGGGCGGCATAGCAGGCAAGCGCGCCAAGCACGGAAAGCCGCACCACACGGCGCAGCGTGGGATCGGACAATTGGCCGAAGGCCTTGACGAGAGCGGAGATCATGGCACCATTGAACCATGCCCGGCGCCACCCCGCCAAGGGGCCAAACGCCGCTTTTCGCGTGACGATCCGGTGACGTCTGGCGTTTTTTATTGTTCCCGACGCGGCGGTGGTTATACTGCGCCGCCAAATGGCCGCCCGCTGCCCGAAACGGGGAACCAGCCGCCGGTCGCCTCGCGCGAGATCAAAGAGAAGATAAATATGGTGGATACCCGGTATCACGTCGCCGGCATCGGCAACGCGATCGTGGACGTGCTGGTGCATGCCGACGACGCCTTGTTGCAACGCCTGGGCCTGGCCAAGGGGGTGATGACCCTGGTCGACGCCGCCGAGGCGGAGCGGCTTTACGAACAGATTCCCCCCGGCATCGAATGCTCGGGCGGCTCGGCCGCCAACACCATCGTCGGCATCGCCTCGCTGGGCGGCAAGGCCGCCTATATGGGCAAGGTCAAGGACGACCAGTTGGGACAGGTGTTCGCCCACGACATCAAGAAATCGGGCGTCGATTTCCCGACCCAGGCGGCGGTGGGCGGTCCCAGCACCGCGCGCTGTCTGGTGCTGGTCACCCCCGACGCCCAGCGCACCATGCTGACCTATCTGGGCGCGTGCATCGAGCTGACCCCCGACGACGTGGACGAGGCGGTGGTCGCCGCGTCCGAGGTCACCTATCTCGAAGGCTACCTCTACGACCCGCCGCTGGCCAAGCGCGCCTTCCTGAAGGCCGCCGACATGGCCCACAAGGCCGGTCGTCTGGTGTCGCTGTCGCTGTCCGATCCGTTCTGCGTCGATCGTCACCGTGACGCCTTCCTCGATCTGGTCAGCGGCCATGTGGACATCTTGTTCGCCAACGAGGCCGAGATCACCTCGCTTTACAAGACCGACGACTTCGACGCGGCGGTACGCGCGGTGCGCGGCCATGCCCGCGTCACCGCCATCACCCGCGGCGCCAAGGGTTCGGTGGTGGTCACCGAGGACGACGTCCACGTCGTCGGCGCCCAGTCGGGCGTCAAGGTGGTCGACACCACCGGCGCCGGCGACCTTTACGCCGCCGGTTTCCTTTACGGCTTCACCCACGGCCGCGACCTGTCCACCTGTGCCGTGCTGGGCGGCCTCGCCGCCGGCGAGGTGATCTCGCATATCGGCGCCCGCCCCGACCGGCCCCTGGCCGATCTGGCGGCCGAGGTTCTCGGCCCGCTTTACTCCGCTTCGCCCCTCAAGACCGCGTAACGAAAGTCCCATGGAACTCAGAAACATCGCCATCATCGCCCACGTCGACCATGGCAAGACCACCCTGGTCGACGCCATGCTGCGGCAATCCGGCACCTTCCGCGAAAATCAGCAGGTCGCTGAGCGCGTGATGGATTCCAACGATCTGGAAAAGGAACGCGGCATCACCATCCTGGCCAAGTGTACCTCGGTCGAATGGAAGGGCATGCGCATCAACATCGTCGATACCCCCGGTCACGCCGATTTCGGCGGCGAGGTGGAACGCATCCTGTCCATGGTGGACGGCGTGGTGGTACTGGTGGACGCGGCCGAAGGCCCCATGCCCCAGACCAAGTTCGTCACCGGCAAGGCGCTGGGCCTGGGCCTGAAGCCCATCGTGGTCATCAACAAGGTGGACCGCGGCGACGCCCGCCCGCACGAGGTGCACGACGAATGCTTCGACCTGTTCGCGGCGCTTGACGCCGACGACGAGCAGTTGGACTTCCCGACCATGTTCGCGGTGGGCCGCGACGGCTGGGCCGACGATTCGCTGGAAGGCCCGCGCAAGGACCTTTCGGCGCTGTTCGACCTGATCGTGCGCCACGTGCCGCCGCCGACCCGCGACCTGGACAAGCCCTTTTCCATGCTGGCAACCACGCTCGAGGCCGACCCCTATCTGGGCCGCATCCTGACGGGCCGCATCCACACCGGCGTGGTCAAGACCAACATGGCGGTCAAGGGCCTGGACCGCGAAGGCAATTTGATCGAGAACTTCCGCGCCGCCAAGATCCTGGCGTTCCGCGGCATCGAGCGCGTGCCGGTGGAGCAGGCCGAGGCCGGCGACATCGTCTGCATCTCGGGCATGACCAAGCCGACCGTAGCCGACACCTTGTGCGCGCCGGAAGTCACCGAGCCGCTGAAGGCCCAGCCCATCGACCCGCCGACGCTGGCCATGATCTTCTCGGTCAACGACAGCCCGCTGGCCGGCACCGAAGGCGACAAGGTCACCAGCCGCGTCATCGGCGCCCGTCTGGCCCGCGAGGCCGAATCCAACGTCGCCATCCGCATCACCGAACAGGCCAGCCGCGATGCGTTCGAAGTGGCCGGCCGTGGCGAACTGCAACTGGGCGTGCTGATCGAAACCATGCGCCGTGAAGGCTTCGAGCTTTCGGTGTCGCGTCCGCGCGTGCTGTTCCAGACCGGCGAGGACGGCGAACGGCAAGAGCCGATCGAGGAAGTGTTCGTCGACGTCGACGACGAATTCTCGGGTGTGGTGGTCGAGAAAATGACGCTACGCAAGGCCGAACTGACCGGCATGCGCCCGTCGGGCGGCGGCAAGACCCGCATCACCTTCCTGGCGCCGTCGCGCGGCCTGATCGGCTATCACGGCGAGTTCCTGACCGACACCCGCGGCACCGGCCTGATGAACCGCGTGTTCCACGGCTACGCCCCCTACAAGGGCGCGATCGAGGGCCGGCGCAACGGCGTGCTGATCTCGAACGGCACCGGCGAAGCGGTGGCCTATGCCCTGTGGAACCTGGAAGACCGCGGCCCGATGTTCATCCCCTCGGGCGTCAAGGTCTATGAAGGCATGATCATCGGCGAGCATTCGCGCGGCAACGACCTCGAGGTCAACCCGCTCAAGGCCAAGCAGCTGACCAACATCCGCGCCGCCGGCAAGGACGAGGCGGTGCGCTTGACCACGCCGCGCAAGATGAGCCTGGAACAGGCCATCGCCTACATCCAGGACGACGAACTGGTGGAGGTGACGCCCAAGTCCATCCGCCTGCGCAAGCGTCTTCGCGACCCGAACGAACGCAAGAAGGCCGAGCGCGCCTCCAAGGACGTGTAAGGCCCTCCTCTCGGGATTCACGGAAAAAGGCGCCGCTCAGGCGCCTTTTTCTTTGCCACCACGGGCACCGGGATCACGATAGGCGTGTCTTGGCTTCAGCCAGGGCACATGCTGCCGCTTTCAGATGTGTGATTTCAGCCCCCACGGCCTTGACGGGTGGCGATAGCTTCCACATCGTTCGTGCTCGGCGTGCGGCAATCCGTCGGGCACTGACCAATGGATCGGGACGTGTTCATACGGAAAGGTCGGCGTCGTTCACTTCCTGCCGCGAAGGAATAAATGTGATGCCCAGCCCGAAAGGCATTTCCATCTTTGCATTCATGATTGCCGTTACGACAGGAATGTCCGCCATGGCGCAGGACCTTCGCTGTGGCACCAGCACGATCCGCCTGGTCTGCGATCGCCGGGACGTACAGGACAACACATGCGTCGCCAGTCACGCCGAATTCATTCTGGAAAACGGCCAGACCAAGATCGTCAACACACCGAAAGGGCTTGATGCCAGCCAAATCCCGGTTGAGGTGGATTGCGAGAAGGGTAACGGCGGGGAATACGTTTTCATTATGTTTTCGAACGGAGGTGGTCCTGGGACGGCGATCGATCTGTTCAAGCCGGATGGAACAGCCATCACAAAAAACGGAAAGCTCCTGGATCGGACGGTCAAGGAACTCAACATCACTCCTTACAGCCAACCTAAAACCATTGAATTGCAGTAGCCAACACATACCATTAGCGAGGTTGAGGCCATGTCTGATATCGACTATTCCAAATTCATCGTCGGCAAAAAGGGGGGCGCATACCCGTCGCCGGTGAAATGGTCCCACTACACTGCCCCCGTCGACCAATCCCCCGGTCGTACCGCTGGCAATTCCCGGATTTGGGGTGACGCCTCGGTCGAGACGCAGAAGGCGTCCATCGACGCTATTGTCGCCGCCGCCAAGGCACGGGGCCTGTCGACCCGGGAAACCGCCCACGTCCTGGCAATCGCCCGCGTGGAATCCGGCTTCAATCCCGATGCGGCAGCCGGAACGACATCCGCGTCCGGTTTAGGGCAGTTCATCGACAAGACCGGCAAGCACTACAACCTGACTTCGTCCAATCGTTGGAATGCGAAAGAACAAGCCGAGGCACTTGTCGGCCATTTCGTCGACAACCGGAATCTGGCGGCGAAACGGGGGCTAGGGGAGGAATACATCTACAAATTTCACCACGATGGACCAACAGCGGATTTTGGTGGCCTCAAACTCTCCAAGAAACAGATCCTGCCGCTGATTGGCGGCTATGAAGCCGCGTTGAAGGGCAGTGCTGCATCACAGTCCGCCGACACGCAAGCATCGGCGCCCCAGGCGCAGGGCGCCCGCCAAAAAGAACAAAGCATGAATATCGCGACGCAAGGGGGCAATTACACCATCGGGAAAGGCGACACCTTGTCGAGAATCGCCGCCCGCCACGGTGTGTCGGTGGAGGATCTGGCCAAGGCCAACGACATCCGCGACCCCAACCGCATCCGGGCGGGCCAGACCCTGACCATTCCTGGACAGGAAGCCCCATTTCCTTCGCCGCAGGAGATCGTAGAACGTATGTTGAGCGGCAAGGTCGCCCCGGTGACCGGCACCACCGCCACACCTCTGCCGACCGCGTCCGAATGGCCGCGGGCGGAACCGGGAACTGGAAACGGCCCGATGCCGGAACAGAAGCCGTCCGAACCGTCCGCCGATCCCAAGATGGCGGCCATGGTGGAAATGGCGGGCCAACCGGTGGACAGCCCCGGCAAGGCGGCCCTGCTGAAGCCGGTGGAGACGCTGACCCAATCCGAGATGACCGACATGATCAACTCGGCCCAGGGGGATTATCGCGGCTGGCGCTCTGGCGACCCGTTGAAAGCGCACACCTACGAGAAGGTGCAGGATTGGCATGTCGCCATGTACGGCGACGGGCCGCAGGCCAATGACGGCGGCAAGCCGGTGGACCCCACGCCCATCCGCGCCATCCCGGACCAACCCAGCCCCCATGTCACCCCGCAGGGCGAGGATCTGTGGCAGGCCACCGGCAGGTTGGGCGGCAAGGTGGCCGAAGCCGCCGGAACCGACGGCGCCGACAACGCGGTGAAAAGCCTGCAACGCGGCCTCAACATGTTGAACGACGCCAAGCCGTTGCCCGCCCGCTCGACCGCCTACGCCCCCTACACCAAACTCGCCCCGGTGGCCGAGGACGGCGCCTATGGTCCGCAGACCGACTTCGCCCTGAAGCACGCTACCGCCCGCCTGGGAGCCGGCAAGGTCGAGGAGGCATTCGCGCTTGGCCGCTTCAACACCTTCGCCCGCGAGGCGCAGCGCAGCGGCAATGCCGAAGGTCTGGAGGCCAAGACCCACGCCGCCTTCGGCCCGCTGTTCCGCGACCCTGCCGACACCCAGGCGCCCAAGCTGGAGGGCGGCGCGCTTCAGGAAACCCTCAACACCCTCGGCCCGCGCGGCCAGGGTGATTGGATGCCGCTGAAAGTGGACAACTGGATCGGCCCCAAGACCACCGAAGCCTTCGGCAAGGTTCTGCAACGCGAGGACGCCGACGGCATCACCGCCGCCGTCGGGCGGAGGCTGGGGTTCTTGTGAAATGCTGGGTGCAAAGGTCGCCCCTAAGGCCGGGCGACCTTTGCATTTTATGTGTCACCCGAC
>NZ_JAAIYP010000040.1 GCF_011022235.1 Magnetospirillum aberrantis SpK | reverse complement strand
AATGGTGCCGATGTTGCAGTGCGGCTTGTTGCGCTCGAATTTCGCCTTAGCCATGTTTCAACCCGTCTGCTCGGCGGCAATCTGCCGCGGTTCACGAATGCGGCGGTAACGCCGCGGTGGTTCAACTCGCGGCCACTGCCGCTAAAAATCAAATACCCTCAGCGACAACCCGTGCGCGCTGGAGCGGGTGAGGGGAATCGAACCCCCGTCATCAGCTTGGAAGGCTGTTGCTCTACCATTGAGCTACACCCGCCTGAAGCGTCCGCACCGGGCTCTCGCCCCCTCGGGCGGGACCCGAAACTCGTCGTCGCCCGGCCAGGAAAAGGTAATGGTGGAGGGGGTTGGATTCGAACCAACGTAGGTGTACACCGGCAGATTTACAGTCTGCTGCCATTGACCGCTCGGCCACCCCTCCACGCCCGCCGCCGGTTGTCACCGTCGCGGCGGGAGTTGCGAAATATGAGGATTCTGGGTGCCTTGTCAACTCGAAAAGAGAAGGGTACTTCAAAAAGCTGGAGGTGCCCCCATGGCCAACCGAGAACCCCGTGACCGCAACCGCCCCTCGCGCGGACCGTCCCAATCCGCGCCGGACAAGGCTTCCCGCGCGGAATCCCATCGTTCGGACAAATCCCGAGAGCACGGGCAACGTCCCGAGAAATCTCATGATCGCGGGCAACGCCCCGAAAAATCTCATGATCGCGGGCAACGCCCGCCGGGTAATCAGTTCTGGCTTTACGGCCAGCACGCGGTGGCGGCGGCGCTGGACAATCCCCGACGCAAGATCCGTCGGCTGGTGCTGACCGCCGAAGCCGGCCGCAACTGGGCCCCGGCCATCGAGACGGCGGGACACGCCCGCCCCCTGCCCGGCGCCGAGATCGTTGACAAGACCGAGATGGAACGGCTGTTGCCGCCGGGCGCCATCCACCAGGGCATCGGCGCGTTGTGCGAGCCCCTTCCCGCCCCATCGATCGAGGATATCGCGCGCATGGCCGCCGACCACCCCGAAGCGGTGGTGATGGTGCTGGATCAGGTCACCGACCCGCACAATGTCGGCGCCATCGTGCGCTCGGCCGCCGCCTTCGGCGCATTGGCGGTGGTGGTGCCCGACCGCCACGCCCCGGAAGAAACCGGCGCCCTGGCCAAGGCCGCCTCGGGGGCGCTGGAGCGCATGCCGCTGGTGCGGGTGACCAACGTGGTCCGCACCCTCGACGATCTCAAGAAAGCCGGCTTCTGGGTCGCCGGCATGGCCGGCGAAGCGGAACGCACCCTGGCCAGCCACAAACTGTCCGGCCGCATCGCCCTGGTCATGGGCGCCGAGGGCGACGGCCTGCGCCGGCTGACCCGCGAGCATTGCGACTTCCTGGTCAAGCTGCCGATGACCGGCGCGGTGGAAAGCCTGAACGTGTCCAACGCGGCGGCGGTGGCGCTGTACGAATTGGTGCGCGAGCGTCTGGACAAGGCCTGACACCCCCTTGCACAAGCGGAAACTGGGCGCTAGTTTCCCCCGGTCGCCGGCTTAGCTCAGATGGTAGAGCACCTGATTTGTAATCAGGGGGTCACGGGTTCGATCCCTGTAGCCGGCACCATCTTCCCTGGCGCTCAATGTCCCGGCCGGTGTATTCCACCGGCGGGTGGAGCATGCATGGCCGGCGGAGGACGACGACCACCATCGCCGTCTTCGTCGTCGGCGTCCTTCATCCGCACCATGAAACCGCGCATGGCCCAGCCGGCGGTGTAGCCGGCGGCCACGAACAGCCACATTCCGGAAAACAGGAAGATCAGCGCCCGCTTCAGGGTGTCGTCGCCATTGCCGAACACCCCCAGCGCCCACAGCATCGGCGTGGCGAACAAGATCACGACGGCCCCCACGCCGCCCAGGCGGCTCCAGCCGTTGGGGCGCAGCCAGGAAAAGCGATAGGTGGACATGTCCGTTCTCCCGCCGCTTGCTTGTTTGTATTGTCCGTCTTCCCGCGTTTGCCCGCAAGGGGGACCTTGCGATAGCGGTTTGCTGCTTTTTTCAGTCAGAAAATGTTGGCGATAGCGCACATCTGAATGTATTGCTTCTTGAGGGTTCGAAATCGGCGACAGAATTGTTGCCGGTCAGCGTGCGTGGAGCGGGCGGCATGGCGTCGAAAAGCGCCGATTACGAAATCCAGGCGATGAAGGATGGGCGCTGGTGCACCCAGTCCTATATGGATTCGGAAGAAGCCGCGATGATCGCGGCGAAACGTCTTCTGGCCGACAAGAAGTGCGAAGGCGCGCGTATCGTCCACAACTGGACGCGCCCCGACGGCCGCATCGTCGAAAAGGAAATCTTTTCCGAAACCAGAACGGTCAAGGATGACGGTCCGATCCGCATCGCCGATGTGGACAGCGCCCCTCCGAAATGCGAGATGCCGACCGAATATTACGGATCAAACAGCCGTAATATGATGAACCGCATCCTGCGCAACTATCTGGACAAGACGTTCCTGACCCCGACCGAGTTGATCTACAACTATCGGGAACTCAAACGCATCCAGGAAAAGGACACGCTGGTTCCGTCGGCGGTGGACCGCATCGCCTTCCTGCAAACCCGCGACGGCAACCAGGACAGCAAGACGCGGCGCGAGGAAATCTTCCGCAACGTCGACGAAATGTCGGCGCGCGCCCGCCGCGCCGAAGGCATGAAACTGCCCAAGCTGGACGGCAGCTTCAAGGAGGTGATGGACGCCGTCGCCCGCCAGGGCGGCGACGACGGCGACTACCTGGCCATGGTGGTGCTGTCGCGCGACCTGCTGAACACCCGCAACTGGCTGGGCAAGCTGGAACGTCTGTGCCGCCTGGCGCTCCAGGAAGGCGACCCCCGCGCCCTGGACATGCTGGACGGCGTCATCGCCGACGTCCTGGGCTCGACCGTGGTCCAGGAAATCCTGGGCTGGCAACCCAGTCTTGCCGCCGCCATCGGCCGCATGCTGGATCTGGCCGACGGGGTCATGCCCACGGAAAAGAGCGACGCCGGCGAATCGGCGGAACTGCTCAACAGCCTGTTGCGGGACGGCAAGCTTCCTCAGGCGCGGGCCGTGCTGATCGACCGTGCGGTCAAGCAGATCAAGTCGGCCAACCCGCTTTATCGCTCGGACCCCACCAAGGAGCGCGACGCCTTCGCCTCGGTGGTGGCGCGGCTGGTGACGCCGCAAGGACTGCTGTTCGGCCCCGACGCCGCCGACGCGCTGACGACGCGGGCCAGCCGCATGGTCGAGGAAGGCGGCGCCGCCGGCCGCCGCGCCGGCATCCAACTGACCTTCAACACCATGCCCGACCGCGCCTTCGGGCTGATCTACCTGTGCGAACTGGCGCGCACCGAGATGGCCAAGGAACATGCCCCCGACATCATGGCGTTGATCCAGCGCGTGCTGGGCTGCCGCAGCCTGGGCGAGTTGACCGCGCGCGACCTGACGCCGAAGGACCGCATGATCCGCGCCACCCTGGCCCATGGCGTGGCCGAGGGCTCGGTGTTTCCGCCCGATCTGCGCAAGCGCATGACCGACACCATCGATACCATCCTGGAACGCTATCTGGTGAGCGAGCAGGTCATCGAGAAGCTGGACCACCACGAAAGCCCGTTGCGCGACCGTGCCATCCGTCTGGTCCAGTTCGCCGCCGCCGGCGTGCTTCCCGAGGGCCGCGCCATGACCCGCGCCCGCGAACGGATCATCGCCTTGCTCAAGGTGCCCAATTTCGACGCCAAGTTCATCGACGGCATCGATGATCCCGGCCGTGCCCAGCGGGCGTTGCGCGACTTCCACCAATTGCTGGTCCGCGCCGGTTTCGGCCGCTAAGGACGCCACGGGCACGGGGCTCGCGTTCGGAAGCGAAACGTGCCATGGTCCCGGCCCTTTGTTCCTGCGCCATCACGCCCATGACCGACCATCCCGACGACCGTTCCTCCCCCCCTGGCCTGGTTTCCCTAGTGGGAGCCGGCCCTGGCGACCCCGACCTTCTGACCGTCAAGGCGCTCAGGCTGATCCGGGCGGCGCGCGTGGTGGTGTTCGACCGTCTGGTCAGCGTGGAGATCATGGCCCTGGCGCCCCCGGACGCCGAATTGATCTATGCCGGCAAGCAGACCGACGCCCACCATTTGCCGCAACATGAGTTGAACGCGCTGTTGATCGAGCTGGCGCGATCCGGCCGCGACGTGGTCCGTCTCAAGGGCGGCGATCCCCTGGTGTTCGGACGCGGGTCCGAGGAAGCGCTGGCGTTGGCCGAGGCCGGCGTGCCGTTCGAGATCGTTCCCGGCATCAGTTCCGCCTCGGGGTGCACCACCTATGCCGGTATTCCGCTGACCCATCGCGGTCTGGCCAAGGGCGTACGGCTGGTGACCGGCCATTGGCGGGAGGGGCAGGCGCTGGATTACGACTGGCATTTGCTGGCCGATCCCGACTGCACCCTTGTCATCTACATGGGCTTGACCCACCTCAAGGAAATCGCCCGCCGCATGATCGAGGCTGGCTTGGCCACGGATACCCCCGCGGCGGCGGTGGAAAACGGGACCACACCCCGGCAGCGCCGGGTCATCGGCACCTTGGGCGACCTGCCCGATCTGGTGGCGATGGCCGGTCTGAGACCGCCCACCCTGATCATCGTCGGCAAGGTGGTGAGCCTGGCCGGCAGCCTGGATTGGTACGGCACCCGCAGCGCAGAGGCCAACACCACATGAGCGACGACACCGCAATCATCCTGGTCGGCCATGGCTCGTCCCGCCATCCAGACAGCGCCGCGCCAATCCTGGCGCTGGCGCGGTCCTTGAAAGAACGGGGACCATGGCGCGAGGTGACGGCGGTGTTCATGAAACAGGAACCACGCTTGGCCGCCGCCTTCGATCTGGTGACCACCCGCCGCGTGGTGGTGGTGCCGGTCTTCGCCGGCAAGGGACATTACACCGATGTCCTGATTTCCCGCGAAATGGGATTGACCGGAACGATGACCCGGCGCGATGGTCGGGAGATCCTTTACACTCAGCCTGCCGGCTGCGACCCCCGCATTCCCGGTTTGATGACCCGGCGCGCCGAAGCGGTGGCAAATGCCGCCGGCATCGATCCCGCCACCACCAGTTTGCTGTTGATCGCCCACGGTTCGGCCCGGCCGGGCGGCGCCGGACAGACGCCCAAGGCCATCGCCGCCGCCATCGCCGCCAATGGCCGCTTCGGCGAAGTCCGCCTGAGCTTTCTGGAACAGGAACCCTATGCCCGCGACTGGCCCGACATGGTCCGGCCCGGTGCCCATCTGGTGGTATTGCCGTTGCTGGTGGCGCAAGGCACCCACGCCAGCCAGGACATCCCCCCCCTGTTCAATCTGCAAGCCGGGGAAACCGGACCGGTGGATGTCGCCGGCCGCATCGTGCGCATGGCCACCGGATTGGGCGCCGAGAAGGAATTGGCGGACATCATCACCGACATGGTCGCCACCGCACTTGATCAAGACAATTTTACGTAAATTAATATTGGTTGTAGTGAAAATAAACAAATATAACCATTTGTTGCATTCCCATTTGCAATCGAGTCACAATCGTCCCGATATTGCTTTTCGGGTTCATCGCCATGTCTACGATTGCCGCACCATTGCCCAGCCGAATCCGCCAGATTCCCGAGGTCAAGCCGGTCGACACCGTGCGCACCGTGTTGCGCCGCGACATCGCCGACATCTTGCGCGACAACATCCCGCAACTGGCCCTGGTGCCGCGCGACAAGGTCTACGACCGCGTCATGGACGACCCCAACCTGTTGCACTTGGGCTTCCAACTGTTCCGTGCCCGGCCCGAATTGTTCAAGAACGTGGTCATCACTCCCGAACGCCTGTTTCCGTCGTCCGACGGCGACGTTCTGTGGTGCGGCCGCACCTTGGCCGAAATCATCGCCCTGGTGGTGCGTGCCTGCGCCCGGCGTTATTTCAAGCGCCGGCTGGCCGGCCCCAAGCCGCGCCCGCTGCCGCTGCCCAAGATCGGCATGTGGCAAGGCATCGCCATCTCGCTGGGACTGGCGGAACCGCCCAAGCCGCCGCGGCGCAAGCATTGGCCCAATCCGGCGGAAAAGCTGTACAACGCCCTGCGCGACCTGTTGCGCTTCGAGTGGCAGGTGCCGCTGATCCCGGCCTACGCCGCGCTGACGCCGCAATTGGTGAGCCGGATGGGCGACGCCCTGCTTGAGGTGCGCGACCCGCTCAAGGTCCAGGTTCTGTCCGACCACGCGGCCGAAACCGCGGTGGTCGAGGGCAAGGTGCCGTTGCTGCTGGACAACGCCAACCGCATGCTGACCCCCACCGACAGCATCAACGCCGAAGTGTTGTGGTCGGTGTGCCAGAAGATGCGCATGGCGGCACTGTTCCCCGGCTACGACGTGGGCGAGATGCGCAAGGCGGTATCGCTGGTGGCGGCCACCAGCCCGGCGGCGCTCAAGCACCTGTTGCCAGTGCTGGGCGACGATATCCGCAAGTTCACCCTCTACCTGTTCACCGCCTACGGCAAGTTCGGCCCGGCCCGCTATCGTCAGGTGCTGGGCAACGACGGCCAGACCTGGGTGGTCCAGGCCATGGCCCAGCGCGTCGCCAAGGAGCCGCCGCTTGAAGGCACGCACGAACAGTGGAAAGCCACCATCGAAACCTGGCTTGATTCCGCGGTCGCCAGTCTGGACGCCGACGCCGAAAAAAAGGCGGAGATGTTGGGGGTGCTGTCCAGCATGAAGTGACCACGGCACGGTGTCCCCCGGCGGGGCGGGGGGCACCGATTTTCTCTTGCCTTCTTACTGCGAATGATTATCATTTGCGCAACCTAGGCAGGAGGGAACCATGACCCACATTGGAATGAACGAAGGCATTGAAGCGTTGCGCCGCGCCCGGCTTACCCCCACCCCGCAGCGGGTGACGGTGGCCGGGCTGGTGTTTTCCGGCCCGACCCTGGCGCTGACCGCACGCGAGCTTCAGGACCGTGCCGTCGACGCCGACCTTTACCTGAGCCCCAAGGAAGCCGAGGACGCGCTGGCCGAATTGCGCAGCGCCGGCGTGTTGCCGTTGATGCTGGAAGGCCGCCGCCGGGCGCCGCTGGACCTGACCCGCGCCGCGCGGCTGTTGCAGGCCATGGGCAACCCCCACCGGCTACGGGTGCTGCGCGAATTGTCCGATGGCGAACGCTGCGCCGGCGACCTGGGCCGGGCCACCGGCCTGCAACCGTCCGCGCTGTCGCAGCATCTGTCGCGGTTGCGGGCCGACGGACTGGTCCATTGCCGCCGCGTCGGCAGCCACATCTATTACTCCCTGGCCGGAGACGCCGCGACGGCGGTTCTGCGCAGTCTGGCCGCGTGACGGAAAAAAGAAAAAAGGTCACAACCCGCCACTGGCTTTGCGCACCCCCGCCGTCTATTAAGAAAGGCATAGAACCTAGGCTGGCGGGGGCACGGGCCGAATGATTCTCGAACGCAGGGTTATCGTCTTTCCCAGGGCCGATCTGTTGGACGCCATGCGGCGCTTTGGCGAGCACAACGACAAGCGCCTTCCCGACACCCCACCGGACAACCTGACCTTCGAACCGTCCCAGGACGTGGCGCTGTCCATCGCTTTTCCCGCCGCCAACCGCCATACCCTGCCCACCCGCGTCACCTTTTCGTGCGAGGAAGTGGGACAGGCCCTGACCCAGTATTGCCGCGACCACAAGGTGCCGTTGCCGCGCGCCGCCAACAAGATGGTGGAGAAATACAAGGACGGCGCCGCCCTGACCATGCAGGTGGGCGAGGCCGGACTTCAGGTCATGGTGGTGGACGACCAGGAAATGGTTCGTGCCATCATCCGCAAATCGCTGACAAAGACCCAGATCGCCAAGTTCCATGAAGCCCGCAACGGCCGCGAGGCGTTGCACATGCTGCATCAGGCCGACGTCGATCCCGACGTCATTTTGTGCGACCTGCACATGGAGACCATGGACGGTGCCGAGTTCCTGCGGCAATTGCGCGCTGACCATTCCAACCGTTCGTGCCGCAAGCCGGTCCTGATCCTGACGGCGGAAAAGAACGAACAGGTGCTTGAGGCGGTGCGCCAGCATGGCGCCTCGAAGATCCTGGCCAAGCCGATCGCGCCGGACGAACTGATCCGTCAGATCATGCTGGCGCGCGGCTATTTCGAATTGAACCGATAGCCGTTCCGCCCGTCCCACGTTACAGTGGCGCCCCGACAGCTTCCAGGGTGCCCCAATGAGCCTGACCCGTTACGCGCCTCAGATTCTCGACGCCTTTCGTCTGGTGGTGACCCGACCCGCCGCCAGCGCCGTCATCGTCGTGCCCGGCCTGGCCCTGGTGGCCGGGGCCAACGTGCTGGGCGCCCAAGGCGGCAATCTGGCCGGCCTGGGGATGATGCTGTCCATGCTGGCGGTCACCGGCATGGGCTTTTTCTGGCAACGCACCCTGGCCGAAGGCGAGACGCTGACGCCGATCCAGATGGCGCCCCGACTGATCTTGTGGATGGTCATCTTGCAATTGCTGCAAGGCTTCGAACTGGCGCCCACCATCCTGTTCGGCCTGTGGCTCAAGGACATGCCCAACGCCGAGATCTACACCCGCACCGGCATCCAGGTGTTCCAACTGCTGATCGGCGGCTTGTTCCTGGCGCTGCCGCAACTGGCGCTGGGCCGATGGAAGGACATGGCCGGCACCAAGCTTCAGGAAATGGTGCTGTCGGGCGGCATCGCCATCGGCCTGGGCTACGTCATCGTCAACCTGCCGTTCATAATGGTGACCGAGGTCGCCAAGGGGCTGTTCGCCGACTTCGCTTCCGACCTGAACGGGACCGTCGTCACCATGACCCTTCAGGTGGTGCACGCCCTCAACATGGTGGTGATGGCCGGCTATTTCGCGCTGGTTTGGGCGGTACTCAAGGACCAGCCCTCACGCTTCGACCCACCCGCCGAGACGCCGGTCGATCCCAAGGAGCGACGCACCACGCGCATCACCCGCACCTCGAAGGCGCGCAAATAAATCCATGACCGTATCGGCCCGCCTCATACTATGTCTCGGTGATCGGAACCGATCACCGAAGCCCTCAAGCGGCGGGCGGGTTTCTCCGAAACCCTTGCCTCCCGCGGCATAAGCCGCGCGGCCCCTTGGGCCTAACCAAATCCCAGTGAGTTTCACTCACTGGGATTTGGTATCAGGCGGCGCCGATACGGTCCAGATGTTGTTGCATGGTCAACCGGTCAAGCCCCGCCAGCGGCAATTCGACGAACAGCTCGATCCGTCGCCGCATCAACCGGAAGCTGTCGGCGAACACCGCCGCCACCTCGGCATGGCTGCCACGCGCCGGCACCGGGTCGGGAATGGGCCAATGGGCGGTGACCGGCCGCCCCAGGATCGGCAGGACACATCCTTCCAATTCGTCGCACACGGTGAAGACGAAATCGAGACGCGGCGCCTCGGCCGAAGCGAACTCGGCCAAGCCTTTGGGATAAAGCCCGCTGGTCGGAAGCCCGGCGTTGCGGATGGTCTCCAGCGTCAGCGGGTGAATGTCGGCGGCCGGCTCGGTCCCGGCCGAATACGAAACGAAACGCCGCCGCCCCAGGGCGGTCAGCAACACCTGCGCCATCTGGCTGCGGGCGGCGTTCTGGCGACAGACGAACAGAACGTTGAACGGCTGTGTCATGACCCCTCCGGGTTGAAATTCCCCATTGGAATGACTTAACCCGTCATCGCCTCCACCCGGCATGAAGTCTCCGTGAATATCGGGCCGGGTCTTATCCGCCGTTGGCCTGACATATCGCCTGCAAACGCGCACGCTTTTCGTCCAGCTTGCGCTGGAAACGCCCCCATTCCACCACCATCCGCTCATGCCGGCCCTGGCCGATGACATCGATTTCGTCGCTTGCCGTCACCGACCATCCCAGCCGCCGGCCATCCGCCTTGTCGCAGGTGACGACGACCGTGACCACCTGTCCCGGCAAGGTCGGCGCCGAATGGTCCACGTCCACCAACACCCCCAACGATCCTTCGCCTTCGGCCAGATGGGGGCGCAGATGGTCCGTGCACGCCCATTCCATCAACCCCACCATGAAGCCGGTGGCGAACACGTCGGGCATGGACAGGAAGATATCGGATTCCGGGTAAAGCGCCGGCACCACCTTGTTCTCGCCGACACGGAAGCTGAACTGGTGGACATCTCCGACCTGGGGGCTGCTTTTCATGGCATCGCCTTCTTTTCGTGAGCAGGGCAGAGGGATATCTTACTGTCCTGCCTTCGCCACGAAAGCCCGGAGTGATCCGGGGAGCACCACCATGACCCCAGTGCCGGCATGAACCCATTGCAGGAAACCCTGGACGCCCTGGACGACGGGGTCATCCGCTTCGACGCCCACCAATGTCTGGTGGCGTGGAACAAGGCCCTGGTCGAGATCATGGGCTTTCCGCCGGATCTGATGAAGGTGGGAACGCCGTTCCTGGATTTCGTGGAATACAACGTTTCCCGCGGCGAACATGGCGGCGGCGAGCGCCGTCTGATCGTCCAGCAACGTCTGGCCAGCCTGACCGATTCCTATTCCCGCCGCCGCCCCGACGGCACCTTGATCCGGGTGCGCAGCAAGGTGATGGCCGACGGCAGCATCCTCAAGGTGTTCTCGCGAATCGAGGATGCCGCACCGGCCAACGTCGCCGCGCCGGAACTGTCTGCGCGCGAGCGCGAGGTGCTGTTGTGGGCGGCCCAGGGCAAGACGGCGTGGGAAACGGCGGCGATCCTGGGCATTTCACCCAAGACGGTGGAATTCCACCTGAGCAATTGCGGCAGGAAGCTGGGCACCGCCAGCAAGTCCCAAACCGTGCTGGCCGCCGCCCGCAAGGGCTTGTTGCCGCTGTGACAGCCGCCCCTCAGGGCACCACGTTGACGACACCCTTCATGCCCAACAGGGCATGGCCGGGCACCGGGCATTCGAAGGTGAAGGCGCCGTAACGGGCGGGGACGAACCACAATTCCTTGGTCTCGCCGGCCGGAACCACGATCTTTTCCACCCAGGCGGTGGTGGCGGTCTGGTCACGGCCGACCAGTTGGCGCACGGCGATGGTGCGCAGGAATTGCCCGGAAACGAAGCCATGGTCGGAATCGGAGTCGTTCTTCAGCACCAGCCGGGTCGGCCGGTCACGGTGGAAGGTCAATTCGTCGGGCACGAAGGCGTGGTTGACCAACCGCACCTCGACCACGTCGGGGGCGCTCCAATCGGCCTTGGACGATATTTCCTCGGCGTTGGCCAGATAGCCCATGGGCTGATAGCGGCTGACCTGATCCTGGCCGGCACAGGCGGCCAGCGACACCAGGACGGCCAGGGCGAACAGACGGTTCATCGTCCCTCCTCCGGCGGTTGCCACCCGGGCGGCGCCATCTCGAATCCCGAGAACTCGAAGGCCGGAGCGACGATACAGCCGACCAGCGACCATTCGCCCAGCGGCTCGGCCGCTTGCCAGGCATAGGCGGGGACCACCGCTTGCGGCACCTGTCCGGCCAGAACGTCGCCCCCCAGCACCACCCACCGGGTAACGCCGTCTTCGTGGATACCCAGACGCAACGCCTCGCCGCCGTGCCAGTTCCAGACCTCGACCGCGTCGACGCGGTGCCAATGCGACCGTTCGCCCCGCGCCAACAGGTAATAGATGGCGGTACAGGTCCCCCGCTCCCCCTCGGCGGCGGGGGCACGGTAGGTTTCGGCGTAATGCCCGCCCTCCGGGTGGGGCACCAGCCCCAACCGGGTGACGAGCTGCGCGGCCGTGGTCATTCCACCGGCTCGGTCTCGCGGACCGAGCGGCGGTTGTGGGTGGTGGTGTACCAATGGGCCAGATGCGGCCGGCTCTGGCGCCAGTCGCACACCTTGCGGAAGTCAAGATAGCCCAATGCCGACACCACCGAGATCGGACCGATCAGGAACACGCCGCCCCAATGGCCCACGTCCTTTTCCAAGGTGTCGAGCGAACGGGCGATGGCCGCCTGTTGCCGCTCCACCCAGCCGTCCCAACGCTTGTCGGCGGGACGGGTGGAGCTTTCGACGCGAATGTGCAAGGCGGCATCCAGGATGCCGTCGGCCAGGGCCTGAAGGCGCAATTGACGGAACCGTTCGTTCGGTTCATGCGGAAACAGCTTGTGACCGGAATGAAGCGTGTCGAGGTATTCGCAGATCACCGGCGAATCGAACAGGGTCTCGCCATTGCCAAGCACCAGGGTCGGCACCTTGGACAACGGGTTTTCGTGCACCAGGTCGGTGTCGGGCGCCCAGGCGTTGGTCGGCACCAGATCCAGCTCGACCCCGCATTCGATGGCGGTCATGCGGACCTTGCGGACGAAGGGCGAGGTGGCGGAGGAACGCAGCTTCATCAAAATCTCCGTGGTCGTTCGACCCCCGCGATCGGGGCCCTGGGGGTCGTGGCAATGGCAACCGTCCAAGATTGTAGCCGGGGATTTCGCCGCTGTCGCCATGCAACAAAAACTTCTCGGGCACGCACGGTTTGCCTATACCTTGGCGACCGATCCTTTTTTGGAACCCATCATGGACATCGCCGCCGCCATCGTCGCCGCCAACCGCCACCTGGCCGCCAAGGGACTGAACCAAGGGGCGTCCGGCAACGTCTCGGTGCGTGACGGCGACGGCTTCCGGGTGACACCCTCGGGTGTTGGGGCCGACGTCCTGGTTCCTGAACAGGTGGTGCGCATGGATATGGACGGGGCGTGGTCGGGACAGTGGAAGCCATCCAGCGAATGGCGGTTCCACCGCGACATCTACGCCGCCCGTCCCGACGCCGGCGCGGTGGTTCACTGCCATTCCCCGGCCGCCACCGCGCTGGCGGTGTTGGGCAGGGCCATCCCGGCCTTCCATTACATGGTGGCCATCGCCGGCGGCGTGGATGTCCGCTGTGCCCCTTATGCCACTTTCGGCACCCAGGAACTGTCCGACGCGGCGCTGGCGGCGCTGGAGGACCGGCGGGCGTGCCTGTTGGGCCATCACGGCATGATCGCCCTGGGCCCCACCCTGTCCCAGGCCATGGACGTCGCCATCGAGATCGAGTTCCTGGCCGACCTTTACCTGCGCCTGCTGCCGCTGGGCGAACCGCCGGTTCTGCCGGCCGCCGAGATGGCGGTGGTACTGGAGAAGTTCAAGGGTTACGGCGCCAACGCTCAGAAGCGCGCTTAGGCCCAGGGTCAGGCGGCGCGCTCCAGACGCTCCTGGAGCCAGCCGCGCACCGCCACCCAGATGGGATCAAGACGCGACACCAGCACGCGAACCTCCTCGCGGTTACCGTCGCGCGCCGCCTCCTCGATGGCGGCGGCCAGAACCACCAGCGGCGCGGCGCCCACATATCCGGCCATGCCCTTGAGATCGTGGGCGTGCTGGCGAATGACGTCGAGTCCGTCGCGTTCGGCGTCGGCCCCGCCCAGGCTGGCACAGGTCTCGGCCCCGGCGGACAGGAACAGGCGCACGATCTCGACCATCTGCTCTTGTCCGACCTGACGCTCGACCACCGCCAGGTCGGCATCGTCCAACTCGGCCCCCACCGGGGCGCGGTCGTTGGCCCCGGCAACGGCCGCCGAATCGCCCAGCACGCGCCCCATGGCCGCGAACAGCCGGTCGGGGTCCAGCGGCTTGGCGACAAAGTCGTCCATGCCGGCGGCGCGACAGCGTTCCTCGTCGGCCCGCATCGCGTTGGCGGTCAACGCGATGATCGGCAGATCGGCCGCCGTCCCTCCCAGGGCGCGGATGGCACGGGCAGCCTCGAGGCCGTCCATCTCGGGCATCTGCATGTCCATCAACACCACGTCGAAGCGGCTGCCGGCGCGCACCAGATCCAACGCCTCGACGCCGTTGTTGGCGACCACCACGCGGTGGCCGGCACGCTGTAGGAAACCGCGCGCCACCATCTGGTTGATGGCATTGTCCTCGGCCAGCAACACGGTAAGCGGCGGCAGGTCGGACACCACGGCGAAATGGTCCGCCAACGCCGGTGCCGATGCCGACACCAGAGGCAGGCGAAACCAGAAGCAACTGCCCGAACCGGCCTGGCTTTCCACCCCGATGGCGCCCCCCTGTCCCTCGACCAGCCGTTTGCAGATGGCCAGCCCCAGGCCGGTACCGCCATAGCGGCGCGAGATCGAGGCGTCGGCCTGGGCAAAGGACTGGAACAGCCGCGCCTTGGCCTCGTCGTCCAGGCCGATGCCGGTGTCGGTGACGGTGCATTCCAGCAGCGGACTGCCGTCCGCGCCCGCGATCCTCGTCATACGCAAGGTGACGCGGCCCTGTTCGGTGAACTTGACCGCGTTGCCGGCAAGGTTGAGCAGCACCTGGCGCAGCCGTCCAGGGTCGCCCCGCAGCCACGGCGGCAGGTCGGGATCGACCTCGGCCACCAGGTCCAGTCCCTTTTCCTCGGCCCGCGAGCGCATCAACTGGGCGACGTCATTGACCAGCGGAGCCGGCGCGAAGGCGATCGCCTCGAAATCGAGGCGACCGGCCTCGAGCTTGGAGAAGTCCAGGATGTCGTCGAGGATGGCCAGCAACGCCTCGGCCGAATGCCTGAGGGTATCGAGCCGCGTGCGCTGGCCCGGCGCCATGGTCTCGTCAAGCATCAACCGCGCCATGCCCAGGATGCCGTTCATCGGCGTACGGATTTCGTGGCTCATCACCGCCAGGAAGTTGCTTTTCGCCCGTGCCGCCGCCTCGGCCTCGCGGGTTTTCTCCTCCAGGGCTTGGCGCAGGTGGCGCTCGTTAAGCAGCGACAGATAGTCGCACCGGCTTTGATGGTGATGGCGATAGGCGATCAACAGTCCCAGCGCGGAGAAAACGGCGACCCCGCCCACAAGCGGCAGAACAACGTCCAGGCCGAACTGGCGCCATACCGTCGCCGCCCCGAAAGCCGCGATCAACATCGCTTCGATGATCAATCCGCCAAGAATGGTCCCCGGCCAGAACAGGGGAACCACTGCGGCGTAAAGCAGGATGAAGCTGGTGGCCAGCTTGCCCGGCACCAGCAGAGGGTGCAGGGCGAACAACACCCCCAGCGCAGCGCACGAGACACCGTGATGCACGGCCATGGGCAACAGCAATTGGCGCGGCCGCCGCGCGCGGTCCAGCCGCCAGAACACCCACACGATCACCGCCGCCCCCACTCCGCGCACCAGCAGAGAGATTTCCAGTCGGCCAGGATCGCTCAGGACGATCAGGTCGCGCGCCCAGCCCAGCAGATAGAACAGCAGCCAGGTCAGGCAAAACCCCATTGCCAGACGCCGCGCCTTGGGAAAGGCGTCGCGCCGGAACTGGGCCTCAAGCGCCGGCTCACAAAACCGGGCGGTCCACATCGCGATGGTTTCGGAGCTGTGCATGGCTCAAGCCTAGCGCGAAACAACGCCCGAGAGAAGGCGCGCCATGCGGTGGACACCCGAGCGTCAGGTGCGGATCTCGCCGGCCGCCGAGATGGCGGTGATGCCGGAGGAGTTCAAGGGATACGGCGCAAACGCTCGGGACAAGGGCTGAGCTTACGCCGGAAATCGCGCAGATGCGCCTTGTAGCGCATGTCGGTCCCGGCAATGTGTTCGACCAGGGCGACGAACAGCCGTTTGACCACGAACCGCCATTGGTCCACGCCCTCGCCGGTCAAAAGCATGCCTTCGACCGCCGCCACCGAGGCGAGAAGCGCCTGGTGTTCGGCGTGATGTTCCTCGATATCGGGAAAGGCGACGCGGGCCAGCATGGCTTCCTCGTCGCGGAAGTGCACCCGCAAGGCCCCATAGAAAACGCGATAGAAGGCGATCACCGCCTCGCGCCCTTCGCCCCGGTCCAACGCCTGGGCCACCGCCATGATCTCGTCGAAGAACGCCCGGTGCTGGGCGTCGATCTCGCTGTCGCCGACGATGAAACTGTCTTTCCACGACGCCTTGAACTGGTCACCGAACTCCATGCCGCGCCTCCATCCAAGGCAGAAGCGTAGCACGAGGAGTTACGCACAGGCCGTGACCCCGATCAATCGCCGGACCTGACCGCGATCAAGCCGGAAATACTCTAGAAACCACGCGGCGGAGAGTTGATGAGGTCGGTCCAATGACGATACAACGCCCCCACATTCCCGCTGGTCAGAAGATGCATGGCGGTTTTCAACTGTTCGTCCGACCAATCCCACCACTTCATCTCAAGCAGCATCGCTATCGTCTGATCGTCAAAACGCTTGCGGATGACTTTGGCGGGATTCCCGCCCACGATGGCATAGGGCTCGACATCGCGGGTAACCAGCGCGCGGGTCCCAATGACCGCGCCGTCACCGATCTTGACGCCGGACATGATGATGGCTTCGGAGCCAATCCAGACATCATTTCCGATCTCGGTATCCCCTGCCGGTTCATAACCGTTCTGCGCGCCAGCGAACGCCGCGACTTCGGGCATCCAATAGAACGGAAACGTACTGATCCAATCATTCCGATGCCCCTGATTGCCGGCCATGATGAAGGCGGCCCCGGAGCCGATGGAACAGAAACTGCCGATGATCAGCTTGTCCACCCCTGGGTCCGGCAGCAGATAGCGGGCACAATCATTGAAACTATGGCCATGATAGTAGCCAGAGTAATAGCTGTAGCGACCAACGATGATATTGGGGTTTTCAACCTGCTTATCCAGGGTGATGCCTTTGAATGGACTCTCGAAATAATTATCCATTCAAAGTCTCCAATTCACATCCTTGGCCGTTTCAGGGGGCGAACATAGGGTCTAAAAATATCGTCCCCCGCTCCCCTGTGTCCGTCACCCCGGCCAAGCAACGCGCGAGCCGGAATGACGAAGGGATAAGGATTTCTCCAACAGCCTCTCAGACGTTGAAGCGGAAGTGGAAGATGTCACCATCCTGAACCACGTATTCCTTGCCTTCCAGGCGCATCTTGCCCGCTTCCTTGGCCCCGGTCTCGCCGCCCAGCGCGATGAAATCGGCGTAGGCGATGGTTTCGGCGCGGATGAAGCCCTTTTCGAAATCCGTGTGGATGACACCGGCCGCCTGTGGGGCCTTGGCCCCCTTCTGCACGGTCCAGGCGCGGGCTTCCTTGGGACCGACGGTGAAGAAGGTGATGAGGTGCAGCAGGTCGTAGCCGGCGCGGATGACGCGGGCCAGACCGGTTTCCTCGAGCCCCAGGGTCTCCAGGAACTCCTTCTTCTCCTCGTCGGTGGCAAGCTGGGCGATCTCGGCCTCGATGGCCGCCGAAATCACCACCGCCGAATTGCCCTCGGCGGCGGCCATCTCGAACACGCGAGCCGACAACTCGTTGCCTTCGGCGGCCGAGGCTTCCTCGACGTTGCAGGCGTAAACCACCGGCTTCGAGGTCAGAAGCCCCAATTGCTTGAACAGGCGGTTCTGTTCCTCGTCGTCGAATTTGACCACGCGGGCCGGCTTGCCGTCGCGCAACACCGCCAGCACCGGCGCCATGACGTCCACCTGGGCCTTGGCATCCTTGTCGCCGTTCTTGGCCTTCTTTTCCAAAGGCACGATCCGGCGTTCAAGGCTGTCGAGGTCGGCCAGCATCAGCTCGGTCTCGATGATCTCGGCGTCGCGCACCGGATCGACCGAATCCTCCACATGCTTGATGTCGTCATCGACGAAGCAGCGCAGCACATGGACAATGGCGTCCACCTCGCGGATGTTGGCCAGGAACTGGTTGCCCAGGCCCTCGCCCTTGCTGGCGCCGCGCACCAGACCGGCGATGTCGACGAATTCCAGTTGGGTGGGGATTTCCTTCTGGCTCTTGGCGATGCGCACCAGATCGTCCAGGCGCGGATCGGGCACCGCCACGCGGCCCACGTTGGGCTCGATGGTGCAGAAGGGATAATTGGCCGCCTGGGCGGCGGCGGTCTGGGTGAGCGCGTTGAACAGCGTGCTCTTGCCCACGTTGGGCAGGCCGACGATGCCGCAATTGAAACCCATGGTCAGTCCTTCTTTCGTGCCAGAGCCGCCCGCAACGCATCGGCCAGGGAGCCGCCGGAAACGGGAGCGGAGGGGGGAAGCGGAGCCGAAGCCGGCGCGGCGGATTTGGCCGCGGCCTCGGCCGGCTTTTCTTTCTTCTGCTTGGGCGGCGCGGTCAACACGCTCACCCGGTTCATGAAGCCGGCCTCGTCGCCCTTCAGCAGCAAGGCGAAGGCGTCGGCGAAGGCGTCGATCAAGGGATCGAGCCAGACCTGTTCGGTCTTGGCGAAATCGTGCAGCACATAGCCCGACACCCGGTCCTTGTCGCCGGGATGGCCGATGCCCAGGCGGATGCGCCGGTAATTCTGGCCCAGATACTGGTCGATGCTTTTCAGGCCGTTGTGCCCGCCCGCGCCGCCGCCGCGTTTGACGCGCAGCCGACCGGGCGCCAGATCCAGTTCGTCGTGAATCACCACCACGTCCTCGACCGGCACTTTCAGGAAGCGCGCCGCCGCCGCCACCGACTGACCCGACAGGTTCATGTAGGTCATCGGTTTCAACACCAGCACCTTGTCGCCGCCGATGTTGCCTTCGGCCAGCTCGCCCTGGAACTTGGAACGCCAGGGCCCAAAGGAATGGCGGCGGACGAGTTCGTCCGCCGCCATGAAACCGATGTTGTGACGGTTCCTGGCGTATTCGCCTCCGGGATTGCCGAGGCCAACCACCAGGAACATGGTCACTCGGCCTGCTCGCCCTCGGCGGCCTGGGCCACGGTCGGGGCAGAGATCGACACCACGGTACCCTGGGCGGACACGTGGTACGGGGTCACGCCGGCCGGCAGCTTGAGATCGGACACATGCACGGCGGCGCCGATTTCCATGCCGCTCAGGTCGACGACGATTTCGGCCGGGATGTTGGCCGGAGCGCAGGTCACTTCCACTTCGTGCAGCTCGATGCTGACCACGCCGCCGCGCTTGACGCCCGGGGCCTTGTCGGCGTTGGCGACGTGCACCGGCACCTTGACGTGCACGACGGCGTCGGCGGAAACGCGCAGGAAGTCGATGTGCTGCGGCTGGTCGCTCACCGGGTGCAGCTGGACGTCACGCGCCAGGCAGCGTTCCTTGGAACCGTTGCCCAGGTCGATGTCGAACAGACGGGTCTTGAAGCCCGGCTTGTTCAGTTCGGCCCAGATGACGCGGGGGTCAAGGGCGATGGTGACGGGCGCCTGCTTGGCACCATAGATAACACCCGGAACCTTACCTTCACGGCGAGTGGCACGGGCGGCCCCCTTTCCGGCCCGATCGCGCAGCTCGGCGACGATGGCGCTGATCTCAGTCATTGCTTTCTCCATAACACAAGGGACGCGGCCTCCAGGGGTGCCGCGCCGAAGCGGCTGACATACCGTTTTTCCATACCGAGTTCAACGAGATTCCGGCTATACCCCCCGTCATGACCGACCAAACCCGCCTTTCACGCCAATTGGCGTTCTCGCTCGAGTTGGACAAGCTCAAGACCATCCTGCGCCAGACCCTTCTGGTGGATTCCTCGCGCCAGGAAAACGACGCCGAGCATTCCTGGCACGTCGCCATGATGGCCGTCCTGTTGGCGGAACACGCGCCGCCCGGCGCCGACCCGTTGCGCGCCAGCCGCATGCTGCTGTTCCACGACGTGGTGGAAATCGACGCCGGCGACACCTTCATCCACGACGACAAGGGCAATTCCGACAAGGCCCAACGCGAACAGGCCGCCGCCGACCGGCTTTACGGCATGCTGCCGCCCGATCAGGCCGCCGAATTGCGCGCCCTGTGGCAGGAATACGAGGATCGTGCCACCCCCACCGCCAAGTTCGCCGACGCGCTGGACCGGCTCCAGCCGATCATGAACAACTTCGCCACCAAAGGCGGCACCTGGCATCAGCACGGCGTCACCGCCGACAAGGTGCTGAAGCTGGTCGAACGCATCCGGGCCGGAGCGCCGGCTTTAGGCGACCATGCCGAATTCCTGGTGCGCGAGGCGGTTCGCCTGGGCTATCTGGCGCCGGCCCCCCAGGCGCCCTGATCCGCCTTCTTTCCGTACTTTCCGGGGATATCCGCCCGCCGTGGGGTGTGTAGTCTCTTCGCCGCAACTTCTTCCAAGGGGTCGAGGTGGAGAATTCCTGGGCGACCGCGACGCGGTCCGGGGAAGGCCCCCGACAGACAACCTGTCGGCAGGACCATCCCAACCTTGTCGCCGCGACGCTTGACGTGGTCATGGACGACGGGCGTGCACGAACCTTCCGCGCGTGGCGCAGCCGTTACGACATGGGGTTTCCCCGCGCGCTGGGCGCCGTCCGGCTGGTTCCCGGCGATACCGGCGACATTGTCGATCAAAGAGCCTTCGCCGCCGCCATGCAGGCCGCGGCCTTGCGGCTTCCCTATGGCGGAGCGTGCGGCGGCGTCGAAGCCGACGCCCATCACCTGTCGCGGGGTGAACTGTCTCGGCTGGCATGGTCCTTCGTCGCCCGTTTTCCCGATTTCGGCGTCACCCGGCCCGGTGGGACGGTGCTGTCGGGCTGGCGTTGCCGAGACCAGCGCACCTTGCGTTTCGGCCCGGAACCGGCCCATTCCATCCCCATGACCTGGGAAGAGGCGGTTGGCGTCGGCGCCTTCACGTTGATCCGCGCGATCTGTCCCTGTCCCGGAAAGTGGGTTTTGCACGGCTGCGACCAAGTGTCCATCCATCTTGCCCGAGTGTTGACCGTGGCCGGCTGGAAACTGGTCGGCGCCTCGGATCATGGCGCCACACTGCGCAACCGCTGGGGCCTGCCACCTTCGGAATTGGCCTGCGCCATGGCCGACGGCGCCGGCTTGGCGTCGCTGGTGGGCGAACGCGGCACCCGCCGCGCCGAAACGCCGTTCGACGAACAGGCAAGCCTGGTGGTGGTCGCCGCCGAACAACGGCTCAGCGAAGCCTCGGCGGCGGAACTGCGCTGCCATGCGGTGATCGAACTGGGCTTGGGCGGGGTCGCCCCAAAGGTCGCCGACATCCTGGCCCGGCGGGGCATCGCCGTCGTCCCGGAAATCGCCGCCACCGCCGGCGGCACCGCCTTCGCCCATCTGGCCGGGTTGCAGCGCCGGCTTGGGCTGTGCTGGAGCCGGACCGACATGCTGTCCCGTCTGGCGGCCCGCATGCGGGAACTGAGCAGCCTGCCGCCACAGGCCATGGGGCAGGACGTCCCGGCCAAAGCTATGGATTTCATTCACGCCAGCCGTGCCGGCGGTATCGTCACGGCGCTGTGAAGCCGTCCAGGAACCCCATCAACGCCGGGTCCGAGAAATCCCGCACGGTCAGCACCGCGCCGGCCCCCGCCAGCACCTCCGGCGGTTGGGTGGTCAAAACCCCCACCGTGGGCAAGTCGGCCCGCACCGCCGCCGTCAGACCCGGCACCGCGTCCTCGAACGCCACCGCCTGTCCGGGGGCGACGCCCAGCCGTTCCAGCGCGGTGCGATAGGGCAAGGGGTCGGGCTTGCCGCGCGGCAATTCGTCGCTGGACACGGTGACGGCGAAACGGTCGGCGACGCCCAACGCCGCCAGCACACCGTCGATATTGGCACGCGGCGCGTTGCTGACCACCGCCAGCGCCAGTCCCGAATCGCGCGCCCAGTCCAACAGATCGTGCAAACCAGTGACCGGCGCCAGCCGGGACAGGCTGGCGCGGAACAGATCCTCTTTCTCGGCGGCGACCCGGTCATGGGCCGCGTCGTCGAGATGGGGAAACAGCACGCGGCAAATTTCACGGTTACTGTGACCCGACATCCGGGTGTCGAAGTAGTCGCGGTCGAAATCGGCGCCCCAGCGCCGGGCCACGGTCTGGAACGTCAGGAAATGCAACGGGTCGCTGTCGACCAAGGTGCCGTCAAGGTCGAACAGAAGCGCGGACAGGGACATGGGGTCTTCCAAGGGGCTGAACGAAACGGGGGGCCGCAAAGGCCCCCCGATCATAGCCGCTTTCAGGCGTTCGAGCCCGGCTTCCAACGCAACACCGGGCTGCGTGCCGCCTGGGTTTCGTCCAGACGGCGGCGCGGCGTGTATTTGGGTGCCGCCTTGAACTCGTCGGCGGCCCCACCGGCCGCGGCCTTGGCGGCCAGCGCCTTGACCACCTCGACATAGCCGTCCAGCGTTTCCTTGGATTCGGTCTCGGTCGGTTCCATCAGGAGCGCGCCATGCACCACCAACGGGAAGTACATGGTCATGGGATGGAAGCCCTCGTCGATCAGCGCCTTGGCGAAATCGAGGGTGGTCACCCCCGAATCCTTGAGGAAGCGGTCGTCGAACAGCGCCTCGTGCATGCACGGGCCTTCGAACGACGGGGTCAGCGTGCCGCCCAGCCGCGCCAACAGATAATTGGCGTTGAGCACCGCGTCCGACGATGCCTGCCGCAGGCCGTCCGAGCCCATGGACAGGATGTAGGCCAGCGCCCGGATGAACACGCCGAACTGGCCGTGATAGCCCTTGACCCGGCCGAACGGCTTGGCGCCGCCGCTGCTTTCGGGATGTTCGACCATGCGCAGCCCGTCGCCGTCGTGAACCACGAACGGCAAGGGAGCGTAAGGCGCCAGCTTTTCCGACAGCACGGTCGGGCCGGCACCGGGGCCGCCGCCGCCGTGGGGCGTGGAAAAGGTCTTGTGCAGGTTGATGTGCATGGCGTCGACGCCAAGATCGGCCACCTTCACCCGGCCGACGATGGCGTTGTAATTGGCGCCGTCGCAATAGAAAAAGGCACCGGCCGCGTGGGTCGCCTCGGCGATCTCCAGGATCTCGTCCTCGAACAGGCCGCAGGTGTTGGGGTTGGTCACCATGATGCAGGCGACGTCGGGCCCCAGCTTGGCCTTGAGCGCGGCCACGTCCACCCGGCCGCGATCGGTGGCCGGCACCGGATCGACACTATAGCCGCACATGGCTGCGCTGGCCGGATTGGTGCCGTGGGCCGATTCGGGCACCAGCACGCGGCGGCGATGGTTTTCACCGTGATCGTCGTGATAGGCGCGGATGGCCATCAGCCCGCACCATTCGCCATGGGCGCCGGCCGCCGGGCTCATGGCTACCGCCGGCATGCCGGTCAGCCCTTTCAGCCAATGGGCCAAGGTGTCGATCACCTCAAGCGCGCCTTGCACCGTCTTTTGCGGCTGGAACGGGTGCAGGTCCACCAGACCGGGCAGGCGGGCCATCTTTTCCGACAGGCGCGGGTTGTGCTTCATGGTGCACGATCCCAGCGGATAGAAGCCGGTGTCGATGCCGTAATTTTTCTGGCTGAGCCGGGTGTAATGGCGCACCACCTGCGGTTCGGACAGATCGGGCAGGCCGATCGGCGCCTTGCGTCGCAGGCCGGACAGACGATCCTCGTCCACCGGCGGGGCGTCGGCGACATCGACACCGACACGGCCGGCCGAACCCAGTTCGAAAATCAGCGGCTCTTCGATCTGAAGGGCACGATTGCCGGAAAACGTCGTGGTCTCGGCCATGTCACAACACCTCGGTCAGAGCGGCGACCAGCGCGTCCATGTCGGACTCGGTCGTGGTTTCGGTGACGGCCAGCAGCAAGATGGGCCGCAACTCGGGCCATTCGGGATAGAAGCGCGACGCCGCGACGCCACCCAGGATGCCGCGCTCGGCCAGGGCATCCACCACCTCGGACGCATCCTTGTCCTCGCCCAGATACAAGGCGAATTCGTTGAAATAGGAATTGCCCAGCACACGCACGCCCTTGACCCGCTTGAGCTTGGTTTCCAGCCGCACCGCCAGCGCGTGGTTGAGTTCGGCCAGCCGCACCAGCCCGGTCTCGCCCAGCAGCGTCAGATGCATGGTGAAGGCCAGCGCGCACAGACCGGAATTGGTGCAGATGTTGCTGGTCGCCTTTTCCCGGCGGATGTGCTGTTCGCGGGTGGACAGCGTCAGGACGAAACCGCGCTTGCCATCCGCGTCCACCGTCTGACCGGCCAGACGGCCGGGCATCTGGCGCACGTATTTGTCGCGCGTCGCGAACAGTCCCAGACCGGGACCGCCGAATTGCAGCCCCATGCCGAGCGACTGCCCCTCGGCCACCACGATGTCGGCGCCCATGGCCCCCGGCGGTTCGATCAGGCCGAAACTGACCGGATCGGCCACCGCCACCACCAGCAACGCGCCTTCGGCGTGGCATTCCTCGGCCAGCGGCCGCAGGTCCTTGATGCCGCCGAAGAAACCGGGATTTTGCACGATGACGCAGGCGGTGCGGCTGTCCACCCGCCCCATCAGGTCTTCCATGGCCAACGGATCGGGGGCCAGGGTCTCGCATTCCAGTCCAGTATATTTCAGCGTCGTCTCGGTAGTTTCCCGCCAATGGGGATGCAGGCTGCCCGACAGGATCACCTTGCCCCGCTTGGTGACGCGGGCCGCCATGACCGCGGCCTCGGCACAGGCGGTGGCGCCGTCATACATGGAGGCGTTGGCCACCTCCATGCCGGTCAGCATCGCCACCTGGCTTTGGAACTCAAACAGGTATTGCAACGTACCTTGCGACACCTCGGGCTGGTAGGGGGTATAGCTGGTCAGGAACTCGCCCCGCGTCAGCAATTGGTCCACCGATGCCGGCACATGGTGGCGGTAAAGCCCCGCCCCGATGAAGAACGGCACCGATCCCGCCGACAGATTCTTGGCGGCCATGCGCGACAGCGCCCGCTCCACCTCCATCTCGCTTTGACCACGCGGCAGGTCGATCGGCTGATCGAGACGGGCCGCGGCGGGCACATCGCGAAACAGGGAATCCACGTCCTTGGCGCCGATGGCCGCCAGCATGGCGCGGCGGTCGGCCTCGGTATGGGGCAGGTAACGCATGGGGAAAGTTCCTTGTGAGCTTTTATTCCAGCCCGGCGACGAAGGCGTCATAGGCGGCGCGGTCCATCAACTCGTCCAGTTCGGCCGGGTTCGACAGCTCGACCTTGAAGAACCAGGCCGCGCCCTCGGGGTCTTCGTTGACCATGGCCGGCTGCTCGGCCAGGGCGGCATTGCCCTCGACCACCGTGCCCGACACCGGGCTGTAAACCTCGGACGCGGCCTTGACCGACTCGACCACCGCGGCGTCACCGCCCTTGGTCAGGCCGCGGCCGGCCTCGGGCACCTCGACGAACACCACGTCGCCCAAAGCATGCTGGGCGTAGTCGGTGATACCGACGGTGCCGACATTGCCCTCGACGTTGATCCACTCGTGGTCCTTGGTGAAATAGATGCTCATGACGGTTCCCCTTAACCTTTGAAATAGCGATGAGGCGTGAACGGCAGCGTCACCACGCGGGCGTCCAGCGCCTTGCCGCGCACCATCAGGCGCACGGCGGTTCCCGGCGCGGCGAAGGCGGCGGGGACGTAGCCCATGGCGACCGGGCCGTTCACCGACGGGCCGAAGCCGCCGGACGTGATCTCGCCGATGACGTTGCCGTCGAGGTCGGTGATCTCGGTATGGGCGCGGGCCGGGGCGCGGCCATCGGGCTGGACGCCCACGCGCTTGCGCCTGGGACCTTCGGCCAGTTGCGCCAAGATGACGGCGGCGCCGGGAAAGCCGCCCTGTTCACGGCGGCGCTTGCCGATGATCCACTGGATGCCGCCTTCCACCGGCGAGGTGGTGCGGTCGATGTCGGAGCCATAAAGGCACAGCCCGGCCTCGAGCCGCAGGCTGTCGCGCGCGCCAAGACCGATGGGCTTGACGCCCTCCAGCGCCAGAAGGACACGGGCCAGTTCCTCGGCACGGTCGGCGGGCACGGAAATCTCGAACCCGTCCTCACCGGTATAGCCCGAGCGGGTGACCAGACAGGAGATGCCGGCAACGTCGTATTCGCGGATGGTCATGAACCCCTGGCCGACCGAGGCCGGCGCCACGGCGGCGAACGCCTCGGCCGCCTTGGGGCCTTGCAGCGCCAGCAACGCGCGGTCGTCGAGCATGCGCACCGAACAGCCGGCCAACCAGTCCTGCATGTGCTTGAAATCGGCGTGCTTGCACGCGGCGTTGACCACCAGGAACAGCTTGTTGGGACCAAGCCGGGAAATCATCAGGTCGTCAAGGATGCCGCCGCCCACGTCGGTGAACACCGAATAGCGGGTTCGCCCCTCGCCCAGTCCGACCACGTCGCCCGGCACCAGCGCCTCAAGCGCGGCGGCCGGGTCGTCGCCTTCGATCACCACCTGGCCCATGTGCGACACGTCGAACAGGCCGGCGGCGGCGCGGGTGTGCAAATGTTCGGTCAGGACACCGGCGGGATATTGCACCGGCATGGAATAACCGGCGAAAGGCACCATCTTGGCACCCAGTTCGCGATGCAGCGAATCGAGCGGAGTGGTGAGAAGCTGTGTCTCGGAATCGCTCAACGGTTCCTCCAGGGTCTTGAAAGGAGTCGCACCAAGGGCGTCAGCCCGCGTGCCCCCCTCTGTCTCGGAACCTGAAAGATTCATCGGCCGCCGGTAATGCCGGTGACCGACTTACATCGTCGGTGGGCGCAAGAGCCAAAGACCCCGCGCCACTTTCCAGAGCGTCATCCCCCCGCGGTCCGTTTTGCCTGAGAGTTTCCAGGGGCGGTTGCTCCTTCGGCGGCGACCCTGACACACCATGCTGTGACACAACATGGTGTGGGCCGCTCTCTCCCGGCGGGGATCATCTGTGGTCGCCACAATGCCTGCGCGCCTTGGGGCGAGTCAATGCCTGTGGTTGAAAACTTAGCGGCTGGTCCGGTTGCGGTCCAGTTCCTCGCGGGTCTGTTGCAGACCCAGGTAGATCTCGTACTTGTCGATGACCTCCTTGTCCTTGACCGGGACGCGCATCACCACCTCTTCGTCGGTGAACTTGACGTAGTTGGTGCCTTCGGGGAACGCGACCTCGGTCGCGAATTCGGCCTTGGCGTCAGGCGAAGGATAGAAGAAGGGAATGGCGACGAAATAGGAGAAATCGGCCTTGCGGTCGGTGTCGGCGGGACCGCGCTTGACGTTGAACGTCACCTGAAGATCGACGATGGCGCCCTTGGCGTCATACTTGCACCCGCCGGTGAAGCCGGTGATCTCGGCCTCGTACTCGACGTCGGTGATGTCGCGCCCCGGCCCGTCGCGAAACTTGGTCAGCTTGCTCGCGTCCGACAGGATGTAGACCGGCGGACAGGGCGGCACTTCCTTTTTCTGGAACAGCGAACAGGAGGCCAGGACCAGCGGCAACAGGACGACGGCGACGGGTTTGAAGGCGCTTCGCATCATTTTCATCTCGGAAAAGCCGTTGAGGGGAAGGGAACTTCCGTGGCTATAGTCATGCGACTTTATTGAAGCCTTCGCTCCCGCACAAGGGCGGTGGCGGGCATGACAGGAAACCGAAGATGAGCAACCCCGCCTTGACGATCGTTCTCGCCAGCCCGCGCGGCTTCTGCGCCGGCGTCGACCGCGCCATCCACATCGTCGAGGCGGCCATCGAGAAATACGGCGCCCCGGTCTATGTGCGCCACGAGATCGTGCACAACCGCTTCGTGGTGGACAGCCTGAAGGCCAAGGGCGCGCTGTTCGTGGACGAACTGACCGAGGTGCCCGACGGCGTGCCGGTGGTGTTTTCCGCCCACGGCGTGCCGAAATCGGTGCCCGAGGCGGCCGAGGAACGGGGATTGGCCTATCTTGACGCCACCTGTCCGCTGGTGACCAAGGTACACAAGGAGGCGGAATACCACCACGCCGCCGGCCGCCAGATCATCATGATCGGCCACAAGGGCCACCCCGAGGTGATCGGCACCATGGGTCAGGTGCCCGAGGGCGCGGTGCTGCTGGTGGAAAACGTCGCCGACGCCGAGACCATCCAGCCCGCCGACCCGGACAAGGTGGCCTACATCACCCAGACCACGTTGTCGGTGGACGACACCTCGGCCATCGTCGAGACATTGCGCCGGCGTTTCCCGGCCATGATGGGTCCGCGCAAGGACGACATCTGCTACGCCACCACCAACCGCCAGCTTGCGGTCAAGACCATCGCGCCCCATTGCGACGCGGTCATGGTGATCGGCGCCCCCAACTCGTCCAACTCCAAGCGGCTGGTCGAGGTGGCTGCGCGCTCGGGCTGCGGCCGTTCGATCCTGGTGCAGCGCGCCGCCGACATCGATTGGGAAGCCTTGGGCGACATCCACCGCCTGGGCGTCACCGCCGGCGCCTCGGCCCCGGAAATCCTGGTCGAGGAGGTGATCGCCGCCGCCCGCGACCGTTTCGCGGTCACCATCGAGGAAATCAAGGTCAAGGACGAAACCGTGTCGTTCAAACTGCCGGAGGCTTTGCTGTGACCCTGACGATCCGTTCCGCCCGCGCCGGCGACGGCGCCACCATCCACGCCTTGCTGACCGAGTTGGCGGCGTTCGAGCAAGGCAGCGTCGCCGCCACCGCCGCCGACCTGGAACGCGACGCCTTCGGCCCCACGCCGTTGTTCGAGGCGCTGTTGGCCGAACGCGACGGCAAGGCGGTCGGCATGCTGACCTTTCTGTCGCTTTATTCGTCGTGGCGGGGACGGCCGGCCCTTCTGATCCATGACCTGTTCGTCAAGGAGGAAGCCCGCGGGCTGGGCGCCGGCAAGGCCCTGGTCGGCCGTCTGACGGAAATCGGCCGCGAGCGCCAAAGCTGCCGCATCGACGTCAACGTGCTCGACTGGAACGACAAGGCCCGCGCCTTCTATGCCACGCTGGGCTTCGCCCACAACGAGGGCTGGCTGGGCTATCGGCTGGGGTTGTAACCGCCTGCCTTTTCCCAAACCGCCCCCTTCCCAAAGCCGGATGGCTGTCGTACTTTCCGCCTTTCACCGGGGCGATCGGGGCCAGGGGTTTTCATGGCGGTCTATACGGAAGTGTCCGACGAGGAGCTGGAGGCGTTCGTCGCCGGCTACGACGTCGGCGAGGTGTTGTCGTTCAAGGGCATCGCCGAAGGTGTCGAGAATTCCAACTACCTTTTGCAGACCGACCACGGCCAATACATCCTGACGCTTTACGAAAAGCGGACAAAACCCGAGGATTTGCCGTTCTTCCTGGAACTGATGGAGCATCTGGCGGCGCGCGGACTGGCGTGCCCGACGCCGCTGCACGGCCGCGACGGCCGGGCATTGCGCAGCCTGTGCGGCAAGCCGGCGGCCATGGTCAGCTTCTTGAACGGCATGTCGGCGCGACGCCTGACCCTGGACCATTGCGCGGCGCTGGGCGCGGCCATGGCCCAGATGCATCTGGCCGGCGCCGATTTCGCCCGATCGCGCCCCAACGACCTGTCGGTTGCCGGCTGGCGGCCGCTGTTCGACGCGGAAAAGCACCGCGCCGACCAGGTCAAGGCCGGGTTGGCCGATTCCATCGCCGCCGAGCTGGATTTCCTTGAGGCCAATTGGCCCCGCCAGTTGCCGTCGGGACTGATCCACGCCGACCTGTTCCCCGACAACGTGTTCTTCCACGGCCATGACGTGTCGGGAATCATCGACTTCTATTTCGCCTGTACCGACGCCCTGACCTATGACATCGCCATCTGCCTGAACGCCTGGTGCTTCGAAACAGACGGCAGCTTCAACGCCACCAAGGCGCGGATGATGCTGAACGGGTATCGAAAGGTGCGGGCGCTGTCGGCCGAGGAACTGGCCGCCCTGCCGATCCTGGCGCGCGGCGCCGCCATGCGCTTCCTGCTGACCCGCCTTTACGACTGGGTCAACACCCCGGCCGGCGCCTTGGTCAAGCGCAAGGACCCGCTGGAATATTACCGCAAACTGCGCTTCCACCAGGGCATTTCCGGCCCCGGCGCCTACGGTATCGAATGACCGGCACCACCTCCGACACCATCGTCGAGCTTTATACCGACGGCGCCTGTTCCGGCAATCCCGGCCCCGGCGGCTGGGGCTGCATCCTGCGCTTCAAGGGCATCGAGAAGGAACTTTACGGCGGCGAGGCTCCGACCACCAACAACCGCATGGAAATGCTGGCGGTGCTGTCGGGGCTGAACGCGCTGACCCGCCCTTGCGAGGTCGCGGTCTACACCGACAGCGAATACGTGAAGAAGGGCATGACCGAATGGCTGCGCGGCTGGAAGGCGCGCGGCTGGAAAACCGCCGACAAGAAGCCGGTCAAGAACGACGACCTGTGGAAGGCCCTGGATGAGGCGGCGTCCCGCCACCGCGTCACCTGGAACTGGGTGCGCGGCCACAACGGCCACCCGGAAAACGAACGCGCCGACGAACTGGCCCGACGCGGCGCCAAGGAAGCGGCGGGGAAATAACCCCGTGCTCAGACGCATTCAAATGCGTCTGAGCACGGGGTTTGCCTTTGGCGGCTTGCGCCTCCGGCGCAAACCAAGCTCAAGCGCCGCTCGGGCTTAGTGCATTGAATCTTCAATGCACTACCGCTTTCCCGCCTTGTCCAACGCCGCCATCACCTCGGCCTCGGTCAACAATTCCGACAAGGCGACGCCATCGGGGGCGCCGGGGCCGTAGACGGCGTTGAACGGAATGCCGTAGCGGCCGAACGACGCCAGATAAGCGGCGACGCCGTCGTCCGGCTTGGTCCAGTCGGCCTTCATGGCGACCACGTCGCCACCGTTCAGCCGTGCCGCCACCGCGCCGCGTTCGGTCACCGCCGCCTTGTTGACCTTGCAGGTGATGCACCAGTCGGCGGTGACATCGACGAACACCACCTTGCCCTCGGCCACGGCGCGGGAAATGGCGGTCTGGTCGAACGGCACCCAGGCCACCGCCGCCTTGTCCGAGGCCGCGCCGCCGGCCATGCCCACCTGGACCGCCAGCACCGTGCCCAGCCACAACGCGGTGGCGGTCAGGGCGACGCCCATGACCTTCTTCACCGTCACCATCCAGGCCCCCGGCTTGGGCAGACGGCTGGCCAGTCCCGGCCATGTGGCCACCGCCAGATAGGGCAGCGCCAATCCCAGCCCCAGGGCGGCGAAGATGGCGAATATCTCGGACGGACCGCGCGCCAGGGCGAAGCCGACGGCGGTGCCCAGGAACGGCGCCGAACACGGCGTCGCCAACAGCGTGGCGAAGGCCCCCGACAGGAAATGCCCCAACAGCGTATGGTGGGCGACACCCGACGGCCCGGCGTTCATCAACGCCGTCGGCAGACGGATTTCGTAAAGACCCCAAAGGTTGGCGGCGAAGGCCAGCAACAGCGCGATCATCACGCCCAGGAACCACGGTTGCTGGAACTGGATGCCCCACCCCACCGCCTGACCCGCCGCCTTGACCGCCACCGCCACCGCGGCCAAGGCCAGGAACGAAACCACGATGCCGGCGGCGGAAGCCAGGAACGAAGCCCGCACATGGCCGCGTCCGGCACCGCCATGGGACAACGCCCCCAGCACCTTGATGGACAGAACCGGCAACACGCAAGGCATCAAATTCAAGATGACGCCGCCCAGCAACGCCACCAGCAGCATGGACAGCAGCGCCGGCCCACCCTCGACGGAACCGGCCACCCCCGGCACCGGCACCGCCGCCGCTTCCAAGGAACGGGGACCATCGACCACGGTGACGACTAGCGGTGCCCCGGCCAACGGCCGCTGCAAGGTGCCCTTGACCACCTCGGCCTCGATCACCGCCCGACGCCCTCCTTGCGACAGGGTGACGACGGGGGCTTCGAAACTGGCCAGTTCGGCCGGTTCGACGAACATGTCGGGATGGTCGAAGGGATCGTCGGCCGCCGCCGTCAGCCGCAGGTGGACGCCTTCACCCTCGCCCACCGCCTCGACGCGCTCGACCTTGAGGCCATGACGGGCACCGTCACCGGGCACCAGGGCGACGAAGCGGCCGATGTCATGGGCGAAGGCCGAGGGCTGGCCCGACCCGGCCGGCAGATCAAGACGCAGGTCGGCCTGCATGGGCACGCAAATCTGGGCACAGGCCAGATAATCCAGCTGCGCCGACACCGACACCGGCTGGCCCGGCTTTTCCACCCGCGCCAGGACCGGCAGGATCACCTCGCCGGCATAGCCGTGGTTTTGCAGACCGGCCAGGGTAAAGCGCTTGGGCGCCGGCCACGACACCACCGGATCGGACAGGTTGGCCGACCCGCTCCAGTCGATCTTGGGCGGATAGCCGGCGTCGCCCGGCGTGCGCCAATAAATCTTCCACCCCGGCTGAAGCTGGAAATGCAGGCCCAGTTGCACGCTGTCCTTGGTGCCCAGGGCGGTTTGCGCCGCCAACAGCCGCACCCGGCCGGTGTCGGTGACCGTCCAATCCGAAGCGCCGGGCTCCGCCGCCGCCGCGTGGGCCAAAGGGGCCGCCAACAGCGCGGCCAGTGCCAGAAGCTTTTTCAGCACGTGGGTTTCCTCGTGTTCGTGTCCGGGGCAAAAGACAGCAAAGCCGCCGCCCGACGTCAACTTAACCCCCTGTCATCCGGCGCACGCTAGCACGGCCGCACCGCGGGCGGGGTTGCTTTCGTCAAGACTCCGTCATATCTGTGGGAGCATGCCTATGCAGAAAATCAACGGCTACCTTGCCGGCCAATTACTAATCGCCATGCCGCAGATGCAGGACCCCCGGTTCGCGCGTTCCGTGGTGTACCTGTGTGCCCACAGCGCCGAAGGCGCCATGGGCATCATGATCAACCGCCCGTTCGAGGGACTGAGCTTTCCCGAATTGCTGGAACAGCTCAACATCCCCACCACCCCGCAATGCGAACAGATCCGCGTGCATTTCGGCGGCCCGGTCGAGGGCGGGCGCGGTTTCGTGCTGCATTCCGACGACTACATGCACGAGACCTCGATGCGGGTGGCCGAGGGCATCGCCCTGACCGCCACGGTGGACGTGCTGAAAGCCATCGCCCAGGGGCTGGGGCCGCGCAAATGCCTGTTGGCCCTGGGCTATGCCGGTTGGAGCGCCGGCCAGTTGGACGCGGAGATCCGCGACAATTCCTGGCTGAACGTGAACGCCGACGAACAATTGCTGTTCGGCCTGGACCTCGACCACAAATGGGAAGCGGCGATCCACAAGCTGGGCATCGATTTCGCCACCTTGTCCGCCAGCGCCGGCCACGCCTGAGCGTGGGTTTAGAATAGCGCCAACTGGTCGCCGGCCCTGGGCGGCGGCCGGAACTGGCGGCAATCCAGCTCGACGCCGCGTGCCGCCCGCAATCCCAGCCGTTGACAGGCCAGATGGAAACGCCGCGACAACAACGCAGCCAACGGCCCTTCGCCGGTGAAACGGCTGCGCCACCGTGAATCGTTGACCTGTCCGCCACGGGCTTGGCCCAGCAATCCCAACACATGGGCGGCCCGGCCGGGAACGTGGGTTTCCAGCCATTGCCGGAATAAATCCGCCACCTCGCCCGGCAGACGCAACAGCAAGGTCACCGCCGCCGACGCCCCGGCCTCGCGCGCCGCCGCCAGGATCGCCTCCAACTCGTGGTCGGTCAGCGCCGGAATCATCGGCGCGGCCATCACCGTGACCGGAATTCCCGCCCCGGCCAGTTGGCGGATGGCGTCAAGACGCACCCGCGGCAAAGCTGCACGCGGTTCCAACAGGCGGCACAGGTCGCGGTCCAGCGTGGTGACGCTGACGTTCACCGCCGCCAGCCCCCGCGCCGCCATCGGCCCCAGGATGTCCAGGTCGCGGGTGACCAGCGCCCCCTTGGTGGTGATCATCACCGGATGATTGAACGCCGCCAGGACCTCAAGGCATTGGCGCATGATGCGCCGCGACCGTTCGACCGGCTGGTAGGGGTCGGTGTTGGTACCGATGGCGATCACCGCCGGCCGATAACGCGGATGGGACAATTCCCGTTCCAACAGCCGCGCCGCATCCGGCTTGGCCAACAGCCGGGTTTCGAAATCCAGCCCCGGCGACAGCCCCAGGTAAGCGTGGGTCGGCCGGGCGTAGCAGTAAATGCAGCCATGCTCGCAACCGCGATAAGGATTGATCGAGCGGCCGAACGGCACGTCCGGCGATTTGTTGCGGGTGATGATGGTCCGCGTGCTGTCCACCGCCACCTCGATCCGCGGGGTCGCCGTCTCGTCCTCGCCCAGATCCCAGCCGTCATCGCAGGCTTCGCCGGCCAGCCGATCATAACGGTTGGGCGGGTTGGCAAGGGCGCCACGATGGGAAACAGGCTTCGTCATGGCATCAAAGCTAAAACATGTTCACGGTACGTTTCAAGAACATAGTTGCCCGCGCTCGTCGCTGGATTTTGCCCCTCAAGCGGGCTATTAGTACCGCCTTCCTTGTGTTGCGGAGAATCTCGGGATGTCAGGCCAGCAGAAGAAGCGCGTCTTCTCGGGCGTTCAGCCCACCGGCAAGCTGCATATCGGCAATTACGTCGGCGCCATCAGCCAGTGGGCGGAGAACCAGGACGCTTACGACAACATCTTCTGCGTCGTCGACCTGCACGCCATCACCATCCCCGAGGCCATCGAGCCCAAGGCGTTCCGCGCCAAGTGCCTGGAAGTGGCGGCGCTGTACATCGCCTGCGGCATCGACCCGGCCAAGTCCACCATCTTCATGCAAAGCCACGTGCCGGAACATTCCGAACTGTCGTGGCTGTTGAACTGCGTCACCCCCTTGGGCTGGCTGTACCGCATGACCCAGTTCAAGGCCAAGTCGGGCGGATCGGAATCGGTGGGCACCGGGTTGCTGGATTACCCGGTGCTGATGGCCGCCGACATCTTGTTGTACGACACCCATTTCGTGCCGGTGGGCGACGACCAGAAACAGCATATCGAGTTCACCCGCGACCTGGCCCAGCGCATCAACACCATGTTCAACGCCGGTCTGGTGATCCCCGAGGCCCAGATCCGCGCCTCGGGCGCCCGCGTCATGGGCCTGGACGACCCGGAATCCAAGATGAGCAAATCGACCGGTGAACAGAAGAAAGGCCATTCCATCGGCATCCTGGACGAACCGAACGTCATCAAGAAGGCCATCATGTCGGCCACCACCGACTGCGAGAACGAAGCCCGCTTCGACCATTGCGGCCCCGGCGTCAAGAACCTGCTGACCCTTTACGAAGTGATGTCCAAACAGCCGCGCGAGCAGATCGAGGCCGAATTCCATGGTCAAGGTTACGGCAAGCTGAAAAAGGCTTTGGTGGAACTGACGGTCGAGCACCTGCGCCCGGTGCGCGAACGTTATGCCGACTTGATGAACAACCAGGACCACCTGCACGACGTGCTGAAGACCGGCGCCGACCGCGCGCGCGCCATCGCCGGCACCACCGTGACCCGTGTCCGCGACGGGATGGGCTTCGTGCGTCCGTAACTTCCCCCCTCCTTCCGCCAGGGCGGAAGGAGGGGACTTTAGCGAAAGGCCCCGCCATGACCCAGGAACATCCCTTCGCGCAATACGTTCGGGCCTTGGGCAAGGGGCCGAATCTGTCGCGGCCGCTCAGCCATGGCGAAGCCCGCGACGCCATGGCCATGGTGCTGCGGGGCGCGGTCGAACCGGTGCAGTTGGGCGCCTTCCTATGCCTGTTGCGGGTCAAGACCGAAACGCCCGAGGAAGCCTCGGGCCTTGCCGCCGCCATCCGCGCCACCATCACCCCGCCGCCCGGCCTCAAGGTGGACGTGGATTGGGCGTCCTATGCCGGCAAGTCGCGGCGGCTGCCCTATTACCTGTTGGCGGCGCTGGCCCTGGCGCGATCGGGCATCTCGGTGTTCATGCACGGCGCCGAGGGACACACGGCTGGCCGCGTCTACACCTCGGAAGCCCTGGCGGCGCTGGGCCTCACCCCGGCCACCAGCCTGGACCAGGCGGCGACGCAATTGCGGGACCGGCGCTTCGCCTACATGACGCTCGACCACCTGTCGCCGCCGTTGGCAGCCATCATGGCGCTCAAGCCGCTGCTGGGCCTGCGCTCGCCCATCCACACCGTGGCCCGCATGGTCAACCCGCTGGGCGCCGCCTTCTCCATCAATGGCGTCACCCATCCGCCCTATCTGCCGGTGCACCAGGGCGCGGCGGTGCTGTTGGGCGACCGCTACTCGGCGGCGTTCAAGGGCGACGGCGGCGAGGTCGAGCGGCGACCCGAAAAATCCTGCGAAGTGTGGGCGGTGATGGACGGCAAGCCGATGCGCGAGGATTGGCCGGCCCTGGTGGAAGGCGTGCGCGAACGCGAGGAAATGGACCTTTCCCGCCTCAAGGCGCTATGGAGTGGAACCGAAACCGATCCCGCCGCCGACGCCACCATCGCCGGCACCATCGCCATGGTTCTGCGCTATTCGGGCCGCGCAGCCTCGGTCGCCGAGGCAGAGAGCAAGGGCCGCGCGCTATGGGACGGACGCGATCGCGCCCGCCTTGTTTAGATTTGTTTGCATTCTAGTATTGACCAAACTTAAGGTGCCCCCTCCCGATGGATGGGTTAGGCTGCGCCCCCGCCGGCGTCCGTTTGCTGCGAAGGCTCCATGATCGACATCCAAGACCTGACTCACGTCTATCCCGGTGGCCGCAAGGTCGGCCCGCGCAAAGCCCTGGACAGCCTGACCCTGTCGGTGCGCGAGGGCGAGTTCGCCATCCTGTCGGGCCCCAACGGCTCGGGAAAGTCCACGCTGTTCCGCATCCTGTGCGGGCTGGCCCTGCCCGGTTCGGGCAGCGTGCGGATCGACGGAATCGACCTGTTCGCCGAACCGGCCCGCGTGCGCCGCGTCCTTGGCGTGGTGTTCCAGAACCCCGCGGTGGACAAGCAACTCAGCGTCGCCGAGAACATCCGCCTGCATGCCGATCTGTACGGCATCTCCGGCCCCGAGTTCACCGCCCGCCGCGACGAGGCCTTGGCTTGGACCGACCTGTCCGACCGGCTGGACCAAAAGGTCGAGACCCTGTCGGGCGGACTGGCCCGTCAGGTCGAATTGGCCAAGGTGTTGATGACCCGGCCGCGCGTGCTGTTGCTGGACGAACCGACCACCGGGCTGGACCCGTCGTCGCGCCGCAATTTCCTGGACGCCCTGCACCGCGTCCAACGCGAACGGGGCATGACCATCCTGATGACCAGCCACGTCTTTTCCGAGGCCGAGGACGTGGACCGCGTCGCGGTGATGAAGGACGGCCGTTTGCTGGCCTATGACAGCCCGCAGGCGCTGAAGGCCCGCATCGGCACCGAAATGGTGGTGGTGCAACCCGACGACGCCGAAGCCTTCGCCGAGACCTTGCGCGTCGAACTGGGTTTGGCTGTGCGCCGCCATGGCGACGAATTGCGGCTGGAAGAGACCGAGAACGGCGAGGGATTGCCCATGCTGGAACGCATCCTGGAGCGTTACCGCCCCCGCATCCGCTCCATCTCCATCAAGCAACCCGACCTCGAGGACGTATTCGTCCACGTCACCAGCCGCGCCGTGCCCGACCACGCCCAGGCGCCCGAAACCGGCAAGGAGGCCGGCCGATGATCCGCGTCGCCACAGCCCTTGCCAAGCGCGAGTTCACCCGCTTCCTGCGCCAGCCCCAGCGGGTGGTCGGCGCCATCGCCCAGCCGCTGATGTTCTGGCTGTTCCTGGGTGCCGGCATGGGCAACAACTTCAAGCCGCCGGGCCTGGCTCAAATGTCGTACTTCGAGTACTTCTATCCCGGCGTCATGGTGATGATGATGCTGTTTTCCAGCATTTTCGCCTGCATCACCATCATCGAGGACCGCGACGCCGGTTTCCTTCAGGGGGTGCTGGTCGCTCCGGTGCACCGCCTGGGCATCGTGTTGGGCAAGGTGGCCGGCGCGGTGATGATCGCCCTGGTTCAGGTGGTGCTGTTTTCCGTCGCCGCCCCCTTCCTGGGGCTGCACCTGTCGTTGGGCTCGGTGGTCCTGTTGCTGTTGGGCTTCGTGCTGACCGGCATGGGCTTCGCCTCGCTGGGGTTCCTGCTGGCCTGGGGCTCGCGCACCACGTCCGGGTTCCACGCCATCATGATGGTGTTGCTGTTCCCGTTGTGGATGTTGTCGGGGGCTTTGTTCCCGGTCATCGGCGCGCCCATGTGGCTGGACGTGGTCATGCACGCCAATCCGGTGTTCCACGCGCTCAACATCATCCGCGCGCCGTTTTACGGCGCCCCGGCCGACCTGTTGGGCAATGGCGGCTATCTGACGTCGCTGGGCGTGACGGTGGTGTGGGTCGTTCTCAGCATGACCCTGTCCATCAAGCGTGTGGCCAAGCGCGAGCGCAGCTTGGCCGCAGCCTGATACGCACGCCCCACGCTAAGGGCGCTTGCCGTCGATGCGCAGTTGCCGCCGCGCCTCGGCCAGCAGATGGGCCAGCTTCTCGCGGATTTCGTGGGCCGAAACCTTGCCGCGCAGATCGCGAACCAGCCGCCCCAACACGGGATCGTCGCCGGGGGCCGCGTCGTCGGCCGGTGCCGTTTCGTGGGCATGGGTCAGGCCATGGGCGTAATCATGGGCGGCGTGCCCGATCAGCCCCAGCAATTCGGCCGCCCACAATCCGGCCATGCGGTCGCGATGACGGCGGGCCTGAACTTCCAAATCCGGCGGAGCGGCGGGCGGCGCCGCTTTGTGCGTACGGTCGAACAGCATGGGATTTCTCCCCTTCTGCCTGTGCGCTTAAGATTAGTGTACTCCCGTCGCCAGCCGACCGGAAGGACAAGCGGCGGCGGCATGACACTGTTGCGTTCTTGCGGGAAGGGACGGCGGGTCACATCTTAGGGACATTCGTCCTGCACGAGGTCACGCCATGCGCGCCGTCGCCTATCGCCGTTCCCTGCCCATCACCGATTCCAAGGCCCTGGAAGACGTGGATCTGCCGCGCCCCGTTCCCAGCGGCCGCGACCTGTTGGTGGAAATCCGCGCGGTGTCGGTCAATCCGGTGGACACCAAGATCCGACATCGCGTCGATCCGGCGGGCGAGCCCAAGGTGCTGGGCTGGGACGCCGCCGGCGTGGTGGTCGCCACCGGCCCCGACGCCACGCTGTTCAAGCCGGGCGACGCGGTGTTCCATGCCGGCGACCTGAGCCGGCCGGGCACCAACGCCCAGTTCCATCTGGTGGACGAACGCATCGTCGGCCCCAAGCCGGCCAGCCTGGACTTCGCCGCCGCCGCCGCCTTGCCGTTGACCGCCATCACCGCCTGGGAACTCTTGTTCGACCGGCTGGAGATCAAGCGGGGCGCGGGGGCCGATTCCCGCATTCTGCTGATCGTCGGCGGCGCCGGCGGCGTCGGTTCCATCGCCATCCAACTGGCCCGACATCTGACCGGCCTGACGGTGATCGCCACCGCCTCGCGCCCCGAGACCAAGCAATGGTGCGCCGACCTTGGCGCCCATCACGTCCTCGACCATTCGCGGCCGCTGGCGCCGCAGGTGGCGGCGCTGGGCCTGGGCGCGCCGCAACTGGTGGTCAGCCTGACCGCCACCGACCAGCATCAGGCCGACATCGCCGACCTGATCGCGCCGCAGGGCCGGTTCGGCCTGATCGACGATCCGGCCGCCTTCAACCTGGGCCTGTTCAAACGCAAGTCGGTGTCGGTGCATTGGGAGTTCATGTTCACCCGTTCACTGTTCGCCACCCCCGACGTCATCGCCCAACACCACTTGCTGGCCGAGGTGTCGCGGCTGGTGGATCAGGGCGTGCTGCGCACCACCCTGAGCGAGACCATGGGCGCCATCAACGCCGCCAACCTGATCAAGGCGCATGCCCTGATCGAAAGCGGCAAGGCCAAGGGCAAGGTGGTGCTTGAGGGGTTCTGAGCGCCACCGGGACATAGGGCCTCGCTCCGCCCTTTCCAAACGTCGCGCGAGGCCCTATGTTCCCGCAGGATCTTACAGGCCTTTGAAAAAGCGACATGACCAAGCTCGAGCATATCCGTAACTTCGCCATCATCGCCCATATCGACCACGGCAAGTCGACGCTGGCCGACCGCCTGATCCAGCAATGCGGCGCCATCGAGGCGCGCGAGATGAAGGAACAGATCCTCGACTCGATGGACATCGAGCGCGAACGCGGCATCACCATCAAGGCGCAGACCGTGCGCCTTGCCTACAATGCCAAGGACGGCAAGACCTATCAGCTGAACCTGATGGACACCCCCGGCCACGTCGACTTCGCCTACGAGGTCAGCCGGTCGCTGGCGGCCTGCGAAGGCTCGATCCTGGTGGTCGACGCGTCCCAGGGCGTCGAGGCCCAGACGCTCGCCAACGTCTATCAGGCGTTGGACGCCGGGCACGAGATCGTGCCGGTGCTCAACAAGATCGACCTGCCGGCGGCCGAACCCGAGCGCGTCAAGCAGCAGATCGAGGACGTGATCGGCCTTGATGCCTCGGACGCGGTGATGATCTCGGCCAAGTCAGGCATCGGCATCGAGGATGTGCTGGAAGCGCTGGTCACCCGCCTGCCGGCGCCGGTGGGCGACGACAAGACCGAGCTTCAGGCGTTGCTGGTGGATTCCTGGTACGACGCCTATCTGGGCGTCATCATCCTGGTCCGCGTGAAGAACGGCGTGCTCAAGCGCGGGCAGAAGATTCGCATGATGGCCTCGGGCGCCGCCTACGAAGTGGATTCGGTGGGTTACTTCACCCCCAAGATGATCAAGTGCGACGCGCTCTATCCCGGCGAGATGGGCTTCATCACCGCCGGCATCAAGGCGGTGGCCGACACCAATGTCGGCGACACCATCACCGACGACAAGAAACCGGCACCCCAGGCGTTGGCTGGCTTCAAGCCCAGCGTGCCAGTGGTGTGGTGCGGCCTGTTCCCCATCGACGCCGCCGATTACGAGGATTTGCGCGACAGCCTGGCCAAGCTGCGCCTCAACGACGCCAGCTTCCAGTACGAGCCCGAGACGTCGCTGGCCCTGGGCTTCGGCTTCCGTTGCGGTTTCCTGGGACTGCTGCACCTGGAGATCATTCAGGAACGGCTTGAACGCGAGTTCAACCTGGACCTGATCACCACCGCCCCCAGCGTCGTCTACAAGATCCACATGACCAACGGCGAGGAAATGGTGCTGCACAACCCGGCCGACATGCCGGACCAGGCGCGCATCGACCACATCGACGAGCCGTGGATCAAGGCCACCATCATGGTGCCCGACGAATATCTGGGGCCGATCCTGCAATTGTGCACCGAACGGCGCGGGCAACAGGTCGATCTGACCTATGCCGGCAACCGCGCCATGGCTGTCTACAAGTTGCCGCTGAACGAAGTGGTGTTCGATTTCTACGACCGCCTGAAATCCATCTCGCGCGGCTATGCCAGCTTCGACTACGAAATCGACAGCTACGCCGAAAGCGATCTGGTCAAGGTGTCGATCCTGGTCAACCAGGAACCGGTGGACGCCCTGGCCTTCATCTCGCACCGCGCCAATTCCGAAAGCCGCGGCCGCTCCATCTGCCAGCGTCTCAAGGAATTGATTCCGCGCCAAATGTTCCAGATCGCCATCCAGGCGGCCATCGGCGGCCGCATCGTGGCCCGCGAAAGCATCAGCGCCCTCAGGAAGGACGTTCTGGCCAAGTGCTATGGCGGCGACGTCAGCCGCAAGCGCAAGCTGCTGGAGAAGCAGAAGGAAGGCAAGAAGCGCATGCGCCAGTTCGGCAAGGTGGAAATCCCGCAATCCGCCTTCCTGGCCGCGCTCAAGATGGGCGACAGCTGATAGGCTGTCGCCGTTCCACGAAAAAGGCCGCAGGGAAACCCTGCGGCCTTTTTCGTTTGCGTCGCCGCCTTAGTGGCGGAAACGGTAGCGCTTGGCCCGCTTGCGGCAAGAGACCAGGAACAGGGTGCCCACCAATCCGGTGACCACCCAGGCCGGGGTGTCCAGCACCGCCGCCTCGAACGACGACAGCATCGACAAACCCTCGCCGAATTCCGGCTCGCCGCCAGTCAGCAAAGTAAAGACGTCGGCGGTGATGATGCCGGCATATTCCGCCGGTCCCAACGCCATCACAGCATCGGCGGATGCCAGAATCACGGTCAAGCCGATCAGCACCCACCCTACCATACGACCGAACAGCATCCCCCCCTCCGGTCTCAATGATCAGCCGATATTTGCGAGGCATAAGGATTGCACCCGAGGCGGATAAAATTCAATGTTTTTCCGACTCGTCCCGGTTAAGCGGATCATCCGCACGCCCCCACAACAGCGGGGTTGCGCCCTGCCCCCTTCTTGTGTATTTTCCGCGCTCCATCGTCCCCACGGGGATATGGATGCGGAGGGGTGGCCGAGCGGTCGAAGGCGCACGCCTGGAAAGTGTGTATAGGTCAAAAGCCTATCGCGGGTTCGAATCCCGCCCCCTCCGCCACTTTCGCCCAAGCCCTTGATCTTTCTGCAAGGCGTTGGGAAACCTCACCAAAATCTTCTCGCTGCTCCACTGGACTGTTACAGTGGGAGAATGGAGAACCCGTTACCGTCGCCTCGTGCGTGACTACGAACGCCGCCTCGACGTCTCCGAAGCCATGATCTTCCTCGCCATGGGAAACCTGCTCGTCCGCAAAATCAGCCACCTCTGATATTCTCACACGGGCTTTGAAGCCCCCGATCATTCGGCCGGGCCTTTTTTCGTCAATTCTTGTTTTTCTTCCCCTGGCCTTTGCCCTTGTGCCCATGATCGGCGTCTTGACGATTGTCTTCGGACCGCCCCCAGTTCGGGCCATTCTTTTCCCGCTCTTTCTTGACCTTCTTACGACCCTTTTCCTGTGCGGAACTGCTAGAGGTGTCGCCGGTGACCTTGCTCACCCCTTCGTCGACAGCCTGGGTCGCGGCGGACGTGGCGGCGTCGGTGGCAGCCTTGGTCATGGTTTCGGTAGCGGTCTGCGCCCAGGCCGGCGCCGACAACGTCAGCGCCAAAGCAGCAACCAGAATCGGCATCTTCATCGGGATATCTCCTTACGACGGGAAGAGCATGGTGCCGCGCGGAAGCGTCTTCGTCAAAGCCTCCGTCTGGGCTATGATCGCGCAACATTATTGAGCGAAGGGGAGCCGTATGCGTTTGGGGCTGATGGTCGCCGTGATGGCGGCGCTGGCGTTGGGGGGCTGCCTTGGCCCGGACCTGAACCGCGAGAACATGACGCTGAGCGCGCCATCCGGCGTCACGTTGCCGATCAAGGGCGGCGCCATGGTTTACATGGCGCAGCGTGACCTTGACCGGCCGCTGGTCATCGAAGCAACGCGCTTCCGCAACGAGGAAACCACCACCAAGGACGGCCGCACGCTGGAACGGGCCGCCCACGCCATCCTGGGACAGGCTTTCACCCGGGTCGAAACCAACAACCCCGCCATGCAGCCACAACTGGTGCTGAAGGTGGTGGGCGTTCCCAAGTTCTCGCGCCTCGACAACGTCATGAAGATCGGGTGTAGCATCGACACTTACCTTCCCGACGGCGCCTTCCTCGGCAGCTTTCTTGGCCGCTTCGACAGCAAGGACGGGGTCGATTACAAGGACGCGCTGGAACCGGCCTACAAGCTGTGCCTGAAATCGGCCGCCGACCAGATGCTGGCCTCGCCGGCCCTGCAACGTGCCGCCAAATCCGGTTTCGCCACTCCCCACCCGGCGGCTTACCGCAGCTTCATGGAAAGTTTGGGCTTCCGCCTCTGAACATTTTCCATTCCACCCTCAAAAGGCCCGCACAACCTGATTATCCGTCACCCCCGCGAAGGCGGGGGGCCATGTTGGGGCGGATAAGCGCCTGGCGGCAGCCATCGCCGCTGCCGTCTTCCCATTGCTGCTGAAGCGCTCCGGCCGACCGGAAAGCCCGCGCGGCGTTGAGCGTCACCGTCTCAGCGTGGATTGATCCAATGGGTCAATTCATTCGCCGGGGCCTGTTGAAAAAGACAGCACATCCTGATTCCATGGCGATGTCACGGGGGGCATCGCCATGTTGGGTCAAAAGGACCGCCGTCAGCCTGAGTTGTTCGTAGTGGGGTCACTGAAGGATCTTCTACCCGAAGACCACGTTCTGGTTCGGGTGGACAAGGTTCTCGACCTGAGCTGGCTTGAGGCGGAAGTTGCCGGTCTCTACAGCGCGGACAAGGGGCGCCCCGGCATTGCGCCGGAGGTGGCGGTTCGGCTGATGCTGGCGGGGATGTTGCTGGGGATCGTGCATGACCGCCGCCTGATGCGGGAGGCGCGGGTCAACTTGGCTATCCGCTGGTTCATCGGCTACGGCCTGCACGAAAGCCTGCCGGACCATTCGAGCCTGACTCGTATTCGCCAGCGCTGGGGCGCCGACAGGTTCCGCCGGATCTTCGTCCGTACCGTTCAGGCCTGCATCGCCGCCAAGGTCGCCAAGGGGGAGATCGTCCACATCGACAGCTCGCTGATCCGCGCCAACGTCAGTTGGGATGCTATCGCCCGGCGCCATGTCGATGCAGTCGAGGTCGCCAATACGCAGGAGAGCGGCGAGGATGGGGGTGATGGCCCGACGTCGCCGAGGGCGAAACGCAAGAAGATCGCCACCTGCATCAGTGATCCCGATGCGACCTTGTCCAAGAACAATAAGGCGCACCGCAGCGAGCCCAGCTACAAGCACCATACGGCCGTGGACGCCGAGCGTGGCGTGGTCCTTGATGTGGCGGTGACCACCGGTGCTGTCCACGACACGAAAGCTGTCGAAGCCCAACTCGACGCCATCACGGCAACGACGGGCGCTGACATCCAGGCGGTCACGATGGATGCCAGCTATGCCATCACCCGCATCTTTGCCGATCTGGAAGCACGAAGCATTGAGGCGGTCATCCCCGCCAAGGCCGAGCGGCCGCCCAAGACGGGGGTCATTCCCGTCCGCCGTTTCAAGTACGACGCCAAGAACCGTATCGTCCGCTGCCCAGGCGGGAAACTGCTACGGCCCCATGGCAAGCCGGACTGCGACGGCTTTCAGCATTATCGGGCGCAGGCCCCCGATTGCCGGGCGTGCCGCCTGCGACAGCAGTGCTTCAGCGAAAATATGAAGCGGCGCGCCATCCTGCTCCACAAGGACCATGACGCCTTGCTGCGGGCACGCCGAAAATATGCGCGATGGGGCGACCACGAGGCGGCGCTCTACCGCAGCCACCGCATCCGCGTCGAAGGCTATCATGGGGAGGCCAAGACCTGGCACGGGCTTGCCCGAGCCGTCCGTCGCGGCCTCGCCAACATGCAAATTCAAGCCTACCTCGCCGCCGCCGCGGTGAACCTTAAGCGCCTGGCGGCAGCCATCGCCGCTGCCGTCTTCCCATTGCTGCTGAAACGCTCCGGCCGGCCGGAAAGACCAACAGTCTTTCCACGCCCCAGAGATATTCAATTCGCCTAAACGCGACAAACCTAATCGGCGGTCTCTTTCTTCAACAGGCCCCGCCGGGCGGTATAATACCGCAGATTTCCTATGGTTGATTTTCCCATATCCGCGGCGCATCTTCCGACCGCTTCGAATTTGAATTAGAAGCGTTATTATTTATCGGAGGATTTCCCCGTGCGCTTTCTTCCCTATGTGCTGGTGGCCGCCATGGCCGCCCCGGTCGTCGTCTGGCTGTTGATCAACACCTTGGTGATCAAGGGCACCTCCACCTCTTTCGGCGGCAACGATCTTTACGTCGTGCTCAGCCTCGGCGGCTTCATGCTGTTGGCTTTTGGCTTGCTCTCCACCTGGATGGACCGCTTCATCCAGCGCACGCGCGACTGACGCCTTTCCCCAAGCGGTTGGCATCCCCCGCGTTCCGGCATAGAGTGGGCGCGGGGATGCAGCCGATGTTCAGGGGACTTTCATGAAGCGTCTTGTTCTTGTTTTTCTGGCCGCATCGCTTGCGGCCTGCGCCTCGGAGCCGCCGCCCGCCCAGCCGGAACCGCAGCCGGACCCGGCCCCCATGGCCGAAGAGCAAAAGCCGACTGAACCCGCGGCGGCACTGATCGCCGAAGCCCCCATGCCGCTGGCGCCCGAGGCCACGACGCCCGACGCTAAGATGCCTGCCGCTAAAATGATGGACACGGCAACGCCGGCCGCCGCCCCCGTGACCGAACCGGCCCCAAAGGCTGCGCCGGGTCTGGACAAACGCACCTTGGTCTACCTCGCGTCCTACAAGACCGAGGACCGGGCCAAACAAGGCTTCAAGACGCTGGCCAAGTCCTCGCCCCTGTTGGCCCGGCAAGAGCCTATCCTGCGCAGCTTCGACCTTGGCCCCAAGGGCACCTGGGTCCGGCTTTACGCCATGGCCGACGACGAGGCCGGACGCAAGGCCATCTGCGCCCAGGTGGGCAAGCGCATCGACGAATGCGGAGCCCGCAACAGGGAGTAGCTTGATCGGCCGCCCTGGCCGGTGTAGGTGAAACCCATGGCTTCTCCTCCTCTTCTCGCGCTTCGCGACGTTCGTCTCACCTTCGGCGGCACCCCGCTGTTCGAGGGCGTCACCACCTGGGTCGGGCGGGGCGACAAAACCTGCCTGGTCGGCCGCAACGGTTCCGGCAAGTCCACGCTGTTGAAGGTGCTGGCCGGCGAGGTGCTGGCCGATTCCGGCGAGCGCTTCGTCCAGCCCGGTACCCGCATCGCCACTCTGCCGCAGGACCCGCTGCTGGATGGCGCCAGCGTGGCGGAATACGTGGCCCATGGCCTGCCCGAGGACGAACGCGACCAGACCTATCGCGTCGAGACGGTGCTGGCCGCGCTTGGCATCGATGGCAGCCGCGCGCCCCAGAACCTGTCCGGCGGCGAAGGCCGCCGCGCCGCCCTGGCCCGTGCCCTGGTCGGCGAACCCGACGCGCTGTTGCTGGACGAACCGACCAACCATCTGGACCTGCCGACCATCCTGTGGCTCGAGGAATGGCTGAAAAGCTATCAGGGGGCGTTGGTGATGATCAGCCACGACCGCCGTTTCCTCGACACGGTTTCCAAACAAACCTTGTGGTTGGAACGCGGCGTGGTACGCCGTGCCGAATTCGGCTTTTCCGGCTTTCCGCAATGGCAGGAAGAGACCTATGCGGCGGAAGAGGCCGAGTTGGCCCGTATGGACAACCTGTTGCGGCGCGAGTTGCACTGGCTGGCGCGCGGCGTCACCGCACGGCGCAAACGCAACATGGGCCGCCGCCGGGCGCTTGACGTGCTGCGCGGCGAACGCGCCCAGCGTTTCAGCTCGAAACAGGACAACGACCGCCGCGCCAATCTGGCGGCCGATGCCGGCGACATCTCGGGCCGGCTGGTGATCGAGGCGGAAAAGCTGGAGAAGTCCTATGACGGCAAGGTGATCGCCAAGGGCTTTTCCACCCGCATCCTGCGCGGCGACCGCGTCGGGCTGATCGGCCCCAACGGTGCCGGCAAGACCACGCTGTTGCGCATGCTGACCGGCGACCTGGCCCCCGATGGCGGCGTGGTGCGTCTGGGCACCAACCTGGAACCCGCCTATTTCGACCAGCGCCGCGACCGTCTGGACCCGGAAAGATCGGTGTGGGACACGCTGACCGATGGCCGCGGCGACAACATCTGGGTGCGCGGCCGCCCCCAGCATGTGGTCGGCTATATGAAGGACTTCCTGTTCCAGGAAAATCAGGCCCGCACCCCGGTCAAGGCACTGTCGGGCGGCGAGCGCAACCGTCTGCTGCTGGCCAAGCTGTTGGCCAAGCCCAGCAACCTGCTGATCCTGGACGAGCCGACCAACGACCTCGACATGGACACGCTGGATCTGTTGGAAGAGGTGCTGGCCGATTACGAAGGCACCCTTTTGGTGGTCAGCCACGACCGCGACTTCCTGGACCGGCTGGTCACCAGCGTCATCGCCGTCGAAGGTGACGGCGACATCGCCGAATATACCGGCGGCTATTCCGACTATCTGGACCAGCGGCCGAAAAAGGACGAGCCGGCGGCCAAACCCAAGCCCGACACCCCCAAGGCCGAGATTCCGCGCGCCAAGACCGCGACCAAGCTGTCCTATAAGGACGCGCGCGAGTTGGACGAACTGCCCGGCCGCATGGACAAGCTGTCGGCCGAGATCGCCAAGCTCGAGGCCGAGATCAACGACCCCGGCCTTTATACCCGCGACCGCAAACGCTTTGACACCGCCACCGGACGCCTTGACGCCGCCCGCGTTGAACTCGAGGCGGCCGAGGAACGTTGGCTGGAACTGGAAGCCCTGCGCGAGGAGTTGACGCGCTGAACCCGCGCGACGTCGTCCTCGCCTTGCTGGTGGTCAGCCTGTGGGGCACCAACTTCATCGCGGTGAAGATCGTGCTGGGCGTGCTGCCGCCATTGTTCCTGACCGCGTTGCGTTTCGCCCTGGTGGCGTGCGTGCTGGTGCCGTTCTTCCGTCTCCGCCGCGACCAGATCAAGGGGATCGCCGCCATCGGCGCGGTGCTGGGCTGCGGCCATTTCGGCCTGTTGTTCGTCAGCCTGTCGGGCATGGATGCCGCCAGCGCCGCCATCGTCACCCAATTGGGCGTTCCCTTCAGCGCGCTTCTGGCCTGGGCGGTGTTCGGCGAAAAGCTGGGACCAGCCCGCAGTTTCGGACTGGTGATGGCTTTCGCCGGCGTCGCCCTTTTGGCCGGCGAGCCCAGCCTGCCCCATTGGGGGCCGTTGGCCATCGGTGTGGCCTCCATGGTCTGCTGGGCCATCAGCAACGTCCAGGTCAAACGGCTGGGCACCATCGCCCCCCTGGCGCTCAACGGCTGGATGGCGCTGTTCGCCGCGCCCATGCTGCTGGGCCTGTCGCTGGCCGGCGAAAGCGGCCAGCTCGACGCCCTGGCCCACGCCATCATGTCGCCGCCCATCCTGGCCGGCATGGCCTATACCGTCATCGCGTCGTCGCTGGTGGCCTATAGCCTGTGGTATCAATTGCTGGGGCGTCACCCCATGAACCGGATCGTGCCCTTCACCTTGTTGGGGCCGGTCATCAGCGTGGCCGGCGGCGTCACCCTTTTGGGGGAGCCCTTGGGCTGGCACAAGCTGGCGGGCGGGGCGCTGACCATCGCCGGCGTGGCGGTGGTGCAACTGATCGGCGGCGTCGTGCCGTGCAAGGACGAACCGGAGCCCGGCACATGACTTCCAAACAAGCCTACGTCCACCATCTGTCGCCCAACCACGACATCCGACGCATCGCGGGCGTGGACATGCTGGTTCTGCACTACACCGGCATGCGCAGCGGTCCCGAGGCGCTGGATCGGCTTTTGGACCCCGACGCCCAAGTCAGCGCCCATTACCTGGTGGACGAGGACGGCACCATCCACCACCTGGTGCCCGAAAGCCGCCGCGCCTGGCATGCCGGCAAGTCGTGCTGGCGCGGCGAAACCGACGTCAATTCGCGCTCGATCGGCGTCGAGATCGTCAATCCCGGCCACGAATTCGGCTATCGGCCGTTCCCCGAAGTCCAGATCCAAGCGGTGATCCGCCTGTGCCTGGGAATCGTCTCGCGCCACTCCATCACCGCGCGCAACGTGGTCGGCCATTCCGACGTCGCCCCCACCCGCAAGCAAGACCCCGGCGAGTTGTTTCCTTGGGCCCAGCTCAAGGGCTATGGCCTTGGCCTGTGGCCATTCACGGGCGATGAACGCGCCGTTCCCGAACCCGAGGCGGTGCCTGGGTTACTGGCCGCCTATGGCTATGACGTCAGCGACCCGGCGGCGGCCATCGCCGCCTTTCAGCGACATTTCCGCCCGGAACGGATCGACGGCGTCGCCGATGGTGAAACCCTGGCCCGCCTGCAACGGCTTTTAGCCGCGGTCTAGACCCTATGGCCGCAAAAGCCCCCTTCGCATATTCCGGCGCGGCGGCCCCTGCGTCGTTCAGATCACCTTGCCGCTGTCATCGTCGACCACGCCCACCACACCGGCCAGCCAGCCGCGCAAGGCGCGGCGCTGCATCAGCTTGTCCTGGGCCGGTCCCGGCAGGTCGGACAGGGCAATCACCCCCCGACGGATCAACACCTCGATCAGGTCTTCCAGCACGCGGATGAAAGACAGGTCGGAATTGACGAAAGCTTCGTCGCCATCGGCCAAGTCCGCGGCGCAGGCCCGGCTTAACAGGGCCAGCACTTCGGGATGGTCGATGGGCACTTCCTCGGCATCCTCGCTCAACGGCACTTCGGCCACCGCCACCACCTGGCCATCCTGGTCACGGACGACATAAGGCATCGCCACCTCCCGCGAACCCAAAAGGAAAAGGCCCGGCGCATCGCACCGGGCCCTGGACATCACGCCTTGCCGAACACCCGGCGGAAAATGGTGTCCACATGCTTGGTGTGATAGCCGAGATCGAACAACTCGTCGATCTGGGCCGCACTCAGCGCCTTGGCGACGTCGGTGTCGGACTTGAGACCGGCCAGGAACTTGCCCTTGGTTTCCTTGCCCTCTCCGGCGGCGTCCCACACCTTCATGGCGTTGCGCTGGACCAGGCGATAGGCGTCCTCGCGGCTGACGCCGGCCTGGGTCAGCGCCAGCAGAACACGCTGGGAAAAGATCAGGCCGCCCAACTGGTTCAGGTTGCGCTCGACCACGTCCGGGTAGACCACCAGCTTGTCGACCACGTTGGTCAGACGCGCCAGGGCGAAATCCAGGGTAATGGTGGCGTCGGGGCCGATGTAACGCTCGACCGAGGAATGGCTGATGTCGCGCTCGTGCCACAGGGCGACGTTTTCCATGGCCGGCACCACATAGCCGCGGACCATGCGGGCCAGACCGGTCAGATTCTCGGTCAGCACCGGGTTGCGCTTGTGTGGCATGGCCGAGCTGCCCTTCTGGCCGGGCGAGAAGTATTCCTCGGCCTCGCGTACTTCGGTGCGCTGGAGGTGGCGGATTTCCACGGCCACCCGCTCGATCGAGCTGGCGATGGTGCCCAGGGTGGCGAAGAACTGGGCATGGCGGTCACGCGGAATGACCTGGGTCGACAGCGGTTCGGGGCTAAGGCCCAGCTTGGCCGCCACATGTTCCTCGACGCGGGGGTCGATGTTGGCGAAGGTGCCGACCGCACCCGAGATGGCGCAGGTGGCGATGTCCTCGCGCGCCGCCAACAGGCGGGCCTTGTTGCGCTGAAACTCGGCGGCGAAACCGGCGAACTTGAGACCGATGGTCACCGGCTCGGCATGGATGCCGTGGCTGCGGCCCATGCACACCAGATCCTTGTATTCGAAGGCCCGGCGCTCAAGCGCCGCCAACAGCGCGTCGATGTCGGCCAACAGGATGTCGGCGGCCTGGGTCAACTGCACGTTCAAACAGGTGTCGAGCACGTCGGACGAGGTCATGCCCTGGTGCACGAAGCGCGAATCGGGGCCGATGTGTTCGGCCAGTTCGGTCAGGAACGCGATGACGTCGTGCTTGGTCTCTGCCTCGATGGCATCGATGCGGGCAATGCGCTCGGGGGTATAGGGCCGGTCGCCGTTGGCCCACACCGCCTTGGCGGAATCCTTGGGGATCACCCCCAACTCGGCCAGCGCGTCGCAGGCATGCGCCTCGATCTTGAACCAGATCGAGAACTTGTTGGCGGCTTCCCAGATGGCGGTCATCTGGGGGCGGGAATAGCGCTGAATCGACATCGAAAGGCCTCTGGGTACGGGCGTTCGGAAAGGGCGGTTATGGCAAAAAACCACCGGTTTTGCCAGGGTCTAGAAACAAAAAGCCGCCCAGGGCGAACCGGGCGGCGTTCATTTTCGATCCAAGACAGAGGTCAGAGCGGCCGGGTGCGGCCGTAATGGATGAAGTCGGTCCAGGTGCGTTCGACCCGCTGCATGGTGTCGACGGTGGTGTCGAGCGCCCGCACCGTCTCTTCGTTGACACCCAAGGCCTCGGCCAAATCGCTTTGCAGCTTGCGAACCGCGTTGCACAGGTCCAACCCTTTCTGCGTCAGACGCAGGCGAACCGAACGACGGTCGTGCGGCGAACGTTCCTGGGTCAGGTAGGCGGCTTCGGTCAGCGCCTTGATGTTGTACGAGACGTTCGAACCCTGGTAATAGCCGCGATCCTTGAGGTCGCGGATCACCACCTCGTTCTCGCCGATGTTGTAGAGCAAAAGCGCCTGCACGGCGTTGATATCCTCGATGGCAAGGCGGCGCAACTCGGTACGCAGCACGTCGAGGAAGTGGCGGTGCAGACGTTCGACCAAGCGAACAATGTCGAGATAAGGCTGATTCATAGCCAAGGAGTATAGGATCAACACCATTGCTCAACAACAGGCTTTTTATGGGATTTGAACGAAATGTAACCAGATTGCCGCACGAACGACGAGCGGCCATTGCCGCACCCCTTGGGGAATTGTAAGGTGCGGCGTTATTGTTCTTGTCGCCACGGGAGGTGGCATGACCGGCGAAATTCCTGACGCCGCAGCTTCTGCTCGACCGCTGATCGTTACCGTGTTCAACCAGAAAGGCGGCGTCGGTAAGACCACCACCGCCGTCAACGCCGCCATCTGCCTGGCGGCGTTCGGGAAACGTGTCGCGCTGGTGGACCTGGACAGCCAAAGCAACGCCACCGCCAATGTCGGTGTGCCGCCGCCGGTGGCGACCGGCGCCTATCACCTCATCACCGGTCAGGCCAGTTTCGAGCAATGCCTGCGTTCCACGCCGTTCGAGAACCTGCGGCTGGTCGGCGGCTCGGACGAACTGGCCTGGGCGGACATCGAACTGGCCATGGGCGAACAACCGGAAGCGGCCATGAGCCGGGCCCTGGCGGTGTTGCCGGACAATTTGGACGCCATCGTCATCGACTGCCCGCCGGCACCGGGTATCGTCTCGGTCAATGCCCTGGTGGCGGCCGATCTGGTGGTGATGCCGGTGATGCCCAGCCCGCATGCGCTGGACGGCCTGCACAAGGCGTGGTGGAACGTCACCCGCGTCCGCAGCCATTTCAACCGCGGCATGGAAGGATTGCACATCCTGTTGACCATGACCGAAGACAGCGACCTGACGCGGCGGCTGTCGGCCGACATCATGGCCGAATTCGGGTCCCGCGTTCTGCCGATCATGGTGCCACGCGACGGCTCGGTGATCGAGGCGGCGTCGCGCGACCTGCCGGTGGCGGTGCTGGCCGCCGGATCGGCCCCCGCCCGGGCTTATGTGCGGGTGGCGGAATTGTTGCTCGATCCCGCCGCCAACGACCTGGAAACGCGCGAAGCCGCGCGCGCGCGCCTGATGGAGTGGCAACAGAGATTGGGCAACTTGCCAGCCCATCGCGACCGCTATGGCGACACCGGCGCGCCGCCGCCCCCCACCTGGACCGAAGGAACCGAGGACCAGTTGGGCAAGGACGAAACCGAGGAAGCCGAACCCGCCCCGACATTCACATCCCACCGCCCATCGGTTCGCCGCCCGCGGCCTGCCACCACACCTAACGTGGATTGGGGACGACGGCTGGCGCTGTGGCTGTTGCTGGTGGGGATCGGCGCCCTCCTGGGGGCCGCCGTCACCCTGGCCGTGCTCAAGGGACCGGACTGGCCGCTTCCGGTATGACCCTCAAACGGAAACGGCCCGCTGCCGATGGCAACGGGCCGTAACTTTTCCGAGGATCGCGAAGTCTCAGTGGAACTTGCGCGACAGGTCGGCGATGGCGGCATCGGCCAGAGCGGCCTTCTGCGCGTCGGAAACCGACTGGGCCAGAACCTTCTGGGCGGCGCTCATGGCGACATCCACAGCCACGTTCTGAACTTCCTTGAGGGCGGCGGCCTCGGCCTGGGCGATCCGCTCGAGAGCCTGGGCCTCGCGGCGCTTCAGGGCCTCTTCCAGATCCTTGGCGGCCTGCTTGGACAGGCGCTCGGCCTCGGACTTGGCGTGAGCGATGATCTCCTCGGCTTCCTTCATGGCGTCATGCTGCTTGCGCTGATAGGTCGCCAGCATTTCCTGGGCGTCCTCACGCAGCTTGTGCGCCTCGTCGAGACGAGCCTTGATCTTGGCGGCGCGGCCGTCGAGGGCGGCGCCGATGGCGTTGAACACCGGCTTGAAAGCCAGACCGACAACCAGCAGAAAGGCGATGTACACCCAAACGTGGGGGTCGGCATAGAAGGGCACGGCGGCGTGGCCGGCCTCGGCGGCGTGCTCAGCTGCGAAAGCGGACGAAATCATTAGCCCTGCTCCTTCAGAGCGGCGGCGACCGCAACGTCGATCTGACCCTGGTCGGCGCTGGCGCCGATCAGACGGGAAACGGCGGCACCGGCGATTTCGGTGGCGACTTCGCGAACCGACGCCATGGCCTTTTCCTTGGCGGCGGCGATGCGGGTCTCACCAGCCTTGATCTGGTCGTTCAGCTTGGCGTTGAGTTCGCGGGTGCGATCCTCGGCCTGCTTGGCCAGACGCTCGCTCGCCTCCTTGATGACGGCGTGGGCATGGGCACGGGACTCGGCCAGCGCCTTCTCGTACGCGGCGACGGCGGCTTCAGCCTCGGCCTTCAGCTGCGCGGCCTTGTCGAGATTGTCATCGATCTTGCGCTGACGTTCGTCGAGCACGGCACCGATCTTCGGCAGAGCCACCTTCGCCATCAGGAAGTACAGCGTGATGAAGGTGACGACCAGCCAGAAAATCTGGGGCAGGAAGAACGCCGTTTGTTGGAACTGGGGCATCCCGGTGCTCCAAGACGTGGGTAAAGCAAAAGGTTCACGGTTCCCGTCGGGCGGAACGGACCGCGCGGAGATTCCGCGCGGCCTCGAACCATCCGAAGGAGATTTTCGCGAACTTAGGCGAAAAGAACCATCAGAGCGACGACCAGCGCGAACAGCGCGATGGCCTCGGTCACGGCGAAGCCGATCCAGCCGTACAGCTCGACGTTCGCCTTGGCGGCCGGGTTGCGGCCCACGGCGGCGATCAGGTTCGACCAGATGTTGCCCACGCCGATACCGGAACCGATCATGCCGATGGCAGCCAGACCAGCACCGATGAACTTAGCAGCACTCGCGTCCATATTTTTGCTCCTTCGAGGAAAAGATCTAACCAGACAAAACTTAGCCCTACACCACGCGCATCAGTGCATGTGGATGGCGTCGTGCAGGTAGATGCAGGACAGGATGGTGAACACATAGGCCTGCAACAAGGCGATACCGATTTCCAGCACGGTGATGGCGCTCAGGAAGGCGAACGGCACGATACCGGGCAGGATGTAGAAGCCGCCGAGGCTGACCACGAAGCCGCCCATCACGAACAGGATGATGTGGCCCACCGTCATGTTGGCGAAAAGACGAATAGCCAGGCTGAACGGACGGGAGAAGTACGAGATCAGCTCGATCGGGATCAGGATGAAAGCCGTCAGCAGCGGAGCACCATGCGGGAAGAACATGCGCAGGAAGTGCAGACCGTGACGGGCGAAGCCGATGATGGTCACGCCGACGAACACCACCGCCGCCATGGCGAAGGTCACCACCACATGGCTGGTGAAGGCGAAACCATAGGGGATCAGACCCAGCAGGTTGCCGAACAGCACGAACATGAACAGCGTGAAGATGAAGGGGAAATAGGGACGCCCCTCCTGACCCACGTTGTCGCGCAGCATGCCGGCGACGAATTCGTAGAGCACCTCGGCCAGCGACTGCCAGCGACCGGGAACCAGCGCGCGCGAGCGCACCGACAAGGTCAGCAGGGCAGTGATCAGGGCGACGGCGATCACCATCATCAGGGCGGACTGGGTGAACGAAACGTTCAGGCCGCCAATATGGAAGTCGAGACCCGGCAGGGCGTGGATCTCGAACTGCTGCATCGGGGAATGCTTCTCTGCCACCTTGGCCTCTCTCGCCTATTCTTCCGTTCGTTCCGACCGACGCCTCTGCGAACCGCCGAGGCCGACCGACTCGTCCAATCCCTTGGCCGCGCGATAGGCGTTCATCACGCCCGCCGCTCCGCCGAGGAGCAGAAACAACACCATCAGGATCGGGGCCGTTCCCAACCAACGATCGAGGGCATACCCAATTCCGACACCGACCGCAACGCCGGCGACGAACTCGATGCTGATTCGGAACCCGAGACCCAGACCGGAGCTGGCGACGGAATGGGTCGGACCGACCTTCCGCGCTGCCGTCTCCGCCCCCCGCGCAACACGCAGGCGGGCCTCGATATCCTCCAGCGGTGAGGGATTTTCTTGCTCAGCCATGGATGATGAGCCCCTTGAAAGTCCCAACCGCCATCACAACGGTGCCAAAAGCGCGGGCACCATAAGGGGAGAGCCCACCCGTGTCAAGAAGGGAAACCGCCAAACACAAGTACTTGAGGTCATTGAAAAATCCTAACCCCCATCGGCGGTATGCGGGGTGGTCCTACCGCATTGCCACGAGGAATCCCCTCCCCGAAGGGGTAGTCGCCCTCGGGTAGGTCAGGACGACACCGATGTCTCGCGGATGGCCTCGGCCTGGGCGAGGTCCACCGAGACCAGCTGCGACACGCCGCGCTCGGCCATGGTGACACCATAAAGGCGGTCCATGCGGGCCATGGTCATGCGGTGATGGGTGACGATCAGGAAGCGGGTGCCGGTAGTGCCGGCGATGCGTTCGACAAGCGTGCAGAAGCGGTCGACATTGGCGTCGTCCAAAGGCGCGTCCACCTCGTCCAGCACGCAGATCGGCGCCGGATTGATCAGGAACACCGCGAAGATCAGGGCCAAGGCGGTCAACGCCTGTTCCCCACCCGACAGCAGCGACAATTGCTGGAGCCGTTTCCCCGGCGGCGAGGCCATGATCTCCAGCCCAGCCTCCAGCGGGTCGGCGGATTCGGTCAGCGCCAGATGGGCGCGACCGCCGCCGAACAGCCTCACGAACAGATCGCGGAAGTGCTGGTCCACCTGTTGGAACGAGGCCAACAGGCGTTCGCGGCCTTCGCGGTTCAATTCGGCGATGGCGCCGCGCAGCTTGGCGATGGCCTGGACCAGGTCGTCCTTCTCGGCACGCATGACCGCCATGCGTTCCTCGAGTTCGGCCACTTCCTGTTCGGCCCGCAGGTTGACCGGCCCCATGGCGTCACGTTCGCGCATCAGGCGATCCAGCTTGCGTTGAAGCTCTTCGAGGTCGGGGCGTTCGTTTTCCACCAAACCGGCGATCCCGCGCAATTGCTCGGGCGTCATGTCCAGGCGTTCGGAAATGCGCCCCGCCACCACCCGGCATTGCTGGTCGGCGGCCGACACCGCCGCCTCGCGGCGGATACGGTCCTCACGCGCGGCGGCCAGGGCGGCCTCGGCCGCGCGCATGGTCCGATCCGCTTCGGCCAGGATCCCCTCGGCCTCGGCCAGGGCATCGGCGGAGCGTTTGCGCTCGCCCTCGGCGGCATCGAGGCGTTCCAGCAATTCGGCCCGGCGGCGGGCGAAGGTGTCCGGGGCCTGGGACAGACGTTCCAGTTCCAACATCACCGTCTCGCGCCGCTCCTGCAACTCCTCCACATGGGTCCGGGCGCTGTCGGCACGGCGACGCCACGATTCGATGTCGCCGGCGATGGAATCCAGACGGCGCTTGCGCTCGCCCGCCTCGCGGACGATGCGATCCAGGGCCGAACGCGCCTCGACCAGGGCCGAACGACGTTCGGCCAGATCGGCGCGCAGCGCATTGACCTTGTCGCGCCCCTCGTCGGCACTTTGAGGAAAGGCGGCGACGGTCTCGCGCGCCATCATCAACTCGCCCTCGGCCTCCTCCAGGTCGGCCCGTGCCGCCTGGGCCTGTTCGTTCAGACTGGACAGACGCGATTCGTGGGCGGCGAAGCGTTGCGCCAGCTTGCCGTGTTCGTCGCGGGCCTTGGTGGTCTCGACCTCGGCCCGCTTGACCGCGTCCTTGGCGGCACGTTCGTTCTCGGTGGCCTCCTCGACCGCCTGGGTGGCCTCTTCGACGCGGCCTCGCGCTTCCTCGACCCCCATTTCGGCGTCCTCAAGACGCGCCTCCAACTCGCGCAGCCGGTTGCGCTGGGCCAGACGCAGCGCCATGGGGCTGGGAGCGCCGGCACGGGCGACGAAACCGTCCCAGCGGACCAGGTCGCCGTCGCGGGTGACCAGACGTTGCCCCACCGCCAGTTCGGAACGCAGCCGTTCGGCCTCGGCCACGTTGGCCACCATTCCGACCTGTGACAGGCGCCGCGCCAATGCCGGCGGCGCGGAGACGAAACGGGCCAGCGGTTCGGCCCCCGTCGGCAGGACCGGGGCATGTTCGAGCGGCGGCAAGGCCTGCCAATGCAACGGCGCGGCGACATCCAACGACGCCGACAGGTCGTCGCCCAAGGCGGCGGCCAGGGCCGGTTCGGTGCCGGCGGCGGCGCTGACCGCGTCCAGCACCGGCACATGGTCGCCGCTGGCGCCTTGCGCCAGAACGTCGTTCAGCGCCTCGGCCTCGGCGGCCAGACGGGAGCGGGAAGCGTTCGCCGCCTGAAAGGCGTCGCGCGCCGATTCTCGGGCGGCCATGGCCTGGACCCGCTTCTTGTCCCATTCCTCGGCCTCGGCGCGGCTTTCTTCCAGGTATTCCAGCGCCGATTCCAGGTCCATCTCGGCCGCCGTCAGCTCGGCGCGGTCCACTCCTTCCTGTTCCGCCTGGGCCTTCTGCGCCTCGACCTGAAGCACACGTTCCTTAAGGCGGTCGCGGCGATTCTCGGCCTCGGCCAGGCGGCGCAGGGCGGCGGCGCGTTCGGCGTCGGCGGCAGCCACCTCCTCCATGACGCGGGAAAGGTCCTTTTCCACCGCCGCCACCCCTTGGGCGGCGGCCTCGACGGCGACATCGGCCTCTTCCCGCGCTTCGTCCTCGCCCTGGGCCGCCTCGCGGATCGCCGCTTCCTCGCCGGCCAGACGCTCGACCGCGCCTTCGGCGTCGGCGGCGCGGGCGTGTTCCTTCTGAAGATCGCTGGTGGACTGGGCCAACCGGCTTTCCAGATCCCGCCGGGTTTCGGCCAGACGCCCTTCCTCGCCCTCCAACTGTTCGCGCTCGACCAGAAGGCGCTGGAAAGCCCCCTGGACCTCGGCGTCGCGGCGGCGCAGTTCGGGCAAGCCGGCGGCTGTCTCGGCCTGGCGGGCGGCGGCGACCGCCGCCAGTTCGGTCGCCTCCTCGACCCGCAACTCGGCTTCCTTCATGGCGGCGCGGGCGGCGTCGATCCCGGCCAGCGCCTCCAGCCAATGCAGGTACAGAAGCTGGGCCTCGATGGCCTTGATCTGTTCGGAAACGGTACGGTAGCGCACCGCCTGACGGGCCTGTTTCTGCAAGCCGCGAAGCTGCTCGTCCAAGGTGGCGAGCACGTCGTCCAGGCGGTCCAGGTTGCCTTCGGCGTTCTTGAGGCGCAACTCGGCCTCGTGCCGACGGGAATAAAGGCCGGAAATTCCCGCCGCCTCTTCCAACAGGCCGCGCCGCTCCGCCGGCTTGGCGTTGATCAAGGCGCCGACCCGACCCTGGCTGACCAGTCCCGAGGACCGCGCGCCGGTCGAGGCGTCGGCGAACAGCAACTGCACGTCGCGGGCGCGCACATCCTTGCCATTGACGCGATAGGCCGACCCCTGGCCGCGTTCGATACGGCGGATGACCTCAAGCTCGTCGATGTCGTATTGCGGCGGCGCGCTGCGCTTGGAATTGTCCAGACCGACGCTGACCTCGGCCAGGTTGCGGGCCGGGCGGTTGGACGTGCCGCCGAAGATGACGTCGTCCATCTCGCCGCCGCGCATCTGGCGCGCCGACGTCTCGCCCATCACCCAACGCAACGCCTCGATCAAATTCGACTTGCCGCAACCGTTGGGGCCGACCACCCCCGTCATGCCCGGCTCGATCAAAAGCTCGGTGGCATCGACGAAGGATTTGAACCCCGACAGACGCAGCCTGGTGAACGCGATCACGGCACGGGCCCCCTACCCGCCAGTATCCGGGCGCGCCCTACTTGGCGGCGTCCTTCAACACCTGGAAGATCTTTTCCGGGTCGTGCCCCTCGACGACGGTGCCGTTGATGATCATGGTGGGCGTCGCCTCGATGCCGAAGGTGGTGTTGCCGGCACGTGCCCGATCCTGGATGGCGTTGGCAAGGTCCTGGCGTCCCAGACAGGCATCCACGTCCTGACCGGTAATGCCGGCGATGCGCACCAGCTTCTTCAGGGAATCAAGCGGGTTGGACGATTCCATCCACTTGTGCTGCTGTTCCATGATCAGAGCCAGAACGCCGTAATAACGCTCGGGTCCGGCGCAATGGGCGATCATCGAGGCGCCGATGGACATGTGCGCCGGCGCGGTGGGAAAATCGCGATAGATCAGCTTAGCCTTGCCGGTATCGATCCATTCGGCCTTGATCTTGGGCAACGTCTCGGTATGCAGGTTGGCGCAATGGCCGCAGGTGGTCGAGGCGTATTCGATGATGGTGATGGGGGCGTCGGCCTTGCCCATCACATGGTCGATGGCGAAGGTATCGGCCTTGTCGGCAGCGGGGGTTCCGGCCTTGTCGGCGGCGAAAGCGGCACCAGCGGCGCACAACGACGCCAAAACCGCGAACAGACGAACGACGTTCTTCACCTTTCCCTCCCTGCGGAGCGTTCAAGAGGTCGGGATATTAGGGGCGAGCGCGGCGCGAAACAAGGATGGCCTGGGCAGTTTCGCCGCAATCGCCGCTTCCTGTTCTTGCCCGTGGCGGCATAGGGGTGATTTCGCCTATGGTTAAGCCCATGCCCTCGCCCACCTCCCTTCCCCTTCGTCTGCTCGATTGGTACGACCGCAACGCCCGGCTGCTGCCATGGCGGGCCCGCCCCGGCGAGATGGCCGATCCCTATCGGGTCTGGCTGTCGGAGGTGATGCTGCAACAGACCACCGTCCAGGCGGTCGCCCCCTACTTCCTGCGTTTCCTGGAGCGGTGGCCAAGCGTCCACGCCCTGGCCCAGGCCCCGGTCGAGGACGTCATGCACGCCTGGGCGGGACTGGGCTATTACGCCCGCGCCCGCAACCTGCACAAATGCGCCCAGGTGGTGAGCGAATGGCGTGAAGGGCATTTCCCCGACGACGAGGACGCATTGCGCAAGCTGCCGGGAATCGGCGACTACACCGCCGCCGCCATCGCCGCCATCGCCTTCGGGCGCCGGGCGGTGGTGATGGACGGCAACGTCGAACGGGTCATGGCCCGGCTGTTCGCGGTGCGCGAACCGCTGCCCGCCGCCAAGCCGACATTGAAGGGCCACGCCGCCAGCCTGACCCCCGAAACGCGGCCGGGCGACTATGCCCAGGCGGTGATGGATCTTGGCGCCACCATCTGCACGCCGCGCAACCCGGCCTGCGGCCTGTGCCCATGGATGGATGCGTGCGAAGGCCGCAAGCTGGGGATCGAGGAAAGTCTGCCGGCCAAGGTGGAAAAGGCGGAAAAGCCGACCCGCCACGGTCTGGCGTTCTGGACCGTGCGCAAGGATGGCGCCGTCCTGTTGCGCCGCCGCCCGCCCAGCGGCCTGTTGGGCGGCATGATGGAAGTTCCTTCGACCCCTTGGCGCGAGGGCGGAGCGTGGGAACTGGAACCGGCACGGGCCGAGGCGCCGCTGAACGCGGAATGGCGGCTGTTGCCCGGTCTGGTCCGGCACACCTTCACCCACTTCCACCTGGAAATGCGGCTGGCGACGGCACGCACCGGCAACAACCCGCTGGCCCGTGGTATATGGTGTCCGTTGGACCAATTGGGCGACCAGGCCTTGCCGACCATCATGCGCAAGTTGGTCCGCCACGCTTTGGCCAAGGCCTATTGAGGGGGGAAAGAACATGCGTCACGCCGCCATCCTTGCCGCCGCCCTGTGCCTGTCGGCCCCCGCATCGACAATGGCTCAGATCCAGTACGGTGAACGGCTGCTGATGGGGGCGCCCGCCGGCTGGAGCACGGTTCCCATCCAGCGCGGCGAAAAGATGGTCATCACCCGCCTGTTCCCGCCGGGCGAGGGCGAGACGCAGTGGACCCAGGCCATCACCGTCCAGATGTACCCCAACTCGGACCAATCGGCCCGCGCCTTCATCGAAAGCATCATCGCCTACAGCCGCGACAATTGCGAAGCCGTCGGCCCCGGCCCGGTCTCCGAGACCCAGAACAACGGCTATCCCAGCGCCACGGTCACCGTCACCTGCACCAAGGGCCGCGCTTCCGGCATGGGCAGTTTCGCCCTGATCCAGGTCATTCGAGGGCGCGAAGGTCTTTACGCGGTCCAGCGGCAATGGCGCGGCCCGGCCTTCGGCCGCGACCAGAACCCGGCTTTCCCCCCCGACATGCTGAAGGAATGGGGCGAATTCGCCCGCACGGTGTCGCTATGCGACACCCGCAACAGACAGCACCCCTGTCCCTGAGCTACTTGCACAAGGTGACGCCCGAAACCGCGTCGGTATGACAGAACAGCTTGCGGTCGCCGACCTTGCCCAGGGTGTTGCCGCGCCCGTCCTTGTGCAACATCACCTTGTCCTTGCCCATCTTGCCCACCGTCCCGTTGCCGGTGTCGAGCAGGATGACCGGCTCACCGCCGACCTTGCCGATCGTGCGTCCCTGTTCGGGATCGGCCAGAATCACCGTGTCGGCCGAGGACCGGGGCGGGTCGGCGGCCAGGGCGGCGGCGGGACACAGCAGCAGGGCACACAGAAGCGGGCGAAGCATGGCAGCGGCGTTCCAAAGGTTGCGAAACCATTGAAGCACCATCCGGCCACCACCGCCACGGCGGCGTGCGACAGGCAAGAATACACGCTTTGTTCCCCCGGCCATTCCCCCTATACTCCGCGCCATGTCCACGCCCCCGTCCCCGCCGCGTTTCGTCCTGCCGCATGTTCCCGCCCTGGTCGCCGGGGTCAGGGGCGCCGTGCTGCTCGACACCGACGGCGAGTTCCACAACCTGTCCCTGTCCGAGGCGGCAAGCGCGGCGCGAGCCACGCCCCCGTTGCTGTGCCACGGCCCGGCGGTGGCCGGACGTTTGGGGATCGAGCCGTTCCCATGCCTGGACATCCTTGAACTGTTCGCCTTTGTCCGTCCGGCACGCTTTTGCCTGCCCACCGCCAAGGGGGTGATCGAGGCAGCCGGCCTGGCCCCGCCGGCCGATCCCGAGGACGAGGCCGAAGGACTGTTCCGCGCGGCCCGCCGTCTGCTGGAGGAACTGGCCGGACGCACCGCCGGCGACACCGCGGCGCGGGCCGCCGACACCCGTTCCATCGCCTGGGCCATGGCGCGGGCGGGATGGAGCTGGGGCACCGCCGTCCTGGCCGCCCTGGGTGTCCAAGGAGACGCGGAGCGCAACAACGGTCTGCGGGTTTGGGAACGGCTGCCGGAATGGTCGGAACACGCCCCCGAGCCGCCCCCCGGCAACGTCCCGGTGGAACCGGACGAAGCCCGCGCCCGCCTGACCGCCATCCTGGGAAGCGGGGCGGAACAGCGCCCGGCCCAGGCCGATTACGCCTCGGCGGCGGCGGCGGCCTTCGTACCGCGCGACCGCATGGGCGAACCGCGCGTGGTGCTGGCCGAGGCCGGCACCGGCACCGGCAAGACGCTGGGCTATATCGCGCCCGCCAGTCTGTGGGCGGAAAAGAACGGCGCCCCGGTGTGGATCAGCACCCACACCCGCAACCTTCAGCGCCAGTTGGATTCCGAACTGGACCGGCTGTTTCCCGACCCGCTGGAAAAGGCCCGCCGGGTGGTGGTGCGCAAGGGTCGCGAGAACTATGCCTGTCTGTTGAACTACGAAGAACAGATGATGCGCAACCGTCCCAACGAGGCGGTGGCGACGGGGCTGATGGCACGGTGGCTGTTGGCGACCCGCGACGGCGACATGGTGGGCGGCGACTTTCCCGGCTGGCTGAGCGACCTGTTGGGCCGCCCCCGCACCTTGGGGCTGGCCGACCGCCGGGGCGAATGCATCTTTTCCGGCTGCCCCCACTTCAACAAGTGCTTCATCGAAAAGGCCGTCCGCCGGGCGCGGCGGGCCGACATCGTCATCGCCAACCATGCCCTGGTGATGATCCAGGCGGCCTTGGGCGGACTTGACGACGCCAACCAGCCGACCCGGCTGGTGTTCGACGAGGGCCATCATGTGTTCGAGGCGGCCGACAGCGCCTTTTCCGCCCATCTCAGCGGTTTCGAGGCGACAGAGGTGCGGCGCTGGCTATTGGGACCGGAAGGCGACGGTGCCCGGTCGCGGGCGCGTGGGCTGAAACGCCGGGCCGAGGAACTGGTGGGATTGGCCGAGGACGCGCCGGCGGCGCTTGACGCCGCCCTGGCCGCCGCCCAGGCCCTGCCCGGCCCCGGCTGGCAGAACCGCGTTCTCGACAACACCCCGGGGACCCCCACCGAGAGCTTCCTCAGTCTGGTGCGTCAACAGGTCTATGCCCGCGCGGCAGGCGGCGAGTCCTCGCCCTATAGTCTGGAAACCGATTGCCGGCCCTTGATCGACGGCTTGGCCGAGGCGGCGTTGGAACTGGCCGAAGCACTGGGCCGTATCGGCGCGCCGCTGACCCGTCTGGCCCGCACCTTGGAAAAGAAGCTGGACGACGAAGCCGCCGAGTTGGACAGCAACACCCGCGCCCGTATCGAAGGGTTGACCCGCTCCATCGAACGCCGGGTCTTGGTGCCCGTGGCCGGCTGGAAGGCCATGCTGGAAGAACTGGTGGAGGGAACCGCCACCAGCGGCCAATACGTGGACTGGTTCGGCGTCGACCGCATCGACGGCCGCGACGTGGACGTCGGCATGCACCGCCATTGGATCGACCCCACAGTGCCGTTCGCCAAGGCGGTGATGGAGCCGGCGCACGGCGTCCTGGTGACCAGCGCCACCTTGCGCGACGGTGCCGGCGGCCCCGATTGGGGCGGCGACGGCAATTGGGACGCCGCGGAAAAACGCACCGGCGCCGTGCATTTGACCGCGCCGGCCTTGCGCGCCGCCGTTCCCTCGCCCTTCGACTATCCCGCCCAGACCCGCGTGCTGGTGGTATCGGACGTGCGCAAGGACGACATGGATCAGGTGGCGGCGGCCTATCGCGAACTTTTCCTGGCGGCACAGGGCGGCGCGCTGGGATTGTTCACCGCCATCTCGCGTCTCAAGGCCGTCTACAAGCGCGTCGCCGGCCCGCTGGACGAGGCCGGCCTGTCGCTTTTGGCCCAGCATGTGGACAACATGGACACCAGTACGCTGGTGGACATCTTCCGCGCCGAACACGATTCCTGTCTGCTGGGCACCGACGCGGTCCGGGACGGCGTCGACGTTCCCGGCCAGTCGCTGCGGCTGATCGTGTTCGACCGGGTGCCATGGCCGCGCCCCGACATCCTGCACAAGGCGCGGAAAAGCACCTTTGGCGGCAAGGCCTATGACGACATGATCACCCGATTGCGGCTGAAACAGGCTTTTGGCCGGCTGGTACGCCGGGCCGGCGACCACGGCGTGTTCGTGTTGCTTGATCCCCTGATGCCGACCCGGCTGCACAGCGCCTTTCCGGCGGGCGTGGCCGTGCGCAAGGTGGGATTGGCCGAAGCCGTCGCGGTCACGCGGGAATTCCTGGCCGAACGCCAGGACTAAAACATTTCGGCCTGGACTAAAACATTTCGATCGTGTCGGCGTCGCACAGCCGGGTCAAATCGGCTTCTTCGAGATCTTGAACCGGGACGAAACCGAATTCCACACGCTCCGGGGCATCGCCGGAAGACCGGGTCGAGGTGCGTTGAGCCGAGCGGCGGGAAACCCGGTGGCTGGTTCTGCGGTTCTGTTTGCCGACGATTGTGGAGGGCATGGCCGCCTCCTTTCCTTGGTCGTTCGGCAAATCATACCAAAGATATAACACGGAGTCTCAAGCGGCTTGTAAACGAACACACAACAACCGTTTTCAGGCTGCTTGGGATCAGGGAGTCTCGCACGTCATGCAATAGGGGCTTTTCTCGCGCACCAGCCGGGCGAATTCGTCCGGCGGAACGGGCCGCGAGAAGTAATAGCCCTGGGCCTCGTCCACGCCGTGGGCGATGATGAAATCCAATTGCTCGCGGGTTTCGATGCCTTCGACGTTGACCCGCGCACCGATGGAATGGCCCAAATTGACGATGGCCTTGACCACCGCGGCGTTGTCGGCATGGCGGCCGATATCGGCGACGAACGAGCGGTCGATCTTGAGCTTGTCCACCGGAAAACGCTTGAGGTAGTTCAGACTGGAATAACCGGTGCCAAAGTCGTCGATCGAGATGACCGCCCCCATTTCGCGCAATTGCTGCAACACCTCGATGGTCGCCTCGATGTTCTGCATGGCGATGCCTTCGGTGATCTCGAGCTGCAACTGCTCGGCCGGGAAACCGGTCTGGTCCAGGATGTCGGACACCATGGCCAACAACGTCTGGTGATGCTTGAACTGAGCCGGCGACAGGTTGACGGCAATCTTCAGGGGGGGCAGACCGTCACGCGCCCAATCGCGCCCCTGAAGACAGGCGCGGTGCAAAATCCACCGTCCCAAGGGCGCGATCAGGTCGGTCCGTTCGGCGATGGGAATGAACTCGGCCGGACCGACCCAGCCGCGCGTCGGATGGCGCCAGCGCAGCAAGGCCTCGCACCCGACGATCTCGCCGGTGGTCACCTCGACCAGCGGCTGGTAATGCAGTTCCAGTTGCTCGGTGCCCAGCGCCAGCCGCAAGTCGCGTTCGATGATCTTGCGCGCCTGAACCTCGGCGTCCATCTCGGCCACATAGAAATGGTAGTTGTTCCGCCCTTCGGACTTTGAACGGAACATGGCCAGATCGGCGTTCTTCAACAACTGGTCGGCGTCACCGGCGTCATCGGGATAAAGGGTGACGCCGATCGAGGTCGAGGTCATCACCTCGTGTTCATCGAGCCCGAACGGATCGGCGATGGACGAGATCACCGATTCCGCCACCGGAACCGCCCCGGCCGCTCCGTCCAGGTTGGTCAGGATGATGGCGAATTCGTCGCCGCCCAGCCGCGCCACCGTGTCGGTCTCGCGCACACAACGCTGCAACCGTTTGGCCACCGCCTTGAGCAGAAGGTCGCCGACATGATGGCCGAGCGTGTCGTTGATGTCCTTGAACTTGTCGAGATCCAGGAACATCAGCGCCACCTTGTGCCCCACCCGCTTGGCCTGAAGCAGGGCGCTGCGCAGCCGTTCCTGGAACAACACCCGGTTCGGCAGGTTGGTCAAGGCGTCGTGATGGGCGAGATGGTGGATGCGCGCGGCGGCCAGCTTGCGTTCGGTGATGTCGCGCCCGACCAGAACCAATCCGCGCCGCGTGCCGTCGTCGTTGAACAGCGGCAGCTTGACCATGTCGAACACCTTGGTGCCGCGTTCGGGAATGGCCACCTCGCGTTCGTAGCTGATGGGGCGCCCTTCGCCCCAGGCCCGTTCGTCGGTTTCGGTACCGACACGCAGAACCTCGCCTTGCCCATGGGACAGCCGCGCCAGTTCGTAACCGCTGCGGCCCTGGTAATCGACGTCGCGAAGCCCGGTGACCTCCAGATAAAACTCGTTGGCAACCAGCCACCGCCCCTTGCCGTCCTTCAGGCAAACCAGATCGGGCATGGCGTTGATCAGGGTGGTCAGCCACTCCTTCTGCTGGCGCAGTTCCTCTTCGGCGGCCTTGCGTTCGGTGATGTCGTGGGCGATGGCGATGAACAACCGCTGGCCGCCCAACTCCATGGCGCTGACCGACAATTCGAGAGGGAAGATCGCGCGGATCTTGCGCACGCCCGTGACCTCGCGGCGCTGGTCGAGCACGCTGTCGAGCGCCAAATGTCCGTCATCGTCCACCAATTCCGGGATCAGGACGCCGATGGCCTTGCCGACGATCTGGAACGGGTCGTAACCGAACATGCGTTCGGCCGCTGGATTATAGGTTCCGATGGCGCCGTTCTCGCCGAAGGTGATGATGGCATCGGCGGTGTTGTCGACGATGGCTCGGTTGTGCAATTCCGAAAGCCGGTAATTTTCCGCCAGCGCCTCCATGGTGCGGGCCTGCTGGCGCAACAGCGCCTCGCGATGCGCCATGTTGGTGACGTCGAACACCTGAACCAGACAGCCGCGCCCTTTTCCCGCCACCACCGGTTTGACCACCACGATCTGGTGCATGGGCTCCGACCGGCCCGGAACACGGCCGTCATGAACCAATGGGAACAGGCGCTTGTTCAGGGAAGAGGACAAAATGGCCGACATGCCGCGAACCAGCGCGTCGTCCACGGCACCGACCACCCGCGATCCGGCAAGGTCGGGAAACACCTGGGCCAAGCCAGCTCCCAACGCATCGGCGGCTGCGATGCGCGACGCCTTGGCCATCCAGTCGTTCCACAAGACGATGCCGCCGCCGCCATCGACCAGCACCAGCCCGATCTCGCTGGCGTCGGACAATGCCCGAAACAGGTCGTCAGGGTGCAGGCTGTCCATGGTCTCAGCCGGCCAACTGGGCGGCCACATAGGCCTGGACCGCCTCGACGAAATGTTTGGCCGACAAGATGTCCATGACGAAAGCCAAGTACCCGTGCACGTCCTTTTTCAACAACGAAAAATCCACATGCAGAAACATCACCATCTCGCCTTGCCCGCCGGTGCCACCGATGGTGCAGGCATCAAGGATGCGGGCGCCACGTCCCCGCACATAGGTCGGCAGAGATCCCTCGACCGGCGTATGCAACTGATTGGCCAAGCTGCCCAGACAGGCGTTGAGGATGATGTTGCCGACCTCGAGCAGCGCCTCTTGCTCCAATTCGGTCAACTGGTCCAGCGGCACCTCGTCACCCAGCATGTGACGCACCAGATCCAGGCTGCGCTTCTCGGGGAAGATCAGCAAGATGTCGCCTTGGAAATGGCCGCGGAAATGTTGCCGAACCGCCACCGAATCGGCACCTTGGGTTTCTTGTTCCAACCGGGTGGCGGCCTGCGCCGGCGTCAGGAAATCGACGAAGGGAACGGACAGGTGGACTTCGTCCTCGACCAGTTGCGACAACGACGCCGCGGCATGGCCAATGGCGATGTTGAGCAGTTCGGTGACCGCATCACGCTCCGTCTCGCCGATGAAATCGATCATGGGGCGTCGTCACCCAGAAAGGCCAGCAATTCGTCCTCGTGCAAGGGCTTGGTCAGAAAGCCGACTCCCATGTCCTCGGCCTGATGACGTACCGGGTCCTGAATGTTGGCGGTCAACAGCGTGACACGCACATCCGGCGACACGGCCCGCATGCGCCGAGCGGTCTCGATGCCGCCGATGCCGGGCATGTTGACATCCAGCACCACATAATCCGGGCGGGCCTCGACCAACACGGCCAACCCCTCTTCCCCGGACCCGGCCTCAAGCACGACCCAACCGGGCCGTTTGGTTTCGACCACCCTGCGCGTCATCATGCGCGCCACCCGGCTGTCGTCAACCAGCAACACCGTCTTGACACTCATCCGCCTCTCCCACCGCCAAGGCCCCCCGCTTTCGCCTCGGCCACTCAATTCTATCCGCCCCAACCCCAAACGAAATCTATGCTCGACGCCGCCAACCACCGCAAGCCTTAAAGTCCACGAACCCGCAGGGAAGAGCACGTTCCGGCACGGCCTTCGTTCCGGTCTTGCAATTGCGCAACGGCAAAGGTAATTTCCCGGCCTCCGCGGCGTTCACCCCGCGCGGTTGCCGGCGTAGCTCAGTTGGTAGAGCAGGGCTTTCGTAAAGCCAAGGTCGGGGGTTCGAGTCCCTCCGCCGGCACCATAAATCAGCAGCAAAAACAAACACTTAGCCAAGCGTCTTGACAGGCGCAGGGCGCTGTTTTGCAATTCGCAGTGATTTCGCAGTTGGCCTGCACGCGCAAGCACAACTGCAAGCTGTGAGGCGCAAAATGGCCCGAGAGGCAAAGCAGGAATACCGCTACCACGAGGACGGGACGATCGCGCTTTATCGCCGCCCCAACAGCGCCATGTGGTATGCGCGATGCAAACTGGACGACGGCGTCGCGCTGAACCCGTTCAGTACCGGCACCGAGGACGAGCACGAAGCCGTCAAGGTCGCCAAGAAGCGCATGCTCTATGCCGAGGTGGATCGCGAACGCGGGATCGAGCCCGGCGGCAAGACCTTCTCCTTCATCGCCGAGCAATGGCTGAAGCGCAAACGGGTCGAGGTCGAGAAAGGCATTTCCACCAAGATCAAGGTGGATGCCTACGAGGCCATCGTCCGCCGCTTCCACATCCCCTATTTCGGCAAGACCAAGATCACCGAGATCACGCCCAGGAAATTGACTGCCTACGAGGATTGGCGCGCGACCTATTGGACCACCGGCCCCGGCTCCCTGGCCGAGACCGAGACGATCCGCCGCAAGGACGGCAAGGAATACGTCCGCAAGACCAAACGGATCGCGCGCGGCAAGCGGGATGCCGAGGACACGGTGCTGCGACAAATCTTCAAATTCGCGGTCAAGGAGGAATACCTGCCGGTGGAGCGCATGCCGACCGTCGGCGGCAAACAAGGTGGCAGCACCAACGGCAATGGCCGTCATTCCAACCGCCGCCCCGCCTTCACCGCCGAGCAGGCGACCAAGCTGCTGAACTACGACGCCAACGAGTTCTACCCGATCAGCGACAAGATGACGCCCGAGGCGGTGAAGCGGCTGGAGAACGACCGTATGGTGTTCAAGGCGTGGCTGGCGCTGATGCTGGGCACCGGCCTGCGTCCCGGCAAGGAACACCAAGCCATCCGCTGGCGGCATTTCGAGCAGCACCAGGACCGCGATGGCCGCGACCACCTGTTCCTGACCATCCAGAAGGACACCAAGACCGGCGCGCGCACCGTCCACGTCGATGACGAGGTCTATGCCAAATACCTGACGCCCTACAAGGTGTTCCCCAGCCGCGAGGACGACTTCACCATCACCGATAGCGAGACCGGCAAAGCGACTTACGGCACCCGCTTCAAGTCACCCGACGATTTCGTTTTCTGCGACCAGGATACCGGCGCGCCGATCCAGAAGTTCGACCGCCAGTTCCACACCATGCTGCGCAATCTGAAGATGGAAAAGGACGACAACGGCGATCCGTTCACGCCCTACAGCCTGCGTCACACCTGGGCGACACTGAAGCTGAACGCGGGCATGGACATGCGGCTGGTGGCGCTCAACATGGGCACCAACCCCGAGATGATCCACCGCCATTACGGCCACGACAACACCCGCAGCCGGGCGGCGGAATTCACCAATGAATGGCTAACCGAAGACGATGAGGAGTGACGCGGCAGCGGGAAACCGCGAGCTTACTTGATGTAAGTTCGCCGCCTGCAAGCCTGCTCAGGGTTTGGCGAATGCACTGTGCAGCACCATGGGCATAAGCGTCTACAATCCTGATATAAAAAGATAAATCGGCAGATTTTCCGAAAATCGGTCGCTAGCGTGTGGTTAACGGAAACACACGGAGAACGACCGATGTCCACCCTGACCAAGCTGAAGCTCGCCAACGCCTCCCGCAAGCCAATCGAGGAGACCCCGGAAGAACGCATGCGCAACCGCATGGTCGCGCACCTGACCGAGCAGTTGGAAATGGCGACTGCCCTTGCCGAAGGCCGCGCCTACAAGGCCACCCGCACCGTGCGGGAAAAGGGCGAAGGCGGCACGACCGTAACCGTCGAGCGCGAGAAGCGTCTGCGTCCCTGGTACTGGCACGACCTGAGCGGCAAGTGGTTCATCGAACTCCGCTACGCCAACACGGTGCTGGCGCTGGGCAAGGACCAGAACGCCATCGAGATCGGGACCAAGGACAAGCTGGTGCCGACGATCCAGACCGTCATCGACGCGGTGAAGGCGGGCGAGTTGGACGCGGCGATGAAGGCCGCGTTGGCCGCGCGCAAGAAGCACGGCAAGTCCGCGTAACGCTTTCTCCCTGCCGTGCGTGGCGACATGCACGGCAGAGCCATGAGTGGCACCATTTCTGGGCGACACTCGATAACCGGCTTCCCCAACGTCCGCAATGCGCCCATGGTGATCGTTCCGAGAATCTGCTCCTGTTCTAAAAATGGATGTCGTACTGGATTGTCGCTTCGATTATGGATTCGATCGCGGGGCACACGTGCGCTAGTCTAGATTGGCCAGTGAAGGTCGAACGCGGTGCCGCCGAGCGTCGACGGGCGGCAGATCACGTCGCCGCCATGGGCGCGGGCAATGGCCTGGACCACAGCCAAACCAAGCCCGCTGCCATGACCGTGGGAGGCACCCCGCTGAAACGCCTCAAAAATCTGGGCCACCAGCGGTTCGGGCACACCGGGGCCGCAATCCTCCACCAACAGATGGCAGCTTCCCTCAAGGATACGAACCTGAATATGCAATGGTCCGGGGACGGCGTGACGCAAAGCATTCTCCAGTAACGCCAGCAATCCCTGACGCATCCGGACCGGATCGCACAGCACTTGTTGCGCGTCCACATGGCAGGACACGGCGAAACCCGCTTCCTGAAGGCTGGGTCCGATGGCCCGCACCACCGCCGTCACCTCCGTCTCCAAATCCGCCAGTTCCTGGCGCAATTCCAGCCGTCCGTTCTCGGCCAGCCCGAGCAGACGGAGATCCTCGATCAACCGCCCCAATCCCTCGACCTGCGTCAGCAATGAACGGAACAGCGCCGGGGCCGGTTCGAACACGCCTTCGGTCAGTCCTTGCAGACGGCCGCGCAGCACCGTTACCGGAGTGCGCAATTCATGTGCGATGGCGGCATTCCAGAACCGGCGTTCGTGGTCCATACGCTCCAGCCGTTCGGCCATGACATTGAAATCATGCACCAATTGCGCTGCCTCACCCCGCGATTGCCAGTCAAACTCGGCGCGAACCGATAGATTGCCCTGTGCCACTTGGCGCAGACTTTCCGCGACCGCGTTGAGCGGCCCGACAATCGGTTTCGACAGTTTCAGTGCAAATGAGATGGCGGCCCCCAGCGCCACGACCACGGTCAGGGCCATCCATCCCCATTCCAGCGGTGTCGGCAGCCAATTGTCGGGATTGTCGGGGCCGGGGAAACTGTTCGGGGACAGCAGGAACCACACGGTGTAGAAGGCATAGGACCCGAGCAACGCCAGCAAGGTGGTGACCAGGGCCAGGGCAACCATGGATCGGATGATCCGACGGCTGAGACCGCCAACCGCCTTCAAGACACGTCGCCCAGACGATAGCCGACGCCGCGCACGCTGGCCGGAACGCCCTCCAGGCCCACGGCTTCGAGTTTCTTGCGCAGTTTGCTGACGTGGCTATCCACCGTGCGTTCCAGCGCTTCACCCTCGGGCAGGCAGGCGACCAGCAATTCCTCACGCCCGAACACCCGGCGTGGTGCCCGCATCAGGTGGACCAACAGCTTGAACTCGGTCAGGGTCAGCAAGAGCGGCAAAGAACGGTCCTCGTCCTGCACGGCGATCTCGTGGTTTTCCAAATCCGCCTGCAACCGCCCCAGCCGAATGAAGCGCGGGACCGGTTGGCCGCCACCGGGGCGTGCCCGGCGCAGCACCGCCTGAATACGGGCGACCACTTCCGCCGGGTTGAACGGCTTGACCACGTAATCGTCGGCGCCAATCCGCAAGCCCATCAGCTTGTCCATATCCTGATCCAGAGCGGTCAGCATGATCACCGGCGTATCGCCGCGATGGCGCACTGCCGCCAGCACCTGCCAGCCATCCACCTGTGGCATCTGCACATCCAGCACGATCAGGTCCGGTTTGAGCGACAGGTGCAGGTCCAACGCGCGGCGGCCATCGGCGGCATGCACGCTGCGCAGGCCGTTCCGCTGCAAATAGGCGGACAGGATATCGGCGATTTCCGGTTCATCCTCCGCGATCAACACCAGGGGCTGTGGCTCGGCGATCGGGTGAGGCATGACAGGTCCGCGTAATTAAACTCCATCTCCACTGTATCTCCATAAAGGCTCGACGGAAACGCCATCCTGCCGGTCTAGGGTGCACGCTGTTTCTGCGCTCTTCCCCCTAGAAAGGCCGATACATGAGGACCGGACGTCTTTTCCGCGACGGCGCGCTGCTTGCCACGGTGGTGATTGCCCTGGCTGGCTGCGACGATGGCGCCCCGGAACCGCCGCCGCCGCCGCCCGCACCGGTGGCGGTGATGACGCTGGTTCCGGCTCGGGTGGAGCTGACCGAAGACCTGCCGGGGCGTGTCGCCGCATTGCGCGTGGCGGAAATCCGCCCCCAGGTCAGCGGCATCGTCCGCCAGCGGCTGTTCGAACAGGGAGCGGAAATCCAGGCTGGCGATCCGCTGTTCCAGATCAATCCCGCGCCGTTCAAGGCCGATGCCGAGATGGCGGCCGCCGCGTTGCAGCGTGCCGAAGCGGCCTTGGCCCGCGCGCAGGTTCAGACCCGGCGTCTGGAGCCGTTGGTGCAGGCCGAAGCTATCAGCCGCCAGACCTACGACGACGCGGTGTCACAGCGCGATCAGGCGGCGGCGGACGTCGCCCAGGCCCGCGCGACCTTGGCACGGCGCCAGTTGGACCTGAAATTCGCCACGGTGGACGCGCCGATCTCGGGACGCATCGACCAGGCCCTGGTCACCGAGGGCGCCTTGGTGTCGCCCACCGATTCCAGCCCGATGGCCCGTATCCAGCAGGTGGATCAGGTCTATGTGGACGTGCGTCAGCCCGCGACCTCGCTTGACGCCGTCCGCCAAGCCCTGGCGTCACCGCAGGCGGACCGCAATTCCGGTCTGCCGGTCACGGTGCTGCGCAGCGATGGCACGCCCTACGACGCCGATGGCCGCATTCTGTTTTCCGGCATCAACGTCGATGCCGGTACCGGCGACGTCCTATTGCGGATCCTGGTGAACAACGCCCGGCGCGATCTGCTGCCTGGCATGTTCGTGCGTGCCCGCGTCCCGCGCGCCAGTTACGCCGATTCCCTGATGGTGCCGCAGCAGGCCGTCGCCCGTGTCGGCGGCAAGCCGCTGGTGTGGGTGATCGGCGAGGGCGACAGCGTGCACGCCCAACCGGTGGAGCTGGGCGAACTGATCGAGCGCCGCTACCGCATCCGCGCGGGTCTGGAGGCCGGGCAACGAATCGTGGTCGAGGGAGCGGAAAGGTTGAGCGAGGGCGCCGTCGTCACGCTGCACGACTGGAAGCCCGCCGACATGACCTCACGCTGAGACGCAGGGAACACCGCCAGAATGCCGTTTTTTTTCATTCACCGCCCGGTTTTCGCCTGGGTCGTCGCCCTGTTCATCATCCTGCTCGGCCTGATCGCCCTGCCGCAACTGCCCATCGCCCGCTATCCCTCGGTGGCGCCGCCGACGGTCAGCATCTATGCCAGCTATCCCGGTTCCACACCCCAGACCATGAACGATTCGGTACTGGGGCTGATCGAACGCGAATTGTCCGGCGTCAAGAACCTGCTGTATTTCGAATCCACGGCCGACACCTCGGGCACGGCCCAAGTCACCGTCACCTTCAAACCGGGCACCAATCCCGAGATGGCGCAGGTGGACGTCCAGAACCGCCTGAAAGCCATTGAACCGCGATTGCCGCAAGCGGTGCGGCAAAATGGGCTGACCGTGGAATCCGCCGCTTCGGGCTTTCTGATGCTGGTCAGCCTGAAATCCGAGGATGGTCGCTTCGACGAAACGGCACTGAGCGATTATCTGGCCCGCAACATCATCGAGGAACTGCGCCGCATCGACGGCGTCGGCCGCGTGCAACTCTTCGGCGCCGAACAGGCCTTGCGCGTCTGGGTGGACCCGTCGCGGCTGATCGCCTTCGGCCTGACCATGGGCGATCTGTCGGCGGCCATCGCACAGCAGAACGCCCAGATCGCCCCCGGCCGGGTCGGCGACGCGCCCACCGTTCCGGGACAGCGGGTAAGCATTCCTTTGACGGTCCAGGGCCAATTGCAGACGCCCGAGGAATTCGCCGCCATCGTACTGCGTGCCAATGCCGACGGTTCCAAGGTGACGCTGGGCAACGTGGCGCGGGTGGAACTGGGGGCGCAGACCTACAGCTTCGCCAACCGCGAGAACGGCCACGTCTCCACCGTCGCCGCCGTGCAATTGGCCCCTGGCGCCAACGCCGTGCGCACGGCCGAAAGCGTCAAGGCGCGGCTGGCCGAACTCAGCCGCGTCATGCCTGCGGGCATGACCTATGCGACACCTTTCGACAGCGCGCCCTTCGTCAAGATTTCCATCGAAAAGGTCATTCACACCCTGGTTGAGGCCATGGTGCTGGTGTTCCTGGTCATGCTGCTGTTCCTGCAAAACATCCGCTACACCCTGATCCCAGCCATCGTCGCCCCGATCGCCCTGTTGGGAACGTTCACGATCATGCTGGTGGCCGGTTTCTCCATCAATGTGCTGACCATGTTCGGCATGGTCCTGGCCATCGGCATCATCGTCGATGACGCCATCGTGGTGGTGGAGAACGTCGAACGCCTGATGGCGACCGAAGGATTGTCGCCCAAGGATGCGACGGTCAAGGCGATGAAGGAAATCACCGGCGCGGTGATCGGCATCACCCTGGTGCTGACGGCGGTGTTCATCCCCATGGCGCTGGCCGGGGGCTCGGTCGGGGTGATCTATCGGCAATTCACCCTGTCCATGGCGGTATCCATCCTGTTTTCGGCCTTCCTGGCCCTCAGCCTGACCCCGGCGCTGTGCGCCACTCTGCTGAAACCCGTCGATCCCGGCCGTCACGCCAAGGGCGGCTTTTTCGGCTGGTTCAACCGCCGCTTCGACCATCTCACCCGGTCCTACGAAACCCGGGTCGCCGCCCTGGTGCGCCGCAGCGGCCGCATGATGGCCGCCTTCGCCGTCCTCGTCGCGCTGCTGGGCCTGGCATTCTCGGTCCTGCCTTCGGCCTTTTTGCCCGAGGAAGACCAGGGCTATTTCATGACCTCGTTCCAATTGCCGTCAGACGCCACCCAAGAACGCACGCTGGATCTGGTGCGCAAGTTCGAGGCGCATACCGCCGCACGGCCGGCGGTGGACTCGAACCTGTCGATCCTGGGCTTCGGCTTTTCCGGCTCGGGCGCCAATACCGCCCTGGCCTTCACCATGCTCAAGGATTGGGACCGGCGCGACGGCGCCACCGCCGCCGACGAGGCCCGGCGCGCCCAGCAGGCCATGGCCGACACCACTGAAGGCACGGTCATGAGCCTGCTGCCGCCCGCCATTGAGGAAATGGGAACCTCGTCCGGTTTCACCCTGCGCCTTCAGGACCGCGCCGGTCATGGTCAGGCGGCCCTCAGAGCCGCCGAGTCGAAGTTGCTGGAACTGGCTGGGCAAAGCAAAGTCGTCTTAGGCGTCTATTCCGACGGCTTGCCCGATGGCGTCGGCATCCGCCTGAACATCGACCGGCAGAAAGCCGAGGCACTGGGGGTGCCGTTCGCCACCATCAGCGACACCCTGACGGCGGCCCTGGGCTCACTCTATGTCAACGACTTCCCCAATGCCGGACGCATGCAGCAGGTGATCATCCAGGCCGACGCCGCCGCCCGCATGCAGGTGGATGACGTGCTGAGGCTGTACCTGCGCAATGCCACCGGCGGCATGGTGCCGTTGTCCGAAGTGGTGTTTCCGGTTTGGGAGGACACGCCGCTGCAATTCGCACGCTATCAGGGGTTCCCCTCGGCGCGCCTTTCCGGCAGCCCGGCGCCCGGCGTGTCCAGCGGCCAAGCCATGGCCGAGATGGAGCGGTTGGCCGCCCAATTGCCCCCCGGTTTCGCCGTGGAATGGACCGGCCAATCGCTCCAGGAACGCCAATCGGCGGCACAGGCGCCGTTGTTGATGGCACTGTCCATGCTGGTGGTCTTCCTGGTACTGGCGGCGCTTTACGAAAGCTGGTCGATCCCGCTGTCGGTCATGCTGGTGGTGCCGCTGGGCCTGCTGGGCGCGGTGGCGGCGGTGATGCTGCGCGGCATGCCCAACGACGTCTTCTTCAAGGTCGGCATGATCACGGTCATCGGCCTGTCGGCCAAGAACGCCATCCTGATCGTCGAATTCGCCCGGCAACTGCACGCCGAGGGTAAGGGATTGCTGGACTCCGCGGTCACCGCCGCACGGCTGCGGCTGCGCCCCATCCTGATGACCTCGCTGGCCTTCGGCCTGGGCGTGGTGCCGCTGATGCTCGCCCGAGGGGCCAGCGCCGAGACCCAGAACGCCATCGGCACCGGCGTGTTCGGCGGCATGCTGTGCGCCACGGTGCTGGCGGTGTTCTTCGTCCCCGCCTTCTTCGTCTTCGTCATCGGCGGCCAGGAAAAGCTGCGCGACTGGCTACGCCCCGGCCGTCGCGCTCCCCAGCCGTCTCGGGATTGATGCCATGCGTTTGACCATCATTGCGCTGTCATTGGCGTTGTCCGCCTGTTCCCTGGTGCCGGATCTGGTCAAGCCGGGTCTGCCGGTGCCGGATGCCTACCCTTCCCCGGCGCCCATCGCCGATGGTGAAGCGGCCGCCGATTTGGACTGGCGCACCATGTTCGGCGATCCCCGCCTGCAACGGCTGATCGAGCTGGCCCTGTTGAACAACCGCGACCTGCGGCTGGCGGCCCTGAACGTCGAGGCGGTACAGGCGCAATACAACATCCAGCGGGCCGCCCGGCTTCCGGCGATCAGCGCCACCGGCGGCGTCACCCGCCAGCGGACCGCCGCCGACAACCGGGTCGACCCCGCCACCCCCGGACGCCTCCAGACCCAGCACAGCCTGGACATGGGAATCAGCGCCTTCGAGATCGACCTGTTCGGCCGGGTCCGCTCGCTGTCGGAAGCGGCTTTCGCCCGCTATCTGGCCAGCGAGGAAGGGCAGCGGTCGGCCCAGATCGCCCTGATCGGCACGGTGGCCGACAGCTATTTCGCCGAACGTCTGGCCCAGGAACAACTGGACCTGGCCCATCGCACGCTGGCGGATTGGCGGCAATCCCTGGACCTGGCGCGCCGCCTGAAGGCCGCCGACCAGAACAGCGCGTTGGACGTCGCCCAGGCGGAAGGTCAGGTCGCCACCGCCGAGGCCGATCTGGAAGGCCGCGCCCGGACGTTGGCACGGGCCACCAACGCCCTGACCCTGTTGGTGGGGAAGGCTTTACCTGACGATCTGCCGTCTCCATGGCCGCTGGACGGAAATGCGGTGCGGACCCGCCTGCCCGCCGGATTGCCCTCGGACCTGCTGACGCGCCGCCCCGACATTCGCCAGGCGGAACACAATCTGGTGGCCGCCAACGCCAATATCGGCGCGGCGCGCGCCGCTTTCTTTCCACGGCTGTCGTTGACCACCTCGCTGGGATATTCCAGCCCGGCCTTGGGCAACCTGTTCGACCGCGATCAGCGGGTGTGGAGCTTCGCGCCGCAAATCACCCAGCCGCTGTTCATGGGCGGCCAACTCCAGGCCGAGCTGCGGCTGGCGGAGATCCGCAAATCCGAAGCGGTCGCCGAATATGAACGCGCCATCCAGACGGCCTTCCGCGAGGTTGCCGACGGTCTGGCGGGCAGCGCCACCTACAGCCGCCAGATCGAGGCACAGAACCGCACCGTGGCCTCGGCCGAGCGGCGGGTGGAGTTGTCCACCCTGCGCTACCGCGCCGGTCTGGAAGGGCGCCTGGAAGTGCTGGACGCCCAACGCCAGCTTTATGCCGCGCGTCAGACCCAACTGGACCTTAAGCGCGACGAGATCGGCAACGCTGTCAGCCTATACAAGGCATTGGGCGGCGGTGCACCGTCAGCCATCGAATGAAACCCAAACCAAGGTCAAGAAGCACCATGCCCCGTTCGTCTTCTTCTCGGAAATACCCCCTTGCCATGCGCGTGGTTCATTGGATCCGTGCCGCCATCATCATCGCGCTGCTGGCGGTGGGCATTCTGATGACCAACGTCGCCGACGATTTCCCCGGCAAGTTCAGCATGCTGTACCCCAACCACAAACAGTTCGGCATCCTGGTTCTGATCCTGGCCGTGGTGCAACTGGGACTGAGAGGACGGGGCGGCGTGCCGGAACCAGCCGCGCTGAAGCCCTGGGAACAGACGATCTTCACGATCACCCACAAAATGTTCTATGTGCTGATGGTTGCTGTTCCGGTGGCGGGGTACTGCCTGTCAAGCACCTATCCAGAAAGCGACGGCGTGCCGTTCTTCTTCACGTCCCTGCCTGAGCTTCTGCCCAAGGACGAAGTGGCCTCGGGCATCTTTACGGCGGCACATGCGATCCTGGCCTATGGCCTGCTGGCCCTGGTGGCGTTGCATGTGGCCGGGGTGGTCAAGCACTGGCTGTTCGACCAAGGCCCCGCCCGACGGATTCTCGACCGGATGCTGTGATGGGCAAGGTCGTGACAGGCATTGGAAGTTTCATTCAGTATGGGGGCCACCTGGGGATAGATGACCTGAACCGCACCGGACTTCGGTGGCACGGCACTCGCTGTGAGAGGCGGTTCCACCGTCCCCGTTTCCCAAACCCGCCAGTCCGCTTTCGGCCCCAACCTGACATTGGTCTTGACCTCCCCCGTCCGGTCAGCACCTCGTCTGTGTGTCAGCACGCTGGTAGCTGGGACGGGGTTCGCGAGCACTGTGCGGGCATTGCCGGGCTGCGCAGTGGCATTCCGCGAACTTACTTCATGTAAGTTCGTGCCAACTTTTTGGGTCACGCAGCCTCGGGCTGTCCTGCATAGCGGGCCAGCAATTCACTCCACACCTTGGCGCTCAGCGCATCCAGGGCGGCAGCTTCGGCATGGCGGAATACGCGGCGCATCTGCATGGCCTCGCGGGTGATGCGCCCGGCCAGCGCCAACAGTGCTTCCGCGCTGGGTTCCTGGCCCCGCGCCACCACGCAGGACATGTAGGACGGCTGCTTGCCGAGCCATCGGGATGAGAAGTCCAGTTGGGAATCGGTCAGGCCAAGGTCCATGAGGGTGTCGCGGGCTTCGATGAGGATCATGTGTGCGTCTCCAATGCGTTGCTCATGCAGCTATTTATGCTGCCTGTCATAAATAACTGCACACGCAGCAACCCAATGGAGTGCGGAATATGAGCAGATCGGAAGCAATCACGCTGGGCTTCTACGGGAAGACAGCAACGTTACAGGAAGTCATCGAGGCGGCGATTGCGGCCACAATTGCTGCGGCAAAGAACCGCCATCCTTAGACGATTTCGAATTTGGCGATCCAACAGCGGATCGCTTAAAATTCAATAGTGCTGGAGACGGCACACACCATAGGGTCCACATCATGCGTGGCGGCAAGCAGGTGCTCGACATCACCCCGAAGTCCCTGCGCAAGGCTTTCGCCTCTTAGCAGGCCAATAACGGCCTTCACCCTCGGGTGCTCCAGGCGCTCATGGGCCACGCCCCCGGCTCGGTCGTCACCGACAAGCACTACATCAAGGCCGACGAGGAGACCATGCGCACAGCTGTAGTGCGGATGTTGCCGAACAAGGCGATCTAGCGAGTGCCGTAACGGCGCATAAATCGCCTTTTGCGCGCAAGCTCCCCCGGTTAATGTGAAGGCATCGGGGGAGCACAGAATGTCCAATCATCACCCAAAGCATGTGTTCGGCGGACAGTGGACCGAGGAAAAGCTGGATTGCCTTCGCCACTACCTCAACAGCTACAACACAGCACTCAAAAACACCCCATTCAAAAGACTCTATATCGACGCTTTTGCGGGCACGGGCGAGCGGTATTCCCGAGACGGCACCGCAGAAAAGGCTCAGCCCGCACTGCTTGAAGTGACACAGGCTCAGGCGGAATTCTTTGAAGGATCGGTGAGGGTCGCGTTGAACGCGGACCCCAGCTTCGATGCACTTCACCTGATCGAGGCGAGCACCGCAAAGTGTGCCCAATTGGCAAGGCTGAAAGCCGAGTTTCCCGACCGCGCCATCAACATCTATCACGGTGACGCCAACACCCAAATTGCCGGCATCTGCAAATCCGTGGACTGGCACGGTAGACGGACAGGAGTGCAGCACCGTGCCGTCCTGTTCCTTGATCCATATGGGTGCCAAGTGAAATGGGAGACCATCCGCGCCATTGCTGCTACTCGGGCGATCGACCTCTGGTACCTTTTCCCGTCCGGCCTAGGGATCAACCGGATGGCAGCGAACCGCCGAGAACGGATACCTGAAAACTGGGAGCCGACCCTCGACGCCTGCTTGGGTACAGGGGAATGGCGGACCGCATTCTATCAAGAACACACAACCATTAACCTATTCGGTGAGGCTACGACTGAAACTCACAAAGTCGCCAATATCGACCACATCGAGCAATTCTTCCTCGACCGCCTGAAAACTGTGTTTTCGCACGTGGCACCTAGCTGCCTGACCCTCTCCAACGGGTCCGGATCGAAAATGTTTTCGCTGTGCTTTGCCGCGAATAATCCCAAAGGCGGGCCTATTGCTTTACGGATCGCTAACCATTTATTGACGAAAAAGAGGGGTTCAGGGGGAAGACGTTAGGAGTGCGCCGCCATGGCGGAAAGCAGCATTGAGTGGACAGAGGCAACCTGGAACCCCCTTGCGGGATGCTCGCTCATCTCGGCCGGTTGCACAAACTGCTATGCAATGCGCATGGCCGCCCGCTTGACCCTGATGGGAATGGAGAAATACCAGGGCACCACCCGCAAGTCCGGCAGCCGTTACGTTTGGACAGGGCAGGTCAACCTGGACGAGGGAGCATTGTCCGCTCCCTTGCGGTGGCAGCGGCCAACCACCGTATTCGTCAACAGCATGTCCGACCTTTTCCAAGAAGCTGTTCCGGAGGAAACGGTCGAGCGCATTTGGAAGGTGATGGCGCAGACACCTCGCCATACCTATCAGGTTTTGACGAAGCGGGCGGCTCGCATGCGGGCCATCGCCGCGCGACTTCCAAAGCTCCCGAACGTCTGGCTCGGAGTGAGCGTCGAAAGCCGCGACTACGTGGATCGTGTGAGCGACTTGAGAGACACCCCGGCGGCTGTTCGCTTTATCTCCTTTGAGCCCCTTTTGGGCAGCGTGGGGGATGTCGATCTCCGGGACATCCATTGGGCCATCGTTGGGGGAGAAAGCGGTCCTGCCGCCCGACCAATGCGCCAGGAGTGGGTGGAGGAAATCCTTGCAGCCTGCCGCCGCGACGGAACGGCATTTTTCTTCAAGCAGTGGGGCGGCGCGAACAAGAAGAAGGCGGGGCGGACGTTCCTCGGGCAGACTTGGGACGAGTACCCTTCGACCGGGATGGGCATCGCTGCGGAATAAGGCAAGCTGGCAATATCTGGCAACTGGCAACACCCGCCACGTTTCGTTCTCCTCGCCATACGCTGGCTATCCCCAGAAAGGGGCTTGCCGAACACCGCAGAATTCCAGTATCTTCCGCCCCTCTCCGATCATTCGTGATCGCATGCGCAGCCGTAGCTCAGCTGGATAGAGCGCTGCCCTCCGAAGGTGGCCGGATAAGCCACCCCTCCCAAGACACCAATCCTTGCCGCCTGCGACGTTGCCGCGTCGCTGCTCGTGCGGATTGCTGTGGCAGCTTCGCCAGCGGCACGAAAAAGCCACATCCGCCCCCGGCACGCACCTCAATCCCGTCTAATGGTTGACTGGCCCAGCGCAACATTCGACGATGTTTGATCACCGTCAGGTTGAGGGAGCCGGAATTGACTTCAGAGACAAGCATTGCGCGTCCGTCTCTTCCGTTGTTGGTCGGAGTGTCTACGCGGGCGCTTTTCGACCTGGAGGAAGAACACCGCATCTTCGAGAGGGAAGGGGTCGTCGCTTATGCCGCCCTCCAGTTGGAACGAGAAAAGGTGGTTCTTCGCCCCGGCGCTGCTTTTGACGTCGTGCATCGCCTGCTTTCGTTGAACGCTGCCGGAGACGAGAAGAACGTCGAAGTTATTCTCCTCTCTAAGAACTCGCCTGATCTGTCGCTACGCGCGCTCCACTCCGCAGAAAAGCTCGGCATTCAGGTCGAACACGGCAGCTTTACCAGCGGGCGAAGCGTTGCCCCCTATGTCAACGCCTGGGGTGTCGACCTCTTTCTGTCCAATGACGATAGCGACGTTCGCGCCGCCGTCGAAGGGGGAACTGCGTCCGCGAAACTGGGAGCGCCACCAGCCCACCATAGCGAAGACCCTGCGGATGAAGTCCGGATCGCCTTCGATGGCGATGCTGTGGTGTTTAGTCCCGAATCTGACCAAATCTACGCGACGCAAGGGCTACAGGCATTCCTGGCCCACGAGCGCCAGAACGCTCAGGTTCCGATGAAGAGTGGCCCCTTCGGCAATTTCCTCAACAAGCTGGCGGTGCTGCGGGAGAGGTTCATGCGCCCGAATGGCACGAGCCGCGTGCGCATCGCCATCGTAACCGCCCGCAACGCCCCGGCACACGAACGAGTGGTCCACACTCTCCGGGCCTGGGGAACGCCCGCTGACGAGGCTCACTTCGTCGGCCGACATGCGAAAGCCCCATTCCTGAAGGCATTCGGGGCGCACATCTTCTTCGACGATCAGGAGAAGCATGTCCTTGGCGCCGCTACAGTAGTTGCGGCTGGATTGGTCCCCGGCCCTCACTCGCCTGACAAACCGATCATCCCGGCTGGCTAAGTCCTTGGCACCGAGTCGGTGGCATCCTTCAATCCCTCTGTCGAGCACGACAGCATCAGGGACGAGGACGATGGCGACGATCAGGAAGCTCCGGGGCAAGTGGCAGGCGATGGTGCGGCGCAAGGGTATCGCGCCGCGCAGCAAGAGCTTCGACAAGAAGTCCGACGCCGAGAAGTGGGCGCGCGACCTGGAGGCCCAGGTGGACGTATCCGGCTACGTCCCCGACACCAAGATCGCCGAGCAAACCACCCTGGGCGACATCCTGCGCCGTTACCGCGACGAGATCACGCCCACCAAGCGCTCGGCCAAGACCGAAGCCATCCGCATCAACGCCATGCTGCGCCGGGATGTCTGCCACCGGACGCTGGCCCTGCTGTCCAGCACCGACCTTGCCGCCTATCGTGACCAGCGCCTCCAGACCGTGGCCCCGGCGACGATCATCCGCGAGTTGAACACCATCAGCCACGCCCTCGATGTGGCCCAGCGCGAATGGGGCATCCACCTTGCCCGCAACCCCGCCAAGCTGGTGCGGCGCCCCAGCGCGCCCAAGGGCCGCTCCCGGCGTCTGGAGGGCGACGAGGAGGCCAAGCTGCTGGCCGCCGCTGACAAGGGCCGGAACCCGTGGATGAAGCCCCTGATCGTCCTGGCGGTCGAGACGGGCATGCGCCGGGGTGAAATTCTCGGGCTGCGGTGGGAGGACGTGGACCTGGAGCGCCGCATCGCCCATCTGTTGATCACCAAGAACGGGGAGTGCCGCGACGTGCCGCTATCGTCACGGGCCGTCGAGACGCTGACCGGGTTGATGCAGCAACCCGACCGCGACGCCGAGCGCGTCCTCCCCGTTTCGGCCAACGCCATCCGGCTCGCCTGGGAGCATCTGCGCCAGCGTGCCGGGGTGGGCGATCTGCACATCCACGACCTGCGCCACGAAGCCGTCTCGCGGCTGTTCGAGAAGGGCCTCGACATCATGGAGGTCAGCACCATCAGCGGCCACAAGACCCTGACCATGCTCAAGCGCTACACCCACCTGCGGGCAGAAGACTTGGTGGGGCGGCTGGGCTGACGGCAATGCCGTCGTTACGCCCCTGGAGGCACAATCCGCATGATTTCGCCGAAGACATGCTCGGGCTCAAGGCCGAGCGCTTGAGCAATGCGCGCCAGCTCCAGAACATCAATGCGCCGCTGCCCGGCTTCATAAGCAGAGACAAACGACTGTGGTTTCCCCAGGCGCTCGGCCACATCCTGCTGCTTGAGCCCGGCACGCTTCCGCAAGCCAGCGAGGGCGCCGCCAACGATCTTATGCTGCTCAGGGGGAACCCACACGCCTTGCGCTCCGACCGAAGGGTCGGAAGGTTGAGTAAATCGGAAAATCGGATATCGAAAATTCCGATATCCAGCTAACTTCGTGCAACTCCAAGGGGTGTTGAAGCCCCTCTCCTTGCATCACCAAACCAAGAGGAAACTATGAGTGGGAACACCTGTTTGAAACTGCTGACGATTTTGTCCGCCGCCGCCGGAACCATACTGATGACCAGCGCAACGGCGCTGAGCGCACCTATCGACGGCAAGCTGAAGAAAGCCATCGACGTAGCGTTCGAAGACGTGCTGAACGACCCCTACAGCGCCAAGTTCACCTACGACCGCTTAGTCGAGCGCGGCGCCGGGGTTGGTGTGGTCTGCGGCACGGTCAACGCCAAGAACAAGATGGGCGCTTATGTCGGCAAGCGGGTGTTCACGGCGGTCTACGTCAAGGACACCGCTGGCGCCTTCCACGCCGACCCCAAGGTCTGGGACGAGGGCGTGAGCATGTCCGACATCAGCGTATGCGGAAACGGGAAATAAAGCGCCGCCACAGAACTTCTCAGCCCCCTCTCCGCACGCACCCAGGATAGCCCTCAAAACCGTTCCGGTAGACGGTGGCACCCCGGAGAGGACTTTCCGCACCCCGAGGGGCGGGCGCGAGATTGGGGCACCTGCGAGCGTTTGAGCGATCCTGGACATCATGGAGGTCAGCACCATCAGCGGCCACAAGACGCTGACCATGCTCAAGCGCTATACCCACCTGCTGGCCGAGGACTTGGTGGGGGCGACTGGGATAGCCCCCAGAGCCGTTCCGGTGGCCGCTGACGCCCCGGAGAGGGCTTTCCGCACCCCGAGAAGGGAGGAGGAGGAAAGCTCTCCACAGCCCAGAAAAACAGGGCAGCAAGAAGGACTCCCGGAGAGATATGCTTACCCCGCACAAAATCTGTCCCCCGGTGTGGGAACTGTTTACACCTTCTATTCCTTCTTATTCTCCACAACCAACACTTATCTCTTAAATAGTAACTATATAAATGTAGCGCCCTGGGACACTTTTTCGACGGGGTTGGATGACATCCCCGGGATGCAGTCGCGCCACACTGTCTCCTCCAACGCCTCCACGACCTTGATCTTCCGCCGCATGGCCGCGGGAGTGGTGCTCCCCGGTTCCAGTCCACTGAGCACATCGAAGCACCACGCGGCGCGCGATACCGGATTGGGGCGCCCGGGCCTCCGCTCACCCTCGGGCACCTGGCCCTCTTCCCACGCCCGCCACGCCAGCGCCAATTCCCGCTCGCGCCCGACAAGGTGACGCAACTTCGGCGACAGGGGACGACAACGCAATGCCTCGCTCAGCGCCAGATGTCTCTGTGTCGTGGCCGTGTTCATCGCCCCATCATCGAGCCGAGGGTAAGCATCCGCTTTGACCCGCTGGCGGGCGTCACGCCACGCACGCTTGCGTTCGGCCTCAGTCAGACAGGGCCGCGCCGGGGGAAGCCCTCTCAACGCCTGCTGCCGCAGTTCCGCCCGCTGCTCCGCAACCAGCGCATCCTGCTCCCGGTTACGCCGCAATGACCGTTGGACGCTCTCGCGCGCCTTGCCGAGCATCTCCCGGAATGCCTGTTTGTAGGTGATGCGTTCGTGAATACCGGGGTAGCGCCGCTCAATCTCCCGAGAGCAGGCGGCGAACGACCGACAACTGGGGCAATCGATCACCATGTAGACCTTGGGGCTGGCAAGGCAAGACGGCTCGTCCCCACAGATCAGCGAATCCCATTCACTCATGCCACCTTGCCCCCCCTATGACTGACGCCCACCGCCAGTCAGCGGGCGATGTCTGGAATCATAGCGGCGGGACCGCTCGATGCGCGCGGCAACTTTACGCACGGGTGAAGTCCTAGGAACCATCGTTCCCTTCGATGGGGATGCAGCCTGTGTGGCGCATGGTTTCGTGCCCAGCCTTACAGGGCCGACCTGGGAATCCCAGAAAATGCCAAGCCAGTTCAACCTGAAACGCCCGGAAATTTTGGTATTTGGGCCTCAAGCCCTCTCAGCGGCGACCATCCATGCCCGTAGTCGATCAAGGAAGTCCCCATCGGGCTTGCCCCGGCGGTCCAGGGCGTTGGCGAGGCGCGTGCTGGAGCGCGCGTAGCCCATCGCTGACATGATGCGACCGTGTGGCGCCCGCCCCGGCCCGAACGGTCCCGGCCTCGCCATGATCGCCTTGATCCGGTCGATCACCTCGGGCAGCAGGGTGCCATCCGGACCGGTCAGCACAACGGGAATCGATACCACAATGGGCCGGGGCGGCAGCGCCCCCTTGACCCAGGCCATGAACGCAGCCCGCTCGGACGATGACGCCCGCGCCCATTCCCGTTTCAGGGCATCCAGACGCGAGGGTAGACGTATCAACCCAGCCTCGGCACACGCGGCACGCACGCTGGGGATGGCACCCGACCGCAGACGGTCGAAGATCGCCGGATGCTCGCGCTCCAGCCTTCCGAGCCAGTAGGCGCTGTCGCGTTTCTTGGGCTTGCTCATGAGAGGATGGATACATCAACCCGGCAGAGCGCGCAGCCTCATCGTCGCGGCCTCAGAAATCCCCTGAGCGTCCGGCCCAACGCCATCCCCATTCGCTCCAGCCGGTGAGTGTTTTTGGTGCGCTGTATGGTCCGGTTCTTCTCTAGGCGCTGTTCTGCGGCGCGATCCCATCCTGTTGCCTCGCCGTCACGTATGGGGCCTCGGTGGCCTGGCGGGGCCAGGATGATGCGCTTGGCTCGCAGGAAAATAGGAATCAACGCTCCCAGGGTGATGACAGGCGCAAGTCCGGTGCTGAGGCCCGGTAGGTTCGTTCCGCCAATCGCGAATACGACCCCGACCACTCCCGCCAGCACCAGGATCGTGGGCCAAGCGAGATTCCACAGGAAGGTTGCCGTCGCCTTCCACGGTGTCCAGGCAGGGTGGTGACGGTTGCGGATATACAAGGAATGGGTGGCGAGAATCGCCAAGGGCCAAAACATGAGATTCAGGGCAAGTTCACCGTCCATGGTATCAGTGGCTCCCGCATTGTTGGAGAACCGGCGTCCCGCTATCACAGCTTGCCGTCTGAGGTTCGGGAGCTTCCTTCTCCATTTTTCCAGTCATGTGGATCATGGACTTGCCCTGAAAGAGGGGAGAACGAGCAAACCCCACCAGGAAGCACCGGATCGCGATAAAAACGCGACGGAGCATCGAAAACGCCGGACGAGGGAATCAGGCTTATAGGGTGGGAGGCAGAGACAGAGCCATGTTTAGGGTTCACGTATAAGCCTTAACGCTTGCTCGCCCGATGATTGCGGTGACAACATCGCACCCATCGGAGATGGTCTATCTGGCGGTGGGAATGAGCTTCCGATTTCGGCACACATTCACGCTCTTTCCAAGGGTGCAGCTCAATTTGAGCGGCTCCGGCAGCCGGATCGACGGTTCAAGCACAACCCGCGTTCACCCTTGACACTCTATACGAACTTAGCACTCACCAACCCGGCAGGACTGAATGAGGAATACATGCTGAGCAATGCCGAAACCGGGACAGCCCTCGGCCAATCCATTCGCAGCGCAGACTGAATTCGACGCCTGTAATGATAAATTTGCATGATATAGAGGCCCCCAATGGAAACAAAAATAGATATAAAAGTTGGAGAAGAAGCATCCGCCAACGCCCTCTCATTCGTCCAGAGGCTCATTGGACCATTAGCAGAGGCATCTGATTTTTTATCAGACAAAATAAGATTCTATAGGTGGAAGAGCGCCATTGAAGTTCTTAATGTCGCATCAAATATCATGAGCGAGAGAGGAATTATTGCTACGGAAATCCCTCTAAAGTTCCTAGTTCCCTTTCTTGAAAAATGTTCACTTGGCGATGCCGACGACGGCCTACGAGAAAAATGGGCCCACCTACTGGCATCCACTTCGGATAAATACAGTATAAATAAGCATGTTTTTATAAACATACTTTCTGAAATAGACGCACCTAGTGTGAAAATTTTGGACGACCTGTATGACACCTATTGGTCAAGACGCTCAGGGAAAACACCCCACGCATTTTATCGAGACGACTTCATCCAAGGAGGAGTATATGAATCGTATGTTCACAATATGACACTAGCCGCTGAGGAGTATTTTTCAAGCGTTGAGGGTGCGGACGATCTCAATGAAACACTGATCCGCCTAACCAAAAAAGACCCCAGCAGAATCACAAATATAATAGATGAAATATTTAGATTTATAAATATCAACGGACGCATGGCAGGTGAGATCAGTTTTTTGTGGGGAGTGCACAATATGAAATTTGGACACAAGTCAACAAACCCAAACGCCGAATCAATCCCATTTCTACAAAGAGCCGCATTGGTTTCACTTGAAAACGTAAAATTTGATCTTCCAGATGGACCCGGAGGATGGCCTGTGTGGCTAGAGATAAGTTGGGCAGAACTTTCCCCTTTGGGCCATGAGTTTGTAGCCACCTGCAAGGGCCACGCACCGACTCACATATAGGGTGCCCCCCGGCACACCCCGGCCACACCCGCGCAGCCGGTCGGGTTCGAACCTGCGACCTCTGCCGCCCCACACCCCGCGCGTTTCCCCCTTTGCCAACTGCCCCGAGACGCGCTATAAACCTCGTCCCGCACCTTGTTGCGACATGCGCAGCCGTAGCTCAGCTGGATAGAGCGCTGCCCTCCGAAGGCAGAGGTCGTAGGTTCGAATCCTACCGGTTGCGCCATTTTCTCTGAATTTTAAGCCCTGACATCCCCTGATGCATCCCCCTTAGGGTGCCCACAGCCGACGCGCAGTTCGTGTCGTCCCAGGGAGCTTTCGGCCAGATCGAGATTGACATTGGTCGCTGCCGACCGCCCCAGCACCGGGGCGCGGCGGCGTTGGTGGGGAAGGGTAATGCCATCGTGGGAGACACCGTAGCCGCCGGTCTTGCGGATGGCGGGCAGCACCTCGCCAG
>NZ_JAAIYP010000039.1 GCF_011022235.1 Magnetospirillum aberrantis SpK | reverse complement strand
GGCTTTGGCGATGTCGCCCACTTCATCGACGCGGTCCTGGCCGCTGATTTCGACCTCCAGTTCGCCGTGCGCCAACCGGCCCATGGCTCCCAGGATGCGATTGAGCGGTGCGGTGATGGAACTGACGATACCCCAGGCCAGACCGCCGCCAATCAGCAGCGCCAGACCGGCGGCCACCAACGCCAGGGTGACGCTGGTACGCGAGGTGTCGCGACCTTTTTCGTATTCCTGTCGGGCGGTCTCGACCTGAAGGGCGAAATCCTCGGTGATGGATTTTTCCAGCGCGGCGCCGGCTTGCGCCCCTTCGGTGCGGGAAATCTCGCGGGCTTTTTCCATGTCGCCGGCGGCCAGGGCGGCGAAATAGCGGTCGCGTGAGTCGCGATATGCCGCCAGCGTCCGTTCCAGCTCGTTGGCGATACGGGCCTCCCCGGCGGTCAACTCGACCGAACGATAGGTGGACCAACTTTCGTCCAGACGGGCGTCTAGCGTCGCGATTTCGCGCTTGATTCGGGCCTGAACCTCGGGGTCCGTGGCGTCGCGGTAGCCGATGGCCTGAAGCCGGATACGCAGGAAGGTGTCCTGGACTTCAGCCAAGTGGATCACCGCGGTGGTCCGGTCTTCATAGACCGTGCGCAGGCTGGCCAGGATGGAATTCATCCCGGTGATGCCCAGTCCGGCGACGGCGGCCAGGAAGACCCCCATGGCGATGGTCAGGATGGCAAGGCGTGCCGGAATACGAAGGCGAGCGAACATGGTCTGCGGTCCTTTGGGGCGGGATCAGACGTCGGCGCCGGGGGCGGCCGAAAGGGGGGCGTGCAAAAGCTTGGGCAGGTCCAACAGGGCGACCATGCGGCCGTCAACGGACACCAGCCCGGACAGGGCGTCGGAATGGTGAGCGTGATCCAGTTCCGGGACGGGCTGGATGGATTCCGGCGACACGGTCAGGATGTCGGCCACTGCGTCCATCAAGATGCCGACGTCGCGGCCATCGACGCTGACGACCATGATCACATGGCGCGAGGTGGCGTCGGTCTGTTGTCCGGTGAAGCGGGCGCGCAGGTCCAACACGGGAATGATCGCCCCGCGCAGGTTGATGACGCCGCGCATGAAGGGCGGCGTGTCGGGCAACGCCGTGGTTGGCGTCCATCCCTTGATCTCGCGGATGGCGATGATGTCGATACCGTATTCCTCGGCGCCGATCGTAAACGAGATGAATTGGCGGGGAACCGTGGAAGCCACCGGTTCTGTGTCGGACGGAGGGGGTGTCATGGATCGCCCATCGGAAATTTGAAGGGACCAGGATACGGGAGAGATTCCCGTGACGCAAAAAAGGAAGCCATGCGTCAAACGCACGGCTTCCATAATATTAGGGTTTTATGACGTGGTGGTGCGGGTGGGGAAACTAAGGTTTTATTTCCCGATATACTCCCGGATATAGGGCGGAAGCGCGAACGAAGCCTTATGGATGTCCGGCGTGTAGTAGCGTGTCGCCACCGGCGCGGCGGCGAAGCGGGCACGGATGGTTTCCGACGATTCTGTTCTGGCGCGCGTGCTGGCCGAGGCCCAGCCCAGCGCCATGAACCCGCCGACGTAAGTGGGGACCGCCGCCAGATAATAGGAGACGTCGGCGTAATGGGGGCGGCGGCGTTTCCAGGTGTCGGTGATTTCCTCGCCTTGCAGGAAGGGGACGCCGTTCTGGTTCACCACGATGCCGTCGGGTGTCAGGCAGCGGGCGCAATCCTTGTAGAACGGTTCGGTGAACAAGACGCCGCCCGGCCCGATGGGGTCGGTGGAATCGATGACGATCAGGTCGAACTTTTCCCGGCAGCGCGCCATGTATTCGATGCCGTCGGCGATGACGATGGCGGTGCGCGGGTCGTCGAAGGCGCCGTCCGACACGCTGGGCAGGTGTTGGCGGCAAAAGTCGACCACGGCGGCGTCGATTTCCACCAGCACGGCGCGTTCGACCGAGCGGTGTTTGAGCAACTCGCGCAACATGCCGCCGTCGCCGCCACCGACCACGCAGACCGAGCGCACGGCGCCATGGGCGTAGACCGGCACATGGGCCAGCATCTCGTGATAGATGAACTCGTCGCCGGTGGTGACCTGGATGACGCCGTCCAGGGTCAGCACGCGGCCGAAACCCGGTGTCTCGAACAGGGCGATGTCTTGCATCGGTCCCTTGATGCGGGTGATTTCACGGGTGACGCGGAAACTTTGGCGCCAATGGTCGTAAAGGGTTTCCTCGAACCAGTTCTGGATCATCGCAGGATCTCGCAAAAGCGTCGTGCCGGCATGCGGGACGCATGCCGGCGGCGAACGTTCGGATCGACAGGAACGGATATCCGCTTATGGCACCAGGCCGCGCTTGCTTTCCGAGACGGTGACGAAATCAGGGCTGAAGGCCGCCTTCAGCACCGGAATCGCCTTGTAGGGATCGCAGTCGCCGCACATGAACACATCCAGCGCCGCATAGCCGCGTTCCGGCCAGGAATGGATGGTGATGTGGCTTTCCGCCAGCACCAGCACGCCGGAAATGCCGCCGTTGGGCTGAAAGTGGTGCAGGTGGCAATGCAGGATGGTCGCGCCCCCGGCAATGGCGGAATCGCGTAAGGCGTCCTCCACCAGCTTGAGGTCGTCCAGTTTGCTCGCTCCCCACAGGTCGATGAGCAAATGCGTTCCGGCGTATTTCACGCCGTTGCGCGAGACATAGTAATCCTTGCCGTTCTCGGCCTCGGGCCAAGCTTCGGCAACGGTATCGGCGACGCTGTGGGTATTCCTCGGATCGGCTTCCGAGTTCATCCCCAGTCGGGCAAGAGCTTGAGCCATGGCTCCCCTCCAAACCAGCAGATGGACCAGAAAGGTATTAGGGGGGACCTTTCCCCTAAAGGGGCGGGTTATCCCCCAAACCGCGTGGGGATGCAAGTCTTAAGTGGGGTGTTCGCCCGACAACCCCGCGCGCCGCCTCAATTCACGGACGACAAACCGCCGGTTTGCATTTTCTTGCGCCAACTGTCCATGAAGGTCTGGAAGTTTTCCACCATCTTGATTTTTTCGCCGATCAGTCGGTAATCGATGATTCCGCGTTCCGGCGCGCTGGTCAAAAGGTCGAACGCTTCCTTGTATTCGCTTTTTTCCATGCGCGAGCCATAGGTGCGGCGCAGCCGTGCCAGCCCCCGGTCGTCACGGGCCAGGGTCAGCGCCGAAGCCAGTTCCACGAGCCGCTGGTCGGTCCCCGGCATCAATTGCGACGCCCCCTCGGGCTTTTCGATGATGGCCTCCAGCGCGGCCGCCGCCTCGGGCCATTTCTTCAGGTCCCAATAGATTTCGGCGCGCAGTTGCTTGGCGGTTTCGGAATGGTCGTTGATGATCAGGGCCAGCGCTTCGGCGGTGCGGCCCAACTTGGCCAGCGCCTGGACGCGCAGATAGCGGCGCTGGTCGTACAGTTCCGGCGGCTGGTCCGGCACCTCGCTCTGGTCCAGGGTCTCAAGCGCCCGGCCGGCCTTGCGGTCGGACAGCTCGAGCCCGGCCAGACGGGCCCCCACACGGGCTTTTTCCGCCCCTTGCAGGCGGAAGCGGACCTGATGGCTCAGCAAGTCGCTGGCCCGGTCCAGCAAATCCACCGCCGCCAGCCGGTCGGCCAGCTTGCGGATCATTTCGTCGCCTTTTTCACCCGACGGCGTCAGTTCCTGGAACTCGTCGTAAAGACCGATGGCGGCGACGGGGGAAAGGCTGTCTGCGGCGCCGCCCAGATACAGTTTCTCGAAGGTGTCGGACATCATCGTCTGGATGGTGCCGATGTCGGGATGGTCGGGGTAGTTGGCGACGATGGAGCGCAACAGCCGCAATCCGTCGGCATATTGCTGGTCGGCCAGCATCAATTCGCCCAGCCGCTTCAACAGGCTGTATTCAAAATCCTCGCCGCGCCAGGCGAAACGCAGCTTTTGCAACTGGTTGATGGCGTCCTTGGCGGTAATCGAGTTGCGCCGCAACTGCAACTCGATGCGGTTGCGGGCCGCATAGGCGCGGTCGGGCCGGGATTCGCCGTCCTCGGCCTCGCGGTACTTGACCACCGCCTGATCCCATTGCTTGCCGGCCTCGGCTGCCAGACCCTGAAGGTAGCTGATGGTGCCAAGGTCGCGGCGCGACAGGCCGGGGCCGTTCATGGCCTCGACGATGCGGGTGGCGCCCCGCGAATCGCCGGCCGCCGCCACCGATTGCGCGGCGATTCGGCCCAGCCCCATGCGCAAGCGCGCGGTCAGCGGCTTGATCTCGTCCGGGGCTAGCCGCAGCAACAGACCGTTGCGCGCCAGGTCGCCCGATGCCCGTGCCCGTGCCGCCGCCAGCCAGATCTGGGCCTGGGGGTCCTTGGCCAGCGACGGGTGGGACAGGTCTTCGACGGCATCGGCGTCGTGCAGCATCAGGAACTGGGCGACGCCGCGCGGGCCGCGGAAGGCGGCGGTATCGACCATGGCCGGATCGGCCGCCGTGATCAGCCGCAGGACACCCAACGCCTCGGCCGGCATGCCGTTGGCAAGGTAGTGCCGAGCCACCTCAAGCCGCTGAAGGTTCTTTTCCTCGGGTTTGACGTTGGTCAGACGGCCCATCAATTTCTGGTGCTCGGTCACGAACTTGTCGGCGCCGCCGCGGTTCCACCGGCTGATGTCGAGCGGCCCGCCTTCCGACGCCTCGGCCGATTGGGTATCGAGCGGGGTGTCTCCATCGGGCGTGGGCAGCGAGCGTGACAGGTGCAGGCCGCCGGGCATGGAAACCTCGACGCCCTGGCGGTTGCTTTCCAGATGGCTGCCATCGGCCAGCGGCACCAGCGCCACGCCCTGGGCGGTGGGCAGCAATTGGGCGCCGGGCACGATTGTTTCCACCGCGACACCGGCGCCGATGGTGGTCAGTGGCATCACCTGGATGGTGTCGCCCACCTCGGGATCGCGGAAGATCGCCGGCTTGGCCGGCACGTCGGAAGCCGGCAACAGCAGCCGCCCGCGCTCCTCGAAGTCGAACTGGCGGTTGACGGCCAGGGCGGTACGCGGGGCGATGGGTTGTTCGGCCATGTCGAACACCCACAATTGGCCTTCCTTGCGGACCGAGGGGTTGTAGCCCGGTTTGGTGATCAGGCGGACGGCGCTGCCGTCCTTGACGCCCTGGATCTGTTCGACGTGCAGCACGATGTCGCCGCCGGTGCGCTTGAGAAGCTTGGTGTCGATCTCGGCCTTGCGGTCGAACACCAGCCACAGCCAGCCGGCACGGCGGAAGACCGCCGCCCCCGACGGTTGGTCGAAGCCGACACCCAGGGACACCGCGACCGCCGGCTTTGCCGGCTCTAGAACAGAGGGCGGCTTTGCCGGCTCTAGAACAGAGGGCGGCTTTGCCGGCTCTAGAACAGAGGGCGGCTTTGCCGGCTCTGGAACGGAGGCTGGCCTTGCTGGCTCAGGTGTGGCGGTGGGCTTCGCCGGTTCCGGGCCGGTGACGTTTGGTTTCTGCGGTTCGGCCTTCGCCGTGGACGTGGCCGGCTCAGCCGGCGGGGAGGCCGGAGGTGTCAGCGCGACGGGGGCCGTCGCCGGTGGTTCGGCTTTGGCCGGTTGTGATGGCTTGAAGCCCGGCGGCGGCTTGACCAGATCAAGCGCCACCTTGCTGCCGGAAAGGAAATGCTTGGTGGTCATGCCCTCGGGCACGGCCAGCACGATCGCGGTGCCTTTGCCCTGGGGGCGGGCCTCGACGAAGCGGACATCGGCCGGCAGCGATGCCTCGAGCGAGGTGACGTTCAGGTTGGCCGGGCGGTCGAACGCCACCACCACCTGTCCGTCGCCGGCGGATACGGTGTAGCCGACCCGTTTGGGCCAGTCGAACACCAGCCGGTTGAAGTTGGCATGTTCCCCGCCGCGCACGTTGAGGTCGGTGGCGGGCGTGCCCTGGGAGGCGGTTTCCTTGGCGGGAGTCTCGGTCGGCGGCGTCGGCGAAGCCGCTGCCGCCGGTGTCTTGTCGGCGGAAAGGTCGATGACGGTCGAGGTGCCGGTGACGAAGCTTTTGACCTGAACCGGCGTGGACAGGGAAAACGTCGCCATGCGCCGGTCGGGCGACACCGTCACGCCCTTGAGGTATTTGGACAGGGGCTTCAGCAGCGCGCGGGGATCGCCGGCGATGGGTTGGTCGAAACGCACGACCAACTGGCCGTTGACCATTTCGGCCGACCATTGCACTGGGCCGGGCCAGTCGAACACCATGCGGCCGAACGTGTCGTGGGTGGCGCCGCGCGGCGTGTTCTGGGGTTGGGCTTGGGGCTGGCTGTAAGGCGCAGTCGCCAGCAAAAGCCCGACCGCCACCAACATGGCGGCAACCAACCGCTCTATACGGGGAAAATGGAACGTCAGGCCCCGCGCAAAGCGCGGACGCGCCTCCGACGGCTGACAATCCGACGCCCGACCATGTGCCCTGTCCCCGGCGTGCCCCCGCGCCTGCATGCCGGTCAGTCGAAGCTCGCCAACAGCCTGTCGATCTCGGCCTGGTCGGCAGCGTTGGAGGGCAGTTGCGGACCGTTGAGAAGGTTTTCGTCCGAAGAAGCGTCCTTCTGCTTGGCGGTGGGGGCGTCGTCTTCCGTCCCGAATGCCTTGACCAGGTTCTCGACCCGGCCCTCGATCTCCTTCAGCATCTTCACCACCTTGGTGATGCGCTGTCCGGTGATGTCCTGGAAGGTGCAGGCCTCGAAGATGCGGGTGGTGATCTCGGTCAGCCGTTGGGCCACCTGGGCATCCATCATCGGGGTGAGGGATTCCAGGTGTTCGGCCGAATCCATGATCTCGTTGGTCGCGGCCTCGGTGGCGCCGACGATGGCGTCCAACTCGTCCGTGGCCGAGGCGATGAACTCGTTCTTGATCTCGCCGGGCCGAAGCGCGGCGATCTCGGCCTTGGCGGCATGGATGTAATCCGCCAGCGACTCGATCTCGCGATAAAGCCTGAGGTCGCTGGCGTTGATGTCGCCGCTCATGGTGTCGAGCATGCCGCGCACCACCTGGGCGATCTGATCGACACGGACGGTGTCGCCATGCTCGCGACGAATGGCGTCAAGGCGTAAGGAAAGATCGCGGTCAACGCCCTTCGCCGGCATGGCGGATTGTCCCCCTGTCTGGATCAGGCGAAGTCGCCGAGCACGCTCGACATCTTGGTCTTCAGCGTTTCGGCGTTGAACGGCTTGACGATGTAGTTGGAAACGCCGGCTTCCTTGGCGGCGATCACGTTCTCGGACTTGGACTCGGCGGTCACCATGATGAACGGAATCGACTTCAGCTTGGCGTCGGCGCGCACTTCGCGCAGCAGTTGGAGGCCGGTCATCGGCTCCATGTTCCAGTCGGAAATGATGAGACCGTAATTGCCGACGCGCAGCATTTGCAGCGCCATCGAACCGTCGGTGGCTTCGTCAACATTGTTGAAGCCCAACTGCTTCAACAGGTTGCGGATGATTCGCAGCATCGTCTTGTAATCGTCAACGATCAAGACGTTCATATTCTTGTCGACAGCCATCCAACCAGCTCCTTCGAAGCACTAGTCGCCAAAGCGTCAAGAACCCGCCAAGGCGCAAGTTTCCCTAGTTAAGATAGGGGGCGGTGGTCACGCAAGGCATTTTTCATTCCTCCCCCCCCCTTGGAATTTGTTTTTAGCCTCCGGTCGTCGGCTTCGGCAAAGGAATTTGCCGGCGCTGCGCCAATTCGGAGGTGATCGTGCGGGCCTTGGCCGGATCCATTTCAGCCAAGATGGGTGCAACCTTCTGTTCTTTCATGCGTTCGACGACTTCAAGCATGATCGGCATGTCCAATTGCTCGAAAATCTTCGCAGCGTCTTTTGGTTTCATGTTTTCGTAGATTTTGACCAAGGAGCGCATCTTGTTGTCTTCCTGGTCGTTGTATTGGCGCAGCAACCCCTCGATGGTGTTCTGAAGGGTACGCATTTCCGAGACCTTGCGGTCGATCTGGTCCTCGGCGGCTTTCAGCAGCGCCTCGCGCCGGCCCACTTCTTTTTCGCGGGCGTCGATGGCGTTGCGCCGCTCGGTCAGCTTTTGCAGAACGTCCATTTCGGTCTGGCTGAACGAGCCGGGATCGGCGCCGCCGGGCGGTGGCGGCGGTGGAGCCGTGGTCTGGCTGGCCGGGGCGGGCGAAGACGTGCCCGTCGGCTGTGGTGCCGGCACCTGCGCGGTTTGCGCCTGGGGGGCGGTCTGCGGCGGCTGCTGGGCCTGCAATTCGCCGGCGACGCGCACCGAGGCGCCGTCCAGGAACCCCTTGCGGATGTCGTTGACGCGGATGCTCAGCATCACGCCGGCGACGATGATCAGCAACGGCAGCAGCCGCACGAAGGGCGTACGCTGTGCCTTGGTCGCCCTGACGGGGGCGCCCTTGGGGCGTGCGGCCGATTTGCTCCGCGTGGATTTGGTGGGGGCGGCCATGCCTTACCTCATGGATTGCAGCGCGCGCAACAATTCGCGCTCCGCCTCGGAACGTTCGTCCACGTCCATGTCGGCGGCGGCGGCGGCGGCCATGGTGGCGGCACGCGGCGACGCACCCGGCGCCCGCTCGGGCGGCGGCGCCATGCGGCCGCTTTCCTTGGCGGGCGCGCTGGTGGCGGTGGCCGGGCCGGTACGGACTTCGGTGCGGGCCGAGCGGACGGCGTTCTCCAGGCGGTTTGCCATGGTGTCGGCGCGTTCGATCATGAAGGCCAGGTCGTCACGCAGGCTTTGCGCCTTTTCGACCCGGTCCTGCAACGACTGGCCGGCGTCCTCGGCCGCCTTTCTCAGTTTGGGGATGGCGGTTTCGGCGCGCACGGTGGCTTCGTTGAAGCTGACGATGATCTTGGCCAGATCGTCGCGGTTCTTGCGAAGCGCGGTCAGGCGCTGGTTCAACATCACCGCGTAGCCGATGGTGGCGACCAGCAGCACCGAAACGACCAAGTCGAGGATGATCTTCCAATCCATGATCTATCCCCTGGCCTTGTTGAGTTTCTCGTCGACCCGGATGGCGATGTGCTGGCCCTTGCGGCCCATGCGGCCGCGGAACATGGACACGTCGCCGCAACGCAGGTCGATGGGAGAGGTGGGCGAGGCGTTCAGCATGATCTTCGATCCCACCTTCCAATGCAGCACGTCGCGCAGGTTCATCACCTGCTCGTCCAGAACCGCCTCCATCTCCACCTCGGTCAGCCACAATTCCTCGGCCAAGTGGGTTTCCCAGATCGAGTCGCGGCCGAACTTTTCACCCATGAACATCTGGAGCAGCAATTCGCGCACCGGCTCCAGGGTGGCGTAAGGCAGCAGCAGTTCCAGGCGGCCGCCACGGTCTTCCATGTCGATGCGCAGCTTGGCGACGATGGCGGCGTTGCTGGGGCGCGAGATGGTGGCGAAACGCGGGTTGGTTTCCAGGCGGTCGAAGCGGAAGGTGACGGGCGACAGCGGGTCGAAGGCGGCGGACAGGTCGGACAGCACCACGTGCACCATGCGTTCGACCAGATTACGTTCGATGGTGGTGTACGGGCGGCCTTCGATACGCATGGCCGCCGTGCCGCGCCGGCCGCCCAGCAACACGTCGACGATCGAATAGATCAGGGACGAATCGACGGTCAGCAGGCCGTAATTGTCCCATTCCTCGGCCTTGAACACCGCCAGCATGGCCGGCAGTGGAATCGAGTTCAGGTAGTCGCCGAAACGAAGCGACAAAATGTTGTCCAGCGACACTTCCACGTTGTCGGACGTGAAGTTGCGCATGGAGGTGGACATCATGCGGACAAGGCGGTCGAACACCACCTCGAGCATGGGCAGGCGTTCGTAGGAAACGAGCGCCGAATTCAGGATGGCCTGGATGCCGGATTTGTCGTCGCCGCGACCGTGGTCGTCATCGAAGCCCAGCAACGAATCGATTTCGTCCTGGTTCAGGACGCGGGTCGAATCCTTGGGCGCGTCGCCGCCGCCTTCGTCGCCGGCACCCAACATGGCTTCCCACTCGGCCGCCATGGCGTCCGAGTCTTCGCCTCCGCCTCCGCCCCCTCCGTCGCCTCCGCCGCCGCCACCTTCACCGGAATCGCCTCCGGCCATGGCGGCCCATTCGCGCATCAGGGCCTCTTCGTCCTCGGCGGACCGACTTTCGCCGCCATCCTCGTCCATAGCCATCCGATTCTCGCGCTTACTGGACCAGCATTTCCCGGAACAGAACGTCGTTGACCTTGACCGGCTTCACCGCTGCCGCCACGCGGGTCTGCAATTCCTCGCGCAGCAGGTGCATGCCGGCCGCTCCTTGCAGGTCCTCGACCCGCAATTCGCGCAAATAGACCTGGAAGGAATCGACGATGCGCGGCATCACCTGTTCGACGCGCGGCATGTCGGCCGGACTCTCCAGCTCCAGCGCCACCCGGATCTTGAGGAAGCTCTGCTTGCGTCCCTGAGTTTGCAGGTTCACCAGCATTTCCGGCAAATCCATGAACACCACCGGGCCGCCCGCCTTGGGGGCTTCGGCGGTGTGTTCGGCGGAAGCGCCGTGTTCCTCTCCGCCCTTCATCTTGCCCATCAGGGAATCGATGACCCCAGTGAAATAAAGACCGGCACCGGCGCCGACCAGCAACAGCAGCGGCAGCACCAGGATCAGAATTTTCTTGATCGGCAATTTCTTTGACGGTGCCTCGGATATCTCGTCCGAGCCCAGGTCGTCATCGAAATCCTCTTCCAGATCTTCCGCCATACTCCCCCACTTCGCGGGTCGGGCGTCCCAGGCGCATGGGCCCAGTGACGCACATGTTCAACGATATAAGGTAGCCGCGCCCGGTTAACATAAGGTTGACCCCCTCACGGGGGGCGGGCCGACCTTGCCGTATCGGCCGTGACCATACCTTTTGCCGGGCCCGGCCGGCAATATCTGCCCGGCTTCACCGGGGGATAGGGAGGGGTGGAAAATTCGAAATGGCGGAATTCCGCCATTTTCCCCGGGCCGGGAAACTTGGCACGCAGCCTGCAAGTATGGTGGGGAGCTTCGCAAGGCCGGGTTTCGTGAGATGGAAAATACCTCCTACATCGCTCTGTCGCGGCAAAACGCCCTGTGGCGCCAGTTGGACGTCATCGCCACCAACATGGCCAACGCCAACACCCCGGCCTACAAGGCCGAGCAGATGATGTTCCGCGAGTTCCTGGTCGATACCCGCTCGTCCAACCGCGCCACGGGCGGCAAGCTGTCCTTCGTCCAGGATACCGCGCTGTTGCGCGACACCCGCGAAGGCCCGCTGACCAAGACCGACAACCCGCTGGACGTCGGCATCCACGGCGACGGCTATTTCCAGATCGAGACCCAGGCCGGCATGCGCTACACCCGCAATGGCCATTTCCGCCTGGACGAGACCGGCATGCTGGTCAACACCCAAGGGTTCGCGGTGATGGACAAGAACGACCAGCCGATCATCTTCGCCCCCAACGAGACCCGTATCGCCATCGCCGGCGACGGCACCGTGTCCACCGAGAACGGCGTGGTCGCCAACCTCAAGGTGGTGCGTTTTGCCAACGAGCAGAACCTGCGCAAGGCCGGCGACAGCCTGTACGAGACCACCGACGCCGTCGAGGTGATCCAGCGTCCGCAGGTGGTGCAGGGGATGATGGAGGAATCCAATGTTCAGCCGGTGGTCGAGATCACCCGGATGACCGAGCTTTTGCGCCAATACCAGGCCGCCCAGAACATGATCGACAAAGAACACGAGCGCACCATGAAGGCCATCGAGGCCTTGGTGCCCCGGACCTGAGCCCGTAGGAGAGTAAGCCATGCGTTCGCTGAATATCGCCGCCACGGGCATGCTGGCCCAACAGACCAACGTCGAAGTGATCTCGAACAACATCGCCAACATGAACACCACCGCCTACACCCGTCGGCGGCCGGAATTCAGCGACCTGTTGTACCAGAACCTGCGCCGCGTCGGCGCCGCGTCGTCGGACGCCGGTACCATCGTGCCGAGTGGTGTGCAACTGGGGCTGGGCGTCAAGACCACCGCCGTCTACCGCATCACCGAACAAGGTTCGGTCAGCAGCACCGACAACACGCTCGACATGGCCATCCAGGGCAAGGGCTATTTCCAGATCCGCCTGCCCTCGGGCGAGACCGCCTACACCCGTGACGGCGCTTTCCAATTGTCCGACCAGGGGCAGATCGTCACCCACGAAGGTTATACCGTGTTGCCGGGCATCAACGTTCCCAACGATGCGGTTGGCGTTTCGGTCAACAGCTCGGGTCAGGTGCTGATCAAGCGTGACGGCGCCACCGAGTTGACCAATGTCGGCCAGTTGCAGATTTCGATCTTCCCCAACGAAGCCGGTCTGGAAGCGCGTGGCGACAATCTTTACATGGAAACCCCGGCCTCGGGCCCGGCGGCGGTGGCCAATCCCGGCACCGCCGGCTACGGCACCGTGCTTCAGGGCTACCTGGAAACCTCGAACGTCAACGTGGTGTCCGAGGTCACCAACCTGATCTCGGCCCAGCGCGCCTATGAAATGAATTCCAAGGTTATCCAGACATCCGACGAGATGCTCTCGACCATCAACCAGATGAAGTAATCGAGGTCCGCCATGAAGCGCCTCCTGCTCGCCGCCATCTTCGCCCTTGCCGCCACGCCGGCCCTTGCCGCCGGTTTGCCGGTCGAACTCAAGTCCTTTGTTCTGATCGAGGACGAGGTCGTCCATCTGGGTGATCTGTGGGACAATCTGGGCGACAAGGCCGACACCGTGCTGGCTCCGGCGCCGCAGCCGGGCAAGCGGGTGACCGCCGACGCCCGCTGGCTGAGCGCGGTGGCCGACCGTTACGGCATCAACTGGAAACCCGCCAACCCCGTCGAAAGCGTGGTCATCGAGCGGGCCGGCCAGATGATCGACGTGCAACTGGTGGAAAGCGAACTGCGCGAGGCCCTGGCGGCCGAAGGCGTGCCCGTTCCCTTCGATTTCGAGATCGCCAATCGCACCACGCTCAACATGATGGTTCCCACCTCGGGCGAAGCCATCGGCGTCGCCGTGCGCGATGTGGCGTGGGACCCCCGCACGGCGCGCTTCTCGGCCACCGTCGAGGCTCCGGCCGGCCTGCCGTCCGCCGTGCGCCAACGCATCAACGGCCATGTCTATTCCGTGGTCCGCGTGCCGGTGCTCAACCGGGCCCTGGGCCGTGGCGACGTGGTCGGCGAGCGCGACATCGGCTGGGTCGAGATGCGCTCGAACGCCGTGCGCCGCGACCTTGTCACCGACGTCCGCCAGATGATCGGCCAGGAACCGCGGACCCAGTTGCGGGCCGGCGCCCCGGTGCGTTCCGCCGACCTCCAGCGCCCGGTGCTGGTGCCGCGCAACTCTTTGGTCACCATGGTCATCGCCTCGCCGTTCATGCGGCTGACCGCCCAGGGTCGCTCCATCGACGAAGGCGGCAAGGGCGACGTGATCCGCATCACCAACCTGCACAGCAAGCGCGTCGTGGAAGCCGTCGTCGATGGCCCCGGAACGGTGCTCGTCGTCCCCAACGGCGCCGTCGCGCTGGCCAACTAAAATTCGCGAAAGGAGCGAAACATGACCTCGCGCCCGCTCAATTTTGCCCTCAAGGCCGCCGCTCTGATGACCGCGATGGCGTCGCTGTCGGCCTGCAACGCCCTGACCCGCCTGTCCGAAGTGGGCAGCGGTCCCGAGGTGTCGGCCATCCAGAACCCGACGCAACGGGCCAATTACCAGCCGGTGACCATGCCCATGCCGCAGCCGGTGGCGCCGCCGCCCAACGCCAATTCCTTGTGGCGGCCCGGTTCGCGCGCGTTCTTCAAGGATCAGCGCGCCAAGGAGGTGGGCGACATCCTGACGGTGGCGGTGTCCATCAACGACAGCGCCAGCTTCGAAACCAGCCTGGCCAGGACCCGCGATTCGTCCGAGGCAGCCGGCATCACCGGTCTCTTCGGCTTCGAGAACAGCCTGGACAAGTTCCTGCCCGACAGCGTCGATCCCGCCAATCTGGTGGGCACCACCGGGGCCAGCACCAATTCCAACAGCGGCAAGACCGGCCGCACCGAAAGCATGACGGTCAACATGGCCGCCATCATCACCCAGGTTCTGCCCAATGGGAATCTGGTGATCTCGGGCAAACAGGAAATCCGGGTGAACTACGAACTGCGCGAGTTGTCGGTTCAGGGCATCATCCGGCCCGAGGACATTTCCAGCTCGAACTCGGTGACCTACGACAAGATCGCCGAAGCCCGCATCCATTATGGCGGTCGCGGTGTCGCTTCCGACGTCACTCAGCCGCGCTATGGTCAGCAATTGATGGATGTGATCCTGCCGTTCTGATGGCTTTCCTCTTCGCCCCCGCCCGGTTTCGATCCGGCGGGGGCTGTGGCGTGGGCAAAAACTGCCGCGCGGCAAAAGCCGCAGGGGGCGCGATTCCCTCTGGCTCATGGGCACGGGCTTCCTTATTTAGGAGGCATGGCCGACAAGCTTCCCGACGCCCGCGGGCGTGCCGACATCGACGCTTTCCTTGACCGCCTGTCCTCGGTGCCGGCGGTGAAGACGGCGACGCGCGGCCGGCTGGTCTTCGCGCTGGACGCCACCGCCAGCCGCGAGGCGGCGTGGACGCGGGCCCAAGCGTTGCACGCCGAGATGTTTTCCGCCGCCGCCGCCTTGGGCGGGCTAGAGGTGCAACTGGTCTATTACCGGGGCATGGGCGAATGCCGTGCCGCCGCCTGGACCGACAGTGCCGACCGTTTGCTGACCTTGTTGGGCAAGGTGGCGTGCGTCGGCGGCCAGACCCAGATCGCCAAGGTCTTACGCCACACGTTGGGCGAGGCGTCGCGCGCCCGTGTCCATGCCCTGGTGTTCGTCGGCGACAGCATGGAAGAGGACGTGGACCATCTGTGTCGGCTGGCCGGCGAGATGGGGCTGCGCGGGGTGCCGGCCTTTTTGTTTCACGAAGGCGAGGACGCCGTCGCCGGCCGCGCCTTCGCCCAGGTGGCGAAGCTGTCGGGGGGCGCCAGTTGCCGCTTCGATCCCAACGCCGCCGACCAGTTGCGGGCGTTGTTGCGGGCGGTGGCGGTGTTCGCCGCCGGCGGCAGGCCCGCCTTGGCCGAATTGGGCCGGCGCGAAGGCGGCTTGGCCTTGAGTCTGACCCATCAGGTGGGAGGCTGAGCGGCCATGTTCCCGCAATTGCTGTTCGTGCTGGGGGCCTTGGTGGCGGCGTGGCTGTTCCTCGACTGGTTCAAGCGCGCCAAACCCCAGGTGGCCGCCCGCGCCGCCAAGATGGCGGCGTTCGGGTTGCTGGCCCTGTTCGGCGTCTGGTTGGTGCTGACCGGCAAGCTGGCCGGCCTGTTCGCGGTGGCCGCCGGCATCATGCCATGGGTCGCCCGCGCCGTGCGTCTGCATGGGTGGTGGAAGGTGTTGCGCGGCCTCGGCATCCGGGTACGCGGCGGCCGTGCCGCGGCCGGCGGCGCCAGTCAGGTGGAAACGCGCTTCCTGCGGATGGAACTGGACCATGACACCGGCCGGTTCGACGGTCAGGTGTTGGCGGGAAGTCTGAGCGGACGGATGTTGTCCAGCCTGGATGCCGACGAGGCGCTGGCGCTGTGGCGCGAGACGGCGGTGGACGCCGAATCCGCCCGCGTGCTGGAGGCCTGGTTGGATCGGGCGTGGCCCGATTGGCGGGGGCGCCCGTCGGCATCCGCCGCCGCGCCGCCATCCGGCCGCGCCGGCATGAGCGTCGAGGAAGCGCGCGAGATCCTGGGGGTCGGCGCCGATGCCGGGGCCGAGGAAATCCGCGCCGCCCATCGCCGGCTGATGTTGGCCAACCATCCCGACCATGGGGGATCGACCTGGATCGCCGCGCGCATCAACCAGGCCCGCGACCTGTTGCTCGGATAGTTATCCACAGCTTGTTGACAGCTTTTCCTTACCCCCGTTGCGTCCTTAGCCGTGCCATGGCAAAACAGGCCCCATCGGCTGAAGGCGGTTTTCGTCGCCGGCCGGACCATATGAATTCGCAAGGAGTTTCCAGATGGCTCGTCGCGTGCGCAAGGCCGTGTTTCCGGTGGGGGGCATGGGCACCCGTTTCCTGCCCGCCACCAAGGCGATGCCCAAGGAAATGCTTCCGGTGGTCGACAAGCCCTTGATCCAATATGCGGTGGAAGAAGCCGCCGCCGCCGGGGTCGAACACTTCATTTTCGTCACCGGCCGCGGCAAGGCGGCGCTTGAAGATCATTTCGACCACGCGCCAGACCTGGAGCGTACGCTGAAAGAGCGCGGCAAGTTCGATCTGGTCGAGGCCTGCACCAGTTGGATGCCCAAGTCGGGCCAGATTTCCTATACCCGTCAGCAGGAGCCGCTGGGTCTGGGCCATGCGGTGTGGTGTGCCCGCGATCTGGTCGAGGACGAACCCTTCGCCGTTCTGTTGCCCGACGATCTGATCCTGGCCAAGACGCCATGCCTGCGTCAGATGGTGGCGGTGCATACCGAGGTGGGCGGCCATGTGGTCGCCGTGTCCGACGTGCCGCGCGAACACACCAAGCGTTACGGCATCCTGGACGTGGAATTCGACAACGGCCGCATCGCCAAGGCCAAGGGGCTGGTGGAAAAGCCCGATCCCGAGGTGGCGCCGTCGACCTTGTCCATCATTGGCCGCTATATCCTGCATCCGGCGGTGTTCGAGGTTCTGGACAAGAAGGAAAAGGGCGCCGGCGGCGAAATTCAGCTGACCGACGCCATTGCCCAGACCATCGGCATGGTGCCGTTCCACGGTCTGCGCTTCGAAGGAAACCGCTACGATTGCGGCGACAAGGTGGGCTGGCTCGAAGCCAACGTCGCCTTCGCGCTGGAGCGCGAGGACATCGGCGAATCGGCTCGCGAAGTCCTCAAGAAATTCAAGATTTGATCTTAAAAGGATAGCAGCGTCATGCGCATCGCCATGATCGGCACCGGCTATGTGGGTCTGGTGTCGGGAACCTGTTTCTCTGAATTCGGCATCGAAGTGGTATGCGTCGACAAGGACGCCCGCAAGATCGATCTGTTGCATCAGAACGTCATGCCCATCTACGAGCCCGGTCTGGACCAACTGGTCGCCGACAACGTCAAGGCGGGGCGCCTGTCCTTCACCACCGACCTCAAGGCGGCGGTGCGTGATGCCGACGCGGTGTTCATCGCGGTGGGCACTCCGTCGCGTCGTGGCGACGGCCATGCCGACCTGTCCTACGTCTACGCGGCCGCCGAGGAAATCGCCGACGCCATGGACGGCTATACCGTGGTGGTGACCAAGTCCACCGTGCCGGTGGGCACCGGCGACGAGGTCGAGGCGATCATCCGCAAGCGTCGGCCGGATGCCGAATTCGACGTGGTCTCCAATCCCGAGTTCCTGCGCGAAGGCTCGGCCATCAACGACTTCATGCGTCCCGACCGCGTGGTGATCGGCACCGATTGCGACCGTGCACGGGCGGTGATGAAGCAGCTCTATCGCGTGCTGTACCTGATCGAGACGCCGATCGTCTTCACCTCGCGCCGCACCTCCGAACTGATCAAGTACGCTGGCAACACCTTCCTGGCGACCAAGATCACCTTCATCAACGAAATCGCCGATTTGTGCGAAAAGGTGGGGGCCAACGTCCACGACGTGGCCAGGGGCATCGGCCTGGATGGCCGCATTGGCAAGAAGTTCCTGCATGCCGGTCCCGGCTATGGCGGGTCGTGCTTCCCCAAGGACACCCTGGCCCTGGTCAAGACCGCGCGTGACTATGACGCGCCGCTCAAGATCGTCGAAACCGTGGTCGCGGTGAACGACGCCCGCAAGAAGGCCATGGCGGAAAAGGTGGTCGCCGCCTGTGGCGGTTCGGTCAAGGGCAAGACGGTGGCCGTGCTGGGCCTGACCTTCAAGCCCAATACCGACGACATGCGCGACAGCCCGTCGCTGGATATCGTTCCCGCCTTAGTCGAGGCTGGGGCCGACGTCCGCGCCTTCGACCCCGAAGGCATGGAAGAGGCCAAGAAGCTGTTGCCGACCATCACCTATTGCGATGATGCCTACGCCACCTTGGCCGGGGCCGATTGCGCGGTGATCATCACCGAGTGGAACGAGTTCCGCGCGCTGGACATCGGCCGCATGAAGTCGCTGTTGACCAACCCGGTGGTGGTGGATTTGCGCAACGTCTGGGACCCGGCGGAAATGCGCGATTCCGGTTTCACCTATATCAGCATCGGCCGGCCCTGATTCGGGGCAAGGTCACGGAAAGGAAAGGGCTCGTTCGCGACGCGGACGGGCCCTTTTCCCGTTCTCAAGGATTGGCGACGACGCGCAAGCCGGCGGCCCGCGCCAGCGCCTGGGGCATGTTGAGTCCCACCAGCACCCCGATAGCGGCGGCCGAGGCAAACGCGATCCCGGCCACCGTCGAAGCTACCTTGTTCATGATGTCGTCCCCCCTTGACGTGTTCCGAAAGCTACCTTGGGCGGCGCAGGGGGGCAAGCCGGGGGGCAGGCCTAGTCCCGCGTCATCACCTGTTTGACCGCTCCGGCCAGTTGTTTCAACGAGAACGGCTTGGGCAGGAAGTGGATGCCGGCGTCGGGGTCGATGCCGTTGCGTGCCACGTCTTCGGAATAACCGGAAATCAGGATGACGCGGATGGCGGGGCGTTCCATGCGCACCAGCCGGGCCAGGGTGACGCCGTCCATGCCCGGCATCACCACGTCGGAAATCAGCACGTCGATGGCTTCGTCGCCACGCAGCACGTCCAGGGCCTGTTCGCCCGAACGGGCCTCGATCACCCGGTATCCCTTGTTCCTGAGGGCACGTCCGGCGAACAGCCGGACCGCGTCCTCGTCCTCGACCAGCAAGATGGTGCCGCTGCCGGTCAGGTCGGGGGCCATTTCGGGGGGGGGGATGGGGCGTTTCGTCTCGACTTCCGGCTCGGCCTCGATGCGCGGCAGATAGATGGAGAAGCTGGCGCCCTGGCCCAGTTCGCTTTCCACCAGCACGAACCCGTCGGTCTGGCGCACGATGCCGTAGACGGTGGACAGGCCCAGTCCGGTTCCGGCCCCCACTTCCTTGGTGGAAAAGAACGGTTCGAAGATGCGGGCCAGGTTTTCCTTGGCGATGCCGGTGCCGGTGTCGGACACCTCGATCAGGACGTAGTCGCCGGCCGGCATCAGCTCGGGTCCGCGCTGGACCGGCTGTTCCACCTTGACCGCGCCGGTGCGGATGGTCAGCGTGCCGCCGCCGGGCATGGCGTCGCGGGCGTTGACCGCCAGATTGATGATGACCTGATCGAACTGGCCGGGATCGACGCGGACCGACCCGGTCTGGCGGCCGTGCACCACCTTGAGCTCGATGGTTTCGCCCAACAGCCGGCGCAACAGGTTGTTGAGGTCGGCCAGGGCGTCGGTGACATTCAGCAGTTTCGGCTGTAACGCCTGACGGCGTGAGAAGGCCAGCAACTGACGCACCAGCGATGCCGCGCGGTTGGCGTTCTGCTTGATCTGCATGATGTCGGCGAAGCTGGGGTCGCCCGGCCCGTGCCGTTGCAGCAACAGGTCGCAAAAGCCGATCATGGCGGTCAACAGGTTGTTGAAATCATGGGCCACGCCGCCGGCCAACTGGCCCATGGCCTGCATCTTCTGGCTTTGTGCGAACTGGACTTCCAGGTTGCGCTGTTCGGTGGCGTCGATGAAATGGACGATCAGGCCGGAAATGTCGCCGTCCTCGTGGGTCGGGCTGACGAACAACTGGGCGATGACGTCGCGCCGTCCGCGCAGCCGCACTTCGAGATGGGTTCCCGGCAACGATCCCGCCAGCACCTTGCTCAGTTGTTCAAAGGCGAGCGGGCGTTGTTCCTCGGCGATGTATTCGGTGAGCGGACAGCCGACCAAGCCGTCGTGGTCGATACCCATGATGGATTGCAGGGCCAGGTTGCAGGTGCCGACCGTGCCATCCAGCTCGATCAGGGCGATGCCCACGGGGGCGTCGTCGAACAGCCAGCGGAACCGCCGTTCGGCGGTGCGCAAGGCGCGTTCCCACTGATGTTCCGGGACCATGTCGCGCACCACCACCGAGCGGGTGCGGATTTCGCCGCCGTCGTCGAACACCGAATGGGCCAGCAACGCCTGGAACACCTCGCCGCCGCGGCCGAGCAGCCGCAATTCGGTGCGTTCCGCCTCGGGGTCGGGAACGCATCCCAGGATGTCGAGCAGGCTTTGGCCGACCAGTTCGGATGGTGGCCGGCCCAGCCATTCCGCCAGCCGGTGGTTGACCGAGCGGATGATGCCGTCGGAATCGGCCGAATAACATCCCACCGGCAGGAAATCGACGAAATCGGCCAACCATTCGTTCTCGCGCCGCAGCGTTTCCTCGATGGCGCGCCGCGCGGTGACGTCCTCGGCGAACCATGCCAGGGCGGTCTTGCCGGCGGGGCGAACCTCAAGCGCCAGCCATTCGCGGCCGCCTCCCTCGGCTGGCAGGGCGACCTCAGTGCGGCGCGGCGCCCGGACCAGCGCCGCCGCCTGCAACCGCTCCAACTCGCCCAAGGTGCGGTCGTCGGCACCGGCGCGGGTCATCAGCGGCGCCAACGGGGCGGCGGCCGGGCCCAACAACCGGCGTCCGCCGGCGTTGCGCAGGATTTCCAGGCCATCCTCGGTGGCGATCAGACAGGCGCGGGTTTCCGATTCCAACGCCGCCGCCAGCAACGGCGCCTTGGCCGCGGCCCGGCGGGCCTGGCCCCAGCGATGGGCGAGAACGCTGCCGGCGGTCATGGCGCCGGCGGTGGCCGCCAGCGCCGGCAAGGTCAGCGCGCCGCCCTGGGCGAACGCCACCGCCGCCAGCGCGGCCACCGAACCGCCCAGCCCCCATGGTATCGGCGATGTCCACCAATCAGCGCGCACGGTTTCCTTTCAGACGCATGACGTAGCCGATGACTTCCGCGACCGCCTTGTAGTGGTCGGGCGGCACTTCCTGGTCAAGTTCGACGGTGGCGTAAAGGGCACGGGCCAAGGGCGGGTTCTCGACGATGGGAACCTCGTTCTCGGTGGCCAGGTCGCGGATGCGCTTGGCGATCAGGTCGGCGCCCTTGGCCACCAGGGTCGGCGCGTTCATGGTTTCCTGGTCGTATTTCAGCGCCACCGCGTAATGGGTCGGGTTGGTCACCACCACGTCGGCGGACGGCACCGCCGACATCATGCGCTTGCGGGCGCGGGACATGCGCAGCGAACGGATGCGGGCTTTGACCTGGGGGTCGCCCTCGGACTGCTTGTGCTCGTCCTTCACCTCCTGCTTGCTCATCTTCATCTTTTCCTTCCAGCGATGGTGCTGGAACAGATAGTCGGCGATGGCGATGGCGGTGACCGACAGCAAGGTCACCAGCACCAGGAAGTAGACGTGGTCGCGCAAATACCCGAGAAGGTCCTCGATCTCCAGCGTGGCCAGGTTCTGGAATTCGGCGCGGTGGCGCCAACTGACCCAGAACAGCAGGCCGCCGATCAGCATCACCTTGAGCAGCGCCTTGGCCAATTCGACCAATTGGGTGGGTGAGAACAGGCGCTGCAATCCCTTGAGCGGGCTGATCTTGTCCAGGCTGGGCATGATCTTTTTCGGCACCCACATGAAGCCCTTGCTCTGTATGAGCGACATGCCCAGGCCGAACACCACCACAAGGGCCAAAGGCCAGGCCATGATGCGGGCCGAAGCCAGGGCCAGTTCGATGCTCAACTGCCGTAAACCGCCCGGATCGACCATGATGGTATGGGGGCGCTCGATGAACGGCAGCAGCAACGTCTTGAGATCGCGGGCCATTATCGGCAGCAGCAAGCCCACCAGGATCAGGCCGGCGACCAGCGACGCCAGCGCCCGGACCTCCATGGTCTGGGCGATGTTGCCTTCCTTGCGGGCGTCGTCCAGACGTTTGCTTGTCGGTTCCTCTGATTTGTCTTCGGACGATTCGTCGGCCATGCTTGCCTCAGCGCAGGAACGGGATCAGACCGGCTTCGAACCAGCGCAGGAAGATCATGATGATCAGCGGCAGCGCGATCATCAGCATGGACAAGCCGGCGATCACCTGCAAGGGCAGGGCGACGAAGAACACCTGGATTTGCGGGGCCAGTCGCGACAACAGCCCCAGGCCGGCATAGAAGATCAGGCCGAACGCCAGGACGGGCGAGGCCAGCCGCACGCCCACCCCGAAACTGCCGCTGAGGGTGTGCGCCAGGGTCGAGGCGAAATCGTCCAGCGGCAAGGGCTGGCCGGGGACGAAGGTGGCGTAGGAATCGGCCAGGGCCCGCAGCATCAGGTGGTGCAGGTCGGTGGCGAAGATGGCGACCAGCGCGGTGGTGGACAAGAATGCGGTCAGGGTCGAACCTTGCTGCTCGGCCACCGCGTCGAAGGAAAAGGCGTTGGTCAGGCCCGATTGGAACCCGATGATGGTGCCGGCGATGTTGAGCGCGGCCATCAGTGCCTGGGTCAGGACGCCGAGATAGATTCCCACCAGTATCTCGCCCATGATCAACAGCAGCAATGCCCCCACATGACGTGGAAGCGGCGGGTAAAGCGCGCCGACCACCGGCAACAACACCAGGCTGACCACCAAAGCCAGCAGCAGGCGAATCCGCGTCGACACCAATTGCCCGGAAAACCCCGGCAACAGCATCATCGCCGCACCGACGCGGGCGACGATCATGAAAAAGCGATAGATGTCGAGGGTGAGGATTTCGTTGAGCACGGCCGGCCGTTTATCCGCCGCCGGCGACCGCGCGATCCAGCATGGATTTCCAGAAATCGTTGAGTGTGCCGAGCATGAACGGCAAGAACAGGATCAACGAGCCGAAAACCAACAGGACCTTGGGCACGAAGGTCAGGGTCATTTCCTGAATCTGGGTGACGGTCTGAAGGATCGACACCACCAGACCGACGGCAAGACCGGTCAGAAGCGGCGGCGCCGCCACCACGATCATGGTCAGGATGCCTTCGCGGGCGATGTCGATCAGTTCGGCCTCGGTCATGGCAACAATCCCCGTCGGGGGTCAGATCGGCATGCGCATGATTTCGTTGTAGGCGTTGATCACCTTGTCGCGCACCGTCACCACGGTTTCCAGGGTCATCTCGGCGTTGGTCACGGCGGCGACCACATCGCGGATGTCGGCCTTGCCGGCGATGGCGGCGGCGGATTGGGTTTCCGCCTCCTTCATGGTCCCCACCGCCACCTTGGCGGCGTCTTTCAGCACGGCGGCGAAATCGGTGCCGGGAACCGGGGCGGGAGTGTCGCGCGCCTCCATGCCGTCGCCGCCGCTGACGGCCTTGGCGAGCGAGGAATAGGCGTTGATGGCGTTGTTGATGGTGGTCATGGCAGGCTTTCCCTAGGCCGGACGCGCGACGGAACTATTTCAGCATCTCGACGGTGCGCGACAGCAATTGCTTGCTGGAGCTGACCACCGCCAGATTAGCTTCATATGAACGCTGCGCCTCGCGCATGTCCATCATTTCGATCAGCGGATTGACGTTGGGCATCAGCACATAGCCGTCCTTGTCGGCCGCCGGATGCTTGGGGTCGTAGCGACGCTGGAACTCGGACTTGTCGGTGCGGACCTTGTCCACCTTGACCTTGGCGGCGCCGGTGGTCTTGTCCAGTTCGGTCTTGAACGACACCGTCTTGCGGCGATAGGGCTCGCTGTCCGGGGTTTGGGCCGCGGAATCGACGTTGGCGAGGTTCTGGGAAATGACGCGCAGCCGTTCGGATTGGGCCTTCATGCCCGACAACGCGATGGCTTGCGTGTTTTTCAGCTCGTCCATGGTCTATGGTCCCTAAATGCCCTTGCCAAGCGCTGTTCTCAGCATCTTGAATTGTTTCTGGAACAGGGACGCCGCGGTGTCATAGGCGCTTTTCGCCTCGCCCACCTTGGCCATCTGTTCCTCGAGGATCACCGCGTTGCCGTCGGCCGAGGATTCGAAATCCTTGCGGTCCTTGATCACCGTCTGAGGATCGGTCATCACTGGCTGGACGTGCATGGGGCTGGTCACCTTGACCTGGACGGTGGGGTTGCTGTCGTTCAGCACCGACTTGAAGTCGAAGGACTTGAGATCGCTGGGGACGAATTTCGGGGTGTTGGCGTTGGCGATGTTCTCGGCCAGCACCTCTTGGCGCTTGGCGACCCAATCCATGCGGTTCTTGGCCAGGGCGACCACGCTGAGTTTGTCGAACATCGGCCTTAGGCCCTTTTCCCGAAGACGATCCTCATCACGCCCAGTATGCGGGGTGGCTTTTAAGAAACGGTGAATCCGCCTTGAACGGGCGTTTAACCGTTCTTTAAGCGCACACGCCGAAAGTCGAGCCAGGACGCCAGCGGGGCGCCATCTCTGGGACGGGACGATAAGGGACATGGGCTCAGGCCATGACCTGTGGGACGAGCGGGCCGAGCAGGCCGCCGGGCAGGCGGAGGCCGAGGTGCGTTCGCGCGCCAAACGCCCGGTGGCGGTGGCGCTGCAATACGATCCCGACCGCGCCGATGCTCCGACCGTCACCGCTTCGGGCAAGGGGGCGCTGGCTGAACAAATTCTCAATCTCGCCTTCGCCAATGGCGTCAAGGTCCGCACAGATCCCGATCTGGCCCAGGTGTTGGCCGCGGTCGAGGTGGACACGGTGATCCCCATCGAGGCCTTCGCCGCGGTGGCCGAGATCCTGGCCTATGTCTACCGCGCCAATAACCGTGCCGTTCCGGTCCCCCCCCAGGCGGAGGCCTCGGCATGACCGCCAGCGGAGCCGCGGACGCCGTCGCCGGCGTGCGCGAGGAGTTGGACAAGGCGGCGTCCCTGGTGCTGACCGCGCGGCGTCTGCTTGCCACCGGCACCACCGTCGACCTGTCGGCGCTTGAGAACAAGGTGCGGACCATCTGTGATCGGGTGGCGGCCATGACGCGCGAGGACGGGCGGCCGCTGGTGCCGGCGCTGGAAGCGCTGATCGGCGACCTTGACCGTCTGGAAACCGCCATTCACGAGCGGGTCGATCCGCTGGTGCGGGGGTAGGCGCCGTGGAATGGACATCCTATCTGCGTGTGGTCCTGGCCCTGGCCGTGGTGGTCGGGCTGATGCTGGCGACCTTGTGGGCCTTGCGCCGGTTCCAGATCGGCGGCATGGTCGCGCGGCCCAATCCGCGTCGCCGCCTGGCGGTGGTCGAGACGGCCAACCTGGACAGCCGACGCCGGCTGGTGCTGGTGCGGCGCGACGGGGTCGAACATCTGTTGCTGATCGGTGGCGGCAACGACGTCGTGGTGGAAGCCGGCGTCGTGTCGCCGTCCGAAGCCGAGAAGGAGAGCGCGCGATGAGGCGGAAATGGCTGGGAGTGCTGGCGCTGGCGCTGGTGGCCGGAACCGCGGCGCTGGTGTGGGCCTGGCCCGCGGCCGCGCAACAGGTGACCTTCGATTTCGGTGCCGGCGGCGGTTCGGGCAACCCCAACAGCACCACCTTGCGCATCATCCAGTTGATCGCCCTGACCACCATCTTGTCGGTGGCGCCGTCGATCCTGGTGATGGTCACCAGCTTCACCCGTATCGTCGTGGTGCTGTCCTTCCTGCGCCAGGGGTTGGGCACCATGCAAAGCCCGCCCAACATGGTGATGGTGTCGCTGGCGATGTTCCTGACCATGTTCATCATGGCGCCCACCTTGGAACAATCGTGGAAACAAGGTGTCGAGCCCTACATGGACGGCAGCCTCGAGGAGATGGAGGCGTTCGACCGCACCGTCCAGCCGCTCCATGCCTTCATGAGCCGGCACGCGCGTCCCCAGGACGTGCAGTTGTTCATGGACCTGTCGCACAGCAAGCAGGTGGAGAAGCTGGAGCAGGTGCCGCTCAAGGTCATGGTGCCGGCCTTCATGATCTCGGAACTGCGCCGCGCCTTCGAGATCGGCTTCCTGATCTTCCTGCCGTTCATCATCATCGACATGGTGGTCGCCTCGGTGCTGATGAGCATGGGCATGATGATGATCCCGCCCACCCAGATCGCGTTGCCGTTCAAGCTGATTTTCTTCGTGCTGGTGGACGGCTGGTACATGGTGGTCGGTTCGCTGGTGCAAAGCTTCGGCCCCGGATGAATTCATTTCCGATCCGATCTCGGCGCCCCTTTCGGCCGGCGGTTGTGCTATAATTCCCTCAGGGCTGGAATACGGACCAGCGGCAACCGGACGCAAGGAGGGAAGCCATGGCCGACAAGACCACCATTCGCACAGACAAGGACGCGACCCTGTCGTCGGCGCCGCCGGACATGGCGACGCGCCCGTTGACCTTGCGTGACGAGGTCGACCGGCTGTTCGACGCTTTCTTTCCCGCCGCCTTCGCACGGACGGCGTTTGGCCTTGGCGCTTGGCCGCGTTTGGCCGGCGACATCGCCCCGCGCATGAACGTGGCCGAAAGCGCCGAACGCTACGACGTCAGCGTCGAACTGCCCGGCATGGATCTGGCCGACGTGTCGGTCGGGGTGCAAGGCGACATGCTGACCATTTCCGGTGAAAAGAAGGTCGAACGGGCCGATGCCGCCCTGCATCTGTCCGAGCGGGTCGAGGGGGCGTTCGCGCGCAGCCTGCGCCTGCCCGACGACGTCGATTGCGACGCCATCCGCGCGGATTTCGCCAAGGGCGTGCTGACGGTCACCCTGCCCAGGCGGCCGGCCGACAAGGCCGCGCGAAAGATCGAGGTCACCACCCACTGAAGACCCCTCCCCGTGTCTTCCTGGGTGTCCCCGATCAGCCGGGCGGCGGGCGGTTTGCTCCCCCCCTCTTGCGACCGCTGCCGTTCCGGCGCCCCCTTCTCCACCTTCGGGTGGGGGAGGGGGCTTTCTTATGGCTCGTTGCAATCCGTCGGACTAATCCCCATCCTCTTGCCAAGGCCTTCGCCAACAAGGGGGCCGCAACAGCAAACAACGGGGGATTCAATGTCCGTCGAGGCTATTCTCAAGACCAAAGGCAGCAACGTTTTCACCATTCGTCCCGAGCATTCGGTAACGGATGCCGCCGCCCTGATGGCGGCGAAAAAGGTGGGTGTCGCCATGGTGTGCGACGCCAAGGGGCGCCTTCAGGGCGTCATTTCCGAACGCGACATCGTCACCGGCATCACCCAGTACGGCAAAGGTCTGCTGGACATGCCGGTCCGCAACATCATGTCCAGCCCGGTGGTGACCTGTTCGCCCGCCGACGCGGTCAAATCGATTCTCGAGATCATGACCAAGCGTCGCATCCGCCACCTGCCGGTGGTGGACGGCGAGGATATCCTGGGCATCGTTTCCATCGGCGACGCGGTCAACTATCGTCTGACCCAGTCCGAGATGGAAAAAGCGGTGCTGCGCGATTTCGCCGTCGCCCGCTAGAGCGGCGAGCGTCAAACCTGACGCACGCCACGATCAGCGGCCATTGCGGCCGCGGCCAAGCGGGCGGATGCCCGCGCCCGGCGAGGGCTAAACATAAAGCTAGACCATCGTGCGCCATATTTGACGCGCGATGGTCTAGTGGTCCGATCCAGACAGAGGGTTCATGGACATGAACCTTCTGTCTGGTAAATCGGCCCAGGTGCCTTGCCTCAACGCTTGACGCCGCAAGCCTTGTCGATGGCGGCCAGGGCTTCGCCGAAGCCCTTGAGCGAGATGGTGTCGGTGATGGCCGCGCCCTTGGACGGCTGTGCCTTCACCACCAGGTCGCGGCCCTTGACCATGGCGGCGATGATGGCGGCGTCCGCCTTGGTGTCCTTGGCCCAGGCCGATCCGCCACGGGTAAAGAAGGTGTGCTTCATGCCGCCGATCTGGATTTCGGCCTCGGAATCCTTTTTGAAGCCGTAAGAGGCGATCAGGCTGATCTCGCCCGGGCTTTTCGGGCGGTGGGTGACGGCGACGGCGGTGCCGGCGCGGCCCTTGTCGCGCGGCGAGTCGGCGCGTGCCGCCGCATAGCAAACCTTGTCGCCCCCCTCGGAATAGGCATAGGCCTCCCAATTGCCGACACTTGCCAGCTTTTTGGCGTCGGCGGCCCAAACGGTGACGGGGCCGAACGAAGTCAGCAATGCGGCGGTCAAGGCAATGCGGCGAAGTTCCATGGCGATGGCTTCCAGTGGTTTCGACGATGAAAGGGAACGGTTGGGTTAAACGCCCGTGGCGTCCGGCTTGTCAACAACGGATGGCAACCGGGTGTTATTCCCGGTCGGGGCGGCCGCGTGGGGCGAAGCCGCTTTTGCCGCGCATCTCGCGTTCGTATTCCAAGGACCAGCGCACGTTGGGATAGGCCAGATCGTCCCAGGGAATGTCCTCCCAGGCGAACAGGGCGACCTCAAGGCTTTCCGGGCCGGCGGCGAAGTCCGGGCCGGTCATCGGCGCCCGGTAGATCATGTGGACCTGGCTGATTTCGGGAATGGAATAGATGGCCAGCAAGGCGTCGATCCTGGCGCGGGCCTGGGCTTCCTCCCACACCTCGCGCAGCGCGCCCTGTTCGGTGGTCTCGTTCAGTTCCATGTAGCCGACGGGCATGGTCCAATAGCCCAGGCGCGGTTCGATGGCGCGCCGGCACAACAGGTACTTGCCGTCCCAGGTGCAGACGGCGCCGACGATGACCTTGGGGTTTTCGTAAAGGACGAAGCCGCAATCGCCGCAAACCAGACGTTCGCGGTCGTCACCTTCGGGGATGCTGCGGATGACGGGTCCTTGCGGGCTCATGGCGCCAGTGTGAACAACCCGCGCCGTCAGGGCAAGGCTTTACCCGCCTGATTCGCCATTCGGCGTTTTCAGACCAGGATGTCGAGATAGGTGCCGCGGGCGGCGCTGCGGTCCAACTGGTCCATGGGATAATCGGCCGGCAGCACACGGCTGCCGCGCGGACCGAAGGCGCCGGCCTGACCGCCGCCACTGCCGCCGCCGGTGGCGGCCACGGCACCGCCGCCGCCCCCTCCCGTGGTCGGAGAGACGGAACCGACGCCGGAAATCTGGCGCAGCAAATCCATACCCGTTGTGGGCAGCGACGATCCGATGCGGGTCTGGTTGTCCGCCATTGTCTTGAAATCCGAACCCCAAGGACACTTCCGAAGCCATACCTTAACACGGTTGAGAACAAGGTGCCAGGAATGGTGGTTGTCCTTGCCCTCGACAACAGTGGTTGTCCTTGCCCTCGACTCGCGTCTCGGGCTAAATGGGGCCATGATGATGTCCACCGCCCCTTCCTCGCGCATCACGCCGCCGGCGGCCGATCTGGCGGCGCATTTCATGGAATGCGGGGCGCTCAACACCAATCTGACGTTGGCGCCGGGCGATCGCATGGTGATCACCGACGACCTGTTGAACGGCCGGGTGGCCGATCTGGCGGCGATCTCCATGGCGGCCATCGTCGCCCGCGATTCCCAGGTGGCCAAGGCGGCGGTGCTGCCGCTGGGCATGGTGGCCAGCAAGGTCGCCGCCAAGGATCGCGAGAAGTACGAGCGTCTGTTCGCGCTGATCGAGGAAACGGCCTTTGACGAAAGCGTGCGCGAATCGGCGGAATCGCTGATCGCCGCGCGGTTCCGCGAAAGCCAGATCAAGGAAATCGCCGCCGAGTTGGGCGGCACGGTGGGACCGGCACGCCAGCGCTATCGCGCCTTTCTGGACGTGGTCAAGCTGTTGACCGCCAAGAAGATCAGCGAAAGCCTGTTCCTGGACGAGTTCCTGGATTTCACCCGCACGGTTGCCGGCAAGCTGGATTTCGGCATCTACGCGCTGTGCGTCGATCGTCTGTTCATCGCCGCGCGCATTCCCGTCCTGGTCAAGGTCGCCTTGCTGCGCGAGGTGTGCAAGTACCCGCCGCTGGTGCGCAAGGAACTGCTTACCAATCTTTTGGCATCCGACCGGGTCGCGCCTGAGTTGATCCGCTATGCCCACCAAGAGGTGGCGGGGATCATGGACCGTGACCAGCTGACCGAGATCATGCTGTTCACCACCCTGAAACGGGCCTGGGCCGCCCAGCGCCGGACGCCGCTGGCCAAGGCGTCGTAAATCCCACCGCTGAGAAGGTGTTTCCCATGCGTGCCGTCGTCTGCCCCGCCTTTGGCGCCGCTCTCGAACTGCGCGAGATCGATCCGTCGCCCCTGGGGCCGACCCAGGTGCGAATCCGGGTGGCGGCCGCCGGGGTGAACTTTGCCGACACCTTGTTCGTCAACGGCAAATACCAGGAAAAGGTCGAGCCCCCGCTGGTCCCCGGCATGGAACTGGCCGGCACGGTGACGGAACTGGGCGCGGCGGTCTTTGGCCTGTCGGTGGGGGATCGGGTGATGGCGGCGGTCACCGGCGGCGCCTTCGCCGAGGAAGCGGTGGCCGAATACACCGACGTCGTGATGTTGCCCGAGACGCTGGATTTCGTCACCGCCGCCGGGTTCCCCGTGGCCTATGGCACCTCGCATCTGGGGCTCAAGGGCAAGGCCGGGCTGAAATCCGGCGAGGTGCTGGTGGTGCACGGCGCGGCCGGCGGCGTCGGGTTGACGGCGGTGGAAGTGGGGGTGGCCATGGGGGCCACGGTGATCGCCACCGCCGGCGGTCCCGACAAGGTCAAGGTGGCGCTGGACCATGGCGCCCATCATGGCATCGACTACAAATCCGAGGACATTCGCGAACGGGTCAAGGCTTTGACCGGTGGGCGCGGCGCCGACGTGATCTATGATCCGGTTGGCGGCGCGGTGTTCGACGCCAGCTTGCGCTCGGTCGCGCCCGACGGCCGCATCCTGGTGATCGGTTTCGCCTCGGGCACGGTGCCGCAGATCCCCGCCAACATCTTGCTGGTCAAGAACGTCACGGTGATCGGCTATTGGTGGGGGGCGTACCGCAAGCTCAATCCGGCGCTGGTCCAGCACTCCCTGGTTGAATGCGTGCAATGGTGGGCCGAGGGCAAGCTGAAGCCGCTGGTGTCGCGCACCCTGCCGCTCGACCAGGCCGCCGACGCCCTGGCCCTGTTGAAGGGGCGGGCGGCGACGGGCAAGGTGGTGCTGACGGTATGATTCAGGCCGTGCGGACGTTTGCCAGGAACTTTTCGACCAGGGTGCGCAGGGTCTGGGCATCCCCGGCCACGCCATGGGCGATGTGCAGGACCGATTGGGCCGCCGTGCCGGTTGTTTCGGCGGCGTTTTGCACGCCGGTCATGTTGGCCGACACCTGATCGGTGCCGATGGCGGCCTGTTCGACGTTGCGGGCGATTTCCGCCGTGGCCGCGGCCTGTTCCTCGACCGCGCTGGCGATGCCCGACGAGGATTGGCCGATTTCCGAGATGATGGCGACGATCTGATTGATGGCGGTAACCGCCTTGGACACCCGGTCGCGGACCTCGGCGACCTGGGTGGAAACTTCGTCGGTGGCGCGGGCGGTTTGGGTGGCCAGCGCCTTGACCTCGCCGGCCACCACGGCGAAGCCCTTTCCGGCCTCGCCGGCGCGGGCCGCTTCGATGGTGGCGTTCAGGGCCAACAGGTTGGTCTGGGACGCGATGTCGGTGATGGTCTGAACCACGGTGCCGATGCGCGCGGCGGTTTCCGCCAGCGAGCGGACCAGATCGGTGGTGTCGGCGGCGCGTTCGCTGGCCTGTTGCGAAATGGTGTTGGCATGGGCCACCTGACGGCCGATTTCGTCGATCGACGCGGCCAATTCCTCGGCGGCGGCGGCGACCGTCTGGACATTGCCCGCGGCCTGGATGGCGGCGCTGGCCGCTGTCTGCGCCCGGTCGCTGGCATCGCGGGCGGCAGAGGTCATGGTCGAGGAATTGTCTTCCAACTCGTGCACCTCGCCGCCGACGGCGCCGAGAACCTGACGCACTTCGGCGTCGAACTGGCTGGTCAAGGCCGCGATGGTCTTGGCCCGAGCCAAATCCGCTTGGCGACGTTCGTCGGCCTGTTGTTCCAAGATCCGCTCGGCCAACAGTTTTTCCCTGAACACCACCATGGCGCGGGCGACCGCGCCGATTTCGTCCTTTCGTCCGGCGCCGGGGATGTCGGTCTCGAGCCGCCCGTCGCTCATTTCGCCCAACGCCCGGACCGATTGTTCCAGCGGTCGGGAAATGCCCACGCGGACCACCGCCAAGGCGATGGCACAGCCGATCAGCAACGTCGCCAGGGTGGCCGCGACGATCAGCGACCGGCTTTGGCGGATGCTCTGTTCCGCGGCTTCCAGTTCCTGGTTGGCATGGTTTTCGGAAAGCTTGAAGAAGGCACGCACCGCCTCGCGCAAGGCGGCGGCCTGTTGGCTGTTGTTCTTGGCCGCGATGGCCAGGGCGGCGGCGTCGCCGGTTTGCGCCGTGGTCAACAGGTGGTCGAGGGCTTGGCGGTAATTGGCGAAACCCTCGTGCACCGGGGTCAGTGCGGCGTGGTCCAACTCGCGGTCCAACAGGCGGGCGATCTCGGCGGCGCGGGCGGTGAACAATTCCTGTTCGCGAGCCAGTCCCTTGCGGATCGTCGCCAGGTTTTCCGCCGATGGATCGGCCTGCAACTGAAATTGCAGGGCGTTCATGACCTGGATGTTGGTGTTCATCCGTGCCGCCAAGACCACCGCCTTGCCATCGGAATCGATATTGACGATGTCGTTGCCCAGGCTGTCAGCCATCTTCCACGCACCGCCGCCCACGGCAACCAGGGCGGCGGCGAACACGACGACGATGACGAATACTTTTTGCGCGATGGTAAGCCGGCTGAGCGTCATGGCCATTCTCCCCCCAATCCCAGGAAACATTATAAGGTTGCGGATTGTCATGGCCCATAAGCGTTTTCCAGGGGGCAGCCTTCAGTCGGGTGAAAAGGGCGGAACCAGGGCCGTCCCCCGGTTAAGGCTGCGCATGGCCTGATCCAATCCGTCCAGGGTCAGGGGGTACATGCGTTCGCCCATGAGCCGGCGCAGGATTTGGGTGGACTGGGTCCACTCCCACATGCGGATCGGCGCCGGGTTCAGCCACACCGCCGACGGCCATGCGGTCAACAGCCGCTCCATCCACACCGCGCCCGCTTCCTCGTTCCATTCCTCGACAGCCGCGCCGGGGGTCATGATTTCCCATGGACTCATGGCGGCGTCGCCGACGATCACCAGTTTCCAGTCGTGGGGAAAGGTGCGCAGCACCTCATGGGTGGAAATCCGGGCGGAATGGCGCCGGCGGTTGTCCTTCCACAGCGTGCCGTAGGGGCAATTGTGGAAATAGTAATGCTCAAGGTGTTTGAATTCGGATCGCGCCGCCGAGAACAGTTCCTCGCAGGTGGCGACGTGTTCGTCCATGGAGCCGCCGACGTCGAGCAGCAACAGCACCTTGATGCGGTTGTGCCGTTCCGGGCGGAAACGGATGTCCAGCATGCCGCCCGCCCGCGCGGTGTCGGCGATGGTGCCGTCCAGGTCCAGTTCGGTGGCCGCGCCCTCGCGGGCGAAGCGGCGCAGCCGACGCAACGCCAGCCGGAAATTGCGGGTGCCCAGTTCCTGGCCGTCGTCCAGGTTGCGGAATTCGCGTTTGTCCCACACCTTGACCGCGCGGTTGTGGCGGTTTCTTTCCTGGCCGATCCGCACTCCGGCCGGGTTGGCGCCATAGGCGCCGTAAGGGGAGGTGCCGGCGGTGCCGATCCATTTGTTGCCGCCTTCGTGTCGGCCTTTCTGTTCGGCCAACCGCTGGCGCAGGGTCTTCATCAACTGGTCGAAGCCGCCCATAGTCTCGATCTCCGCTAGTTCCTCGGGACTCAACAGCTTTTCCGCCAGCGCCCGCAACCAGTCGCGGGGCAACGCCAACAACATCTCTTCCGCCCCGGAATCGGGATTGGCCGTCAGCACGCCGTCGAACGTGGCGGCGAACACCCGGTCGAACTTGTCCAGGTGGCGTTCGTCCTTCACCAGGGTCGTGCGGGCCAGATAATAGAAATTCTCGGCGGAAAACCCGGCCACGCCCTTGGCCACCGCCTCCAGAAGCGTCAGGTATTCGCGCAAGGACACCGGAACCTTGGCGTCGCGCAGGGCGAAGAAAAGGGCGAGGAACACCCGTCGTGTCCTAACGCTGGCCGCGCGCGGCAAAAGCCAGCCGTTCGAACAGGTGCACGTCCTGTTCGTTCTTCAACAACGCGCCGTGCAGTCGGGGGATCAGCGAGCGGGTTTCCTTGGCACGCAGGTCATCGGGCGACAGATCCTCGGCCAGCAGCAGCTTGAGCCAGTCGAGGAGTTCCGAGGTCGAGGGTTTCTTCTTCAGTCCCGGAACCTCGCGTACCTCGAAGAACACCGTCAACGCCTCGCGCAGCAACGCCGGCTTGATACCGGGGAAATGCACTTCGGCGATGCGGGCCATGGTGTCGCGGTCGGGGAAGCGGATGTAATGGAAGAAACAGCGGCGCAGGAAGGCGTCGGGCAGTTCCTTCTCGTTGTTCGAGGTGATGATGACCAAGGGCCGCTGGCGGGCTTTGACCACCTGGCGGGTTTCGTAGACGTGGAACTCCATGCGGTCCAGTTCCAGCAACAGGTCGTTGGGGAACTCGATGTCCGCCTTGTCGATCTCGTCGATCAGCAGGACCGGCGCGACCTCGGCCTCGAACGCCTGCCACAGCTTGCCCTTGACGATGTAGTTGGCGATGTCGTGTACCCGGCCGTCGCCCAGTTGCGAATCCCTAAGACGCGCCACCGCGTCATATTCGTAAAGGCCTTGCTGTGCCTTGGTGGTGGATTTGATGTGCCACGCGATCAGGTCGCGGCCCAAGGCTCGGGCCACTTCCTGGGCCAGCACGGTCTTGCCGGTGCCGGGCTCGCCCTTGACCAGAAGCGGGCGTTCCAAGGTGGCGGCTGCGTTGACCGCGACCATCAGGTCGTCGGTAGCGATGTAGCTGTCGGTGCCGGCGAAGCGCATGGGCGTTGATCCTCCTCGGCAAAGGGTAGAGGAGGGGGAGGCCCAGCGTCGAGAGACAAAAACTTACGCCGAACGTGAAAAAAACGCCCGCCCCCATGGTATGGGGCGGGCGTCTTAGGGAGTGCGTCACCTGATGGGAAACGGATGGGAGGAGGAACCCGTCCCCGCGAACGCACTCAACCGGGCGCTGATTAGGCGGCGGTCTTGATCAGCGACTGGAACGCGGCGACGCGGGCGTTCAGCGGCTCGAGAGCGGCGGTGAGCACGCTCTGCGACAGCTCGGCGAACTTGCGGCCCTCGGCGATGGCGCTTTCCACCGACTCACGGGCCAGCTTGCCCTGAAGGTCGGCGAACTCGGCCGGGGTCTTGACGGCGAACAGCGCCTTGACGGCGGCGTCGGCCTTTTCGGCCGAAACGGTCAGGTAAGCCTGCGAAGCCTTGGCCAGTTCCTCGAAGCCCTTGGCGGCGAGGGTGGACGACTTCACCACGGCTTCGGCGTTTTCCTTGCCCAGGGCGACGAACTTCTCGAAACCTTCGATCTTCATGGTCATGGCCTTCATTCCTTTGTCTAGCCGACGACCGTTCCGGGGAAAGGTCGTTGTGCACTGCAACATGAGGCTAGGATACGGATTCCATCGGCCGAGGCAAGAGGTTTTTTGCACTGCACAATAAATTCATTGGGGCGGTTGCGCGCCTCAGGCGATGTGAGCCTGACAGGGGGCCTCCTGGCCGGAAACCGCCTTGACCAGCGCCTGACCCCGTTCCGGCCCTTCGGTGAACACCAGATGCAAGGATCCATCCTCCCATTTGCGGACCTCGACGGCGATGCCGCCGCCGGCCACGGCCAGCCGGCCCTGAAGGCCGGGGCGGCACTCCTCGATGCCTTCGACAGCGGCGCCACCACCGGAAATGTCCACCAGCCGGCCCTCGAACGTCTGACCGCCCAGGGTGACGGTACAAGGAGTGGAGACCGCGACGCGCGGGCAGATGCGGCGGTCGGCTTCCTTGGTGCTGGTGCGCACCACGCGGACCAGCACCTGGCGCAGTTCGTGGATGGAATGGGCGACGTCAGTGGAGGCGACGCGCACGTCGCCGGCCTGACCGCCGGTCTCGGCGGCATCGGCCGAGACCGAGGCGATCAGGGTGGAAACCTCTTGCGCCGCCGAACTGGTCTCGATGACGTTGCGGCTGATCTCGGCGGTGGCGGCGCTTTGCTCCTCCATGGCGGCGGCGATCGAGGCCGACACTTCGTCCACCCGGCGGACCGAGCTGTTGATGGCGCCGACCGCGTCGACCACCTGGTGGGTCAGCGATTGAATTTTGTTGATCTGGGTCGAGATTTCCTCGGTCGAGCGGGTGGTTTGGGTGGCCAGGTTCTTGACCTCGCCGGCGACCACGGCGAAGCCCTTGCCGGCTTCTCCGGCCCGCGCCGCCTCGATGGTGGCGTTCAGCGCTAACAGGTTGGTTTGCGAGGCGATGTCGCCGATCAGCACGGCGATTTCGCCGATCTTGGCCACTTCGGCGGCCAAGGAGGCGATGGTTTCCTGGGTGCGTTCGCCATCGGCGACCGAAGCGCGGGTCACTTCGCCGGCATAGGTGACCTGAGCGGCGATCTCCTGGATCGAGGCGGCCATTTCCTCGGCGGCGCCGGCCACCGCCTGGGCGTTGGCCAGGGCTTCCTCGGCGGCGGCGGCGACGCCTTGGCTGTGTTCGCTGACCCGTTCGGCGGAACGGGCCATGGTTTCTGCGTCCTGGGCCATCTGGGCGGTGCGTCCGGCCACCCGTTCCACCGCCTCGCCGGCTTCGCGTTCGACGGTGTCGGCCATTTCCTCCAGCGCCTTGGCCCGTTCCTCGGCGGCGCGGCGTTCGTGTTCGGCCCGTTCCTGGGCGCCATAGGCCAGTTTGGCCTTCATCGCCCGCAACAGGACGGTCAGGCGGCGGAACTCGTGTGCCGGCGGGGTTTCGATCTCGTGGGCGAAGTCGCTGCGGGCGATGGCGTCGAAATGGGTTTCGAACCGGGTCAGCGGGCGGCGCACCGCCGACAGCAGCAGCCGGCCGCCCAAGGCGGTAACCGCCACCGCCACCGCCACCAGAGCCGCCATCTGCATCAGCTTGAAGCGGAAATCCGCCTTGGCGGCGGCAAGATCCTGGTTGGCGAGCTCGATCTGCAATTGCAGCAGCTGACGGTTGGTTTCGTGCGCCGCCTCGAACAGCGGGGTGATCTGTTTGGCGAACAAGGATTCGATCTGCAACGGGTTGGAATCGCGTGCCGCCTGGATGGCCGGCAACAGGCCTTGCTGGACGAAGGCCGTGCGCTGGCTGGTGAAGCGGTCGGCCAGTTCCTTCTCGTGTTCGCCCATGGGGCGCGCGACGAAGGAAGCCCACAATTCGGTGATGCGGGCGATGTTGTCCTCGATGCGTTTGATACGGCCGGCGACGATGCTGTCGTCGCTGCCGTCGCGCAGGTCGATGACCAAAAGGGTGGTCTGTTGCAGGTTGTCGCGCATGCGGTCGACGATGTCGCCGATCTGGCCGGTGGGGACGGTGCGTTCCTGGATGGCCGAGCGCAGCGCCTCGTTGGTGTCGCCCATGCCGGACAGACCAAGGCCGCCGACCAGGATCATCAGGGCGATCAAGCCGCCGAACAGCACGTAGAGCCGGCCGGAAATGGAGGCCGCGAAAGTGGAAAGGCGGTGCGACAGGCCGGCGGGAACGGCGTCTCCCTCCTCGACCCTGAGGGCGGAACTGCCCGAGCGGATCGCAGTGTAAGCGTTGTCGGCGGCCCGGATTTGAGCGCGCGACGGCTTGGAGCGGATCGAGATGTAGCCGGTAAGCTGCCCGTTCTCCATGACCGGGGTGACGTTGGCCCGGACCCAATAGAAGTCGCCGCTCTTGGTGCGGTTCTTGACCAGTCCTTCCCACGGCCGGCCGCCTTTGACCGTGGTCCACAGGTCGGCGAAGGCCTGGGGCGGCATGTGGGGATGGCGGATCAGGTTGTGGGGCTGGCCGAGCAGTTCTTCCTCGGCGTAGCCGCTGATGGTGACGAAGGCGCGGTTGACGAAGGTGATGCGACCGGCCGGATCGGTCCGGCTGACCAGCAATTGGCCATCCGGCATCTCGACTTCACGGTCGGTGATCGGTTCGTTCACGCGCATGACGGCGCCCCCTCCACGGTTCAATCTTATTGTGGATATCCGATATGCTGAAACGACGTTCCAGGGCAAGGGCGTTGCAGGAAATGGTTGTGCGCAAGTATCGAAAAAGCGTCACATTACGGTTTCGACGGTTTCCAGGAAATTTCGTGTCACCGGGGTAATCCCGTCCCGGTGGATCAACAGCAAGTCGATAAACGCTTCGGGCGTGTCGATGCCGGCATAGGCGATACCGTCGAATCCCACCCGGCACATGGTCTGGGGAACGATGGCCAATCCCAGACCGGCGCCCACCAGACGGATCATGGTCGACATCTGATGCGCCTCGACCGCGATGCGTGGGGCAAAGCCGGCGGCGGCGCATAATTGGCTGATCTTGTCGTAAAGGCCGGTGCCGATGTGGCGGGGGTTCATCACCAGTCCCTGGCCCGCCACTTCGGCCATGGTCACCGCCGCGCGCCCGGCCAAGGGATGGTCGGACGGCAGCGCCAGCACCAACGGCTCGCGCAGGATCAGGCGAGAGCTCACGCCGGGGGGCAGGTTGCTGGCCGATGGCCGGGCGAAGCCGATGTCCAGGCGGCCTTCGGCCATCGCTTCGATCTGGCTGCCGGTGGACATCTCGCGCAAGGATACCCGGACGTCGGGGAAGCGGTGACGAAAGGCCCGCAGGATGCGGGGCATGATCTCGGTGAACGGCACCGATCCGGTAAAGGCGATATCCAGTCGCCCGGCCTCGCCGCCGGCTGCCGCGCGGGCCAGCCGGCCCAGGTCGCCGGCACGGGTCAGGATGTCGCGCGCCTCGGGCAACAGAGCTTCTCCGGCGGCGGTCAGCTCCACCTTGCGGCGGTTGCGGTCGAACAGGCGGGCTCCCAATTCTTCCTCCAGCGCCTGGATCTGCTGGCTCAGCGGCGGCTGGGCCATGCGCAGCCTGAGGGCGGCGCGGCCGAAATGCAGTTCCTCGGCGACGGCGACGAAATAGCGCAGGTGGCGTAGCTCCATGATACATTCCAAATATCACTGACGACTGTGTAATATATTGGATATGTGGGCAATCGACCACTAGCATCGGGCTCGCCGTTTTCGGAGTGTCCATGATCGCCCTCGACCGTCGCCGCATCGCCGTGTTCATCGCCGGTGCCAGCGCTTTTCTCGACATGTATTGCACCCAAGCCCTGTTGCCCGACCTGGCGCTGCATTTCCACGCCAGCCCGGCCCAGGTCGGCCTGACGGTGACCATGTCGACTTTGGCCACCGCCCTGGTGGCGCCGTTGATCGGGGCGTTGGCCGACATGTGGGGGCGCAAGCGGCTGATCGTCGCCGGTGCCTTGGCGCTGGTGCTGCCCACCCTGGCCATCGCCTGGGTCGACAGCCTGCCGGCGATCCTGGTCTTGCGTTTCCTTCAAGGGCTGTGCATGCCGGCCATCTTCACTGTCACCATGGCCTATGTGGGCGAGGAATGGCCCGCCGCCGAAGTGCCCGAGGTGGTGAGCCTCTACACCGCCGGCACGGCGCTGGGCGGGGTGTCGGGACGGCTGGTCACCGCCGCCGCCGCCGATGCCTTGGGCTGGCGTGACGCCTTTATCGTGCTGGGCGGGGTCAACCTGGCCGCCGGCCTGCTGATCTGGGGGTTGCTGCCGGCGGCGAGGGGCTGGCATCCGTCGGGATCGTTGCTGGAAACGCTGCGGGCGGCGGTGGGTCATTGGCGCAATCCGCGACTGGTGGCGACCTTCGGCATCGGCTTCACCATTCTGTTCTCGCTGGTGGCCACCTTCACTTATGGCACCTTCCATCTGGCCGGCTGGCCCTATTCGTTGTCCACCACCGGTCAGGGTCTGGTGTTCCTGGTCTATCTGTTGGGATCTGTGGCGGCACCGGTGGGGGGCAAGGTGATCGCCCGTATCGGTCCGGTGCGGGGGCTGGCCATGGCGGTGGGGCTGGTGTGGCTGGGCCTGGCGGTGGCCCTGGCGCCGGCGCTTCCGGTGATCGTCGCCGGCCTGGGAATCATGGTGTGCGGTATCTTCATCTGCCAGACCGCCTCCATCAGCATGATCAGCGCCACCGCCAAGACCTCGCGTTCGGCGGCCATGGGCATGTATGTCACGCTTTACTACGTGGGCGGTTCGTTGGGTGCGGTGGCTCCGGCACCGGCTTGGCACGCCTTCGCCTGGCCCGGCGTGGTGGTCATGGTCATGGTGGTCGGGTTGGGCGGGTTCCTGCTGGCGTGGCGTTGGTGGCGATAGCGATGCAGAAAGATTGCCTTTCCCCGCGGCAATCCCTATGTGTTGCCATCATGGATACCGGCACCTTGAAGAACCTGATCGGCCTGTCGCGTGAGCAACTGGCCGCCGAGATGGCGATGATCGGCGAGAAGCCGTTTCGCGCCAAGCAATTGTGGCATTGGCTGTACAATCGCGGCGAGACCGATTTCGCCAAGATGACCTCGATTTCCAAGGTCATGCAGGCACGGCTGGCCGAGCATTACGTGGTGGCGCGGCCCGAGGTGGAGCGCGACCTGATCTCGGTGGATACCACCCGCAAGTGGTTGCTGAAGTTCGCCGACGGCAACGAGGCCGAAACCGTCTACATTCCCGACGAGGACGAGGTGCGCGGCGCGGTGTGCATCAGCAGCCAGGTGGGCTGCACGCTGACCTGCAAGTTCTGCCACACCGGCACCCAGTTGCTGGTGCGCAACCTGACGCCGGCCGAGATCGTCGGCCAGTTCATGGTGGCGCGCGACGCCTATGGCGAGTGGCCGACTCCCGATGACCAAGCACGCAAGCTTTCCAACATCGTCATGATGGGGATGGGCGAGCCGCTCTACAATTTCGACAACGTCGCCACCGCGCTCAAGATCGTCATGGACGGCGAGGGCATCGCCCTGTCCAAGCGCCGCATCACCCTGTCCACCTCGGGCGTGGTGCCGATGATGAAGCGCTGCGGCGAGGAACTGGGGGTCAATCTGGCCATTTCCCTGCATGCCGTGACCGACGACGTGCGCGACCGCATCATGCCCATCAACAAGAAATATCCGTTGAAGGAACTGATGAAGGCCTGTGCCGAGTATCCCGGCGCCTCCAACGCCCGCCGCATCACCTTCGAGTACATCATGTTGAAAGGCGTCAACGATTCGGCCGCCGACGCACGTCAATTGTTGCGGCTGATCAAGGGCTTGCCGGCCAAGTTCAACCTGATCCCGTTCAACCCCTGGCCGGGCTCCGAGTTCGAGTGTTCGGACATGAAGCACGTCAAGGCGTTTTCCGACATCCTTCAGGACGCTGGCTATTCGGCGCCGATCCGCAAGTCGCGCGGCGCCGACATCCTGGCCGCATGCGGGCAATTGCGCTCGGAAAGCCAGCGTCAGAAGTGTTCGCGTCTGGCCGAGCGGCTCAAGGCCGGCATCGCCGACGAACACCACGTTTTCCCGAGTTAAGTCCTGTCTCTTCCCTGTTCGGGATGATGGAAGAAGCCGTCACCTGCATCGCAGGTGGCGGCTTTTGTGTATGGGATGTGTCCATAGTAAACAGGTTTTAAAAATTTAATCTAAATAGATCAACTGAGAACTAAGTCTTGGTTGATCATGATCAAACAACCGCATCTTTCTTGTCTGTATTACTGTTGCTTGTGGCCTGTGCGCTATGGTAGTCGTCCGGGTATGGGGAATATGTGGCCGATGGGCGGCCTTGAACGTGGATGTGAGATCATGTTTCGTCGTTTCCGCTCCCTGAGTGTCGCTTCCAAGATTACCGGTGTGATGGTCGCCATGATGGTGTTGCTGGGTACGGTGATCTCGATCGCCCTCAGCACTTATGTGGGGCAGGCCTTGGATCGCATGGCGGCGGAACGGCTGGAACAGAACCTCTCCGTTCTTTTTGCGGTGCTCAATCCCGCGCAGGAATCATTCCATATCCGTGATGGGAAATTGTTGCTGGGCGAGCGCGTCCTGGATGGCGACAACGGCGTTCTTGATGTGGTGGTGGGAGCGGTTGGCGGAGTCGCCACCATTTTTCGTGGTGATGAACGGGTTGCCACGACGGTAATGATGGGAACCCAGCGGGCGCTCGGCACCCATTTGGCGCCTGGGGAGGTATACGACACCGTGCTGAAGGACGGTTATCGCTACACCGGCCCCGCCGAGATTTTGGGTGAACGCTACATGGCGGTTTACGATCCCATCGCCGATGACGACACCGGCAACCCCATCGGCATCTTGTTCGTGGGCGTAAAGGTTGATGAGTTCCTGGCCATGAGCCGTTTGGTGGCGGAAATCGCCTTGGCGATCGGGGTTGGCGCGGCTTTGGGGCTGTCGGTGCTGGCTTTCCTGGGATTGCGGCGCATGCTCAGCCCCTTCGCGCCGTTGACCCGCATGATGGATCGCGCCACCCATGGCGACTATCCCGACAACGTGCCCCATGTCGGGCGCGGTGACGAATTCGGAGCGCTGGCCCGCGCCATCGGCTCTTTCGGCACGGCCATGCGCGCGGCGGAACGGGCGCGAGCCGAGCAAGAGGAGCATGAACGTGCCGCGGTGGCGAACCGGCGGCGCGACATGATCGCCCTGGCCGACAGCATCGAGGCGGGAATTCACGGCGCCATCGCGGCCATCGGCCAGCAGGTGGAAGGACTGGGGCGCACGGCCGAGAGCTTGTTGCGCAGCGCCGGGGCCACCAGCGAGCGCGCGGCCACGGTGGCGGCGGCGTCGCAGACCGCCACCGCCAACGTGCGGGGCGTGGCCTTGGCGACCGAACAATTGAGCGGCGCCAGCGGCGAGATCGGCCGTCAGGCCGAACAATCCTCGGCGGTGGCGGCCGAAGCCAGTGGCCGGACCGAGCAGGTGGGAAACCAGATCGGCGCATTGGTCGAGGCCGCCAAGCGCATCGGCCAAGTGGTGGAAATGATTACGGCCATCGCCTCACAAACCAATCTCTTGGCCTTGAACGCCACCATCGAGGCGGCCCGCGCCGGCGAGGCGGGAAAGGGCTTCGCCGTGGTGGCGGCCGAGGTCAAGCAACTGGCCAACCAGACGGCCAAGGCCACCGAGGAAATCGGCGCGCAAGTGACCACTATTCAAAAGGAATGCGCGGACACCGCGACCTCGGTCGACGCTTTTGCCGCGATCATCGCCACGGTGCGCGCCAGCGCCGGTTCCATCGCCACCGCCATCCATCAGCAAAACGCCACTTTGGGCGATATTTCCGACAACGTGCGACAAGCGGCGACCGGCACCGGCGACATCAGCGGCTACATGGAGGAAGTCTCCAACGGGGCGGCGGACACTCGTTCCGCCGCCGCCGAAGTGGCCAAGGCCGCCCAGGCGCTGGGCGAGGCCGCCGGCCAGATGAATCAGTCGGTACGCCAGATGATCGAGCGCATCCGCCTGGACAACGCCGCCTGAACGGATTCTTCCAAAAGGCGGCCGGCATGAGGGTCGGGCTATTTCTGCTCGGCCTTGACCGCCTTGACCTCGGTGGTGAACTGCCGGAGACCGTCCGGCGTGTCGAGGAACAAGGTGACGTTCGCGGTGCCGCTTTGCCAGTCGTCGGTGGTCACCAGACGCACCTCGATGTGACGGCCCAGCATCTTGTCCGAGCTTTGCAACGCCACCAGATGGTGGGTGCTCTTGGGCATCACCGTCATGTCGGTGACGGTGCCGTGCACCGGCAATTTGACGTCCAGCGGCGGGTTGGTCGCCTGGGTGACGCCGGACATGCCCGCCGCCTTGTTGTTGACCACGTCGACCACCAGGTCCAGCGTCAGGCAATAGCCCCCGGCCAGCACGTTGACGCTTTCATACGAGACCAGAAAGGTACCAACGGCCATGTTCTTTCCCTCCACGTTGGGGTGAGCTTCGACGGCATGGGAGGCGCTCGCCAAAGGTGATGGGATGTTGCCACTATTTCCCTCATTGGTGGAGTCGGCAGGGGTGATATTCCTCTCTATGGCTTTCAGGACAGGACTTATTCGCCGCGTTCGATACGTTCCAGCACCGGCCAGAATTCCAAGAAGGCGCGTTGACGGTCGATGTCGCCGCGTCCGCCTTGGTCGGGGTGGAACGTGCGGGCGAAGGCGCGTTTGGCCTCGCGGAAGCGGCCATCCTCGGGGATGGTTCCCGTGGGCGCGGCGCGGGCACGGGTGATCTCCAGCGCTTCCTTCAGCATTTCCACCTTGTTTTCGGCCAGCCGGGCCCGTTCCTCGGTCTCGCTCAGACGCGCGCTCAGGCGTGCGACCTCGCCGGGGGCGGGGAGGCGTTCCTGGCGTTGGGCCAGTTGCGCACGCAGTTTCGCCAGTTCGCTTTCGCACGCCTGTTGCAACTGGGAGGTCAATTGTTCCAGTTCGGCCACCCGCGCCTGCTCTTTCGCCAAAAGCTTGTCCTTGTGCGCCACAGCCTTTTCGCCTTGGTCGCGCAATACTTCGGTCAGGCGGGCCAGTTCGCGTTCGTAGTTCTCCGCCACTTGGGCGGGGTCGCCTCCGGGGCGCCGCCGGCCGCCGGCGCGCCACAGCCAATAGCGCAGCGTCTTTCCCGCCTGCTTGAGGGCTGGTTCCGCCCGCGCCTCGGCTTCGGCCACTCCGCCGCCCATCAGCTTTTCGGTAAGACTGAAGGCACGGGCCAGCTCGGATTCCTCGGCTCTGTCCGGGGTCTTGTCGGGGGCGGTGTCGCGGGGATTGGTCATGACTGAAGTATGGGGCAAAAACCCTGGCGCGAGAAGGGGGACGCGGTGCGGCGCATCTCCGCGCATGTGCTGGCCCTTGCTCCTGTCGCCGCAAAGCCTATACTTCGGGCCTCACGTTTTCCCATTTCCAAGGGCGTTTTCCCATGAAGGGCGAAGTTAAGAAGGTCGTGCTGGCCTATTCCGGTGGTCTCGACACCTCCATCATCCTGCGTTGGTTGCAGGACCAGTACCAGTGCGAGGTGGTCACCTTCACCGCCGACCTCGGCCAGGGCGAGGAACTGGAGCCGGCGCGCAAGAAGGCCCAACTGATGGGCATCAAGGACGAGAACATCTTCATCGACGACCTGCGCGAGGAATTCGTCCGTGATTTCGTCTTCCCGATGTTCCGTGCCAACGCCCAGTACGAGGGCGTGTACCTGCTCGGCACCTCGATTGCCCGGCCGCTGATTTCCAAGCGCCAGATCGAGATCGCCAACCAGGTCGGCGCCGACGCCGTGTCCCATGGCGCCACCGGCAAGGGCAATGATCAGGTGCGTTTCGAGTTGGGCTATTACGCGCTCAAGCCCGACATCAAGGTGATCGCGCCCTGGCGCATCTGGGACCTGACCAGCCGCACCAAGCTGTTGGACTTCGCCGAAAGGCACCAGATTCCGATCGCCAAGGACAAGCGTGGCGAGGCGCCTTATTCCACCGACGCCAACCTGTTGCACATCTCGTACGAGGGCAAGGCGCTGGAAGACCCCTTCGTCGAGCCCGACGAGGACATGTTCACCCGTTCGGTCAGCCCGGAAAAGGCCCCGGACAAGCCGACCTACGTGGAAATCCAGTTCGAGAAGGGTGACGCGGTCGCCATCGACGGTGAGCGCATGACCCCGGCGCAGTTGTTGACCAAGCTGAACGAACTGGGTGGCGCCAACGGCATCGGCCGCCTGGATCTGGTGGAAAACCGCTTCGTCGGCATGAAGTCGCGCGGCGTCTACGAGACCCCCGGCGGCTCCGTCCTGATCGTCGCCCACCGCGCCATGGAAAGCCTGACGCTTGACCGTGGCGAGGCGCACCTCAAGGACGACATCATGCCGCGCTATGCCGAGCTGATCTACAACGGCTTCTGGTTCAGCCCGGAACGCATCGCGTTGCAGCAAATGATCGACCACATCAGCCAGAACGTCTGCGGCGTGGTTCGCCTCAAGCTGTACAAGGGCAACGTCACCGTGGTCGGCCGCAAGTCCGAGAAGTCGCTCTATCGCATGGACTACGTCACCTTCGAGGAAGACAGCGTCTATGACCAGCGCGACGCCCAGGGCTTCATCAAGCTCAATGCGTTGCGCATGCGTTTGGCCAAGATGGCGCGCGGATAATCGACGAATTCAACTGAAAGAGTTCGTGGGGCGGGGGATTTTCCCCCGCCCTTGGTCTATGTGGGCTTTGCTGCTTATATTGGATGGAAGGGGCGTGGAAACGGAAAGGGGAGCCATGTGAGCGTCTATACCAGAGCTCGGCTGAGTATCCGTTTCGTCGTTGCCGGCGTGGTGGCGTTGACCATGATGGCTTTCTGGCTGGTGGCCGCCACGATCATCGAACATGCCTATGGCCGGTTGTCCCAGGACGCGCGGGCCTCGCTGGCGGAAACCGCCCGGCTGGTCGCGTTTGCTCACAGCCAGTGGGTGGACGAAACCCGTGCGTTGGCCGCCACCTTGGGGACCGTGTTGCCGCGAACCGGGTTCCGTCCTGGCGAATGTCAGACGCTGTTGACGGCGGCCCTGTCCAGCAGCCAGGGCTATGCCGCCTTCGTGGTGGTCTCGCCCGAGGGGGTCGCCCTGTGCGGTTCGACCGAACAGGCGCCGGGCACCGACTTCCGCGACCGCGGCTATGTCCGCCGGGCCATCGAGACCGGATCTTTCGCTGTCGGCGAATACGTGCGGGGCCGGGTCAGTCGTCAGACCGTGTTGCCCACCGCCTCGGCGGTGCTGACCCCCTTTGGCGATGTCGCCTTCGTCCTGATCGTCAGCAAGCGGCTTGACTGGTTCCAGGCGGTGGCCGACCGTCTGCGTCTTCCGGCCGACACGCGGGCGTTCCTGGTGGACGGCGCGGGGGTGACGCTGGCGTCGTTTCCCCATGGCTCCGTCGATGGCGGCGAGCCCTTCGCCGTTCCGCAAGTCCTTGATGCCCGGCGTGAACATGCCAGCGGCACCTTGATCCTCGACGACGCGGTGCATGCTTATGCGCCGTTGGGGGACGGCGCCTTGTCGTCCATTTCGGTGGTGGTGTCGCGGCCGCGTTCGGTGCTGTTGGGAGCCATCGAGGATTTCCGCCTGCATGCCAATGTGGCGGTGCTGGGGGTTTTGGTGCTGACGGTGTTGCTGCTGGTGCAGACCATGCGTCGGCTGGTGCTGCGGCCGTTGCGTGCCCTGGCCGAGGGCATGCGGATCGTGCACGGCGGCGATCTCGGGTGGCGCGCGTGCGAGGACGACGCCGTTACCGTCGAGATGCGGCGTCTGTATGGCGGTTTCAACGAGATGGTGGCCGAGGTGGCACGGACCCAGGCCCGCATCCGCGCCCAGGCCGAGACGCTGGAGCAAAGCAACCGCGACCTCCAGCATTTCGCCTACATGGTCTCGCATGACTTGCGCGAACCGCTGCGTTCGGTGTCGGGCTTCGCCCAATTGCTGGCGCGCCGTTATGCCCCGGTGGTCGATGACGAGGGCCGGGAGTTCGTCCGCTTCGTGACCGAAGGCGCCGAGCGCATGAGCCGCATGCTGGACGGGGTATTGGCCTTTTCCCGCATTGAAACCCAAGGCGAGCCGCTTTGTCCGGTGGCGTTGGACGGGCCGTTGGACAAGGCGGAAGAGGATCTACAGGCCGCCATGACGGAAAGCGGTGCCGTGGTCGAACGGGCCGGGCCTCTTCCGGTGGTTCGTGCCGATCCCGAACAGATGGCGCGTCTGTTTCTGAACCTGTTGGCCAATTCCATCAAGTTCCGCCGTCCCGACGTCCCGCCGGTGATCCGCGTCACCGCCCGTCGGCTGGGAACGATGTGGGAGGTGGTCGTGGCCGACAATGGCATCGGCGTGGATGAGGAAGGGCGTGATCGTATCTTCCTGCTGTTCCACCGTCAGGTGCGGCGCGACATGTATGACGGCGACGGCATTGGCTTGGCGGTGGTGAAGCGCATCGTCGATCGCCATGGCGGCACCATCCGTGCCGAGGCTGGTCCCGATGGCGGAACGGTCATCGTCTTCACCCTGCCGGCGGCGGAAGAGTAGGCGTTATTTCTTCGGCAATTGCACGACCTGGCCGGGATAGATCAGGTCGGGGTCGCGGATGCGGTCGCGGTTGGCGCCATAGATGATGGTGTAGGCCAAGCCGTCGCCATAGGTGCGGCGGGCGATGCGCCACAGCGAATTGCCCGGTTCCACGACTACCGTGGTGACGGTTTCGGCCGATGGCGGGGCCAGCGGCGCTTCGATGCGGGCGATCACGCGGCCGCGTTCGTCCACGATGTCGGCCCGCAACTGGCCGGTGGCTGGGGCTTGGCGGAGGCTCAGGTGCCAGTTGCCTTCGGCGTCGGTCAGGGCACGGCCCAGGAAACGGTTGTCCAGGTACAGATGCAAAAGCGCCCCGGCCGGAGCGCGGCCACCCAGGAACAGGGTGCCGTCGTCCTTGCGGTCGGCAAGGTCGATGGTCAAGGCGCCGCCGTCGCCGCCCGGTCCCTGCATCAGCCGGGCCGCGCCCGCGCCTTGCGGAATCACCGCCAGGACCGGCTGGCCGCCGTCTTCCGGCACCACCAGGATCACCGGGTCGGCCGAGCGGGTCACGGTGCCGTCGGGGTGGTGCGCCTCAAGGCTGAGTTCGCGCCCGCCCGGCTTGAGCGGCAGGCTGGGGACCAGCACCCATTCGCCGCGTTCGTCGGCCTGGACCCGGCCCAACTCGGTCTCGCCGTCCCGCACGATGACTTCGGCCCGTGGCACGGCGCGGCCGGCGATGACCATGTCGCCTTTTTCGCTGACCCGGACCACGTCGAAGCTGGGCGCGGTCGGCACGGGAGCGGAAATCGCCGCTACCGGTGTGGCCGGGGCGGTCGCGGTGGGCTCGCCGCGTTCGGCCTCGCGGTCCAAGGACCACGTCAGGGCCAAGGCGGCAAGGGCGGCGACAAAACCGAGGATGGCGATCAGAACGGCACGGGACAAGATGGTCCGACTCGCGGCAATCTACGAGAAAACGAGCCTAACCCTAGCGCCTTGTGGCGCTCCCGGCAACCGCCGCGCGTCTGACCCGATGTCAGTGCATGTTGACCACGGGCTTCGCGCTTGGAAAAGTATCGGTTGAAACACCGCCACGGAGGGATTCCATGCACGACGACGCAACCACCGAAGTCAAGGTATGGGACCATGCTGTCCGCCTGTTCCACTGGGTGTTGGTGGTGGGGGTGGCGACCTTGTGGTTCAGCGGCGAATTCGGTCACCTGGACCTGCACATGGTTCTGGGGGTGTGGGTTCTGGCCTTGCTGGTGTTCCGCCTGATCTGGGGCTTCGCCGGCAGTCCCACGGCGCGGTTTTCCCATTTCGTCCGCGGTCCGGGGGCGATCCTGGCCTATGTCCGGGCGGCGCGTTCGGGCGCGGTGCGTTCGGTCGGGCACAATCCCCTGGGGGCGCTCAGCGTGCTGGGGCTTCTGGGGTTGTTGACGGCCCAGGCGGCCACCGGCCTGTTCACCACCGACGACATCTTCACCAACGGCCCGCTGACCCATCTGGTGTCGTCCAAGGTGGCGGCGACGTTGTCGTCGCTGCATCGCCTGGGCGGCAAGCTGGTGCTGTTCTTGGTGTTCGTCCACCTGTCGGCGGTGGCGTTCTATACCCTGGTCAAGAAGGACGACATGATCCGCGCCATGATCACCGGCACCAAACGGGTGCCCGAGGGCGTGGACGGCATCCGCTTCGCCTCGCCGTTGCTGGCGGTGGCGGTGGCGGTGCTGGCCTGTGCCGTGGTGTGGGGCGGGCTGTTGCTGCTCAAGGGATAGTAGGCATGCGCGGGTGGGGCCGCTGAAAGTCCGCTCCCCACCCGTTTCCCACACCAAGGTGGTGCTTTCGTCTTGCGTTCGTCGCCCTGGATGCTATCGTCCCCGGCTGTCTGGAGAAGAGTTGGAACAACCTCCGGCAGACACCTCTCGATTGGCATGAAACGGGGACCGAAAAGAATGACCGACGCGAAAATCATTTGGACCCAGGTCGACGAAGCGCCTGCGCTTGCCACCTATTCCCTGCTGCCGATCGTGCAGGCTTTCACCAAGGCCGCCGGCATCGCCGTGGAAACCCGCGACATTTCGCTGGCCGGCCGCATCCTGGCCACCTTTCCCGACAGCCTGAAGCCGGAACAGCGTATTTCCGATCAGTTGGCCGAACTGGGCGAACTGACGCTCAAGCCCGAAGCCAACATCATCAAGCTGCCCAACGTTTCCGCTTCCGTGCCGCAGCTCAAGGCCGCCATCAAGGAATTGCAGACCCAGGGCTTCGCCGTTCCCGACTATCCCGAGGACCCGGCCAGCGACGCCGAAAAGGACGTCAAGGCCCGTTATGCCAAGGTGCTGGGCTCGGCCGTCAACCCGGTTCTGCGCGAGGGCAATTCCGACCGTCGCGCCGCCGGCGCGGTCAAGCAATACGCCCGCAACAACCCGCACAAGATGGGTGCCTGGACGGCGTCGTCCCAGGCCCATGTCGCCCACATGAGCCATGGCGACTTCTACGGCAGCGAAAAGTCGGTGACCGTGGCCGACGCCACCGATGTTCGTATCGAACTGGTGAGCAAGGACGGCGCCACCATCGTGCTGAAGGAAAAGACCGCGCTCAAGGCCGGCGAGGTGATCGACACGGCGGTGATGAACGTGCGCGCCCTGCGCGCTTTCTTCGCCGAACAGATCGCCGACGCCAAGTCCCAGCCCGGCCTGCTGCTGTCGCTGCATCTCAAGGCGACCATGATGAAGGTTTCGGACCCCATCATGTTCGGCCATGCCGTCACCGTGTTCTTCAAGGACGTGTTCGAACGTCACGCCGACGCGATCAAGGAAATCGGCGTCAACGTCAACAACGGCTTCGGCGACCTGTTGGCCAAGCTGGACAAGCTGCCTGCCGCGACCAAGGCGGCCATCGAGGCCGACATCGCTGCGGCCTTCGAGAATGGCCCGCCTTTGGCCATGGTCAATTCCGACAAGGGCATCACCAACCTGCATGTGCCGTCGGATGTCATCGTCGATGCCTCGATGCCGGCGATGATCCGCGATTCGGGCAAGATGTGGGGCCGTGACGGCAAGCTGCACGACGCCAAGGCGGTCATTCCCGACCGCTGCTACGCCGGCATCTACCAGGTGGTGATCGAGGATTGCAAGAAGCATGGCGCCTTCGATCCCAAGACCATGGGCAGCGTCCCCAATGTCGGCCTGATGGCCCAGAAGGCCGAGGAATACGGCAGCCACGACAAGACTTTCGAGATGCCCGCCGATGGTGTGGTGCGCGTGGTCGATTCCTCGGGCGCCGTGCTGATGGAACAGAAGGTCGAGAAGGGCGACATCTTTCGCGCCTGCCAGGCCAAGGACGCGCCGATCCAGGATTGGGTCAAGCTGGCGGTCACCCGCGCGCGTCTGTCGAACACCCCGGCGGTGTTCTGGCTGGACAAGAACCGCGCCCACGACGCCCAGATCATCACCAAGGTCGAAACCTACCTCAAGGACCACGACACCGCCGGCCTCGACCTGCGGATCCTGGCGCCCGAGGAGGCCTGCCAGTTCTCGCTGGATCGTATTCGCCAGGGGCTGGACACCATCTCGGTGACCGGCAACGTGCTGCGCGACTATCTGACCGACCTGTTCCCCATCCTCGAACTCGGCACCTCGGCCAAGATGCTGTCCATCGTGCCGTTGATGGCCGGCGGCGGCCTGTTCGAGACCGGTGCCGGCGGCTCGGCTCCCAAGCATGTCCAGCAGTTCCAGGAAGAAGGCTACCTGCGTTGGGATTCCCTGGGCGAGTTCCTGGCGCTCGGTGTGTCGCTCGAACATCTGGCCCAGACCTTCGACAACGCCAAGGCCCAGGTGCTGGCCGAGACGTTGGACCAGGCCAACGGCAAGATTCTTGAGAACAACCGCTCGCCGGCCCGCAAGGTGGGACAACTGGACAATCGTGGCAGCCATTTCTATCTGGCGCTCTACTGGGCCCAGGCCCTGGCCGCCCAGACCAAGGATGCCGAGCTCGCGGCCCGCTTCGCTCCCGTCGCCAAGGCCTTGGCCGAGAACGAGGATAAGATCAACGCTGAGTTGATTGCCGCCCAGGGCAAGCCGGTCGACATGGGGGGGTACTACCTCCCCGATTTTGCCAAGACTTCCGCCGCCATGCGTCCCAGCGCCACGCTCAACGCGGTTCTGGCGACCCTCTGACACGAACAAGCACGGCGGGGGCCAAAAGCCCCCGCCGCAGTTTTTCAGCGAGGATGTGAGAATGAAGAAGATCAAGGTCGCCAACCCGGTCGTGGAACTCGACGGCGACGAGATGACCCGCATCATCTGGAAGTTCATCAAGGACAAGCTGATCCTGCCGTACCTTGATGTCGACCTGAAGTACTACGACCTCAGTGTCGAACACCGCGACGCCACCGAGGACCAGGTGACCGTGGAATCGGCCGAAGCCATCAGGAAATACGGCGTCGGCGTCAAGTGCGCGACCATCACCCCCGACGAGGCGCGCGTCAAGGAATTCAACCTCAAGAAGATGTGGAAGTCGCCCAACGGCACCATCCGCAACATCCTTGACGGGACCGTGTTCCGTGAGCCGATCATCTGCAAGAACGTGCCGCGCCTGGTGCCGGGCTGGACCCAGCCCATCGTCATCGGCCGCCATGCCTTTGGCGACCAGTACAAGGCCACCGACTTCAAGGTGCCGGGCGCCGGCCGCCTGACCATCAAGTTCGAGGGCGAGGACGGCGAGGTCATCGAGCACGAGGTGTTCCAGTTCCCCGGTGCCGGCGTCGCCATGGGCATGTACAACGTGGACGAATCCATCCGTGGTTTCGCCCGCGCCTGCATGAATTACGGCTTGCTCAAGAAGTGGCCGGTCTATCTCTCGACCAAGAACACCATCCTCAAGGCCTATGACGGCCGTTTCAAGGACATCTTCCAGGAAGTCTACGAGACCGAGTTCAAGGCCGAGTTCGAAAAGCACGGCATGACCTACGAACACCGTCTGATCGACGACATGGTCGCCTCGGCGCTCAAGTGGTCGGGCGGCTTCGTCTGGGCGTGCAAGAACTACGACGGCGACGTCCAGTCCGACACCGTGGCCCAGGGTTTTGGTTCGCTGGGCCTGATGACCTCGGTGCTGATGAGCCCCGACGGCAAGGTGGTCGAGGCCGAGGCGGCGCACGGCACGGTGACCCGGCACTATCGCGAGCACCAGAAGGGCAAGGAAACCTCGACCAACCCGATCGCCTCGATCTTCGCCTGGACCCGCGCCCTTTATTACCGCGCCCAGTTCGACAACACCCCCGAGGTCGAGAAGTTCGCCCTGGCGCTCGAGGAAGTGTGCGTGGAAACCGTGGAATCGGGCTTCATGACCAAGGATCTGGCCATCCTGATCGGCCCCGGCCAATCGTGGCTGACCACCCAGCAGTTCCTGGACAAGCTGGACGAGAACCTGAAGAAGAAGATGGGCGTCTGATACCGGCTACTGTCTCGAAAGGAAGCCCCGTTAGGTCCGCCCCCTAGCCATCCACCTAAGGTGGGGGAAACTAGGGTTCCGGGGAAATATCGGCGAAGGCCGCGCAGCCATGGTTGCGCGGCCTTTTGCTTAGGCGTCGCCGCGCCAGGGCGCAGACCCGCCCGGTCCAGCCCAGACAGGTGGGGGCGTTGGTGCCGTTGAAGAAGCTGTCGCCCAGGAAACAAATGCGCATGTCGGCGATGGTGCGGCAGTGGGTGTTGATATTCCACAAGAATCCGCGTTGTGGGATAAGCTTGGCAAGGTCGTGAAAAAAGTCGCAAATTCCCTTTGCACGGCGCCGGGGTTGGCGCTATAAGAAGCGCCTCGCAGGCGACCGGAGTGTAGCTCAGCCTGGTAGAGCACTGTCTTCGGGAGGCAGGGGCCGGAGGTTCGAATCCTCTCACTCCGACCATATGAAAGCCCGCCAAGTCTTCGGACTTGGCGGGCTTTTCATTTCCATGGCGCGATGGATTACTAGATGTCGTACATCAGCACGGGTTCCACCTTGACGGTGCGCCGTGCCATGTCGGCCAGGGTGGTATTGTCGAGGATGCCGGCGATGGCGTCGCGCACGTCCTGCATCACCGCCCGTACCGCGCAGGCGGCTTCGTCGGCGCAATCGGTGCACGGCCGATAGGACCGGCGTGACACGCACGGGACCGGAGCCAACGGTCCGTCCAGGACCCGGATGACGTCGCCGACGCGGATGTGCGCGGCGGGCACCGCCAACTGGTAGCCGCCTCCCTTGCCCTTCTTGCTGCTCAGGAAGCCGTGGGTCTTGAGTTCCAGCAAGATGGTGTCCAGGAACTTGCGCGGAATGTGCTCGGCCGTTGCGATGTCGATGATCAGCGACGGCCCCTCGTTCTCGCGGCGGGCCAGGTAGACCATGGCCTTCAATCCGTACTTGGCTTTGCTGGCAAGCATGAGGTGTCTCGACAAGCTGAAGTGGCGGGCCCTGGTGTCCGTGGCAGGATGGGCCGCGCGCGCTAAATGTGGCGGTTGCCCGGCAAGGCGTCAATGCGTGCCGTGCCACGCGGTGAAGGGGTAGGGGCGCCCCGAGACCTTCCTTGACTGTGTTTGCCCCCCTTCGTACGGTACTCGGCCTTGATGCCGGCGCCGCGAGTCCGGCCTGTTGGCTGTTGGGAGGAATGTCAGGATGCAGGTCAGCGTTTCGCCGGGAATGTGGTTGCCGGTGCTGCGCACGCAGCCGCCGGGCAACGATGCGGTGGCGATCACCATCGACGACGCGCCCATGCCCGATTCCCTTCCGGCCATGCTGGATGTGCTTGACCGCCACAACGCCAAGGCGACGTTCTTCATGTCCGGGTGCCGTGCGATACTGGCCGAGGAACTGGTGCAGGAAACGGTGCGCCGTGGACACGCCGTCTATGGCCACGGCTGGGAACATGTGCGGCTGGATCGGGAGAAACCCGAGCGGCTGATCGCCGATTTCGACCGCTGCGAGACCCTGTTGGCCAAGTACCGGCCGACCCCTTCCGCCTATCTGGTGCGCATGCCCTATAACGGTGGCTACCGCAAGATAGCGGTTCATCGCGCCATTCGCCGTTGGATGCCCGGCAGCCAGATCGCCCATTGGCGTCTGTCCACCGAGGACCACCTGATATCTCCCCGTTGCGCCTCGGCCGCCGAGGTGGAGGCGGCGTGCCGCGTCGAGGCCCGCCGCGTGGTCTCGTCCGCCGCCATCAAGGGAGCTATCGTCTTGATGCACGACCAGCCGATCAACGAACGTCCCAACGGTCACCTCAAGGCGGCGGTGACGGTGGCGTTGATGGAGGCGCTGCTGGTCGAACTGGCCGCGGCGAAGCTGAGGGCCGGCGTGCTGGTGCCGCACGCGTCGCAAAGTCTGCTCAGCCGGTTTTTTCTTTGATCGCGTGCATTCACAAAATTTGAACGTCGATTGGAGGATTGTTAAAGCGAGGCCGCACGGCTGTTCATAGTTCGCCCCTACAATTGACTGTATTACCATTGGCTGGTGTCTGTTTTCGGGGGGTGATGTGATGCGCCTGATGGGAATCGTGGCTGCGTTGTGCATTGGCATGATGTCCGTGCCCGTTCGCGCCCAGACTCCGGCGGAACCGTCGTTCGTGGTGGCGGTCGCGCCCCATACCTCGGCCCGTGTGATCATCGAACAGTACCAGCCGGTGCGGGCGGCTCTTGCCGCCGCCCTCGGCCAACCGGTCGAGATCATCACCGCGCCCGACTTCACCGAATTCGCCCGCCGTGCGGTGGCCGGACAATACGACATCGCCGTGACCACCGGCCATCAGGCCGAGTTGCTGCGGGCCGATTCCGGCTACGTGCCGTTGCTGACCTATGCCGCCAGTTTCCGCGCGGTGATGGTGGTCGGGCGCGACTCGCCGATCGGCTCCGCCGCCGATTTGGCGGGAAAGGTGGTCTTGGGGCTGAACCCGTCGTCGCTGGTGACCTTGTGGGGACTGCACTGGCTGGACGGCAAGGGCGTCAAACCGCGTCAGACCCGCTATGTCAGCGCCGCCGACAGCGTCGCCCAACTGATTCTGGCCGGCGATGCCGCCGCCGGTTTCATCTCGCTGGCCAATTTCCAGAAACTGCCGGCCGACGTTCAGGCCGGCTTGCGGATTCAGGAACAAAGCGCGCCGTTGGCCGGCCGGGTATACATGCTGAACGGCCGTCATGCGGCCCGCCGTGATCTGGTGCTGTCGGCGTTGCGATCCTTTGCCGCCACCGCCGAAGGCCAGCGTTACTTCGCCGAGAACAAGCTCGAAGGATACCGCGACATCACGGAGGACGAACTTCAGGCCATGGCCCCCTATGCCGACGAGGTGCGGCGAAACCTCGGGGGCGACACGCCATGAGGTTCCTGCCTCGTTTCCGAACGGTGCGGGCGCGGCTTTTGGTGGCCGCGTTGTGCGTCGAGGCGGTGATGCTGTCGGCGCTGGTGGGCAATTCCGTCCGCCTGCTTTATTCCAGCCTGGCGGAACAGGCCCGGCTGCATGCCGAACAGATTTCCCCCGTCCTCAACGCTGCCCTGGTGGCGCCGCTGGCTCAGCGCGACACCGTCACCCTTCAGGCCATCCTGCGGGAAAGCCAGATGGCCGATGGTCTGTCCTATCTGGCGGTGGCCGATTCGCGCGGCAAGGTCATGGCGCGGGCCGGATGGGACGAGGACCGTCCCTTGCCATCGGCTGATTCCGGCTTTTCCCTGGCCGACAAGGATGGCGGCGCCCGCTATGACGTGGTGGTGCCGGTGGTGTCGGCCGGGCAGAAGCTGGGGACCCTGCATTTCGGCCTGGGTCTCGACCACATCGTCGCCGCCCGTCGCGCCCTGGTGGTCCAAGGCGTGGCCATCGCGGTGGGCGAGGTGGTCATGACCGCCTTGTTGCTGACCTTGGTGGGCTGGTGGCTGACCCGCCATCTGGGCCAGTTGACCCGCGCCAGCGCCCAGGTGGCGGCCGGCGACTACGCCCATGTGCGGGTGGCCGAAGGCGATGACGACGTCGGCCGTCTGGGGGCCGCCTTCAACGCCATGGCTCGCGCGGTGGACGAACGGCTGGGCGACCTGAACCAGACCTTGCACCAGCAGTCGCGGCTGGCCGGCGCCTTGGACCAGGAACGCGCCCGCTTGTTGTCCCTGTTGTCGGCCATGGAATTCGGTGTGCTGTTCGCCGATGGCGACGGCCAGATCGTCTACGCCAATCCGGCGTTCTGCGGCATCTGGAACTGCGAGGAGGAGCCGGCGGGAAAGTCGGTGACGGCGGTGTTGCCCGAACAGGTGACGGCCGGCGGCGGCGGCGACATCGAAATGGGCAACGGCCGCATCGTCACCCACCGTTCGTTCCCGGTTCTGGGCGGCGGAGAGACGGGAGGGCGGCTGTGGACCTTCGTCGATGCCACCGCCTCGCGCATGTTCGCCCAGCAATTGTTGTCGGCCAAGGACGCGGCCGAGGCGGCGGCCGAGGCCAAGGCGGCGTTCCTGGCCACCATGAGCCACGAAATCCGTACCCCCATGAACGGCATCATCGGCATGACCGGATTGTTGCTGGACACGCCGCTGGATCCACAACAACGCCATTTCGCCAACACGGTTCGGGTGTCGGCGGATTCGTTGCTGACCATCATCAACGACATCCTGGACTTCTCGAAGATGGAGGCCGGAAAGTTGAGCTTCGAGGAAAGCGCCTTTGAAATAAAGTCCGTGGTGGCCGGTGTGGTGGACCTGTTGGTTCCGCGCGGCCGCGAACGCCAGGTGGTTCTGGATTGGCGGCTGGATGGCCGGTGCGAGGGGGTGTTCGTCGGCGATTCCGGCCGCTTGCGTCAGGTGTTGCTGAATTTGGCCGGTAACGCGCTCAAGTTCACCGAGCGCGGCCGTGTGGACGTCGTCGCCTCGGTTGCCGCCGAGGGTGAACGGGAATGGTTGCGGGTCGCGGTGGTCGATACCGGCATCGGCATTCCCGAAGAGGCGCAGGCGCGCCTGTTCACCATGTTCACCCAGGCCGATTCCTCGACCGCGCGCCGTTTCGGCGGCACCGGTCTGGGGCTGGTCATCTCGAAGCGCATCGTCGAACAGATGGGCGGCGAGATCGGTTTCCTCAGCGAGCCCGGCCACGGCAGCACCTTTTGGTTCCGCGTGCCGCTGACCCGCGCCGAGAACCGGAGCGCGGTCGTGCGCGACATCGTGTTGCCGCCAGGGTCGCGGATGCTGGCGGTGACCGAGGATGCGGGCATGTTGGCCGAGGTCGAGCCGGTTTTCGACCGCCTGGGGCTCGAGGTGACGTTGGCCCTGGACGCCATCCAGGCGCTGGCCATGCTGCGTCAGGCCGCCGCCGCCGGTTGTCCGCCGACGGTGATGCTGCTCGACGACAGGCTGAGTGGGGTCACCGCGCTTGACCTCGTGTTGCTGACCCGTGCCGATCCGACCCTGAAAGGGGTGGCGGCGGTCCTGGTGGGCGACGAATTGCTGCGACGGGACGACGGCGCCAATCTGGCGGCGGTGGGGGTGACCCATCTGTTGTCCCGTCCGTTGGACGGCGCGGCCCTGGTCGAGACCCTGGCCCAGGTGTTCGGCGTCGCCGCCGACATGCCTTCGCCGGTGTGTGCGCCGGCTCCGGGGCATCGGCGTGGGGGACTGCGTATCCTGGTGGCCGAGGACAATGTCATCAATCAACAGGTTGCGGTGGGGTTGCTGGAGAAGTTCGGTCACCACGCCGAGGTCGCCGACGACGGTGTGGCGGCGGTGGAACAGGTCCGGTCCGGCGATTTCGATCTGGTTTTGATGGACATGCAGATGCCGGGCATGAGCGGCCTGGACGCGACGCGGGCGATCCGGGCGCTGGACGGGGCGGCGCGTTCGGTGCCGATCATCGCCATGACCGCCAACGCCATGAGCGGAGACCGCGAAATCTGTCTGGCCGCCGGCATGGACGACTACATCGCCAAGCCGATCGACCGGACCAAACTGGGGACGCTGCTCGATCGCTGGAAAGCCAGGTTGGATGACGGCACGGCCGCTCACGTGGAACGGCGCGCCTGAAAAATAAGCAATATTGGAATATGCCTAAAAATAGGTCTAAACTCGGGTCGTGCGCTTCCGCCAAGCCACAGCCGGGACCAAGACATGAGCGACGTCGATACCCTGAAAGCCGAGATCAAGAAGCTGTCGACCCAGGCCACCCAGGCCAAGATGGATTTGCACGACCTGTCCGAGGAACTGCCCACCGATTGGCAGAAAATCCCCGAGGTGGCGCAGAAATGCTATGATCTGCATTCCCGTCTGGCCGCCGCGCGCGAGCAGTTGAAGGCGGCCGGTTAGAGAACCCTATTCTTCCCCTTCGCGCACCAGCCGGCGCAGGGCGTCGAGGTCGGTCAGCACCACTTCGCGGCCATGGCTTTCGACGCCCACCGCCTTGAGCCGGCCCAAGGCCCGCGACAGCGATTCCGGGGCGATGCCGATACGGCTGGCCAGCACCGCCTTGGTGATCGGCAAACGGACCTGGGTGCCGCCGCCTTCCGCGTCGCCTTCCTGTTTCCTGGCCAGCGCCAACAGGAACGACGCCAGACGTTGGCCCGGCGACTTGCTTTTCAACTCGGTGATCTCGTGGATCATGCGCATCTGCCAGCGCGACAGACCCGACATCAGGTGAAACGCCGTCTTGCGGTTTTCGCTCAGCCGCTTGAGAAACGGCCCCGCCGGCACGTGCACCAGCCGGGACCCCGCCAGAACCTCGCAATTAAGCGGAAACTTGCCCGACGAGAACATGGCGGCCTCGGCGAAGGTGGCGACGGCGTCGAACACCTCGATGATGGATTGGTCGCCGGTTTCCGTCAGCGCGAACAGGTTGACGCGGCCGGCCAGCACCACGAAGAAGCGGTCGGCGGTGTCGCCCTGGCTGAACAACAGGCCGGTTTCGCCATAGGACACCGCCTGGGCCTGTTCCAGCAGGGCGCAAAGGTCGGTTCTGTCCAGTGCCGCGAACAGCGGTGCCTGGGCGCAAAGTTCAAGATCCGCGGCGGGTAACCCGGCCATCTTCCTTACCCCATGTCGTCTTCGACGCAGAATTCGCGCAGCCGTTCGATGTCGGCGATGACCACGCTGTTGTCGGGCCGTGATTCGACCCCCAGTTTGCCGAGTTTGGCCAGCGCCCGCGACAGGCTTTCCGGCTTCATGCCCAATTCGTCGGCCACCAGCCGCTTGTCGTAAGGGAAGCGCAGGGTGACGCGGCCTTCCTCGGCTTCGGCCTGGGACAGCAGGAAGCTGCCCAGCCGCTGGGCGGTGGTCTTGAGCTTCAGTTCGGCGATCTGGCGCACCAGCATGCGCAGCCGGAACGACATGGTGGACAGCATGTGGGTGATGATGTCGAAGCGGGTTTCCAGCTTGTCCAGGAACGACGCCGCCGGCACCGCCAGGACGGTGGCGCCGGTCAGCACCCGCGCGCTCATCAGGAAGCGGCCATCGCCGAACATGGCGGCGTCGCCCAGCACGGTGCCCTTGCGCACCACCTCGACCACCGAACGACGGCCGCCGCTGTCCACGGACAATTCAACATGGCCGTCAAGGACCACGTAGAAGTCGGCCACAAGGTCGCCCTGGTCGTAAAGCGCGTGTTCGTGGGCAAGGGACATCAGGCGCGCGCCCTCGATCAGCGCACGGATGTCCGCTTCGAGCAGGCCCGAGAACAGCGGAGTGAATTGCAGTTGCAGCAGGACGCTCTTGTCCGGCGCGGTATCGGGCATAATAGGCTCCCTGGATGCCGGTTAGACCCTAGACCAATGTCCGGGCGTCGCCAAGAGGCTGATGCCCGCGCTCGGCGCTTGCTTTTCCATGCCGACGGACCAAGGATGCCGGCTTCCGCCGCCAAGGATGCCAGAACCGTGCCTCAGAAGAAACGCGACCTGCCTATCGGAGTGTTCGATTCCGGCGTGGGCGGGCTGACCGTGCTCAAGGCCCTGCGTGAGCGCCTGCCTCGCGAGTCGCTGGTCTATCTGGGGGACACGGCGCGTCTGCCCTATGGCACCAAGAGTGCCGAGGCGGTCAGCCATTACGCGGTTCAGGCCGCCCGCGCCCTGGTCGCCACCGGCATCAAGGCGCTGGTGGTGGCCGACAACACCTCGTCGGCCCATGCGCTGGAACCTTTGCGGGCCGCCTTCCCCGGCCTGCCGGTGATCGGGGTGGTGGAACCGGGCGCCACCGCCGCCGGCCACGCCAGCGCCGAAGGCCGCATCGCGGTCATCGCCACCGAAAGCACGGTCCAGGCCGGCACCTATCCCCGCGCCATCCTGCATTCGCGGCCCGGCGCGCGGGTGACGTCGCGGGCCTGTCCGTTGTTCGTGTCGATGGTCGAGGAAGGCATGGTCGACGACGCCATCGCCGAGATGATCGCCCGGCATTATCTGGCGCCGTTGTTCCTGGACCCGCCGCCCGACGGGCGCGCCGACTGCCTGTTGCTGGGCTGCACCCACTTCCCGGCGCTGGAACCGTTGTTGCGCCGGCTGCTGGGGCCCGAGGTGGCCATCGTCGATTCCGCCACGACCACCGCCAGCGCGGTCGAGGATCTGCTGTCCCACCGCCGTCTGGCGACCACGGCGACGGCGGGCGAGGTGCGTTACATGGTCACCGACGCTCCCGATCGCTTCGCCCGCGTGGCCGGGGTGTTCGTGCCCTGGGGCATCGCCGCCGCCCAGGTGGAGTTGGTGGACATCGGCTGAAGGCCGGCCCGGCCCGCTTCTTGCTTCCCTTGTCGAACGTCAAGGGAATCGACCACACCCGGTGTAGGGTTGGCGACAAAGCAGGGAGTTTGCCATGAACGACCGGACAACGGGCGCGACGGCCAAGGGCTTGACAGACAAGGATTCGACGGCGGAACGGCAACCGGGGCCGCCGGAATGGCTGGCGTTGGCGCTGGATATCGAACCGCTGGACGTGCGTCCGGCCCTGGCCACCGGCGAGGACCCTTTGGGGCTGATCATGGAAGCCGCCGACGGCATCGAATTCGGCGGTGCCCTGGTGATCGACGCTCCCTTCAACCCGTCGCCGCTGCGCCGCATCCTGGCGGCACGCGGTTTCTCTTCGTACGGGCGTAACCTGGGGCCGGGCCATTGGCGGGTGTTCTTCGTGCTGAACGGCGGCCAGGACTGGGAGCGCGACGCCGACGTCGAGGTCGGGCCGGAAGGAGCCATGACCTGGCGCGAAGACGACGGTTTGCATATCGACGTGCGCAAGCTCAAGCCGCCGCAGCCCATGCTGGCGGTGCTGCGCCTGCTTGACGCCGTCGCCGCGACCGAGACGGTGGTGGTGCATCACGAACGCGTGCCGCAATTCCTGTTCCCGGAATTGGCCGAGCGCGGCTGGCGGGTGGAACGCATGGCCGAGGAATTCGCCAATGTCCGCCTGTGGCTGATGCGCGAGGGCTGAGGCCATGGTTCCCGGCATGCTGATGATGGGGGCCAAGGACCGGTTGCTGCCGCCGTCGGTGCCCTTTCGTTTCTTCGCCTCGGCGGTGGTCCTGCATGTTGCCGGCTGGGGCGCGGTGCTGCTTGGCGCCGACACGCTGCCTGGGTTCCAGGGCGGGTTGGGGCCGGCTTTGGCCGGGCTGCACCTGATCACGCTGGGCGTTCTCGGCATGACCGCCATGGGGGCCGCCTTCCAGATGTTGCCGGTGGCGACCCGGCGCCAATTGGGGCCGCTGTGGGCGTGCCGGCTGACGTGGTGGCTTTATACGCCCGGTGTCGTGGTGCTGAGCCTGGGCATGGGAGCCGAACATGTGGGCGCCATGCATGCCGGCGGGTGGCTGACCGTGGCGGGGCTGTCGCTGTTCGGGGTGCTGGTGGGGCGCAACCTGCTCCAGGTATCCGACCTGCCCGGCGTTACGCGCCACGCCTGGATCGCCCTGGCGTCCCTGCTTGGTCTTGCCGTGCTTGGCCTGTTGCTGGTGTCGGATGTGGGCGTGGGGTTCCTGGACCGTCGCGGCGCCGTCGCCGCCGCCCATGCGGTGCTGGCCGGGTATGGCTTCATGGGCAATCTGGCCTTGGGCTTTTCCTACGTGCTGGTGCCGATGTTCGTGCTGTCCCAAGGGGTGCCCGACGCCGTCGGCCGGCAAAGCGCGACGTTGTCCGCCGTGGCGTTGGTTCTGGCGGTGGCGGGGCTGGTGCTGGGACAGGGCATGGTGGCCGTGGCTGGCGGCGTGGTCGGACTGGTCGCCATCGGATTGCATCTGCGCGCGCTTCTGGCGGTATTGGAAAGTCGCATGCGCAAACGCCTGGAGCCATTCTTTCGGCTGGTGCGGCTGGCGTGGATCTTGTTGCCGGTCAGCGTGGTTCTGGGAATGGCGGTGGCCGTGGGCGGCGCGCCCGAATTGTCGGCGCCGCTGTGGGGATGGCTTCTGGTGTTCGGCTGGCTGCTGACCTTCGTCACCGGCATCTTGCAGCGCATCATGCCGTTTCTGGCGTCCATGCATTCGGGCGGCGCCAGCGGCCGGCCGGTGCTGATGTCCAAATTGGTGGCGGAACGGCCGCTGGCCGTTCATGCCGTATGCCATGGCGCGGCGCTGGCGCTTGGCGTCGTTGGCCTGATGGCGGGATCTGTGCCGGTGATCCGGGCCGCTGCCGCCCTGGGACTGGTCGGGGCCTTGGCCTTCGCCCTTTCCGCCTTCCTAGTCCTGTCGCGCCTGATCGCCCAAGAGCGGGCGGCCCAACCTTCAAAAGCCTGAGGATTTCGCCAAATGTTGATGCAGACCCAGACCGGTTCCCTGTTGCACCAGGACCACATGGCCACCATCGAAAGCCTGCAAAACCTCGAGGAATTCCTGGGCCGCCAACGCGGAGCACCGGTCTTGGACGAGACGGTGAAGGCGTTCCTGGCGGCGCTTGGCGGCACCCTTCGTCAAGAAGTGGAAAAGCATTTCGGCTTCGAGGAAAACCACCTGTTCCCGGAATTCACCCGGCGCGGCGAAACCGGCATCGTCATGATGCTGACCATGGAACACCGCACCATCCTGCCGCTGGCGCTCAGGGTCGCCGATCTGGCCGACGCGGCGGTGGCGGCCGGCGCCTTCGGCGAACAGGACTGGCGGGATTTCAAGGATGCCGGCGTCGAGTTGGTCGAGCGCGAGATCTTTCACATCCAGAAAGAAGAGATGGGGCTTCTGGCCGCCATTTCGGCGCTGGTGGACGGCGACACCGACGTCCGTCTGGCGCAGGTCTACCGCGAGACGGTGGGGTGACATGAAAAAGGCCCCTGACGGGGCCTTCGCTCATTCCTCGACGATGTCGGCGGCGGGCAACACCGTGACGCCGGCGCCGTCGTCTTCCTCGATCAGGGCGATGTCGCCCTGGATGCGCTCTTCCGGCTTGGCCATGTGGTTGAAATAATGCCACAGGAAGGCGACGGCGATGGTCTGGTCGATCTGGTCGTCCTCGTCCATCTCGTCTTCGTCGAGGTCGGCGACGTCGCGCAGGATTTCCAGCGAGTCGTCGAACATCTCTTCGATGTCGGGCTTGTCCTCAAGCAGGTTCTTGATGATGTAGTCGTGTTCTGCTTCGTCCAGCTCGTATTTCCACTGGGCGCTTCCAGACTTGTAGTAGACGGTGATCATCGCGATACCTCGGTCAGGACGGTATGGGGCGCAGGGGCCCAAAAGACCCGCGGACCATGGGCGATAACGGGAAAAAAGGCAAGCGGCGGTTTGCGGCTTGGCGATAGCGTCCGCCTCGGCTATCAAGCGGGGGCGACAAGGAGTACGGGCATGTCCGACAAGAATACTTTCGTGCTGACCATCACCTGTCCCGACACGGTGGGCATCGTCGCCGCCGTGTCCGGTTTCCTGACCCAGCACGACTGCTTCATCACCGAGGCGGCGCAATACGGCGACCCGCTGTCGCGGCGTTTTTTCTGCCGCATCGTGTTCGCCGCCGGCGCGCTGACCCCGACCCGGACCGAGTTCGAAAAGATGTTCGCCATCGTCGCCGAACGCTTCCAGATGATCTGGACGTTGCACGACCTGACGAAAAAGCCGCGCGTGGTGATCCTGGTCTCGAAATTCGGCCATTGTCTGGTGGATTTGCTGCACCGTTATCACACCGGACAGCTCAACATCGAGATTCCGGCGGTGATCTCGAACCATCCCGAGATGCGTTCCATCGTCGAATGGCACGGCATCCCGTACCATTATTTCGCCGTGGACAAGCACGACAAGGCCGGCCAGGAAGCCCGCGTGATGGAGGTCATCGATCGTGTCGGCGCCGATTTGACTGTCCTTGCCCGCTATATGCAGATTTTGTCCTCGGACATGTGCACGCGCCTTCAGGGCCGCGCCATCAACATCCACCATTCCTTCCTGCCCAGCTTCAAGGGCGCCAAGCCTTATCACCAGGCGCATACCCGCGGCGTCAAGATCATCGGCGCCACCGCCCATTACGTCACCCCGGACCTGGACGAAGGCCCGATCATCGAACAATCGGTGGAGCGTGTGGATCACACCCACACCCCTGACGATCTGGTGGGTATCGGCCGCGACATCGAGAATTTGGTGTTGGGCCGTGCGGTGCGCTGGCATGTGGAACACCGGGTTTTGCTGAACGGTTCGAAAACCGTAGTGTTCAAATAAGACGGTTCTGATAAAGTCCGGCTATGTCGCGAGCTTTACGCATGGGAGCGCCGCTGCTGGCCCTGGTCGCCATGACCGTGCCGGCCGCCGCCGAAGAAGAAACGAACGCCGACTGGTTGGGCGTGGTCGGTGATTTCGTCATGGCCGGCCTGGGCCCGGCCCGCACCGTCGAAGACATTCGCCGCCAGGAAGAGCGGGCGCGCGAAGCCTATTTGCGGGACTTGTCCGAACGCGAGAACGCGACCGAGGCCAGTGCGGCCCCTTCCCGTGACGAGGCCGAGATCGAGGTCAAGGGCGTGGCCGAGGATGAAGCCGACACGGATGCCGATGTCGCCGTCGCGCCGGTTCCCGACATTACGTCGGATGTCCCGGCCCCCGTCACCGTTGCCGTCACGGCTGCCGCTGGCCCGGTTCCGGTCGCGCCCGAGGCGGTTGCCCACTCCCTGTCCAAGCCGGTGCAGCAAGCCGGTGCTCCGGCGCCGGAAGCGGTTGCCAAGCCGGTGGTTCCGGTTGCCGTCCGTGTGGTGCCGCCGCCCGAACCGCTGGTCAGCCGGATTGCCGCCACCGCCACCGTGGACCAGGCCATCCGGCTGGGCGGTTCGTCCGACACCTATGATCGCCGTTTCGGCTCCTTGGGTCCGAACTGATCCCCGTTTCACGACGGATCAGCGGAATTCCACGCTGTCCAGGGCACGGCGGATTTTTGCCTCTCCCCATTTGACCGGGGCGCCCGGCGCTTGGTCGACAGCGGCGACGCCGGTTCCCTGGCCGGCGTCCAGATCGACGTGGCCGGCGTTGTTGGTCACCGTCACCGCGCCCTCCAGAACCAGCACATCCAACGGATTGCCCAAGGGGCCGCCCCAGAACCGGGTGCCGCGCACGCCGATCACCGCCACCGGTGTCGCCACCGACAACGGTCGCCCCGGCAGCTTGGCGACGGCACCGCTGGTGATCAGGAAGGCGCCGTCGGTCACCTTCAGACGAGCTTCGCCGCTGTTGGCGGCCGGGTCGTAAAGATAACGCTCCACTTTCAGGCGGGCATGTTCGCCTAAGACCAGCCGGCCGCCATCCACGAAGGCGATTTCCAGGCGGGAGTTGTCGCCGGTGGTCAGCTCGGCTCCACTTTCGAAGGCGGTGCCCGATGCCAACGCCACCCCGTCCGCGCGGGCGTCGCCGGCCACGCGCTGCACCGTCCCCACCGGTTCGGCCAGGACCGCCCATGGCCAGGCAAACAACACCGCGATCAGCCATTTTCCGAAACGCATGCTGTGCCTCCCTTTGGCTTGCGTTAGATTGGCTGCGGAATGTCATGGCCTGTCAAGGAGAAGGTAATGCGGGCGTGGGTGGTGCTGGCCGGGCTGAACGGGGTGGTGGCGGTGGGGATGGGGGCCTATGCCGCCCATGGACTGGGGGCCGACCCCTATCTTCAAAGCCTGGGCGAGCGTGCCTCGCAATATCAGTTGCTGCATGCGCTGGCGCTGTTGGCCGCCGACCGGCTGGCGGTAGACGGACGGCGTCTGGCCCATGGCGCGGCGGCGCTGTTCCTGGCCGGGTTGGTTTTGTTCTGTGGCTCGCTGTATTGGCGGGCGCTGACCGGGGGGCAATTGCCGGTCCCGATGGTGACGCCGGCTGGCGGCGTGTCCTTCATGGCGGGCTGGCTGGTGCTGGCGGTGTCCGGGGCGTTTGCGGCTCGGCGGCGTTCCTAAAGAGGCACCTTGGTTTGACTTGTGTTCGCAAATTGCCCATGATGTCGCTGTCTTGATGCGCCGTATCCTGTGGGGGAAATAGACGGGGTAGGGGTGTTTTCTTGTCGATTTCAGGGGATGTCATGCCGAAAACCGTACTGATCGTCGAAGACAACGACCTGAATATGAAGTTGTTCAACGATCTGCTTCAGGCCAACGGTTACAACACCTTGCAGACCAAGGACGGGCGCGAGGCGTTGGACATTGCCCGCGCGCATCGTCCTGACTTGATCTTGATGGATATTCAGTTGCCGGAGATTTCGGGCCTTGAGATCACCAAGATGCTCAAGGACGATGCCGAGTTGAAGGTCATTCCGGTGATCGCCGTCACCGCCTTCGCCATGAAGGGGGACGAGGAAAAGATTCGGGAAGGCGGTTGCGAAGGCTATATCGCCAAGCCGATCTCGGTCGCCGGCTTTCTTCAGACCGTCGCCAAGTTCCTGAACTGAGGCACCATTCCATACGAAACGTGAAAAGGCCCCATTCGGGGCCTTTCTTCTGTCGCGAGTGCCGTGCGCAAAAGCGAACGCCCGCCCAGGCATGGCCCGGGCGGGCGCGAAGCGTCATCGAAGGTCCGAAGGAGCCTTACTTGATCTTGGCTTCGTTGAACTCGACGTGCTTGCGCACGACGGGGTCATACTTGCGGAACTTCAGCTTCTCGGTGGTCTTGCGGGGGTTCTTCTTCGCCACGTAGAAGTAGCCCGTACCCGCGGAGCTAAGCAGCTTGATGAGGATGGTGGCAGGCTTGGCCATGACGAAAATCCCGAAATCGTTGGTTCTGGTACGAAACGTAGGGGGCGAAAAATACTGATCTGGCGCCAGGAGTCAAGGGGTTCTTACGGCTTGCCTTAGAACAGTTCGACGCCGCCCTCCGTGGCGTGGGGTTTCAGCTCTCCGGCGGCGACCAGATCGTCGTACCAGCAGACCCGGTTGCGGCCGTGCCGCTTGGCCCAATACAGCGCCTCGTCGGCCTGGCCGACCACGGTGGCGGGGATGTCATCTGGGTCGATGCGCACGAAGCCGACCGAGGCCGTGACCTGTCCCACCTGGGGAAAATGGAAGCTCTCGACGGTTTCGCGCAGGCGTTCGAAGGCCTGGCGTGCGCGTTCGGCTTCGGTGGGGGCCAGGACCACCACGAATTCCTCGCCGCCGAAACGGAACAACAGGTCCTCGGTGCGGAACACCTTGCGCATCAGGGCGGCGAACAGCAACAGCACCTCGTCGCCGAAGGCATGACCATAGGTGTCGTTGATACGCTTGAAATGGTCGATGTCGACGATGCCCAGCCAATGATGGTCGTCGTCGTCGTGGTGACGGCGGTCGTCGTCCCAGGTCCGGGCCGCGCGGGTCTGGGCGATGGCGCGGCTGATGTTGTCGTCGAAGGTCTTGCGGTTCTTGAGGCCGGTCAGGGTGTCGCGTTCGGAATCCTTGAGCACCGCCAGGAAGTTGCGGTAGACCGCCAGGAACCCCCGGATCAGCGTTTCCGAACCGGCCATGCCGTCCGAGCTTTCCACCACCAGGAAGGCCACCACCTCGTCGCCGTCCAGCACCGGCAGGCAGCAATGTTCGCCCCCTTCCACGGATGGTTCGCGGATTTCCGAGGCGGTGGTCAGGCTGCGAGCCATCAGCGGATGGTCGTCCAAGGGGCGGCACAACGGGTCGGCGTCCTTGCCCGTGCCCAATTCGGCGCGGGCCAGGATCTCGATGACCGTGCCGTTGCTGCGGCGCAGGGGACGGGCGATGGTGGCGGCGCGGATGCCGCTCAGTTCGGCCAGGGTCGAAACCAGACACTGTTCCAGGTTCTCACGGCTGCGCTGCTCGGTGATGCGGACCACCGATTGCAGGACGCTTTCCAGTGTGACGTGGTTTTCTGACATCCGCCCGCTTTCGCACGGCTTGGCGCCGTTCCCCCAGACCCGTGGCGGTCAGCACGCGGGCGGCGCGGACTCTGCCTCAAATCCTGTGGAGGCGTCAACTGCAAGTGGGGGAAAGACCCTAACGGGAATGCTGTCCCGTGCTTTGGAGGGGATCCCGCAGTTCGGCAGCCGCCGGTGTTTCGGCCGGTGCCGACAGCGCCAGCGCCCGCATGTGGAGTTCGGGTTGAAGCAACAGCCGCTCGGCCAGATCGGTTTCCAGGCGGGCGTCACCATGGGCGGCGCCCGGACAGGTGTCACGCAATTGCCGGCGCAGGCCGGTTTCGTCAAGCCGGGTGTGGCGCCACAGGCCGAGGTTGACGGTGGTCGCGGTCGGCGCCGTCTCTTGCGCCAGTCCGGCGGTCAATCCGTCCACGGTGGCGGCCGTGTCGGCGGTGCACAATGTCGGCAGCACGCCCAGCCCATGCAGGGCGTAGCCCGACGGTGTGTGGAAGCGGGACCAGGTCAGGGTCATCTCGCCATCGTTGGGCAGCCGGATCACCGTCTGGACGGTGCCTTTGCCGTAGGAGTTGGTGCCGATCACCACGGCGCGGCCGGAATCCTGAAGGGCGGCGGCGACGATTTCGGCGGCCGAGGCCGACTTGCTGTCCACCAGCACGGCAAGTGGCAGGGTCTCGCCGATGTCGCCGTCATGGGCGTCATAGGACTGGCTGGCCAGCGGCGAGCGGCCTCGGGTCGAGACGATGGTGCCGTCGCGCATGAAAAGGTCGGAAACGCCGACCGCCTGATCCAACAGGCCGCCGGGATTGCCGCGCATGTCCAAGATGGCGCCGGCCAGGTTGCCGCCGTTCAGGTCGCGCAGGTGCTCCAGGCTTTGGCGCAGGCTTTGGGTGGTGCGCTGGTTGAAGCTGGAAATCTGGATTTCGGCGATGCCGTTCCTGAGATGGGCGCTGACGGTGGGGGGGACGATCAATCCGCGCCTGAGGTTGACCTCGATGGGCTTGAAACCACGGCGCACGGTCATCGCCAGGCTGGACGACACCGGCCCGCGCAGGCGCTTGGAAATCTCGTCCTTGCTGAGTTGGGACAGCGATTCACCCTCGATGTGGGTGATGATGTCGCCGGCCTGAAGACCGGCCTCGGCCGCCGGGGTGTCCTCCATGACTTCGCTGATGCGCGATTCGCCGTCGGTCAGGTCGAACTTGATGCCGATGCCGCCAAAACCGTTGCGGCTGGCGCGGTGTTCGCGCGCCTCCTTGGCGCCGGCATAGCGCGAGAACAGGTCCATTTTGGAAAGCGTGGCGTCGAACACCGCCTGGTACACGGCTTCGACGTCGGCTTCGCGCATGCGGGCCGACAACCCTCGCGCTTCCAACGCGACCGTGACGGTCAGGCGGGACCAGCCGCGCACGTCGTCGGCCTCGGGCGCGGGATATTCGGCGGCCAGATGATCCGACGCGCTCAGCAATATCTTGCCGTCCAGGCGGGACACGACGATTTCCGGGTCGATGGCGGCCAGTCCCCGCATGCCCTCCAGCGCCACGTCGGCGGCGGTGGCGCGTTCGAGGTGGCGTTCGACGATCGAGGTGTAGGCGTAATGGATGGTCCGCTCGGCCTCGCCGGTGTCGTAGGGGGCCTCGGGCATGGCATGCAGCTTCTGGCTGACCGGGGCGCACGAGCCGGCGATCAACAACGAGGCGGCAACAATCCAGCGAGCGGTGGCGTTACGTTTCAAATCGGGCACCCGGAACGCGGTTCCGACGCGGCACGTGGGGCGAAATGCTCCGACGAAGGCCGGAAAACCGTCATTTTTCTTAGCCCCTTGCTGATGAAAAGTAAATTAAAAGCAAGGAAAACAATGCCTGTTAATAGGAAAAGCTCACCAGGAACAGGTATGGGAGCGGTTCCTATTAACAGGATGTTAATATTGGGGCGGGGTCCTATCTGCGGCCGCGTTTGAATGCCGCCTTGGCGCCTTTCCTTTCCGGTTTGGCCAGGCGGGACCGCGTTCGTGGCGGCCGCCGGTCGCCATCGGACGTGGTCGGTTCCGTCTCGGCCAGCCGGAACAGCATGGAACCGGTCAAGGTGTTGGCTTCATGCAGCACCACGTCGAGCGTCTGGCCCAGTTGGAACTGGCGGCGCGTGCGGCGCCCGACCAAGGCATGATGCGTTTCGTCGTGGTCGTAGAAATCCTCGGGCAGGGTGCTGACCGGGACCAGACCGTCGGCGCCGGTTTCCAGCAAGGTGACGAACAGGCCGAAACGGGTGACGCCCGACACCTTGGCGACGAAGCCGGCGCCCACGCGGTCGGCCAGGAAGGCGGTGACGTAGCGGTCGACCGCTTCGCGCTCGGCGGTGGCGGCACGGCGTTCGGTGGTCGAAATGTGCTCGCCCCATTCGACGAACTCGGCCAGGCAATCGGGGGGTAGGCCGCCATCGCCCAGCTTGAGGCCCGACACCAGCGCGCGATGCACCAGCAAGTCGGCATAGCGGCGGATGGGCGAGGTGAAGTGGGCGTAGCGCGCCAGGTTCAGGCCGAAATGGCCGATGTTTTCCGGGCTGTAGCAAGCCTGGGCCTGACTGCGCAACACCACTTCGTTGACCAGGGTCTCGTTGGCGGTTCCCTTGACCTTTTCCAGGATCTGGTTGAACTGGCCGGGCCGCAACGCCTGACCTTTCGGCAGGCTGAGGTCCATGGACGACAGGAATTCGCGCAGGCCGTCGAGCTTTTCCACGCTGGGCTGGTCATGGACGCGGTACATGCAAGGCTTTCTCACCCGCTCCAGTTCCTCGGCGGCGCAGACGTTGGCCTGGATCATGAAGTCCTCGACCAGACGATGGCTGTCGAAGCGCGGGCGCGGCTTGATGCCCAGCACCACCCCTTCGGGGCTGATGTCCACCTTGCGTTCGGGGATGTCGAGCTCGAGCACGCCGCGCCGTTCGCGCGCCGCGAACAGGGCCTTCCACGCGCCATAGAGCGGCTTGATCACCGGCTCCAGCAACGGCCCGGTCAACTCGTCCGGGCGTCCGTCCTGGGCGTCCTGCACCTGGGTATAGGTCAGCCGTGCCGCCGAGCGCATCATGGCGCGCACGAATTTGTGCTTGGTCTTGTTACCGTCCTTGTCCAGCCAGAAATGCACGGCGAGACAGCCGCGGTCCTCGTTTGGGCGTAAGCTGCACCAGCCGTTGGAAAGCTGTTCCGGCAGCATGGGCACCACCCGGTCGGGGAAATAGACCGAGTTGCCGCGCTTGTACGCTTCCTTGTCCAGGGCGTCGCCGGGGCGCACGTACCACGACACGTCGGCGATGGCGACGATGCAATGCCAGCCGCCGTCTTCCTGTTGCTGGGCCCACACCGCGTCGTCGAAGTCGCGCGCGTCCTCGCCGTCGATGGTGACCAGGGGCACCGGGCGCAGGTCCAGGCGGTGGTCCATGGATGCCGGCCCCGCCGCCTCGGCCTGGGCCAGCACGCCGTCGGGAAAGACGAAGGGAATGTCATTGGCATGGATGGCGACCAAGGACACCGATTTGGGGGCGCCCATGCGGCCCAGCCGTTCCTTGACCGCCACCTGGCGCAGACCGTAGACGCGGCCGGGCAGCAGGTCGCACATCACCAGTTCGCCGGCTTCGGCGCCGCCGGTTTCGCCGCGCGGCACGTTGTATTCGGCCTTTTCCTTGCGCGAGGTCGGCCTGATCCGGCCGGAACCGTCGGGCATGGGCTCGAACACCCCCAGCACGCGGGCTCGGGCCTCGCCCACCAGACGGATGGCGCGCCCTTCGTACAGGTCGTCCTTGATGCGGCGCAGCTTGCTCAGCACGCGGTCGCCGACGCCCGCCACCACGTCGCCCTTGCGCCAGGGCGCCATGACCACGCGCGGCGGCCGGCCTTCGCCTTCCCACCCGACCGGGCGGCCGATCAGTTCACCGTCGGTGTCGGTACCGACCATCTCAACCACCGCCACCTCGGGCAAGGCGCCGGGGCGGGCGAAGCGGCGATGCTGGCCGCGTTCGATGGAGCCCGTGCCCTCCAATTCCTTGAGGATGGCCTTGAGGCCGATCTTGTCGGCGCCCTTGAGGTTGAAGGCGCGGGCCACCTCGCGCTTGCCGACGCGGCCGGTCTGCGAGCGGATGAAGTCCAGCACCTCCTGTTTGGAGGGCATGGGGGTGATCTTGGGGCGTTTGGGCTTGGTCATGTTCTCAGCCTATCCCCAGGGGCTTGGCGCCACAAGGGCGTGCACGGTGAAGGTTTTGACAGGACGGAAACACAGGCCCATGCTGGGCGCGCCGCCACCGGAGACCCGTCATGGCAAAGTCGAAGCCGAAGAAGCCCGCGCCGCCGAAGAAACAGTCCCCCATGGACAAGATGATCGCCGAATGCGTCAAGAAGGCGCAGGCGCGCAAGAAGTCCGGCCAGACCGACCGCGAATGGCGCGAGCAATACGCCAAGACCCTGAAGGTCGAGGACGAGGCCGCGCCGCTGTCGGAAACGCCGTTCGACGGTACCACCACCCGCAAGAAGACGGCGGAGTAAGCTTCAGCTTTCGATGCCGTTTTCCGCCAGTTGCGCCCGCGCGGCCGCCAGTTCGTCGCCCATCGAGCGCATGGTGCCGATCAACGACTGAATCAAGGTGGCAAGCCCCGGCGCCGCGCTGTCCATCATGTCGCGGACGCGGGCTTTCGACAGCACCAGGACGGTGGTGTCCTCGCTGGCCTCGGCGGCGGCCATGCGCGGGCCGTCGTCCAACAGCGCCAGTTCGCCGAACACCTGGAACGGCTTGCACACGCCCAAGGTGACGCGGCGGCCATGCACGGTCTTGAAGATGCGGACCGAGCCTTTCTGCACCAGATACGCCTCGGACCCGCTGTCGCCTTCGCGGAAGATCACGCTGCCCTTGGTGAAGGTGCGCCGTTCGGGATTGCCGCTCATGTTCTTGGATCCCCTGTGATAGTCCTGGCGACCACAGCTTAGCGCACCCTCGCACTTTGTCCATCGGCCGCCGTCGGGTGACGTTGTCACTCACACGTATTCAGTGTAGTCTCTTGATAAATAATCCGAAGGGAGGCAGCGATGGCCAAAGCGCGGCGGATCGCCCTGGCACTTCAGGGCGGCGGCGCCCACGGCGCCTTCACCTGGGGGGTGCTGGAAGGGCTGTTGGATCATGTGGCGTCGGGGGGCATCGAACTGGCGGCGGCCAGCGGCGCCTCGGCGGGAGCGCTGAACGCCACCGCGCTGGCCTATGGGCTGCGCCAGGGAACGGCATTGCCGGGACCGGCGGCAGCCCGTTCCAAGCGCATGGCCGAAGCGGCGCGGAGCAAGCTTCAGGAATTGTGGGAAAACGTCGCCCGCGCCGCGTTCTGGGGCGGCAATCCGTTCGTTGCCGCCATCGGCCTGTCGCCGGGCTGGAACATCGATGACAGCCCGGCGGCGCGCTGGGCCGACATGGCCGTCGCCGGCGGCGTTTCCGATGCCGGCATCGGCACCTATCTGAACACCGTGCTGAGCCAGGTTTTGCCCGAGCTTCCGGCCATCCTGGCGATGCCCGAGCCGGGGGTGCCGTCGGTCCTGGTGGCCGCCACCGACATCGAGGAATGCCGGCGCCAACTGTTCGTGGACGGTGCCGTGTCGCCCGAGGCGCTCAAGGCCTCGGTTTGTCTGCCCAACACCTTCCAGCCGGTGACCATCGCCGGCGGCACCTATTGGGATGGCGGTTACATGGGCAACCCGCCGCTGACGCCGCTGGTGGATTGTCTGCGCGGCGGCGATTGCGACGACATCGTGCTGGTGACGGTGACGCCGCTGCACCGCGAGGGGGTGCCGCGAGGGGCGCGTCAGGTCATGGACCGGCTGTCCGAGATTACCTTCTCGGCCAGTCTGGTGCACGAGGTCAACGCCATCGAGACCATCAACCGCCTGATCGACGCGGACCAGATCAGGCCCGAGGCGGGATACCGCCGTGTCAACCTGCATCGCATCCACGCCGACGAGGAGATGACCAAACTGGGCGTCTATTCCAAGGATGCGCCATCATGGGATTTCCTCAGGCATCTGCGCGAAGTGGGGCAAGAGGCGTTCAAGCGTCTGTGGCCCGAGGTCGAGGCGGCGTTGGGCAAGACCTCGTCCTGGGATACCCGGGCCTTGTGCGATCAGATGATCGCGAGACAGGGACTGCGCTGAGGCTCGGGGACGGATGCGGGTCACTTCTGTCCGAGAGATGACGTTGCCGTTGTCCCGGTACGGTGACGTTCCGGCATCTTCCGGCGGCTTGACGACCAGCGTGGTGGCGGTGGTCACCGACGTCATGCGGGGCGGGCGGCCGGTGGTCGGCTATGGTTACGGCTCGGTGGGGCGCTATGCCCAGGGCGGGCTGATCCGCGAACGTTTCGCCCCGCGTCTGTTGGCGATGCCTGATCTGCGTGCCGAGGATGGCGGCCTGGACCCGTTCCGTGCCTGGGACGCGATGATGGCCGGCGAGAAAACCGGCGGGCATGGCGAGCGGTGCGTGGCGGTGGGGACCTTGGACATGGCGCTGTGGGACGCCGCAGCCAAGATCGCCCAAGAGCCGCTTCACCGCCTGCTGTCCCGGCGGCTGGGGCGTGACGGGAGCGCGACGGTGGCGGTCTATGCCGGTGGCGGTTATCCCTATTCCCATGACGACCTGTGCCGTCTGCGCGATGAAATTCGCCGATTCCGCGACGCCGGGTTCCTTCGAGCGAAGATCAAGTTGGGCGGCGTCGGCGGAATGGCCGGGGATCTGCGGCGGGTCGAGGTCGCCTCGGGTGAGATGGGAGGGGCGGGCTTGCTGGCGGTGGACGCCATGAACGCCTTCGGGCCGGAAACGGCGGAGGCGGCGGCCCAGGCTTTGGCTCCCTTGGGTCTGTGGTGGTTCGAGGACATTTGCGATCCCTTGGATTTCGATACCCATCGACGGGCCATCACCGCCTATGGCGGTGCCGTGGCGGCCGGTGAGGCGCTGTTCCATGTCACCGAGGCGCGTCTGTTGGCGGAGCATGGTGGCCTGCGGAGCGATCGTGATGTCCTGGTCTTCGATCCGGTTCATTGCTACGGCTTTCCGGGCTATCTGCGGATCGTAGCCGATCTGACGGCTCGGGGTTGGCCTCGGCGGGCATTCTGGCCCCATGGCGGCCATCGCTTCGCGGTCCACGTTGCCTCGGCCCTTGGTCTGGGGGGCGTCGAGGTGACTCCCGAGGCCTTTGCGCCGTTCCGGGGTCTGGGTGGTTGCGAGATGGTTGAGGGTGCCGTGGTGGTGCCGGAAACGGACGGGATCGGTTTCGAGGCCGACAAGGCAATTCGGTCGCTGTTGTCCGACCTGTCTGCCTGATCCTTTCCCGGCGCACTTGACGCCTTGCGTGCAATCACCCACCCTGCCCGCCATGGATGAGCCGACACGCAAGATTTCACCCACCGAGAGACTGGACCGTCTGCGTCTGATCCGCAGCGAGAACGTCGGGCCGCGGACTTTCCGCCGGTTGCTGGAACGCTTCGGCACGGCGGCGGCGGCGTTGGCGGCGTTGCCGGAACTGGCGGCGCGTGGTGGCGGCAAACGCCCGATCAAGGTCTGCGCAAGAGGGGTGGCCGAGGCTGAGCTGGCCGCCGCCGAGCGGTTGGACGCGGTGGCGCTGTGCTGGGGCGAGTCGGCTTATCCCGCCTTTTTGGCCGCTACCGACGACGCGCCGCCGGTGCTTTATGCGCGGGGCAACGTGTCGATGCTGACCAAGCCCATGGTGGCCATGGTCGGTGCCCGCAACGCCTCGATCAACGGCCGCAATCTGGCTCGGCGGCTGGCCGCCGATCTGGGGCGGGCGGGCATGGTGGTGGCGTCGGGGCTGGCGCGTGGCATCGACACCGCCGCGCATGAAGGATCGCTGGCATCGGGGACCGTGGCGGTGCTGGCCGGCGGCGTCGATGTGGTTTACCCGCCCGAGAACCAAAAGCTTTACGACGACGTTCTCGCCATGGGCTGCGCCGTCGCCGAGATGCCGCCGGGAACCCAGCCCCAGGCCAGCCATTTCCCCCGCCGCAACCGGATCATTTCAGGCCTCAGCCTGGGAGTGGTGGTGCTGGAGGCCAGCCTGAAGTCGGGCTCGCTGATCACCGCCCGCATGGCCGCCGACCAGGGGCGCGAGGTGTTCGCCGTGCCCGGTCATCCCGCCGATCCGCGAGCCGCCGGCCCCAACGACCTGATCCGTCACGGCGCCACCCTGACGGAACGCGCCGACGATGTTCTGGCGGTGCTGGGCGACCTGTTGCGACGGCCGCTGGCCGAAGGCAGCGGCGATGGTTTCGATGGTGCCGCACCGGCCTTGCCGTCCGATTCCGAACTGTCGGCGGCGCGGTCGCGGGTGGTGGAAAGCCTCGGCCCTGCGCCTGTGACGGTTGACTCCGTCATCCGCGAATGCCAATTGTCTGCTTCCGTGGTGTCCCTGGTCCTGCTCGAGCTCGAGTTGGCCGGCCGCCTGGAACGTCATCCCGGCAATCAGGTTTCCTTGCTGACGTTCCTGTAGGCTTCGGGTCCCACACCCTGGTTTCCTCGTACCCGTCAGGTTCGGATGAAGGTCGTCGTCGTCGAGTCTCCCGCCAAGGCCAAGACCATCAACAAATACCTGGGATCGGATTTCCAGGTCATCGCGTCTTACGGCCATATTCGCGACCTGCCGGCCAAGGACGGCAGCGTCAAGCCCGACGAGGGCTTCGCCATGGACTGGGAGGCGGACGCCAAATCCGAGCGCCAGATCCGGGAAATCGCCAGTGCTGTCAAGAAGGCCGACAAACTGTTCCTCGCCACCGACCCGGATCGCGAGGGAGAGGCTATTTCCTGGCACGTCAAGAAGGTGCTCGAGGAACGCGGCGCGCTCAAGGGCAAGGACGTCAAGCGCGTGGTGTTCAACGAGATCACCAAGAGCGCGGTCACCGAGGCCATGCGCAATCCGCGGGACATCCACCAGGATCTGGTGGACGCCTATCTGGCACGCCGCGCGCTTGACTATCTGGTGGGGTTCACCTTGTCGCCGGTGCTGTGGCGCAAGCTGCCGGGGGCCAAGTCGGCCGGTCGCGTGCAATCGGTGGCGCTACGGCTGATCTGCGAGCGCGAAACCGAGATCGAGGAATTCAAGAGCCGGGAATATTGGACTGTCGCCACCGACTTCCTGACCCCGCGCGGCCAGATGATCACCGCGGCGCTGACCCATATGGGCGGCAAGAAGCTCGACAAGTTCGACATTCCCGACGAGGCCGAGGCCATGGCCGCCAAGGCGGCGATCGAGGCGCGGCGCTTCCATGTGGGCAGCGTCGAACGCAAGAAGGCGCGGCGTAACCCCTATGCCCCTTTCACCACCTCGACCTTGCAACAGGAAGCCAGCCGCAAGCTGCATATGTCGGCCAAGCAGACCATGCAATTGGCCCAACGCCTGTACGAAGGCGTCGACATCGGCGGCGAGACGGTGGGTCTGATCACCTACATGCGTACCGACGGCGTGCAGATGGCCGCCGAGGCCATTGCCGCCGCCCGCGATCTGATCGGCAAGGATTTCGGCAAGGGGTACGTTCCCGACGCGCCGCGTCTTTACAAGACCAAGGCCAAGAACGCCCAGGAAGCGCACGAGTGCATCCGCCCCACCGACATGTTCCGCCGCCCCGATCAGGTGGCGCGCTATCTGGACCGCGACCAACTGCGCCTTTACGAGCTGATCTGGAAGCGCACGGTGGCCAGCCAGATGGCGGCGGCCGAACTGGATCAGGTGGCGGTGGACATCACCTCCGATGACCGCGCCGTCACCTTGCGCGCCACCGGTTCGGTGGTGGTGTTCGACGGTTTCCTCAAGGTCTATCGTGAAGACCGCGACGACGCGCCGGCGCACGGTGCCGCCGACGACGAGGCCGAGCGGCTGTTGCCCGACGTGGCCGAAGGTGACGACATGGCCCGCCAGGGCGTGCGTCCCGAACAGCATTTCACCCAGCCGCCGCCGCGTTATTCCGAAGCCAGTCTGGTCAAGCGCATGGAAGAACTGGGCATTGGCCGGCCATCCACCTATGCCTCGATCCTGTCGGTGTTGCAGGAACGCAATTACGTGCGTCTCGACCAACGCCGCTTCATTCCCGAAGACCGTGGCCGTCTGGTCACGGCGTTTCTCGAGCAGTTCTTCGGACGCTACGTCGAATACAATTTCACCGCCGACCTGGAAAACCAGCTCGACGACATTTCGGGCGGGCGCATCGACTGGCGCAAGGTGCTCGAGGATTTCTGGAAGGCGTTCTCGGCCTCGGTCGAGGGCACCAAGGAATTGCGCATCTCGGACGTGATCGAGGCGTTGGATGCCGAGCTGGGCGCCCACTTCTTTCCCGACGACGGTTCCGGGCACGATCCCCGGCTGTGCCCCACCTGCAATGCCGGCCGGCTGTCGCTGAAGCTGGGCAAGTTCGGCGCCTTCATCGGCTGTTCCAACTATCCCGAATGCCGCTTCACCCGGCCCTTGGGCATGGCCGGCGAAGGTGGCGACGCGCCGGCGGACGGCGCCGAGGGCCCCAAGGAATTGGGTGCTCATCCCACTGGCGGCGAGATGGTGACCCTGCGCAAGGGGCCCTATGGCTGGTACGTACAACTGGGCGAGGGAGCCAAGCCCAAGCGGGTATCGCTGTATAAGGGGCTTGCCCCGGCCGACGTCACGCTGGAGATCGCCGTCAAGCTGCTGGAATTGCCGCGCGAGGTGGGAATCCACCCGGAAACCCAAAAGAAGATCGAGGCCGGTGTCGGCCGTTTCGGTCCCTACCTCAAGCATGACGGCGGTTTCAAGTCGTTGGGCAAGGATGACGACGTGCTCAGCATCGGCATGAACCGTGCGGTCGAGCTGTTGGCCCAGGCTCGCGTCAAGAAAGGCGCCGAGCCCTTGCGCACCCTGGGCGAGCGCGCGGGAAAGCCGGTAACCGTGCACGAGGGGCGTTATGGCCCCTATGTGTCGTCGGACGGCATCCACGCCACCCTGCCCAAGGATGCCGACCCCAATACGGTGACGCTGGAAGAGGCGATCAGTCTGATCGACGCCAAGGCGGCCAAGGCCCCGGCCAAGCCGGCGCGCAAGGCAGCGGCCAAGAAGGCTCCGGCGAAGAAAGCCCCGGCCAAGAAGGCGGAAGGCGAAACACCCAAGAAGCCGGCCACCAAGAAAGCCCCGGCCAAGAAAACCGCAGCGAAGAAGCCCGCGGCAAAAAAGGCGGCGGTGGACTGATCCGCCGTCAGCCTTTCTGCGGAAAAGGGAAAATCAGGCGCTGCGGGCTCGGCTGGGCGGCGGCAACGGTGCGCAGACCGGTGCCGGCGCGCAAGGCGTGGTGCGGAACGACGGGGCCGGACTGCCCAGCGAGCGGCCGATGGTGCGTGACAACGTGGTCAGCCGTTCCAGTTCGGCGAACGGCACCATCACCGGGTCGATTTCCAGTCGGCGGGCGGTGTTGAGCAGGTCTTCCACCGGAGGGCTGAAACTTTCCGAGGCGGTGCCGCGCATACGGCGAAGCATGTCTTCCGCGACCGCGCTGAGTTTGCCGGTGTAAGGCGCCAGCGTTGCCGGATCCGTGGTGACGCCGTCGCGGATGGTGGCGTGGATGTGTGTCACCAGCCAATCGATCTGCACCGCGTAGCGTTCGATCTTGATGCGGTTCATGGTGATGGCGGTTTCCGCCACGCTACGGTTCAGCCGGGTTCCGTCCAGGTTGGTGGCCTCGGCCCGGAATTTCAGCGGGTTGGGAACCTCCACCATGGGGGCGGAATGGGTTTCGAAGGCGCGCGCCTTGGTGCGGCGATCGGGGCCGGTATAGTCGTGGGTCACCACGAACGGCTTGCGCGAACGGATCAGCTTTTCGATGCGCAAGATCAACTGGTCAGGCTGGATCGGGGTCAGCAGCAAGTCGTCGGCCCCGGAATCGATGACTTTCTTCACGTAATCGGGTTCGGCGTTGGCCAGCAGCGCGATGACCACCAGGAAGGGATTGGGGCCCAGGCGCTGGTTGCGCATCTCCGACACCAGAAAGCCGGTATCGTTGCCTTCCAACTCGCTCGAGGAGATCAGCAGGTCGATTGCATCTTGTTCGATCAAATCGTGAAGTTTAATAAAACTTCCGGTTTCTGTTATATTCCTGAAGCCAATAGAAAACAGCGCACCACGCAATCCTGTGCGCACCATCGGGCTTTGGTCGGCAATAAGCAGACGAACATTTTCGAAGGACTGCGCCAAGGTTCCGCCGTTTCTCTCTATCGAAGCGCGTATCTATCAAACCAATACCGTTGGCGAGGATTATCCCTACCTAGGTTGGATGGCATCATAGGGCCTCTTGGGCGCCCGGTCATCAAGGGAATCCTCTAGGGGCACATGCGGCTGCCGCTTGCGGGGGGCAAAAGGCCGCCCTATAGTTCGGCCACCATGATCGAACCGCGCTTCACGCACCGCCATCTCCTCGGCATCCAGGGTTTGGGGCCGCTGGAGATTACCACCATCCTGGATCTGGCCGACGGCTACGTCGCCCAGAACCGTTCCGACGACAAGCGCAAGAACCTGTTGCTCGGCCGTACGGTCGTCAACCTGTTCTTCGAGAACTCGACACGCACCCGCACCAGTTTCGAACTGGCGGGAAAGCGGCTGGGGGCCGACGTCATCAACATGCAGACCTCGGCCAGTTCGGTGGCCAAGGGCGAGACGTTGATCGACACCGCCATGACGTTGAACGCCATGCACCTTGATGTGCTGGTGGTGCGTCATCCCGATTCGGGCGCGGTCAAGTTGTTGTCGGAAAAGGTCAACTGCGCCGTCATCAACGGCGGCGACGGCAGCCATGAACACCCGACCCAGGCGTTGCTGGACGCGCTGACCATCCGCCGCCGCAAGGGGCGGATCGAAGGCTTGACGGTGGCCATCTGCGGCGACGTGCTGCATTCGCGGGTGGCGCGTTCCAACATCCACCTGTTGAACGCCATGGGCGCGCGGGTGCGGCTGATCGGCCCGCGGACGCTGATGCCGTCCGAGGTGACGCGGCTGGGGGTCGAGGTGTTCCACGACATGCGCAAGGGATTGGATGACGTCGATGTGGTGATGATGCTGCGCATCCAGAACGAACGCATGAACGGCCGGTTCATTCCGTCGATCCGTGAGTATTTCCATTTCTTCGGCCTGGATCGCGACAAGCTGTCGCGGGCCAAGCCCGACGCGGTGATCATGCATCCCGGTCCCATGAACCGGGGCGTCGAGATCGATTCCGACGTGGCCGACGACGTCGAACGCTCCCTGATCCGCGAACAGGTGGAAATGGGCGTGGCGGTACGCATGGCCTGTCTCGACCTGTTGACCCGCAACCTCGCCAACAGGGGCGTTCAGTGATGCCGAATCGTACCCAATCCGGCTTGGTGGCCTATACCAACGCCCGTCTGCTTGATCCCGCCACCGGTCTTGACGCCAAGGGCGCACTGCTGACCAAGGGCGAAGTGATCGCCGATTTCGGACCCGGCCTGTTTCAGGGCGGCGTGCCCGACGGCATCGAGGTGATCGATTGCGGCGGGCTGTGTCTGGCCCCTGGTCTGGTGGACATGCGCGTGCAATTGCGCGAACCGGGCGAGGAACACAAGGAAACCTTGAAATCGGCGGGTGAGGCGGCGGTGGCCGGCGGCGTCACCTCGATGGTGTGCCTGCCCAACACCGACCCGGTCATCGACGAAGTGGCGACGGTGGAGTTCGTGGCCCGTCGTGCCCGTAAGAACGGCTTGGCAAAGGTCTATCCCTACGCTGCCGCCACCAAGCGGCTGGAGGGCAGGGAACTGGCCGAGATGGGCTTCCTGCTCGAAGCCGGGGCGTTGGCCTTCACCGATGGCACCAAGGCCATCGCCGACGCCCAGGTCATGCGCCGGGCGCTGTCCTATGCCGCCACCTTCGGCGCGCTGATCGTTCAGCACCCGGAAGAGCCGAGCTTGGCGACCGGGGTCATGAACGCCGGCGAGATCGCCACCCGCATGGGCCTTTCGGGCATTCCCGAGCAGGCCGAGGTCATCATGCTGGAGCGCGACATGCGTCTGGTGGAGATGACCGGCGGGCGTTATCACGCCAGCCACGTCAGCACCAAGGCGGGGATCGAGGTCATCGCCAAGGCCAAGGCGCGCGGGTTGTCGGTCACCTGCGACACGGCGCCGCCCTATTTCGCGCTGAGCGAACTGGCGGTGGGCGACTATCGCACATTCGCCAAGCTGTCGCCGCCGTTGCGGACCGACGCCAACCGTCAGGCGGTGGTGCAGGCGTTGAAGGATGGGGTGATCGACGCCGTCGCCTCGGACCACGCGCCCCAGGACGCCGATTCCAAGCGTCAGACCTTCGCCTTGGCCGAATTCGGCGGCGTCGGCCTGGAAACGCTTTTGCCGGTGACGCTGGAACTGGTGCACAACGGTCATTTGTCGCTGTTGCAGGCGTTGAAGCTGCTGACGTCGGGACCGGCCGAGGTGCTGGGGCTGGCCGCAGGGCGTCTCAAGGTTGGCGCGGCGGCCGATCTGGTGCTGTTCGATCCCGAACGGCCCTGGCTGGTCGATCCCGCCCTGTTCCATTCCAAGTCCAAGAACTCGCCGTTCGACGGCCGGCCCGTCCAGGGTATGGTCGTGCGAACCGTGGTCGACGGCCGGACGGTGTTCGTGAAATGAGTCTTGATCTGGCGTTTGCCGCGATTGGCGGTTATTTGCTCGGTTCCATTCCTTTTGGATTGGTGTTGACCCGTCTGGCCGGATTGGGCGACATCCGCCAGATCGGCTCGGGCAACATCGGTGCCACAAACGTACTACGGACCGGCCGCAAGGGCTTGGCGCTGGCGACACTGCTGCTGGATGGCGGCAAGGGGGCCATCGCCGTCGGCCTTGCCTGGGCGCTGTTGGGCGGTGGCAATGCGCCGCTGGTTGCCGGCTTCGCCGCCGTGCTGGGGCACAATTTCCCGGTGTGGCTGAAGTTCAAGGGAGGCAAGGGGGTCGCCACTACCTTCGGAACGTTGATCGCCGCCGCCTGGCCGGTGGGGCTGGCGGCCTGTCTGACCTGGCTGGTGGTGGCTTTCCTGTTCCGCATTTCCTCGCTGTCGGCCCTGGTGGCGCTGGCGGCGTCGCCGGTTTACGCTTGGTTCCTGGCCGGGCCGCAGGCGGCGGTCATGGCCGCCGGTTTGGCTGTGTTGGGTTTCGTGCGCCACCACACCAACATCGTTCGTCTGCTCAAGGGCGAGGAGCCGCGGATCGGCGCCAAGAAATAGCTGTCGAAAACCGGGGGGGCGCAAACTAAGGACGGTTTCTTATGCTGAAGATGATGATCGTTGCCGTTGTCGGCTTGCTGGTGGCGGCTTTGGCCACCAATCCCGACGAGATTGCCCACAGCCGGGCCATGGTGCAGCACGTCAAGACCAAATGCGCCGACAACACCATGGCGCGGGCGTTGTGCGGCGGCGTCGCCTCGCTGGCGACCATGGGCGTGGTCTACGAGGACCACATCCTCTATTCCTCGGCCCGGATGGGCGAGATCGAGACGCTTGGTGTGTTCGGCAAAGTGATGGTGGTCGACGAATAGCCGACTGCCCGACGCCGGGCCCAGGCATGGCCGGCCAACAGCAACGGCGCCCCCAGCATCACGATTGCGGCGGCGGCCAGCAACGCCAGGCTCCAGCCGCCCTCGGCGGCCAGCCGGGCGCCCAGAACCGGGCCGATGATCTGGCCGATGCCGAATGCCGCCGTCAGAAAACCCATGACGCGGGCGGCGCCGGAAGGGTTGAGCACGCGCCCGAACGCCAGGCTCATGCCGACGATGCCCAGGAAGGTGCCGCCATACAGCGCGGCGCCGGCCAACACCGCCGCCGGATGGTTGGACAGCGCCGGCAACGCCACGCCTGCCGCCTGGATCAGGTGGGCGGCCACCAGCACTCTTAAATGACCATGGCGTTCCGCCAGGAACGACCACAGGACGGTGGAGGGCAGCGCCGCCAGCCCGACCAGCGTCCACGCCAGATTGGCGGTGTCGGCGATGTCGGGGGTGGCGCGCACCACCGCCACCAGGAAGGTGCCGGTGACGATGTAGCCCAGTCCTTCGCAGAAATAGGCGGCGGCCAACAGGCTCATGGGGAAAGCGGAGGTCCGGGCGGTTGGCGCGGTGGCGCTTGCCGGGACGTGCGGATGGGCGGCGGCCAGGATCGGCCATGCCGCCAGCGCCGCGCCCAGTCCCAGCGCGGCGGTGACCAGCCAGCCGGCATCGGCGCCAAAGCTGTCCACGGTCCAGCCGACCACCAACCCGGCCAGCACGATGCCGGCGCCGACGCCGCCGAAATGCAGGCCGCTCCAGCGGGCGTGGCCGGCGGCGGCCAACAGCGGGATCACCAGGGCGGTCGCCAGCACGAAAATCCAGGCCGAAGCCACACCGGCGACCAGCCGCAACAGGTTCCACACCGCCGGCGAGGCGGTGGCCGGCATCAGCGCCAAACTGGTGACCAGCAGGATCAGGCCCAGGAACAGCAGACGGTGACGGGTGGAATCGTCGCGTACCGTTCCGGCCCACAGCGCGCCGACCAGATAGCCGACATTGTTGCTGGCCGCCAGCCAACCGCTGCCTTGGGCATCGAAACCATATTCGGCCTGCATTACCGGCAAGATGGGGGTAAAGGCGAAGCGGCCCAATCCCACGGCGACCGCCAGGGCCAGCATTCCACCCAACAAAAGCCGTCCGCTGTGGGGTGCCATGTTACCTCCCGCAATTATGCTTTTTTCCCAAGATGGGGGGCGGCTTGCTTCTCTTCCAGCGAATAATTATGCTCTAACCGTTCTGCATAGGAGAACGCGGCCATGGATGTCGCCGGTCTGCGCCTGTTCCGCGCCGTGGCCCGCACCGGTTCGGTGGGGGCGGCGGCGGAACTGGTCCATTCGGTTCCGTCGAACGTTTCCGCCCGCGTGCGCAAGCTCGAGGACGATCTGGGAGCGGCCTTGTTCGTGCGCGAACCGCGCGGCATGCGCCTGACGGCGGCCGGGGACGTGTTGCTGGATTACGCCGAACGCATCCTGGCGCTGACCGACGCTGCCCGCGAAGCGGTGCGCGAGATGGTCGGCGAAGGCGGCGAGTTGCGGCTGGGGGCCATGGAATCCACCGCCGCCGCCCGGTTGCCGCCGCTTCTGACGGAATACCACCGCCGTTATCCCAAGGTGGCGCTGTGCCTGTCCACCGGCACGACCGACTTGCAGCTTCAGGCGGTGCTCGACCGTCAGGTGGACCTTGCTTTCCTGGGCGGGCCGGTGTTTCACGAACGGGTGGTCGGTGCTCCGGTTTTTGTCGAGGAACTGGTGCTGGCGGTGCCGGCGGACATCTCCTCGGTGGAAGAGGCCAACACCCATTCCATGCTGGTGTTCCGCGCCGGCTGCGCCTATCGCGTCCACACCGAGGCGTGGATGCGGCGCACCGGCCATCCGCCGCGCCGGGTGATGGAGTTCGGCACCCTGGATGGTTTGCTGGGTTGTGTCGCCGCCGGCATGGGGATCAGCCTGTTGCCGCGGAGTGTGGTGGAGCGGCCGCAACTGGCCGGTCAGATCCGCGCCCTGCCCATCGACGGGGTGCAGGTGGAAACCTGGCTGGTTCAGCACAAGGACGCGGTCGAGACTGGTGCTGTGCGGGCCTTCAAACAGATGTTGAGCGAACAATGACGGGGGAGACGGCCATGGACGACGCGGGCTTCATGCATCTGGCCTTTGAACAGGCGCAAAAAAGCTATGACGAAGGCGGGTTGCCCATCGGCGCGGTGATGGTCGAGGACGGCCAGGTGGTGGCTGCCGGCCACAACCGGCGCGTCCAGGATGGCGACCCGGTGGCGCATGGCGAGATGGATTGCATCCGCAGGGCCGGTCGCCGGCCGCGCTATGACCGCGTCACCCTCTATACCACCCTGAGCCCATGCATGATGTGCGCCGGCACCATCGTTCAGTTCGGTATCGGCCGGGTGGTGGTGGGCGAAGACCGCAACTTCGCCGGCAACGCCGAGTTCCTGCGGTCGCGCGGGATCGAGGTGGCGGTGCTGGACTCGGCCGAATGTGTCGAGTTGATGGCCCGTTTCATCGCCGAACATCCCCGATTGTGGGACGAGGACATCGCCGGCAAGGATGGCTGAGATCCGGTGCTTGGCAACCCCTGTCGCCGCATGACTGTTCCGGTGGTGGTTGCGCTGGCGTTGTGCGTTATTCGGGCTTACCCTTGGCGGATAACGAAGACCGGGGTGGAGATTTGCCATGCGCGACGCCTCGTCACCGCCCACCAAGGTTCTGATGGTGGAGGACAATCCGGGCGACGCCCGGCTGGTTCAGGTTCTTCTGGCCGAGGTCGGCGGCTTCGACATCGCCTGGAAACAGGACATGCGCGAGGCCGGGGACTGGTTGGCCGACAATTCCCCCGACGCGGTGTTGCTGGATCTTTCCCTGCCTGATTCGCACGGCGTGGCGACCATCGACGCCATGCGCCGTATTGGTCCAGACCTTCCGGTCATCGTCTTCACCGGCCTGTCGGACGAGGCGGTGGGCATGGCGGCGGTCAAGCGCGGTTGCCAGGATTATCTGGTCAAGGGCCAGGGCGACGGCCAACTGATCGCCCGCACCATCGCCTATGCCGTCGAACGTAAGTCGATCGAGCGCGAGCGGGCGCAATCGGCCGAACGCATGAAACGGGTGCTGTTGCAGACGGTCAAGGCAGTGTCGTTGACGCTTGAGATGCGCGACCCCTACACCGCCGGCCATCAGCGCCGGGTGGCGCAACTGGCCACCGCCATCGGCGAGCGGCTGGGATTCGATCCCGACCGGCTTGAAGGGTTGCACACCGGGGCGCTGATCCACGACCTTGGCAAGATCAACGTGCCGTCGGATTTCCTGTCGCGGCCGGGCAAGCTGTCGGACGCCGCTTTCGGCGTGATCAAGTCGCATCCCGACGTGGGGGCGGAAATCGTCGATGGCATCGACTTCCCCTGGCCGGTGTCCACCATGATCCGCCAACATCACGAACGTCTGGACGGCAGCGGTTATCCCGATGGCTTGCGGGGCGATGCCATTATCTTGGAAGCGCGTATCCTGGCGGTCGCCGACGTGGTCGAGGCCATCAGCAGCCATCGCCCCTATCGCCCGTCCCTGGGTCTAGACGCCGCGCTCAAGGAAATCCAGTCCAAGTCGGGCAGCCATTATGACCCGGCGGTGGTCGAGGCCTGTCTGGGGGTCATCCACGACAACGGTAACGCGGTGTTCCGCGACGACCACGATTTGCCGCTGGTGACCTGACGCCGGAAGGAAAAAGGCGCCCCTTGCAAGGGGGCGCCTTTTTGACGGTCAGGCCATGTCCTGGCCGTTGATGGCCTTGTCCAACAGGGCGACGGTGTTGGCGACGCCGTACAGCTTGATGAAGCTGCCCATGCGCGGCCCCTGATCCTGGCCCAGCAGCACTTCGTAACAGGCCTTGAACCACGCCTTGAGCTCGGGGAAGGCGTCGCGCTTGCCGATCTCATAGACGGCGGTCTGTAGGTCCTCGGCCGAGGAATCGGCGCCCATGGCTTCCAGCTTGGCCCTGAGGTCGGCGAAGGCGTGGGCTTCGTCGGGCGTGGCCTTGCGGTACTTCTTGGCCGGCTTGACGAAATCGGCGTAATAGGCGATCGCCCCTTCCACCAGCTTGTCGAGGATCGGCGCGGTCTCGGGGCTGGCACCCGGCGCATAGCGCTGGATGAAGCCCCACAGAACCGCCTTGTCCTCGGCGTTGCACACGCTGGCCAGGTTCAACAGGATGCTGAACGACAGGTGCGCCTCTTCCTTGGGCGGCTGGCCGTTGTGGATGTGCCAGGCCGGGTTGTCCAGCCGCTTGCCCGCCTCTTCGGTCTCGAACTTGCCCAAATACGTCAGGTAGTCGTCGACGCTGCGCGGGATCACGTCGAAATACAGCCGCTTGGCCGCCTTGGGCTTTTGGTACATGAACAGCGCCAAGCTGGCGTCGGGGGCGTATTTCAGCCAATCCTCGACCGCCAAGCCGTTGCCCTTGGACTTGCTGATCTTCTGGCCCTTGTCGTCAAGGAACAGTTCGTAGGTCAAGTTCATGGGCGGCTTGCCGCCCAGGATGCGGCAGATGCGGCCCGACAGCTCCACCGACGGGATCAGGTCCTTGCCGCTCATTTCGTAGTCGACGCCCAGCGCGTACCAGCGCATCGCCCAATCGGCCTTCCACTGCATCTTGCAATGGGCGCCGGTGACCGGGGTTTCGATCAGTTTGCCGTCTTCGCGCCTATAGACGATGGTGCCGGCCTTGACGTCCTTCTCGACCACCGGCACCTGCAACACGATGCCGGTTTCCGGGCAGACGGGCAGGAACGGCGAATAGGTGGCGCGGCGTTCCTCGCCCAGCGTCGGCAGGATGACGTTGATCACCTCGTCATAGCATTCGAGGATGCGCAGCTTGGCGGCGTCGAACTTGCCGGTCTTGTACCATTCGGTCGCCGACTGGAACTCGTACTCGAACCCGAAGGTATCGAGAAAGCTGCGCAGACGGGCGTTGTTATGGGCGCCGAAGCTGTCGTGGGTGCCGAACGGGTCGGGCACCTGGGTCAGCGGCTTGCCCAGATGCGGGCGCACGATCTCGGGGTTGGGGATGTTGTCGGGGACCTTGCGCAGGCCGTCCATGTCGTCGGAAAAGGCGAACAGCTTGCTCGGCAATTCCGGCGCCAGGACCTTGAGCGCGTTGCGGACCATGGTGGTGCGCGCCACCTCGCCGAAGGTGCCGATATGCGGCAGACCCGACGGGCCATAGCCGGTTTCGAACAGCACGAAGCCCTTGTCCGGGGTTTTGCCTTTCAACCGCTCGTCCAGCAGGGCCTTGGCTTCCTGGAACGGCCAGGCGGTGGCGTTGCGGGCGAGGTCGGAAAGGTCGGACATGATCAGGGTACTCTGACAATTAGGGAAAGAGCGGAACCCTAAGCCCGCAGGACGTTCAGGTCAATCATTCCACCGGTCACGTTGACAGGCGCGTCGCCGTGTCGCGACAGTGTGCCGACTATTATTGATTGAGGTCACCTATGCGTCGCATCGCCATTGTTATGCTGGGTTTGGGGGGCTTTCTGCTTGCCGGCTGCAAGTCCACCACGTTGTCCGAGACGTTCGTGGACCCGTCCTATCGGGTTCAGCCGAAATCCATGCTGGTGGCATATTACTTGCCGTACGATTCGGCGTTGCTGGACAACCAGCGGCTTGCCAATGCGGTGACCGTCGGGTTGGCGCGATGTGGCGTCCAGGCGCGGGTGGTCATGCGGGGCGGGGTATCCTTTGACGGTTTCCCGGCGGAATTCGCCAACAGCACCACTGCGGATGTGGATGCCATCCTGGTCCTGAGCGACGCTTCGAACAAAGGGGCGCGTCTCGCCGAGGCGTTCATGGGTGGCCGTCGGGGCGAGGCGGGCAACAACTATGCCGTCTCGTTGTTCGAACGCAAAGCCATGTCCCGCGTCTGGGGCAGCGAGATCAATGTGCATGGCAGCAATGGCTTGCAGATCTATACGACGGCGGAGAAAAGCGACAATTTCGCCCACGCCCTGCTGGATTACCTGGCGGCGGACGGTGTCGTATCATGCCCCAAGGCGGCGGGCTGATCGTCCAGGATCAGCAACAGGCTGTCCTCGGTGACCGAATCGGCGTTCCTGACCAGGACTTCGCGCACGGTGCCGGCGCAAGGCGCGGTCACCTCGATGGTGGTCTTGTTGGTTTCCACCTCGGCCAGCACGTCGTCTTCCTCGACCGTGTCGCCCGCCCGTACCAGCACGGCGGCGACGAACACGTCCAGTTTGTCGTCGGCGGTGAAACAGGCGCCGCAGGGTTCGGCGCATTCGGGGAACTTGGGAACGCGGATTTCGATCACGGTGGCACCGCCGTCAGGTCATGACCTGGATCATGCCCAAATCGGCGCCGGCCGCAACCACGGGTATTTTGTGGTCTTTCAGCAAAGATATTCCGACACCTCGACCAGATTGCCGTCGGGGTCGCGGAAATAGACCGAACGGATCGGGCCGGTGGCGCCGGTGCGGGCGACGGGGCCTTCCTCGATGGCGACGTCCTGGGCGGCAAGGTGGGTCATGACCGCATCCAGCGGAATTCCGGCGATCAGGCACAAATCGGCCGAGCCGGGCGTCGGGCGCGCCGCCTTGGGTTCGAATTCGCGTCCGGCCTGATGCAGGTTGATCTTTTGGGCGCCGAAGGTCAGCGCCTTGCGTCCCTGGCCGAAGGTCACCACCCCCATCCCCAGAACACGGGCATAGAAGTCGCAGGTGGCGGCCACGTCGGCCACCGTCAGGACCATGTGGTCGAGGCGCAGGATCTTCATGTTCTTGGTCCTCCCATGGTCAGGCCCTGGTTATTGGGCCCTGGCGATCAGAATCGCGCCGGTCGCCACCAGCATGATGCCGAAGGCGCGGCGCAAGGCCCGTTCGGAAAAAGTGTGGGCCAGGGCGACTCCGGCCGACACGGTGACGATTCCGCCCGCCGCCAGCGCCGCACCCAACGGCCAGTCGACGCTTTGATGGCGGGCATAACCCCACAGGGCGGCGCCGGCGCTGGGCGTCACCAGGGCCAGGGCGATACTTTGCGCCGCCCGCTGACCCAGGCCGAACAGACCGGTCAGGAACGGCGTCGCCACCAGACCGCCGCCGATGCCCAACAATCCCATGCTGCCGCCGCCGGCCAATCCCACCAGCGGCATCCATCGCGCCGACAGGCGGGGCCGCGCGTTCTCGGTCCTGGCCGGCCATTGTCCCAGGCCAAGAACCATCAGGAAGCCGGCGAACAGCAGACGCAGCAGTTCGGGGTCCAGGTCGTGGGCCAGATAGGCGGCGCCCCAGGTGGTCAGGGTCGCCACCGCCGCCACCGCCACGGTGCCGCCGCTCAGGCCGGTGGGATTGTGGCGGGTATAACGCCACCACGCCAACACCAGGTTGGGCACCATCATCACCAGCGCCGTTCCTTGGGCGGTGGCCTGTTCCATGCCGTATCCCAGCACCAGGATGGGAATGGCGATGATGCCGCCGCCGATGCCGAACACGCCGCCGAAAAAACCAAGGATCGCGCCGAGCGCCAGGGCGCCCAGCCAGGGAAACAGGATGTCCATCGCGGGTGTCGCCGAAAGTGGTCGTTCGATGACAGGATATTGTTGCCGAGAATCTGGTTAAATGCCGCTATGATCCAGTTACTCGTGCGTTTTACGCAATAGTATGTCGCCATGGAAAGCACTTCGGACCTTGCCTTTTTCGTCGCCTTGACGCGCCGTTCCACCCTGGCGGCGGCGGCCCAGGATCTTGGGGTCACCGCGCCCGCCGTCAGCCGGCGTCTGGCCGCGCTCGAGGCGCGTCTGGGGGTGCGGCTGCTCAATCGCACCACCCGTCGGCAAAGCCTGACCGCCGAGGGCGAGCGCTATCTTGAGGAAGGCCGACGCATCCTGGACGAGTTGGAGCAGTTGGAGCGCGAATTGACGGCGGGGGGCGCCGCGCCGCGCGGGCTGTTGCGGGTCAACGCCGGCTTCGGCTTCGGCCGCCGTCATCTGGCACCGACGCTGGCCGATTTCGCTCAGCTTTATCCAGAAGTCGAGGTGATCTTGCACCTTTCCGACAAGCCGCAGGATCTGGCGGCGGAAGGTGTCGACGTCAGCATCCGTTTCGGGCTGGGCACCGACACCGGCCAACTGACGCGCAAGATCGCCGCCAACCGTCGCTATTTGTGTGCCTCGCCGGCCTATTTGGCGCGGCATCCGCCACCCTTGGAACCGCGCGATCTGGCGGCCCATCAATGCATCGTCATCCGTGAATCGTTCGGCGCCTACAACATCTGGCAATTGGTCTCGGGCAACGCCCAGCAAAGCGTCAAGGTCGCCGGGCGTCTTGCCGTCAACCATGGCGAAATCGCCGTGGACTGGGCCTTGTCCGGTCACGGTATCGTGCTGCGGTCGCAATGGGATGTGGCGTCGTACCTGCGCAGCGGTGAACTGGTGCGGGTGCTGCCTGAATGGTCGGGCAGCGATTCCGACATCTACGCTGTCTATTTGCAGCGAGCCCACCTGTCGGCCAAGGTCCGGGTGTTCCTGGACTTCCTGGCCGAACGCTTCGCCGGACAGCGGCGGTCCGAAGAAGGGTGGTAGAAGCGAGGCCCTGTTGACAAAGGGGGTTCCCAAACGCGCGAGGACGTGACTCAACCCTGGTCTTTGCGGAGACCAGTGACATGCGCGGCGATCTGACGGACGAGGAATGGGGCATCATCGGGGTTCTGCTGCCCGCCGAGCGGGGGCGCGGCTGTCGCCCCGCCCATGACAACCGCCGTTCCATCAACGGCATGCTTTACGTGCTGCGGGTCGGCTGATCCCGCGACCGCCCTTCGATGTAGCCCGCCATGAAAAAATGCCCGAAGCCTACGCCTCGGGCATTCTCTCTCGGCTAAAGGGCGGTGTGAATCCGGTTTTCACACAGGCTCATATGGGGCCTTTTTTGTTTTAAATCCCTTTCAGCTTCGTGGCTGGCAGGTAATGGGCCAGCAACCATGAAACCTGGCTGGTCTCGACTGACAGGATGCTGGCGTCCAGCTTGAAGTTACGGCCGTCCGTCAGCGCGACCGAATACCAGGCATCCTCCCCCATACCGTCCGTGAACTGGACCTTGGCGATTTCCTCCCAGGTCACCGGAGAGCCAAAATCCCGCCAATAGAGTCCTTTGACGTCAATGCGCAGCACTTCGCCCCCACGAAACGCCTCGCGGACATAACGCCCGCCGCTCCACAGCGCAGAGAGCAGCACGGCAACAACGAACATCAGCGCAAGGTAGAGAAGCAGTCCTCCCCCCATGGCTTCGCTGAGCGTGCCCGCAACAATGGTCAGGACAATCGGTACGCCCAACAGATGGATGGTGGCCATCTTGATGGCACGCAAACGGCTGATTTCGACAGTAACGCTCTTTGCTATTCGCGTTATTTCTTCGGCGCGAGCGGGACGGACATCCTGCACTTCACCCTGGAAGATCAGGTGCAAACCGGCGAAAGGATGATTGCCGTCCAATACGACAGAATCGTCGCGGAGTTCGACCACCCGATAAAGCTCGCCCCCGCGTTCGACCATCTCACCCGGCTGGGGCGGGTTGGTGAACTGGTCAAAGCCAGCGACAACAACCTGTTCCGGGTCGTATTCCCCAAAGGCTTCCTTGGGCTCCAGACGCACCGAGACCTCGTCGCCAACGCTTTTGCCGTCCAGCGCACTCTCGATCCTGTCGAAAATATCATGATAGCCGCCGTGGAGATAGCTGACCGGTTCAGCGCCATCATCCACCACGGCGCCGTCCAAATCCGTCACCCGCTGGCGCAAGGTGACCACAACATCCTTGGCGATCTTCATCGCGCCCTGTCGGCAAAAGAACCGATGAGCACCAGCCCCACCAGCCAACATAATCCGCCAGCGCCCCGCACAATCTTCAACGCCGCCATCCCACCACCGATCACAACATTCTACATTCTTTGCATCGCCCAGTTCTTTACCACTATGGAACGCATGCGATTTCGCTCGCCGCCTGGAGACCCTGCTGGGGCTCATACCGTGCGAATACATCTGCAAAATCTGGGAAACGGAACCAAAGCGTTTCAGGCTTGATCCGCACCATCAAATGCCGGGGCTGAACATCTAGTGCAGTTCGGCCCTGATCTGCTGGCGCAGGGAATCGATGGGCACCATCTCGTCGCCCTTTTTCATGCGCCAGAAGGTCCAGCCGTTGCAGGCCGGGGCGTTCTGCACCAGGGCGCCGACCTTGTGGATCGATCCGCGATGGTCGGCGGTGACCAAGGTGCCGTCGGCGCGCACCTTGGCGGTCCATTTGGCCTTTTCACCGCCATACAGCACGGTGCCCGGCTCCAACAGGCCGCGTTCGATCACCGTGCCGAATGGGACGCGGGGTTCGGTGCGCTTGGACGGGGTCGCCAACAGCGACAAATCGGCCACCGGGCGAACCTTGGCGATGCGCTCCTTGGCGGCGGCGATGTAGTCGGGGTCGCGTTCCATGCCGATGAAATGGCGCCCCAGCTTCTTCGCCACGGCGCCGGTGGTGCCGGTGCCGAAGAACGGGTCGACCACCACGTCGCCCGGCTTGGTGGTCGCCATCAGCACACGGAACAACAACATCTCGGGCTTTTGCGTCGGATGGACCTTGGCTCCCTCGGCCCCCTTCAGACGCTCGGACCCGGTGCACAGCGGAATGGTCCAGTCGCTGCGCATCTGAAGGTCGTCGTTCAACGCCTTCATGGCGTCGTAGTTGAAGGTGTAACGGCTTTCCGCCGACTTGGCGCACCAGATCAGGGTCTCGTGCGCGTTGGTGAAGCGGGTACCTCGGAAATTGGGCATGGGGTTGGACTTGCGCCAGACGATGTCGTTCAGCATCCAAAAACCCAGGTCCTGAAGCGCCGCGCCGACCCGGAAGATGTTGTGATAGCTGCCGATCACCCACAGCGCGCCGTCGTCCTTGAGCACGCGGCGCGCGGCAGCCAGCCAGCGGCGGGTGAAGTCGTCGTATTCGCGGAAACTGTCGAAATGGTCCCAGGCGTCGTCGACGCCGTCCACCTTGCTGTTGTCCGGGCGCAAAAGCTCGCCGCCCAGTTGCAGGTTGTAGGGCGGGTCGGCGAAAACCAGGTCCACCGACTTGGCGGGCAAGGATTCCAGATGGGCGATGCAATCGCCCTCAAGGATGGTGTCGAGCGGCAGTTTCATGTCTCGCACTTTGAGTCAAATGCGAGACTTGGTCAAGAACCCGTTGGAATCACTGATTCTTTTTTTGAATCTGAGCGTGTCCGACACAAATTGCGCGGTTTTTCGCGGCGCTGGCCTACAACAGGTTGAGTTGGGCGATGGGGGCGAAGCTGGTGCGGTGGTGCGGTGTCGGCCCTTTTTCCCGCAGTGCCGCCATGTGGGCGGCGGTCCCGTAGCCGGCGTTCTTTTCCCAACCGTAGCCGGGAAACTGACGGGCAAGCTCGGCCATCAGGCGGTCGCGCCGCACCTTGGCGATCACCGACGCGGCGGCGATGGACAGCGACAAGCCATCGCCACCGACGACGCAGGTGAGGGGAACGCCCAGTGGCGGTGTCTGGTTGCCGTCCACCAGGACGTGGTCCACCGGCCGGCCCAAGGCGTCGAGCGCCCGACGCATGGCCAGGAAGGTGGCCTTCAGGATGTTGAGACGGTCGATCTCGGCGACGCTGGCTTCGCCGAAGCCGTGGACACAACTTTCCAGAACCAGTTCGGCCAGCGTCTCGCGCTTCTTGGCCGACAGCTTCTTGGAATCGTCCAGTTGTTCCGCCAGACGGGCCGGCAGGGTGGCGGGGTCGATGATCACGGCGGCGGCGACCACCGGTCCGGCCAACGGGCCGCGCCCCACTTCGTCGATGCCGGCGACCAAGCCGGCCAAACCGCGTTCCAGGGACAGGTCAGGCATCGGTGTCTTTGTCTCCGCTTTTGTGGAAGGGCAGCATCTTGCGGCGGCTTTTGGCCAGAACGCCGACGACGGCCGAAGCCTCGCGCCCGTAAAGCGCGGCCAACAGACCGCGCAGGTTGGTGTCGGCCACATGGCTCAGCCGGCGCATGGTGAACAGCCAGAACGGCGACAACACCAGCGACAGCACGGTCACCGCCACCACCAGCCGGGTCTCGGTGGCGGTGATCAGGCGTCCGGCCTTGCCCACCTCGGCCAGCAGGAAGCTGAACTCGCCCACCTGGGCCAGGGCGACGCCGGCGAAGGTGGCGTTGCGCCAGTCCTGGCCCAACAGGCGCAGGGCCGCGACGTTCAGTATGGTCTTGAACAAGGTGACCATCAGCAACAGGGTCAGGACGTGCCCCAGGTTCTTCCAGATGAAGGTGAAGTCCAGCAGCAACCCGATGGACAGGAAGAACACCATCAGCAATACCGCCTGCACCGGTGCCGCATGGCGCAGCACGGTTTCGCGCTGGGGCGAGTTGCCGATCATCACCCCGGCCAGGAAGGCGCCATAGGCCGGCGACAAATCCATCAGACCCGACAAGGTGGCTGCGCCGAAACACCAGGCCAGGGCCGCCAGCGGCCCCAATTCGGGCGAGCGGGCCAGGCGCTCGGTGATGGGAAGCCGCAGTTTCTGGCGCAGCAGCAACCAGAACAGCACCACCAGGAACACCACCGAGAACACCACCTTGATGATGTCGAGCGGCACGATGCCCTTGCGCTCAAGTCCCCCCAGGAACAGCATCATGGGCACCACCGCCATGTCCTGGGCGATCAGGATGCCGATGATGGTGCGCCCGACCGGCTTGTCCAACTGGCCGGCGCTTTCCAGCATCTTGATCACCACGGCGGTGGACGACACCGCCACGGCGAACCCCAGCACCATGGACAGGCCGAAACTCCAGCCCAGGAACTGACGCAGCAAAAGTGCTGTGCCCACCGACCCGGCGATCTGGATGACGGTGGTGAACAGCGCCACCCGCCATCCCTGGACAAAGCGGCGCAAATCCAGTTCGACGCCGATCACGAACAGCAGCATCAGCACCCCGAACTCTGCCAGGGTGCCGATGGCGTCGCGGTTGGACACCAGCGCGAAACCGCCCGGTCCCAGCACCACGCCGGCCAGGATGTAGCCGACGATGGCCGGTTGCCGGAAGCGGGTCATGACCACGCCGCACAGCAAGGCGACCAGGGCGACCAGGGCGGCGGCGGTAAGTTGGGTGTTGTGGACTTCCATGGTGGCCGAGGTTTAACACGCTTCCGATGGCGGGTTTAGGTGCAAGTGGTGGCGAGATTGTGACGGCGGGCGCATCCTGAGGTAAGATACAGTCCGAGGTGAGACGGGGAAAACACAGGGAGGGGGCATGGACATCCGAGGATGGGCCGTCGCTTTATGCGTCACGGCGTTCGCCTTTCCCGCCTCGGCCGCCGAGATCAGGGTCCTCGCCTGGTCGTCCTACCTTTCGCCCGAGGTGGTGGAGCGTTTCGAGAAGGAAACCGGCGTCCGGGTCCAGGTCGATACCGTCACCGGCTATGCCGAACTGATGCGGCCGCTGGAAACCGGGGCATCCGGCTATGACATCGCGGTGCCGGCCGATTTCCAGTTGCGTGAACTGGTGGACCGCCGGCTGTTGGAACGGGTGCAGGTGGACCGTCTGCCCAATTTCTGGAACGTCGAGGATCTGTGGCGTTCGCGCTCGCTTGATCCGCGCAACGAATATGCCGTGCCCCATGCCTGGGGAACCACCGCCTTCGTCGTCGACACCACGGTCTACAAGGGTGACCCCGACAGCCTGAAACTGCTGTTCGACCCGCCGCCGGAAATCGCCGGCCGCATTCTGCTGCTCGACAGCGGTTACGACATGATCCAACTGGCCCTGGTCTGGCTGAACCTGCCGCGGTGTTCGACCCGGCCCGAGCACATGGTCCGGGCCGAGGAAGTGCTGGTGCCCATGCTGCGCCGCTATCCCATCGCGACCATCGACACCATCGTCGACGAACTGGCCTCGGGCCAGTATGCGCTGGGGGTGGCGTGGAACGGCGACGCGCTCAAGGCCCGGCAAAAGCGACCCAGCCTGCGTTACGCCTATCCGCGCGAGGGATCGTTGGTGTGGACCGACGTCCTGGTCGTGCCGAAGGGGGCGCCTAACCGGGTCGACGCCCTGCGCTTCCTGTCGTTCATGATGCGCCCCGAGATCGCCGCCCTGGAAAGCAACTACAACGGCTACGCCAACATGGTGCGCGGGTCGGAACAACACATGGATGCCGAACTGGCTTCGGCTCCCGAGATCGTCACGCCGCTGTCGTCGTCGCTGGATTTCTTCACCTATTGCGACAACGCCGCCGAGTCGCGCCAGGAAGCCCTGTGGACGGCGCTGCGCGAGAAACTGGGGAAATAGCGTTTCCCCAGTTTCCTGGCCAATTGCTCAGCCCTTGTTCCATCGCACCGTGACGGAATCCAGTTCGGCCGAGTTGGGGCCGACGCCGATGACGAATTTCCCCGCTTCCCACACCCGGCGCAATTGGGCGTCGTGGAACTCCAGGTCGCGGGTGGTCAAGGCAAAGGATACCGTCCGGGACTGACCGGGCTCTAGCCACACCTTCTCGAATCCTCGCAATTGTTTTCCCGGCCGCACCTGGCTGGCGACCGGATCGGTCAGGTACAATTGCACCACCTCGGCCCCGGCGCGCCGGCCGGTATTGGTGACGTTGACCGACACGGTCAAGCGATCGTCGGGACCAAGCTCGGTCTTGTCCACGCCCACCGGGCCATAGGCGAAGCTGGTGGTGCCCAGACCGAAGCCGAACGGAAACAGCGGTTGGGACGACCCGTCCAGATAGCAGCGGGTGGTGTACTTCCCCGGATCCTCGGCCGGGTTGCCGGGGCGTCCGGTGGTGGCGCGGTCATAGGACAGCGGCACTTGGCCCACATGGCGTGGCCACGAGGTGGTAAGACGGCCACAAGGCGCACGCTCGCCGAACAAAAGATCGGCGATGGCGTTGCCGGCCTCGGACCCGCCGAACCACGACACCAGGATGGCCGGAACGTGTTCAGCCTCCCACGGCAAGGTCAGCGGCCGGCCGTTCATGGTCACCAACACCACCGGCTTGCCGGTGGCGACCAGGGCCTTCAACAGGTCGCGCTGATTCTCGGGGATGCCGATGTCCATGCGCGAGGCGGCTTCGCCCGACATCTCGGCCGCTTCGCCCAGCACCGCCACCACCACGTCGGCGGCGGCGGCGGCCGCCACCGCCTCGGCCACCATGGCTTCTGGGGGACGCGGGTCCAACTCTACCTTGGTGCCGGCGAAGTTCAGCAACTCGACCATGCGGCGGTCTTCGGTGAAGTTGGCGCCCTTGGCGTGGGTGACCGCGACGCCTTGGGCGCGGATGCCGTCCAGCACGCTGACCGCCTCGGCCGGGTCGCCCTGGAATGCCCATGGCCCCAGGATGTTCTTATGGTCGTCGGCCAGCGGACCGATGACCGCGACGGTGCCGGTGCGGGCCAGCGGCAACAGTTCGCCCGCGTTCTTCAGCAGCACACAGCAATCGGCGGCCGCCGCGCGGGCGGCGGCACGGTTCTCGGGGGTCTTGAGGTCGCGGGCCACGCGGGTTTCGTCGAAACGGGCGAAGGGGTCGGCGAACAGGCCCAGCTTGTACTTGGTCTCAAGCACCGCGCGGCAGGCGTCATCCACCTGTTCCATGGTCACGCGGCCGGCGGCCAGCGCACCTTCCAGGCGGCTGATGTAGCCCTTGCCCATCATGTCCATCTGCACTCCGGCGCGCAGCGCCCGTTCGGACAGGGTCTGAAGGGGATCGGCCTCATCGATCGCGCCGGTTTCGTCCCCCAGGCCGTGGGCGATCATCTCGGGGATGCCGTCGAAATCCGACACCTTGAGCACGCCGTCGAGGAATTTTCCCAGCAGGTCGGCATCGGCGTGCGATGGCATGGCGTTGACCGCCGAGAACGACATCATGGCCGACGCGGCACCCGCCGCCACCGCCGCCTGGAATGGCGGCAGGTAAACGTCGTACAGGCGTTGCGGGCTCATGTCGGCGTTGTTGTAGTCGCGTCCGCCCTCGGGGGCGCCATAGGCGACGAAATGTTTGACGCAGGCCATGACGCTTTGCGGATCGGACAGGGCGTCGCCTTGAAGGCCGTGCACCATGGCCTCGGCGATGCGCGATCCCAGATAGGGGTCTTCGCCCGAACCCTCGGCGATGCGGCCCCAGCGCGGATCGCGGCCGATGTCGACCATGGGCGAGAACACCCAGTTGACGCCGCTGGCGCTGGCTTCGCGCGCGGCGGTACGCGCCGCGGTCTCCACATGCCGCATGTCCCAACTGCACGACAGGCCCAGCGGGATGGGAAACACCGTCTGGTGGCCGTGGATGACGTCATAGCCGAACAGCAACGGGATGCCGAGACGGGTCTCGGTGACAGCGATTTCCTGGACCGCGCGCAAACCGGCGGGGCCGTTGACGCCGAAGCTGCATGGAAACAACCCGCCCAGCATGCCGCCGACCCGGCCGGCGCGGATTTCGTCGGCGCGCTCCTGCTCGATCGGGATGTTGGTGGTGACGAGGTTCAGTTGGCCCAGCTTTTCCCCAAGCGTCATCCTGGACATCAAGCCATCGACGAACGCCGCCATGCGCGGATCGTGGGAGGGGGTCTTGTCGCTCATCATCGTCGTTCCCTGTTGCGATGATTCAGCCTAATCCAACAAATGCCGGCCCGATAGTCCCCGCCCTGAGCCAAGGGTCGCAAAGTTGGGACGGATTTCCTGACGGGGCTGCGTTTCAACGGGCGAACGACGTTGCCTCAATGGGTTGGCTCGTCCACAATGGCCGCCGGCCTGGCGAGTTGGGCAACGGCACCTTGATGTTTCTGAGGAACAGAAACCGGGCTGGAATGGTGGCCATTTCTGCGGTGCGGGTTTCGACCGTGCCGTTGATGCGCTGGCTTGCCCTGCTGCTGCTGTTCAACGTGGTGGCCGCCGGCGTCTTGCCGGGGGTGGCCAATGCACGGCAAATCTCCACGCTTGATTCCGCCGGTTCCGTGGTGGTGTGTACCGCCGCGGGCATGGTCGTCCTTGACCTTGACGGCCAATCGCAAGGGACGGCAGCCGGTGACACCCGTGTCTGCGCCCTGTGTCTGCCCTTGATGCATGTGGGCGCGGCCTTGTCCGCGCCGACGGCGATGGCGGTTCTTCCCCAACCGCTGCCGTTGTCTCCGACCATGGCCTGGCCGGATAGCCACGGTGGCACGTCCAGTTAGCTAACTGGATGCGCCTCTGCACATTTGGCGGACGGACACACGCGAACGGCTACGGGCCGTTGGTTTTGCCACACCTATGCCACATGGAACGCCGTTCGCGCGCCGATGCCACACGGGCCAATCCGCTGAAACCCGCAGAAAAGAAGAGGCCCCGGCTTACGCCAGGGCCTAAGTCAAACAGGGAGGCTTCACGTCTAGGAGACGCCCCGCACCATCTCCCGTCCGTCACCGATAGGCATTTCGGACGCGAAGCCAGATGCCGAAAATATCCCAGCATTTCCCATGCTTAACCACACCCTTGCACCCCATGGGCAAAGGTGTCAATGATTGGATGGTGACGGCAAGTCGCCGTCATTTTGCCCATGAATTGCCCACGGAGGGCGCCATGAAGCGCCAACTGACCGACCGCACCATTCAGTCAATCAAGCCCCCCATGTCCGGCGTCGTCGAAGTCACCGACGCAGCAGTGACCGGGCTTCAAATTCGCGTGACTGCGAACGGTGTGCGCTCTTGGGCGCTCCGGTATCGGATCGACGGCAAGCACCGCCGCATGGCCTTGGGGGAGTACCGTCCCGAGGCCCCCGATCATATTTCGCTGGAAGCGGCCCGCCGGGTAGCCCTGGACGCGCTGGCATTGGCGAAGAACGGAACAGACCCCGCAGCAGCGGCGACGACAACTGAGGCCACGACCGCTTCAACAACGGTTCGCGTGGCGGCCGAAAGGTTCATCCGCGCTCAACGACGAAAGGGGCTTCGATCCGTTGGCGAGCAGGAGCGTCTTTTGGACCTGCACGTCCTGCCAGAGATTGGCGACATGCCGATTGGCGCGGTCGAGCGGCGCCATGTGTACGTCCTGCTAGAAAAGCTCCGCGATGGCGGGTTCGGCGCCCAGGTTAATCGCGTCCTAACGCAGACGAAGACCTTTCTCAATTGGGCCGTCGAGGCCGGCGAAATTGCAGCGAACCCCGCCGCAGTCATCAAGCGGATGGTTCCGGAGAAGCCGCGTGAGCGCGTCCTGTCAGGCGATGAGGTTGCAAAGGTTATCTTGGCGGCGGATGGCGTCGGGTATCCCGTCGCGCCTCTCGTCCGCCTACTGCTTCTGACCGGCCAGCGTCGGGAAGAGGTGACGCAGGCGAGATGGTCCGAGTTCGACTTGGAAAACGGATACTGGACGATCCCGGCGGAGCGGACCAAGGCCAAGCGGGAGCATCGCCTGCCACTGCCCAAGGCCGTGGTTGACATGCTCAACCAACTGCCCCGGTTCACCAGCGATGGCACGGAGGACCGGGGGTACGTGTTCTCTGCCCGAGGCGGCCGCAAACCCTATGCGGGGTGGCGAAGGGCCGCGCAGAACCTCCAGACCAAGGCCGCCCTATCCGCCCCTTGGACGATCCACGACCTGCGCCGCACTGCCGCCAGCATGATGGGTGAGGCCGGCGCTGACGAGGCCATTATCAGCCGGGTTCTCAACCACAGCCCGCGTAGCCGCATGGGCATCACCGCCACGTATGAGCGGTCGCGGCGGGATGAAGCGATGCGTTCGGCGCTGGAAAGTGTCGCATACAGCTTGGAAAAATTTATCGAAGAGGAAAAGCGCAAAAACCCTGAATGATCGCTAGATTTTTGCATTAAGATTGTCGCATACAGCATTGCAAACAAAAAACGAAAGTAATTGACGCTAGGTTTCTCATTGCCTCTCAATAGTTGCCAGAGTTTACCGCTGGCAGAGGCAATCATGAGTGCCAAACAGGAAAACAGCCTTCTCGACTTCTCCGACTTGAAGGCGCGCAACATCATCCGCAGCCGGTCCGCGCTTCACAGGCAGATTGAAGCTGGCAACTTTCCGGCGCCGATCCGCTTCCCGAATGGCCGCATCGCGTGGCGAGAAAGCGCGATCAATACTTGGCTCGCCTCGCTGGAAGCCGCCGCCCCGTCCACCGGAAGCCCGCAGAACGCCACCCCCTGAAACGACCACGGGGCCGCCCGGCAAGGCGACCCCGTTTGCGTTCCACCGCGCCCGGCGTTCACGGGCTGGAGGCTTCATGTCGGATCGAAAGATAGCAGATACGCCCGCGCATTTCATGCGGGAATACGGCCCGCGATTGCAGGCCAACGGCTGGCCCGTTCTACCCATCCTACCCCCCGACGCGCATATCCGGACGGCACCTTGGCCGAGCGGAAAGCAGATCGACGAGGCGCGCTTCCGCGAAGTGCAGGCCGCGCGGGGCAAGGCCCCCGGCAAGTGGACCGACACCGGTTGGTGGACCTATGGGGGCTGGCAGGATATCGGCCTCCCCGCCGCGTCCCTGGTGGCCTATTGGTGCGAGGATTGGCCTCCGCATAGCGTCGGGTGCGCCATGGGCTTCCAACTGTCAGACGGCAGCACCGTTGTCGCGCTGGACAACGACGTTCGCCATGCCGGCGCGGCGGATGCCATCGACGCCCTGTTGGTACGGATGCTGGGGCGCACGCCCGTTCGTGTCGGCGCGCCGCCGAAGCGGACGCGCTTCTACCGGGTGCGTGACGCTCTGCCCAAGGGCGAAATCGCCACCACCGGCTACGCGATGCCCGGTGATGATCCCCACCAGAAGGCCCATCGGTTGGAAGTGTTGGGGAAGGGGCGGCAGAGCGTCCTCTTCGGCGTTCATCCCGGAACCGGGCGTCCGTATTCCTGGCCCGAGAGCGACGTCCTGGGCATTCAGCCCGTGGGTTTGCCGCTGATCGGCTCGGACCAGCTCATGGCGGCGATCGACGCGGCGGATGCGATCCTCCGCGAGCACGGTGGGGCGGAGAAGTCCAAAAGCCGGCTTCACGGCAATCCTGAGCGGGACGCTCCGCGCCGGCCGCGCGCCGAATACCTCGCCAAAGACCCGCACGAACTGAAAGCAGCCCTCGTCAGCATCAAGAACGACGATTTCCCCCGCGCCGATTGGGTGGGCATGGCGCACGCGATCAAGGGCGCGCTGGGTGACACGGGCGAAGCGCGGGAAATCTGGCTGGATTGGTCGCTGTCCGCGCCGAAATCCAGCGGCGACCCGGCGGCCTCGCTTCGGGTATGGGACGGCATCCGGGACGCTGAAATCCGTTCGGGTGCCGGCACCATCTATTGGCTGGCGAAATCGACAGGGTGGCGCCCCAGCCGGATCGGCAAGCCCTGCACGCCCGATTTCGCTTTGCCCGTCGCCACGCTGGCCGAGGCCGCCGGCACCGTCCGGAATGTGATTGCCGGTTTTGTTGGAGAGGTCGAGGACTTCCTTGCGCGGCGTTCGGCTTGGATCGCGGCGGGGATGCCCGCAGACGGTCGCACGGATGCGCGCGACGACTTCGTCGCGGCCGATGTCCAGTTGGACGATAGCGAGGTCTGGGCATGACCGCCGGCAGCGTCATTCGTCCGGAAAGCCCGCAAACCGCCATCGTGGTTGACGTGGGCGTGGGCAAGACCCACGAGATCGTAAATACGATCCCCACCCTCGCACGCCAAGGCGCACGGATCGCCTACGCCACGGCCAATCACAAGATCGCGGCCGAGGTGGTGGCGAGGATCAACGAGGTGGCCGGGGAGCGGTTGGCCGTTGTGTGGCGTGGCCCCGAACAGGAAGACCCGGCGTGCCCCGGCGGGAAGATGTGCCCCCGTGCTGACGCCCTGGCCGCCGTTCTGGGCGTGACCCACGACCGGGAAGGCTTGTGCGGCTCCAAGCGGCGCGAGGGCGGCTTCTGCCGCTACAACCCCGCCGTGGCTGGCGAGGACGGGTGCGGCTATCTCCGCCAGCGGGAACAGGTGCGCGGCGCTCCCGTCGTGGTGTTCCCGGTGAACATGCTGGCCGAAGCGGTCCCGATGTCGATGCGGCGCCCCAAGGTGCCGTTGCCGGACGGCAGCGAGGCCGAACAGCCGGCCTTCGACATGCTGGTGATCGACGAGGCGTTCCATACCGCCTTGTTGGGCGGCTTCGGCGCCAAGCCCTACGCGGTCCCTCTTGAAGACTTGGCGCCCGAGCTGTGGAACCCGCCGGATCGTCCCGACGCGGATGGGGACCGGCCGGGCTGGGCGAAGCGAGAACTTCACGAGGTTTTTGGCGCCCTGGGGGCCGCAATCACCAGCGCCAGCAACGGCCGCGTTCCGGACGGCCCTTTCCGGACGGCAGGTCTTACGGGATCGCGGCTCCAGCGGGCGTTCAACCTTGCGCGGCGGTGCTACCCCGGCGATGCGGAGGTGAGGAAGTTATATCGGCCCGACATGGCCGCCGACCAGATCGCGGCGGCCCTGGCGGACGCGGCGAAAACCACCGGACGGGTCCGCAGGGTGACACGGCTCCTGGAAATCGCGGCTGACTTGCTCGACGGGCGCACCACGGCTGCCGCGATCCAGCGGCGCCAGCACGGGGCCTCGGTGAGCGTGGCGCTCAAGTGGCGCAAGCCGATCCACGCCGGCTGGGATGCGGCGACGGTGTATCTCGACGCCACCGGCACGCCTGAGCTTACGCGCGCATGGCTTCCCCGGCTGAATGTCGCCCCCGCCGTCACCGCCGCCAAACCGTACCAACGCATCGTCCAGGTGGTGGACAAGACGTTCTCGCAAACCTCGCTGATCGACGACGAGAGCAAGCCGCCCGAGGACAAGCACCGAAAAACCGCACTGAACAACCAAGCCAAGGTGGCGCAATTCGTGGAGGTGGTGGCCGCCACCCATCACGGGCGCGGCGTAGTTCTCCCTGACGGCCAGCGGGTGGACGTGCTGCTGATCGGGCAACTGGCCTTGGTGGGTGATCCCGAGAAAGGCGCGAAGGGCCGCCTGAGCGGACGCCTGCCGGGCAATCTCGCAGTCGCGCATCTGAACGGGATGCGGGGCCTTGATCGCTACAAGGGCGTATCCGCCTTGGTGATCGTCGGGCGCACGCAGGCATCGCCGGGAGAGGTCGAAGACTTGGCCGAGATCATCACCGGGACGCCCGTCGCGCGCTTGTCGAGTGGTGAATGGTACTCGACGCGGACGGGCGGGCGGTTGTTGGCGGACGGGTCCGGATTGTCCGCCGAGGTGGACCACCATCCCGACCGATTGGCGGAGATGGTGCGCCGTTCCATCTGCGAGGCGGAAATTCTCCAGGCCATCGGCCGGGGGCGCGGCGTGCGGCGTGGCGCCGACCACCCGTTGACCATCTATCTGCTTACGGACGTGGTGATCCCCGAGCCGGTAGAGGTGGTGACGTGGGAGGAGGCGCAACGGATCGCCGGCCCGCCCGGATTACTGTTCGCTCGCGGCGTCGTTCCCCTGGATGGGCGCGGACGGGCTGCCGTGTTGGCGGACGTGTTCGGACCGGGCGCGAAGGGGCATCAAGCGTGCAAGGACTGGTTGCGGCACCACCAGGAGGACGCGGCCACCTTGGACAAATGGGCCAACGGCGAGTTGGTGGAATTCTCCTATAGTACCTCTCTATTGGAGTTTTCCACCAAGTCGCGGGAGGGGTGGGCGGCGTTCAAATACCGCCGCGGCGGGGAGCGCCAGTCTGCCTCGGTGTGGATCGACACCCGCCAGCATCCAGACCCCCGCGCCGCCGCTGAACGGTGGTTGGGCCAGCTTGACCGCTGGGAGGCCGCGCCTATCCCGATGCCGGTTCCGGAAGCCAAGCCGGCCGAACAACCCGTACCGCCCCCGAAGCCGCAGGCGGCGCCCGTGGAACAGCAACCCGCCACCTTCACCCTTGAGCAGATTGCCGCCGCTCTCGGCTACTCCGACTGGCTCCAGAGGGAGGCGCGCAAAGGACGGCTCAAAGGGCTGCCCGAGGCCATGCGCGATGCGCTGGGTATCCATCTGCTGCAACAGGAAGCTGGGGTTCCCGCCTTCATCGCGGCGTGCAATCGACTGATCGCAGGCGCCGGCACGGGGAGGGCCGCGCCATGAACGCCGATCCCGACACCAAGGAGTACGTCCGCAGTGCGCTACGCCATGCGGCGTTGTTGGCGGAGTTGATCGACCACCACGGGAGGGAAGACCTGCGCCCCGAGTTTGAGGCCCTGATGTTTGACCTGGGGGTGGTGGCGCGATTGAACCACATAGCTTGGTTGGCCGATTTGGAAATCAGGCGTCATTGAGCGGGGAGACTTGTCTACTCTTAAGCACGGTATCATAATACCGTGCATTCCACCCCTGTTGGAGAGGCCGGAATTGTCTAGTTTGACCGAAAAGCAACAGGCGTTCGTTGATGCCGTCGTGCGCGGCATGACCCCCACCGACGCCGCCCGCGCCGCCGGCTATGAGCCGGCCGTTCACGCGGGGCAGATCGCTTATCGGCTCCAGAGAACCCCATCCGTGCAGGCGGCCCTTCGGGCGCGGTTCAAGGCTCGCATCGAGGGCGACCTGGTGCCGACTGCCTTGACGGTGATCGAGGAGATCATGCGCGATTCCACTCAACCCGGTGGCGTCCGTCTCAAAGGGGCGCAGTTAACCTTGCAGGCGGCCAACTTCCTCAATGAGCGCGGCCGGGCAATCGAAGATGAGGAGGGCGCGCGCGGACTGTCCGAAATGACGGTCGAGGAATTGGAGCGGTTCGCCATGGATCAGCGCCAGCGCCTCGAAAACGCCCTGGCCGTGGTCGAGGACTTGCGCCGTGAGGCTGGCGCTCAGGCGAACGTAATCACCATCGACGCGCTTCCGATTTCGAGTGACACCAGCCCGTGGGAATGAGATTGCACGCGGTAGCACGTAGAACCGTGCCGTTGGAGAGGCGCTGCGCGACACCTTGTGTCGCCATGGTGCATTATAGAAACAGTGTCGTGCAGTGATAATTAGGCATATACATCAGGTATCTACTAGGAGGCAACAATGCCTTATCCGGACGGCAACAGCGAATATCTGAGCGTGCTTTCTGCCGCTTCTGGTCTTGCCAAGTCTCTTTTTGGCGATCCCGAACTTGCGGCCAAGCACAAGCTCCAGCAGGCCCAAGAGGGCTACTACAGCGCCGCCGCCGGCAAAGCCCAATCCGAAGCGCAGCTGAACCAGGACGTGGCCCGACGCCGTTCCATGGCGGACGGCCTTTTTGGTGATCCGAACCTGTTTGCCGACGCCGGCAAGCGCCAACGTGCCGTCACTGCCTGGGCGCAGGCATACCCCGAGCAAGCCCATCGCGCCGGGGAGATGATGCGCGCCGGCTACGCCGCTGGCGACCCCAACAATATTGACCTGACGGTCATGTCCAACATGATCGCGGGCGCGGGTGGTCAGTGGGGGCACACTCCGCTTGGCTTCGCGCGGGCGGACGCCACCCAGCGGCGCGGTCAGGACATGGACAGCGCCGACCGACGCTACGACGCGGGGCTGGACTACAAAGCGGCGATGGCCGGTCACAGCCTGACCGACGACCGCGAACGGTGGAAGTTCGCCAACGCGGACGCCAAGATCGGACAGAACGAGACGGTGCTGTTCTCGCCCGAGCGCCAAAAGGCCCTTGGTGTTGCCAACGTATTCTCCGGACAGGCGAGCGTGGCGCCCGGCGAAAACATCTATCCGGCCGATCCGCAGATTGCCAAGCGCCCGGTGATCCAGGGACAGCCGCCCGCCGCTGGCCGGGCAGGCGGGCCGATTGACGTTTCCCCCTCCGACATGCGGGGCATGGACGCCCTGATCGGCCATCTGGTCCCTGACGGCTATGAGATGGAGAACGCCGACCGCAACGCCGTGTTGGCGCGCGCCGGGGAACTCTATCAGCAATCCCGTGACGCGGGAACGGCGGCCGAACAGGCGTGGCGGGAGGTGATGGGGCCGAACCCGCATACCGAAGGGCGCTGGAACCCGTTTTGGACCAACACCGTCCGGCCCGATCCGTCATTGAAGCGGGGTAGCAACCTGCCGGCACCTGAGGCGCGGGCAGGCGGGGCGCAACGGGACCAGATCATCCGCGAAGCGGAAGCAGCTCTCCAGCGCGGTGCCGATCCAGCCAAGGTGCGCGAACGCCTCCGACAGCTTGGGGTGGATATCGACGGCTGACAGCCGGTGGTCTGGTCATCGAGGCCGGACCACCCACGCCAATGCAAATAGCGCGGCCCCGAGGGCGATTAGCCCAGGATCGACGGGCGGGAAATTGCCCAACGCACGGGTTGGCGTGAATGCCGTCGCGGTGGAGAACGCTCCCGATCCGATGGCCGCAACGAACGCGGCGGTCCGCGAATGCCGCGTTGCGATGGCACGGAATAAGGCGCCCATTCTCGCCTCCCTGCAAGTAATGCTCGACCAGCTTACACCACATTATTGCCGAAGGCGCCTAGCCGAACCGGGTGGGGTGGTGCGCGTCGGCTTGCGCCCCAGTACCTTACCGACAGGGAACAGAGGGGCTTTGGCAACACCCATGCTGAGAAGCAGCCACCCTCCAGGCGGCACCATTCCCGGATCATCGCCCACGCCCTTTCTGGCGCGCATAGTCGGCGCCGATCATTCGGGAAAACGTGGTCATTGGTCCTCGTGGGCGACCGCGCTCCGCCTCCGTGCTGGCGAACGAGCACAAGCCCATCCCTGCCACCGGGCAGAAATTTTGCGTGAGGGGAGAACGGAGGAGCCAATTGGTCGAGAGAAGCCGGCGCCCAAGCGAACGCATCAACCATCGACGCGCGCCCGGTTCGAACGCCAGCAACAGTCCGTGGGAATGAGGGGGTGGTTTCACCAAGGCCCCTTGCCGGTGGCGCGGGCGCGGAGGGCGAGGGTTCGCCCGAGGGAATACGGGTCTTGCGCGCCTTTCTTCCCGGCGGCCAGCACCTTCCCCATGAGGCGCGGGTTCAGATGATCCTCAATAGATGCCGTCTTGGCCTTGGCCCTGGCTTCCGCCTGAGCCTCTTCCGAGGCGAGGTATGCGTTCAGGTCAAAGCGGAGGATTTTGACCGGACGGCCTGGGATGTAGGGCAGCTTGCCGGCCCGGCGGATGCGGTAGACTGTATCGGGGGTACACCCGAGGATTTCCGCCACCTCGTCTTGGGTCAACAGGTCGTCGGCGCTGCCTTGCGTTCCGGACTGGTCCGGCACCCGGTAGTTATTGAGCCTGAGCCATGCTCTCGCCCTGGCGACAGCTTTTCCGGGAGTGGTAGCAGCGAAAACGGCCTCTACGTCGCCAGTCGCCTCAGAGGTGAGCGACCACACGCGGGAACGGGGGTATTTCTCCAGTCGGAGCGGGATGCTGGCGGCGGCAAGTTGGCTGTTCAGCCGCCGAACGGGCGTCGTCATTCGAGTTATCCGATGGTTCCGCGCACATCTTGGGCCGGGGAAATCAACGCCGTCTAGGGTTTGGGGTGGCGAATATCCCCCGTCCTCATTCCGGACCATTTCGGACGGACGATGCGGCCTGTTCCGCCATTTCCGCCCGGATGCGCTGAACCACGCTGACGCCTACGCCGAACCGTCCGGCAATTTTTCGGACGCCAGTCCCGCCGGCTGCCAGCGCCGCCCGGATAGCGGCCTCGGTCGCGTCGGCCACCTTCGGCCGTCCGAGTGTCTTCCCTTGCTGCCGCGCCCGCGCCAAGCCGGCGTTGACCCGTTCACGGATCATGGCGCGCTCGAATTCGGCAAACACCCCGAGCATTTGGAACATCGCCTTGCCGGCCGGCGTGGTCGTATCCACCCCCTGTTGGTGGAGGAACAGGTCAACTCCGACCGAATGGAGTTCCCCCAGGAAGGCCACAAGGTCTTGCAGGCTCCGCCCGAGCCGGTCCACCGACCACGCCATCACCACATCGAAGCGGCGGCGGGTGGCGTCCTTGCACAGCCGATCGAATGCCGGCCGCTTGTCGCGGCCGTTGGCGCCGCTGATCCCGGCATCCTCATACACCCCCGCGATTTCCCAACCTGCCCGGTTGGCGACGGCCTCAAGTTCAAGGCGCTGGTTCTCGGTCGTCTGCCCGTCCGTCGAGACGCGAAGGTACATCACCGCGCACTTGGTCATGTTGTTCTCCTCTACTGGTTCCGGCCGGCCGTCAGGCTATGCCATGCCTGTACGGAAACCAACCGTTTGCCGAACACCCTTTCCGGCGCCTGCGAACCCCACGGAATGCGCCACATTGGTAGAAGCAAATTCGCGGGGTTTTCCGTACACCCCGGAAAATGCGAAAGGGCCACCGTCCCGGCGGCCTCTCGCTTGCGTGATCCCATGTGCTAGGGTCGGGCGCCTACTCCCTCGCAGGGGCGAGAATGCGTAGACCCTGCGAGCGTAGCCCTCGGCGTCGTCATCGAACCCGCCGGGAGCATCGGGCGCCGCCGGTCCGACAGGACCACCACGGACGCCTTGGGGCGCCGCTTCACGTTCTCCAGCCACGCCCGCGCCCAGGTCACGGCCTCGGCCTCCCCACAGGCCCATTGTTCCGCCACGGCGTCGTCCGTGACGGTGGAAACCACCGCCCACAGACCCGCCGGACCGTGAAAGCTCTCCAAGGCGTAGGGCAGACCGGCGGCGGCGAATTCGGCGTTGATCCTGGCGGCGGTAAGCATGGCGTGGCTCCGGGTTGACGCTGTGTGCGAATGTGTGCAGTATGCTTACGACGAGTGCAGCCGTCAATGCCTATCTGCACACAATGAATGCGGAGAGAACACAATGAGGAAGGATGCCGCGATATCGGTCCGCGTGACGCCCGATGTGAAGGAGGCCGCCGAAAAGGCCGCGAAGGAAGATGGTCGCACCCTGGCCGCGTATGTCGAGCGGCTGTTGGCCGCGCATCTTCGGGAGAAGGGATATCTCCCCCAGTAACGGACTATCCGTCCGGAAACCTCACGGCCGACAAGCTATTACTTGGAGGCGGGCCGCTTCGGTCCGCCCTCCGCTTGCTCCCTCCGGATCGCGGGGCAGCGCATCCGCTCACACCCCCACCCCACCCCCTGGGCTTGCCCCGAAGCGCAAACTTCTCCCAATGCCGGGCGCTCCGGAAAAATTCCGCGCCGAGCAAAATCTTGGACCCTGGCCTGCCCTCAGCGAGTTGGTGGAATTCTCCTATAGTAACTATCCATAGGAGTTTTCCACCAACTCGCGGGGGCAGGCCACCGACCATCTCCGCCGCCCGCGCCGTGTTGCCTCAGCGCAACATATCGTCGCCAAAGCTCTGGCCCTGCATAGATATTGTGTCAACACCGCTTGGTGTGAGCTATAATATCCTCGCGTTCTACCAACTATCCGCGAGGCTTCCATGTCGGAGTATCTGCGCGCACACAAGATCAGCGGAAATCCGCCCCACATCCACGACACGCTTGACGCGCTCTCACCCGCCATCGAAGGCGGTCTTTATTTGGACGGCATCGCCCATACGCTGCACAAGGTCATCTATATCCTTTTGGATCGGGCGAAAGAGAAGCCGCATCCCTACCCGGCTCCGGGCTTCACCGATGCTGCGGCATGGTTGAACCGCGCCGTTGATGTGGTCTGCGCCCTGCCGGCCGGCGAGGACCATGACGCCATTGAGGCCGCCATTCTCGACGTGCTGGAGGGGTTCCGCGCCCTGGCCTACGGCGAGCGGCTTCCGCGCCGCTTGGCCTCGCGGCTGGTGCGCCACGAGGCGCGCCTTCACGACGTTGCCGACGACTGGTGCGGCGAACAGGCCGGCGCCCCGGCGGACGGCTGGGTGGAGTGGCTGGACCAGCGAGCGGCGACGACCCACGCGGCCGACATCACTGCGTGGTTCGATGGCCGCCCCGGTGAACGCCTGGGGGCGTATTCGGGCGTGCCGGCCGGTGTGGTGGCGTTGCTGCCCGAGGCGATCAGGCCAGCCAGAGCGGCCTGATCCGTTCCCTGATGGTGGGGGCTGGGTTGGAAACAATTTCGCGTAGCCGGGCGGCTTCATATCCTGCCGGCAGCAGCGATTAGGAGGATGTGCCATGTGTGGAGGAGGTGGTGGTGGAGGCGGAGACGGCGGCGCTGGTGCGGCCCGTGCCGCCGAGGAGGCCCGGCAGGCTCGTATCCGTGAGGGTATGGGCAAGATCGACACGGCGTTCTCGAAGTTCGACGATCCGTACTTCGGTTCCATTCGCCAGAGCTACACGGACTTCGCTGCGCCCCAGGTCGAAGACCAGTACAAGAAGGCTCAGGAAAGCCTTGCCTACGCGCTGGCGCGGAACGGCATCCAGGACAGCACCATCGCCGGCTCGAAACAAGCCGATCTCCAGAAGGAATACGACCTGAACCGCGCGGCCATCGCGGACGAAGGGATCAATCAGGAAAAACAGGCGCGCACGTCCGTTTCCAACGAGCGGTCGAACCTCGTGGCGCAGCTCCAAAGCACGGCCGATCCGACCGCTGCCGCGTCGGCCGCCGCGTCGAGCGCATCCGCCTTGTCCATGAAACCGACGTTCTCGCCCTTGGGGCAGTTGTTTTCCAACATCGCCGGCAGCCTCAAATACGGCGGACTGCCTGTCTACCCGGATGGCAGCGGCGTCCTCGACCGCTTGAAGCAAACCGGGCTGTTTGGCAGTCCCAGCACCTCGGCCGCCGGTAGCTCCAAGGTCATCAACAGTCCGTAAGGAGGCGACCATGTGTGACGCGATCTCCGCCGCCGCTGCGGTTATGTCCGTTGCCGGTGCCCTGGAACAGAACCGGGCACAGAACGCGGCGCGCAAGAAGTCGGACGCCGCCATGTCAGCGGCGTCCGAGGCGGAGGCCGCGCGCCAGCGGCGCTACCAGGACGAGGCGCTCAACATCTGGCAGGGTGAACTTGACCAGATGGACCGCCCCGCCCAGGACGAACTCACCGACAAGAAGACCGCCGAGCGGCAGGCGGCCTACGATGCCGTGGTGCCTGGAAGCCGGGACTACAACGCCGAGATGGCGAGCCTGGGAGCGTCGTCTGACGCTCCGAAGGTGATCCAGGACGCCAACGCCAAGACGCTTTCCGAGGCCCTGTCGCAGACCCGCCAGCAGCTCTCGGCCAAGGCCAAGCTGCAAGGCTTCGGGGACCGCACGTTCAGCAACGCCGAGATGCTCAACCAGGGCGGCGGCAACGTGGGCATGTGGGGGAATTTCTCCAAGGGGTCGTCGGGCGTCTTCCCACTCGAATATCAGGCGGCCTCTCGCGCGGGCGGCTCCGGGTTCAGCCCCTTGGGTATGGGGTTGTCTCTCGCCGGCATGGGGCTTGGGATCGCAAACGCCGGGGGCCTCTTCGGCACTGGTGCGCCGCCCGCCAATATCGGTGCTCCGCCCGCCGGGGCGGAATGGGCGCCGTCTTCGCTCGGCGGCTGGGAGGCCGGTACGTCGTCGGGGGCAGGTTGGGTGCATCCCGATTACGCGGCTGGTTCCTTGGGGCGGCCGGACCCGATTGTCATTCGCAGCCCCAACGCCACGCTCTACTAGGGGGCGCCCCCTCTCCGAGCGGTAGCGGCTCCGCCAGCGGGGGAGGCATCGACCAATACCCGCCTGAACCTGGGGTGGGTGCCGCGCGCAGCAGCATATCTGCAAAATTTTGCCCACAGATTGCCCATGGCGCCCGTGGGCAATCGGACGGCTCCCGTAATCGCGCCCGCTAACCCCTTGAAAAAGAAAGCCCCGTGGTTTCCCACGGGGCTAAGTCAAACAGGGAGGCTTCACGTCTAGGAGACGTAGGGTCACAAGACCCCAAAAACCCAGGAACGTATCCTGGGGGTGGCAAGGCGGACCTTGCCAGAACATTTCGCGGTCGCGAAAACGACCTCACGCGATCTATGTACGGCAGGAAGCCTTCCGCAACCATGTGAAAAAGCGCGGGCTTGGCATGCGGTGCGTGCATAACAAAATTGTAAACGAAGGCGTCGCCGCTCAAACCAAGTGTCTGTGGCGGTTTCGTGCCGTTCTGGGGGATAAGCGTGCCCCCTGGAGAGGGGATTTGCTTGCCGCGCTCAGGATATATTAGAGAGATTCTTGAATTTTATGCAGCAGGAAGTCGCGGAACACCGTGATGCGCTTGGAGTGGCGCAGTTCCTCTGGATAGACGAAATAGGTGTCGAGCTTAGGTCCCTTCAGTTCGGGCAGCACGTGCACCAGATTGTCTGCTTCGGTGGTCATGTAATCGGGCAGGGCGGCGACGCCCAGGCCGGATTTCACCGCGCGGTAGATGCCGTAGATGTTGTTGACCTCGAGCACCGGCTTGCGCGGCCGCGACGGGCTGGACCCGGCTTCCAGAAGCCAGTTGACGTTGGCCACCGGCGGCGAGACGCGGGCGTCGTCGCCGTAGACCACGATATGGTGGTTGTCCAAATCCTCGGGCGTCTTGGGCAGGCCATAGCGCTTGATGTATTCCGGCGCCGCGTAGACGTTGTAATGCATGGTCAGCAGGTGGCGCTGGATCAGGTCGGGCTGGCGCGGCGGCATCATGCGGATGGCCACGTCGGCTTCACGCATGGCCAGATCCAGTTCGCCGTCATACAGCACCATGGTCACGTCGATCTCGGGATAGAGGTCGAGGAAATCCTTGATGCGCGGCGTCAGCCACAGGGAACCGAAGGCGACGGTGGTGGTGATCTTGAGCGGACCTTGCGGGCGTTCCCGGCTTTCGGTCAGCAATGCCTCGGTCATGGCGAGCTTGGAGAAGATCTCGCGCGCCGTCTTGTAGAGCAATTCACCCTGTTCGGTGAGGATCAGGCCACGGGCGTGCCGATGGAACAAAGGCAGGTTGAGGCTTTCCTCTAATGCGCTGATCTGGCGGCTGACTGCCGATTGGCTCAGGTTGAGCACCTCGCCGGCGTGGGTGAAGCTCCCCGCCTCGGCAACGGCGTGAAACACCCTGAGCTTGTCCCAATCCATGTCCCGAAAAGGGCTCCTTTCCCCCCTTGATCCGACTCCGGCGTCTTGCAAAGACGCCGGGCCGGTATTGTTCTGCGGCTGTTACTGTGCCGCAACTTACGGCGTATGTCCATGGATGGCGAGGAAACGTTCCGCTTCGAGCGCCGCCATGCAGCCGGTGCCGGCCGCGGTCACCGCCTGGCGGTAGGTCTTGTCCTGGACGTCGCCGGCGGCGAAAACGCCGGGAATGTTGGTGGCGGTCGAACCGGGCGTGGTGACGATGTAGCCTTCGTCGTCGATGGTGACCGCACCCTTGAACAACTCGGTGTTGGGGCTGTGGCCGATGGCGATGAATACGCCGTCGCACGACACGGTGGACACTTCGCCGGTCTTCACGTTCTTCAGGCGAACGCCGGTGACGCCGGGCGGGTTGCTGTCGCCGACGATTTCATCGATGACGCTGTCCCAGCACACGCTTACCTTGGGGTTGGCCAACAGGCGGTCCTGGGCGATCTTTTCGGCGCGAAGGGAATCGCGGCGGTGCACCAGGGTCACCTTGCTGGCGATGCCGGCAAGGTAGATGGCTTCCTCGACCGCGGAATTGCCGCCGCCGACCACCACCACTTCCTTGCCCCGGAAGAAGAAGCCGTCACAGGTGGCGCAGGCGGAAACGCCAAAGCCCTGGAACTTCTTTTCCGACTCGATGCCCAGCCAGCGCGCGGTGGCGCCGGTGCAGATCACCAGGGTTTCGCCAACATAGGTATCGCCCGAATCGCCCTTGGCGACGAATGGCCGCTTGGACAGGTCCACCTCGGTGATGGTGTCGTACAGGAACTGGGTGCCCACATGCTCGGCCTGCTCTTGCATCTGTTCCATCAGCCACGGACCCTGCACCGCCTCGGCGAAGCCGGGGAAGTTCTCGACGTCGGTGGTGATGGTCAGCTGGCCACCCGGCTGGAGGCCGGCGACCAGAAGCGGCGACAGATTGGCACGGGCGGCGTAGATGGCGGCGGTGCAGCCGGCCGGGCCGGACCCGAGGATGAGGACTTTGGTGTGGTGGGTGGCCATGGCGATCCCCCGGCAAAAAGGTTGTGACAAAATAGGTTCGGTGCCGTCCTTGCGCAAGCGTCGCTCGAAACGGCTGAAGATGTTATTATATTAGGATCAACTAATAAAAAGGCAAGGGGCGCGGAGTTGCCTCTGCGCCCCTTGGTTTCAGGCCGTGGCCCGAGGCTTACAGGTCCTTGGCGTTCTCGGCCAGATACTTGGCCACGCCCTCGGGGCTGGCCTGCATGCCGGACTTGCCCTTTTGCCAGCCGGCGGGACACACCTCGCCATGTTCTTCGGTGAACTGCAAGGCGTCGACCAGACGCAGCATCTCGTCGACGTTGCGGCCCAGCGGCAGGTTGTTGACGTGGGCAACCTGAACGGTGCCGGCCTTGTCGATCAGGAACGAACCGCGCAGGGCGACGCCGCCCGGCAGCAGCACGCCGAACGACTTGGCGATGTCCTTGGTCAGGTCGGCCACCATGGGGAACTGAACGTTGCCCAGGCCACCCTTCTCGACCGGGGTGTTCTTCCACGCCAGATGGGTGAAGTGGCTGTCAACCGACACGGCGACGACCTTGACGCCCTTTTCCGCAAAGGCCTTGAGGCGGTGGTCGTGGGCCAGGATCTCGGACGGGCACACGAAGGTGAAGTCCAGAGGATAGAAGAACACCAGGCCATAGGAGCCGGCCAGATAGGACTTCAGGTTGAAAGCCGGGTTGATCTCGTTGTCCGGCATCACCGCCGGGGCGGTGAAGTCCGGGGCGGCTTGGGTCACCAGGCTCACGGGGTTGATCGCGTCGGTCATCCTTGGGGCTCCCTTATATTAAGGAAAGGGGTGGAACATGGATGGCAATCTAGTCCCCTCGCCGGTGGCGGGCAAGGTGGAATGATTCCAGGCTTCAATGAACAGCAACAGCGGTGGCCGACGGCTCCGCCATGACGCATCGGTTGCGGCCATTGGCCTTGGCCTGATACAGGGCGGCGTCGGCCCGCTTCAGGGTGTCCTCCATGGTGTCGGTCGGCTGAAGTTCGGCGATGCCCATGCTGACGGTCAGCGGCGGCCCCGCAGCGATGGCGTCGGCGGCCGTCAGCGCCAGACGCAGCCGTTCGCCGACGACCCATGCCGCCTCGGTGCCGGTTTCCGGCAACAGGGCGACGAATTCCTCGCCGCCGAACCGGCACAGGATGTCGTTGCCCCGCAACTGGCCGATGGCGACCGCGACGAACCGGCACAGCGTTTCGTCGCCGACGGCGTGGCCGAACTGGTCATTGATGCGCTTGAAGTGATCCAGGTCCATGGCCAGCAACGACAACGGTCGGCCGGTACGGCGCGACCGCGCCACTTCGCGCGTGGCCAAGGCGGTGAAGGCCCGGCGGTTCAAGGTGCCGGTCAGCGGGTCCTGGCTGGCTTGGCGGTCCAGGTCCCATTGCAGGCGTTCGCCGGTCATCAACGCCATGCCCAGGGCCACCGCCACCGAGTTGGCCAGCCACCACAGCAGGCTCAGCGACGGAAAGGGGCCGTTGAAGTCGACTTCCGGCCCCCGCAAGGCGGCGGCGATGCGTAACACCATGAACAGGGCGGTGGCGGCGTAGGTATAGGCGGTGACGCGGGTGGCAAGCCCGCTCCACGGACTTGGGCGCCACAATTCGCGGGCGATCAGCGTCGCCAGCACGCCGATGCTGGCCGAATTGGTGAGAATCCGCCCGGAAGTCCAGTCCAGAGCCGAGGCTGCGTAGGGGGGAAGGGCTACAACCGCCGCCAAGACCACCCAGGTGGCACGGGGCAGGGGGCTACGGCCAAAGAAACGGCGGAAGCCGTCCCAGGCCACCATCAGCGCCGTCGAGGCCAGCAATGGGGGGAGCGGCAGCATCCACCATCGGGGCAGGCCGTGCATTTGGCTGTAAAGCGCCAGGGCGATCGCCGACAAGATGCCCGCCCAGCCCCAATGTCCCAGGCCGGGAACGTCGGGATGCATGCGCCACAGTAAGATGCGGGCCGAGGCGCAGAAGGCCGCCGCCAAGCTTACCGCGACCACCAGGGTCTGGAAATCCAACGCCATGCCAGCCTGTGTCCCGCCGTCCCGTTATCGTTTTAGATTGGATAAAAAATCGACGGTAGCGCAGGCGCACGGCCCGCGCCATAGGGTCTTGGCCGTGTGGCGCGGCGGACACAGGGAGCCGTGAATTCCTTGGTTCGTGCGATCGGGCGCGGGCGCAGAGGGGGCATGCGTGCTTCCGATACAAACAGGCGCTTGGCGGGGCGAACCGAGCGCGGTAATATAATTTCGTGAAACGCGTTCCGGTTGGAGTTCCTTAAATATGCAACGGGTCAAGCTCGACCGCATCGACCGCCGAATCCTGGCGGATCTGCAAGCCGACGGTCGCATGACCAACGTGGAACTGGCCCGCCGTGCCGGCATTTCCGCGCCGCCCTGCCTGCGCCGTGTCCGCGCGCTCGAGGAGGCCGGTTACATCAAGGGCTACCACGCCGAGATCGAGCCGCACGCCCTGGCCTTCAACGTCACGGTCTTCGCCCATGTCGGCCTCAACAGTCAGGCCGAGGCGGATTTGCGGTCCTTCGAAGAACTTGTACAGGGGTGGCCCGAGGTTCGCGAATGCCACATGCTGGCGGGCGAAACCGACTTCCTGTTGAAGATCGTCGCCCACGACTGGGACGACTATCAGCGTTTCCTCACCACCAAGCTGACGGCGGCGCCCAACATCAGCCACGTCAAAAGCTCGCTGGCCATCCGCACCTCGAAGCTTCAGCCGGGCGTGCCGATCGACGTCGACGCCGGCCCCGAGGCCGAGCACGAATAGGACCGTCATGGACATTCTGGATGTTACCGGGCTGGCGTGCCCGCTGCCCATCCTGCGCACCAAGAAGGCGTTGAAGAATGTTGCGCAAGGCGGGCTGCTCAAGGTGGTCGCCACCGATCCCGGTGCGGTCAGGGACATGGACGTCTTTTGCCGCCAGACCGGCAACGAATTGGTGGAATGGGCCGACGAGGGCGGAACCTACACCTTCGTCATCAAGCGTTTGACCTGAGACCGTCCGACACCTCGGTTTCGTCCAGGGGAGCATTCAGCGCCGCGCGGGTTTCTATGTCCAGCGCCGCCAGACGTGCCGCCAGGGGGCGAATTTTCAGCCAATCCTCGGCCTTTGCCGCCTGTTCCAGGGCGCGTCCCGTCAGTCCCAGCCGCGTCGCGCCCAGCGACAACGCGGCCGAGGCCAGGGAATGGGCGGCCTCGGACAATTCCCTGGAATCCCCTGCCGCCAAACTGGCGGTGATGGCGCGGCGCAAATCGTCGGCGGTGGCGCTGAACAAAGCCGCCATGTCGGCGCGGGTGGCCGGATCTGGGCCGCATACGGCGGCAAGGATTTCGGCATCCAGCAACGGCGCTTCGGTAAAAGAGGGGGGCGGACCGGGGTGGCACGGGCTGGTGGTCCGCGTCGTGCCGGCACGCAAGGACAGCGCGGACGCCATATCCTGAAGCGAGACAGGTTTGGTGACCACCGTGTCCATTCCCGCCTTCAGGCATTCCTCGACCGTGTCGGCGAAGGCGTCGGCGGTCATGCCGATGATGGGAACGCGCTGGTTCGGGGCTTCGGTGGCCCGGATGGCGCGGGCCAGGTCGAGCCCGTCCATCACCGGCATATGGTAATCGGTGACCACGGCGGCGAATTCCGTCCCCTTGCGGAAAGCGTCAAGCGCCAGGGCGCCGTTGGAATGAATCTCGACCTCGTAACCCAACCGTTCCAGTTGCGAGCGTAACAGCCATTGGTTCACCGGGTTGTCTTCGGCCGCCAGCACGCGGCCGGCGTCGATGGTGGCCGAGGCTGGATCGTGCCGGGGGCGTGCCGTTGCCGCGGTGGGCGTTGACGTCTCGATCAGCGGCAGCAGCACGCGGAAGGTGGAGCCGGTGCCCAAGGTGCTGGTGGCGTCGATGCGCCCGCCCATCAAGTCGACCAGTTGCCGCGAGATGGACAACCCCAGCCCGGTGCCGCCGTGCCGGCGGGTGGTGGAGGTGTCGGCCTGACGGAACGGTTCGAACAGACGGGCCAACTCGCTGGTGGCGATGCCGATGCCGGTGTCGGCGACGGTAATTTCCAGCCGTTCGCCGTGTCGTCCCAAGCTGACGGAAACCGTGCCGGTTTCGGTGAACTTGACCGCGTTGCCGACCAAGTTCATCACCACCTGACGCAGTCTGAGCGCGTCGGCCAGAATCCATTCCGGCAGATCGGGCGCGGTGACGAGGTCAAGGCGCAGCCCCTTGGCCCGCGCGGTGGCGTCCAAGGCGCCGGCAACCTCGCGGACGATGGCCGCCGGGTTGGTCGGGGCCGGGGTGATGCGGACCTTTCCCGCTTCGATCCGTGACAGGTCCAAGATGTCGTTGATGATGCCCAGAAGCGATTCCGTCGATTGCCAGATGACGTCGGCGTATTTGCGCTGTTCCAGGGTCAGTGGCGTTTCGCGCAGCAATTCCACGGTTCCCAGCACCCCGTGCATGGGGGTGCGGATTTCGTGGCTCATGGTCGCCAGAAAGCGCGACTTGGCCTGGGCGGCGGCCACGGCTTGGGTGCGGGCGTCCTCGAGTTCGGCGTTATGGGCGTCGATGCGGTCCAACAGGCCGTTATAGGCGGTGACAACCCGCCCCAGTTCGTCGCGCGGGCGGGGATTGGTCTCGACCTTGGCGGCGGTGGCGATGGCACGGTTCAGCCGGTCCAGCGGCGCCATCACCGTGGCGCGCAGGGCGAACACCGAACTGATCACCATGGCGGCGGACAGCAGCAGGAACACCAAGGCCGTCAACTGCGCGTCGGCCCGCGCGGCGGCGGTCAGTGCGCTTCGGTCGACCCACAGGGTCAATCGTCCGAGGTGGTGGCCTTCGTAATCCACGTCGGCGGCGAACGGGGTGCTGTCGACAGGGGCGTCGCAGCCCGCGGCGGCGGTGGCGGCCAACAGCCGGCCCCTGGAATCGGTCACTTCGGCACAGGACAGGGACGGGTTGGCGGCCAGCGAATGGACGATGGCGGCGGTGGCGCGGTCGTTGATCGACCACATGGGTTCCTGGAGCGCGATGGCGTTCAGACGGGCGACATCTTGCATGGCGGACGACAGGCGATGGCGCTCGCCCTCGAACTGCCGCCAGGCGACCGCGCCCGACACCAACGCCGCCAGCACCGCCGACACCGACATGGCGATGATCAGGAAGCGGGCGGTGATCTGCTCGACATGCCAAAGCGCCACCTTGGGTCGTCCTCGCCTGGATCGAGAATTCAGCCAAAGGTTAGGCCAAAGCCGCCTGGGATGCCAGAAGCCATTGCGCACGGCGGTTCCGCTCGGCACAATGGGCGCATGTCAGGTCTTTACCCGATAACGGCTGTTCTTCGGAGGTCGCTGGCCAGCTTTGTCGCGGTGGCGATGCTGGGGCTGTTGACGTGGCCGGCGGCCGCAGCCGAACCGGTCAAGGTCGGGTGCGTCGAGTTTCCGCCCCTGACCTATACCGGGGGCGACGGCCGGGCGACGGGACGGGCGGTCGAACTGGTTTCCGTCATCCTGGAGCGTGCCGGGCTGGAGTATCAGGTGACCTGCTATCCCGGTGCCCGGCTGATGGCGTCCTTGCGCGACGGGTCAGTCCAGGTTGCCATGCTGATCCGTCATCCCGACCTGTTGTCCTCGGTTCAATATGGTGCGTTGCCCATGGCGCGGATCGATCTGCGGGCCTATCGCCGGGCGGGGACTACGCCGTTGGGGCGGGTGGAAAACAGCCGGGGCAAGCGGGTGGTGGTGTTGCGCGGGTACGGCTATGGCGGCTGGATCGACTTTTTCCGCGATCCCGCCAACAGCGTGGCAGTGTCCTACGCCGACAGCCGCGAGGCCGCCGTCCGCATGTTGAGCGGCGGCCATGGCGACTATCTGATCGACTATGTGCCTCCCGAGGTTCTGGGGGCAAAGGACGAGGCGTTCCTGGTGGAGACGCTGGCCCGGCTGGACACCTATTTCGTGGTGTCCAACAAGGCGCCCAATCCCACCGCGCTGTTGCGGCGGCTCGAGGACATCTTCGCCGACATGGGGGCGCGGCCGGTCGAGTGACGATGGCCGTCGCCCATGGTGGCGTCAGGGCCATTGGCTGGTCGGCAGGCCGCGGGCCAGCCAGCCAGGACCGGCGGCGCTGCCGGCCATGCCCTCGGGGACGTGGCTGACCGCAGTGAAGCCCTGTTCCGCCAGATAGGCCAGCGCCCGGCTCGAACGGTTGCCGGTACGGCAGATCAGCACCAGGGGGGCTGCCCGGTTGCCTTTGGCCAATTCCAGGAGACGTTCGGCGAAGTCGGGTCGCCCCCAGGAAATGGTGGCGGCGCCGGCCGGGATGCCGGTGTCCGACCATTCCATGGGCGTACGGATGTCCACCAGGACGATTTCATGGCGTGCTTCCAACGTCTGGGCCTGGGGGGCGTCCAGCGTTCCGGCCTGGGCCGGCATCGCGGTTGCGATCCATCCGGCCAGGACCAGCGTGGCAAACCTAGCGACGGCGTGCCACCCAGCCGCCGAAGCACAATGCCCGGAAGAACGGGCGCGGCGGCTCGAACCCGGCTTGGTCCAGCAATTGCCCGAGCCGTTCTTCGGTGACGGGGTGGATGTCGCGGTCCACATGGGAAAACCCCTTGTCGATGGCGTCGGCACCGATGCCGGCGGCTTTTTGCAGGTGGCGCCAATAAAGGCGCAGTTGCGATTGCCAGGAATCGTCCCAGCCGGGACCGAACAGGTCGGCCAGCACCAGGGGCGCGCCGGGCTTGAGGTGGCGGGCGATGTCGCCAAGCAGGTCCAGCTTGGCGCCGTCGTCGGCCAGGAAATGCAGTACCAGCAACAATGTGGCCGCGTCGAACGGCTCGAAGGTCGGCAGGGCGGATACCGCGCATGGGTAGAGCCGGACCCGTTCGGTCAGACAGTGTTCAGCGACCTTGTGCTCGGCAAGTTTCAACATGTCGCCGGCCGGGTCGACGCCGACCACATGCAGGGCCGGGCAAGCCTGGCCCAGGGCCACGCACTCGGCGCCCGATCCCGCCCCGGCCACCAGCACCCGGCCGTGGCCGCCGGTGGTTTCGGCGATCACCATGCAGGAGAGTTGGTGCAGCGCCTCGTAGCCGGGAATGGCGTCGCGGATGCGCCGGTCATAGGCCTGGGCCTTCTCGGCGGCGTAGATGCGGTCCAAAGGGCTCTCGGTCATGGACTGTCCTCCGGCGGAAAGGCCCCTAACTGGCGCAACGCTTCCGACATGGCCATGGCGGCGGCCATGGCCACGTTGAGCGAGCGTGCCGCCGGCGCCAGCGGAATGCGGACCCGCGCGTCGGCCGCGTCGGCCACATTGTCGGGGACACCGGCGCTTTCGCGCCCCACCATGATGATATCGTTCGCGCGAAAGGAAAAGCGGTCCAAACGTTCCGACGCCTTTGTGGACAACAGCACCACCCGCCGGCCCGCACGGGTGGCGTCGTCGCGGAACGCGCCCCATGAAACGTGGCGCGTCACCTGAACCAGCGCGACGTAATCCATGCCGGCGCGGCGCATGCGTTTTTCGTCCCACAGGAAGCCGCACGGTTCGATCACGTCCAGGCCGAAATCCAGACAGGCTCCCAGCCGCAGGAGCGCCCCGGCGTTTTGCGGGATGTCGGGGTGATAAAGTGCCAGGCGCGGCCGGTCCATTCTTGCTCCAGGTCACGGCGCCCGGCCCGTTGGGGCGCCATTGATGAAAAATCAAGGGGCTGGATTAGTGAAAGCTGAACAGCCCTTGACTCGCCTGTTGATCCAGGCGGGCCAATGTGGTTAATAGGGCCGCTTCCGCGGGCCAACAAGAGGTTATGTCATGGCTGATTCGGCAACGCATGCCCAGCCCTCGTCGACGGACGGGCAGACTAGGCGGGATTTCCTGCTTTATGCCACTACCGCCGTCGGCGCGGTCGGGACCGCCGCCGCTCTGTGGCCGTTCGTGCACAGCATGAATCCGGCCGCTGACACCTTGGCGCTGTCCACCACCGATGTGGATCTCGCCGCCATCCAACCAGGTCAGGCCGTCACGGTCGTCTGGCAGGGCAAGCCGGTTTTCGTGCGCTACCGCACGGAAGCGGAAATCGCCCAGGCCGCCCAGGACGACAGTGCCCACCTGCGCGATCCACAAAAGGACGCCGACCGTGTGACCAAGCCGGAATGGCTGGTGGTCATCGGTGTGTGCACCCATCTCGGCTGCGTGCCGCTGGGCCAGAAGCCGGCCGACCCCAAGGGCGAGTTCAACGGCTGGTTCTGCCCCTGCCACGGTTCGCACTACGACACTTCGGGACGTATCCGCAAGGGGCCCGCGCCCCTGAACCTGCCGGTTCCGAAGTATGCGTTCACCACCGACACCACCATCCGGATCGGGTAAGGATCGGCCATGAGCGGTTTTCAGACCAATAACAAGGTGGTGAGCTGGCTGGACCAGCGGCTTCCCATCTTCTCGATGCTCCATCATTCCGGCATCGAATATCCCACCCCCCGGAACCTGAACTACTGGTGGAACTTCGGTTCGCTGGCCGGCTTCATCCTGGTGGTGATGATCCTCACCGGTATCTTCCTGGTGATGAACTATTCCTCCCACACCTCGCTGGCCTTCGACTCGGTCGAACGCATCATGCGCGATGTGAATTACGGGTGGCTGATCCGCTACCTGCACATGAACGGCGCCTCGATGTTCTTCATCTTGGTGTACATCCACATCTTCCGTAATCTTTATTACGGTTCGTACAAGAGCCCGCGCGAGGTTCTGTGGTGGATCGGCATCATCATCTTCCTGTCGATGATGGGCACCGCGTTCATGGGCTACGTGCTTCCCTGGGGCCAGATGTCCTTCTGGGGCGCCACCGTGATCACCAACCTGTTCTCGGCCTTCCCGATCGTCGGTGATCCGATCGTCACCTTGCTGTGGGGTGGTTTCGCGGTCGACAACCCGACCCTCAACCGCTTCTTCTCGCTGCATTACCTGCTGCCGTTCGTCATTCTCGGTCTGGTGGTCGTCCACGTTTGGGCGCTGCACACCGTGCGGTCGAACAACCCGCTGGGCGTCGAGATCAAGACCCAGGCCGACACCATCCCGTTCCATCCCTATTACACGATCAAGGACCTGTTCGGCATCGGCGTGTTCCTGATGTTCTACTGTGCCTTCGTGTTCTGGGCTCCGAACTTCTTCGGCGAGCCGGACAACTACATCCCGGCCAACCCGATGGTGACCCCGCCGCACATCGTTCCCGAATGGTACTTCCTGCCGTTCTACGCGATCCTGCGCGCCTTCACCCAGGACATCTGGATCATCTCGGCGAAGCTTCAGGGCGTCGTGGCCATGTTCTCGGCCATCATCATCCTGTTCTTCCTGCCCTGGCTGGACACGTCCAAGGTTCGTTCGGCCAAGTTCCGTCCGTGGTACCGCCAGTTCTTCTGGCTGTTCCTGGTGGATTGCGTGGTGCTGGGCTATGTCGGCGGCAAGCCGGCGGAAGAGCCGCTGGTGACCATCGGCCAGATCGCCACCGCCTACTATTTCGCTCACTTCCTGATCATCATGCCGCTCTTGGGCAAGATCGAGAAGCCCAAGGCTTTGCCGGCCAGCATCTCGGCCCCCGTGCTGAAGGAGAAGGCATAATGCGTAAGCTCATCCTTTCGGCCCTGGTCGCCGCCGGTCTGACCGGCGCTTCCGGCGCGGCTCTGGCCAGCGGTGGCGGCGAGCCGCTGATGAAGCCCGAGTTCTCCTTCAACGGCTTCTTCGGTCAGTACGACAAGGCCCAGCTCAAGCGCGGCTTCGAGCTGTTCCATCAGGTCTGCTCGAACTGCCACGGTTTGCGTCTGGTGGCCTATCGCAATCTCGAGGCGGTTGGCCTGACCGCCGATGAGATCAAGACCATCGCTGCCGAGCGTGACATCGACGACGTGCCCAATGACGAAGGTATCGTCAGCAAGCGCGCCGGCCGTCCGTCGGACAAGTACATCGGCCCGTTCCCCAACGACCAGGCGGCCGCCGCGGCCAACGGCGGCGCGTTGCCGCCCGACCTGTCGCTGATGGCCAAGGCCCGTGTCGGCGGTCCGAACTACATCTACAGCCTGATGCTGGGCTTCAAGGACGAAGCCCCGGAAGGCCATTTGGTCCCGGACGGCAAGTTCTTCAATGTCTACTTCCCCGGCAACAACATCAGCATGCCGCCGCAGCTGATGGAGGATCTGGTCACCTATTCCGATGGCACCGCCGCCACCCCGGAACAGATGGCGCTGGATATCTCGGCCTTCCTGAACTGGACGGCCGAGCCGGAACTGGACGTGCGTAAGTCCATGGGCCTCAAGGTTCTGGTCTTCCTGGCGGTGTTCACCGCCTTGCTCTACGCCCTCAAGCGTCAGATCTGGAAGAACGTGCACTGATCGCCCTTTCCCGGGGCGGCCCGCGCCGGGAAACAGATCGTCGGATTGGCCGCCGTCCTTGCGACGGCGGCCTTTTTGTTTTACGACCCATGTCGAACTTTTCCACTCAGGGGCGACAGGCATGACCACTCCCGTACTCGGCATCATCGGCGGTTCCGGCGTCTACGACATCGACGGGATGACCAACAAGGAATGGCGCCGGGTGGAAACGCCGTTCGGCGAGCCCTCCGATGAATTGCTGTTCGGGGAGTTGGGCGGCCAGAAACTGGTGTTCCTGCCGCGCCATGGCCGGGGACATCGCATTCCGCCATCGGAACTGAACTTCCGCGCCAACATCGACGCCATGAAGCGGGCCGGGGTCACCGAGATCGTCTCGGTCTCGGCGGTTGGCTCGCTCAAGGAGGAATTGCCGCCCGGCACCTTCGTCATCGTCGACCAGTTCATCGACCGCACCTTCGCCCGCGTCAAAAGCTTCTTCGAAACCGGTCTGGTGGCCCATGTGTCCATGGCCCATCCGGTGTGTGGCCGTCTGGGCGACATCATCGAAAGGGCCGCCCAGGACGCGGGCATTCCCGCCGTGCGTGGGGGCACCTATCTGGTGATGGAAGGGCCGCAATTCTCGACCCAGGCCGAAAGCAACCTCTACCGCCAATGGGGCTGCGACGTCATCGGCATGACCAACATGCCCGAGGCCAAATTGGCCCGCGAGGCCGAGATGTGCTACGCCACCGTGGCCATGGTCACCGATTACGATTGCTGGCATCCCGACCACGACGCGGTGACGGTGGAGCAGGTGGTCAAGGTGCTGATCGAGAACGCCGACCGCGCCCGCGCGCTGGTCAAGGCCATCGTGCCTTACGTGGCGGGGCGCGATTGTGCCTGCGGCAAGGGCTGCCACAGCGCGCTTGAGCATGCCATCATCACCCATCCCGAAAAGCGGGATGCGTCCTTGGTGTCCAAGCTGGACGCGGTGGCCGGACGGGTGCTCAAGAAGTAAGGGGGCCGTTCACGCGCGGTGGGAGCGGGCGACGGAGCGGAACATCTCCAGCGCCTGTTCGCTGCAACTGACACAGCGGTCGCACCCTTGGACCGAGGCGCAGTTGAGGATGGTCTGAAGCGTATCCAGGTTGCTATGGGCCGTGGGGTCGGAATGCCAGGCGCACTCCTCTCCTTTGCGGTTCCTCATGATGCTTCCGACGTGGTGGGCGAGCGTTCCAATGACCGCTCTTGATGAAATGATGATAAATCCGTTTTCTCCGACCTTGGTATAGGTGCAGGTGTATAGCTTCCACGGTGCGGGGCATCGTTCGGAAGGCTGGCGTCCCCCCTTATCCCTTTGCTTAAGACAAACGAAATGAAAGCCAACGAGGTTAGGCCATGAAGATCGACGGCAAGTCCACCCGGACCATCTGGCTGGCCGAGGACGGTCAGGGGGTCGAGATCATCGACCAGACCCGTCTGCCGCACGAATTGGTGACGGTGCGTCTGGAAACCCTGGCCGACGCCGCGCACGCCATCAAGGCCATGCTGGTGCGCGGCGCGCCGCTGATCGGTGCCACCGCCGCCTATGGCATGGCGTTGACGGCGCGGGCCAACGCTTCCGACATGGCCTTGACCGTGGCCTACAACATCCTGCATGCCACCCGGCCGACCGCCATCAACCTGAAATGGGCGTTGGACGAGATGATCAAGGCGCTGGCCGGCGTGCCCGAGGACAAACGGGCCGAAGTCGCCTATGCCCGTGCCGCCGAGATCGCCGACGAGGATGTGGCCATCAACTCGGCCATCGGCGACAACGGCCTGGACCTGTTGCACGACATCTGGGCGCGTCGCCGGGCGGAAGGGGCCGAGCGGTTGAACGTGCTGACCCATTGCAATGCCGGCTGGCTGGCCACCGTCGATTGGGGCACCGCCATCGCTCCCATCTACAAGGCGTTCGACGCCGGCATGCCCATTCATGTCTGGGTGGACGAAACCCGGCCGCGCAACCAGGGCGCCAGCCTGACCGCACGCGAACTGAACTGGCACGGCGTGCCGCATACGGTGATCGCCGACAACACCGGCGGCCACCTGATGCAGCACGGCATGGTGGATTGCGTCATCGTCGGCACCGACCGCGTCACCCGTAACGGTGACGTCTGCAACAAGATCGGCACCTACCTCAAGGCATTGGCGGCGGCCGACAACAATGTGCCGTTCTATGTGGCGCTGCCCAGCCCGACCATCGACTGGAGCGTCGCCGACGGTGTGAAGGAAATCCCCATCGAGGAACGCGACGCCACCGAACAGACCCATATGACCGGCAAGGCGGCGGATGGTTCCATCGTCACCGTCCAGGTGGTGCCCGATGGCAGCGCCGCCGGCAATTGGGGCTTCGACGTCACCCCGGCGCGGCTGGTCACCGGCCTGATCACCGAACGCGGCGTCTGTGCCGCCAGCCCCGAAGGATTGAGCGAGCTGTTTCCCGAACGGGGATAAGGGGCGTGGTCAGAACACGTCCTTGCGCCGCCTGAGTTCGGCGAACACGCGGGCCGGGTCGGTTCCCGGCTCCATGCCGACGGCACGGGCGACGCTGGCTTCGTCGGCGCGCAGGAACGGGTTGGCGGCGCGTTCGTCGGCCATCAGGGAAGGCACGGTGGGAAGCTCGGCTCCGCGCAGCCGGGCGACCTGTTCGACACGGGTCAGCAGGGCGGCATTGCCGCGCTCCACCAACCGGGCGAACCGTCCGTTGGCGGCGGTGTATTCGTGGGCGCAATAGATGCGGGTGTCGTCCGGCAGGTCGCGCAGTTTGCGCAACGAGTCCCACATCTGTTCGGCCGTGCCCTCGAACAGGCGGCCGCAGCCCAGGGAAAACAAGGTGTCGCCGCAAAACAGCGCGTGGCTGTCGGGAAACCAAAAGGCGATATGGCCGGTGGTGTGGCCCGGCGTCTCGAACACCATGGCCGCCGCGTGCCCCAACAGGAAGGTGTCGCCTTCGCGGACTTCGACGTCGATGCCGGGAATGCGCTGGGCGTCGCGGCGGGCGCCGACCACCTGCGCCCCGGTGGCGTGCTTGAGTTCCAGGTTGCCGCCGGTGTGGTCGCCGTGGTGGTGGGTGTTGAGGATGTGGGTCAACCGCCACTGTCGGCGCGCCAGTTCGGCCAGCACCGGCTCGGCCACCGCCGGATCGACGGCAGCCGTGGCGCCGCTTTCCGGTTCGTGCAGCAGGTAGACGTAATTGTCCGACAGCACCGCGATCTGTTCGACCACAATCCGCGTCATCGCGCCCTCTCTTTGCTGAAGGCGCAGCCTAGCACAAGGTGGAGGGGCGCGACCAAGCGGAGTTGTTCAAGGAGAGGGTGCCGGTTTAGTATTCGGGCTCTTTATTCCGATCACCAAAGGATCATTCGATGAAGTGCCCCAAATGCGATTCCGAGCACGTTTACGAAGACGGCAACCTGTGGGTCTGCCCGGAATGCGCCCATGAATGGAACCCCGAAACCGCCGCCGAGGCCGCTGACGAAGGCGTGATCAAGGATGCCAACGGCAACGTGCTGGCCGACGGCGATTCGGTCACGGTGATCAAGGACCTCAAGGTCAAGGGCTCGTCGCTGGTGGTCAAGGGTGGCACCAAGGTCAAGAACATCCGCTTGGTGGCGGACGCGGTCGATGGTCACGACATCGCCTGCAAGATCGATGGCATCGGCGCCATGAACCTGAAGTCGGAATACGTGAAGAAGGCCTGAGCGCCTTCTTTTTATCCTTCGATGCGGTAGACCACCACCTCGCGGGCGTCGCGGTCTTCCAGTTCCAGGCTGGTGCGTACGGTCGTGCGCGCCAGTTCCCGCAATCCCGTCTTGGGCAGGTAGGCCCGGCCGGGATCGGCCATCAGCACCACCGCCCCGGCGGCGGCCAGGGAGCGCAGCCAAGGCAGGATGTGGTCGGTCATGGGGCGTTCGTAACAGACGTCGCCGGCCACCACCACGTCCCAGCGGCATTCCTGGCCGACGATGTCGCCGTCCGCCACGTCCACCACCACACCGTTCAACTCGGCGTTCATGGGGATGACGGCGCAGGCCAAGGGGTCGATGTCGGCGGCCAGAACCTGGACGGCGCCGCCCAAGGCGGCGGCGATGGCCGACGCGCCCGATCCGGCGGCGAAATCCAGGACCCGTTTGCCGCGCACCAGTTCGGGATTGTCCAGGACATAGCGGGTCAGCGCCTGGCCGCCGGCCCAACAGAACGCCCAATAGGGCGGGGGCAGGTTGACGCGCAGCAACGCCGCCTCGGTGGCTTCCCACAGCGGCGTCACCTCGGTCGCCAGCCACAGGTCGATCTCGGGACAGGCCGGCGGTTGCGACACCTCGGTCACGTCGCGGATGAAGGCGCGGGGGTCTTGGGTCATGAGGACTCTCAGCCGTTCGATGTCCAGCATGGCCGCAAAACTCCGACGGGAAAAGGGAAAAGGATTACGCCACCTTGCCGGCCAGGATGGCCCCCAGGACCAACCAGCCGAACCAGCGGTTCGACTTGAACTTTTCCAGGCAATCGGCGGAATCGTCGATGTCGCCGGTCGCCACCTGCCACGCCAGTTGCAACCCGGCCACCCCCAGCAGCGGATAAAACGCGAGGCCAAGATCGGCGGCCCAGCCGGCGGCGGCCATCAGAACCAGCGTTCCGGCATAGAAGCCGACCACCCAGCGCGGCGTGGCGGCGGCCAGCCTGAGCGCGGTGGACTTGACGCCGATCAGCGCGTCGTCTTCCTTGTCCTGGTGGGCATAGATGGTGTCGTAGCCCAGCGTCCACAGGATGCCGGCGGCATAGAACAACAGTGGTGGCAACGCCATGTCGCCGGTCACCGCCGCCCAACCCATCAGCGCCCCCCAGTTGAAGGTCAGGCCCAGCCAGGCCTGCGGCCACCAGGTGATGCGCTTCATCAGCGGATAGGGGAACACCAGGGCCAGCGACCCCACCCCCAAGGCGATGGCGACGGGGGGCAGCGTCACCAGGATGGCGAGGCCGACCAGCAATTGCGCCACCAGGAAGGCCCAGGCCTGTTTCAGGGTGACGGCGCCCGACGGGATCGGGCGGCCACGGGTGCGTTCCACCTGAGCGTCGAACTTGTGGTCGGCGATGTCGTTGATGGTGCAGCCGGCGCCGCGCATCACCACCGCGCCCACCGCGAACAGGCCCATCAACAGCCAGTCGGGTTGGCCGTCGCCGGCCAGGGCGATGCTCCACCAGCATGGGAACAGCAACAGCCAGGTGCCGATGGGGCGGTCCAGACGCATCAGCCGCAAATAGGGGCGAAGAACCGCCGGCACATGGCGGTCGATCCAGTTGCCGACGGGAATGTCGCCGTCCAGGGTGGGTGCGCTGTTCATGGGGCAAGCTTTAGCGGAAAGCCGGCGTCAAAACCAGGGTCACAGCGCCGTGCGGCAGATCAACAAGCCGTTTTGCCATTCCATGTTGTCCACCGCCCAGCCGCGCAGGGCGACGTCGGCGGCGGGGCGCGGGCTGATCGGCTTGCCGAAGTGGTAGCCCTGGCCGAACCGCACCTTCAGCAGCTTCAACAGGTTGGTGGTTTCGGTGTTCTCGACGAATTCGGCGATGGTGCCGACCTTGAGGTCACGGCACAATTGGGCGATGGCGCGCAGGAACGGTGTGCTTTCGCCATTGGCGGAAATCTCGCGCACATAGGATCCGTCGATTTTCACGTGGTCCACCTGAAGGGCGCGCAGATAGTGGAAGGCGGCGGCGCCGGCGCCGAAATCGTCCAGGCACACCGGAAAGCCCTGACGGCGCAGCATCTGAAGCACGCCGTTGACCGCCGGCAGGTCCTCGACCTCGGCCGATTCGGTCAGTTCGAACAGCAACCGGCCGCGCAAGTCGATGGCTTCGCGCACGATTTCCAGCAATTGCCGGGCGGTGCCGATATGCGACAGCGACCGCCCCGACAGGTTGACGGCGAAGCGCAAGGCGTCGTGCTTGCCCATGGTCGAGCGCATGAAGTCGATGGCGCGCCGAAGAATGGCCAGGTCAAGGCCTCCGACCATGCCGACATTCTCGGCGAAGGTCACGGTCTCGAACGGCGAATCGCGACCAGGGAAACGCACCAGACATTCGAAATGGTGCACCACGCCGGTCCACAGATCGACCACCGGCTGGAACACCAGTTCGAATCCTCCGGTGTCGATCACCGTCTTGATCTCGCGCATCTGCGCCACCGTTTCCGACAGGCGCGGGCGAAGGTCGGTGGTCAGGTCGTCCAGCGTCATGGAGCCGCCGCGGGAAAAGGCGTTCAGGCTGTAGATCAGGGCGTTGGCCGCCTCTTCCGACGACACCCCGGCACCGTCCAGGGTCATGGAGGCCGAGAACACCGACTGATGCGGCGGCGGCGGCAGGAAGGCGTGCAGCAACTCGCCGATGGTGCTTTCGATGGCGTCGGCGGTGACGTTGGGGGCGTGGATCAGGCCGTATTTGTTGTCGCCCAATTCGCCGGCGGCGTCGCCGCCCACCGAACAGGCACGCAGCCGGTCGCCCAGTTCGGCCATGAATTCGTCGGCGGCCAAGGGGCCGGCCTCGGCCCGGACCTTTTCGACCTGCGGCACTTCCAGCATGGTCAACTGATAGGCGTCGGTGGCATCGACCGCCGAGGATTCGCTGAGCATGCGCCGCGCCAGATCGGTGAAACCGTCCTTGTCCAACAGGCCGGTGATGGGGTCGTGCGCTTCGGCCGGAGTTTCCAGCGCGGCGGCGTGGCTGAGGGCGATCAGCCGGGCGTGGGCGCGCTGGGGGTGGCGGTATCCCGACAACGCCACCGGTTTGCTGGGGTGTGTCTCGTCCCGTCCCGGCGTGTGCAGCAGCATGTGGCGCACGCGCTCGCCACGGTCGATGCGGATGAGGGCGCGGCTGATGCGCTCCGCGTCCTCGGGGATGAACAACTCGGCCAACGGCAGGCCGGACAACAGCCGCGCCGGCTTGCCGGCCAGGGCCATGGCGGCGCCCACGGCGAATCCGATGCGGCCGTCCTCCTCGACCTCGACCAACAGGTCGGCGGCGGCAAAGGCAAAGGCGACGTACAGGTCGCGCGAACGGTTGATGTCGCCGGCGGCGCTCATGCCCTTTGTGGAATCCCTCTCTTTTCCCCCAGGAAACTATCGCACGAGCGCACAGGGAACGCCAGTGACGCCAGGTGACGACGGCAAGGCCGGCGCGGTGCAGCGGGAGCTTGCAATGGCGGCGGCGAATCGATATAAACGCCCCTTCCTCGCGCGGCCAAAGGCCAGTGGCATGCCTTGTCGCGCCTGAATCGCTAAACTCGCACCGTAAGGACAAGCGAAAATGCCCAAGATGAAGACCAAGAGCGCCGCCAAGAAGCGGTTCAAGCTCACCGCCTCCGGCAAGGTCAAAGGCAACGTGGCCAACAAGCGTCACTGCCTTTCCGCGAAGCCCCAGGACATGAAGCGCCAGGCCCGCGGCACCTTCATCCTGTTCAAGGCTGACGGTGAAAAGGTCAAGCAATACTACCTGCCGAACGGAGCTAAGTAATGGCGCGCGTCAAGCGGGGCGTTATCACTCACGCCCGTCACAAGAAGATTCTGAAGCTGGCCAAGGGCTTTCGCGGCCGTTCCAACTCGTGCTTCCGCGTTGCGATCGAGAAGGTCGAGAAGGCGCTGCGTTACGCCTATCGCGACCGTCGCGCCAAGAAGCGCAATTTCCGCGCCCTGTGGATCCAGCGTATCAACGCCGGCACCCGTCAGTACGGCATGCCCTATTCCCGCTTTATGGACGGTCTGAAGAAGGCCAACATCGCGCTCGACCGCAAGGTCCTGGCGGACATCGCCGCCCGCGAGCCGGAAGCCTTCAAGTCGCTGGTTGAGAAGGCCCAGGCGGCCCTCCAGTAAGGCTTGTCCGATCCCCGGCGACGGGGAGAGGGAAATTACGTGGAGGGGTCGCCCGTCAGGGCGGCCCCTTTTCGCGTCCATAGGGGATCGAAGTCATGGATCAACTCGATAACATCCGCGCCGAGGCTCTGGCCCAGGTCGCCCAGGCGCAAAGCCTCGAGGCGCTGGAAGCCGCCCGCGTGGCGACCCTGGGCAAGAAGGGCAGCGTGTCGGCGCTGATGGCGTCGTTGGGCAAGATGAGCCCGGACGAGCGCAAGACCGCCGGTGCCCAGCTCAACGCCGTCAAGGACCAGGTGGCCGAGGCCATCGCCACCGCCAAGGCGGCGCTCGAGGCCAAGGCGTTGGAGGAGAAGCTGGCGCGCGAACGGGTGGACGTGACCTTGCCGGTGCGCCCCGAAAGCCAGGGCCGCATCCATCCCATCGCCCAGGTGATGGACGAGATGGTCGCCATTTTCGCCCAGATGGGCTTCGAGGTGGCGGAAGGCCCGGATATCGAGGACGATTTCCATAATTTCACTGCGTTGAACATCCCGGCCGAGCACCCCGCCCGCCAGATGCACGACACGTTCTATTTCGGCGAGAAGGACGATGGTTCGCGCCATCTGCTGCGCACCCACACCAGCCCGGTGCAGATCCGCACCATGCTGGCCAACAAGCCGCCGATCCGCATCATCGCGCCGGGCCGCACCTATCGCTGCGATTCGGACATGACCCATACCCCGATGTTCCATCAGATCGAGGGGCTGGTCATCGACAAGACCACCCACATGGGCCACCTCAAGGGCACCCTGATGGAATTCGTCACCACCTTCTTCGAGGTGGACGAGGTTCCGGTGCGTTTCCGCCCCAGCTTCTTCCCCTTCACCGAGCCCTCGGCGGAAGTGGATATCGGCTGCTCGCGCGAGGGCGGCGAACTGCGTATCGGCAAGGGCGCCAGCTGGCTGGAAATCGGCGGCTCGGGCATGGTGCATCCCAATGTGCTGCGCGCCTGCGGCTTGGATCCCGACGAGTACCAGGGCTTCGCCTTCGGCATGGGCGTCGAGCGCATGGCGATGCTGAAATACGGCATTCCCGATCTGCGCACCTTTTTCGATTCCGATTTGCGCTGGCTCAAGCATTACGGCTTCGTGCCGCTTGACGTGCCGACCCTGTCCGGAGGGCTGACCCGATGAAGTTCACTCTCTCGTGGCTCAAGGATCACCTTGAGACCGACGCATCCCTCGCCGAGATCGAGGCGCGGCTGACCATGCTCGGCCTCGAGGTCGAGGGCGTCGAGGACCCGGCCAAGGATCTGGGCGGCTTTGTCGTCGCCGAAATCCTGGAGGCCGAAAAGCATCCCGACGCCGACCGTCTGCGGGTGTGCAAGGTCAACACCGGGACCGCGACGATCCAGGTGGTTTGCGGCGCCCCCAACGCGCGGGCCGGCATCAAGGTGATCCTGGCCCAACCCGGCACCTACATCCCGGTCACCGGCGAAGCCCTGAAGAAGGGCAAGGTGCGTGGTGTCGAAAGCCAGGGCATGATGTGCTCGTGGCGCGAACTGAAGCTGGGCGAGGACCATGACGGCATCGCCGAACTGGACCAAGGCTTGGCCGTCGGCGCCCGTCTGGTGGACGTGATGAGCTTCGATCCGATGATCGAGATTTCCATCACCCCCAACCGCGCCGATTGTCTGGGCGTGCGCGGCGTGGCGCGCGATCTTGCCGCGTCGGGCCTGGGCACCCTCAAGCCGCTGAACAGCGATCCGGTGCCGGGCAGCTTCAAGAGCCCGATCGGCGTCAAGCTGGAGTTCACGCCGGAAAACGCCTCGGCCTGCCCGTATTTCGCCGGGCGTCTGATCAAGGGCGTCAGGAACGGCGAATCGCCGCAATGGCTGAAGGACCGGCTGACAGCCATCGGTCTCAGGCCCATTTCGGCCCTGGTCGATATCACCAACTACGTCACCTACGACCACGCCCGGCCGCTGCATGTGTTCGACGCGGGCAAGGTCAAGGGCGACATCCGCGCCCGGCTGGCGCGTGACGGCGAGACCTTGCTGGCGCTGAACGGCAAGGAATACACTCTTTCGCCCGAGATGACGGTCATCGCCGACGAGGCCGGGGCCGAAGCCATCGCCGGCATCATGGGCGGCGAACATTCCGGCTGTACCGAGACGACCACCGACGTCTTCCTCGAGGTCGCCTATTTCGACCCCATCCGCACCGCCACCACCGGGCGCAAGCTGGACGTCCTGTCGGATGCCCGTTTCCGTTTCGAACGCGGCGTCGATCCGGCCTTCGTCGTGCCGGCGGCGGAAATCGCCACCCGGATGATCCTGGAATTGTGCGGCGGCGAGGCGTCCGAACTGATCGTCGCCGGTGAGGAGCCGGATTGGCGGAGTTCGGTGGTGCTGCGCCCCGAGCGCGTCGCCGAATTGGGCGGTGTCAAGGTGAGCAAGGCCAAGCAGGAAGACATCCTGCGCGGTCTGGGCTGTGTGGTGTCCGAGCATGCGGACGGTTTGCTGGTGGTGCCGCCGTCGTGGCGCGGCGATATCGGCGCCGAGCACGATCTGGTGGAAGAGGTCATCCGCATCAACGGCTACGACCAGTTGCCGTCGGTGCCGCTGCCGCGCCCCAGCATGCCCAAGCCGCTGTTGACGCCGGGCCAGCGGCGGGCGTCATGGGTGCGCCGTCAACTGGCGGCGCGCGGTCTGGTGGAAACGGTGACGTGGTCGTTCCTGCCCTCGGCCCAGGCCAAGCTGTTCGGCGGCGGTGCGCCGGAAATGCATCTGGCCAATCCGATCTCGTCCGATCTGGACTGCATGCGTCCCAGTGTGCTGCCCAATCTGGTAGCCGCCGCCGGGCGGAACGCCGACCGTGGTTTCAAGGATGTCTGTCTGTTCGAGATCGGGCCGCAATTCGATGGTCCCGAACCCGGGCAACAGCGCGCCGTGGCCGCCGGCATCCGCTCGGGCCGCGCCGTGCCGCGCCATTGGTCGGAAAAGACCCGGCCGGTGGATCTGTTCGACGCCAAGGCCGATCTTCTGGCCGCCATCGCGGCGGCCGGGGGCAACCCGGATTCGTTCCAAGTGACGGCCGGCGGTCCCGGCTGGTATCACCCCGGCCGCTCGGGCACGCTCAAGCTGGGCAACAAACCGGTGGCGGCTTTTGGTGAGTTGCATCCGGCGACTCTGGCCGCTTTGGACGTCAAGGGGCCGGTGGTGGCGTTCGAACTGTTCCTGGAGGCTCTGCCGCCACAGAAGGCCAAGGCCACCAAGGCCAAGCCGGCGCTGAAGCTGTCGCCGTTCCAGCCGCTGGAGCGCGACTTCGCCTTCGTGCTGGATGCCACGGTGTCGGCCGACGCGGTGGCGCGTGCCGCCAAGAATGCCGACAAGGCGTTGGTCGCCGATGTCGCGGTGTTCGATCTGTACGAAGGGCCGAACGTCGGCGAGGGCAAGAAGTCGCTGGCCGTCACCGTCACCCTTCAACCCACCGAGAAGACCCTCACCGACGAGGAGATCGAAACGGTGGGCAAGAAGATCGTGGACGCGGTGGTCAAGGCCACCGGCGGCGTCTTGCGGTCGTAGTTTCCACTCCTCCCCCTTCCGGCTTGACCGGGAGGGGGCCGGGGAGGGGGAGTTCCCTATCCATGTTCGACATCATTTTGCTGCGTCACGGCGAAACCCAATGGAACCGCCAGAAACGCATCCAGGGCCATGGCGATTCGCCCCTGACACTCAGGGGTATCGAACAGGCCAAGGCCTATGGCCGGACCATCAAGGCCATGCTGGGCGACGACTTGGCCAATTGGCGGCTGGTGTCCAGCCCGTTGCCGCGTTGCCTGCAAACCGCCTCGATCCTGTCCGAGGTGGCGGGGATGGATTTTGCCGCCTTGGAAAGCGAGGGGCGGATCAAGGAAATCTCGACCGGGCATTGGATGGGGCGGCTTAAATCGGAAATGCCGGCCGAGGATCTGAACGGAGAGGGAACCCGGTCATGGTTTTTCCGCTGTCCCGGTGGCGAGAGCTACGAACATTTCGCTCAACGCCTGGGCTCTTGGCTGTCGGAACGCGGCAACGCTGAAAAGATGGTGGTGGTCAGCCACGGTGTCGCCGGCCGCGTGTTGCGCGGGCTGCACATGGGGATCGATCCCGACCAAGCCCTGTCGGCGGGAGAATCGCCGCAAGACGCCATCTTCCGGTTGCGTCCCGGTCACATCGAGCGGATTTCCTGCGGCTGAGCGGTCAAGCTCTGGCGTTGGTGCATGAGACCCGGTGTTGAAACGCAGGGCTCTGACGCTCCCGTTTTGTCGAAATTATTCTATAATAATTCCAGGTTCATACATGCGCGTTGCATATATGAATGGGCGGCAGCCATGACTGACAGAGGGGGCTTTCTAGACTCCTCGGTGCGGACTTGTTTGATAGTCATGTGTCGGAAAGGATTTGCCGAATATTTTTTTGTTTCTAGGCGTGTGTCTTACCGTTGTTCTTCATATGATGTCGCACCAATTAATGGTCGTAATCGTGTGGTTGTTTCTAAGCATGGCCTATCATTCTTGACGGGTGTGTGTTGCGCCAGGTCCAGAATGGTGTGAGCATGTGCCGGGCATGCGTTTGGGGAATGCGAATGGTTTTGATGCGGACGGTCTTGATCGCGTTGGTCATGGGGGGCGTGGCGACGTCGGCGGCGCTGGCGAAGCCGCGTACCTTCGTGGTCGGGGTCGAGGAACTGGACTATTTCCCCAGCTACGCTGTGCGTGATGGTGAATATGTCGGGGCGGCCCGCGACATCCTGGATGCGTTCGCTCAGGCCCATGGTTACACCCTGACGTTCCGGCCGCTACCCATCAAGCGGCTGTACGCGGAGCTTCTGTCCGGTGGCATCGACCTTAAGTTTCCCGACAACCCCCAATGGGCTGGCGACGTCAAGCAGGGCCAGCCGGTTCGCTATTCACAACCGGTGATCGCCTATGTGGACGGGGTGATGGTGTTGCCCGATCGCTTTGGCGGGGGGGCCGATGCGGTTCGCACGTTGGGGACCGTTTCCGGCTTCACCCCGTTCGCGTGGCTCGACCGGATTCGTTCCGGGCAATTGGTGGTCAAGGAAAACCCGCGGATCGACCTGTTGTTGCGCCAGGTGATGATGGGGCGGATGGATGGCGCCTACGCTTCGGTCGCCGTGGCCTACCATACCCTTGAGGGCGAGTTGAAGGCTCCTGGCGCGCTGGTGTTCGACCCGGCGCTTCCCCATTCCCGCGATTTCTATCGGCTGTCCAGCCTCAACCATCCCGAAATGGTGGCCCAATTCGACGAATGGATGGCCGCCAACCGGGAACTGATCGAGGGCATCAAGCTGCGTCATGGCGCGGAAAAGGGCGTGAACTAGAGGCGGGTCTCATCCCTGGCGTAACGGGCATGCACATACGGCCTGCTCAGGTGAGTGATGCATCGGCGATCTGGCGCGTCATCGGCCTACCACTCGGGCGCTCGATGAGGCCGTGGCCTAACGCGGCAACGCCACCAGTTGGAACCAATAGGTGTCGAGGGTGCGCACCACGTCGACCAGCCCGTCGAAGGTCACCGGCTTGCTGACGAAGGAATTGGCGCCCAGGTCGTAGGAGCGGGCGATGTCTTCCTCGGCCTTGCTGGTGGTCAGGATGACCACCGGGATACGGCGCAGGTCGGGATCGGCCTTGATGTGGCTGAGCGCGGTGCGGCCGTCCATGCCGGGCATGTTGAGGTCCAGCAGGATCAAGCCGGGCCGGGGCGAGGAGGCAGGGTCGGCGAAACGCCCGCGGCGGTTCAGGTAGTCCAGCAATTCCTGGCCGTCCGACACGTTGCGGAAATCGTTCTTGAGGTGACATTCCTCAAGCGCTTTTTGGGTCAGCCGGACGTCGGCCGGGTCGTCGTCAGCCATCAAGATGACGATCGCGCCGTTGCTGCTCATACCTGATACCCTTAGCCTGCGAATCCATAATACCGCCCATAGTGGTACGACAGGTGGACGGGTCAAGTCCATGGACCATTGGTGGAAGGCGGGTTGTCATAAGTGTATAAGCCCCAGATGTCCGCACGTCTCATACCTTGGCGGGCCGAGGCGATGGCGATGCTGTCGCTTGGCTGGCCGCTGATTTTGACCAATTTGGCCCAGATCGCCATTGGCACCACCGACACCTTGATGATGGGGTGGCTTGGGCCGCACGAGCTTGCGGCCGGCGCCTTGGGAACCAACCTGTTCTTCGCCTTCTTCATTCCCGGCATGGGCCTGACGCTGGCCACGTCCCCGCTTTTGGCGCAGACATTGGGACGTGCCCGCCACAGCGTACGGGAATGCCGGCGGCTGACCCGTCAGGGCTTGTGGCTGGCGGTGGCCTATGTGGTGCCGTGCTGGGTTCTGCTGTGGCATGCCGAACCGCTTTTGCTGTTGTTGGGACAGGAACCCGATCTGGCTCATGCCGCCGGTGCCTACATGCGGGCCCTGCAATGGAGTCTGTTGCCGGGGCTGTGGGTGATCGTGCTGCGCTCTTTGCTGGCAGCCAAGGAACGCCCGCGCGCCGGCATGGTCGTCACCTGGGTGGCGGTGGTGGTGCATGTGGGCTCCAACTGGCTGTTGATGTTCGGCCATTGGGGATTTCCGCGTATGGGGGTGGTCGGGGCCGGGGTGTCGTCGACCTTGTCGTTTTCGTTCATGGCATTGGCGCTGTTCGTCTTTTTGTATTGGGACCGTCATTTCCGCCGGTTCCATGTCCTGGGCCATTGGTGGCGGGCCGATTGGGCCAAGTTCCGCGAACTGGTCCGAGTCGGCGTGCCCATGGCCCTGGCCATGGGGTTCGAGGTTACCGGCTTCAACGTGGCGGCCCTGCTGATGGGATTGATCTCGGCCGATGCCTTGGCGGCGCATGCCATCGCGCTTCAGGTGGCGTCGATCACCTTCATGGTGCCGTTGGGGCTGTCCCAGGCGGCGACCGTGCGGGTGGGACTGGCGGCGGGGGCGTGCGACCCGGTCGGCGTGCGCCTGGCTGGCTGGATGGCGCTGACCTTGGGAGTGGGTTTCATGGGATGCACCGCCATCGTCCTGTTGACCGGGGGCGGCGTCATCGCCGGCCTGTTCCTGGATGCCGGCCGTGCCGATTCCGTGGCGGCGACGCAGTTGGCGGTCGGCTTTTTGGCGGTGGCCGGGCTGTTCCAAGTGGTGGACGGGGCCCAGGTGGTCGGTTCCGGTGCGTTGCGCGGCCTCAAGGACACCAAGGTGCCCATGCTGTTCGCCGGTTTCGGCTACTGGTTGATCGGCATTCCGCTGGGGGCCGCGTTGGCGTTCTGGGCCGGGCTGGGCGGCGTGGGCATCTGGGTCGCCCTGGCGGTCGGGTTGGGCATCGTCGCCAGTCTGATGGTGGGGCGTTGGAGCATGCGTGAACGCTTGGGCCTGGTTAACGTCCGTTCCACTTGACCCCTGGTGTGGGCAGGACTTGGCGCGGCTTCATTCGGCCGCGTCTCGCCCCGGATTTTTCCCGCACCATTGCGGACAGACGAAATCCGCCTGGGTCATCATCGCCAGACGGGGGTCGGGGGCGTCCAGCAGCCGGGCCCGGCAACGACCGCGAACCGGCGCACCGTCGCTGTCGCGGGGTATCCAAAACACGCAGGTCGCGCAAACGCGCGTGGCAATCGTCATGGCTTTCGAAATCCGCTCATCCCGGCCGCCTTCGGCGGTCCGCCCCCAGGTCGCACTATGGGCTTTGTTACGCTTCCAAGTCTCAAACAGCCCGTGAACGGTCGCGCAACGAACGGCAACGGCCTTTATCGCGAGGGGCCTCGACTCTGAGGTGGGGCGCCCCTTTCGGGCATCGCGATGCAAGGCGCGGCGATTTCCTCTTCCGGCGACATCCGTGGCGGCGGACAATGATTGGAAAACCGGTCGGGAGGACCGCCATGCCCCAGCCGACGGAACCCGTCGTCGTCCGCCATTTCCGCCACATCCTGTTGTGGCCGTTGCAGTTGATGCCGGCCGCCGACGGCCGACAGGTTCTGCGCCATTGGGAACGGCTTGGCGACACCGACAGCCCTTGGGTGCCGGTCGAGGACGAGTTCGGTGCCGCCGATGGTTTGCGGCCGCGTCATTACGGCGAGTTCGTCACCTTCCTGCCGGCGGTGCAGCGTTTTCTATACGGCGAGGGGCGGGGGGACGACGCCTCTGTCCGGGTGTTCCGCCGTGGCGACGTCGCCCGCGTGCGGCTGGGCTTGAAACAGGGGGCGGCGCCGATCGAGCTGACGGTCGCTCATATAGACCTCTATTTCTTTCACGACATCGACGTGGTGATCCTGACCGCCGAGGTGTTCGCCGATGATCTGGATTTGGCGGTGGTTCAGGAAATCCTGTTCCGGTTCGGACGGTCTTATCCCGCCAGTTGGGACGAGGACGGTTCGGGCAGTCATTGCCCGGCTTCGGTCGAGTGGTTGGATGCCGCCGGAATGGTGCTGACGCAAGCCGATTACACCGACCGGAGCAGGTATCTGGATTTCGTCGGCCAAGAGCGGGCGGCGGCTATTTCCGCCGATTGGGAATACCTGTTGGCGCCCCTGGTCCACCATGCCGGCAAGCGCGCGGGGGCATTGCGGTTCCGCCAGTTGGAATACGACCGCATGCCGGTGATGTCGTTTCTGGCGGTGGACGATCCCGGCCGGCTGTCGCGGGGCGATTTCGTGCGTCTGGCCCTGGCCACCCGCTCGGGGCCGTCCGACCGCTTGCCGTTCTCGGCGACCTCGCTACGCCGGTTCGAACATGAGTTTTGTTACGACCGCTACTGGAATACCGGCGATCCCGAGGTCGCGAACACCCGGTTGCTGTGTTCCGGCCATGCCTTCGTCATGGTGGGCGAGGTCGGACGGCGCTTCGTCACCGATTCGGAAAGCGGGCTGTTGGCCCAGTTCCGCCACCAATATTTCCTGGTCGGCTTGATCGCCCATTTCCACAAGGCGGCCCTTCTGATGTTTGGCGACCGTCTGGGCGGCGCGGTCAGCCGGTTGGACATCCGCGACGCCGACAGCGTCAAGGCGTTCAAGCGCACCATTCGCACCACCTTCGAAACCTTCCTGCGCTTCACCCATCGTTGCTGGTTCCACGAGGTGTCGATCCAGGCTCCGGCCAAGGCGCTGTTCGGGTTGTGGCGGGGGCATCTGGGGACCGATCCGCTTTACGATACCCTGCGCCGCGAGGTGCAGGACATGGCGCAATACCTGGACAGCGACGGTTTGCGCCGTCAGGCCAACACCGTGGTCCGGCTGACGGTGGTCACCACCTTCGGGCTGATCGCCACGGTGACCACCGGCTTTTTGGGCATGAACCTGCTGGCGGCGGCCGACGATCCCTTGCCCGAACGGGTGGTGTGGTTCCTGTTGGCTTTTGCCGGAACCACTCTGTTGACCCTTTACACCCTGATGATCTCCAAGCGGTTGTCCGACATGCTGGAAATGCTGTCGGACGAACGCTTGCCGTTGCGGCTTAAGCTGGCGGTTTTCGCGCGGGCGTGGAAATTCGGGTTCAGTCGTCCGGCGAAGGAGGTGTCGGGTGTCAAGGGCCGCGAATTGTAATCAGAAGTCGTCTGATATAGGCTGCGCTCGGCGAGGGGGAGGCAGTGCATGGCGAAAGGCGGTCTCGGCCTGAGAGGGCGCTTGTTGGTCGTGGTGTTCATCGCCGTGCTGCCGGCCTTGGGTCTCATCATCTACAACACCGACACCGTGCGCCGCTCGGCCAGCGAGCGCAGTGCCGAATCGGTGTTGCAGATCGCCCGTGTGGTCGCCGCCAGCCAGCGCGACCTGGACCGTCAGACCCGGACCCTGGTCGGATTCCTGGCCCGCGATCCGGCGGTGCTGTCCCAGGATCGCGTCGCCTGTTCCGCCCGCCTGGCGGAACTGCTGTTCAATGCCGTCAGCGATGCCGACAGTTTTTTCAATTTCGCCGCCATCGACATGAACGGCGACATCGTCTGCGCCGCCCGCAGCGGCCCGCCCGAACGCATGCATGTGCGCGACCGCGCCTATTTCCATCAGGTCGTGGAACGTCAGGCGCTGGTGACCGGCGAGTACATCTTCGGCAAGATCATCAACGCTCCGATCATTCCGGTGGCCGGTCCCATCTTCAAGGATGGCCGGATGCAGGGCGTGATGCTGGTCAGCGCCAACTTGGCCTGGGTCATCAAGACGCTGGCGCCGCGTCTGCCGTCGGATGCGGAGCTCAGGCTCTATGACAGCCAGGGCATCATCCTGGGTCAGGTTCCCAACCACGAGGCGGCGGTGGGCGGCACAGACCCGGTCTTCCATCAGGTGCTGGCGGGGGGGGACGAAGGAACTTTCCGCCACGGCACGGGACGGGAGGAACGGCTGGTGGCTTACAGCCGCCTGCCCTATGGCGAGCATTCTTTGTATGTGACGGTGTCGCGTCCGACGGCCATGGTCTTCGCCGATGCCGATTCCGCCCTGCGCGGCGGCTTGCTGGCGCTGTTGGCGGCGACCGTGGCGGTGCTGCTGTCGGCCTGGGCTTTCGGCAATTCGCTGATCTTGCGCTCGGTGTCGGCGTTGACATGTGCGGTGCGGCTGATGGCCGGCGGTCACCTTGGGGCGCGGGTCAAGGTCGATCGTCAGGACGAGATCGGCGAATTGGGCGAGGCCTTCAACGACATGGCCCGCGCGCTGGAACAAAACGCCCATGAGGCGGAAGCGCGCGAGGTCGCGCTGCAACAGGCCAACCGGGCCAAGAGCGATTTCGTCGCCACCATGAGCCATGAGATCCGTACCCCCATGAACGGTATCCTTGGCATGGCACGGCTGATCGCCCAAGGTCCGCTGACCGAGGAACAGCGTGGTCAGATGGGGGCGTTGACGTCGTCGGCCGAGGCGTTGCTGACCATCATCAACGATATCCTCGATTTCTCGAAGCTGGAGGCCGGGCGCGTCGAGTTCGAGGATGCCCCCTTCAGTCTGGTCCGCGTGTTCGAAGGCGTGGTCGGGCTGTTGAAACCGCGCGCGGCGGAAAAGGGGCTGGAGCTCAACTGGAACGTCGATCCTGGCTTGCCGCAATGGATCAGCGGCGATTCCGGGCGGTTGTGGCAGGTCCTGCTCAATCTGACCGGCAACGCGGTCAAGTTCACAGACAGCGGTCATGTCACCTTGCGCGCCACCGCCGAAGCGGCGGTCGACGGTCGGGTCGATGTGTTGTTCGAGATCGTCGACACCGGCATCGGCATCGATTCCGAGGCGAAAGCCCGGCTGTTCGAATCCTTCGTCCAGGCCGACGCCTCCATTTCGCGCCGGTTCGGCGGCACCGGGTTGGGACTGGCCATTTGTCGCCGGCTGGTCGAAGGTCAGGGCGGCGCCATCGGTGTGGACAGCCAGCCCGGACAAGGCAGCCGTTTTTGGGTGCGGCTGGCGTTTTCCCCCGCCGCCGGGCCGCCGCCGATGGACATGCCGCGCGTCATGGTGTCGGTGCCGCCGCTCGACATCCTGTTGGCCGAAGACAACCCGGTCAACGTGTTGGTGGCGCGCGGTCTTCTGGAACGCTGCGGCCATCGGGTCACCGTGGCCGTCGATGGTCGCGAGGCGGTGGCCCAGGCAGCCCACGGCAGTTTCGACCTGATCCTGATGGACATGCAAATGCCGGAACTGGACGGATTGGGGGCGACACGGGCCATCCGCCGGCTGCCCGGCCCGATGGCGGCGGTGCCGATCATCGCCTTGACCGCCAATGCCATGCCGGGCGACGCCGAACGGTGTCTGGCGGTGGGTATGAACGCCCATGTCAGCAAACCTATCGACCCCCATACCCTGTTCGAGACCATGGCGGCCCTGGTCCAGGGCGAGACGCCGCTGCCGCCCATGGTGAACGCCCGACAGTTCCGCGAATTGTCCGACCACATGGGGCCGGCGGCTCTAGGCGAACTGGTGCATCTGTTTCAGGCGACGGGGCAAGCCTCGGTCGATCGTCTGGCCGATCTGGCAGGCCAGGGGGATTTCGAGGCGTCACGTCAATGCGCCCACGACCTCAAGGGCATGGCCGGTTATTGGGGGGGGGAGCGGCTGTCGCAGCACGCCGCCGCCATCGAAAAGGCGGCGCGTGACCAGGACGTCATCCGGTTGCGGGCCCTGGCCTCGGGATTGGTGCCGTTGTGGCGCGAGACCCTGGACGAGGTGCGGCGCGGATTGGAGCGGGATACTGATTCTTAGATCCTATGTTCGCCGGCTGAAACGGCTGGCGAACATAGGGTCTAAAGCGCCACCAATTCGGGCCGGTGGCCGGTCGAGGCGAGAAAGGATCTGAAATCGGCGGTGCGAATGGTGGTGGTCATGGTGTTGCGCAATGGGTGATAGTTCAGCAGATCCTGCTCCATCATCCAGGCATCCAGCACCACCGAGACCTTGCGTTCGGCGTCGTTGATCAAGGCGAACGGCGTGACCGATCCCGGTTCGACCCCAAGCACCTGACGCAGCAATTCGGCCGAGCCGAACGACAGCCGGGCCGAGCCGATGCGGGCCGGCAGCCCTTTAAGGTCGATCCGGCGCTCGGCCGGGGCGACCACCAGCCACAGCTTTGCCTTGGCGTCCTTGAGGAACAGGTTCTTGCAATGCACGCCGGGGATGCCGTTCCAGATGGCGTTGCCCTGTTCGACGGTGAAGGCGGCCTCGTGGTGGTGGGTGGTGACCGCGATCCCCAGGTGTTCCAGATGGGCGAACAGGTCTTGGGGGGTGGCGGCCATGGCGGTTTCCGTGGGGGACGAAAGAAAACACTCCCGGCGACGGGGACGCCGGGAGTGTCAAGGATTTGGGGCTCAGGCGGCGCGGATGCCGTCGAGGAAACGGTCTACCGCTCCCTCCAGCGATTCCGCGCCATGGGACAGTCCTTCGGCCTCGGCCAACAGCCCGTCGGCGGCGCGGCCGGTGTCGCTGGCGGCGGCCCGCACTTCGGTGACGTTGTCCGAAACGTGGCGGGTGCCCATGGCCGCTTCTTGGGTGTTGCGCGAGATTTCGCGGGTGGCGGCGCCTTGCTGGGTGACGGCGGCGGCGACCGACGACGAGATTTCGCTGATCTGGTCGATCACCTTGGTCACGTCCTCGATGGCGGCGACCGCTTCGCGGGTCTGGTCCTGTACGGCGCTGATCTGGGTGCCGATTTCCTCGGTGGCCTTGGCGGTCTGGTTGGCCAGATGCTTGACCTCGTTGGCGACCACCGCGAAGCCCTTGCCGGCTTCACCAGCCCGCGCCGCCTCGATGGTGGCGTTCAAGGCCAACAGGTTGGTTTGGCCGGCGATGGCGCTGATCAGGGTCACCACCTCGCCGATGCGGCCGGCGGTCTGGGCCAGTCCGCGCACGATCTCCTCGGATCGCTGGGCGGTGGTGACCGCGCCCTGGGCGATGGCGCTGGAACGTTCCACCTGCGAGGCGATCTCGCCGATGGACGCCGACAATTCCTCGGTGGCGGCGGCCACCGAATCGACGTTCATGGTTGCCTGTTCGGCGGCGGCGGCCACGGCGGCCGAGCGTTCGGTGGCGGCCGAGGCGCTGGCGCTCATGCTTTGGGCGGTTCCCTTGAGGCTTTGCGCCGATTGCGCGACCTCGCCGACCACACCCTTGACCGAGCTTTCGAATTCCTGGGCCAGACGCTCCATCAGCCGCTTGCGTTCAGTCTCGGCCCGGCTTTGCGCTTCTGCCTGTTCCGCTTCCAACCGCTTCATGGCCAGGGCGTTATCCTTGAACACCTGCACCGCGTGGGCCATGGCGCCGATTTCGGCGCCCTGGTCACGGGCCGGGACTTCGACGTCCAGACGGCCTCCGGCCAGATCGTGCATGGCGGTGGTGAGCGTACGCACCGGGACGGCGATGGCGCGCGCGCCGATCCAGGCCAGCACCAGCACCAGGGCCAGGATCACTCCGATCTGGGCCAGATGTTCCAGGATCTGCTCCCGCACCTGGGCCCGCACGTCGTCCATGTAAAGGCCCGACCCGACCATCCAGTTCCAGCCGGGAACCGCCTGGACGAACGACACCTTGGGCAAGGGTTCGTTCGATCCCGGCTTGTTCCATTTGTAATGGACGGTGCCCGAGCCTTTGGCGCGTGAGACGTCGACCATCTGCTTGAAGAAGTTCTGGCCATCGGCATCCTTGAGGTCGAGCACGGTCTTGCCCACCAGCTTGGGGGCGAAGGGGTGCATGATCATCAAGCCGTCAAGGTCGTTGACCCAGACGTATTCCTGTCCCTGATAGCGCAGCATGGAAAGCGCGGTGGCCGCCGCCGACTTCGCGGCCGCCTCGTCCATCTCACCCTTGGCGGCACGTTGCTGGTAGCCGGCGATGATTGCGTGGGCGCTTTCGACCACCGAGCGAACCTGTTGTTCGCGTCCCTCAAGCAGGATGTGGGAGGCGTCGCGCAGCAATTGGGCGACGCTGATGGACATGCCCACCAAGGCAACCGCCACGATGACGGCCAGACGGCCCGCCACCGGCATGCGGCGGAAAAACGTGCTCATTCCCGGAACCCCTACAAGACGCTTCGGCATTCGATGTATGCGGGGCGGAATTTAACACCACCGTTGAATTGTACGAAGAATTTTATGGATTATGGCGACAACCCGGCCCCGGCCCGCGACGCGGGACCGGGACCGGGGGGCTTCGTTTCTTGTTCAGGCCGCGCGAATAGTACCCAGGAACTGTTCCACCGCCTGCGACAGCGAGCTTGCCTCGGTTGCCAAGGACTCGGCCTGGACCAGCAGCGTACCGGCGGAACGACCGGTTTCCACGGCCGCCGCGCGCACGCCGTCGACGTTTTCGGACACGTTCTGGGTGCCCATGGCCGCTTCCTGGGTGTTGCGCGAAATGTCGCGGGTGGCCGCGCCCTGTTCCTCGACGGCCGCCGCGATCGAGCCGGCGATCTCGTTGACCTCGCCGATCACCTGCGAGATGGCGGCGATGGCCGTTACCGCCTCGCCGGTGGCCTGTTGCACGCCGGCGATCTGGCTGGTGATCTCTTCGGTGGCCTTGGCGGTCTGGGTGGCCAGATGCTTGACCTCGCCGGCGACCACCGCGAAGCCCTTGCCGGCTTCGCCGGCCCGCGCCGCCTCGATGGTGGCGTTCAGCGCCAACAGGTTGGTCTGGGACGCGATGTCGGTGATCAGCCCCACCACCTGGCCGATGCGGTTGGCCGCTTCGGCCAATCCGCGCACGATGGCGTCGGTCCGTTGGGCGGTTTCCACCGCCTGTTCGGCGATCGAGCTTGAACGGTGCACCTGGATCGAGATTTCGTCGATGGAGGCGGAAAGCTGTTCCGTGGCCACCGCCACGGTCTGGACGTTGGCGCTGGCCTCTTCGGCGGCGGCGGCGACCATGGCGGAACGTTGCGAGGCTTCGTCGGCCGCCGAGTTCATGTCCTGGGCCGTGCCCTTGAGCGACGAGGCGGATTGCCCGACCTGGGACACCACTTCCTTGACCGATGCCTCGAAGTCGTCGGCCAGTTGCAGCATCAGCGTCCGCCGTTCGGCGGCGGTGCGAGCCTGGGCTTCGGCCTGTTCGGCCTCAAGCCGTTTCATGGCCAGGGCGTTGTCCTTGAACACCTGCATGGCCTGGACCATGGCGCCGATTTCCGCGCCTTTGTCGCGGTCGGGAATCTCGGTGTCCAGACGGCCCTCGGCCAAAAGGTTCATGGTGGCGGTCAAACGGCCCAGCGGCTTGGTCAGCGAGTGCGCGATCCACCAGCACAGAGCCATCAGCACCGCGACACCGGCGGCGGTCAGGGTGCCGCGCTGGATGGCGCGAGCCATGATCGCCTGACGAACGTCATCGACGTAGATGCCCGACGAAATCAGCCAGTTCCACTGCGGGAAAACCTTGAAATAGGTGATCTTGGGCTGGGGCTTGGCGGCGCCGGCCTTGGGCCACATGTAATCGACCACGCCCTCGGCGTGGGTCGTGGCCATTTCCAGCATGTCGCGCAGGAACAACTTGCCGTTGGCGTCCTTGAGCTCGGCCATGTTCTTGCCGACCAGTTCGGCCTTGGGATGCGCCAGGGTCATGCCCGAACGGTCGTTGATGAAGACGTATTCGCTGCCGTCATAGCGGATGGCGGCGATCGCCGCCTTGGCCTGTTCCTGGGCCTGTTCCTCGGTCAGCGTGCCGCGTGCCGCCATGTCGGCGTAATGGGCGGCGACGGAGTGGGCGGCTTCGATGACGTTGCGGACCTTGGCTTGGCGGGCGGCGTAGGTTTCGTCTGCCATGTTGACCATCTCGCCGGCGAAGGCCAGCGCGAAACCAACCAGCGACAGCACTACGATGGACCACAATCTTAGACCGATAGGCAACCTGTGGATGAGGTGCGGCATGGTCGCCTCCCGTTTTTATCTATCCATAAAGTATAGGGCATTGGCGACGGATAATCCTACGGTGCCTATGGTTAATACCCCCTATCCTGTTGGGGGCCCGGCACCTTCGATAGTCGGAGGTTCGGCTTCCTTGCGCCACATTCCTGCGCTAGCATCTTCGCCTCACCAGGAGAAGCGGGCATGGGCGGCTGGCAGTTCTGGATCGATCGTGGGGGCACCTTCACCGACATCGTGGCGCGACGCCCCGATGGCGGATTGGCGACGGCCAAGCTGTTGTCGGAAAATCCCGAGCAATATCAGGATGCGGCCCTGGCCGGCATCCGCCGCTTTCTTGGCGTCGCTGAGGGCGATCCCATTCCGCCGGAAAAAGTGGCGGCGGTGAAGATGGGCACCACGGTCGCCACCAACGCATTACTGGAACGCAAGGGGGAACGGATCCTTTTGGCGGTAACCAAGGGATTCGCCGACCTGTTGGCCATAGGCACCCAGAATCGCCCCGATCTGTTCGCCCGGGCCATCCGCCTGCCGGACATGTTGTACGAGCGGGTGGTCGAGGTGCCCGAGCGTACGGGGCCGCGCGGCGAGGTGTTGTGCGCGCTCGATCTGGCGCAGACCGCCGCCGACCTGATCGAGGCCTATGAAGCGGGCATCCGCAGCGTCGCCGTGGTGTTGTTGCATGGATACCGTTACCCGGAACACGAACGCGCCGTCGGCAGGCTGGCGCGCGAGATCGGCTACACCCAGGTCAGCCTGAGCCACGAGGCCAGCCCGTTGATGAAGGCGGTGGGGCGCGGCGATACCACGGTGGTGGACGCCTATCTGTCGCCGATCCTGCGCCGCTATGTGGACCGGGTGGCCGGCCAGCTTGGCGGCACGCGGCTGATGTTCATGCAAAGCTCGGGCGGGTTGACCGACGCCCGGCGGTTCCAGGGCAAGGACGCCATCCTGTCGGGGCCGGCGGGCGGCGTGGTCGGTGCGGTCAAGACGGCCGCCATGGCCGGCTTCGACCATCTGATCGGCTTCGACATGGGCGGCACCTCCACCGACGTCTGCCATTATGACGGCGAATACGAACGCAGTTTCGACACGGTTGTCGCCGGTGTGCGGCTGCGTGCGCCGATGATGCGCATCCACACGGTGGCGGCCGGTGGCGGTTCGATCCTGCATTATGACGGCGCCCGATTCCGGGTCGGCCCCGATTCCGCCGGCGCCAATCCCGGTCCGGCCTGTTACCGGCGCGGCGGGCCGCTGACGGTGACCGACTGCAACGTCATGGTCGGCAAGCTGCGGCCTGATTTCTTTCCGGCGCTGTTCGGTCCCGACGCCAACCAGCCGTTGGACAAGGTGGCGGTTCGCGAAGGCTTCGCCGCCCTGGCCGCTGAAATCGGTGACGGCCGCACCCCGGAACAGGTGGCCGAGGGCTTCCTGTCCATCGCCGTGTTGGGCATGGCCAATGCCATCAAACAGGTCAGCGTGGCGCGCGGCTATGATGTCACCCGCTATACTCTGGCCTGTTTCGGCGGGGCCGGTGGCCAGCATGCCTGTCTGGTGGCTGACGCTTTGGGAATGGACACGGTGTTCCTGCATCCGCTGGCCGGGGTGCTGTCAGCCTATGGCATGGGGCTGGCCGACTTGCGGGTGCTGCGCGAGCGGGCGATCGAGGCGGTTCTGGACGACGATGCCCACAAGGCCATGTGCCGCGCCTTCGCCGACCTCGAGGCCGAGGCGCGGTGCGAGCTGGAACGCCAAGGCGTCGAACGTGCCGACATGACCGGCACCCGGACCGTGTTCCTGAAATATCAGGGATCGGATACCGCCTTGCCGGTCGATGCCGCCGACCTGGACCGTCTGGCCCAGGCGTTCGCCGCCGCCCATCACGCTCGTTTCGGTTTCGTCATGGATGGCCGGCCGCTGGTGGTCGAGGCGGTGGGAATCGAGATGGCCGGTGGTGGCGAAGACTTGGCCGAGGCCGAGTTGCCGACGACGACAACCCAACCCGACGCCATGGCGCAAGAGCGCTTCTTCAGTGGCGGCCAATGGCATGACGCGTTGATTTTCGACCGGGAACGCCTGTGTCCGGGGCAAAGCGTGGATGGGCCGGCGATCATCACCGAGGCCACGGCGACGACCGTAGTTGAGCCGGGCTGGCGGGCCGCCATGAATGCCCGGCGCCATCTGGTCCTGACCCGTGTCGTTGCTAGGCCGCAACGATTTGCCGCCGGCACCCGTGTCGATCCGGTGTTGCTTGAGGTGTTCAACAACCTGTTCATGAGCGTCGCCGAACAGATGGGGGCGGTGCTGGCCAACACGGCGCATTCGGTCAACATCAAGGAACGGTTGGATTTCAGTTGCGCGGTGTTCGACGCCGAAGGCGGTCTGGTGGCCAACGCGCCCCATATTCCCGTGCATCTGGGCAGCATGGGGGAAAGCGTGCGGGCCATTCTGCGCAGCCGCGCCGGAAGCTTGCGGCCCGGTGATTCCTTCGCCCTCAATTCGCCCTATGCCGGCGGCACCCACCTGCCCGACATTACCGTGGTCACCCCGGTCTTCCACCAAGGGGCCGTCAGGTTCTTCGTTGCCAGTCGCGGCCATCATGCCGATATCGGCGGGGTTACGCCGGGCTCGATGCCGCCCGATTCCACCACCATCGACCAGGAAGGCGTGCTGATCGACGATTTCCAACTGGTCAAGGATGGCCGCTTCCGCGAAGCCGAGTTGCGGGAATTGCTGGCCGGCGGCCCCTATCCGGCCCGCAACCCGCGCCAGAACGTCGCCGACCTGCAAGCGCAGTTGGCGGCCAACGAAAAAGGCGCGGCCGAGTTGTTGCGCATGGTTGATCTGTTCGGATCCGAAACGGTTGCCGCCTACATGAACCATGTCCAGGACAATGCCGAGGAATCGGTGCGCCGGGTTCTCGCCCGGCTTGAGGACGGCGCGTTCGCGGTCGAGATGGACGACGGTGCCGTCATCAAGGTTCAGGTGCGGGTGGACAAGGCGGCGCGGCGCGCCACCATCGACTTTACCGGCACCAGCGCCCAGCGGCCGGGAAACTCCAACGCGCCGACGGCGATCACGCGGGCGGCGGTGCTGTACGTTTTCCGCTGTATCGTCGACGACGCCATTCCGCTGAACGAAGGCTGCCTCAAGCCGCTCGAGATCATCGTACCGCCGGGATGCATGCTGGCGCCCCAACCGCCGGCGGCGGTGGTGGCGGGTAACGTGGAAACCAGCCAAGCCCTGGTGGATTGCCTGATGGGGGCGTTGGGTGTGATGGCGGCCTCCCAGGGCACCATGAACAACCTGACCTTCGGCGACGACCGCTACCAATATTACGAAACCATCTGCGGCGGGGCTGGGGCTGGGGCCGATTTCGACGGCGCCAGCGCGGTCCAGACCCATATGACCAACTCCCGCCTGACCGATCCCGAAGTGTTGGAATGGCGTTTCCCGGTTCTGGTGGACGGTTTCGCCATCCGCCGCGGTTCGGGGGGCGAGGGGGCACATCGCGGTGGCGACGGCGTGGTACGCCGGCTCAGGTTCCTGGAACCCATGACCGCCGGAATCCTTTCCAACCGGCGGCGGGTGGCGCCATTCGGACTGGCCGGCGGCGGCAACGGCCTGCCGGGCCGCAACAGCGTCGAACGCGCCGACGGCACGGTCGAGGTGTTGGGCGGCACCGCGCTGGTCGAGATGGCGCCGGGCGACGTGTTCGTGATCGAGACGCCGGGCGGCGGCGGCCATGGCCGGCAACAGGTTTGACAGGTTCAGCGAGGTGAACGGGGAATGATCAAGCACATCGTGTTCTGGCGCATGAACGGCGAGAGCTCGGCCGAGCGGCACGCTCAGGCCCTGGAAATCAAGCAGGCGCTGGAGGCGCTGAACGGTCGGATCCCCGGTTTGCTGCGTCTCGAGGTGGGGATCGACGTCAGCGGTGCCGCCGACGCCGCCGACGTGGTCTTGTATTCCGAGTTTTCCGACCGCGCCGCGCTCGAGGCCTATCATCACCACCCCGAACACGAAAAAGCCGCTCCGGTGGTGCGGGCGGCGCGATGCGAACGGCGGGTGGTGGATTACGAAGCCTGAAGCTTAAAAGGGGCGCAACGACAAGGCGTTTCCAGGGCCTGTCGGTGCACCCCTTCGTCCGCTTCCGAAAAAGCGGCGCGGATAAGATTAAGCCTGTCGCGGGGGTGATGGAAAGGGTGTTTTTGCATCGCAGCATTCTCAAACGGCAATGGCAGCGCCTTGCCGCTCCGTCTCTGGCCGCTTAAGGTCGGGCGGAAACAAAGGATGCGATCATGGACGACGACGACGAAATTCCCTCGGGCCCGGTGCCCGGTGCCCGCCTGGATGCCTTGCGCGCCATGCTGGCGGCGCGTGGGCTTTCGGGGTTCGTGGTGCCGCGTGCCGACGAACATCAGGGCGAATACGTCGCCCCCAATGCCCGCCGTCTGGCATGGCTGACCGGCTTCACCGGTTCGGCCGGCATGGCGGTGGTGCTGGCGACCCAGGCGGCGGTGTTCGTGGATGGCCGTTACACCCTTCAGGTTCGGGCCGAGGTGGACACCGAACGGTTCGAACCGGTGCATCTGGTGGATTGCCCGCCATCGCGCTGGCTGGCCGATCGGCTGCGGGCCGGCGACCGCCTGGGTTATGACCCGTGGCTGCATACCGCCGATCAGGTCGAGGCGTTGCACAACGCCGCCGAACGGGCTGGGGCCGTGCTGGTGGCCTGTCTGGACAATCCGCTGGACGCGGTGTGGAACGAACGGCCGCCGCCGCCGGTCGCCCCCCTGGCCGTCCATGCCATGACCTTCGCTGGTCGGTCGTCGCAGGAAAAGCGGGGCGACATGGCGGAAATCCTGCGTGCCGACCGGCTTGACGCCGTCGTGCTGACCGACCCCAGTTCCATCGCCTGGTTACTGAACATCCGAGGCGGCGACGTGCCCTATACGCCGCTGCCGCTGTGCTTCGCCTTGCTTTACGCCGATGGTCGGGCGGCGCTGTTCGTGGACGACGCCAAACTGAGTGATGCGGTCCGCGACCATCTGGGGCCCGAGGTGGACATTCGCCAGCCGTCCGAGTTGCCGGCGGCGTTGGACCTTCTGGCTGGCAAGCGGGTGCGGGTTGATCCGAATGCGGCGGCTTCGGCGTTCTTCGACCGCCTGTCGGCGGCCGGCGCCCAGGTGGATCGCGGCGCCGACCCGTGCGTGTTGCCCAAGGCCTGCAAGAATCCGGTGGAACTGGCCGGGGCGCGGGTCGCCCATCTGCGCGACGGCGTGGCGGTGGTCCGTTTCCTGGCATGGTTGGAGGGGCGCGCGGGCGTGGACGAACTGGCCGCCGCCGCCCGACTCGAGACGTTGCGTGCCGAGGGCGAGCATTTTCGCGGCCTGTCCTTTCCCACCATCGCCGGTTCGGGGCCGCACGGCGCCATCGTCCATTACCGGGCCACGCCCGCCAGCAATCGCACGCTGCTTCCTGGCGAACTGTTCTTGCTGGATTCCGGGGCGCAATACCTGGACGGCACCACCGACATCACACGAACCGTGTTCGTGCGCGGGGGCGGACGGGAACCAGGGCCAGAGGAACGGGAACGTTTCACCCTGGTTCTGAAGGGCCATGTGGCGATCTCCCGCGCCCTGTTTCCCACAGGAACCACCGGCAGCCAGCTTGACGTGCTGGCGCGTCAGCCGTTGTGGCGGCACGGGCTGGACTATGACCACGGCACCGGCCACGGTGTCGGCTCGTTCCTGTCGGTGCATGAGGGGCCGCAGCGCATTTCCAAGCTGGGGGTGGGCGCGGCGGCGTTGAAGTCTGGAATGGTGCTGTCCAACGAGCCCGGATATTACAAGTCCGGCGCCTATGGCATCCGCACCGAAAACCTGCTGGCGGTGGTCGCGGCGGACGGACCGCCAGGGGGCGAGCGCGAGCTTTTGGCGTTCGAGACCCTGACCCTGGTTCCCTATGATCGGGCGCTGGTCGTTCCCGATCTGTTGGATGCCGAGGAACGGGCCTGGGTGGACGCCTATCATGCACGGGTCGAGGCGACCTTGGCGCCGTTGCTGGACGATGCCACCCGGACATGGCTGGCCGGCGCCTGCGCGCCGCTTTATTGACCCTCGCCGGGCGCGCCCATCTGGGCGCTTGGCCGCGCCCTCAACGGCCGCTTTATTGACCCGGCATGGAGACTTCTCCATGCCGGGTCAATAGCTATTCGCTGTAGCCGGCGGCGCGGGCGAATTCGGCGGTGACGAAATCCATGGTGTTGCGATGGTTCATCAGCCATTGCGGCAACGCGCGGGTGAAATATTCGTCTTGTTGGTCGCCGCCGGCTAAGCGCTCGCGGACCTGGGCCAATTCGGCCAGGACGCGCTGGTGTTCGCCCTGATGACATCCCAGGGCGAAAAAGCCGACCTTGCCCATCAACACCTCTTCGCGGGCGAAATGGTCGCGGCAATGGTCGATGAAATGGTCCAACTGGACCAGACGATCCTGCCCCGAGGCCTGGGCCATGGCGTTGATGGCGTTTGCCGCTTCTGTATGGTCGTGGTCCATGAAAGCCACTCCCACGTTCAATCCGTCATGCCATTCGATCACCGACATCGTGCCCATTCCTCACCAAGTCCCGCCGGGGCGGCATAATGCCGAAATGCCGCTATAGGTGGCAATAAAATACCTATTTGTTTTGTGGTTACCGTGGGTGCAAGAAACGCAAGGCTTGCCCGGAACGTTGCGCACAATGCCTTATCCCTTGGGGGCACGACTTGCTACCAACGCGCCCACCGCTCGTCTGGTTGCGTGGTTGGGCATGCTCGGCGGGTGATGCACAATGACCTTGTCATCGACCGCCAGGGGGGCGCGACCATGGCCGAACAAGAACACCGTCATTGCTTGAACCGATTGATTTCCATCACTGGTCTGGCCGAGGGGATGGACCATCGGCAGCTTGCGGCGGCTGTCGACGAGGCTCTGGCCTGTAACGGCCGCCGGGCCTGTTCGTCGCATCTGGCCTGTTCCTGGCTGGCGGCCGACCTGGCCGCGTCGCTGGCGAAACGCTATCGCTAGCGTTTATCACCTATTCACGGCGCGTAGCAAAAGTGGTTTACCTGGAGATGCTATGAACGGCTTCTCAGCCAGGCAGGAACCATGAAAGACCATCTTCATCGGATCAGGGCGGCCAATGTGCTGCGTGCCCACGAGGGCGCTGATCGCCGCCAGTATCAACGGTTCGAAGACCACGGTATCATGGCTCGGATCGGCGACAAGCTGCTTGAGGTCCATGACGTTTCCGTGGGCGGCATGCGGGTCGGGCGGATCGATGCCGTGATCGGGGCCGAGTTGGGCCTGACGCTGTTCCCGCGGGAAGGCCGCCAGTTGGAGCTGTCGCGGGCCATGACGGTCCGGGGCGAGGTGGTGGGGCATACCGGGCAATGGACCCGGTTGCGTTTCGTCACCGTCTCTTACACCCTGGCCAAGTTCCTGATCCAGCATCTGGCCCGTCGCCATGGGGTCGAACCTTATATCTTCAAATGAACGCCCCATGCTTTCGGAAGAGAGGGGGCGGAAAAGGTCTGTCATCCCATCGCCCGTTCGTCGTGGCGGGGGCGTCCGTGCTGTGATGGTCGCGTGGTGTTGCTCCCTTCGGGAGGCGAAGCATGGAATGGACCATTAGCTCGACTGATCGCAATTGGTTGGAATTGGCCGACATCCTGCGTCGGGAATGGCAGGGTTCCGCCATCGACCGCCAGCGCGCCCTTGATTTGGCGGCGCGCCTGGGCCCCAACTGTCCCGACATGCGGCACACCCTGACCCACTTGTGCGGCCGTCTGGGGTCGCCGACACATTGAAGGCGACCTCATCGAAGGGTTGCCTTGCCATGGCGAGCGTGGGAGCATCTTCCTTCCCAGGGGGGAAGGGGAAACAACGCCATGCGCCGTCTTGCCGCTATCGTCGCCGTTGCCCTGTCGTCAGTCGCCGCGCCAGCACTCGCGGATGGTTTGCCCGCTGACTTCGTCAGGCTGCGCGAGGTCGATCCCACCATTAATCAGGACATGCGCTATGTGGGGGCGCACAATTTCGTCGGCCGCCCCATTGACGGCTACGTCAACGGCGAATGCTGGCTGACCCGTCCCGCCGCCCTGGCGCTCAAGGGGGTTCAGGACGATCTGCGGGCCTTGGGGCTGGGGCTTATCGTGTTCGAATGCTATCGCCCGCAACGGGCGGTGAACCATTTCGTCCGCTGGGCGCGCGACGTGAATGACATTGTGACGCAGGCGGAATTCTATCCGGGTGTGGACAAGCGCGATCTGTTCCGGCTGGGCTATATCGCCGAACGCTCGGGCCATTCGCGCGGCTCGACCGTCGATGTCACCTTGACCGGTCCCGGCGCCTTGCCGGCCCAAAGCTATCGGCCGGGGCAGCCGTTGGTGGCCTGCACCGCGCCCTATGGTTTGCGTTTCGCCGATGGCGGTTTGGATCTGGGGACCGGCTACGATTGCTTCGATCCGTTGTCGCACCCCGCCTCGACCGAGGTCACGGCCACCGCCCAGGCCAACCGCAAGCTGCTGGCCGAAGCGATGGCGGCGCGCGGTTTCGGCGGCATCCCCGAGGAATACTGGCACTTCACCTATCGGCCCGAGCCCTATCCCGACAGCTATTTCGACGTGCCGGTGGAATAGGGGATGCTCAGCCGCCGAACAGGGCGGCGTAACGCTCGGGCTTGAAACCGGCCTCCAGGATGTCGGGGCCTTCCAGGATCGGGCGCTTGATCATGCTGGGTTGGGCCAGCATCAAGGCGATGGCCTTGGTCTCGTCCAGGTCGCTCCGCGCGTGCTCGGGCACCTTGCGAAAGGTGGTGCCGGCGCGGTTCAGCACCTTTTCCCAGCCTAAGGAGGCGCACCAGCGTTCCAGGTCGGAACGGTCGGCGCCGTCCTTCTTGTAATCGTGGAAGGTGTAGGCGACGGCATGGGCGTCCAGCCAGGTGAGCGCCTTCTTCATGGTGTCGCAGGCCTTGATGCCGTGGATGACGACGGTCATGAACGGCTACTCCCGATAACTCAGCCTGATCTTGGCCGCCGCCTCGCGGGCCGCCCGGCGGGCGGTGTCGGTGTCGCCCTCGCGGGCCAGCGCCAGGGCGACGCCCATGCGGCGATAGGGCCGGGTGGTCGGCTTGCTGAAAATACGCACGTCCACGTCGATGCCGGCAACGGTGGGGATCAACGCCTCGGCCAGGCCGGACACGGTGAAGTCATGGGCTTCGCGGTCCGCCAGGATCACCGCCGAGGCGGCGGGACCGTGCTGGGTGATGGACGGGATGGGCAGACCCAGGATGGCGCGGGCATGCAGGTCGAACTCGGTCAGGTTCTGCGAGATCAGGGTGACCATGCCGGTGTCGTGCGGGCGCGGCGACAATTCGGAAAAGATCACCTGTTCGCCTTTGACGAAGAACTCGACGCCGAACAGGCCGAACCCGCCCAGATTGTCCACCACCGCCTTGGCCTGACGCTGGGCCTCGGCCACGGCGGCCGGGGCCATGGCGGTGGGTTGCCAGCTTTCCTGATAGTCGCCGCGTTCCTGGCGGTGGCCGATGGGATCGCAGAACACCACGCCGTCGCGGGTGCGGACGGTCAAAAGGGTGATTTCGTAGTCGAAGTCGATGAAGCCTTCGACAATGACCCGCTTGCGGTCGCCGCGCATGCCGGCCACGGCGTATTCCCAGGCGGAAACGGCGGCGCTTTGGTCGCGCACCACGCTTTGCCCCTTGCCCGACGACGACATCACCGGCTTGACCACGCAGGGCACGCCGATCTCGGTCACCGCCGCGCGCATCTCCTCCAGCGTTTCGGCGTAAAGGTAACGAGAGGTCGGCAGCCCCAGTTCGGTCGCCGCCACCTCGCGGATGCGGTCGCGGTTCATGGTCATCAGGGTGGCCCGTGCCGACGGCACCACGGCGAAGCCCTTGTCCTCGAAGTCCTTCAGGATCTCGGTGCGGATGGCCTCGACCTCGGGGACGATCAGGTCGGGTTGGTGACGTTCGATGGCGGCGGCCAGGGCGGCGCCGTCCAGCATCGAGAACACCTCGGCCTGATCCGCCACCTGCATGGCCGGAGCATGGGCATAGGAATCGCAGGCCACCACATGGGCGCCCAGGCGCTTGGCGGAAATCACGAATTCCCGTCCCAGTTCGCCGGAACCCAACAGCAATATCTTGGCGATGGCGGCCATGGTCCTTGTCCTCCAGAGTGCCTGCACGCGTCCAGCCTTATAGTGGCAGTTGGCGGGGGCGGTCGAACGCAAAATACGGGTGGTGTTGAGTCCTCTCCGGTGCCTTGGTATGATTGTCCAGCTCTGGCGGAGCTGAACGGTCCTTGGCCGGAAAACTACTTGCTCCGAATCGGGACGGTCTCCCCGACAAGGGCAAGCCATGTCAGATCATCCCACCCTGCACCTGTCCGTCGAAGCCGCCTATGATCGCTGGGCCGGACTTTATGACGATTACGACAATCCCATGCTGTTCGTCGCCGGCCACGCGGTCGCTTCGTTGGCTCCCTTGGCGGCCGGTGGCAGCGTGTTCGAGTTCGGCTGCGGCACCGGGCGCAATCTGGCTCTATTGAAACATCTTGGGGCGGAACGTCTGTCCGGTTGCGATTTGTCGAAGGGCATGTTGGCCCAGGCCCGCCGGCGAGACCCGGCTTTCACCTTGATCCGCCACGATATGGAGCAGCCGCTGCCCGCAGCGGCGGCGACAGGCGCCGATCTGGTGCTGTTCTGTCTGGCGCTGGAACACGTGGGGGATTTGCGCCCGCCCTTGGCCCAGGCCCGGCGCCTGCTGCGTCCCGGGGGGCGGGTCGCCATCGTGGAAATCCACCCCTCGCTGGCCATTGGCGGGGTGGCCGCGCATTTCGTTGCCGAGGGGATGGAAGTGCGTATGCCGGTAGCGGCCCATGGCTTCGACGAGTACCGGGATGCTTTTGCCGAAACGGGGCTGGTGCCGCTCCAGTGCCGCGACTGGTGCCCTCGCGATCTGCCACCGCCGCTGCCGTTCAAGGTGAGCCGGCGGGGGCCGGATATCCCTTTGGCTGTCCAGTTCATCCTGGGGGGCCGCACGACGGAAAATGGCTAATCGTCGGTCACCCTTATTCCATCCCAACATATGGAATCACACGATGGGATATCAGGCCCAGCCTCTCCCCACAGCAAGAAGGCGCCTCGCGGCGCCCTCTCATCCAAGCTAAGTGATTGAAAATTCATTCCCATTCAATCGTCCCCGGCGGCTTGCTGGTCACGTCGTAGGTCACGCGGTTGATGCCCTTGACCTCGTTGATGATGCGGTTGGCCACGCGGCCCAGGAAGGCCATGTCGAAGGGGTAGAAATCGGCGGTCATGCCATCGGTCGAGGTGACGGCGCGCAACGCGCAGGCGTAGTCATAGGAGCGGCTGTCGCCCATCACGCCGACGGTGCGCACCGGCAACAGCACGGTGAAGGCCTGCCAGATGGCGTCATAAAGGCCGGCGTTGCGGATTTCCTCGAGATAGATGGCGTCGGCCTTCTTGAGGATTTCCAGCTTGTCGCGGGTGATGTCCTGGCCGGGGATGCGGATGGCCAGACCCGGTCCGGGGAAGGGATGGCGGCCGACCATTTCCTCGGGCAGGCCCAGTTCACGGCCCAGCGCGCGAACCTCGTCCTTGAACAATTCGCGCAAGGGCTCCACCAGCTTCATGTTCATGCGCTCGGGCAGGCCACCGACATTGTGGTGGCTCTTGATGGTGACGCTGGGGCCGCCGATCACGCTGACCGATTCGATGACGTCGGGGTACAGCGTGCCCTGGGCCAGGAAGTCGGCGCCGCCCACCTTCTTGGCCTCTTCCTCGAACACGTCGATGAACAAGGCGCCGATGGTCTTGCGCTTCTGTTCCGGGTCGGTCATGCCGGCAAGCCGGCCCAGGAACAGCTCGGAGGCGTCCTTGTGCACCAGATTGATGTTGAAGCGGTCGCGGAACACGCTCACCACCTGTTCGCTTTCGCCCAGGCGCATCAGGCCGTGATCCACATAGACGCAGGTCAACTGGTCGCCGATGGCTTCGTGGATCAGGGCGGCGACCACGGACGAATCGACGCCGCCCGACAGGCCGCAGATCACCCGGCCCTTGCCCACCTGGGCACGGATCTTCTCGATGGCCTGTTGCTTGAAGGCGGCCATGGTCCAGTCGCCGGTGCAGCCCGCCACGTCGTGGGTGAAGTTCTTCAAAAGCTGGGCACCGTGCGGGGTGTGCACCACCTCGGGGTGGAACTGCACGGCATAGAAGCGGCGGTCGTCATTGGCGATGGCGGCATAGGGCGCGCCCTCGGACACCGCCACGGCGCGGAACCCCTCGGGCAGCTTGGTGACGCGGTCGCCGTGGCTCATCCACACCTGTTCGCGGCCGCCCCTGGCCCACACGCCATGGAACAGCGCACAATCTTCCTTGATGTCCACATAGGCGCGGCCGAATTCGCGATGGTCGCCCGGCTCGACCTTGCCGCCCAACTGCTCGCACATGGTCTGCTGACCATAACAGATGCCCAGAACGGGGACGCCGAAGCTCCACACCGCCTCGGGGGCACGGGGGCTTCCTTCCTCGGTCACGCTGGACGGGCCGCCCGACAGGATGATCGCCTTGGGGCCGAAGGCGGCTAGGCTGTCGGCGGTCACCTTGTTGAACGGGTGAATTTCGCAATAGACGCCGCTTTCGCGCACACGGCGCGCGATCAGCTGGGTCACCTGGCTGCCGAAATCGAGGATGAGGACGCGGTCGGTCATGGACAAAGGCCTTTGGCGGAATTGGGAAAAGCGCGCGGAGCGGACTTTAGCGACGCCGTCGCGGCGGGGCAAGCATCGCCCGCTTGCGCGCGGTCAATTCGGCCATGCACGATCCGCGCTAAACTGACATCATCAACCGTCGGAGTGTCGTCATGCGTCCGCTGTTCGTGTTCTTGCCCGTTTTGGCCGTGCTGTTGTCGGGGTGCTACGAGACTCGTGCGCCGGTGGTGACCAACGGCGTGCGCGCCGAGGCGATGAAGGACGGACGCTGGCGCCGCGCCGATGGCAGCGAATTGGTGCTGTCGTGGAACCAGGCCGATTCCGCCTATCGCGTCGACGCCGGTGGCGAGGTGCGGCTGGCCCCGCTGGGCGCGCTGTGGCTGGCCGATTACCAGGCCGAGCGCAACGTGGTGTTGTTGGCCCGCCTGAGCAAGGATCAGGTTGTGTTGCTGGAACCCACCCCCGAGGTCGAGGCCAAGCTGATCGCCGCCCATGGTCTGGGCGTGCACCCCGGCCCGGTGAACCGCCTGTCCGGCGACCCGGCCGAGTTGCGGCGCTTCCTTGGCGACCTGGCCAAGCTGGAGGGGGCGGGCGTCCTGCGCGAGGCCGAGCGGCTGACCTGGGTCGGGCCGTCGTGATCTGTCACATTCCTGCAACTTGAGCCTGGGCGTGCTTCGGCGGATATAACCAGGGATCCGCCAGCAAGAGGACGCCGTGAGCCTGTCCGTGCCATCGGGCGCCGCCTCCACCCTTGAAGAGGCCGGCATCGTCTACGCCTTCGCCGTGAAAGACGGCCGGGCCACGCCTTTCCGCGCCTCGGGCCTGGAGGCGGCCGCCCGTGACGCCGACTATGTCTGGCTGCACGTCAATCTGGCGACCGAACCGGGGCGGCAATGGGTGTTGCGTCATTCGGGACTGGCGCCGCAACTGGCGGCCACCTTGCTGGATCGCAACGAGGACGTGGGCGCCCAGGTGTTGGGCAACGGCTGTCTGATCATCCTTGAGGACCGGTTGCGGGAGTTCGATGCTGCCGTCCAGGAATTGGGCGACCTGCATCTGTGGTTGGCCCCGGATCGGCTGATCACCGCGCGGTGGCGGCCGCTGGCCGCCACCGACCGCTTGCGCTTCCGCCTTGAAGTGGGGGCGGCACCGGGCAGTTCGCCGGCGCTGTTCCTGGCGCTTCTGGAAGAAAGCATCGCCGACATCGAGGCGGTGGGGCGCAAGATCCGCCGCCGTTTCGACGTGCTCGAGGATCTGGTGCTGGACGACGAACTGGACGGCGTCGCCGGTGAACTGGGCGCCATCCGCCGCGACGCCATCAAGCTCAGGCGGCGGGCCATGCCGTTGCGGCTGTTGCTGGCCCGCGCCCAGAACGCGCTGCCCCCTTGGGTCAAGGACGACGAGGGCGAACGCTTCGATCCGCTTTTGACGCGGGTCGAGCGCGCCATCGGCGACCTTCAGGAATGCGTCGAGCAATCGCGGCTGCTGCACGAAGAATTCTCGGCCCGCAACGGCGAACGGTCCAGTCGCAACCTCTACATCCTGTCGGTGCTGTCCACGATCATGCTGCCGCTCAATCTGGTCGCCAGCATCTTCGGCATGAACGTCGCCGGTCTGCCCGGACTGCATGACGGCTGGGCGTTCTGGTGGGTGCTGGCCGGCATGGCGGCGGTAGCGGTGGCGGTGGTGGTGTACTTCAGGCGCAAGGATTGGGTTTAGGCCATCAGGCTGTCGGCGGCGGCGCGGGCCTGGTCGGTGACGGTTTCGCCGGCCAGCATGCGGGCGATTTCCTCGCGCCGTTCGTCGCGCGCAAGCTCGGCGACGCCGGTCAGCACCTTGCCGGCCTCGACCTCACGCTTGGACACCTTGTAGTGCTGGCGGCCGCGTGCCGCCACCTGCGGCGAGTGGGTGACCACCAGCACCTGCAAATCGGTGCCCAGACGGGCCAGACGCTCGCCCACGGCGGCGGCGACGGCGCCGCCGATGCCGGAATCCACTTCGTCGAAGACGATGGTGGGGGTGGGCGAGGTGCGGGCCAGCACCACTTTCAGCGCCAGCATGAAGCGCGACAGCTCGCCGCCCGAGGCGATCTTGCCCAATCCCGACGGCGGCGCGCCGGGGTTGGTGGACACCAGGAATTCCACGGAATTGAGACCGTCCGGCCCCCAGCCGTTTTCCTCCAGCGTGACGACGCCAGTGGTGAAGCGGGCCTTGTCCAGTTTCAGCGGCGGCAGTTCGGCGGCCACCGCCACGTCCAGCCGCCCGGCGGCCTCGGCGCGTAGCTTGGACAGGGCACGAGCGGCCTCCACATAGGCGGTGCGGGTGGCTTGTTCGGCCTTGGCCAGCTTGGCCAGATCGTCGCCGCCGCCATCCAGCGCCGCCAGCTTGGCGGCCAGATCGGCCTTGAGCGCGGCCAACTGGTCCACCTCGATCATGTGCTTGCGGGCGGCGGCGCGCAGGGCGAACAGCCGCTCCTCGACCTTTTCCAGATGGCGCGGGTCCATGTCGATGTCGGCCGAGACGTGTTCCAACTGGCCGACCGCCTCGGCCGCTTCCACGGCGGCGCGGTCCAGGGCGGCGATCACCGGCTCCAGCTTGCCCTCGGCCAAGGACGCCACACGCTCCAGGCTGCGCTGGGCGCTGCGCAAGGATGCCTCGACCTCGCCCTTGGCGCGCAGGGCGGCCATGGCGGTGTTCATGGCCTCGACCAGCTTCTCGCCATGCTGCAACAGGGCACGGCTGGCCGCCAGTTCGGCATCCTCTCCGGGCTTGGGGTCCAGGGCCTTCAACTCGTCATGGGCGTGGCGCAGGGCCTCTTCCTCGGCCCGCGCCCGCTTCAGGGTTTCCTCGGCCTCGGTGCGGGTCTTGGCGGCGGCTCGCCACGCATCCCAGGCGGTGCGGGTGGCGCGGCGGGCCTCGCCCGAGGCGGCGAAGGCGTCCAGAACCGACAGATGGGTGGCGGGGTCCAACAGGCCGTGGCTTTCGAACTGGCCGTGGATTTCCACCAGTTCGTCGCCGACCTTGCGCAACAACCCGACGCTGACCGGGGCGTCGTTGACATAGGCGCGCGAGCGGCCGTCGGCGGTGACCACCCGGCGCAGCACCAGCGGGCAATCGGCCACATCCATGTCCTGGGCGGCCAGCAACACGCGGGCGGGATGGAACGGCGGCGGGTCGAACTCGGCGATCACCGACAATTGCGGCGCACCGTGGCGCACCAGACCGGAATCGGCGCGCGCCCCCAGGGCCAGGGACAGGGAATCGAGCAAGATGGACTTGCCGGCGCCGGTCTCGCCGGTGAATACCGACAAGCCCGCCCCGAAACCAAGGTCGAGCTTTTCGATCAGGACGACGTCGCGGATCGACAGCGAAACCAGCATGGCCGGATCACCAAAGCCCCAGCCAGCCCGAGGATTCCTCTTCCTGCTGCGAGGCGTTCTTGCCGGTGCGGACCAGGGCGTAGGCGTCCTCGTACCAATCGCTGCCGGGGAAGTTGTGGCCCAGAACGGCGGCGGCCTTCTTGGCTTCGTCGTCAAGGCCAAGGGTGGTGTAGATTTCGACCAGCCGCAACAACGCCTCGGGGACGTGGGTGGTGGTCTGATAGCTCTCCACGACGATCTTGTAGCGGTTGATGGCGGCCAGCCACTGGCCCAGGCTCTGGTAATAGCGGCCGATGGCCATTTCCTTGCCGGCCAGGTGGTCGCGGGCCAAATCGACCTTGAGCCGTGCGTCCTTGGCGTAGGAACTGGCGGGGAAACGGTCGATCACCTCTTGCAGCGACTTCATGGCCTGTTCGGTCATCTTCTGGTCGCGATGGACGTCGGTGATCTGTTCGTAATAGCACAGGCCCTTGAGGTAATAGGCGTAGGGCGTGTCCTTGTTGCCGGGATGCAGTTGGATGAAGCGGTCCAACTGGATCAGCGCGTCGTCATATTTGTTGCGCTCGTACAGCACATAGGCGGCCATCATCTGGGCCTTGGTCGCCCACACCGAATAGGGGTGCTGACGTTCCACCTCTTCGAAGGCCTTGGCCGCTTTCTGGTATTCGTTCTTTTCGACCAGATCCATGGCCTCGTTGTAGAGCTCCTCGACCGGGCGCTCGACATATTCCTCTTTCTTGTCGGAACAGGCGGCCAATGTGGCGGCGACGGCCAGGGCCAGCAGGCCGAGACGCGGACGGCGAAGGGCGGAGACGAAACCGGTCATGGACTTCCTTGGGCAAGGCAGGGTGCCGAGTGGTCGCGACTATACCACGGCAGCGGCCAAGAAAAACCCCCGCCTTTCCGGGAAAGGCGGGGGCGTTCGTCCAGTGGAGGGACCCTCTGGAAAGAAGATCAGCCGTTGACCACCAGGGCGTCGGGAGCCGGCAGGGCATAACCGCCAGCGGCGGCCGAGCCGGGGGCTACGGGGGTGTAGGCCCAGGCGGTCTGATCGGCGAACAGGGCACGCAGCAACTGGTTGTTCAGCGCATGGCCGGAACGGATGCCATGGAAAGCGCCAATGATCGGGGCGCCGGCCAGCGACAGGTCGCCCACCGCGTCCAGGATCTTGTGGCGGACGAATTCGTCGCCATAGCGCAAACCGTCGTCGTTCAGAACCTTGGTGCCGGTGCTGTCGATGACCACCGCGTTGTCCAGCGAACCGCCGCGGGCCAGACCGTGGGCACGCAGCATGGCCACTTCCTGTTCGAAGCCGAAGGTCCGCGCGCGGCTGATTTCCGACTTGAAGCTGCCCCTGGACAGGGCGACGAAGAATTCCTGGCGCGCGATGGCCTGGCTGGCGAAGTCGATTTCGAAGCGCAGCGAGAAACCGTTGGCCGGGCTGAGCGAGGCCATCTTCTCGCCGTCGGTGACGGTGACGCGCTTCAGCACGCGGATGGCGCGGCGCGGCGCGTCCTGTTCGACGGTGCCGGCGCATTCGATCAGGAACAGGAAGGGCGCGGCCGAGCCGTCCATCACCGGCACCTCGGCGCCGTTGATCTCGATCAGGCAATTGTCGATGCCCGATCCGGCCAGCGCACTCATCAGGTGCTCGACGGTACCCACCTGGGCGCCGGTCTCGTTGACCAGGCAGGTGTTCATGCGGGTGTCGCCCACGTTCGACCACAAGGCGGGAACGATGGCGCCACGGCCGGCGATGTCGGTGCGCTTGAACTGGATGCCGAAATCGGCCTCGGCGGGGTGGAGAACCATGGTGACCTTGGCGCCGGAATGAAGTCCGATGCCGGTGCAGCCGATGGCGGTCTTGAGGGTTCGCTGGCGAATGACGGTATGCTCTGAAATTTCGGAGGAGGACTTGAAGGCGGCGACTTTGTCGGTCTTGGAGAACTTCACGACTTCACCCCATCCTTACCCGCGGGCGGCTTCGGCTTTCGCCGTTTGGCCTGGACCCAGGGCCCTGTTTCGATGCTGCTGTTCTACCGCTGCCCTCTCAATCCCTCAAATCAATCATTGTTTCGCTTTGTTACACCGCGGCAACCGACCCTGATGCCACGGGGAAAGAGTGGGTCCGGCCGCGTTGGCGGCGACCGGACCCAAGTCGGTCATTCAGCGCGGATTCCGTTTTCCGATGCGTCAGTTGGCCTGACGGCGCAGGAAAGCGGGGATGTCCAGATCCTCGGCCGAGCGGGCGGTGGCCGGTTCGCCACGGCTGGCCATGCGCGGCTGCGCCTGCTGCGGCGCGGCCTGCTGGGCCGGGGCGGCCGGTTGAACCGGCTCGTGCTGGGCCGGCTGGCGGGCCGGGCGGCGCAACAGGTCGAACAATCCGCCCATGCGGCGCGGTTCTTGCTCGGCGTGGCGGGCGTGCGGCGCCTGATGAGAGGGGTGGTGGCTGTCGGCGATGTCGCTGACGGCGCGGGTCAGGGACGCCATGTCCGGCTGATGCGACGGCAACGGCGCCATGTCGGGATCGACCCGCAACTGCTCACGGACGGGCATTTCCTCGCGGACCTGGGCGGCGGCGCGGGGCTGGGGCTGTTCCATGCGCATTTCCGGCTGATAGGCCGGTTCCGGGCGCTCGACGCGCATTTCGGCACGGGTGGCGGGCTGTTCCTGTTCGACGGCGTCGACCGAAGTCTCAAACGCCACGGCCTGCATGGTCGCGGCAGAGGACATCGGGGCGGTCTTGACGCGGGCGACCGCCGGTTCCGGCGCCGGAGCGGCCTGCGAACTCACCACCGAAGGACGGAAGGCGGGCTGTTGGGCCGGAGCGGTGCGCATCTGGGCCGGGGAGGCCTGTTGCGGAGCCAGCGAGATCACCGTCGGCTTGGGCTGGGCGGCGGCTTCCGAGGCGATGCCGGTGGCGACCACCGAGACGCGCATCTTGCCGTTCAGCTTTTCGTCGAAGGTCGAGCCGAAGATGATGTTGGCGTCGGGGTCGACCTCGTCGCGGATGCGGTTGGCCGCCTCGTCCACCTCGAACAAGGTCATGTCCAGGCCGCCGGTGATGTTGATCAGCACGCCCTTGGCGCCCTTCATCGAGGTGTCATCCAACAGCGGGTTGCTGATGGCGGCTTCGGCGGCGGCGATGGCGCGCTTGTCGCCCTCGGCCTCGCCGGTGCCCATCATGGCCTTGCCCATCTCGCTCATCACCGTGCGGATGTCGGCGAAATCCAGGTTGATCAGGCCGGGCATCACCATCAGGTCGGTGACACCGCGCACGCCGGAATACAGCACGTCGTCGGCCATCTTGAAGGCGTCGGCGAAGGTGGTGCGTTCGGTGGCGATGCGGAACAGGTTCTGGTTGGGGATGATGATCAAGGTGTCGACGTATTGCGACAGTTCCTCGATGGCTGCTTCGGCGGTGCGCATGCGGTGCGCGCCTTCAAAGTGGAAGGGCTTGGTCACCACGCCGACGGTCAGGATGTTCTGCTCGCGCGCGGCCTGGGCGATGACCGGGGCGGCGCCCGATCCGGTGCCGCCACCCATGCCGGCGGTGATAAACACCATGTTGGCGCCGGTGATCTGGGCGATGATCTCCTCAAGGCTTTCCTCGGCGGCGGCGCGGCCGATGTCGGGACGCGAGCCGGCGCCCAATCCTTGGGTGACCACGGTGCCCAACTGCACGCGCCGTTCGGTGCGCGACTGGGCGATCGCCTGGGCGTCGGTGTTGGCGACGATGAACTCGACGCCTTCCAGCTTGGACGAAATCATGTTGTTGACGGCGTTGCCACCGGCGCCGCCGACGCCGACTACGGTGATCTTGGGCTTAAGTTCCGCGGGCGCACCCGGAAGAAAAGTCAACATATTGTACCCTCCGCGCTGTTGGCCGTCTGTTTTCGCGGCCGTTGTAATGGGGTATTTCCGTGTTCTGCTTGTTGTTCTTTTTGTTTTGTTTTCTAGAAGTTGCTCTTGAACCAGCTTCCGAACCGTCCCAATTTGGAACTGCCCGGTTCACCGGTGCTGGCGCGTTTACCCCGACTGGTCGGTGGGGCGTGGGCCAGCGCATAGCGGATCAGGCCGCCACAGGTGGAAAAGGCCGGGCCGCCCGTGGCTTCGGGCAATCCCTGCAATCCCACGGGACGGCCCAGCCGCACCTGCTTGTCGAGCACCAATCCGGCAAGGTCGCGAACGCCCTGCATCTGGCTGGCGCCGCCGGTCAGCACCACCCGGCGTCCGGCCAGCTTGTCGAAGCCGCCTTGTTCCAGGTACGAGCGCACCAGTTCGAAAGTCTCTTCCAGCCGGGGCTGGATGATCTGGATCAGCATCGAGCGCGGCACCTGGTTCGCGGCGCCGTCCTCGTCCTCGCCGACCAGCGGCACCTTCAGCATTTCGCGGTCGTCGGCCGGCGACGGGATGGCGCTGCCATAAAGTGTCTTCATGCGCTCGGCATAGGCCAAGGGCGTCGAAAGCCCGCGTGCGATGTCGTTGGTGACGTGGTGGCCGCCGACGCCGATGACGTCGGTGTGAACCAGTTGCCCGCCCAGGAACACGGCGATCGAGGTGGTGCCGCCGCCCATGTCGATGCAGGTGACGCCCAGTTCCTTTTCGTCCTCGACCAGACAGGCCAGACCCGAGGCGTAGGGGCTGACCACGCGGGATTCGATGTCCAGATGGCAGCGATGAACCACGGTCTGAAGGTTGCGAACCGGACCGATGGCGGCGGAAATGACGTGGATGGCCACGCCCAGCCGTTCGCCATACATGCCGCGCGGGTCGCGGATGCCTTCGTTGCCGTCGATGGTGTAGTCCACCGGGATGGCGTGGACCAGCTCACGGTCGGCGGCTTCGTGGTGGGCGCGGCCATGATCCAGCATGCGCCGGATGTCGGCTTCGTTGACGGCGTGGCCGTTCATCGCCACCTCGACCTTGACGTTGGCCGATTGCGGCGCGCCGCCGGAAACGTTGACCACCACCGTCTTGACACGTTCGCCGGCCATGTCCTCGGCTGCCTCGACGGCGGCGCGGATGGAATGCTCCAGTTCCTCCATATCGACCACGGCGCCGCCGCGCATGCCGCGCGCCACCTGATGGCCGATGCCGACGATGCGGGGACTGCCGTCGTCTTGGACGCGCGCGATGAAACAGCACACCTTGGTGCTGCCCACATCCAGCGCTGCGATCAGTCCGTTGCGCATGTCAGGCTCCGTTGTCCTTGCGCTTGGCTTCGGCCGGATTGGCGGGGCGCTCGGTCTTCAACACCATGCGGTCGGGGGTGCGCAGGTCGATCATGGCGACCGCGCGGTTGGTCACGCTTTTGTCGCGCTCCATCTGGGCCAGACGATGCCAGGCGTCCTCTGCCTGGTCCTCGGGCAGCCGCACCTCGACGCCGTGGATGGCGTCGTCCAGCATGACGTTCCAGCGGCGGTTGCCGACGCGCACCGCCGCCTTGACGCGGGCGGCCAGTTCCGGTTCGGACGCCAACATGGTCAACAATTCGTCGGCGCGGATGCCGGCGCCGTCGCCCACCACTAGCGGCAGATCCTCGTAACCGGCGATGGGGCCGGGAATCTGGACACCGTCGCGGTCGACCAGCACATGCACGCCGTTGTTCTGCCACAGAGCGACCGGGCTGCGTTCGACCAGGGCCAGATGCAGCGATCCGGGCAGGCGGCGTTCCACCGCCGCCGCGCGCACCGAGGGGATCGCCTCGAGCCGGTCCTTCACCTCGTTCAGGTCTACGGCCAGGATAGGTCCGCCATGGCGGGCGCCCAGCGCCGCCGCCACCTCGTCCATGGTGGTGCGGCCACGCCCCGAAACGGTGATCTCCTCGATACGGAAGCCGGCACGGGCGGTGGCGTCGAACAGGGCGGCCACCGTCGCCTGGGCGGTCCGTTGAACCACGCCGGAATGCCACAGCACCGCGCTGCCGACCACCAGGGCGGTGACGGCGACGCCACCGGTCGCCAGTTTTTGCAACGCGCTCAGGTGCAGGCGCGGAATCTTGCGCCGCATCTTGGCCTTGGCCTTGCGCGGACGCGGTTCCCCCGCCTCGCGCGGGTCGGCCGCGGGGCGCTTGTGCTTGCGGTGCACCGCGTGGGCCGACGAGGCGATCCGGTCGTCGGCGGTGATGACGATGTCGCTGTCGTTCATCCGTCGCATGCCGCGTTCTCCACCATCCAGCGAACCAGTTCGGGATACGTGATGCCCAGTTGACCGGCGATGTCGGGAACCAGCGACGTCGCGGTCATGCCCGGCTGGGTGTTGACCTCGAGCACCACCAGCCGGGGTTTCTCGTCGGGCCGGGTGTCGTCGTAGCGCAGGTCGGCGCGCGACACGCCCCGGCACCCCAAGACCTGATGCGCCAAGAGCGCCAGCCGGCAGGCTTCCTCGTAATCCTCGGCGGGAATGGGGGCGGGGAAGAGATGGCGCGAGCCGCCGGGGGCATATTTGGCTTCGTAATCGTACCAGCCGCGATCCGAGGTGATTTCCAGCGCGCCCAGCGCGCGGTCGCCCATGATTGCGGCGGTCAGCTCGCGGCCGGGCACGAATTCCTCGACCAGCACCTCGTCGGAATCGAACGGCCAGTCCTTGAGCGGGTCGCGGTTGTCGCCGGGATGCAGGATGTAGACCCCGACCGAGGAGCCCTCGTTCAACGGCTTGACCACATGCGGACGGGGAACCGAGGTCGGCTGGCCTTTCTTGACCACCTCGCCCTTGGCCACCGGGATGCCGGCCTGTTCGAACAGGCGGCGGGCGAAAGCCTTGTCCATGGCCGCCGCCGAGGCCAACAGGCCGGAATGGGTATAGGGAACGCCCAAAAGGTTCAGAAGACCCTGGACGCAGCCGTCCTCGCCGAAGCGGCCGTGCAGCGCGTTGAACACCACGTCCGGCTTGCTGGCCACCACCTCACGCACCAGATCGCCGGGGTCGCGGCCGACATCGAGCAAGGTCACGGCGTAACCGGCCTCGGTCAGCGCCTTGGCCGAGGCCTTGCCGGAATTCAACGATACCTCGCGCTCGGTCGAGGCTCCGCCCATCAGGACCGTGACGCGCTTCATGCCTTGTTCTCCTCGATGCCGATCCGGCGGATTTCCCAACGCAACTCGATGCCCGAGGTTTCGCGCACGCGGCGGCGCACCTCCTCGCCCAAGGCCTCGACGTCGGCGGCGGTGGCGTCGCCGGTGTTGATCAGGAAGTTGCAATGCTTTTCCGACACCTGGGCGCCGCCGATCCGCAGTCCCCGGCAACCGGCGCGGTCGATCAGTTCCCAGGCCTTGTGGCCTTCGGGATTGGCGAAGGTCGAGCCGCCGGTGCGAACGTGCAGCGGTTGGCTGGCTTCGCGTGCCGAGCGGATTTCCGCCATGCGGGTGGCGATGGCCTGGGTGTCGCCGGCCTGTCCGCGCAGCACGGCGCGGGTGAAGATGAAATCCTCGGGCACGGCGCAATGGCGGTAGGAAAAGCCCAGCGCGGCGAGATCGAGAACGTGGGACACGCCCTGACGGTCCACGGCCTCGGCAGAAAGGGTCACGTCCTTGATCTCGCCGCCGAAGGCGCCGGCGTTCATGCGCAGCGCCCCGCCCACGGTGCCCGGCACGCCCGACAGGAATTCAAGGCCGGCGATGCCGGCTTCCATGGCGGTCATGGCCACCGTCAGGTCCAAGGCCCCGGCCCCGGCGGTCACCGTGATGCCGTCCACGGCGATGGCGGCGAAGGGACCGGCCATGCGCACCACAACGCCCGGCACGCCGCCGTCGCGCACCAGAAGGTTGGAACCGACGCCGATCACCGTGACCGGAATCTCGGCCGGCAGGGCGGCCAGGAACTGGGCCAGATCTTCGGAATCGGCGGGACGGAACAACACTTCGGCCGGTCCGCCGACACGGAACCAGGTCAGCCCGCCCAACGCCGCGTCGCGGGTCAGGCGACCGCGGACGCGGGGAAGGGTGTCGGCCCAGTCGGCGGGAAGCGGGGAAACCGTCAAGGGGCGACCTCCAGCGCGTTCAATTCGGCGGGCAGGGCATGGGCCCATTGGGTGATGTTGCCGGCACCCAGGCACACCACGAAATCGCCGGGTCGGGCGACGGCGGCGACCAGCCCGGCCAGTGCCTTGGCCTCGGGCAGCGGCACCACGTGGCGATGGCCGTGTTCCTGAAGCCCCTTGACCAGGGAATCCTTGTCCACGCCGTCGATGGGCTGTTCGCCGGCGGCATAGACGTCGGCCACAACCACCATGTCGGCGTCGTTGAAACAGGTGCAGAATTCGGCGAACAGCGAATGCAGGCGCGAATAACGGTGCGGTTGCACCACCGCGATGACGTTGCCGGTGGTGGCCGAACGCGCGGCTTTCAGCACGGCGGCGATCTCCACCGGGTGGTGGCCGTAATCATCGATCACGGTGACGCCCTTGGCCTCGCCGGTCTTGGTGAAGCGGCGCTTGACCCCGGCGAAGTTGCCGAGCGCCCGGCGCACGATGTCGTTGGGCAGTCCCATCTCGTGCGCCACCGCCACGGCGGCCAGCGAGTTCTGGACGTTGTGTTCGCCGTACATGGGCAGGCACAGGTCGTCGATGGTCCGGGTCTTGCCGGTGACGCGGTCGGTGATGACCACGTCATAGCGGGCGCCGTCCGGGCCGATGCGGACGTTGGTGGCGCGGATCAGCGCCTGGGGCGAGAAGCCGTAGGTGACGATCTTGCGGTCGGGAACGCGGGCGATCAGCGCCTGGACCTCGGCATGGTCGATGCACAGCGCGGCGAAGCCATAGAACGGGATGTTCTCGACGAAGGTGCGGAAGGCGTCGCGCAGCCTGTCGAACGACCCGTAATGGTCCATGTGCTCGGGGTCGATGTTGGTCACCACCACCGCCGTCGCCGGCAGCTTGGTGAAGGTGCCGTCGCTTTCGTCGGCTTCCACCACCATCCATTCGCCGGCGCCAAGTCGCGCGTTGGTGCCATAGGCGTTGATGATGCCGCCGTTGATGACGGTGGGATCCAACTGCGCCGCGTCCAAAAGCGCGGCGATCAGCGAGGTTGTGGTGGTCTTGCCGTGGGTGCCGCCGATGGCCAGGGCGTTCCTGAGGCGCATCAGTTCGGCCAGCATTTCGGCACGGCGGACCACCGGCACCATGCGGGCGCGTGCCGCCACCAGTTCCGGGTTATCGGCCTTGACCGCCGAGGACACCACGACGACGCGGGCGTCGCCCAAATTGTCGGCGGCGTGACCGATGTGGATGGCGATTCCCTTGGCGCGCAGACGCGCCACATTGGCGTTGTCGGCGATGTCCGACCCCTGGACCGAATAGCCCAGGTTGACCAGGATCTCGGCGATGCCGGACATGCCGATGCCGCCGATGCCGACGAAATGAATGGTGCCGATGGAAAGCGGCATCGTCCTCATTGGACCAACTCCGATTGGCCCGGCAGGGCGGCGACAAGGTCGGCAAGCTGCGCCGCCGCGTCCGGCCGTCCGGCCGTGCGGGCGCATCCCGCCGCCCGCGCCAGGGTGCCGGGCTGGGTGAACAGGGCTTCCAGACGGCTGGCCAGCGCGTCCGAGGTGAAGGCGGGTTGCGGCATCAGCCACGCGCCGCCGGCCTCGTCGACCGCGCGGGCGTTGGCGGTCTGGTGATCGTCGATAGCATGGGGATATGGCACCAGGATGGCGGGCCGTCCCAGCGCGGTCAGTTCCGCCACCGTCGAGGCGCCGGAACGGGCGATCACCAGATGGGCGGCGCTTATGCGGTCCGGGGCGTCGGCGAAAAAACTTTCCAAGGTGGCGTCGATGCCGCTGCCGGCATAGGCCCCGCGCACCGCCTCGATATCCTCGGGGCGGCATTGCTGGGCCACCGACAGGCGGCCGCGGAGGGCTTCGGGCAGGGCGGCCAGAGCCGAGGGAACGATTTCGGACAACACCCGCGCGCCCTGGCTGCCACCCAGCACCAACAGGCGGATGGGACCGTCTTCGGTCAGGGCCGGATAGGGGGCGTCGCGCAGGGCGGCGACGGCGGCGCGCACCGGCATGCCGGTATGGGTCAGCTTGTCCCGCCACGCCGGGTCCACATGCAAGACGTTGGCGTAAGAGGTGGCGATCCGGCGCACGCGGCCGGCCAACAGGCGGTTGGCGCGGCCCAGCACGGCGTTTTGTTCGTGGATGGCGGTGGGCAGACCCAACAGGGTCGCCGCCACCATGGTCGGCACCGAGGCGTAGCCGCCGAAGCCCACCACCGCCGCCGGACGCAGGCGCTTGAGCAACGAACGGGCCTGGATCACGCCCAGTCCCAGTTCGGCCACGGCGCGCAGCTTGTTCATCAGGCCGCGTCCGGCGATGCCGCCGGCGCTGATGCGGAAGGTCTCGAGCGAGCCCAGCGTGCCGCCATAGGCGTGACCGCGCCGGTCGGTGACCAGACCCAGGCGGAATCCGCGCTCGATCAGCACGCTGGCCAGCGCTTCGGCCGGGAAGACGTGACCGCCGGTGCCGCCGGCCGCCAGAAGGACCAGTGGCGCGGTCATCGCTCGACCTCCTCGGAACCGTAGCGGGTTCGTGTCAGGGCCAGAACCATGCCCATGCCCAGCGCCAAAGCCAGCATGGACGAACCGCCATAGCTGATGAACGGCAAGGTCATGCCCTTGGTCGGCATCAGACGAAGGGTGGACGCCATGTTGACGATGGCCTGAAGCCCGAACTGCACCAGAAGGCCGGCGGTGGCCAACACCACGAACAGGTTCTCCTCTTTCATCAGGCGCGAGAAGCCGCGCAAGACGATGAAGGCGAACAGCGCCACCACCACCAGACACAGGGCGATGCCGAATTCCTCGCCGGCCACCGCCAGGATGAAGTCGGTATGGGCGTCGGGCAGCACCAGCTTGACCCGCCCTTCGCCGGGGCCGCGCCCGAACATGCCGCCGTTCTTGAAGGCGTTGAGCGCGGTCATCACCTGATAGGCGTCGCCGCCGGTGGGGTCGAGGAAACGGTCGACACGCGATTGCACGTGGTCGAACACGAAATAGGCGCCGACGCCGCCGACCACGCCCAGCACCACCAACCCCAACACCAGGATCATCGGCAGGCCGGCCAGGAAGAACTGCCCCCCCCAGACCGAGGCGATGATCAGGGTCTGGCCGACGTCGGGCTGACGCAGCAGCAACAATGCGGTCAGCAAGAACAGCCCGGTGGCGATGGACTTGCCGGGAAAACCGGGATTCAGGCGGCTTTCGGCGAACATCCAGGCCGAGATCACGGCGAAGGTCGGCTTGGTGAACTCGGAGGGCTGGATCGAGATGCCGGCCACGTTGATCCAGCGGGTGGCGCCCTTGACCTCGGGGCCGACGAACAGCACCGCCAGCAACAGGAACAGACAGCAGCCGAAACCGACCACGCCCAGACGGCGCACCTGTTTCGGCGTCAACAGCGACACGCCGACCATCACCACCATGGCCGGCGCCAGGAAAATGAACTGACGGCGGATGAAATGGAAGGAATCGGCGCCGATGCGGTCGGCCACCGCCGGGCTGGCGGCCATGGTCAGCAACAGGCCGATGCCGGCCAACAGGAACAACGCGGCGATGGTCCAACGGTCCACCGTCCACCACCAGCGCCCCATAATGGAAGTATCGGTGCGGCCGAAGTTCATTTCAGCGCCTCCACCAACTGACGGAACACGTCGCCGCGATGCTCGAAGCTCTTGAACTGGTCCCACGACGCGCAGGCCGGGCTCAGCAACACCACGTCGCCGGTTTCGGCGGTGGCGGCGGCCTTGGTCACCGCCATCACCAGCGACCCGCATTGGGTATAGGGCACGCGGCCTTCCAGCACGGCGCCGAATTCCTCGGCGGCATCGCCGATCAGATAGGCGTGCTTGATGCGGCCGAAATGCGGCACCAGGGCGTTGATGCCGCCTTCCTTGGGCTGGCCGCCCAGGATCCAGTGGATGTTCTCGTAACACACCAGCGCCTTTTCGGTGGCGTCGGCGTTGGTGGCCTTGGAATCGTTGACGAAGGTGACGCCGTCGATTTCCGCAACCAGTTCCTGGCGGTGCGCCAGACCGGGATAGGTGGCAAGCGCGGCGACGATGTCGTCGCAGGCGATGCCGTCGGCACGGGCCAGGGCGAAAGCGGCGCAGGCGTTCTGCCAGTTGTGGCGGCCGGGTAGCCGGATGGTGGAACGCAGGTCGGCGACCGGCTGACCATCGACGCGCAAGATGCCGTCGGCGGCCGACACACCCTGTTCCAAGGTTTCCTCGGCCGAGATGCGCACCACGGTCATCCCGCGGTCTTGCAATTCGTCGGCGATCATCTCGCAATAATCGTCATCGATACCGATGATCGCGGTGCCGTCGGCGGCGATGTGGTCGAACAATTTGCGCTTGGCGGCGACATAGCCTTCCATGCCTCCGTGCCGCCCCAGATGGTCGGGGGTGATGTTCAGCAGCACGCCGGCCTTGAGCGACAGGCTGTCCACCAGCTCAAGCTGGTAGCTGGACATTTCGAGCACGTAGCGGCCGTCCGGGCCAAGGTCGGGCATGGCCAGCGCCGGGGTGCCCAGATTGCCGCCCGCCGCCGCGTCGCGACCGGCCTGGACCAGGACATGGGTCAAAAGGGTTGTGGTGGTGCTCTTGCCGTTGGTGCCGGTCACCGCCAGTTTGGGCGTGTCCGGCTTGGCACGGGCCAGCAACTCGACGTCGCACACCAGGGGAATGCCGGCGGCGCGTGCGCGTGCCGCCAGGGGGTGGGCTTTTTCCGCCGGGTGGGTGTGGGGGATGCCGGGGCTCCACACCACCAGGTCGATCCCTTCCAGCGCCGGCTCGGCCACGGTCACGCCGGCCTCGGTGGCGGCCTTGCGCGCCGCTTCGCCGTCGTCCCAGGCGGTGACCAGGGCGCCGCTGGCGGCCAGCGCGCGGGCGGTGGCGGTCCCGGACTTGCCGAGCCCCATGACCAGCACACGTTTGCCGCTCAGGAAGGGAGTGGGGATCATGGCCGTCGCCTCACCGCAATTTCAGGGTGGACAGGCCCACCAGGGCCAGGATGCCGGCGATGATCCAGAAGCGGATCACCACGGTCGGTTCGGCCCAGCCCTTCTTTTCGAAGTGGTGGTGCAAGGGCGCCATGCGGAACACCCGCTTGCCGGTCAGCTTGAAGCTGGCGACCTGGACGATCACCGAAACGGTTTCCAGCACGAACAGGCCGCCGACGATGGCCAGCACCAGCTCATGCTTGGTCACCACCGAGATGGCCCCCAGGGCGCCGCCCATGGACAGCGAGCCGGTGTCGCCCATGAACACCATCGCCGGCGGCGCGTTGAACCACAGAAAGCCCAGCCCGGCACCGACCAGCGCGCCGCAGAACACCGCCAACTCGCCCGAGCCGGGGACATAGTGGATTTGCAGGTAATTGGCGAACACCGCGTGGCCGACCAGATAGGAAATCAGCGCGAACACGCTGCCGGCGATCATCACCGGCACGATGGCCAGCCCATCCAGTCCGTCCGTCAGGTTGACGGCGTTCGACGCACCGATGATCACGAACACCGCGAAGGGCACGAAGAACCAACTCAGGTTCAACAGCACCGACTTGAGGAACGGCACCGCCAGCATGCCCTGCATGGCTTCGGGATGGACCATGTAGATCCAACCGGCGGCGATCAGGGCGATGGCGATCTGGCCCAACAGCTTGAGCTTGCCGGGCAGTCCCTTGGGGTTCTTCTTGGAGACCTTCAGGAAGTCGTCCATGAAGCCGATGCCGCCATAGCCCAGCGTCACCATCAGCACGATCCAGACGTAATGGCTGCGCAGGTCGGCCCACAGCAGCGTCGCCACCGACAGCGCGATCAGGATCAGGAAACCGCCCATGGTGGGCGTGCCCTTCTTGGTCAGAAGGTGGGATTCGGGGCCGTCGGCGCGGATCGGTTGGCCCTGTTTCTGCCATTGGCGCAGCCAGCGGATCAGGCCCGGTCCGATCAGGAACGACACCACCAGCGCCGTCAGCACCGCGCCGCCGGTACGGAAGGTCAGGTATTTGAAGAGATTGAAAAGCGCAATCTCGTCGGCGAGGGGAAAGAGCAGATTGTACAGCATGTTCCCTTAGGCCCCTTCCTGCAAAGCCTTGACCACCCGCCCCATGCGGCTGCCCGCCGAGCCCTTGACCATCACCACGTCGCCGGCCTTGACCGCGGCCTTGACCAAGGGGGCCAGGGCTGCGGAATCGTCGGCGTGAATGCCGCGCCGGTCCTCGGGCAGGGCGTCGCGCAACGCCGCCGACAACGGCCCCGCCGTGTGCACAACGTCGATGTTCCAGGCGGTCACCGCCTGGGCGACGCCGGCATGCAGCGCCGCCGATTGCTCGCCCAATTCCAGCATGTCACCCAGGACGGCGATGCGGCGCCCCCCCTTGCCCGGCCGCGCGGCGGCCAAGGTGGCGATGGCGGCTTTCATGCTGACCGGGCTGGCGTTGTAGCTTTCGTCGATCAATTCGGCGGTGCCGGCACCGGCCTTGATCAGGTGGCGTTCGCCCCGGCCCTTGGGCGGGGTCATGTCGGCCAGCGCGCGGGCGGCCGTCTCGACCTCGGCGCCCAAGGCGCCCGCCGCCAACAGCACCGCCAGCGAGTTCATGGCCCAATGCACGCCGGGAACGCCGATGCGGTACGCCAGCGCGCCATCGCGCAACAGGGCGAAAACGGCGGTTTCCTTTGGATCGACCGCACAATCCAGCAAGCGGGCGTCGGCGTCGATATGGCTGCCGAAGGTCAGTTGCCGGGTCACGCCGGCGGCGGTGGCCGCCCGGCTCAGGCGACGGTAATGGCGGTTGTCGCGATTGAGCACGGCGACGCCGTCCGGTTCCAGCCCGCTGAAGATTTCCGCCTTGGCGTCGGCGATTTCCTCGATGGTGGCGAAATGGCCGGCATGCACCAGTTCGACGGTGGTGACGATGGCGACGTGCGGGCGGACCATGGCGACCAGCGGCGTGATTTCGCCCGGATGGTTCATGCCCAGTTCGAACACCGCGAACTTGCTGGCGGCTGGCATGCGGGCCAGACTCAGTGGCACGCCCCAATGGTTGTTGAAGCTGCCCACCGACCAGTGGGTGGCGCCTTGGCGCGACAGCACCAGCGCGGCCATTTCCTTGGTGCTGGTCTTGCCGACGCTGCCGGTGACGGCCAGGATACGGGCGTCGGTGCGGGCACGCGCCGCGCGTCCCAGATCTTCGAGCCCTTTCATGGTGTCGGCGACCACCAGCAAGGGCAGGCCGTCGCAGCCGTCGGGAATCTTGTGCACCACGGCGCAGGCGGCACCGCTTTCGATGGCCGCCTTGACGTAGTCGTGGCCGTCATGGTTGGGGCCGGCCAGCGCGATGAACAGGTCGCCCGCCGCCACCGAACGCGAATCGATGGAAACGCCCGAGGCGTTCCAGTCGGAGGGGCCGGACAGACGGCCGCCGGTGGCGATCCGGGCTTCTTGGGCATTCCACAGCAAGGTGGGGGTCATGCGGCACCTCGCACGGCTTTTCGGGCCTCCTCGGCATCATCGAAGGGAAGAACTTTCGCGCCCACGATCTGGCCGCGTTCGTGCCCCTTGCCGGCCAGAACCACCACGTCGCCGGCCTGGGCCATGGCGATGGCGGCGGCGATGGCCTGGGCGCGGTCGGCGATTTCGGTGGCGCCGGAACAGGCGGCCAGGATGGCCTGGCGGATCAGGGCGGGGGCCTCGCTGCGGGGATTGTCGTCGGTGATGACGACGACGTCGGCAAGGCGGGCGGCGATGGCGCCCATCTCGGGGCGTTTGCCGGGGTCGCGGTCGCCGCCGCATCCGAACACCACGATCAACCGGGCGGCGGCATGGGGACGAAGCGCCGTCAGCACGGTTTCCAGGGCATCCGGGGTGTGGGCGTAATCGACGAAAACCGGGGCGCCGGTTTGGGTCTGTGCCACCTGTTGCAGTCGGCCGGGCACACCGGTCAACGCAGCCAATCCCCGGACGACGTCCTCGGACGTGCCGCCGGTCGCCAGCACCAGCCCGGCGGCGGCCAGGGCGTTGGCGGCTTGGAAGGTGCCGGCCAGCGGCAACGTCGCCTCAAGCCGGCGGCCGTCAATTTCGATCTCCAGATCCTGACCGCCGGGGGTCGGGGTGGCGGACACCAGCCGCACTTCGATTCCGGCGCGGCCATAACGGATCAACCGGTGGGCACCGGCCGCTTTCGCGACCTGTTCGGCCGCCGGGTCGTCGGCGTTGACCACCGCCCAGCCATCGGCCGGCAGCAGATCCGAGAACAGCCGCAGCTTGGCCGTCAGATAGGCGTCAAGGTCGCCGTGATAATCCAGGTGGTCGCGGGTCAGGTTGGTGAAGGCGGCGGCCTTCAGCGCCACGCCGTCCAGGCGGTATTGGTCGAGGCCATGGCTCGATGCCTCCATGCAGGCGTGGGTGACGCCCGCTTCGGCCAGTTCGGCCAGGGCGGCATGCAAGTCGGCCGGGTCGGGTGTGGTCAGGCTGGGACGGTCGGGGAAACCGTCGGCGACGATGCCCAGGGTGCCCAGGGCGGCGGCCCGGTGGCCCGACCGGGTCCACATCTGGCGGGCGAAATTGGCGACCGAGGTCTTGCCGTTGGTTCCGGTCACCGCCGCCATCACCTGGGGCTGGCGGCGATAAAAGGCCGCCGCCGCGCGGGCGAAGGCCCGGCGCGGGTTGGCGACGCGGATCAACGGTACCGGGCCGGTGTCGATCGCGGTGTCCTCGGGTGCCAGGATGGCGGCGGCACCGGCGGCGATCGCCTGGGCGACGAAGGCGCGGCCGTCGTTCCTGGCTCCCGGCAGGGCGGCGAACAGCATGCCGGGGCGCACCTTGCGCGAATCGGCGGTGACGCCGGCGATCAAAGGCGCGGCGTCCAACGGCAATCCGGGAAGAAGGTCAGTCAATGGCGCTGACATCCCTGCCTCCCCCGGTTCCGGCGATGAAACCCTTGACGCCCGGAGCGGGCGGCGGCGGCGCGGTCCTGGGCATCACCCCCAGCAACGGCGCCAACTGGGCGACGATGCGTCCGGTGGTGGGCGCGGCGTTCCAGCCGGCGGTGATGAAGCCGTAGGTGTCCTTGGTGGGTTGCGGTTCGTCGATGCTGACCAGCACCACATAGCGCGGGTCGTCCATGGGGAAGGCGCCGACGAAGGACGCCAGCACCGACTTCTTCTTGTAGCCGCCGCCCGCCGCCTTTTCGGCGGTTCCGGTCTTGCCGCCCACTTCGTATCCGGGGACGTTGGCCTTTTTGCCGGTGCCCTCGCTGACCACCAGGCGCATCAGTTGGCGCACCTGGGCCGAGGTCTTGGGCTTGATCACCCGCTCGCCGGGCAGCGGTTGGCCGGGGGCGCGGGTCAGCAAGGTGACGGGGTGGAAGATGCCGCCGTTGACCAGGGTGGCGGTGCCCTGAACCAGTTGCAGCGGCGTGATGGACAGGCCGTGACCGAACGAGATGGTGACGGTGTTGATCTCGCGCCACGGATTGGGAACCAGCGGTCCGCCCACCTCGGGCAATTCGATGCTGGGGGATTGCAGCATGCCCAGCCGGCCCATGAACGAGCGTTGTCCCTCGGTGCCGACGTCCAACGCCATGCGGGCGGAACCGATGTTGGACGAATGGATCAATATCTCGGCGACGCTGGCCCAACGGTTGAGCGGGTGGTCGTCGTGGATGGTGTGGCCGGCGAACACCAAGGGCTTGGTGCAGTCGACGCTGGAGTTGATGTTGAAGCGCCCGGAATCGATGGCCAGCGCCGTGTTGAACAGCTTCATGGTCGAGCCCATTTCGTACGCGCCCTTGGTGGCGCGGTTGAAAAGGGCCTCGCTTTGTCCGGCCGGCGGGTCGTTGGGGTCGAAATCGGGCAACGACACCATGGCGACCATTTCGCCGGTGTGGATGTCCAGCACCATGCCCAGCGCGCCCAGCGCGCGGAACTCGGCCACCGCCTTGGCCAGTTCGTTGCGCACCACGGTCTGGGCGCCGATGTCGATGGACAGTTTCAGCGGTTCGCGGCTGTCGCGCAGGGCACGGTCGAAACGCTTTTCGATACCGGCGATGCCCTTGTTGTCGATGTCGGTCATGCCGACGATGTGCGCGACCAGATTGCCGTGGGGATAGACCCGGCGTTCGCCTTTTTCGAAATACAGGCCGGGAATGCCGAGCGCGTTGACGTCGTATTGCTGGCGCGGGGTCAGGTTGCGGCGCAGCCAGACGAATTGCTTGTCGCTGGACAGCTTGGCCTGAACATCGGCTTGGCTCAGGTCGGGCAGCACGCGCACCAGCTTGGTCGCAGCCTCGACCGGATCGAGGATTTCGGTGGCCTTGGCGTAAAGCGACACGGTGGGCAGGCTGGTGGCCAGGATGACGCCCGAGCGGTCGACGATGTCGGCCCGGTCCATCTCCAGCCCCTCGGTCCGCGCGGTGGGCAGGGCGCGCGGCGTCGCCGGGTTGGAATCAAGCACGGCGACGTCGATCATGCGTACGCCGATCACCACGAACACCGCGAGAAAGGCCAGTGCGGCGACCACCAGTCGCGAGCGTCCGGTTTCCAGCGCCCGCTTGCGCACGCCGTCCAGCCGCACCGCCGTTGGCGCGTTGCCGAGGTCTTCGCCGGCGTGATAGCCGGGGACGCGGGGCTTGGGCGCGAACAGGCTCACCGGATCTCCCCAGGCTGCACCGGTGCCGAAGCGAGCGCGGGCGATTGCACGATGATGGAGCGCGGCTGCGCGGAAGGCGCACGCGGGGTGGTGTCGGCACCGGGATAAAGCACACGCGGCGCGGCGACCACCGGGGCCGGGTTGGATGCGGGAATCGGGATGACCGGAGACGGCCCGGCCGGCTTGGCGGAGGCCAATTTGGTGGCGGCGGCCTTGGTCGGTTCCGGCTTGGGCGGAGTCCGGGTCGGTTCGGGGCGGGCGGAGGCGGGCGAGGTGTGGGCGAGCACGGTGTCGTTGCCGCCGCTCACGGCAGCCGCCGGCCGGTCGGTGTCGGCACGGGCGACGACCGCCGCCGCCGCGTGGGCGGCGTAGACCGGTCCGGTGGCCGGCAGGGAATCCAGGCTGGCCACCTGAGTCGGGCCCATGACCTTCATGGACAGGTACTTTTCCGACAAAGCGCGCAGTCGCGCCGGGTCGTTCAGGTAGCTCCACTCGGCCTTGAGCACGTGGATGGCTTCCTGGTTGGACTGAATCTCGTGGTTCAGTTCGGCAAGGCGGACTTCCTGTTCCTTGACCTCGTGCTTGACGAAGAACAGGCCGACTCCGATGCCGCCGGCAAGGCAGGCGCAAACGATGGTGGTGCCAAGACCGTGGATCATCGTGTTCCTCCCCTGTGCGGCCATGCGGGGGCGTCGGTGCGTTGTGCCGCGCGCAGCTTGGCCGAGCGGGCACGCGGGTTGCGCGCCACCTCGGTCGCCGTCGGCGCCTGGGCCTTGCGGCTCAGCAAGGTGAAGGTGGGGGCGGGACCATGCGTCGCCGACGGCAGGTGCCGCGACGGTGCCGGCATGTCGCCCGAGCGTTCCTTGAGGAACGCCTTGACTACCCGGTCTTCCAGCGAATGGAAGGTCACCACCGCCAGCCGTCCGCCCGGTGCCAGGATGCGTTCGGCGGCGGCCAATCCGCGTTCCAGTTCGCCCAACTCGTCGTTGACGTGGATGCGCAGCGCCTGGAAGGTGCGGGTGGCGGGATGGATGCCGTCGCCCGACTTGCGCACCACCTTGGCCACTACGGCGGCCAGTTCCAAGGTGCGTTCGAACGGCTTTTCCGCACGCGCCGCGACGATGGCGCGGGCCACCGGGCGCGACATCCGCTCCTCGCCCAGGCGATAGAGGATATTGGCCAGTTCGGTTTCGTCGCAGGTGTTGACCACGTCGGCGGCGGACGGACCGTTTTGTTCCATGCGCATGTCGAGGGGGCCGTCCTTGGCGAACGAGAACCCTCGCTCGGCCTGGTCGATCTGCATGGACGACACGCCGATGTCCAGCGCCACGCCATCCACCTGGGCGATTCCAGCTTCGGCCATCAACTGGTCCATGTCGCCGAAGCGACCTTCCAGCAGCCGCAGGCGGCCATCCGCGGCCTCGGCCAGGGCGCGGCCGGCGGCGGCGGCGTTGGGGTCGCGGTCGATGCCGTAGACGGTGCCGGCACCGGCCCGCAACAGCGCCAGGGAATAGCCGCCGGCGCCGAAGGTACCGTCCACGTAAGTCCCGCCGGCGCGGGGCGCCAGCGCGGCCAGCACCTCGGTCAGCAGCACGGGAACGTGCTGCGCGTCGTTTTCATTCTCTGCGCTGGGCTCTGCGTTGGGCGGGGTCATTTGCCGTCTCCGCCGGTGGGCTTCTTGAGGGGCAGGGTCGGACGGTTCTTGAACGCGCGGGCGCGGATTTCCGCCTCGGCCGCCCGATAGGTTTCGGGTTCCCAGATCTGGAAGGTCTGCCCCTTGCCGACAAAAGCGCACATGTCGGTGATGCCGGCATGCGCCATCACGTCCTCGGGCAGGACGATGCGGCCTTCGGGGTCCCACGACAATTGGCGGGCGTCGGCGAAGATCAGGGCGGAGATGTCTTCTTGTTCGGGCGAGAAGGCGGCGAAGTCCTGGGTGCTGTCGGACAGGCGTTCCATGAAGTCCATGCCGCAGCCTTCGACGCAGGCGGCGGTGAACGAGCGGTACGCGATGATGCCTTGGAACGGCTGCGGCGCCAGGGTCGCGCGGAAGGTCGCGGGCACGCTGACGCGTCCCTTTTTGTCGACCTTATTCATAAACGTGGAGAGGAAGAGTCCCATCCTCGTCCGCCTAACGCCAGAGATGTGCCCGAAGCCCCCAACCCATCGATGCCCGTGGTGCACACGTCTTCCGTGGGCCGATCATCGGTGGGTGTTTATGGGATATCATGGGCAAACATGGGCGTCAATGGAATCGAGTAGTAAAAGAATGGGAGATTTCGAATGGGGATAATTTTTCCTAAGTTGTTGTCAAAGTAGTAGAAGATTGTCGCGCAAGGCTTTGAGTCTGCGTCGATTTTCGTGATTCTCAGCAAAAAAACGCCGAAGTGGCGAATGGAAACATAAAGTGAACATTTGTGGTGCCCATGATTTCCCATCGAAGCGTGGCGATTTGGGGAAACATGGGAAGTGGGTGAGAAATTGCGCCAGACGGCCTGTAAGCCGGGTTTTGTACCCATGGTTTCCCACGGGTGACGACCATTCATCTGGGACGCCCGTTACCGGACGCCTCACGCGACCGACCCGGACGGCTACGCGGAAGTGCGTTTGGCTTTCCCGAAGGAAAGGCTGCCGTCCCTATTTGGTCTTGCTCCCGGTGGGGTTTGCCGTGCCGCTTCCGTTGCCGGTCGCGCGGTGCGCTCTTACCGCACCCTTTCACCCTTACCGGCCGAATTCCGGGGAATCGGGCCGGCGGTTTGCTTTCTGTGGCACTTTCCCTAGGGTCACCCCCGCCGGACGTTATCCGGCACCGTACTTCCGTGGAGCCCGGACTTTCCTCCCCCGAGGTTCCCCCCGAAAGCGGCCGTCCGGCCATCTGGCGCGGGCGCAATGTGGGCCGGTTGGCGCGCGGCGTCAAGGGGAGGTGTCGGGTGAAGATACCTCGACTTCATATTAAAGTATGATGTGGCCTGTTTACTTTGTATGGATTTGCGGGTTTCGAGGGCAGGTGGCAAAAATGTCGTCTTTTTTCAAAATGTTCTTTGTTTTTTGTCTTTTTTCGTCCCCTTTCAAAAGAAAAAGCCGCCCGGAAACGATGGCCGGGCGGCTGAAACGGAAAGGTGGACGTGGGGTCATCCGAACAATTTGTCGATTTCGTCTTGGCTGATGCCTTGATTTTCGAGAGCCGGTCCATTCAACAGCTTGGCGTCGTCGTCGCGGTGATCGGTGGCGGGCTTGGGGACGATGTCGGCGATGTTGTCCGGGCCCCAGATGTCGATCATGGCGTTGATGCGGGCCTCGATGTATTGCAGCGTCTTGACCACCTTGGTGATGCGCTGCCCGGTAATGTCCTGGAAATTGCAGGCTTCGAAGATGTTGATGATGGTTTCGTTGATGTCCTCGGCCAGGCGGCCCACGTAGGAATCGACGCCGTGCGACTGGATTTCCTTGGTGATGCCTTCGATCTTTTCGGCAGCTTCCAGGATGCTTTGGGTCGCGCCTTCGGTCGCCGAGACGATGGCGTCCAATTCGAAGGTCACTGCCATCAGACGGTCGTCTTGGGAATCCTTGGGCCTGAGCGCGGCGATCTCCTGCTTGGTCTGCTCGATGCAGACGGCGAGCGCCCGTAGCTCGGTCTTCAGCATGGAGACTTCCGCCTGCTTGTGGTTGACCATGTCGTCCATGGTCTGAAGCTGGACGGAAGGCGGTGGCGCTTCCTCGCCCTTGATCAGATGCTCCAGCGACTTGATGTCGGCGCGAAGTTCGCCAAGCGCCTTGAGCACCTCGCCGTTGCCGGAGACGTTGGGATGGGCTACCGGCTCGCCCTTGGCGGACAGGGCCTTAAGGCGCTGAAGCTCGGCGGTGAACAATTTCCGTTCGGTGTTCATGATACAGTTTGCGCCCTTCCCCTTCGCGTAACGCCCCTTGTGGTCGGTGGGTCATTCCCCGCCGGCCGACCCCCCGCTGTCGGCGATGCCTTCGACCCAAGGCTCATACGATTTATCTGCGCCGAGAATATGCTCGGTCAACCACTTCTTGAGCATTTCCAGAACGTCTTCTTCCACCACCGACCGGTCGCCGGCGTTCCAGCGGTCGCGAAGATCGCGGACCTTCGCTTCCAGGTCGCGGTGGGCGGCGCGGTGCGCCTCCAATCCGGGATAGCCGGCGGCGGCCATCAACGCTTCCTCGCGCCGGAAATGGTGCTCGGTGTATTCCGCCAAGACGTTGACCACGGTGCCGACCACCTCGCGGCTTTGCCCGGTCTCGGCGGCGTCGTGAAGCTGGTTCAGCAGGTTGATCAGAATGCGGTGGTCGGAATCCAGCATGGCATGGCCGACGCTGTACATCTCGTTCCATGCCAGCAACGCCATCCGTTTCGACCCCAGTGGTGTGTCCGCCGACCACTATACCGCGAGCGTCGTCACGCACAAGCCAAGCGGGCTGGATGGCGGCGGGTTTGATGCTATGGTCATGGGAACGACATGATCGGCCCAACGCGGCGGAGCCCCCGACGTGAGACATTTGCGCATCGCCACCTTCAACATGGAAAGCCTGGACGACCGGCTGGGCGAGGGGGATTTCGCCGACCGGGTGGCTGTGTTGCGCCCACAAATTCAGCGGTTGCGCGCCGATGTGCTGTGTCTCCAGGAAATCAACGCCCATGGTCCGACCAAAAAGGGGCCACGGGGGTTGCCGGCGCTGGACCAGGTCCTGGCCGGCACCGAGACGGAACATTTTCACCGGGTGGTGTCACTGAACAGGGGCGGCGTGCGGCCGTCCGACCGCCACAACCTGGTGGTGTTGTCGCGCTTTCCGGTCCTGGGGCACCAGCAATTGTGGCATGATCTGGTCGAGGCGCCGCTGTATCGCCCCGCCACCGTCCAACCCCGTCCGCACGCCGCAGGTTCGGTTGAATGGGACCGGCCGTTGCTGCATGTGCGGCTGGCCTTGCCGGGCGGGCGGGTACTGCACGTGGTCAACGTTCATCTAAGGGCACCGCGTGCGGCTTTCCTGTCCGGTCAGAAGACCGAACACGGCCGTTGGCACAGTGTCGGCGGCTGGGCCGAGGGGTTTTTCCTGGCAAGCCTGAAACAGGCGGGCCAGGCGCTTGAGGCGCGTCTGTTGGTCGAGACCATCCTGGATGGCGATCCTGAAGCCCTGGTCGCGGTATGCGGCGACTTCAATTCGGACGACCGCGAGGGGCCGCTGCGCACCATCCGCGGCGACGAGGAAGACACCGGCAACGGCCATCTGGCGCCGCGGGTGTTGGTGCCGGTCGAACGGTCCCTGGCCGACAGTCAGCGGTTTTCGGTGATCCACCATGGCCGCAGGGTCATGTTGGACCATATCCTGGTGTCGCGTCCGCTTTTGGGATGGTTTCTGGGGGCCGAGGCCCACAACGAGGCCTTGGGCGACGAATTGGTGTCGCCGGCCACCATCTGGGGCAGTCCCGATTCCTACCACGCCCCGCTGGTGGCCGAGTTCGCGGTGCCAAGGGGCGAGAACATCTCACCGGCCGGCCGGCGGCCATAGGCCACCAGATAGCGCAACAGGTTTTCTTGCAGGAAATGCTTGTTCGGCTGGTCGGCCACGCGCTCGAACACCCGCTCGAAACGGTCAAGATCGCGGGGAACGCGGCAACAAGTGCCGTGACAGGGAACCGGACCGTGGCAATAGGGGCAGGTCTCGAACATGCTGTTTCCCCTTTCCAGACAGCGCGGCCGGCATGATCTGCATGCCAAGGGCCATCGGACGGATGGAATCCTAGGCCGCGAAGATCTGGGAGGGAAGTGGCCGGAGGCATCGCCTCCGGCACGCATGCGGATAGGGTGGGGCGTACGCCCCTCTATACTTCGGCAGCAGCCTTGAGGGGCGTGAGCGCCGCTTTGTAACGGCGATCTTCGTGCCGGATGTGGTTGACCAGCCAATCGGCCAGGAAATGGTGCAAGTCAGCGGTGATCACCGCGCCGGGGTCGTTGTTGTAACGATCCTCGAGCCCGCGCACATGTTCGGCCATGGCCCGATGATGCTGGCGGTGCTCGGTCAACTCGGCGTAGCCGACTTCCTCCATCAGGCGTTCTTCTTCGCCGAAATGGTAATAGACATAACGGATCAACTCGCCCAGTACGGCACCGGTCACCTGTTCGGCGTCATGGCTGGCGATGGCGGTGCCGAGTTGGTTGGTCAGGTCGATCAGACGGCGGTGGTGTCCGTCGAGCTGTTCAACCCCGACGCTCATGTCCTCGGTCCACTGAATGTCGGACATACGGTAACTCCCCTCCCGTGTTCTTGTCTTGATTTCGGCGGGAATCATACTCCCGCCGACGGCGGCAAGACAGGGGGAAAGCAAAGGCAAGCTCTGCGTCCGGCAAGGATCAGACCATCTCCACCATCACGATCTCGGTCTCTTCCTCGGCCATCAGTTCAAGGTCGTCCTCGTCCGTCACCGCCACGCCATCACGGGGGCCGAGAACCAGATCGCCAACGCGGACCCGGCCGCGCGCCGCCACCACATAGGCGGCGCGGCCGCCAAGGGTGTGGCGGACGCTCTCGCCCCGGTCCAGGGTGGCGCCCAGCACGCGGGCGTCCTGGTTGATCAGCGGCGCCCTGTCCTCGGGCCAGCCCGAGGCCAGGATTTCGAACCGGCCGTGGGTGCGGGGAAACGGCCGGGTTTCCCAACGCGGCGCCAGTCCTTGCGCGCGGGGCAGGATCCAGATTTGGAACAAGGTCGTGGGCTGGTCCTCAAGGTTGTATTCGGCGTGGCGGATGCCGGTCCCGGCGCTCATCACCTGGACCTGGCCGGCTTCGGTACGGCCACGGTTGCCCAAGGAATCCTCGTGGGTGACGGCGCCGCTGCGGACGTAGGTGATGATTTCCATGTCGCGGTGCCCATGCGGGGAAAAGCCGGTATGGGGCTGGATCGTGTCGTCATTCCATACCCTGAGCACGCCATGGTTGACACGGGCAGGGTCGAAATAATCGGCGAAGCTGAAATGGTAATGGGCATCCAGCCAGTCGTTGGCGAAGGTGCCGAGCGCGGCGAAGGGGCGAAAGTCCAGCATGGCAAGGGCTCCAGAAACAGGGGCGGGGGCTTTCCGAAAATATCGAGGCTGTGAAGGCGCTGGACAATCCGCGCTAAAGGAACAAGATTGTTTCCATGGCAGAAACGGTCTCCATGGATTTGTTGGCGGGAATGGCGGTGTTCGCCCGTGTGGTGGATTCCGGCGGCATTTCCGCGGCGGCGCGCGATCTGCGGCTGTCCAAATCGGCGGTGTCGAAGCAACTGGCGGCGCTGGAGGACCGGTTGGGCGCCCGGCTTTTGCACCGGACCACCCGGCGTATGAGCCTGACCGAGGCCGGCGCCGGCTTCCTGGAACATTGCCGCCGTGTGGTGGCCGAGGCCGAGGCGGCGGAGAACGCCGTCGGCGCGTTGCAGGCGGAGCCGCGCGGCATCTTGCGGGTCAACGCCCCCATGACGTTCGGCACCATGCATCTGGCGGTGGCCATTCCCGATTTCATGGCCCAGTTCCCCCAGGTCGCGGTCGATCTTTCGTTGAACGACCGCATGGTCGATCTGGTCGAAGAGGGATTCGACGTGGCGGTGCGCATTGCCCGGTTGGCCGATTCGTCCTTGGTGGCACGCAAGCTGGCGCCGGCACGGCGGGTGATGGTGGCGGCGCCGTCCTATCTGGACCGGCGCGGTCGGCCGCGGGTTCTGGCCGACCTGACGGAACACGACGTGTTGTCCTATTCCTATGTCTCGGCTTCCGAGGAATGGCGCTTCGTCGGCCCTTCCGGCGAGGAAAGCGTGCGGGTCGAGGGGCATTTACGGGCCAATAACGGCGAGATATTGCTGGCCGCCTGTCTGGCCGGCACCGGCATTGCCGCCTTGCCCACCTTCATTTCCGGCCCCTGCCTGCGTGCCGGGTCGCTGGTGCGGGTGTTGCCCGATTACGAAAGTGCCGCTTTCGGCATTCACGCGGTGTGGCCGGCCAACCGCCATCTGTCGGCCAAGGTTCGCTCTTTCGTCGATTTCCTGGCCCAGCGTTTTGGCCCCGTCCCCTATTGGGAGGCATAAGGGTGGCGAGCGAACCCAAACTGAAAGCCAAGCTGTTCGTCCATGCCGCCATCCGCCGTTGCGGGATCGAGGCCATTCCGGCGGTGGTGGCGCGAAAGGGCGACGAAGACGCCGGCACCATCCTGGTCAAGGTCAACCGCTGCGACGGCACCGCCGAGGTCTATACCCAGGCGCGCGACGGCACCGGCCGGCTGGGCTGGCTGAAATCCACCGGCGCCGAACCGGTGGACGATTCCCGCGCCGAGGCGGTGATCGCCCGTGCCCGCGACGTGGATTACGATCTGTGGGTCATCGAGGTGGACAGCCGCGACGGCCGCGTTCCCTTCATCGACCATGTCCTGGCGGTGCGTTAACGCCGGGTAAAGAGTCCCGCAAGCTTCATCAAGGCGTCATCATGCTGCCGATATTCGGGCGGTATGGTCGGGCCGTCGCCACCGCTTGGGAGACCTGGCCATGTTGACCCCGACCACCCACGCGTCCCAAACGCCAAGTCGCGTCCGCCGCAACCATCGTACCGCCGCCGAACCGGGGCTGGTCACGGAACGCCGTCACGCCATGCTGGTGGTGGCGCATCGTCTGGTCCGCCCGGTGCTGCGCCCGGAATGGCTGCGCTGGCTGGAACAGAAGGCGGCGCCGGGGCAGAAGGTGTATTGACCTGTTTTCCTTGCCCGTTCGGCCAAATCGTATAGAACCAACCGCCGTGGCGTTTTCGCGTCGGCGGCGGGCCACGGCCGCGCAGGTAGCAAGGATAGTGTCCATGACCCGTCGTCTGATTTCGTCCGGTTCGCCCTTCGAGGAAGTTGCCGGCTATTCCCGTGCCGTTCAGCAGGATCCGTGGGTGTTCGTTTCCGGCACCTCGGGCTACAAGGACGGCAAGATTTCCCAATCCGAGGTCGAGCAGGCCGAACAGGCGCTGTTGACCATCAAGGCCGCCCTGGAACAGGCCGGCGCCAGCATGGACGACGTGGTCCGGGTGACCATGTACGTTACCGACGCCTCGTATTTCGGCACCATCGCCCCGGTGCTGGGCAAGTATTTCAAGAAGGCCAAACCGGCTAACACCACTATCGTTTGCGGTCTTGTGGATGCCGCCATGAAGGTGGAAATTCAGGTGACCGCGCTTAAGCAGTAATGCCAAGTCTCGATGAGCGCGGCGTTGATCGGTTCAGATCAACGCGATTTGGCATAAGCCGGCTCCGGCCGCTCCGACCGTTCAGGACGGGGCGGCCCGCCATTGCAACGGAGGTCAAGCCATGCCCACCATCCTGATTACCGGCGCCGGCCGCGGCATCGGTCTGGAATTCGCCCGCCAATATGCCGCCGCCGGCTGGCGCGTGCTGGGCACGGTGCGCGATCCGCTGGCCGGACGGCCGCTGTCCGATGCCGGGGGCGAGGTCTACGTCGCCGACGTCGCCGATCCGGCGTCCGTCGCCCGCCTCAAGGGGGCGCTGGCCGGTGTCCAACTGGACGTGGTGCTCAACAATGCCGGTATCTATGGCCAGGACCAGTCCTTCGGTTCGGTTGATGCCGACGCCTTCATGGCGGTGATGCGCACCAACGCCCTGGCGCCACTCAAGGTGGCCGAGGCTTTCGCCGACCAACTGACCGGGCGCAAGGTCATCGCCACCATCACCTCGCTGATGGGGTCGATCGCCGAGAACAGCTCGGGCAATTTCTACGCCTACCGTGCGTCGAAGGCGGCGGCCAACATGGTGATGAAGACCCTGGCGCTTGACCTGGGGTCGCGGGGCATCACCGCCATCGCCGTGTCGCCGGGCTGGGTGCGTACCGACATGGGAGGCGCCGAGGCGCCGCTGTCGCCGGCCGAGGCGGTGTCCGGCATGCGTGCGGTGCTGGATAAAGTTTCTCTTAACGACAGCGGCAAGTTCTTTCATTTCGACGGCAGCGAGTTGCCTTGGTAGGTTTGGTGCCGGTCCTCAGGGACACGGCGCCGGTTCCGGTTTCCCCTTTCGTCTCCCGGTCGGCGATGCGCGATCCGGGCCCCGTGGTCGGCCTCCTGTCACGGGGCCCGGTGGTGCGCCGTTAAGAAAAACAACAGGGAGCAAGGTCCCATGCCGGCCGCCATCGATTTCTACACTGACTTCTCGTCGCCCTATGGCTATTTCGCCAGCACCATGATCGACGCCTTGGCCGCGCGCCATGGTCGCGACTGCCGCTGGCATCCCATGCTGCTCAGCCCGGCCTTCCAGGCCTCGGGCAACACGCGGCTGATCGACCAGCCGCTCAAGGGCGCCTATTCCCGGCACGACTGGGATCGGGTGGCCCGCCGTCACGGCATCCCCTATCGTTTCCCCGAGCCGTTCCCGGTGGGGACGGTGGCGGCGGCCCGCGCGTTCTGGTGGCTGGACGCCAACATGCCGACACAGGCCAAGCCGTTCGGCCACGCCATCTTCGCCGCCTATTTCGCCCAAGGCCGCGACATTTCCGACAAGGCGGTGGTGCTGGCGGTGGCCGAGGCCATGGGATTGGACGCGGCGGTTCTGGCCCAGGGCATCGAAACCCCCGAGATCAAGGCCAAACTGCGGGCGGAAACCGAAGGCGCCATCGCCGCCGGGGTATTCGGCGCCCCGTTCACGGTGGTGGACGGCGAGCAATTCTGGGGCTTCGACCGCCTGGGCATGGTCGAGGAATGGCTTGAACGCGGCGGCTGGTGACAACGGATTGGTAAGCGTATACTGCTTGCCGGTCTTAGGAACCTGCGTTCAGGAGAAGTCCAGTGCCCTTGCTGATCGATTTGAAGCCCGGCGAGAAGGTCATCATCAACGGTGCGGTGATCGAGAACGCCGGGGCCAACACCAAGATCCGCATCTGCAACGATTCGACCCTGTTGCGGCACAAGGAGATCATGGTGGAGGAAGAGGCCAAGACGCCAGCCGCCCGTGTCTATTTCTGCCTGCAAAACGCCTACATATTCCCGGCGAAGCGGGCGCAATACATGGCGCTTTATTCAACCTACCTGACGGAATTCGTCGATGCGTGCCCATCGGCGGCGGATATCGCCGACCAGATTCGTGCCGAGGCCGAACAGGGCCATTACTACAAGGCGCTGAAATGGGCCGGCAAGCTGCTCAAGCATGAAGGCGAAATCATCCACGCCATGCTGAAGGCCACCGAAGCCGTGGCCGCCGAGGTCGAGGCGGAATGAACAGGGGGGCCGTCAAACGGCCCCCTTTTCGTCAGCTCATGTAATTCAGCAACGACAATCCGCGCACGGTCGCCAGCGTCTGGTAACTGGCTTCCATGGCCCGCTGTTCGTCCAGCAATTTGACGATGGCTTCGGTCTTGTCCACGTTCTCGATGCTGTCGGCACGTGCCTGGAACAGGCCGATGAAGGTGGTGTGCTTTTCGTTGCGCTGGCTTAGCAACGCCTGGGTGGTGCCGATGTTGGACGACAGGGTCTCGATGTCCCGGTGGTCCTCTTCGCCATAGGGCGGAGTGCCCGAGGACGGCGAGTTCAGGGCGTCGCTGATCAGGTAGCGGGCGGCGGCGATGCGGTCCTGGTTCTGGTCCAGTCCGCCGGCGGTGCCGGTCACGCCCTGGGCGATCAGTCCCATGGCCCGCAACGCCTTTTCAAAAGCGGGGTCGGCGGCCTGAAGGCCGATGTCGATCGATGCCTGGGTATCGACCCGATGGGTCAGCGTGCTGGTGTCGCCCTTGTACCACGACGTGCTGTTGAAGGTGGCGGTGGTGGAGCTGTCGTTGCTGATCGTGTTGCTTTCCACCACGATGTTGGTGCCGTCGTTGCTGATCACCTTGTAGACGCCGTCGTTGACACCAGAGGTGCTGCTCAGGGTCAACAGATCGCCGATCTTGGGCGAGATGTTGCCGCTGGCGTCGGTGAAGGCGTTGGCGTTGGCCGCCGTGATGGTCTCGCCGCCGCCGCCGGTGGGCGAGAACGTCAAGGAACCGTAGGCGGCGGTGGCATCCAGGACCACGGTGCGTCCCTCGAAATCGAGGGTGACGTCGGTGCGCCCGCTTTGCGGAACGAATTGCGACGTGCGCAAGGCGTCGGGGTTGATCTGGAACGACACGGTGTTGGCGGTGACCGCGCTCACCTGGAAACTGCCGTCATGGTCGAGCGATCCGGCGATGGTGATGGGGTCGCCCGCCGAGAACAAGGTGGACAGCGAGGTACCGCCCGACGGCACGGTCAAGGTGACGGTGTTGCCGCTGACGGTGAATTTGGCGTCGCCGCTGATGGCGCCAAGACCGACGGCGGTGTCGGGGATGGAATCGGCGTCGGCGCTGTCGGCGGTGAGCGTCAGGTTGGCGACGTCCATGGTCTCGACTTCCGCCATCTTGGTGTCGGTGACCAGGGTGATCGAACCGTTGGCCACCTTGCTCACCACGAAGGCGCCGTCATGGTCGCCGAAACCGTCGGCGTCGCCATCGGTCGATCCCTGGATGGTGATGCGCATGCCGGGGCTGAGGTCGGACAGGGTGTTGGCGTTGGTCGGGGTGACCACCATGTTGCCGTCGGCGTCGAAGGCAAAGGCCAAATTGCCGGTAGTGGCGTTGGTCAGGTTGCCGGTGGACGCGGTGATGTAGGCGCCGGCACCGGCGCTGGCGGTCTCGGTCATCACCTTGCCGTTGACGTTGGTGGCGAGGTGGCCGGTGACGGTGATGTCGTCGTTGTTGTTGGTGGTGCCGCCGACGGTCACCAGACTGCCGCTGTTGACCTTGGAAAAGGCTCCGGCGTTGGCCGGGATGATGGCGCCGCGGTTGGCCTGGAAGGTCACCGTTCCGGTGTCGTCGTTGGTCAGCGCCACATCCTGGAGATGGGCGGCGCGTGTGGTCGGATAGGTGTTGTTGTAGCCATCATAGATGGACTGGAAGGTGGTGATGTCGGTGGTGGTCAACTGCACCGGTTCGGTCGAGATGCGGCCGCCCGAGAACAGGTATTGGCCATCCACGTCGGTGTTCAGATAGGACTGGATCTCGGCCATGGATTGCACCGCCCATTTCTGAACGTCCTTGATGCGTTCGGGGTCGGTGGTGTTGCCGGTGGCGAAATTGTCCAGGATGTCGCGGAAATCCTTGATCGCCGTCTGCACCGAGTCCACGGCCGTCTGCGCCGTGCTCAGCCGGGTGGTGGCGACGTCGTTGTTCTGCTTGAAGCTGTTGGCCTGGGAGATCGAGTTCTCGAAGTTGATCAACCGCGTCGAGTCGGTCGACAGCCCGGTGTAGTTGGGCGACTTCTTCTCGGTGGCCACCTGGTTTTGCAAGGTGTTGAGACGTTCCTGGGACGACATGATCCGCGTCAGGTACATCTGAGCCGCGCCATAAGTGCCGATGCGAGACATGGTCAGCCTCCGTTAACGGATCATCGAGGTCAGGGTTTCCAGCATGTCCTGCAACGTGGTGATCACCCGTGCCGACGCAGTATAAGCCTGCTGGAAATCCATCATCGAGGAAATCTCTTCATCCAGGTTGACGCCGCTGAAGGACGTGTTCTGGAAGTCGAGCGAGTTGTTCAAGGTGGTCTGGTATTCCAGCCGGGACTTGGAACTGGAAGACATCTGCGCCACCACGCCGATGCTTGAGGCGGCATATTCGGAAAGGCTGTACTTGCCGGCATAGATGCCGCCGGCCGAATTGAACGAGAGCTTGCTTTCCGTGGCGTCGGCCAGGGCCAGGGCGGAACTGTTGTCGCCCTCCGAGATGTAATAGCGCTTGATGTCGCCGTTCCACTGAACCTGGCCGCGGCTGATCTTTTCCGGGGCGCCCAACAGGTCGGTGCGGACCTTGATGCCGTCGGCGGCGCCGGTGGCGGCGCGGTCCAGGCTCAGTTCGGACAACAGGTTCTTGGACTGGCCGTCCAGCGACGACGAGGTGTAGAGCGTGTCGCCGGTGGTCTGACGCAGGCGCAGGCGATAGCCGGACCCTTCCGGGACCACCGACGCCTGGATGCGCTGGGTGGGGGTCATGTCCAGCGTCTGTCCCAGGTTCAGGGTCGAGCCCGAGATGTCGCCGCCGCTGATGGACACGGTGAGCGCATGGCCGCGTGCATCGACCAGACGCAGGCGGCTGTTGCTGCCGTCCTGGACCACCGACGCGGTGACCGTCCCCTGACTCATCTTGCCGGCCAGTTCGTCCAGCGAGTGGGCGCCGGCGAGAAGGTTCATCGAGAACAGCGTGCCGCTGCTGTCGGACACGCTGATGGTCGCCGGAGTGTCCAGCGTCCACTCGCTGGCCGACAGCGCCGCCGATTCGTTGGTGCGGCTCTGGGTGTTGATGGTGTCGGCGATCTGTTGCAGCGTGGAGCCCTTGGCCAGGACGATGGTGTTGCCCAGCTTGCCGGTGCTGTCGAACAATTGCAGGTCGCGGTTGGCGCTGAGCTTGAACGTATCGGGCAGGATGGTGCTGTCCTGGAACGACGCCGCCTTGGTGTTGACGTAAAGGTCGTTCAGGCCGAAGAAGTTCGAGAAGCCCTGGACCGTTTCGTCCGAGATGCCGTCGCCGTTGACGTCGAACTTGATGGTGGCGTCCTCGGCGTCGTCGCCGGGGTCGCTGGTGGTCTGGTCGCGGAAGGCCAGCGAGGTGTCGGTCTGTCCCATGTCCACCACCATCTTGCCGTTGGAATCCAGGTTGACGCTGGCGTTCTCGTACCCCTGCTTGCGCAGCCACGCCTCGACATGGGCGCTGACTTCGTTGACCGCCCACTGGTCGTGGTCGCCCTTGGCGTCGAGGTCGGCGAGCGAGCGACCGGAACCGATGGTGGTGGCGGTGTAGGGGGTGGCCGGCGCGTTGGGGGCGCTGGTGAAGTCCAACTGCATGATTTCGTTCAGCGTGGTCTGCTGGAGCTGGTTGCCGTCCTTGTCGAAGGTGGCGATGACCACGTCGTCGGTGCCGTCCAGTTGGATGGTCTGACGGACGTTGACCTTTTCCACCACGATGTTCTGGTCGTCGGTGTAGCCGACCACCTTGTAGGTGCCGTTGTTGCGCGAATCGGGCGTCCCGGTGATGCCGGCGATGCTGAAGGTCTTGCCGATGGCATAGGCGGTGGAGTCGAAGGTGCTGGCGGTGGCGCTCAGGTTGATCTGCCACGGGTTGGTGGTGTTCGCGGAAAAGCTGAGCGTGCCGTAGCCGCCGCCGCCGCTGCCGCCGCCAGCGTTGGTGATGGCGGTGGCGGTGCCCTGGTAGAAGGTGGCCGAGTTGACGCCGGCCGCCGGCACCACGTCGCCCTGTTTGGCGAAGGCGCGGGTGCCTTGGTAGTAGTAGGACACGTTGGGCAGGCTGGTGCCCCGGTTGTGCACCTGGTTCAGCGTCGTCGTCATCTGCTGCGACACTTCGTCCAGGTTCGCCTGGAGGTCGGGGATGGTCTTGTCGCGCATCTGAAGCAGCGCGTACAGCTTGCCACCCTTGACCTGGGGGCCGAAATCGGTGGTGCCGCCCTCGATGGTGATGTCGTCGTACTGGCCGCCGGCGGCGCTCATCCAGCTTTCGGTCACCGCACTGGCGGAATAGGTCAGCGCCTGCGGCTGGTTGTCCAGCAGCATCTGGCCCGAGGTGGAGTAGATCGTCACCGCGTTGTCGGTGCGGTAGTAATATTGGATGTCCACCAGCTTGGCCAGGTTCGACAGCGCCAGATCGCGTTTGTCCTCAAGGTCCGAGGTGCCGGTGGCGATGGCCGAGTTCTTGACGATCTTCTGGTTCAGGTCGTGAATGTCGCTGACCAGGGTGTTGATCTCGGTGACCGTGGTCTCGATGTCGCGGTCGGCCTCGACCCTGAGGTTTTGCAGGCTGTCGGTCATCGACGACAACTGGTCGGCCACGTCCTGGGCGCTTTGCACCGTCGCCCACTGGATGGCCGGCTTGTTGACGCTGGTGGCCAGGGTTTCGAACGAAGACGTCAGGGTCGCCAGCTTGTGGGCGATCGAGGAATTGTCGGCAACCTCGCCGAACAGGTCGTCGATGCGCGGATAATAGGTTTGTTCGACGTCAAGCGCGCCGGTGGCGGTGTTCTGGCGGCGGATGTCCTTCAGCAAGCCCTCGTTGACCATGCGGCTGACGCCGCCGTCCTGCACGCCGGCGCCGGTGCCGGAAACGATGCGGGACTCGGGGTTCATCACCTTGCGGACGTACCCTTCCGTGTTGACGTTCACCACGTTCTGGGAAATGACGTCGAGCCCGCGTTGCGCGGTCAGCAATCCCGACAGGGCGGTGTTCAGTCCGAGGGTCAATGACATGGCGATCTCCCCGCCGTTCTGGCGTCAGAGGGTCTGGTTGAAACTGATCGAGTTGCCGTCGCCGGGAACATGGTCCTCGACCATGCCGGCACGGCCGTAGGTCACGGAACTGGTCTTCGAGATCTTCACCGCCGACACCACCGCGTCCATCAACATCTGATAGGCTTCCATCTCGGCCTTGATGCGCCGGGCGTTTTCCTCGACCAGATCCTTGAGGCGGTTGCCCAGCGCCAGCAATTCTTCCTTCTGCTCCGGCGCCAGGGTGTCCACCAGATGCGGATCGTCGGCCATGGGGGCCACGGCCTGTTCGTAGATGCGGGCCAGGGCCGCCTTGTTCTCGGTCAGCTCGCGCACGGTGGCGGCGTCGTGCAGGGCCAGTGCCTGATTCTCGTACTCGATCAGCTCGCACAGATGGGTGCAGGCCCACACGATGTCGTCATACGGGATCGGGGTGGTGGCGTCGTCGCTCATGCCTGGGCCTCCTGCTGCGCCAACAGCGTCCGGGTGACCTGATCGGCCAGTCCGATGCCGTTGCCTCGGTTCGCGATCAGCTTGCCATATTCCTCCATCAACATGGGGCGGAACATGGCTTCGGCTTGACCGCCGCCGAAATAACTATCTTCTGCATCAAGACCGGTAAACATGTGGTTGAGCATCTGCGTGACGAACATGGCCTCGAACTGTTTTCCGGTGGCGCGGGCCTGTTCGGGATTGGCGGCCTTGGTGGCGACCGGCCGCGGAGCGGTGGCGGCCATCTCGGCGTTGGCGGTGGCGGCGGCGACGACGTCCATCACATCACCTCGATGTCGGCCTGGAGCGCGCCGGCGGCCTTGATGGTCTGAAGGATGGCGATCAGGTCGCGCGGCGTCACGCCCAGGGCGTTGAGGCCGTTGACCAGTTCCTGGAGCGTCACCTCGTGCGGGACCACCTTCATGTTGGCGGGCTTGCCTTCGTCCACTTCGATGTTGGTGCGGTCGACGGTGGTGGTGTCGCCGGTGGTCGAGAAGGGCGACGGCTGCGACACCTGCGGCGTCTCGGTGATGCGGATGGTCAGCGCGCCCTGGGCGATGGCCACCGTGCTGATGCGCACGGCTTCGCCCATGACGATGGTGCCGGTGGCCTGGTCGATGACGACGCGGGCGGTCTGGTCGGGTTCAACGCGCAATTGCTCGATGTCGGTCAGCATGGCGACCACGTCGCCGCGATATTGCGGCGGCACCACCAATTGCACGGAACCGGGATCGCTGGGCCGGGCCACGTCGGTCCCGAGATAGGAGTTGACGGCCTGGGCGATGCGGCGTGCGGTGGTGAAATCGGGGTTGCGCAGGGAAACCTTGACCGATTCCATGTGGCTCATCTCGAACGGCAGTTCGCGTTCGACGATGGCGCCATTGGCGATGCGGCCCTTGGTCGGCGTGCCCTTGCTGACCGATGCGGCGTTGCCCTGGGCCGAGAACGAACTGGTGGCGACCCCGCCTTGGGCGACGGCGTAGATTTCGCCATCGGCACCGACCAGCGGCGTGACCAGCAATGTGCCGCCGTCCACGCTTTTCGCGTCACCCAGCGCCGAAACCGACACGTCGACGCGGGTTCCCTGGCGGGCAAAGGCCGGAAGCACGGCGGTAACCATCACCGCGGCCACGTTCTTCGGCTTCAAGGTGGCGATGGTGCCCCCCTGTTCGCGGATGTTGACGCCCAGGCGTTCCAGCATGGCGACCAGAGATTCCTTGGTGAACGGCGTGTTGGTCAGGTCGTCGCCGGTGCCGTTGAGGCCGACCACGATGCCATAGCCGACCAACAGGTTCTCGCGCACGCCCTCGAAATCGGCGATGTCCTTGATCCGTGACGCGCCGAACGCCGTGTGCGGCATGCAGGCGATGGTCACGGCGGCCAATCCGGCGGCAAGCACGAAAGCGCGCAGGCTCTGGGCGATGGCAGCGGCGGTGGTGGCTCGGATCATGGCGTCCTCGGGGCGCGGTCATAACAATAACGCTTTCTTAGATGCGAAGGCCGTGCCAGAGCGCGAAAGCGTTTGTTTTCAATGTTATGCATGAAATTTCGATGGATTTTCGGGCGGCAAAAAACGGTGATGGCGGCAGTTTTTTCCCATCTGCGGCGGTCTGGACCGGCAGAAATAGCGGCTTTCGCCGGGGCGTCCCAACCGTTAGAATGCGTGTGATCTCCGCACAGCCCATGGATGCGACCGCCTCATGAAAGTTTCCGGACCCGGTTCCAGCTCTGCCGCCGGTAGCGGCGCCCGCCGGGTCGGCAAGACCACGGGGACGCCGGGCGCGTTCAAGCAGACGCTGGCGGAAACGCTGGACGGTACCGGTTCGGCCGCCGCCGCCGAGGCGCCGGCTCAGTTGTCGGGCATCGACGCATTGCTGTTGGTTCAGGCGGTGGACGATTCCACCGAGCGCGAGGCGCGCAAGCGCCTGCTGCGCCGGGGCGAGGATATCTTGGATAAACTCGAGGAGATTCGCCACGGCCTGTTGCTGGGGACCCTGCCCAAGGAGAAGCTGACGGAACTGGTCGATATGGTGCGTTCGCGTCGCGAAGCCTGCCAGGATCCCCGCCTTGCCGCCCTGTTGGACGAGATCGAGTTGCGGGCCGAGGTTGAAATCGCCAAGTTGTCCCGCGGGATGTAAATTTTATCGCCAAAGTGTTCGCAGGCATTTTTCATGCCACGATGTGCACGCGGGCCTTGCTACATCCCCCCCCTCCCCATATATTCCCCCCGCTAAATTTGTATAGATCGTTGCGAGGGAGCGGATGAGCGTCACTCTGCCGCCGGATTACCGTCCGACCGAAGAAGAGCCCTTCATGAACGAGCAGATGCGCGAATATTTTCGCCGTAAACTGCTGGAATGGCGGTCGGAACTGCTGCGCGAATCGGACGAGACCCTGGCCCACCTGCAAGAGGGTGGGTTGCAGGAACCCGACATCGCCGACCGTGCCTCGGCCGAAACCGATCGCGCGCTGGAGCTGCGTACCCGTGACCGCGAGCGCAAGCTGATCTCCAAGATCGACGCTGCGCTGGAACGTGTGGCCGATGGTTCCTACGGCTATTGCGAGGAGACCGGCGAGCCCATCTCCATCCGCCGTCTCGAGGCGCGGCCCATCGCCACCCTGTCCATCGAGGCGCAGGAACGGCACGAGCGGTTGGAGCGAACCCACCGCGAAGACTGATCCCGAAGGCCCGGCCAACCGCCGGGCCTTTTTCTTTCCGTCCAGGCGTGTAGAATTTCCGTCATGCCCATTCGCCTCGCCCTGGCTGGCGGACCACCGGACGGTCCCGTCTTCGAATTCCCCGACACCCAGCCGCTGGTGGTGGTGGGGCGCCATGTGTCGTGCGACGTCTGCTTTCCCGCCGACACGCAGCATGTGGCGCGCTACCACCTGGCTTTCGAACGCAAGTTGGGGCGCTATCGTCTGGTCCTGCAATCGGACACCCAGGTCTGGCTGAACGGCAAGGAAGCGTTCGAAGGCGATGAGATTCCGGCGCGGGCCGAGTTGCGGCTGGGGGCGGCGGACGGGCCGCGCCTGTTGGTCGAGGTGTCGGAAGACGACGATGTGTCGTGTCCGGTCGGTTTCGTCCACCACGACAGCGCCGCGCGCATGGCGGCCACCACCGAGCGCCGGGTGCGGGTGCTCCTGGCGGCGTTGACGGTGGCGTTGCTGGCGGTGTCGCTGGTGCTGGGCTGGCTGCGTCATTCCGACCGCCAGACCTTGTCGACGCTGATGACCGAAGCCCGCAACGGCACCCGCGACCAGGGGGGGGAGCATCTGGCGGCGCGCCTGCGCGAGGCGCAGCGTTCGGTCTATCTGGTCATGGCCAAGGACGCCCAGGGGGCGACGCCGTTCGGCACCGCCTTCGTGGTCGGGCCCGGTGTCCTGGTGACCAGCGCCCATGTGGCGGAACAATTCAATCAGATGGGCGAGGGGCTGACGCTGGTGGTGCGCGCCGCCGGCGCCTCGGGCGAGGACGTCGAGGTGGTGGACACCGTCTCGCATCCCCATTACGAACCGTTCGAGGAGGCCTGGCGTTCCTATGGGCCGTTGGCGGCGGGAGCGGGGGGCGCCAACCGTCCCATCGTCGGGGCCGGCGGCTACGACGTTGCCCTGCTCAAGGTGGCGCCCGCCGATGCCGGACGTCTGGGGCCGCCCTTGCCGTTGGCCGCCGACGCCGATCTGGTGGCGCTGGAGCCGGGTGACCCGGTGGGGTACGTGGGCTTTCCCATCGAAAGCGCGGCGTTGGGCGGCGTCAACCTGGACGACCCGGAAGCGCAGTTGCAGATCGGCCATCTGACGGCGCTGACCGACTTTTTCCTGGTCAAGAGCGATCTGGCCGACCGCCAGTTGCTGCAACATTCCCTGCCGGTCCAAGGCGGCGCTTCGGGATCGCCCATGCTGGACGGACGCGGACAGGTGGTCGGCGTGGTGTCGGGGGGCAACCTGATCGAGATCAACGCCCAGGGCACCCGCGTTCCCACCGGCATCGGCGTGAACTTCGCCCAGCGTGCCGATCTGGTGCGCGAATTGCTGGCCGGCGACGCGGCGACCCACACGGTGGAGCGCGAGGCGCTGTGGCAGCGCCGGCTCAAGCGTTACCAGAACGAGGTGGACGTGGCCTTGGCCGATTGGGTCGGCAGCCATGGGCGCGGCAGCGTGCCGCCCGCCTTGGCCCAGGTCGATGGGCGCACCGTCGAGAATCCGCGCTACGACATGCCGGCCTTCGTCTACCCGTTCAGTGTGCCCAAGGCGGGCTGGTATCTGTTCCTGGCGACCTCGCGCAATCAGGAAAACATCGACATGATGCTGATCGAAGACACCGCCAAGGGACCGAAGCTGGTGGGGCTCGACACCTCACCCGACCATTATCCCGGCGTGGAATTCGCCGGCGAGACGGGGAACGAGCTTCAGGTGGTGATTCCCGGTCCGGTGGGGACCGACGTCCGGCTGCGCATCTATCACCTGCCGTCCGGGCGGAAATAATCACATTATCGAACATTAATTAGAAACTGTGACGAAGGCGTTTATTGCGCCCCTTTAATTATGCCCATACAGTAGGCGCTATGCTGTGTGGATGCTAATAATTTGGGCACATTGGGGGCGCATATGTCTGCACCGGAACGCATCATTTCCTTGACCCGGACCGTCCACGAAGTCGCCAACGACAAGATCCAGGCCATCAAGAAGGTAACCGGAACCACCCGCATCCTGTCGCTCAATGCGTTGATCGAGGCGACGCGGGCGGGCGAGGCGGGACGGGGCTTCGCCGTGGTGGCCAACGAGGTCAAGAACGTCTCGCACAGCATTGACGCCATTACCCAGTCGCTGGAAGGCGACCTGTCCATGTCCATCCAGGAGTTGATGCTTCTGGGAGAGAATCTGGTTGCCCAGGTGCGTGGTTCGCGGTTGGCTGATCTGGCGCTGCACATGATCGACATCATCGACCGCAACCTCTACGAACGCTCTTGCGACGTGCGTTGGTGGGCCACCGATTCGGCGGTGGTGGATTGTCTGGCCGATCCCTCGCCGGCCGCGGCGGCCCATGCCGCCAAGCGTCTGGGCGTCATCTTGGATTCCTATACGGTCTACCTTGATCTGTGGGTGGCCGATGCCTCGGGCCGGGTGGTGGCGTGCGGCCGTCCCGACCGTTATCCCCGCGCGTTGGGCCAGGACGTGTCGGGCCAGGACTGGTTCCGCGACGCCATGGCCACCGGGGACGGCACGGCCTTCGCCATGGCCGACATCGCTGCCGTGCCGGCGCTCGACAACGCCCTGACCGCCACCTACGCCACCGCCATTCGCGAAGGCGGCGAGGTCAACGGCCGTGTGCTGGGGGTTCTTGGCATTTTCTTCGACTGGCAGCCCCAGGCGGAATGCGTGGTCACCGGGGTCCGCCTGACCGACGAGGAACGCACGCGGACGCGGTGTCTTCTGGTGGACCGCAACCACCGTGTGCTGGCGTCGTCCGATGGTCAGGGCGTGCTGACCGAGGTGGCGGAACTGGTGGCCAAACAGCCCATGGGGGCCTATGTGACGCCGTCCGGGCTGGTGGTCGGCTATGCCGAGACGCCGGGGTATGAAACCTATCGCGGCATGGGCTGGAAAGGCGTCATCGTCCAGGTGCCGGCCGAGGACTGATCCTTACCAGCGCTCGTCGCGCGATGGCGCGTCCAACCGTACCGGCATGGACAGCAACTGGTCGTGGGCGACCGAGCCGTCCTCGGCGTGGGGCAGGTCGGCGACGAATTCCACCCGGCGCGGCACTTCGTGGGCGGCCCGGCGGGTGGTGACGAAATCCTGAAGTTCGCGGGCCAGGGTGACGTCACCGGCGACGCCGGCCGCCGGCACCACGAAAGCCTTGATCTCGCCCGGCTTGATCTCGAGCACCGCTGCCGCCGCCACTTTGGGATGACGCGACAGCGCCGCGGTCACCTCGTCCAGCGCCACGGTAAAGCCGTCCATGACCACGCAGCCCTGTGGCAAGGCTTGGGGATCGGGCCACAGATAGCCGTCAAGGTCCCGCGTTCCCACCAACCCGGTCATCAGCCAGCCCGAGGTCAGGCGTGTCCGCGACGGGTCGGTGGCGTTCCAATGGGCGACGAAGGTGCCGGGCGCCCCCGGTGCCACCGCCAGCATGCCGCGCTCACCGGCCCGCAAGGGGCGGCCGTTGCCGTCCACCGCGTCCACGGTGACGCCGGGGGCGGCGCGGCCGGGGGAATTGGCCAACTGTTCCATCAGCGACGAATTGTTGGCGGCCACCGCACCGCTTTCCACACTTCCCCAGATTTCGTGGGCGGGGACGCCGAAGGCGCGCAGGGCCAGAGCCTGTTCCGGTTCCGTCAGTGCCGCCGGGCCGGTGGCCAGCGCGCGTGGCAAGGGATGCGGCGCGTCCAGCGCCGCCTGGGCCAGGGCCGACAACTGAAGCGGCGGGGCATAGATGGCGCGCACGCCGTGGCGGCCCATCACGGCCAACTGGTCCTCGGCGCTTTGTCCGAACGGACCGGCCACCACCGGAACGCCATGATGCCACGCCGGCAGCAGCGCCCACATCAGGCCGTGGAAGCCCATCCAGTCGGCGGCGCTCCATAAGATGTCGCCCGATTGTGGAAAAAAGCCCAAAGCCATTTCCACGGGGGGCAGGTTGCCGGGCAGCGACCGGTGGGCGTGCAGCACGCCGGCCGGCTTGCCGCAGGCATGTTCGGGATAGAACAGCAAGGCCGCGTCCTCGGCCGAGGTCACCAGCGGCGCGAAGATGTCCGAGGCGCCTTCCAGCGCCGTCCACAATTCCGTGCATCCCTGGGGGGCACGGTCGGCGACCACCATCACCGACAATGACGGCGCCGCCTCGCGTGCCGACACCAGGCGCGGTCCCACCTCGGCCGACACCACCGCCGCCGAGGCACCCGAATCGGCCAGCCGCCACGCCAGCGGCACCTCGCCCAGGGTGACCGGCACCGGCACCGCCACCGCGCCCAGCTTCAGCACCGCAAGAATCGCCACCGCCGCTTCAAGCGATTGCGGGAACGACACCACCACGCGGTCGCCGGGCATCACCCCGGCCCGCGTCAGCACGTTGGCCAGCCGGTTGGACAACAGGCGCAGCATGTGGAAGGTGTGGCGTTCGACCGATCCGTCGGCGGTTTCGACGATCAGCGCGGTGCGGTGGCCGTCGGCGCCGGCCATGGTCTGGCGGTCGCACACGTCGAAGGCGATGTTGTAGCGGTCGGGGATGCGCCAGCGGAAGGTGCGGCAGGCTTCCTCGTAGCTCTTGGCCGGTTTCAGCATGGCTTTATCTGTCCAGCGGCATCAGTTCCTCGAACCACAGATAGGTGTCGAGGTCGTCCAGGACCACGCCGTCGAAGCCAAGGTCCATGATCCCGGCCAGATACTTGCCCAGCAATTCCTTCCATTGCGGGTCGTCGACCTCGGTGATGAAGCTGCCGGGGTCGGTATTGTCGAGGGCGAACAGAAACGGCGGGTTGCCGGCCACCCATTCGCGCTTCCAGTACCAGCGCCAGTCATAGGCCTTGCCGACGGGCAACACCGCCAGCATCAGGCGCGGCGCCCCCAGTTTCTTGAAGCGCAGCCGGTTGACCTCGTCCTTGGTCAGCGGGTCCGAGCCGCGATGGGCGACGTCGATCAGCATGACGTCGTGGTTGGTGCGTTCCATGGCCATCAGCCACGCCGCCTTGTTGCCGAAACGATCGGCCCGCAACAATGGCATCCAGTTGCGTGCCGCGGTGATGGCCGTCACCGGCATGGCGTTTTCGCCCTGGGGATGGCCCCGTTGCAGTTTGCTCAGATCCTCGTCGCCGACGGCGGCATAGCTGAGGACATGGTCGCGGGCCGCCCCCTTGTAGGCGGCGTCGGCCTCTTTCTGCGTCTTGCACTGTTCGATGGACAGGATGCTGCGGCCCTGTTGCCGAAGCGCCTCCACCGCATAGATCAGCCGGCGCTGGCGTTCTTGGCGTTCGGCGGCCCGCTTGATCTCGGCCGCCTTGCGCAATTCTTCCTTGGGGTCGATGCTGAACGGGCCGAATTGCTGCGGCACCGGCGGGCGCTGGATGCCCTGGGCCTTTTCCTCGGCCAGCTTGGCGTCAAGCTCCTGGCGGTCCTTGATGGCCTTGTCCAGGGGTGTTCCCAGCGCGTCGGGACCGCAATAAAGGCCATCCACAACCATGCCGTCCACCACCCGCACATAGGGACGGAAGACGCTGCGCAAGGGCAGGCGCTTTTCAAAGGTCTTGCCCTCGGGGTCCTGGATTTCCTCCCACGCCGCCTCGCGCTCGCCCTTGACCACCAGTTCGGTGCCGCCCCGCACCAGCACCACGAAACCCGGCTTGCGCGTCTTGGCATAGGTCGCCAGTTCGATGAGCACGTTGCGCCACAATTCACGGTGGTTGGGCACGGTTTCCGGCGGTGGCGGCTGCCAGTCGCGGGGCCGTTCCTGCGCCTGGGCCGGCAGCGCCAGCACCAGCGCCAGCATGATCGGAGCGAGTGCTTTCATGCGGCCATCTCCCGGATCAGATCGGCCAATGCCAAAGACGCGGTCAGTCCCGGCGATTCGATGCCGTACAGGGCGACGATGCCGGGAACTCCATGGTCGCGCGGACCCGCCACCACGAAGTCGCGGGCGGGATCGTCCGGCCCCTGGATCTTGGGGCGGATGCCGGCATAGGCCGGTTCCAGGGCGCCATCGGGCAAGCCGGGCCAATAGCGGCGGATGGCGCCATAGAAACAATCGGCGCGGGCGGGATCGACGCGGTAATCCTCGGTCTCGACCCATTCTACGTCGGGGCCGAAGCGGCCGCGCCCGGCCAGATCCAAGGTGTAATGGACTCCCAGCCCGGCCGCGACCGGCACCGGATAGACCAGATGCGAGAACGGCATGCGCCCGCCCAGGGTGAAGTAATTGCCCTTGCATAGGTATTCCCGCGGCACGTTGGGCAGGCCCAGCGCGCGGGCCACCGGACAGCACGACAATCCGGTGGCGACGATGACGGTGCGGGCGACAAGGCGGGTGGGGTCGTCGCCGCCCACTTCAAGTTCGACGCCGTCCCCGGTGGCGCGGCCGCCGGTCACCGGCGAACGGAAGGCGACGACGGCGCCGTGTTCCTCGGCCTCGCCTTGCAGCGCCAGCATCAGGGCGTGGGTGTCGACGATGCCGGTGGCCGGCGACAACAACGCGGCGGTGCAGTTGAGAACCGGCTCCAGGTCACGGGCTTCGGCGCCGCTGATGGCGCGCAATCCCTCGACGCCGTTGATGCGCCCCTTTTCCAGGATGGCGGCAAGCTGGGCCTCTTCGGCGGCGTCGGTGGCGACGATCAGCTTTCCCACCATCTGGAACGGCACGCCGTGCACGGTGGCGAAATCGCGCAGCATGCGGTTGCCGGCCACGCATAGCCGGGCCTTGAGGCTGTCGGCGGGGTAATACATGCCGGCATGGATGACCTCGGAATTGCGTGACGAGACCCCGCCGCCGATGGCGTCGCCGGCTTCCAGCACCACCACCTCGCGGCCGGAAAGCGCCAAGGCGCGGGCGGCGGCCAATCCGACGATTCCGGCGCCGATGACCACGCAATCCAATCGTTCGCTTGCGGTCGAAGTCAAGCGCTTGTCCTTTGCAAACCCTGTCCCCTCAAGATGTGGCGGCAGCATAGCACCGGCCCAGACCTTGCGAAAGTTGCCCGATGGCGGTCAACCCAAGTACAGTGCCGGCCATGAACATCACCGTCGCCCCTTCCGTGTGCCCGCACGATTGTCCCTCGGCCTGCGCTCTCGACGTCGAACGACGCGCGGACGGCGGCATCGGCCGTTTGCGTGGCGCAGCCATGCCTTACACCGAAGGCGTCATCTGCGCCAAGGTGGCGCGTTACGCCGAGCGGGTGCACCATCCAGACCGCATCCTGACGCCGCTTAAACGGACTGGCGCCAAGGGGGCCGGCGTTTTCGCCCCGATCGGCTGGGACGAGGCGCTGGATACCATCGCCGAGAATTTCCGTGCCGCCGCCGACAGGCTGGGGGCGGAAACGGTGTGGCCCTATTTCTATGCCGGCACCATGGGGCTGGTGCAGCGTGGCGCCACCAACCGCTTGCGCCGGGTCCTGGGCTATTCGGAACAGGCCAAGACCATTTGCGCCACCATCGCCGGTGCCGGCTGGATGGCCGGCGTGGGCAAGAAGCGTGGCCTTGACCCGCGCGAGATCGCCGACGCCGATCTGGTGGTGGTGTGGGGCGGCAATCCCGCCGCGACCCAGGTGCAGTTGATGGGGCTGGTGGCCAAGGCGCGCAAGGCGCGCGGCACCAAGTTCGTGGTGGTCGATCCCTACCGCACGCCGACGGCGGAAAAGGCCGACTTGCACCTGATGCTCAAGCCGGGCACCGACGCAGCCCTGGCTTGCGCGGTGATGCATGTCTTGTTCCGTGACGGCCATGCCGACCGCGACTACATGGCCCGCTATACCCAGGATGCCGAGGGGATCGAGGCGCATGTGGTGTCACGCGGTCCCGAATGGGCGGCGACCGTCACCGGGCTGAGCGTCGCCGAGATCGAGGAGTTCGCCGCTCTTTACGGCCGGACCAAGCGTTCCTTCCTGCGGATCGGCTATGGCATGAGCCGGTCGCGCAACGGCGCGGTCAACGTGCACGCGGTCAGTTGCCTGCCTGCCGTCACCGGCGCCTGGGCCCATCCCGGCGGCGGCGCCACCTACAGCGTGTCGGGGGCGTTTGCGGTGTCCATGGACCTGGCCGAGGCGTTGGACGTGCCCAGCGCGGCCCGTGTGCTCGACATGTGTCAGATCGGCCCGATCCTGACCGGCGACGCGGCGGCGTTGAAAGGTGGGCCGCCGGTCACCGCCATGCTGGTGCAAAGCACCAACCCGGCCAGCGTCGCGCCCGAGACCGAACTGGTGTGGCGGGGGCTGTCGCGTGAGGATATGTTCCTGGCGGTGCACGAACAGGCGATGACCGCCACCGCGCGTTTCGCCGACATCGTGTTGCCGGCGACCACGTTCCTGGAACATGCAGACCTCTATACCTCTTATGGTCACACCCTCCTTCAGGCGGCCAAACCGGTGATCGCGCCGGTGGGCGAGGCCCGCTCGAACCATTGGGTGGTGGCTGAGCTGGCGCGTCGGCTGGGGGCGGAGCATGCCAGCTTCGGCCTGGACGAATGGCAGATGGTGGATTCCATCCTGACCGCCTCGGGGCTGCCGGGGGCGGACGAGTTGCATGCCATGCGTTGGCTGGATTGCGCGCTTTCGTTCGAACAAAGCCATTTCCTGGACGGCTTCGGCCATGGCGGACGGTTCCGTTTTGCCGCCGTCTGGGGGTGTGACGACATGCCGTCCCTGCCCGATTACTGGGAAGTGATCGAGGCGGCGACCGAGGAAACGCCGTTCCGGCTGATCACTCCGCCGTCGCGGCATTTCCTCAACTCCACCTTTGGCGACACCCCGACGTCGCGCGCTCAGGCCGGACGGCCCACAGTGCTGGTGCACGACGAGGACGCCGCCAAACTGGGGATCGTCGAGGGGAGCAAGGTGCGGTTGGGCAACCGGCGCGGCTCGGTGGTGGTGCATGTCCGGCCCACCGACGGCATCGCGCGCGGCGTGGTGGCGGTCGAGGGGATTTGGCCCAACGAGGATTTCGTCGAAGGTATCGGCATCAACCGGCTGGTGGGCAGTTCGCCCGTGCTGCCGATGGGCGGCGCCGCCTTCCACGACGTGGCGGTATGGATCAGGGGGGAAGCATGAGCAGGCGTGCGCGCATCATCGTGGTCGGCAATGAAAAGGGCGGCACCGGCAAGTCGACCTTGTCCATGCACCTGATCGTCAGCCTGTTGCATCAAGGGTTGTCGGTGGGGTCGATCGACATCGACGCCCGTCAGGCGACGTTGACCCGCTATATCCAGAACCGCAAGGGGCGCCCCGATTTCGCGCAATTGGCGCTGGCCTGTCCCGACCACGTGGCGGTGCCGCCCACCGGCGATCAGGCGGCGGACGAGGCGCGGCTTCTGGAAACCATCGAGCGTCTGGCCGCCAGCCATGACGTGGTGGTGATCGACACTCCCGGTTCCGATCATTACCTGTCGCGGTTGGGCCATTCCTTCGCCGATACCTTGGTGACGCCGTTGAACGATTCGCTGGTGGATCTGGACGTGCTGGCGCGCGTCGATCCCCAGACCATGCGCGTCGCCCGTCCCAGCCATTATGCCGAGATGGTGTGGGAGACCAAGAAGGCGCGGGCCATGCGCGGCGAACGCGCGGTGGTGGAATGGATCGTGCTCAGGAACCGTTTGGCCCATCTTGACGCCCGCAACAAGCAGACCATGGAAAAACTGTTGGCCGAATTGGCGAAGCGGGTCGGTTTCCGTGTGGTGCCGGGCCTGGGCGAGCGTGTCATCTACCGCTCTTTGTTCCTCGAGGGGCTGACGCTTCTGGACCTGCGCCACAAGATTCTGGGCTTCGAGATGAACATGAGCCATGTCGCCGCCCGTCAGGAACTGCGCGCCGTGGTCGAGGCCATCGGCTTGAACAACGTGCGCCCGGAAGGACACGCTTCGCCGTAACGGGTGACGGGGCGGACTAAACCCTTTGTTAAGGGGTGGGGTCGCACATTTGGCGTCATGAGTACACTCGACGGCAAATCCATCCTCGTTACCGGTGGCACCGGCTCGTTCGGACAGGCCTTTGTCCGTACCGTGCTGGAGCGTTGCAAGCCCAAGCGGCTGGCTATCTTCTCGCGCGACGAGTTGAAGCAGTCGCAGATGGCGATGGACCCCCGGTTCGCCAACCGCCAGGAACTGCGTTTCCTGATCGGCGACGTGCGGGACAAGGACCGTCTGTCCATGGCCATGCGCGGCATCGACACGGTGGTTCACGCTGCCGCCATGAAGCAGGTGCCGACCGCCGAGTACAATCCGTTCGAATGCTTGCGCACCAATGTCTGGGGCGCCGAGAACGTGGTGCGGGCGGCGCTGGATACCGGGGTCAAGCGGGTGTTGGCGCTGTCCACCGACAAGGCCGCCAATCCCATCAACCTTTATGGCGCCAGCAAGCTGGCGGCGGAAAAGATTTTCGTCGCGGCCAACAACCTTTCCGGTGGAACCGACACCCGGTTTTCGGTCGTGCGTTACGGCAACGTCCTGGGGTCGCGCGGCAGCGTGCTGCCGCTGTTCCAACGTCTGATCGCCGAAGGCGCCAAGGAACTGCCGGTCACCGACGAACGGATGACCCGTTTTTGGATCACCCTGCAACAGGGGGTGGATTTCGTCCTCAGTTCGATGTCCATGATGCGCGGCGGCGAGATTTTCGTGCCGCGTATTCCCAGCATGACCGTGGTCGACATGGCCAAGGCGGTGGCGCCCGAATTGCCGGTCAAGGTGATTGGCATCCGCCCTGGCGAGAAGTTGCATGAAGTTTTGATGTGCGAGGACGAGGCACGTCTGGCGCTGGAACTCGACGATCGTTTCATCATCGAGCCGGCGTTCAGCTTTTGGCGCAGCAAGCCCTATGCTGACCGTGGCGCCAACCGTGTGTCCGACGGCTTCGCCTACACCTCGAACACCAACACCATGTGGATGTCCATCGACCAGCTCAGGGACCTTCTGCAACGGCCCGGCGCGCTGGCCTGAGGAGGGGCGGATGGCCGGAATGCCTTTCCTACCCTATGGACGGCATTGCGTCGACGACGACGACGTCGAGGTGGTGACGCGGGTGCTGCGCGGGGGAGCGCTGACCTGCGGCCCCATGGTCGATCGTTTTGAACAGGCTTTCGCCCGGCGCGTTGGGGCACCGCACGCAGTGGCTTGCGCCAACGGCACCGCCGGTTTGCACATGGCGGCACTGGCTTTGGGGCTGGGGCCGGGCGATGCGGTGGTGGTTCCCACCCTGACCTTCCTGGCGACCGCCAACGCGGTGCGTTTCGTCGGGGCCGAGGTGGTGTTCGCCGATGTGGATTCCGACAGCGGTCTGATGACCGCCGCCCATTTGCAAGAGGCCCTGGACCGTGCCGGCGGCCGGGCCAAGGCGGTGTTTCCGGTGCACCTGAACGGCCAGCCGGCAGACATGGACGCCATTGGCAAATTGGCGCGCGCCCATGGCCTGGCGGTGGTCGAGGATGCCTGCCACGCCTTGGGCACCGTGGCCCCGGACGGGTCGCAGGCCGGCGATTGCCGTCATGCCGACATGACGGTGTTTTCCCTGCACCCGGTCAAGGCCGTTGCCATGGGCGAAGGCGGCGTGGTGACGTGCCGCATTCCCGACCTGGATCGCAAACTGCGTTTGCTGCGCGGGCACGGCATGGTGCGCGACGCCGATGGCTTCCTCGACCCGGACCAGGGGTTCGACGCCGACGGTTTGGCCAACCCCTGGTATTACGAGATGCAATGCCTGGGGTTCAACTATCGGGCCAGCGACATCCATTGCGCCCTGGGGTTCAGCCAGTTGGGCAAGTTGGACCATTTCCTGGACCGGCGCCGTGAATTGGTGGCGGTTTACGACCGCCTGTTGGCGGGGTTGCCCATGGTGCGGCCGGTGGTCAAGGTGGCCGGGGCACGGCCGGGATGGCACCTTTATGCGGTGCTGGTGGATTTCGAGGCGGCGGGTCGCACGCGGGCCCAGGTCATGCGGGCCTTGGCCGCGCGCGGCATCGGAACCCAGGTGCATTACCTGCCGGTGCATCGCCAGCCTTATTACGTGGCGCATCAGGGGCGATTGTCGTTACCCGGCGCCGATTGCTATTATCGGCGGGTGTTGACCCTGCCGTTGCATGTGGGGATGACCGTGTCAGACGTGGAACGCGTGGTTGACGCCTTGCGCACGGTGATGACCGACACCACGCTTGCGGCGGTGGCGGATACGCCTTCGCCCCCCGCCGTCAATGCCAGGAGATGAGCATGGCCTATCCCAATCCCTATGCCCGCGGCGCACAGCAGCCCTACAACAACCTTCCGCAGCCCGGCAACCCGCGCAACACCGAGGGATGGGCGCTGATCCAGGCCGCCCGCCGTCTGGCCGAGGCGTCGTCGGCGGAAAACCCCCGCACCGCCATGCGTGACGCCCTGCGGCTCAACTGGCGTCTGTGGACCATCTTCCAGGTGGAGATGAGCGCCGAGGATTGCCCGGCCCCGCCCGAGGTGCGCGAGAACATCCTGACGCTGTGCCAGTTCATCGACAAGCACACGGTGGAATTGCTGTCGGACCCGGTCGAGGAACGTCTGAAGGTGCTGATCGACATCAACCGCAACATCGCCGCCGGACTGATGACTCCGGTCGAGGCGCCGGCGGAAGAGGGCGAGGCGGCCGCGCAATTCGTCGGCGAGCAGGTCTAGCCGCAAAACCGTCCAGGCTTTGCATTTTGCCCGTCATTGGGTGTAAGATGAACTTGGACTTTTCTCGGAAGGGGTCGGCAGAATGCCCAGCTCCACGTTCAATTTCGGCCAGAGCATGTCGCAGCTGAATTCTGCGCTGTCTCGCCAAGCGTTCGAAATACAGTTCCAGCAACTGCAAAAAGCGAACATCCAAAAGATCAACGACAAAATCGCGTCGTTGAACGACAACCCCATCGCCGATCGCAAGATTAGCGAACTGGGCAAGCAGATCACCAAGCTGAACGACCAGCTTGAACCGCTGTCCAATTATGCGTTCCTCAACGACGCCAACGAAATCCGCTACGGCACCATCCAGGACGCCACCCAGCAAGTCCAGGACATGTTCGGCAATGTCGACGCCGATGGAAACCTGAGTCAGGAAACCGCCGACGCCATCAACGCCCAGATGCGGCAATTGTCGGAAGAACTGCGCCGGGTGCGCGAGGTCAGCCATCCCGACATGGTGGACCCCGGCATCAACAAGCGCGTGCGCGGCATGGCCGACACGCTTGACGGCATGACCGTGACCGCGGGCGCGGTGGACGGCGACAACAAGGCCGTGCTCAAGTATCTGGTCAAGGTCTACAACGATGCTCTGGTCGGCCAGACGGTGTCCGACGACCAAAGCACACGGGCCAACCGGTTGAGTACCCAGATCATGGGGAAGATATCGGAGGCTCAGGCCGAGGCCGAAACCGTCAAGTACGAAGCCTATACCAAGCCACAGGCGGAAATCGAGAAGATGAAGGAAGAGACGGCGCTCTTCCTGCAATCCATTTCCCTGGGCTACGAGTTGCAGCAGTCTTCGACCGAGCAGATGATCAATAGCATGAATGGCGTCAAATCGCCGACGGGGACGTTCCTTGACGTGATGACGTGACGTTTCCGGCTTTGATTGGCGAGACATGATCCCGGCGAGTTTCCTCGCCGGGATTTTTTATTGGATCTCGATGCGAAAGGCAAAACGGCGCGCGGTCCAGCGGGTGGTTCCCCGCTGGCTGGTGTCGTCGTGTTCGTGTCCGGTGAAGACGGCGCGACAGAAATAGCTGGGACGGACATCGACGCAGGTGACCAAGCCGGCGACGGCGGCGACGGCTCGTGGCGCGGTGACGACGATGCGGTGGTTCCGGTCTGCGATCTCCAGTGTGCCGCCGGTCAGCCCCAGGCATGTGGAGGCCGAGACGTTGAATGTGGGCGGCCGGCTCAGGTCGACCTGTCCGGCCAGGGAATGCCGTTCGGCCTTGCGACCGCCGTTGTGGGCCGCATAGGTCAGGGTCGTGCGGTCGAAAGCGTCGGGGTTCAGCGTCACGCTTGCCATGCGGACCTGTGATGGACTGGGGAGGTCGCAGGTGATCTCGATCTCCAGGTCCAGGCAGGCGCGGTCGCCGTGAACGGTCAGTGTCTTGGCGATGCTGTGGTCGTCGCTGTCGACCACACTGCGCACGATAACCGAACCGCCCCTGATCTCTATCTCGGGGGTGACGGGATCCAGGTCGGTCAGTTTGCGCCCGCCGGCACATTCCATCACGGTGTGGCCGGAATAGAAATCGGCGCCGAAGGCGATGTGCTCGTAAAATCCGTGGCTCAAGGTGCCGAACAGCCAGGCCTCTCCCGGTTTTCCGCAGCTCTCGATGGCAAGGCCACGCCGTGGGTTGAGACGCACCTTGAGGCTGGCGGTCTCGATGTCCAGGTGGCGTTTGTGCTGCTGGACGCTTGGGGTGGGGGCGTTCGGGACGGTGGACGGACAAAGCGGGGCTGGGGCGGCGGCCCCCAGCTTCAGGACGAACCGCTCCAATTGGTCGCGGAACGCCTGCCATCGCCGTTCGGTGATGTGGGTGCGAAAATCGCTGCTCCAGAGGAAGCACAATTCCCGCCACCATTCGTCGGGAGCGTCGGGGCGTCGTCGCAAGGCTTCGAACGCACGCCAGCACAAGGTGTTGACCTCAAGGTCGTCCCGGCCGGTGACCGCCCACCGCATCAGGTTGTATTTCGGTTGTTTCTTGACTGGAACCGGACCGTCGGCGGTTTCCAGTTGCAATGGGGTGGCGCCGCCGGACTGATCGCGCAGGGCCAGCACGTCGCGCGGCAGCGCCAGATGAAAACGGGGGTCGGCTGCCAGCGTTTGATAAAGCTGGGTGATCCGGTGCCATTCGCTGTCGTCCGGCGGTGGCTCGGTGGAAAAACGGCCGGGACGGAAATCGAAGATTTCGGCGTCGTTGGCGTAAAGCGGGAAACTATGGGCGCCGTGGCGGCGGTGGGTTTCCAGGAAGTGCAACAACTCGTCCATGTCCATCTGGTCATGGGCATAGCGTTGGAACTTCTGAAAGCCGACGGTGTCGGACCACAGGATGTCGATGGTCGCGCCATCCTCGCCCATCGCCTGTCGCGGAAGGTACAACAACGTGCCGGGCCAGTCGGGGTGGTGGCTGAACGGGTTGGCCCAGTCGACCACCAAGGCGCCATAGCCGGCCTGACGGTAAAGCGGCACCAGTCCGGGGGCATAGGCCTGTTCGTTGACCAAGGCCACATCCGGCTGTCGTCCAAGCAGGGTCCGGTAGACCTCGGCTCCGAAGGACAGGTTGGCAAGGGTCATCTCGGGAGGGACAAGGGGGCCGATCATCTGGACGTAGCCCGAACCCACGAATTCCACCCGACCATCGTCGATCAGCCGACGCAAGGCCCCGCACCAGGAAGGGTCGATGGCGGCAATGGTTTCAAGGGTGTATCCGCTGGCTTCGATGGCGATACGGACACCGGGCAATTCGGCGAGACGCAAAAGCGGCCAATAGCAACGGCGGACCACATCTTTCCTGCGGTCTTCTTCGATAGATGAAAACGACAAATTAAGATGGAATAACGAATATAGGAAAAGCTGGTTTCCTTGTTGTTGACCGGTCGTGGGAAGGGCTTGGTTCTCCATTGTTTTCCGTATTGCTTCTGCCGGTGGTGGCGCAAGGGTATATTGGCGGGAAAAGTTTTACTGTTTGTTAAACAGTGAGGTCTATCCACGATCAGGGGGCGTGTCCATCATGCCCGCCACGATGGCGGCGTCCTGGTGCCGCGGTCGCTCTCCAAGGAATCCGCGCATGACATCCTCTCCCGATTCGCTCAAGCAGACCATCGAACAAGCGCTCGCCTATCTGCGCACGGGTAATCCGCTGTTGGCGATCAACACGGTATCGGCACATGGTGACGTCGAGACATGCGCGCCGTCGTGCTGTGTCCTGGCCTTGGCGGCCTATGCCCTGTCCGACGTCGGCCGTTGCGCGGCCCTGTTGCGCAAGGCGCATGGGATCGAGCCGTTCTGCCGCGATTACATGGACCTGTTGGCCGGCATCCTGACACGGGCGGGGCGGTTGGAGGAGGGGTTGTTTTTCTCCAAGATGTCCGTTGCCGGGGAAGAGAATGCGCTAGGGGTGGATTTCGACGTCTTCGGGCTGTCCAACTATTTCGAGGCGCTGAAGAACGTTTCGCCCCCGACCTATTACCGGGATGCATTGGTGGCTTTCCTGGCGCGGGATTTTCCGGCGGTTCTGACCCATTGCGACCGTGAATTGTCGTTCAATCCCGACAACGCCCCGTGCCACACGGTTCTAGGTCTTTGCATGCTGGAGATGGGGGATTTCGGCGGGGCGCGTTCCGCTTTGCAACAGGCGGTCGCGCTGGTGCCCGGTGAACCGGCCACCTACCTGCATCTGGCCAAGGTGCACGAGAAGTGCGGGCAGTTCGAACAGGCCGCGGGCTGCCGTCGTCAGGCGGCGCGGCTCGCGCCGCACGCCAACGCCGTCCGTGTCGCCACCATGGCCGGTCTCAGCGTGCGTGACGACGCGGAATGGGCCGCCCATCGTCAGGCGTTGCAACAAGACATCAACGCGGCTTTGTTGGAACAACGGCAATCGGCCTTGCCGTCCACGCCGTTCAGCCCGGCCGGTGGCGACATCCTGACGGTGGGGGTGTTGTCCGACAGTTTTTACAACAATACCCTCATGCGTCTGGTCGAACCGGTGCTGGCGCGTCTGCCCAATGGCAACACCCGGTTGGCGGGCTACCAGCAGACGCCGGCGCATGACGTGGTGACCGTCCGTCTCAAGGGGATATCCGCTAACTGGACGGAAAGCTACGACATCGACGACGATACCCTGGCCGCCATCGTCGCCGGTGACGAAGTGGACGTTCTGTTGGACCTGTGCGGCTATTCCGAACATGGCCGCCTGTCCTTTCTGGCCCGTCGTCCGGCGGCGGCGCAACTGGCGTGGCTGGGCTGGCCCTGCGCGGCGGGAAGCGAGGGGGTGGACGGTGTCCTGAGCGATTCCGTCCTGGCCGAGGCCGACGAGGACGTGGCCGGCTGTCCGTCGCTGCTGTTGGAAAACGGTGTGATCGCCCTCGATCCCCTGACCGAGATGCCCGAGGTCGGCCCCAGTCCGTTCCTGGCCAACGGGGCGGTCACGTTCGGTACGGTACTGGATCTTTCGGTCATTCGGCCGGAGATCGCCGCCCTATGGGCGGATGTGTTGAATGCGGTTCCCGGCTCCCGTCTGATGTTGGGCAAGGTGGGACAGGCGTCCGAGGAATTGTTGATCCGCGCTTACGGTCTGTTCGCCGATTACGGCGTCAGCGAGCGTCTGCTGCTTCAGGTGGCCGACGAAGACGCGAACGTGGACGAGGATTTCTTCGCCAAGATCGACGTCTTTCTTGACCCCTATCCCTGTTCGCAGCCCTTCGCGGTCGCCCAGGCCCTGTGGATGGGGGTGCCGGCCCTGGCGGTGATGGCTGGCCGGCGGACGTCGCGGCTGGGGGCCAGCGTGCTCAATGCCGCCGGTTGCCGGAACTGGATATGCCCCGACCTCGACAGCCTGTCGGTCAAGGCGGCCATGCTGTGCGCCAATCCCTCGGGCCTTCCGGCCTTGCGCGCGGGCCTGCGTGACCAGGTCGCGCAATCGTCTTTGTTCAATCCCGACCGGGTTGCCGACGAATTGCGCGTCAAGTTGCGGTCATGGGTGTCCCGGCGTCGTGCCGGTGCGGTGGGTTGAGGAGAGGGTGATCATGGCGGACATGTCGTTGTTCGAGCGCAACCTCGCTCTCTTGCAGTCGACCCAGCCCAATGTGGGTCGCCTGTTGAGCGGGTACGTCCCGCAATCGCAGCTGGTCTATGACGAGGACGGCGAACCGGACGTGGAATTCCGGGGCATGCGGCTTTACGGCATGGGGGCGGAGAAATACGTCCGCCGCCCCAAGACCGAGCCCTGGCAGTACCCCCATCGCTTCACCCTGGGGCCGCCCCAGGTTGAAAGGCTTGATCCGCAGACCGGCGACTTCATGAAGCGCTACCTGCGTCGCGCGGTCGACGCCGGCATGACTTTCAAGACCTTGCAGACCACTCAGACCGCCTATCATCTGGTTGTTCTGGGCATCGGCCTGGGGGCGCACATCAACGGTCTGATCGACCTGCACCAGTCGCGTCACGTGGCTCTGGTGGAACCCAATGTGGAGTTTCTGTACCAGTCGCTGTTCGTTTTCGACTGGACGGCGCTGGCCGAACGCTGTGCCGCCGAGGGACGTGCGTTCAACATCGTGGTTTCCGATTCGCCCGACGAAATCTCGCTGATCGTGCGCACCATGATCAAGAACGCCAACGCGGCGTCGGTGGACGGGACGGTCGTGCAGGTGCACTACCCGTCCCCCACCTTGTTGGCGACGGGGCCGGAGCTCGACAAGCAGATCGGCCTGATGCTGTCGGGATTCGGCTTCATGGAAGACGAGTTCCACATGATCTCGAACACCTACGCCAACCTCGAGGACGGCACGGCGCGGGTGCTCAAGTGGCGTCGCGACGAGGCCTATCCGCTGCCGGTCCTGGTGGTCGGTTCGGGCGGGTCGTTCGACGAAAGCGTCGAGGACATTCGTCGGTTGTCCGACCGTGCCCTGGTGGTGTCGTGCGGAACCGCCCTGCGGCCGATGCTCATGGCCGGAATAAAGCCGGACGTTCACATCGAGCTGGAACGCGACGACGTCCGCTACGACATCCTGAGCGAATTGATCCAAGGCTTCGATGTCCGCGACATCTGGCTGGTGGGGTCATCGACCGTGTGGCCCGAGTTCCGGCGGATGTTCCCCAAACGCCTGTATTATTTCCGGCCGGCGCTGTCGGCTTTCCCGTTGTTCGGCCTTGGTCCCGACAGCGGGTTGCACCAAGCCTCGCCGACGGTCACCAACGCGGCCTTGTGCTTCGCCCAGGCCATCGGCGCCCGCCAGATCTATTTCTTCGGCGTGGACATGTCGACGCGCGATCCCAACCGCCACCATTCGCGGAATTCCTGGCAGTACACCCAAGCCCACGAATACGTCTATCGCGGGGGGTGGGACCTGGAACTGCCGGGGAATTTCGGTGGCACGGTGCTGACCAACGACGTGTTGCTGTGGGCGCACGACGAACTGGAAATGGCCATCCGGGCCGTGCCCGGCGGTCGCAAATACTTCAATTGCAGCGACGGCGCCCGCATCGCCGGGGCGCTTCCGAAACTGCCCAAGAGCGTCCAACTGCCGGAACCCGGCCGTCCGAAGAAGCAACTGGTCGAGCAGTTGATGACGTCGTTCCCGCTTTACGCCGCGGATGTGTTCCAGGAACGCTGGCGCGACGGCGCCTTGTATCGCGACCTGGAAGAGGCGGCGGTGGAACTGATCGATGTTATCGAACGCCATCGCGACCACCTTCTGGACCTGTCCTATCTGGTCGAGTTGATGGCCGATTACAGTGTGGTCACGCGCCAATTGCCGGTGGAGAAGCTGGTGCTGCGCGGCACGGTTCTGATGATCCTGATGTGCGGCGAATATTTCCTGTCCCGCCTGGAACAGATCGGGCGCCGCGAGGAACTGGCCCGCATTATGGGAGAAGAATTCATCCGCAGCTTCGAGGAAATGGGCGCCCAGGCCTGTGACGACCTTCGGGCGATGATCGAGGAACGGGTGACGCTGTCGCGCCGGGCGGCGGAGGACGCATGATTCCCGCCGCGGCACAGGCGGTTCCTTGCGCGGTGTGCGGCGGTACGCGCAACGAACCCTTGTATCGGACGCGGCGGCGGACCGGGACGGCGGTCGGCGATGTCGATGTGGTGGTGGTGCAATGCGCCGATTGCGGCTTCGCCTTCAACTCGCCGCGCCTGGGGATCGAGGAATACCGGCGCTATTACTCGGATACCAACCTGGCGTCGGGTCAGGTGTTCCGCGACAATCGGCCGGGATCGTATTACAGCCGCCTGTTCGCCGAGCGCGCGGCGTTCCTGGTTCCATTCCTGGCCCGTCGATCCTCTGGCCTGGTGCTGGACGTTGGATGTGGCGGCGGCGGTTTTCTTTCGGCGCTGGATCTGCCGTCCGGTTGGCGCAAGCGGGGCATCGAACCGTCGGCCAAGGCCTCCGCCTCGGCTCGGGAAAACGGCCTGGACGTGGTTCAGGGGTTTGCCGAGGATTTGTTGCCGGCCGAGGCCGGAAGCGTGGACGTCCTGTCGCTGATCAGCGTGGTCGAACATCTGTGGGCTCCGGCCGACGAACTGGCGGCCATGGTGTCCTTGTTGCGGCCCGATGGCTTGCTGTTCATCGAAGTACCCAACACCTTGTTCCCGGAGTTGTCGCTGACCGGTTTCTTCTCGTTCGAGCATGTGTCGCATTTCACGCCGCACAGCCTGTGGCGGTTCCTGACCCGACTGGGCTTCGCCCATGTGGTGTTCGACCCGGCGCCGACGCGGGGCATTTATCTGCGCTGCGTGGCGGGACGCGACCCTGCGTCCTTTGAGGGGGCCGAGATCATGCCGCCGGCCGACGACCGGGACGCCTTGCGGGGGGCCGTCGCGCGCTATGCCGAGGACGAGGCCCGGCTGCTGGAGGGGTTGGAGCGCCGGGTCGGCGCCGCTTTCGCGCGGTGGCGGGCCGAAGGTCGCAAGGTGGCGATCTATGGCGCGGGCCTGCATACGGTGCACCTTGACGCCTTGTACGATATTCGCGCCAACGCCACCCTGGTCCTTGACGGCGATCCGGCAAAACAAGGCACCACTTTCCTGGGCTTGCCGGTTCATGGTCCCCAGGACATCGACCGTCTTGGGATCGACGCGGTGTTGATTTCGTCGCAGCGTTTCACCGACGAGATCGCCGCCACTGTTCACAGGCATTCCAGCCGCCCCGTCGAGGTCGAACGCTGTTACGATTGAAGGGCCATGGGCATGGCGTGTCGAAAATGCTCGAAAACGCCAACCACCACGGTTTAAGAATGATTTTACGGGTTAAGGACGAAAGTTGGGGATATTGGCGAACGGAAGTTCGCGCCACAGTGTCTTCCCGTGCCGCCTTTGGGTAGCCGGGGGCCGTCTGAAGAAGGGACGGCCGACGCCGTGGCGACATAAGCCGCTTTGAGCAGAAAGGCGCAAGACATGGCTTTGCCGATGCTGGACATCCCCCAGCACCTTAATTACGTCGGGGCGTTCCTGACGCTCGAATGCAATCTGGACTGCTCCTATTGCATCAACGATCCCGACCAGGCGGGTAAGCGGCGCAGTTCCTTCGCCGGACAAGGGGCCACGCTGTCGCCCGAACAATGGGTCCTGGCGCTCGGCCGTATTCCCGCCCGCGACGACCTGCCGATCACCCTGCAAGGGGGAGAGCCGACTCTGTTCGGCAAGGGCAAAGGCCTGGGCATTCTGTTGGGCGGGGTGCCGAACCGTTTCGATCTGCTGACCAACATGGCGCTCAAGCCGGCGGCGTTCGCCGCCGCTGTGGCCGGTTGTCAGGACAAGTTGCGTCGTGACGCCCCCTATCCGTCCATCCGGGTCAGTTGGCACCCCGCCGAAATGCATCGCGTGTGGGGCACGCGGGCTTTCGCGGAATTGGTGGAGCGTTGTGTCGGCCTGGGGGAATACGGGTTCAGGGTCCATCCCGACAAGCGATTGAGCGATGTCGGAATCTACATGGTCGACGTGCCGGGAAACCACCTGCACGACGAGATGCTGGCCCTGGCCGCCGGCAAGGTTCCGGTCGAGACCAAGGAATTCCTGGGGATGCACGAGGGGCGCCTGTACGGGACCTACCTCTATCCCTTCTCCACCAACCTGTTGGCGGGGGGGTATCACGACCGCACGCTGGAATGCGAGTGCCGGACCAGCGAGCTTTTGATCGACCCCCAGGGATTCGTGTGGCAATGCCACGCCTTTTTGTATCAGAGCATGATCGACGGTGGCTTGCAGGACGCGCTCGCCCGTCTTGGCGAATGCGGGTTCGAACTGACGCGGCATGCCGACGAGGTGCTGGCCGGGGTTCCGTTCCGTCCGGTGGGACACATGCTGGATCCCGACTTCACCTTGGACGAGATCCGCAAGTTCCGCGCCTGCACGCATTATGGCCGTTGCATCGGCTGCGACACCAAGGTGAAGAACAACCGCTTCCAAAGCCTGGACGACGAACAGACGCCGCACACTTCGGTCGAGATCCGCAACCTGCGCATGCCCGGCGAAGTGCGGAACCTGTTGCCGGCCGCCGAGCGGAACCGGTGGTATTTCGACCAGCGACAGGCGTCGTGACGTGGTCGGGAGAAACGTTATGACCAGCCCATGGCCCCGCAAGCGCGTTCTGATCGTCAAGACCGGCCACGGCGAGACCTTGGACCCGGAAAACGGCGAGGTCATCAGCCTGGGGGACATCCTGCGCAGCACGGTGCTGCTCAACCTGTTTCCCGCCGCCGAATACGCCACCACCTGGGTGGTTTCCGGCGCGGGCGCGCCGTTGTTGGCCAACAATCCATTCATCAGCCATCTGGTGGTGGTGAATTCCCTGAACCTGACCGAGCTGCGGCTGCCCTATCGCGAGTACGAGGTCGTCGTCAACCTGGAGAAGGACCCGCGCATGTGCCGGGCACTCGACGCCGTGCCGGCGGAAATCCGTTATGGCTATGGCCTGTCCGGCGGCGGTTCGGTGGTCATGTCCAGCGACGCCCCCGAGGTCCAGGCCATGATCCACGACCCCAGCTTCAAAAGGCACCAGGGGCGGTCGTGGTCGGAATTGCTGTATCGCATCCTTGGGCGCGACTATGACGGCGCTCCTTATGTGGTCCAGGCGCCGCCGCGGACGCCGCGGTGGGATGTCGGGCTGAACCATCTGGTCGGCAGCAAGTTTCCGCTGAAAGCGTGGCCCAAGGGGCATTGGGAGCAATTGGCGGAAGGGCTGTCCGAACATGCCTCGGTCTGTTGGCAGCAATCGGCCAACGACCTGAACGGATACATCGACTGGATTTCGTCGTGCAGGGTTATCGTCACCAACGATTCCCTGGGTCTTCATTTGGCGATGGCGTTGGGACGTGGCGTGGTCGCCATGTTCGGTCCGACCGTCGCGACGGAAGTGGATCAGATGCCTCACATGGTGAAGTTGTTGCCCGAAGTAGACTGGGATTGCGTTCCCTGCCTGTCCGACACATGCACGCATGAACACACCTGCATGGCCTATGTTTCGCCTCGGCGGGTGCAACAGGCGGTGTTGGACGTGTTGGCGTCGTTGCCGGTCGCGGCGGGGCGTCCGCTTGAGGTGGGAGCCGTGCGATGACGACGCTGCAACTGGATGGAACCAAGCTGCATCACCACATGGAGGCGGTGGCCGCCTGGATGCGGGGCGAGACCGTCTATCCCATCTTGCTGGAGATCAATCCGACCAAGGCGTGCAACCACGCCTGCCTGTTTTGCGCCTACGACTACATCGAGCGTCAGGCGGTGTTCCTGGACGTGGCGCGGACCAAGGCGCTGTTGGAAGAGATGAAGGGGCTGGGGACCAAGGCGCTCTTTTATTCCGGCGAGGGCGAGCCGTTGCTGCACAAGGGGTTGCCCGACCTGATCGAGGCCGCCGCTGCCCTGGGCTACGACCAGGCGCTCAACACCAACGGTTCGCCGCTGACCGCCAAGGTGATCGAACGGGTGGTTCCCCACATGTCGTTCATCCGCTGTTCGGTGAACGGGACCGACGCCCAGGATTATGCGCGGGTCCACCGCGTTCCCCCGGAACATTACCGTTCGGTGCTGTCCAACCTGGAAGCGGTCGTCGCCTTCAAGCGTGCCAATCCGGGTCTGGAGACGACCTTGGGTGTCCAGTTCGTCTATCTTGGCCAGCCGGTGGAGGACGTGATCGCCATGGCCGCGCGCTTGCGCGACCTGGGGGTCGACTACCTGTCGGTGAAGCAATACAACGAGCATCCGTTCAACGATTACCGGGTCGGCAAGCCGTTGCCGCCGCCCGAGGCGTTCGAGCAGGTGCGGGCCCTGGCGACGGAACGCTTTCACGTGACGGTGCGTGTCGGCCTGCGTGAACAAGATTGGGTGCGGCCCTACAAAAGCTGTCTGGCGCTGCCGTTCTTCGCCGAGCTGATGCCGGATGGCGAGGTCTACGCCTGTGGGCCGCACCTGAACGAGAAGCCGTTCTGTTACGGCAACATCCATGACGGCGACTTCAAGACGATGTGGTCCAAGGAAGGGCGGGCCAAGGTCGAATGCCACGTTCAAGGCATCGAAAACCTTGACGACGTGTGCATGCCCCATTGCCGGCTGGATCAGGTCAACCGCTTCTTGTGGTCGCTGAAGAACCCGCCCGACCACGTGAACTTCATCTGAAGGTGCCAGCGATGAGCAATCTTTATCTCGACGGTACCAAGTTGCACCACCACCTGGAGAGCGTCCAGCGCTGGCTGAAAGGCGAATTGATCGCTCCGCTTCATGTGGAGGTGTCGCCGACCGGTGCCTGCAACCACCGCTGCACCTTCTGTTATGCCGACCACAACGACCACAAGCTGGGGACAATCAAACGCGATGTCCTGCTTCAGCTCATGCGCGACATGGGGCGCATGGGGGTCAAGAGCTGTCTGTTCGCCGGGGACGGCGAACCGCTGGTGCACAAGCATTGTACCGAGGCGATTCGTGTCGGCGCCGAATCGGGCGTGGACATGGCGCTGAATTCCAACGCCGTGTTGCTGACCGAGGAAAAAGCGCGTGAGGCGTTGCCCCACCTGACCTGGGCGCGGTTCTCGGTGATGGCGCACGAACCCGGCCTGTACGCGGACATTCACCGGACCAAGCCCGAGGACTTCCAGCGCGCCATCGACAACATCGCCACGGCGGCCCGCATCAAGCGGGAACAGGGGCTCAAGGTCACCATCGGCATCCAACAGGTGTTGCTGCCGGGAAACGGCCACGGTGTGCCGTCCCTGGCCCGTCTGGCCCGCGACATCGGCTGCGACTACTACGTCTTGAAGCAGTTCCATCACGACGAAAAGAATTCCGGTTACGCGGGTGACACCGCCGTCAATCTGATGAACCGCTATCGCGCCGAGATGGAGGAGGCGGCGACGCTGTCCACCGACACCTTCACCTCGATCATCCGCTGGCATACCTTCGCCGAAAATGGTGAACGCCATTACAAGCATTGCCTGGGGCTGCCGTTCATTTCCCAGATCGCCGGCAACGGCAAGGTCTACACCTGCTGTCCGTTCTTCGGGGACGACCGTTACGAGCTGGGTGACCTCAATCAGGACAGTTATGCCGACATCTGGTCTTCGGAAAAGGCAGCGCGGGTGCGCAAGTGGGTCGAGACCGAACAGGACGTGTCCACCTGCATGCCCTATTGCCGGCACCATCAGGTCAACCGCATGTGCTGGTCGTTGAAGAACCCCCCGGACCATGTGAATTTCATCTGATGGAACGGACCTGTCCAATCTGCGGCCCCCAGGCGCCGGCCCGATCCTATGGCCAGCGTTCGGGCTTTCCCCTGATGCGATGCGGTTCCTGTGGTCTGGTCTACCTGAAAGGATCGGCGGCCGAGGCCGAGGCATTCTATCAGGACGCCGCCGGAACCAAGGTCAACCGCGACGCCATCCAGTATTGGTCCTTTCCTGATCTTTACGCCAAGCACCAGTCGATCTTCGACGGCTTCTTCCTGGAACGCTGGCAACGTCTGTCGGCTTTCCGGCCCGACATGCGGCGGGTGCTGGATGTGGGCTGCGGCTATGGGTTCTTTCTGAAGTCCCTGCAAGGGTGGGTGGAAACCCGCCATGGGATCGAGATTTCCCCCGAACCGGCCCGCTATGCCCGCGAGGTGTTCGGTCTCGACGTGTCCGAGGCCCCCATCGAGGAATTCACGCCCGACGCGCCTTACGATTGTCTGGTGATGTGCGACGTGCTCGAACACCTGGAACAGCCGCTCGACGTGGTGCGCCGGTGTCGTGACATGCTGGCGGCGGACGGTTTGTTTTTTGTCCAGGTGCCCAATCTGGTGGGGTTCCGCCTGCCGCCCGGCCATGGTTGGGGATTGCCGCATCATATCTGGCAGTTTTCCCCGCCATGCCTTGCCCGCCTGCTGGAACAGGGCGGCTTTCGCGTGGAAGCCTGGTATACCGGGGTTCTGGGCGTCGTCGGGGTGCACGAACACGGTGGCCCGACGCTCGCACAGCGGGCCATGTGGTGGGCGGCCCGGCGTTTCCGCCAGGGCAACCGCCTGATGATGGTGGCCCGCCGGGTCTGATCCCTCGTTTGGCGACGGTCACGGCAAAGCCTTGGCCAAGTCCGCGAACAGATTCCGGTTCGCGGTGATCATGTGCTCGCGCAGGCGTTCCGCGCCGGCCACATGGCGGCGATAGTCGGCGGCGTTCAGGCGGGGGCCGATGCTCGCGATCTCGTCGCTGGTCACCACCAACCCCGCGTCGAAGTCGCGGACCAGTTCGGCGACATGGGTGAAGTAGTCGGTGACGATCACCGGCAGGCCGCCCAGAAGATAGCTGGTCAGCTTGTTGTGGGTGGTGATCTTGTCGATCAGCGGGATGGCGGTGGGGTCCGGGCGGTGGAACGCCACCCAGCCGTAATGGTGGGCCGACATGCGTCCCACCAATTCGGCCAGCGGGATCGCCCGATGATAGCGGATCGGCCCGTTTGCGAACTCCTCCAGATATTCGGCGTAGTCGGCGTCGCCGCCGGTGCCGCGATGCAGGCCGTTGAACATCTCCACCCGCGCGTGGTCCTCGGCCGCCAACCGGCGGAAGAACGGCACCACGTCGGCCCATTTGAAGGCGCTGTCGGCCGTGAACTTGCTGCGGGTGTGGATCGACCCGGCGTAAAGGATGCTGAACGGCTCGTTCCCTTCAGGCGCCGGCGCCGGGTTGCCGCTGCGGATGTCCTCTCGCAAGGGGTAATAAAGGCCGTTGGGGACCTCGATCAGCCGGCGGAACGGCTCCCACGGGCTACCGCCGCTCTTGTAGAGGACGTAGCTCGCCTCGCGGAAGGAACAGGCGGTACCCGCCCGTGCCAGCCGCTCGGTCAGGTCGGAATATCCCCAGCCTTCGGCCAGATAGGGGCCGGGAAAGGTCATGGCGACGTCGTAGATTTCGTGGATCAGCGCCGCGTTTGGCGCCGCCTCGCGGATGAGTACGGGATAACCGTCGCCGTTGAGCTGGCAGGTGGTGCGCAGGTAAACCGCCTTGGGCCGCAACGTACGCATCACTTCGGCCGCCAGACTGGCCGATTGCTTGAGGTCCAGCGTCGGATAGATTCCGTGGTCGGCGTAATGTTCCTGGCGTCCGAGGAACAGCTTGAGCGTGCGTTCGGGCGGCAACAGCCGCGCCAGATCGGCATCCGGGATCAATTGCCAGGACATGCCGGTGGTGTCGAGAATCAGGTAGTCGGGGGCCAGCGCCGCCGCCTGGGAACATGTTTCGGCGCTTCGGGTGGCCAGCGCGGCGGCGGCAAAATCGGGATTGCCGAACAGGCGGACGATCTTGGTCGCGGGGATGCCATTTTTCGTCAGCGCTTCGACCATGTCCGGTTCCCGGCTGACATGGGCGACCAGGACGTGGTCGAACTCGCGCGTGGCCAATTGCGTCGGGGCGATCACCGGCAGACCGCTGTCGGTCACCACCCACTGGCTGTTGCGGTCGACGATGCCTTCGAGCTGGATGTCCGTGCGGGCGCGCAAGTGCGGAAGGATGGCACGGGTGAAGCTGCCGCCGCCATAGATCCATACCCGGCCTTGCAACGGCAGTCGGGCAAGGTGGGCGAGCGCCAGATCCTGGTCGCGCGGCGCCGCCATCTCGGTGTGGAAGTATTCGAGCACGGGGGCGTGGGCGGCCGGCCGGTCGGCGGTTTCCGCCGCCATCTGCGCGGCCATGGCCTGATAAAGGGCCAGATCGTCGCCGGTCAGGCACGGGTCGGTCATGATGACGGTCCTCAGTCCAAGGTACGGTACAACTCGAACGCGCTGCCTTGCCACAGGCCGCCGAACTGGCGGGGATCGCGGGTGCAGCCCTTGCACGGGTTTTCCGGCGGCGCCTCGCGAAAGGCCCGGAGCCACTCCAGGTGCTCGGGCTTGTGCCAGGCTTCCTCCCAGGTCATGTCGACCATGGACAGGCGCTGGAACAGGTCGGCGTCGTTGGTCCAACAGCACGGGGTCAGGTAACCGTCGACCGTCACCCCCGGCCGCAGCCAGGGATCGACGCAACGGGCATCCTTGGCTTGCAGGCATTTGGGCGGGGCGATGCGCAGATTGGGCAGCGGCAGGCTTTCCATCAACAGACGGGCCAGACGGATTTCCCCGTCGGAGTCCAACAGGCGTTCGGGCTGGCCCATGTCGCCGATTTCGCGCACGCCCACGGTGAACTTGCCGATGTCGTTGATCTCGCGCAGCAGTGACGGCAACCCCTCCAGGTTCTCCTTGCTGACGGTGATGGACACGATGACCGGAATGCGGAACGTTGCCAGATCGTGCAGCAACCGCCGCAGCCGATTGACGTCGGTGCCGGTCCGCACCTGGTCGGCGATGTCCTGGTCCAGCGTGTCGACCGACACCATCAGATAGTTCAACCCGTGTTCGATCAGCATGCGGTAATAATCCGCGTCGCGGGCCAAGCCGTTGGTGTTGATCTGGATGATGCGGAACTTTCCGCAATCGCGGGCATAGGCCAGGATGTCCGGCAGGTCGGGATTGAACGCCACTTCGCCGAAGCCCGAGACGATCAGGTGGCTTATGGGCGGGAAGTTGTCGAGCACTTTCCGGGCGGTGGCGAGGTCCATGAAGCGGCTGCTCCATTCGCCGTCCTCGCGGCGGTTGGTGCGGCGGCAGCCCGGGCAGCGCAGGTTGCAGGCCGTGGTCACCTCCATCAGCATGAACTGAAGGCGTTGCGGCAAGGAATCGGAAAAATCCGTGCTCATGCGGCACCTTCGATGGCGTGATGGAATTCGGGGTGCGGTTCGCGGTTCTCGTTAATGAAGACGCGGCGCCCCGCGGTGCCGTTCAAGATGCGCTCGGCGATGCGATGCGGTTGTTCATAGCCGTGCTGGTAGGTGGCAAGGCATGGAATGACGACCGCATCGTAATCGATCGTCCGCAGGTGGGCGTACAGTTCCTCGGGAATGCGGTCGGCATTTAGGAATTGCTGATCGACTGGGTGGATCTCGCCATTGATGCGGTCGTGGTTCACCTCGTCGAGAACCCCGCGTTGGACGATGGCGTCGATCACCAATCCGTCGAAACATTGTGCCAGGTCGTCCAGCAATTCGTTGAACTGGTCCGAGCGCACCGAACGCATCACCAGTACCCGGCGGGGGCGCAACTCCATCTCTTCCTTGAGGCGGCGGCGCATTTCCTCGATGGACAGCTTTTCGCCGACCCGCAACGCCTCGCGGTAGGCGCGGCGCAACAGGGCGTAATCGACGCCCTTGATCTTCTCGCCGCTGGGCGAACGGCTGTAATTGTCGAAATCCGTGTCGTCACGCATCAGGCCGTTTCGCTCACAATAGGTGTAAAGGCCCGAGCCCGGTGTCGGCGCGAAGAACGAGATCAGATAGACATAAGGGCGGACCTTCTTGATCAGGTCCACCGTCTGCCAGACTTCCGCTTCGGTCTCGGTGGGGATGCCCATCATGAAGTTGCCGATCATGCGGATACCGTGGCGGTGACAGATTTCCGCCGCCCGCAGGTTCAGTTCCGCCGTGGTCTGTTTTCCTAGGAATTTGAGGATGCGGTCGGAACCGCTTTCGAAACCGATGGACAGGGCACGCAGACCGCATTGGTGCATGCGCGCGACCATGTCCTCGTTGGCGCAGATGATGTCTGCCCGCGCCTGACAGCACCATTCCAGGGAAATCCCCTCTGTTTCCAGCGCGTCGCAGAATTTCAGCACCCAGTCGCGGTCCTGGGTCAGGCAATCGTCTTGGAACATGGTGCTTTTCAGGCCGTGGCTGCGTTGCAACAGCTTGATTTCCGCGATCACGCTTTCGACCGAGCGGTTGCGCACGCCGCCGAACATCAGCCGTTCCGCCGGTTGGCAGAAGGTGCAGTGGTAAAGGCAGCCGCGGCCCGACACCAGGGTCAGGAACGGGCGTGGCAGAATGTTGAGGACGGGTTCCTCCACCACGTCGAACAGGTCGCGGTCGAAAAACGGCAGGTCGTCCAGGTTGGCGACCGGTTTGCCCTTGACGATTCCGGCCGGTGGGCACTCGCCACGCTCGATGGCGTCGGCGATTTCCAGCATCACCACCTCGCCCTCGGCCTGGACCAGGGTGTCGAACAGGCCGGTTTCCTGCATCTGCTGGGTCATCAGGGTGGGGTGGGGACCACCGGCCACCAGCCAGGCGTTGGGGACGACCTTTTTCAGGCGGCTGGCGCATTCCCGGGCGATGCCGAAATTGACGGTCAGCACGGTGATGCCGAACACCACCTTTTCACCGTCGCCATTGCGTTCGGCGCATTGGGCTTCGAACATTTCCCAACCCGACAGCTTGCGCAGGTCGATCAACTCGACCCGGTGTCCGTGCTGTTTCAGCAAGGCACTGATCAGTGCCAGTCCGGGGTGCGGCCAGGTTTGCGAACGTTCACCGGAATCGTTGTTGAAGCCGAGCCCGTTGCCGATGCCCGGATAGATCAGAACCACCTTGGCCATGTCGCTCTCCTTCTGAGATGCGGCGCTTGCATCCGGGTAGGATGCCTGTTCGTGTATTAAGAAAATTGAAAGAGGATTCTGGTAACAGATTCGGGTCTGGTAAAGTCCGACGCGTGCGGGAAATCCCCGTACGAACCGATGTGCAGAAGCACCCAAGGAGCCCGCCATGAGCGGATCGCCCAATCTGTTCCTGGATGGAACGAAGCTGTTGTTTCATCCTGATCGGGTGGCGGCTTGGCAGCGCGGCGAGCGCATCTTTCCGTTGCATCTCGATATCGCCCCCGCAGGGGCCTGCAACCACCGTTGCACGTTCTGTATCGTCGACTACAAGGATAATCGCAGCGGCGTTCTGCCGGGGCCGGTGCTCAACCAGCTTCTGGAAGAATCCGCGCGCCTGGGGGTGCGCAGCGTGCTGTTCGCCGGCGACGGCGAACCGCTGCTCAACCGTGATCTGCCTGCCGCCGTCGAGGTCGGCGCTCGCGCCGGCCTCAGCATGGCGCTCAACACCAACGCCGTGCTGTTGGACGAAAAGACCGCGCGACGCATCCTGCCCCATCTGGAATGGGTGAGGATCAGCGTCGCCGCTGGCATGGCCGACACCTATTCCCGAATCCATCGGACCAAGGCCGCCGATTTCGACCGCGTGTTCGCCAACATCGCCGCCGCCTCGGCGGTGAAGCGGGAATTGGGCTTGCCGGTGACCATCGGGGTGCAACAGATATTGTTGCCGGAAAACAGCCATGAAGTCGTCGAACTGGCCGAACGGGTCCGCGATGCTGGCGCCGATTATTTCGTGGTCAAGCGGTTCGCCGAACAGGGGCTCAACACGTTCTCGGCACCGTCCGACCTGCATCGGTGTTGCGAGGATGCGTTCCGCGCCGCCGAGGCGCTGGCCCGGCCGGGTTTCGCGGTCATCATCCGCCGCCAGAATTTCGAGGATGACGGTCACCGCGATTACCGCCGCTGCCTTGGGCTGCCGTTCCTGGCCTATGTGCTGGCCGATGGCGGGGTCTACACCTGTTGCGGTTTTTATGGCGAACCGGCGTTCTGTTACGGCAACCTGCATACCGACAGCTTCGAGACGATCTGGCGCAGCGCACGGCGCGCCGCCGTCACCGAACGGGTCGAGACGTCGTTGGACGTTGAGAAATGCATGAAGCATTGCCGCCATCACAACATCAACAAAGTGGCCTGGGAACTGCGTCATCCCCCCGCCCACGTCAATTTCATCTAAGGGAGGCTGTAGCGTGGAAAAAGACAGTGGAATCGTCGTCACCCACGTCTCGGGCGGCTGCAAGTATCACCGCAACCAGGGTGAACGCTACCGGCTCGAGGACATCACCCCCGCGGGTTTGTGCCCCCATGCCTATTTCACGGCCTATCCCTATATCCTGGGGATGCTGCACGAAGTCCGCTTCGACTGGATGAAGGACGATTCGGACCACGTTTTCGCCCAATGCCCGGCCCTCAAGTCCCCGCGTGTGCTTGAGGTCTTCCGCGAGCGGGATGCCGACGGCAAGGTGCGGGTGTTCGTGCGTGTCGGCGAAAAGAACGACGCGGTGGACCTTCCCGGCGCCACCGCCTGCGACTGTCCGCACACCGAAGGCGACACCGCCGAGGCCAATCAGGGCGACGGCCTGGGCTTTTGTCCGGCCGCGTTCAATCAAATCTATCCGTTCCTGCAAATGTATCTGAAGGTGGGCCAGACGCCGTTCCAGGGAAAACTGGACGCCTTCTACGGGGTGTGCCCCGACAACAACAATAACGTCACGTTCAAGATTTCCGCGGAAAAGGACTGACCATGGCGTTGCAACTGAACGGCCACAAGCTGTTGCACCATGTGGACGAATTGGTGAAGTGGAAGCGGGGCGAAGATTTCTTCCCGATTCACCTGGATATCAGTCCGATCGGCAAGTGCAACCATCGTTGCGCCCATTGCTATGTCGAATACCTGGGCCATCGCGGTCCCAAGCTGGAGCGCGAGGCGTTCCTGCGTCTGGCGGCGGACATCGGCAGATGCGGCGTCAAGAGCGCCTTCATCGCCGGTACCGGCGAACCGTTCCTGAACGAGGCGACGGTGGACGCCATCCGCATCGGCCGGGAAAACGGCACCGACATGGCGGTGTCCACCAATGGCGTGCTGCTGGACGAAGACAAGCTCAACGGCATCCTGCCCTATTTGACGTGGATGCGGTTCTCGATCCTGGGTGGTTCGGCACCGACCTACGCCAAGCTGCAATCGGGCCGGGAAGCGGATTGGGACAAGCTGGTCCAGGTGTTGTCCTGGGCCGGCGGCATCAAGGCCCGGCGCGGTCTGGACGTCACCTTGGGCGCGGTCTTTTGCGTCATGCCCGAGAACGGTCACGAGGTGGCGCTTCTGGCACGGCGGCTGAAGGATTCCGGCATCGACTACATGGTGGTCAAGCCGGCCAGCCAGAACGAACGCAACACCTTCCGCGTTCCGCTGGACATGCACGAGCGTTTCCGCGACCAGATCGCCGAGGCGGAAGCCCTGTCCGGCGACGGGTTCCATGTGGAAGTGCGCATGGACCAGTTCAACCAGATGCTGAAGCGCACCTACAAGAAGTGCCTGGGACTGCCGTTCATCACCATGATTGGCGAAGACGGCGGCATCTACACCTGTAACGGCCATTGGGGAAACCCCGATTTCTGTTACGGCAACATCCACGAGCAAAGCTTCGAGGAAATCTGGAACGGCCCGCGCCGCCGCGAGGTGCAGCGCCGGATCGAGGCACACCTGGATTTCGACACCTGCGAACCGATCTGCCGACAAAACAGCATCAACCAGTTCCTGTGGGGGCTGCGTTCGCCGCCGGACCACATCAACTTCATTTGATCAGGGGTGCAGGGCTTCATGGAAACCCGTCTGCTGGGACGCACCGGGCTCAGGGTGTCGGCGTTGGGCATGGGAACATGGCCGCTGGCCGGGGCGCTGACCCTGGCGGGGCGGCCGTTCGGCTATGGCGAAAGCGCTCCCGGCGTGGCCGAGGCCGCGCTTGAGACAGCCCTGGACAGCGGCGTGACCTTGTTCGACACCGCCGACTTCTACGGTCTGGGCCGGGCCGAACGGTTGCTGGCGCAGCGCGTGGCCAAGGACCCGCGGGCGCTGATCGTGACCAAGGCGGGGAACGTGCCCGACAACGCGGTCGGTGTCATGACCGACGTGTCGCGTCCGCATTTGCTGGCGTCGGTGCGGCGTTCGCTGAAGCGGCTGGGGCGCGAACGGGTGGAGGTCTTCCTGTTGCATGTCCTGCCCGAAGGCGATGTCGCCTGGGATGAGGCCCTGGACACCCTGACCGAGATGAAGGCGGCGGGGCTGATCGCCCATGGTGGCGTTTCGGTCGCCCATCGCTTCGACGACGTGTTGCCCCGGCTGTCCGATCCCCGGATCGAGGTGGTCGAGGTTTACTACAACCTGTTCTTCAACCGCTATCGCGGTGCCTTTTCCCAGGCTTGCGCCCATCACGGCGTCGGCGTCATCGGCGCCTCTCCGTTGGGGCGGGGGCTGCTGTCGTCCAGCGTCACCATGGATCGCCGTTTCGACGAAGGCGACGTGCGTTCCACATGGAACGCCGGTGGCGCCCAATTCCAGGACGATCTCGCGCGGCGCGACCGGGTCGCGGCGGCGGTGGCCGGGTTCGGGGTGTCGCTCAGCGCGGCCGCCTTGGCCTTCGTACTGGCCGAGCCGACCATCGCCACGGTCATTCCCGGCATGCGGACGTCGGCCCAGGTGGCGGACAACGTCGCCGACATCGCCGCCGCCTGCGGTCGGGACGGCCTGCTTGCCGCAATGTCGGCCGCCCTCGACGGCGGTTGAGGGTTTACACCATCAACACGCCGCCGTTGACGTTGATCACCTGTCCGGTGACATAGGACGCGGCGTCGGAAGCCAGGAATACCGCTGCCTCGGCCACGTCGGCCGGTTCGCCCACGCGGGCCAGCGGCACGCCGGCGACCACCGCGTCCTCGGTGGTGTGGCCCTGGGCCATGATGTGCTCGTACATCTCGGTGCGGATGAAGCCCGGTGCGATGGCGTTGACCCGCACGTTGGGCGCCAGCAATCGCGCCGTGGAGCGGGTGAACGAGATCACCGCCGCCTTGGCCGCCGCGTAATGCGGTGCCTTGGGGCCGCCCATCTGGCCGCCCATGGAACTCAGGTTGACGACGGCGCCGCCTTCGGGACCGAAGCGTCGGGCGGCGCCCTGGGTGCACAGGAACACGCCCTTGAGGTTGACCGCCAGCATGCTGTCCCACTCGGCCTCGTCGATTTCGAGGAACGGCGTCTGCTTCAGGATACCGGCGTTGTTGACCAGCACATCCAGCCGGCCGAAGCGGGCGACGACCGCGTCCAACGCCGTCTCGACCGAGGCGCGGTCGGCGACGTCCAGCGCCACGGCGAAGGCGTCGCCGCCGATCTCGGCCACCACCTGGGCGGCGGCCTGGGCGTTGCTGTGGTAGCCGACGGTGACACGCGCGCCTTGCGCGGCGAAGGCGCGGGCGATGGCGGCGCCGATGCCGCGCGAGGCGCCGGTGACCAGGGCGGCCTTACCGGCCAGGCGGTCCCCGTTCACTTTGCCCATTCCGGCCAACGGGCGGCGATCTTGGCGGCGATGCCCGGCGCGTCCAGACCGAACAGCTTGGTCAACTCGTCGTTCGATCCCGGTGGGGCGAAGGTACAGGGAATACCGATCCGCAGCACGTCCACGGCGATCCGGCGATCCATGGCCAGGGTCGCCAGGGCCGAGCCGACGCCGCCGTCCAGCACCGCCTCTTCGATGGTCACCGCACGCGGGGCGGCGACCAACAGGGCGGCCAGTTCGTCCTCGGGCAACGGCTTCAATCGACGCAGGTTGACCAGCCCGGCGTCGACGCCGCGTGCCCGCAAGTCCTCGACCGCCGCCGCCGCCGCCTTGTAGGTGTTGCCGACGGTGAACACCGTGACGTCCTTGCCGCCGCGCACCACCTGCGGCAACGAAAGCGCCGCCGGCGGTTCGTCGGCGACGGCCGGGTCGATTTCGTCCACCGGACCATAAGGCATCAGGATCAGGGTGGGACCGGCCGGGTTGCGCAATGTCTCGGCCACCATGGCGGCCAGTTCGAACCCGTCCTTGGGATAGAGCATGGTCAGGTTGGGCAACGGCCGCAGATAGGCCAGGTCGTAGATGCCGTGATGGGTGGGGTTGTCGTAGCCGGCGAAGCCGCTGCGCATGCCCAGCATCAGGATCGGCAGGTTCATGAAGCAGACGTCGTGGATGACTTGGTCGAAGGCGCGCTGCATGAAGGTGGATTGATAGGCGATGACCGGCCGCATGCCGTCCAGCGCCAGCCCCACCGTCAAGGTCATGGCGTGCTGTTCCTCCATGCCGGGGTCGAAACAGCGTTCCGGCCAGCGTTGGAAGATGGGGGCAAGGCCGGTGGCGTACAGGGTGGAGGGGGTGACGCAGCAGATGCGTTCGTCGGTCTCCATGGCCTTGGCGATCTCGGCCGCCGCCACGTCCTGACAGGGCTTGGGCGGTGCGCCGGACGACAGCGTGCCGCTGGCCACGTCGAACGGGAACGAGAAATGCTGGCGCACCGGATGGGTCTTGGCCGGTTCCCAGCCATGGCCCTTTTCCGTCTTGGCGTGCACCACCGCCAGCGGGCCGGGCTTGCGCGCTTCGGTGAACGCCTCGACCAGGGCGGCGACGTCGTGGCCGTCCACCGGGCCGATATAGCGGCACCCCAGAGCTTCGAACAATGCCCGCGCCCGGCCGTGCTGGAACGCCTCGTGCAGCGCGCCGAAGCCGGGGCTGATGGCGAAGCCGTTGTCGTTGAGCGCCAGCACCATGGGAGCGTTTTCCACCGCCGCGTGGTTCAGCGCTTCCAACGCCATGCCCTCGGCCAGGGCGCCGTCGCCGATGAACGCCACCACCGGCCGGTCCTCGCCCCGGATCTTGCGGGCCAGGGCCATGCCCAAGGCCACCGAAAGCGAGGTGCCGGCGTGTGACGCCTCGATCAGGTCATGCTCGCTTTCGGTGCGGGTGACGAAACGGTTCATGCCGCCGAAACTGTTCAGGCTGGGGAACAGCCCGGCGCGCCCGGTCAACAGCTTGTGGGTATAGCCCTGATGGCCGGTGTCCCAGATGATCGGCTCGGCCGGCGATTCGAACACCTTGTGCAAGGCGATGGATAATTCCACCGTGCCCAGGTTGGCCCCGATATGGCCGCCGGTGCGCGAGATGGTGTCCAACAAAAAGGCCCGGATTTCGTCGGCCAGCATACGCAAGGCGGCGACGTCCAGATCCTTGATGTCTTTGGGAGAACGGATGGTTTCCAGGATGTTCTTGCGGTCCAAGGGCGTAACCCGCTGTTAAGGAAGATGGGCCATGCTGCGCCAAAGGCTAGGGCAGGTTCTTTAAGATTTGGTTGTGCCCCCGGCCACGGTCCTGACCGGAGTTCCCGCCATGGTCGCCCAGCCCCAATTCATCGCCGAAGTTTCCAGCAACCACGCCCGCGACCTGGGGCGGTGCCGGGCCTTCGTCGATGCCGCGGCGGATAGCGGTTGCGACGCGGTGAAGTTCCAGCTTTTCCGGGTGCGCGACCTGTTCGCCCCGGAAATCGTCGCCGTGCGTCCCGACATCCAGGCTCGGGTGGAGTGGGAATTGCCCACCGAGTTCCTGGCCCCCATCGCCGAACACTGTCGGGCACGGGGGATCTTGTTCGCCTGTACGCCGTTTTCCCTCGACGCCGTGGCCGACCTTGCCCCGCATGTGGATCTGTTCAAGGTCGCTTCTTACGAAATGATCTGGCCCGATCTGGTGCGGGCATGCGCCGCCACCGGCAAGCCGCTGGTGGTGTCCACCGGCATGGCCGACATGGACGAGGTTCGGGCCATGGTCGGCTGGGCGCGCGACGCCGGCGGCCATGACCTGACCTTGCTGCATTGCGTTTCCAACTATCCCACCAAGCCCGAGGACGCCAATCTGGCGGCGCTTGACACCCTTCGCCGGGCCACCGGCTGTGCGGTGGGATGGTCCGACCATACCCGGCGGCCGTCGGTGATCCACCGCGCGGTGCATCGCTGGGGAGCCTCGGTGGTCGAGTTCCATTTCGACCTCGAAGGAGAAGGCGCTGAATTCGCCGCCGGCCATTGCTGGCTGCCCGGCGAAATCGCCCCGGTTATCCGCGACGTGCGCGAGGCGCTGGGCGCCGACGGCGACGGCAGCAAGGAACCGGGAGCGACCGAGTTGGTGGAACGCCAGTGGCGTGCCGACCCCGAGGACGGCTTGCGGCCGCTCAAGGCGACGCGGGTGGGGTATCGCCCATGAGCGTGGTCGCCGCCATCATCCAGGCGCGCATGGGATCGACCCGCTTTCCGGGCAAGAGTCTGTATCCGGTCGCCGGCAAACCCTTGATCTGGCATTTGATCCACCGCCTGAAACAGGCCCGTGCCGTCACCCATGTCTGTGTCGCCACCACCACCGATCCGTCCGACGATCCCTTGGCCGCCTATGCCGCCGAACAGGGCGCGGTGGTGGTGCGGGGCAGCGTCGACAACGTCCTTGAGCGTTATCTGACCGCCGCGCGCCGGCTTGACGCCGAGGTGGTGATCCGCGTCACCGGCGATTCGCCGCTGGTGGCTCCCGACATCATCGACGCCATGGTCGAACGCCTGTTGGAAGCCGATGCCGACAACATCTGCGGCGACGGTTCGCCGCAAGCGGTGATCGATGAAGGCTATACCGTGGTGTCGCGCCGCCTGTTGGAGCGTATCGGCGTCGAGGGGGCGGATGACCCGGCCGCACGCGAGCACGTCACCTATTACGCCTCGCTGCATCCCGAGCTGGGCCGCGCGGTGTCTTTTCGCTTTCCCGTCAGCCATGAGTTTTCCGGCGGTCGCATCTCGGTGGACACGCCCGCCGATGTGGCGTTGATCGAGGCGCTTTACGCCGAGACCGGCGTTCCAGCGGGGGAACTGGGCATTCCCCAGGTGGTGGAGCTTCTCAGGCGCCGCCCCGACCTCGTGGCGATCAACGCCCATGTCCGGCAAAAGGGTGGGGACGAGGTGACGCGCAAGGCCCTGTTCCGCTGTGACGGCGGGGCGCGGCTGGGCTTGGGGCACGTCATGCGTTGCCTGAACGTGGCGCGGGAACTGCGCGACCGTCATTCCTGGGGCGTGCGCTTCGCCATGGCCGGCGAAGAGGTGGCGCGGCGGCTGGTGGAACAGCAAGGCTTTGGCGTGGCCGAGGTGACCGAAGCGGGAGCCATGGACGCCTTGGTCGCGCGATGGGCGCCCGACGTGTTGATGGTCGATCTGCGTGACGACACCGGGCCGGAGGTGCTGCGCGGCTGGCGCCGTTCGGTCAAGGTGTTGGCGGTGCTGGATGATGGGTCCGATCGCCGTCTGGCCGCCGATCTGGCGTTTTATCCGCCGGTGCCGCAGGTGGCGGCCCTGACGTTCGCGCCGCAGACCCAGGTCTTGGCCGGCTGGGAATGGTTGCCGGTGGCGCGTCCGCACCTCCCCGTCACACGCACGCAAAGCGCCGTACCGCGGCTGCTGGTGTGCATGGGCGGCGCCGATCCCGCCGACCTGACCGGCCGGGCGGTGTCCATCCTGGCTGGGTTGGAGGCGGCGTTCGAGGCGACCGTGGTGGTCGGGGCGGCCTATGGCCGGCGCGAGGCGTTGGCGGCCCGTCTGGCGGAATTGGGGCCTCGGTTCCGGCTTGAGGTGGCGGTGCCCGATCTGGTGGCGCGGTTGCCGGCCTTCGATCTGGCCTTGGCGTCGTTCGGCACCATCGCCCACGAATTGGCGATGATGGCGGTGCCCATGGTTCTGCTGGGCCTGACCGACGACCACGTTCTTTCGGCCTCGGCCTTGGCGGCGGCCGGGGCGGCAATGGTGCTTGGCGTGCACGACCGGGTCGCCGATGTCGAGGTCGCGGATGCCGTTTCCGGTCTGTTGGCCGATCCGGCGCGAAGAGAGCGGATGGCGGCGGCCGGCGCCGCGTTGATCGATGGCGATGGCGCGTGCCGCGTCGCCCAACGGCTGGCCCAGGCGGTGGTGAATAATGTGTCTGTGCAGGAAAAGGCGGTGACTTCATGACCCGGACCTTGGTGGTATTGGGCGGCGGCGGCGACCAGTTGTTCATGGTGCGCACCGCGCGCCAGATGGGGTTGGCGACCTTGGTGTTCGACATGAACCCCAAGGCGGCGGCCTTTGCCGAGGCCGACCATCACGCGGTCATCAGCACGCGTGAGCCCGAGGCCATCTGCGCCTATCTCGACCGGCCGGAAATCCGCGCGCTCGATCTGGCCGGTGTCAGCACCATGGGCAGCGACATTCCCGACATCGTCGCCCGTGTCGCCCACCATCTGGGGACACCGGCCATTTCCATGGAATCGGCCCGGCTGGCCACCGACAAGTTCGCCATGAAACGGCGGTTCCGGGAGTGTGGGGTGCCCATTCCGTGGTTCGCCGAGGTCGAGACGGCAGCCGAGGTGCGCCGCGCCCTGGCCGAACGGGGACAGGTGGTGATCAAGCCGGTGGACCGGTCCGGGTCGCGCGGGGTGTTCCTGTTGGGGCCGGATTCCGACGCCGAAGCCTTGTTCCAGGCGGCCCGTGACTTTTCCTTTTCCGGTCGGGTCCAGGTCGAGGAATATCTGCCCGGTCTTCAGATCAGCACCGAGACCATCATGGTGAACGGGCGCGCGGTCACCCCAGGTTTCGCCGACCGTAATTACGAACTTCTGGAACGGTTCCTGCCGCAGATCATGGAAAACGGCGGTTGGGTGCCGTCCATCCTGGGCGCCGACGACCGCGCGGCGGTGGAGCGGGCGGTGGAACAGGCGTCGCTGGCGCTCGGCATCACCGATGGTGTCACCAAGGGCGACGTGGTCCTGACCCCCGAGGGGCCGAAGATCATCGAGATCGCCGCGCGGCTGTCGGGGGGCGATTTCTGTGAAAGCCTGGTGCCGTTGGGGACCGGGATCAATTATGTGCGCGCGGTCATCGCCATGGCGGTGGGTGACCAGCCCGATCTCGACGCCCTGGAGCCGCAATGGAACGTGGCGGTGGCCAACCGCTATTTCTTTCCGCCGCCGGGGCGGCTGGTGCGGGTCGAGGGGGCAGAGGAAGTGGCGGCCCAGGATTGGGTCAAGAAGCTGGAATTCTGGTATCAGCCCGGCGACGTGGTGCCCGAGATGCTGAGCCACGCCCATCGTTTCGGTGTGTTCGTGCTGGTGGCCCCCGACCGAGCCACGGCGCAACAGCGGGTCGATTGGGTCTATCGCACCATCAACATCGTCGTCGAATGACCTCCATGCGTCCGGCCATTCTTTCCATCGGGGCGGGGCGACAGCAAATGCCGCTGTTGCGCGCCGCCCGTGCGGAGGGGTTGGCGGTGGTGGCGGTGGATCGGGCTCCCGGTCCCGAGGCGTTGGCCGTTCTCGATCATGCCGTGGTGCTCAGCACCTATGAGGCCGAAGCGGTCGCGCAGGAAGTGGTCGCGTTGCGGGACCGTTTCGATTTCGCCGGGGTGGTGGCTCGGACTTCGGGGCCGCCGCTGATGACCGCGGCTCGCGCCGCCCAGGCCCTTGGCCTTGACGGCGTGCCGGTGGGCCTTGCCGAGGCTGCGGTGCGCAAGTCGGAAGCGCGGGTCCAAGCGGCGGCATTGGGGATAGCGGTGCCGGTTTCATGGCGCTGTACCGAACAACCGGTTCTGGATGCGGGACGGTCCTGGGTGCTGAAGCCCGACGTTCCGCTGTTCGGCAAGCGCAATGTCTGTCTGGTGTCCCCAGGTGGCGCGGTGGCGCCGGCATTCGCGGCGGCGGCGGGCGAATCCCCTGACGGCACGGTCGAGGTTCAGGAATATCTGTCCGGCCTGGACGTGGGGCTGGGCGTGTTGTTGGTCGATGGCCGCGAGGTCTGGAGTTTTTTGTACGACGAGTTGGTGGGAACGTGCGATGGCCGTTTCGTCGGACTGGCGGTGGCCGGGCCGTCGGTGGTGGAGGGCACGCCGACCGCCGCCGCCATTCGTGCCGATGCCCGTCGCCTGTTGGGCCATTGGGGGGTGCGGCGGGGATTCGTGTTCCTGTGTTTTCGTGTCACCGACGACGGCCGCGCCTATTTGTACGAGGTCAATCCGGGGCTTGGCGGTGACGCCTTGGCGGATGGCCTGATACCGGCGTTGTGGCCGGATTTCGATCCGTTCGCCGCGGATGTGCGTGCCCTTTCCGGCGGTCGGGTGACCCCGCCCCAAGACGCGGCCGGCTGGTGCGTCGCCTCGCGAGATGGTCAAACGGACGGAGCCGACGCGGCCGCCCAATTGGCGCAGGCGGCGGGAGAACACGAACTGGCGCGGCGGTTGCGGATGTGGAGGGCAAGATCATGACGGCCAAGGCGCTGATTCATATCGGCGGGTCGAAGTTGCAGTTGCCCGGCTTGGGCTGGGCGCGGGCGGCCGGCTTGCATGTGGTGCTGACCGACCGCAATCCCGAGGCGCCGGGGCGAGCTTTGGCCGACGAATACGTGCCCTTGGCCGGTGACGATGACGACGGACTGATGGCCCTGGCCGGGCGGCTGGCCGCCGAGCGGGGCTTGGCCGGACTTTATTGCGGCAGTGATTTCGGACTGCCGAGCGTGGCGCGTGTCTCGGCCGCCCATGGCGTTTCGTCCTGCACGCCCGAGGCATGTGTCCGCGCATTGGACAAGGCGGCGGCGGTGGCCAGATGGCGGGAGACGGGCATCGCCTGTCCGCGTGGCCGTGTGGTCGAAAGCGAAGGCGAGATGGCGGCGGCACTGGCAGAGGTCGGCCTGCCGGCCATCGTCAAGCCGGTAGGGTCGAGCGGCAGCCGGGGTGTGGTGAGCGTCGAGACCCCGGCGCAAGGCGTCGCCGCCTTTCGGGCCGCCCTGGATTATGCCGACAGCGTGCTGGTCGAGGAATTGCTGCGGGGTCGTCATTTCGACGTCAACGGCCTGTTCCTGGGTGGTGCTTTCCATCCCGCCGGCATGCTGGAACGCTTCTTCTCGCCGCCGCCCTATCATTATCCGGTGTGGGGTGTGCAGCCGCCGACTCTCGACGACGCGACGCGCGAGGGCGTCTATGGGCTTTTGGAAAACGCCGCGCGAAGCCTGGGGATCGATTGCGGCCCGGTCAAGGCCGACGTCATGGTGACCGAACGCGGCGCGGTGGTTCTTGAGGTGTCGCCGCGTTTCCATGGCGACGTCAGCACCTCTTTCGTCACTCCCCTGGCCGTGGGGGAAAGTCCGGTCGCCGCCTGGTTCCGCCATTTGGCGGGGGAAACGGTGACGGTGGAGTGTCGCGAACGCCGTACCGCCGGATGGATGGCGATCTTTCCCGGTCGTCCCGGAACTTTTCGCGGCGTCGAGGGACTGGATGCGGCGAGGTCGATGGCCGGTATCGAGCGGATAGAAATCCTGAAACCCCAGGGTTTTGGCGTCAGACAGGTGTGCGACAATACGACCGTTCTTGGTTTCATTTGGGCGGCCGTCAATAAAGGTGACGATGTCTTCCGCGTTTTGCATGCCGCACGCGAGGAAATTCATCCGATCATGGAAGAATGATCCGAAAGCATGACTTGCCGAACCGATGGTTTTGAGCGACCCTATCGTAGTTTTTTTGTGGAGGGAGGTCCAGGATGACTGGGAGTTCTGACGATCTCGCGGACCTTTGCGCCGCCGAGAAAGATGCCTTTAGTCTTTGTCAAGTGGCGCTGATGCTTGACGAAGCGCGGGCCAACAAGGACGAGGCGGCGATCAAGGCTGCCTTGGCGATCAACATGGAATTGTGGGTGGGCATCCGTGCCTTCGCCAAAAGCCCGACCAACGGCTTGGCCGACGTGGTGCGGGGGAACCTGATCACGCTGTCTCAGTATGTTGGCGGCAAGACGGTGAAGCAGATGCAGGGGCTGGACGACAGCGTCCTCGACACTCTGATCAACATCAACCTTCAGATTTCCGAAGGCTTGCTGGAAGGGGTGAACAAGGCTGCCAAGCTGGCGGGCTGATCCTTCGGCGCGCTGAATCCGCCTTGTTGGACGTGAGAACCGGTCAGCCTTGTCCGGCTGTAAAATAGCGAAGACCGCCCCCGTTTGTCGGGGGCGGTCTTTTTGTGTTTCGGGCCGACGGGGCAAAAGAAAACCGCGCCCCTTGCGGGGCGCGGTCAACTTTAGACCGAAGCGGTCCTGTTCCGGGGTTAACGGAACAGCGACAGCACCGACTGCTCCTGCTGGCCAGCCAGCGACAGAGAGTTGATGCCCAACTGCTGGCGGGTTTGCAGCGCCATCAGGTTCGCGCCTTCCTCGTTGACGTTGGCCAGCGTCAGCTTGCCAGCACCGCTTTCGAGGTTGTTCACGTACTGCTCGGTGAAGTCCAGGCGGGTCTTGAGCAGGGCCACGTTGGTACCCAGCGACGACGCGTTGGTACGAAGCGTGGTCTTGGCCGTATCCAGCTTGTTGATCAAGGCGTTGACCTGATCGGTGCCCGCAGCGGACACATAGGACTTACCGGAAGTGGCGCTGAGAACCACGCCGCCGGTGGCGGTGGTGCCAGCCAGCTTGGCGCTGAAAGTGGTACCCGACACCGCGGCAGTCGCGCCGGTCGACTTCAGGTTGATGGTGTAGGTCTGGCCGGTGCTCAGGGTCATCGAGCTGCCGGCGGTCAGGGTCACCGTGGCGGTGGCCGAACCATAGGTGAAGGTGAACGAGGCCGAAGCCGTGCCGGCGGTCAGGGTGCGGTTGCTCGCGCCACCATAGACCATGGAAATCGAGCTGCCCGAGGTCGCGGTGAACGAGGTCGCCGAGGCCGGGGTGTTGAAGGCCAGTTGCGACGAAGTCAGGCTGGCGGTGGTCGCCACTTCCGAAACGCCGAGGCCGGAGGCGCTGACGTCCACCGAGCTGACGGTCAGCTTGCTGGCCGACGCGTTCGAGAATTCGACGGTCATGGTCTGACCGGTGCCGTTGATCAGGTTGGTGCCCTGATAGGTGGCGTCGGCGGTCAGGTTGCCGATCTGGGTACGCAGGCTGTTGAACTGGGAGATCAGATCGGACATCTGGCTCGATTCAGCACTCTTCATGCTGTTGGCCAGACCCTTGAGCTGGTTGACGATGCTTTCAACGCTGTTGATGCCGTCAAGCGCGGTGCTCAGGGTGCTGATGCCCTGGTCGATCAAATCTTTCTTTTCGGTGAAGTCGGACGCGCGGTCGTTCAAGCCCTTCGCCTGGAAGTACGCAACCGGGTCATCGGTCGGACCGGAAACCTTCATGCCGGTGGCCAGACGGTTCTGGGTGCGTTCGATGAGCTTGGTGGTGTTTTGCAGCGAGAGCAGGGAGGTGCGGACCGCAGCGGTAATGGTGACGTCATTAGCCATGGTTAGTCTCCTTTCTAGGGGATATGGCTCCGGGCATTCTTCCGGAGAGGCCTCCTATTCGGCCTTTAGCTAACACCGATAGCATATGCTTGCCGAAAGGGGGTGGCAAGCGGATTCTCGGGCGGGACGTTAAGGATTTAGTCGTCAAAATCGGGGTATTCGCCAATGACGAGAACCCCGGAGCGCGCATGATGATCCCGCCGGTCGAGATGTCTCTTTCCCTTGACGAAGCCATCGCCCACCTTCGCGGGATGGTCGGGCGCAACGCCTTCGCCGAGGCCGAGCAGCATTGCCGCCAGTTGCTGGACCAAGCCCCTTCCTCGGCCGAACTGGCGACGTTGCTGACCTCCATTTACCGCCAGCAGGGACGTTTCCACAAGGCCCGTCTGGCGGCGAGCCGTGCCTTGGAACGGATGCCCGACAGCGCCGGGCTGCATCTGGAACTGGGCCGTGTCCTGCTGGCGCTTGATCAGGTCGTGGACGGCGAAGCCCGTTTGCGTCGGGCGGTCGAACTGGATCCCGGCTGCGGCGAGGCATTCTTCCATCTGGGGCGGTCACTGCGCGGACGCGGCGAGTTGGAGGCGGCGGTCGAGGCTTTCCGGGCCGCCCTTGCCGCGATGCCGAAATTGACCGAGGTCTACGGCCATCTTGGGGTGGCGCTGAACGAACTGAAACGGCTGGAGGAATCCCTGGGGGTGATGGAGGAAGGTTTGCGCCTGCGGCCTGACGACGCCGAATTGTGCCGCAACCTTGCCTTGCTGCTGGCCAAGCTCGGGCGCCGTGACGAAGGGCTGCGTCTGTGCGAGGACTTCCTGGCCGGTCATCCCGAGGCCGCCACGGAGGTCGGCAAGGCTCAGGGCACCATGTATTCCCACGCAGCCATGGACATGTTGCGCCAGGGCAACATGGAAGAAGGCTGGGACCTCTATCGCTGGCGCTTCAAGACCGAGGAATTGTGCACCGCCGCCGTCGAAGTCATTCCCGAATGGGAGGGCGAGGACCTGGATGGCAAGGTCTTGCTGGTTCGTCCCGAACAAGGACTGGGCGATTTCATCCAATGCTGCCGTTATGTGCCGTTGGTGGCCGCGCGCAAGGGAGGCAAGGTGCTGGTGATGCCGCCGCCGCTGTTGCGGCGCCTGTTGCAAACCCTGGACGGTACCCAGATCGTCGATGCCCATGGATTGCATGTTGACCGCCAGATTCCGGTGATGAACCTGCCTTATGCCTTTGGAACGCGGCTGGACAGCATTCCGGCCGATGTTCCCTATCTGCATGCCGAGCCCGAACTGGTGGCAGCGTGGCGGGAGCGTTTGGGAGGGGATGGCTACAAGGTCGGGTTGGTGTGGGCCGGCAATCCGGGTTTCGTGCGTGACGAGGTGCGTTCGTGCGACCTGTCCGTGCTGGCCGGGCCGTTACGGCAGCTTCCGGGCGTGCGCTACTACAGTCTTCAGGTCGGGCAGCGGCGGGAACAGCTTGAGGAGCCCGAGGGCGAGGGCATCGTCGATCTTTCCCCCTACCTGACCGACTTCGCCGAAACGGCGGCGGCGATCACCTGTCTGGATCTGGTGATCAGCGTCGACACCTCCGTCGCCCATCTGGCCGGCGCCTTGGCCCGGCCGGTCTGGATCATGCTGCCCGAGGTCGCCGACTGGCGCTGGCTGGAAAGACGCGAGGATTCGCCTTGGTATCCGACGGCGCGCCTGTTCCGGCAACAGGCCGGCGAGGACGGCTGGGACGGTGTGGCCCGACGGCTGGCCGAGGCGCTGGCGCGCTGACGTGTAAGTTATGCTTCCGTTTCGTCCGGCGGCAGCACCAGGGCATACGGATCCTGGGCCAGCAACGCCATGGTCTGGTCGTGCAGGTCGGCGATGGCGCAATAGGTGCTGTAGCCGGTCAGCGCACAGGGCACGCGGGTCAGGGCGCCATGCGTTTCCAAATGCGGTTCCACGGCGTCGAAGTTCTCTCGCCAGCGCCCCGGCCCCCCGCAAGAGGGCGACGCGGCACCATAATAGCGCATCTGGATCGGTTCGACGGCACCATCGGGCCGGCGGCGTTGGCGCGACAGAAGCAACGGCTGACGATAGGGGACGGCCGCGCAATCCTCGACATGATGCAGGTAGGTGGCGCCCGGTCCCAGTGACAGCCCCAGGGTCAGCAGGTGAAAGCCTTCGCGGTGGAACAGGGCGAAATCGGAATCGGGGCCGGTGGAATCGAGGCCGGAAACCGCCGCCAGGAGCGGCGCCTTGGCGCCGAAACCCAAATGGCTGTGGATAGGGCAGGGGCTGCGCGACCACCCCCCCATCTCCCAGGCGTGGGTGCTGAGCGTTCCGACTTTCTCCGGTGGCGTGGATCGCGGGTCGAAGACGAAATCGGGGGCGTGCTGCCAGCAATAGGCCGGCACGACGATGGTGCCTTCGGGGCCGACGGCGTCGCGCAAGGTGGCCATCACCGTCGCCGCTCCGCCGTCCACCATGCCCAGTGCCAACAGGCGGCTGTGCACGGTCACATGATGGCCGTGGCGCAGGCCAAGGGCATCAAGATGTTCGTCCAGGCCGGCACGGCTCAGCGCGGGGATGGGCACGGCTCAGCCTCCGTTGCCGGTCATGCCGGAATGGTGGGCGATGATTTCGGCCATGGCGCCGAAGCGGACGATGCTTTGATCGTTGATCTCGATGCCATACAGCCGCTCCAGCGCCAGCATGACGTTCAGGTGCCCCATGCTGTCCCAGTCGGGATGGCGGTTGAGGCCGCTGCCGGCGTTCAGGCTGGCGGGATCGCAATTCAAGGCTTCGGCGACCAGTTGGTATGGGGAAACAATCATGATTCGGCCTTTTGTCGGGCGATGTCCATGGCCTGCGCCTTAAGGGTCGCGGCGTCCACCTTACCATTGCTGTTGGTGGGAAGCGCGCCCACTGTCCGCAAGACCTTGGGCAGGGCATAGGGCGGCAGCACGCCGCCGATCCGCTCGCGTAACGTCGCCTCGTCCAGTCCTGCGGGGGTTTCCGCGAAGCTGACCAGGATGTCGTGGGCCAGGAAGGTGATGGCTTGGCGGGCGCCGGCGCGGCGCAACGCGCCGTCCACCTCGTCCAACTCCAGACGGTTGCCCAAAATCTTGACCTGACGGTCCAGGCGGTTGCGGAAATACAGGTTGTCGCCGTCGCGGGCAGCCCAGTCGCCGGTGTGATAGACGCGCCGGCCATCCGCTGCGGTGCGGAAGGCTTGGGCGGTCCGTTCCGGGTCGCTCCAATAGCCGTCGGCCAGTTGCGGGCCGGCCAGCACCACTTCCCCTTCGTCGGGATGGTCGCCACCGGCCAGTTCGACGGACATGCCGGCGATGGCGTCGCCCAACGCCACGCTGTTGGCACAATGGGCGCGCCATGTGTCGCGGGTCAGCACCAGTTCGGTACATGACACGGTCGCCTCGGTCGGGCCATAGGCGTTGATCACCACCGCGTCGGGCAAGATGGCGAAGATCGCCTCAAGATGGTGCGGCAACAGCGGCTCGCCGCAGAAATAAAGCCGGCGGACGCGGCCTAGGTTGGCGGCGGTCATCTGTCCGGCGCGCAGCATGAAGTCGATCAGGCTGGGAACCGACACCCAGACGGTGACGTCCAGGTCGCGCGCGGCCAGGGCCGGGAACATGCGGTCCTTGGCGCCGGCGATGGGGACCAAGGTGCCGCCGCCGCACAGGGTGGCGTAGATTTCGATGACCGACAGGTCGAAACCGATGTTGGGGTTTTGGGTGCACCGCACATCAGGCCCCATGGCCAGCGCCGGGATTGCCCAATCCAGGTAATGGGCCAGCGCCGCGCGGGGAATCATCACGCCTTTGGGGGTCCCGGTCGATCCCGAGGTGAAGATGACATAGGCCAGCCGGTGGGCGGGGCGGGGCGTCGCCAGTTCTTCCCGGCCCAGCGCGTCGAGTGCCAGGATCGTGGCACCATTGCCGTCGAAGGGGCGGTCGGTGACGATGACATCCGGGGAAAAGCTGTCGCGAATGTCCGTCCGGCGTGTTTCCGGGGCGGCGACGTTGACCGGGGCGTACACGCCGCCCGCCATCATGGCGCCGAACATGGCGGCATAGGCTTCGGCCCGCTGGTCCAGGTGAACCATCACCTTGGGGGTGTCGCCGTGGCGGGCGAAGGCGGCGGCGAACCGCCGCACCATCCTGGCGAAATCGCCATAACGGATGTCACCGGCGCGGCTGGCGACGGCGACGGCGTCGGGATGGGCCGCCGCGTGTTCCAGCAAGGCGGCAAGGGGGTCGCGGCCGCTCATGCGGGAACCTCGGCCAACAATCCCGCCTCGGCCAGACGTGGAACGAACTCGGCCAGGTCCAGGGCGAATTGCCCGGTGCGTTCGGCGATCTCCAGCAGGTCGTGGTTTCCGTCGGCGTAATGGATCAGGTGCATCATGTTCAGAGGACGGACTCCGCCCTTGGGGGCCACGTTGGGGTAAAGACCGCGCCGTCCCAATTGCGGTTCGCACAAGGTGGTCACCCGCCATGTACGGTTCGCCTCGATGACCTCGATGCACTTGCGGAGCGCGTCGAAACCGCCTTGCAGTCCGGCGGGCGAGATGACCGAAAGGTCGTCGGCCGATGTGTGGTATTCGGGATAGGTGGCGAATTTCGAACGCATGACCAAACAGACCGGCAGATTGATGCCGGGAAAGCAATACTGACGCTCGTCGCTGCCGCGTTGCAGGAAGGTGTAGCGGTCGAAGGAGCCGGCGTGGTGTGCCAGCACGTGTTGGGCCACGCGGTCGGCCAATGTGCCGCCCAGCCGCGACGGCAGGTAGGAATAGGTGCGGTCGTCGCCGACGCAGGTGACGACATAGCCGGCGATGGTGCGCTCTTTCATCCGCTCCAGGTTGCGGCTGAGATAGATGATGGAGCCGATGGTCTCGGGGGCGAAGACGATGCGGTAGGTGTAGCGGCGGTCGCGGCCGGCAAGCCACCGCGCCAGCGCGGTGGTCACCACCGGCCCGGACAATTCGTTGTTGGCCATGGAAGGGTGGCAGATATAGGTGCTGAGCAGGACCTCGCGGCTTTCGCGTCCCGGCAGGATCAACTCGCCGTAATTCAGTTCTCCGGGTTCAAGCCGGCTGCGGATGACCGCGTGATAGCGCCCCGGTTTCAGCGCCGCACGTTTGGCGTGGGGCAGACAGAAACCCCAGTTGTGGGCGTAATAAGAAGTGACGTAGGGGATGGCCTCGGGCAGCCGGTCGAAAGAATGCAAATGCGGTTGCAGTTCTTCGAGCGTCAGCCAGCGGTCCACCGGCACCGAATAGGACATCACATGCAGGTTGGAATCGGTGAATGAACAGATCCGTTCGCCGTCTTCATGTTCCAGCCAGGCGTCCTCGATGTTCCATTCGTCGGGCGTGCTCCAGTCGAAAGCCGGAGTGCCGCTGGGAACCGCGTGCACCGTCATCTCGGGCAACAGGTTCCGCAGGTAGTCCAGCGTGGTCCGCACTCCGGTGCCGGTGATGCTGCGACAGATCGGGAAAAGGTCGCTGGCCCAGCGGTACATTTCCGCACCCAGCCGGAGATCCGCGACGCCGTCCATGGGGCCTGGTTCCATTCTTTACCGCACCTTGTGGCCGTCCAGTCTCGGGCGGCAGGATTTAATAAACGCTTTACGGCGCGGCAGGTGACTTCGTCCCGTCTGTCGGCTATATGGACGAATCCCCTTCGCCAAATTTTTTTCCGAGAGTGCCGCCATGGAAAGCCGCGAGATGTATGACGAGATCAACGCCTTGGTCGGTACCGTCGCCAAGGCACTGGACACCAGCGAGATGGAGGTCGTCACGGCCATCGAGCAAGGCCGCCTGGGCATGGAGATGCAGACCGACGACGAAGGCCGCAATTTCCTCCAGGTGTCGTTCGACGACCGCAACGTCCGTATCTACCAAGGCGCCATCTTCCGCGAGGGCGACAAGCCCGACGCCGAGGACGAGGAGTGTGGCGGCGGCGGCTGTTCCTGCGGTCACTAAGCCCCCCTTCACAGACGGCGTGTCGCTGCCCACCTTCAAAAAAATGGAAGGCCAAGGAGGCGCGCCATGCACACCATCTCCGTTTCCGACCAATCGCGGCCGCTCAGGCTGCGCGAGGTGAGCCTGGACCACCCCTGGCGCTGGCTGGCCGCCGGCTGGCTGGATATGTGCAGCGAACCGGCGCTCAGCTATTTCTATGGCGCCGTGTTCGCCGCGCTCGGCACGCTCATGCTGGTGGGACTGGAGCAATGGGGCATGGCGTGGCTGATCCTGCCCTTGGCCTTTGGTTTCGCCCTGGTCGGGCCGATGGCGGCGGTGGGATTGTACGAGATCAGCCGCCGCCTGGATGCCGGCGAGGCGGTGGGACTGGGCGCCGCGCTGGGGGCGGTTCGCCGCAATCCCGGCCAGATCGCCCTGGTCGGGATGTTCCTGGTGGTCGCGCTGTTGGTCTGGGTGCGTCTGGCCATGCTGGAATTCATGCTGTTCTTCGGCAGCCAGCCGCCGACCCTGGACCACCTTTTGGGGGCTGTGCTGTCGCCCGAGGGCGTGCCGTTCCTGTTGGTGGGCATGGCAAGCGGCGCGGTGATGGCGGTGCTGACCTTCGCCATGACCGCCATCGCCGTGCCGTTGCTGGTCGATCGCCCCGATTGCGACGCGGTGACCGCCATGCTGACCAGCCTCGAGACGGTGCGGCGCAATTTCCGTCCGATGATGCTGTGGGCATTCCTGGCCGGTTCCGCCGCCTTGGTGGGGGTGGGGCTGTTCTTCGTGGGCTTGGTGGTGGTGTTGCCGCTTTTGGGGCATGCCACATGGCATGCCTATCGCGATCTGGTGGAAAGTCAGAAGTGAACGGCAATCCCACGCAGGCCCCCTGAGCGGCATTGCCATTGACCGGCGGCGGGGCGCCTGCTTCCCTTGGGCGTCCAAGAATTCGTGCCCCGGAGGAAGCCATGCTCGCCGAATGCCTTGCCGGCACCCGTATCCTCGACCTCAGCCAGTACATTCCCGGTCCCTACGCCACCCAATGGCTGTCCGACCTTGGCGCCGAGGTGGTCAAGGTCGAGCCGCCGGCCGGTGACCCCATGCGGACCATGGGACCGCTGGATGCCGATGGCACGACCGCCTGGTACAAGCTGGCCAACCGCAACAAGGTGGTGGTGACGCTGGACCTCAAGACCGAGGACGGGCGCCGCGGGTTGGCGCGTCTGTTGGGAAGGGCCGACGTGCTGGTGGACGCCTATCGCCCCGGCGTGTTGGACCGGCTGGGCTTCTCGCGCGCGGAACTGGAGCGGATCAATCCCCGGCTGATCCATTGTTCGTTGTCCGGCTATGGCCTGACCGGGCCGTGGCGGGCCACCGCCGGCCACGACCTGACCTATGTGGCGTTGACCGGGGGGCTGTCGGCCACCGGTATCGCCGAGCGGCCGGTCATGACCTATCCGCCGCTGGCCGACCATGCCGGTGCCTCGCTGGCGGTGACCGCCATCCTGGCGGCGCTGGTGCGGCGCGGCACCACCGGCAAGGGCTGCCATCTCGACGTCAGCCTGTCCGAGGCGGCGCTGGCCTGGATGCCGGGCATCCTGACCGCCGCCCATCGCTGGGGCGAGGATCGGCGCGAAGCGGGCTTGATCAACGGCGGTGCCGCCTGCTATCGCATCTACCGTTGCCGCGATGGCCGCTTCGTCGCCCTGGGCGCGTTGGAAGGCAAGTTCTGGGAGGCGTTCTGCCGGACCATCGGGCACGAGGAATGGATCCACCGCCAGTCCGAACCCATGCCGCAGAACGAGTTGATCGCCGAGCTGGACGCCTTGTTCCTGACGCGGGAACGCGACGAGTGGACGGCGCTGTTGCGCCCGGTGGATTGTTGTTTCGAACCGGTGCTGGAACCGCATGAGGTTCCAGCCCATCCGCAATGGAAGGACCGCGAGGTGGTGCGCGTCGACGAAGATGCCGACCGTTTGGTCGAGGTGCTGCTGCCGGTGTTCCTGGATGGGGCCCGACCGTTGCACCGCCGGCCGTTCAAGAGCGATTCCGCCGAAGGGGTGTTGGCGGCATGGCGCTAGGCCCCCTGCCGGTCCACGGCGGCGATCTGGTCGCGGCGGAACGCCGGTGGGGGCGCCCTCAAGCCGGCTGGCTGGATCTGTCCACCGGCATCAATCCCTGGCCCTATCCGGTGCCGCCACTGCCGCAAGAGGCGTGGACCCGCCTGCCGGGCCGTGCCGAGGAGGAGGGCTTGCGGGTTGCCGCCGCCCGCCGCTTCGGTGTCGCCGACCCGGCCCAGGTGTTGGCGGGGCCGGGCACCAGCGCCTTGATCCAGGCCTTGCCGCGCACCCGCGCCGCTGTCCGGGTCGATGTGGTGTCGCCCACCTATGGCGAACATGCCCGCGCCTGGGCGGCGGCGGGGCACGACGTGCGTGCCGTGTCCCGGCTCGAGGACGCTCAGTCTCCGGTCCAGGTGGTGGTCACCCCCAACAATCCCGATGGCCGCATGGTCGCCCCGGAATTCCTGCGGGTGCGCGCGGCGGCGCTGGCCGCGCGCGGCGGCTTGCTGGTGGTGGACGAGGCCTTCGCCGACATGGCCCCGGACATTTCGGTGGCGCCGTTCCTGGCGCCCGGTCTGGTGGTGCTGCGTTCGTTCGGCAAGTTCTATGGGCTGGCCGGGCTGCGGCTGGGGTTCGTCCTGGGCGAGGCGGCGGTACTGGCGGCGGTGGCGGCGCAATTGGGGCCGTGGCCGGTGCCGGGACCCGCCTTGGCGGTTGGGGCGGCGGCGCTGGCCGACGACGATTGGGAACGGGCGACGATTTCCCGACTGGCCGGGGCGGCGGCGGACCTGGATGGTGTGCTGGGCGGCGCGGGGTTGCGTCTGGTCGGCGGCACCAGCCTGTTCCGGCTGGCCGAACATGACGACGCGGCCGGACTCTACGACCGTCTGGGGCGTGCCGGCATCTTGGTCCGGGCGTTCGATTTCGATGCCCGGCGTCTGCGTTTCGGTCTGCCCCCCGACGATTCTGCTTTGGCGCGGCTGGCCCAGGCCCTGGCGTGAGCGCGGACAAAACAAAGGCCGCTGTGCCCTGGGGCATGCGGCCGTGTGTGCGACGAACAAGGGGGGGTGGGGCGAGTGATCGGATTCGAACCGACGACATCCAGGACCACAACCTGGCGCTCTAACCAACTGAGCTACACCCGCCACCGGGAGGCCGCATGTGTACCCAAAGCGCCCCCCCGCCGTCAAGCGGCTATTTTCGCGCTTTTCATCCTTTGAAGAATTTCTCCAGCCGCCCGGTCGCGCGGTCGATGGCGTCGTCGGTCTTGGCGAAGCAGAAGCGGGCGAAATGACTGGGGGCCGCGCCCTGGTAAAAGGCGCTGACCGGGATGGCGGCGACGCCCGCGGCCTGGGTGATGTGGCGGCAAAACGTCATGTCGTCGCCGTTGAACCCCAAGCCCCCGAAATCGGCGGTCAGGAAATAGCTGCCGCCCGTGGGCAGCACGTCGAAGCCGGCGCGAACCAGTCCTGCGGCCAGACGGTCGCGGCGCCGTTCCAGCACCCCGGCCAACCCCTCCACATAGTCGCGCAGATGCCCAAGCCCCCAGGCCACCGTCTCTTGCAATGCCGGGGCGGTGGTGAAGGTCAGGTATTGGTGGGCCTTGGCGATGGGGGCCAGCAACTCGGCCTCGGCCACCACCCATCCCACTTTCCAGCCGGTCAGCGAGAAAATCTTGCCGGCCGATCCCACCTTGACCGTGCGGCCGCGCATGCCGGGCAGCGTCGCCAACGACAGGTGGCGGCGCCCGTCGAAAGTCAGGTGCTCGTAAACCTCGTCGCAGATGGCGATGGCGTCGTGGCGTTCCAGAAGCTGGGCGACGAAGGCCATCTCGTCGGCGTCGAACACCTTGCCGCACGGATTGGTCGGGGTGTTGAGCAGCATCAGCCGGGTACGTGGCCCGAAGGCGGCGGCCAGCGCCTCGCGCGGTAATTCCCAATGGGGTGGTTCGATCCGCACCAGTTTGGGGACGCCGCCGGCCCGGCGCACGATGGGAAGATAGGAATCGTAAAGCGGTTCGATCAGCACCACCTCGTCGCCCGGTTCGATCAGTCCGAACAGACAGGCGGCCAGGGCTTCGGTGGCGCCCGAGGTCACCATGACCTCGTCGGGGCGGGCGTCCGTTCCCCAATAATGGGCTTCGTGCGCCGCCACGGCCTGACGCAGGGACGGGGTGCCCATCATGGACGGGTATTGATGCGGGCCGCTGCGGGCGCATTGCGCCAGATGGTCCACCAGCGCCGCCGGCTCCAGTCCTTCGGGGAACCCCTGGCCCAGGTTGACCGCGTCGTGGGTGTTGGCCAGCCGCGACATGGTCTCGAAAATGGTGGTGCCGCAGGTGGCGAACAGGGAATTGGCGTGGACCATGGCGGGCGCTTCTCAGGATTTGGATGCCGCCCGGTTCTAGCACGAAAGACATGGGGGTCGAAGGGGGGGGACGGCCATGCCCAAACAATAGGCTTAGATGCCTTTAAAATGGGCAAATTCAACGCATTCGCGGCTGTCGGACGTACTGTTTTTCCCCATGGCCGAACTGGCACGACCCGTGCTAAAGGTGAGCGGCGATTGACGCTGGTTCCACGCTTTTCCGAGAGACGCGGTTTCATGAAGAAGATCGAAGCGATCATCAAGCCCTTCAAGCTCGACGAGGTGAAGGAAGCTCTGCACGAGGTCGGTTTGCAGGGTCTGACCGTCACCGAGGCCAAGGGCTTCGGCCGCCAGAAGGGCCATACGGAACTCTATCGCGGTGCCGAATACGTGGTGGACTTCCTGCCTAAGGTGAAGATCGAGCTGGTCATCGAGGACAACCTCGTCGAACGCGCGGTGGAAGCCATTCAGCAGGCGGCCCACACCGGCCGTATCGGCGATGGCAAGATTTTCATCTCCTCTATCGAGGAAGCCATCCGCATCCGCACCGGCGAGCGCGGCGGCGACGCCATCTGAGTTGCCCGCCGAGCATAAGTACGACGTTTTTTCCCACATCCAACTGTTCAGGAATTGTGACCATGGCCGACGACGTCAAGAAAGTCCTCGATTTGATCAAGGAGCACGACGTTAAGTACGTCGATTTCCGCTTCACCGATCCCAAGGGCAAGTGGCAGCACACCGCTCAGCACGTCTCCACCGTTGACGAAGATCTGCTGACCGAAGGCCTGATGTTCGATGGTTCCTCGATCGCCGGCTGGAAGTCGATCGATCAGTCCGACATGATCCTGATGCCCGATTGCTCGACCGCGGTCATGGACCCCTTCGCCGCTCAGGCTCAGTTGATCATCACCTGCGACATCGTCGAGCCGGCCACCGGCCAGCTTTATGACCGCGATCCGCGTTCGGTCGCCAAGCGCGCCGAGAAGTACGTGATCGAGTCGGGCATCGGCGACACCGCCTTCTTCGGCCCCGAGGCCGAATTCTTCGTGTTCGACGACGTCAAGTTCGCCGTCGGCATGAACAAGGGCTATTACGAGCTGTCGTCGGAAGACGGCGCCGAAGCTTCGGCCCGCGACTTCTCGGAAGGCAACCTGGGCCACCGTCCGGGCGTCAAGGGCGGCTACTTCCCGGTTCCGCCGGTGGACGGCCACGTCGACATGCGCGCCGAGATGCTGACCGTGATGGGCGAGATGGGCTTGCCCATCGAAAAGCACCACCACGAAGTGGCCTCGTCGCAGCATGAACTGGGCTGCAAGTTCCAGACCATGGTCAAGGCCGCCGACAGTTTGCAGATTTACAAGTACGTCGTGCACAACGTGGCGGCCTCCTACGGCAAGACCGCGACCTTCATGCCGAAGCCGATCTGCGGCGACAACGGCTCGGGCATGCACGTGCACCAGTCCATCTGGAAGGACGGCAAGCCGCTGTTCGCCGGTTCGGGCTATGCCGACCTGTCGGATACCGCTCTGTACTACATCGGCGGCATCATCAAGCATGCCAAGGCGCTGAACGCCTTCACCAACCCGCTGACCAACTCGTACAAGCGTCTGATCCCGGGCTTCGAGGCTCCGGTGCTGCTGGCCTATTCGGCCCGCAACCGCTCGGCTTCCTGCCGTATCCCGTACGCGACCAGCCCGAAGGCCAAGCGCGTCGAGATCCGCTTCCCCGATCCGGGTGCCAACCCCTACCTGGCTTTCGCCGCCATGCTGATGGCCGGCCTGGATGGCATCACCAACAAGATCCATCCCGGCGACGCCATGGACAAGAACCTGTACGACCTTCCCCCGGAAGAGTTGAAGCAGGTTCCGACCGTGTGCGGCAGCCTGCGTGAAGCCCTGGAGGCCCTGAAGGCCGACCATGACTTCCTGCTCAAGGGCGACGTGTTCTCCAAGGACTTCATCGAAGCCTATGTCGAGCTGAAGTTCGAGGAAGTCTACAAGTTCGAGCACACCCCGCATCCGGTCGAATTCCAGATGTACTATTCGGTCTGATCCGAATCAGGGTGTCTGCGGCTTCCATCGCCCCCGACCAGGGGATGGTGGACCAGCCGGGTGGACCAGTCAAGGAAGCCCCCGTCAGGAAACTGGCGGGGGTTTTCCCATTCTGGAGCCGCGGATTATTGCACAGCCATTGCGTCCGCGATCGCCTGGGCAAGGCGGTGGTTGGCGGCGTCGCTGTAATGGGTGCCGTCGACGAACGGGCGTTCGATCCCCGTCAATGCGTCATGCAGGGAGTGAAAGCCGGTGATCCGGCCCGCCTGGGCCTCGGAGACCAGCGTTTCGATGGCCCGAACGGCCTGGACCTTGTCGCCAAACGGAAAGTCGGTGTTGGCGTGGCCGCTGGGCCATTCCCCGGCCCATGGCACGGGCTGGATGAAGAAGAAGCTTTTGATGCCCCGCGCTTTTGCCACGTCGGATGCCAGCGCGCGATTGGCGCGGTAGGTTTCGACGATGGCGCGGGTCTGGTCCGTGGGTGGGTTGCGATAGTGGTCCTGAGTCGGGACCGGGGGAAGCGCACCCCGATAGCGAAGCCAGTCCACGATTCGAAGGAAGGGGAAGCTGCTGTTCACCGTCAGCCAGGGAAGCTCTCTTTTCGCATTGGCTCGGGCCTGGTTCCACGCCTGTTCGGCCCGGCCGGCGAAAACCGGTACCTGGAAGCCGGAGGAGACCCACGAGGCGTCGTTCAGTCCATCCAGGAACACGACGGCGTCGGGCGTGGCGCGGTCCCGTAAGAGTGCCACGAACGCGGCCACTTCCGACGAGCTGTACCAATAGGGTTGGCCAAAGTTGACCACTTCCACCGTGCGATCGGGCATCCGGCTCTGGAGCGCGTCTTGCAAATTGGCGGGAAGGGTGTGGGCGTCGTCCACGCCCCAGCCGAACATGGTCGATCCGCCAAAAGCCCAAACCACGTAGCGTGGGCCGTTTCCCGCCGGGGTGGGCACCTTGCGGTGAGTCAGAACGGGGTCGTCCTGAACGGTGATGTACTTGCCGGCGAACGGAAGCTGTTGGAACGTGGTCCAGGGATTGAAGCCGAAGGGCTGGCTGCTGGCGTAAACGTCCAATTCGGCGGCGATGGCTTGTGCCGTGGTGGCGTCCACGTCGCGATAAGATGCCATGTCCAGGCTTACGGATGGCGTGACAGCGGTGCCGGAGCCGTGGCGAAGGTCCAAAACCCATTCCAATGCGAACGCACAGCCCAACAGCAACAGGGCGATGTTCATCACGATAACTGCCGTGGTGGCGTAGACCTTGCCTAAGTTACCCAATCGCTTCATCCGCAAGTCGCTCCTCGTCATCGTTCCGCCGCCAGCCTTTTCTTGAGGTTGTCCCTCGCGATGGCACGCGCGGGGATGGTGGGCCAGAACGTTGAGCCGGTCAAGGAACCCCCCGTTGCGGATCTGTTCGAGCGCAATCCGCATTGTTCTCGGCGCGGGTTGGCGTTGTGCGTCGAAATCTTGACAATCCTTGGCTGTGGGGGTTCCATTCACTCCTCTAGATGATTGATGGAGTCGGGGGGATGTCCATCGTCGACGACCGTTTGCCGCGCTATCAGCGGCTGCGTGACCTGATTGCCGCCGATATCGCCGCCCAGCGTTGGGCGCCGGGACAGACCATCCCGTCCGAGGCGGAACTGGCTTCGATCCATGGGGTGGCGGTGGGGACGGTGCGCCATGCCATCGACGTGCTGGTGGGCGAAGGTCTGGTGACGCGGGTTCATGGACGCGGAACCTTTGTCCGCCGTCCGGCCTTCGACCAGTCCTTGTTGCGTTGTCTGCGCATTCCCGAATTGGAGCCGGGGGCCAAGCCGGTGTTGATCAGCCGGATTCTCGAACGCGCATCCCTGAAGGCGTCGCCCGAGGTGGCCGAGCGTCTGGAATTGCCGGTCGGAACCGATTGCATCCGTCTTGTCCGACAAAAACTGGTGGAACGCCGGGTGTTGCGCGGCGAGGAAATCTGGCTGCCCAAGGCACGGTTCGCGCCGTTGCTGACGGTCGAACTGGCCTCGATCGGCCATGACCTTTACCCCGCCTTCGAGCGCTTGTGTGGTCAGTTGGTGGCCACCGCCGAGGAAAGCCTGACGGCCGAGGCCATCGGGGCCGAACATGCCACCCTGGCCGGTGTCGCCACCGGCCAGCCGGTGGTGGTGATCGACCGTCTGACCCGTGGTTACGACCGTCAGCCGCTGGAATGGCGGCGTGTCCGCGCTCCGGCCTCGGCCTTCCACTTTCGCCGCGAGATCCGTTAGGAACGTGACAGCGCCAGGAGCGGTTCAGTACGGACATGGACGAAATCCCAGCTTCCTCGGGGCACACCGAATGGGCAACCTTCTGAGACTTCACACCTAGCCAGCGAACGATGAACAGCTACACGGTTGAGCTTGCCTCCTGGATCATCCAGGACGGCAATTATGCGGATTTCCAGCATGGGGAGACCCGTGCCTTCGCCATCGGGTTTTCCGGCTTCGACCTTCTTGTCCCGTGTTCACCGCCTGCCGACCGGCGTCCCACGGCCCAACCCGCGGATGATGGTTTGTACGAGGTGACCGGGCGGATCGTGCATTGGGCCCCGCAATGGCAATGCCTGGACATCGGCGTCGTCGCCTATTGCGACGCTCCCCCCGCACAAGGGCTGCAACAGGGCCAGTGGGTCAACGGTTGGGTTGGACTGGGGGTGGACCCCTTCTTTTATGCCGAATCCTTCTCACGGGAAGTGGATGCCCCGCCACTGATTCACGATTGGGTGATCGAAGAGATCCACGTCCGCGTGGCGCCGTTCATCGAGGTCGCTCCCCGCACCATGGCGCCCGACCCCACCCGCACCCGATGGGAAGCGATCGAGCGCACGAATGCCTGGACCGACCAGGGGGGGCTGGCGCTCTATCGTTTGCGGTGTCGGTTGTTGGACCATCCACCCAGATGGTCGCCTTGACGGATCAGAACTTGTATCCAAGTCCGGCGCCGAAGCGCAGATCCTTTTCCGGCGCACTGTGTTCGCCATCCTGACGGCTGGCGGCGGCGAAGCCGCCCAGGCTGAGGGACGGGGTGACGTCGTGGGTGAAGGACAAGGTCAGGGACAGGTCGGCCATGGACCCGCTGGGGTCGTAATCGCCGCCGAAGACGTTCAGGCCGGCCTGGGCGGGGTTGATGCTGAACGCCTGGGTCCGGCCCATCTCGTAGCCAAGCCGGAATGCGGCGACGCTGTCGGGGCCGAAGCCGGCGTAAGCCGCGCTGAAATCGGCGACGGTGCGGTCCTGGTCGCCGCGCAGCGACGACGACAGGTGGACGTCGTCGAAGGCATAGGCGGCATAGCCGCCAAGTGCCATGCGCCCCGATTCGGCATTGACGTCGCCCGACACCGCGCCGGCCGAGAACCCGCCATGGTCACCGGTCAGCTCGATTCTCATGTCCGTGCCCTTGAGGTTCAGGCCACCGACCACCAGACGTGTCCGCGCTTCCTCGGCGGCGGCGGGGATGGCGGCAATCAGCAACAGGGTGGTCAGGACAAAACGGCGCAACATGGAACCCGTCTGGGTAAGGCATCTCTCTTGCCGGACTCATATAGGGGGCAAGCCCTTGCAGGGAAGGGGGAAATCTTGGAATCGATTCAAACGAGTCTCAGTGTTGCAATTGCACAACAGATTGTGGCCGCCAGTTGTCAACGTACCAGCAAGGCCGAGCAGGGCAGATCGTCCAGCACGATTTCGGCTTCCGCCGACAGCAGCAACAGGGCGTCGGCTGGAAGAGTGCCCGGCAACGCCGCCGGTCGGCCGACGGCGTGCAAGGCGGCGGTGACGCCCAATTCCTGAAGCGCGCTCACCGCCTCGACGCCGCGCCGGGTGCCGTCGATGCGATCATGGGCCGGAACCACCACCTGGACGGTGGCGCCCTCGCGGGCGGCCAGGGCGGCGGCCATCTCCAACGCTGGCGGGAAGCCGTCCCACCACAGGAACAGCGGGCCGGTGACCGGGTTTTGCAGCAACAGGACCGACGCGGCGGCGGACCGGCTGACCGCGCGGGCGACCGAGCCCAGCCGGGACCGGCGGGCCCTGGAATCCGGGCGTCCGCTCCAGCCCAGACACAAAAGGTCGCAGCCTTGGCCGGCCTCCAGCACCTCGGCCTCGACCCTTCCCCGTCGCACGGTGAAGGTTCCATGGCCGCCGGTTGTCGCCAGGGCCGCGTCGAGGGCACGGCGGGCGGCGATCGCCTGAAGCTCCAACGCCTTGCCGATCAGGGTGTCGTCGGCCGATTGCCGCCGTGCCGCCGCCAGTGAGATGGTGTGCACGAAGGGATGGGCCACCAGACGGACGATGTTGATGTCCTCGACGAACACCGCGTCCACCGGGGCCTGCCACCGCTTCGACAACCGGCAGGCCAGATCCGTCGCCGCCTGCGACAGCGGGCTGGCGTCCACCGCCACCAGGATGCGGCGGAAGGGGGGCGGGGTCATCGCCCGCCCCGTGTCTCGCGGCCGCCGCTCAGGGCGCCCGACTGGGCCAGGTCGAGGCGGCGGTGAAAGGTCGCCAGCCGTGCCTGGACCCGGCGATTGACGCTGCCGGCGGGGTATTCGCCGCGTTCGTCGCGCTGGCCGGCCGGCGTGCCGGTCAACAATTCGATCCCCTGGTCCACGGTGTGGACGGGATAGACGGCGAAGCGGCCCTGGCGACAGGCTTCGACCACGTCGTGGCGCAGCATCAGATGGGCGACGTTGGTGGCCGGGATCAGCACGCCCTGGCTGCCGGTCAGGCCGCGTGCCGCGCACAGGTCGAAGAAGCCCTCGATCTTTTCGTTGACGCCGCCGATGGCCTGGACGGTGCCGTTCTGGTCCACCGAGCCGGTCACCGCCAGACTTTGGCGGATAGGCAGGTCGGCCAGCGCCGACAACAGGGCGTACAACTCGGTCGAAGAGGCCGAATCGCCGTCCACCCCGCCATAGGATTGCTCGAACACCAGCCGGGCCTCGAGCGACAGCGGCCAATTCTGGCCGAAGCGTCCGGCCAGGAACGAAGTCAGGATCAAGACGCCCTTGCCGTGCAGCGGTCCGCCCAGATCGACCTCGCGCTCGATGTCCACCACGTCGCCCTTGCCCAAGGCGACGCGGGCGGTGATGCGGGACGGCCGGCCAAAGGAAAAACGCCCCAGTTCCAGCACCGCCAGACCGTTGATCTGGCCGACCACCGCGCTTTCGGTGTCGATGTGGACGATGCCGCGGCGGATTTCCTCCTGTACGTGTTCGCGCACCCGGTCCTGACGATAGGTCGAGGCGTCGATGGCCTGTTGCACATGGGCCGCCGTCACCACCGCCGCTCCGGTTCGGCCGGCCCAGTAATCGGATTCGCGCACCAGATCGGCCAGGCTGGCCATGTGGGTGGACAGCTTCTCGCTGTCTTCCACCTGGCGCGAGGCGTGTTCCACCACGCGGGCGACCCCCGAGCGGTCGAGCGGACGCAGCCCCTCCTTGCGGGTCAGCGTCGCCACCGACCGGGCCAGCCCCATGACCGCCGTTTCGTCGCGGTCCATGCGCCAGTCGAAATCGGCCGATACCTTGAACAATTCGGCGAATTCCGGGTCGTGGTGCGACAGCAGGTAATAAAGCATCGGGTCGCCGATCAGCACCACCTTGACGTCCAGGGGAATGGGCTGGGGCTCGATGCTGACCGTGCTCATCAGTCCCGTGCTCTGGCCGGGGCTTTCGATCCGCACCTCGCGCGCCTTGAGCGCCCGTTTCAGGTCTTCCCAGGCAAAGGGGTTCATCAACAGCTTGTGGGCGTCCAGCACCAGATAGCCGCCGTTGGCGCGATGCAGGCTGCCGCCCTTGATCAGGTTGAAATCGGTGATCAGCGTGCCGTAATGGGCGAAATGTTCGACCCGGCCGATCAGGTTGGGCTGGGTCGGGTGGTCCTCGTAGATCACCGGGGCGCCGCCCTGGTCGGCGTTGTTGACCAGCACGTTGACCCGATAACGGCGGATGGCGCCTTCGCCCCCCGGCCGACGACGGGGTTTGCTGTGGTCTTCGTCTTCGTCGTCGCTTTCCAGGAAGTCGCCGACATTGTCGGCGATGTCCTCGGCCACCGCCTCCAGATACTCCAGCACCTCGGGCAGGTCGGCATAGCGGTCCTTGAGTTCGTCCATCAGGTGGCTGATGGCGAAGGCCACCACTTCCTGTTCAAGCTCGCGCAGTTTGGACCGGGCCTCGCGTTCCCAATACGGCACCTGTTTGATGGTGGTCTCCAGCTTTTCCTGAAGCGCCTCCATCTCGGCCTTGAAACGGGCCTGCTCCTCTTCGGGCAGTTGCTTGAACTCGTCGGGGGACAAGACCTCGCCGTCGCGGGTGGGGGCCAGCGCCAGCCCCACCGGGGTACGGATCAGGGCGACGCCCTTTTCGCTGGCCTCGGTGCCGACCGTGCCGAAAGCTTCTTCCTGGCGTTCCTTGAATTCCTGTTCCAGCACCTGTTTCTTGGCGCGGTATTCCTCGGCCTCGAAACCGGCGGGCAGGGCGGCTGCCAATTCCTCGACCAGCCATTCCATGTCCTTCTTGAACGGCTGGGCGCGGCCCGCCGGCAGGCGCAGCACGCGCGGGCGGTGGCCGTCGCCGAAATCGTGGACGTAGACCCAGTCGTCGGGCACCGGCTGGCGGGCGGCGGCCTGGGTCAGGTATTGCATGACCAAGGAGCGCCGTCCGGTGCCCTCGGGCCCCAACGCGAACAGGTTGAAGCCGCGATGACGCATGCCGATGGCGAAACGGATGGCCTCGACCGCGCGGTCCTGACCGATGGGAGCGTCGCTGTCGGCCAGTTCGGCGGTGGTGGTGAAGGACAGGCTGTCCGGGTCACACACCCGGTAAAGCTGGTGGGGGGCAAGCGGTTGGGGAAGGGTTTGGGTCACGACACCTCCGGCGGGAGTGGTGCGGCCACCGTCAGGCTTCGTCTTCGATGCGCTCCATGTCGTCGTCGCTGAAGCCGAAATGGTGACCGATCTCGTGGATCAGCACGTGCTTGACCAAGCTTGTCAAATCCTCGCCGGTCTCGCACCAGTAATCCAGGATAGGGCGGCGGTACAGAAAGATCATATCCACGTCCAGGCGCGGCGCGCTGTCGCCAAAGCTGACGTGGGGAAGTGCGACACCGCGATAAAGGCCCAACAGGTCGAAGGGCGTTTCCAGGTCCATCTCCTGTTCGGTTTCCTCATCGGGAAAGTCCTCGACGCGGATGACCACGTCGGCGCAATACTGACGCAGTTCGTCGGGAATCTCGGCGAACGCCGTCTGGGCGATGGTTTCCAGGTCGCCAAGCGACGGCGGGACGGTATGCGGTGGGATGACACGTGACATGTGTCCAGCTTACCCCGCCTTGATCGGGGCGGGAAGAGTGCCCATCACAAAGAAAGCACCTGCCACGGAGTTTGTCCCATGCCCACCGCCCTTTATGCCGCCGATCGCGCCACCGCTCTACTCGGACTGCCCAAATGGCGGGAATGCGAGGGACGCGACGCCATCTGCCGCAGCTTCCATTTTTCCGACTTTTCCGCGGCGTTCTCGTTCATGACGCGGGTGGCCCTGGCGGCGGAACGGGCCGGTCATCACCCGGAGTGGAGCAACGTCTACGACCGGGTCGACATCGTTCTGTGCTCCCATGACGTCGGGGGGCTGACCGAGCGCGATATCTTGCTGGCGCATCTGATCGATGATGCCGCCCATGACGGCGAGCCGTCGCGAAGTTAGGCAGGGCGAGCCGTCGCGAGGTTAGGCAGGGCGAGCCTTCGTCGTTTGTGGGGGTGGGCGGGCTCTGGTAACATGGTTGAAAACCCCCGGCCGGCTCTGGTGGTCGGCCCCACAAGCGGGAGGGGAGAGCCATGGCCAATCCCTATAAGAACCTGACCGACCTGCAAACCGCCTGGCTGTCGGCGTGGACGGTGTCCGCCCAACAGGTGTTCCAGTGCTGGAGCCATCTGTTCGAATTACAGCAGAGCTTCCTCAAGAACGCCCAGCAGCATCAGCGCAGCCACATCGAGATCGCCAGCGGTCCTTCCTTCCTGGACCACTACGGCCGGCGGGCGCACGACATCGACCCGGAACGGGACGTGTAGCTTTTTCTGTTCGGGACCTGGGCGGGATCAGTCGTCGTGGGCGCCGCGCCGGCCGATGGGCAGATCGCGGTGGATATAGGCGCTCATCACCAGACCCCAGCCGAACAGCAACGACAGCATGGCGGTGCCGCCATAGGAAATCAGCGGCAGCGGCACGCCGACCACCGGCACCAGCCCCATCACCATGGCGGTGTTGATGAAGAAGTACAAAAAGAAGGTGGTGGTGATGCCCAACGCCACCAGACGCCCGAACTGCGACCGGCAACGCAGCGCGATGGCGTAGCCCAGGGCGGTCAGCAACACGTAAAGAGCCAACAGGAACAGCCCGCCTATCAGCCCCCATTCCTCGGCGAACATGGTGAAGATGAAGTCGGTCTGTTTTTCCGGCAGGAAGTTGAGGCGCGACTGCGTCCCCATCATGTAGCCCTTGCCGAAGATGCCGCCCGAGCCCAGGGCGATCTTGGATTGGGTGATGTGGTAGCCGGCGCCGAGCGGGTCCTGGTCGGGATTGAGGAAGATGATGACGCGGCGTTTCTGATAATCGTGCAGGAACTGCCACGCCACCGGAATGCTGGCCAGACCCGAGGCCACGATGATGGCGAATTTCCACAACCGCACGCCGGCCATGAAGAAGATGGCGCCCGAGCTCATCAACACCATCATGGCGGTACCCAGGTCCGGCTGCTTCAGCACCAGCGCGATGGGGGCCATGACCATCAGCAGCGGCGGCAACAGGAAGAGGGGACGCCCCACATCCTGATAACTGGCGCCGTGGAAATAGCGGGCCAGCGCCAAGATGACGGCGATCTTGGCTACTTCCGATGGCTGAAGCTGGATGAAGCCCAGGTCGATCCAGCGTTGCGCGCCCATGCCGATGGTACCGCGCAAGTCCACCGCCACCAGCAAGATCACCGAGATGACGTAGAACAGATAGGCGTGGCGCATCCAGAAGCGCAGGTCGACCAGGGCGACCGCGACCATGATGCTGATACCCATGGCGAAGCGCACCATGGACTTGACCGCCCACGGCTGCAAGGACCCCTGCGCCGCCGAATAAAGCGTCAGGAAGCCGACGCTGGCGATGGCGGTCAGCACGGCGATCAATGGCCAGTTGATCTGCCAGATCTTGTCGCGCCAGCCCATTTCGGTGCGGTTGAGATGCGAGCCGGCCCGCGGCGTGGGACGAATCATGTCAGCCGGTTCCCTGGTTCAGCCCGGCCATGCGGGCGCGTTCGCGCTTTTGCACCTCGATCATGATGTCCCGCGCGATGGGGGCCGCCACCGCCGAGCCGCCGCCGCCGTGTTCCACCACCACGGCGATGGAATAGCGCGGGTTGTCCTCGGGAGCGTAGGCGACGAACAGCGCGTGGTCGCGTTCCTTCCACGGCAGGTCTTCGTTTTTCTTCACCCCGGTTTCGCGTTCGCGCATGGTGATGCGCCGCACCTGGGCGGTGCCGGTCTTGCCGGAAAGCCACATGCCGTCCTGGTTGATGCGGGCGCGAAAGGCGGTGCCACCCGGTTCGTTGGATACCGCGAACATGCCCTTGCGAACCAGTTGCAGATTCTTTTGCGACATGCCGCAAGACGGCCATTCCGGCTTGGGCCGGATCAGGGCGGCCTGATCGGTGATCAGGTCGCGGGCGACGTGGGGTTCCACCGCCAGACCGCCATTGGCGATGCGCGCCGTCATGGTCGCCAATTGCAACGGTGTGGCCAGCACGTAGCCCTGGCCGATGCCGTTGACCAGCGTCTCGCCGGGGTGCCAGGGCTGTTTCATGGCCTTGCGCTTCCAGGCGCGGTCGGGAATCAGGCCGGAACGTTCGTTGGGCAGGTCGATGCCGGTGGAGACGCCCAGGCCGAAGCGCCGGGCGACCTCGGCGATCTTGTCGATGCCGACGCGCCGGGCGATCTCGTAGAAATAGACGTCGCACGAGTTCTTGATGGCGCTGATCAGGTCCTGGGCGCCATGGCCGCCCTTTTTCCAGCAATGGAACTTGATGCTGCCCAATTGCATGTGACCGGGACAGAACACCCGTTGGTCCGGTGTCACCGCCCCCGACTCAAGGGCGGCCAGAGCCACCACCAGCTTGAAGGTGGAACCGGGGGCGAAGGTTCCCGACAGCGCCTTGTTCTGAAGCGGCGAGCGGGGATTGGTCGACAGCGTCTTCCATTCCTCGGTGGTCAGGCCGCGGTTGAAGGCGTTGGGGTCGAAGGACGGCGTCGATGCCATGACCAGAACTTCGCCGGTGTGGATGTCCATGACCACACAGGCCGCCGATTCGTCGCCCAGGCGTTGGGCGGCGTATTCCTGAAGCCGGGTGTCCAAGGTCAGGGTCAGGTTGACGCCGGGCTCGCCCTCGTTGCGTTCCAGTTCGCGGATGACGCGGCCGACCGCGTTGACCTCGAGCGAACTGGTGCCGCCCTTGCCCCTGAGCGCCATGTCGTAAATCTTTTCCACGCCGCCCTTGCCGATGCGGAAACCGGGCAATTCCTCCAGCGGGTCGCCGGTCAGGTCGTTCTCGGACACCGCCGAGACGTAGCCCAAAATGTGGGCGCCCAGGGATTGCAGCGGGTAATAGCGGCTTTGGCCGACGTCGATCAGCACGCCGGGCAGGTCGGGGGCGTTGACCTCGATCCGCGCCACCTCTTCCCACGACAGGTTCTCGCGCACGGTGATCGGCACGAACGAGCGGCGGCGCTTCGCTTCCTTGGCGATACGGGCGCGATCGTGGTCGGTCAGCGTGATGATGGTCGACAGCGCGTCCAGGGTATAGGCCATGGCCGGCGTGTCCTCGGGGACCACCAGCACACGATAATTGTGCTGGTTGATGGCCATGGCGACGCCGTTGCGGTCGAGAATCTGGCCGCGCGGCGGCGGCAACAGGCGCATGCTGACCCGGTTGTCCTCGGCCAGCATGGTGTACTTGTCGGATTCGAGGACCTGAAGATAGTACATGCGCGCCGCCAAGGCCCCCACCAGGACGGCCTTGCCCCCGGCCAGCATCACGGCACGGCGGGCGAAGATCTTGAAGCGGTCGTTGTCGTGGTACACGGGGCTTACACGTCTTTCAGGAACGCCATCTGGGTGCGGGCCAGCACCCAGGTCAGCAATGGAAACAGGCCCATGGTCAACAGGTACTCGAAAATCACCGGCGAGGCGTCCATGACCTGTCCGGTCAGGATCACCACCAGAACCCAGGTCAGGCCCGACGATCCGGCGGCCAACAGGCCGAACGCCCACCACGCCACCGCGAACGACTTGCCCAGGAAGAACCGGCGCTGCGACGCGGCGATTCCTTGAACCAACAGCAGCACCAGCGCGTTCACCCCAAGCGGCGTGCCGGCGATGATGTCGTAAAGCCCGCCCACCAGGAACGCCGCCCAGGCCGGCAACAGGTCGGGCCGGTAGATGGCCCAGTAATAGACCCCCATCAACGGCAGCAGCGGCGACACCGAGGCGAAGCCGGGAAGGTAGGTGGGCACGGCGGTCAGCAGCAACAGGAACAAGGTGACGCTGATTGGCACCAGATGCCGCACCCAGGTGTCCATACGCACCCAGATGGAGGCTTTCATCGTGTTGCCTCCATGGTCGCGCGCATGCTCACTCCGCCGGCTGGCCGCGATGGCGGCGGTCGGGGGTGGGGGGCTTCTCGAACGGCATGATGCCGCCCAGGCCGTAATCGACGATGGTGACGAATTCCAGCTCGTGACGGTGCACGAAGGGTTCCACCCTGATGATTCCGTCGGTGGTCGAAGCGACCATGCCGATGGGCAGGCCCGGTGGGAAAGCGGCGCCCGAGGCCGAGGTCACCACCCGTTCGCCCACCGCGACCGAGGTGTTGCCGGTCAGATAGTTGAGCTTGGGCCGTTCCTTGTTGTCACCCGACAAGATGGCGCGCATGCGCGAGCTTTCCACCATCACCGGCAGCTTGGCGTTGATGTCGGTCAGCAGCAGAAGGCGGGACGAGCGTTCGCCCACTTCGGCGATATAGCCGACCAGCGCTTCGCCGGTCAGCACCGCCTGGCCCTTGCGCACGCCGTCCCGTGCTCCGGCGTTCAACATCATGGAATGCCCGAAGGCCGAACCGAGGTCGCCGACGATGCGGGCGGTGACGAAGCCGGGTTCCGGGTCGGGCACCACGTTCAATTGTTCGTGCAGCACCACGTTTTCCGCTTCCATGCGTCGGGCGGCCGTCTGCCAATGCTGAAGGCGTTGGTTCTCGGCCTTGAGCCGCGCGTTCTCGGCGCGCAGGGAGGCCAGTTCGCGCACGTTCTCCATCACCTCGGCGACGGTGGCGGCGGGGCGGCTCATGGCGTCCAGGATGGGGGAAAGGGCGTCGGCGACCATGGTGCGGGCGCGTTCGATCAGAACGATGTCGGCCTTGCCGACGATCATCAGCGCCACCGCCGCCAGGATCAGGGACACGAAGGCGGACCGCTGCGCCAGAAGACGCAACGTGGCAAGACGTCCGACCGCACCGGACTGCTTCAAGAAACCCTCCGCTTCCTAGGGAAACGGCCGCCGGGAAACCGGCGGCCGTGCCGCAAGCAAACGTACACCAAATGCCGGCGAAAAAACTAGTACATGCTGGAGAGCACGTTCTTCAGCTTGGGCATTTCCTCGAGCGCGCGGCCGGTGCCCAGCGCCACGCAGGACAGCGGGTCGTCGGCGATGGATACCGGCAGGCCGGTGGCGTGGCGCAGGACGTAATCCAGGTTGGACAACAGTGCGCCGCCGCCGGTCAGCACGATGCCCTTGTCGACGATGTCGGCGGCCAGTTCGGGGGCGGTGTGCTCAAGGGCGACCTTGACCGCCTCGATGATGGCGCCGACCGGTTCGGCCAGGGATTCGGCGATCTGACGCTCGGAGACGATCAGTTCCTTGGGCACGCCGTTCATCAGGTCGCGGCCCTTGATCTCCATGGTGCGGCCCTCGCCGTCCTCGGGCGGGCAGGCGGAACCGATTTCCTTTTTGATGCGCTCGGCCGAGCCTTCGCCGATCAGCAGGTTATGGTTGCGGCGGATATAGGCGATGATGGCTTCGTCCATCTTGTCGCCGCCGACGCGCACCGAACGGGAATAGACGATGCCGCCAAGCGAGAGGACGGCAACCTCGGTGGTGCCGCCGCCGATGTCCACCACCATCGAGCCGGTGGGTTCGGTCACCGGCAGGCCGGCGCCGATGGCCGCGGCCATCGGTTCCTCGATCAGGAACACCCGGCGCGCACCGGCGCTTTCCGCCGATTCCTGAATGGCGCGGCGTTCGACGGCGGTCGATCCCGACGGCACGCAGACGATGACCAGAGGGCTGGCGAAGGAGCGGCGGTTGTGCACCTTGCGGATGAAGTGCTTGATCATCTCTTCCGCCACTTCGAAATCGGCGATGACGCCGTCGCGCAGCGGGCGGATGGCCTGGATGTAGCCGGGCGTGCGGCCCAGCATCATCTTGGCCTCGTCACCGACGGCCAAGACCTTCTTCTTGCCCTTTTCCTCGGCGATGGCCACCACTGACGGCTCGTTCAGGACGATGCCCCGGCCTTTGACGTAGACCAGGGTGTTGGCGGTCCCAAGATCGATCGCCATGTCCGCGGACATCCAACCCGTCAGCTTCGAAAACATAATCCCTCACTCGAATCCAGCGTTGCCGAAAGCCGGGTATGCAATCCGCACCCGACCAGTCCCACGAATCTTTTCGACGCTCGGACTTATATCAGGCCGAGAGCGCCCCCGGAGCGGTTTTTTGCCGCTTCACCAAAAGTTTGTTCAAAGCGTTCACGTAAGCCCGCGCCGAAGCCACCATGGTATCGGTGTCGGCGCCCTGGCCGTTGACGGTCTTGCCCTCTTCCTCAAGCCGCACGGTCACCTCGGCCTGGGCGTCGGTGCCCTGGGTCACGGCATGCACCTGGAACAGCTGCAAGCGCACGTCGTGCGGAACCAGCGCCTTGATGGCGTTGAAGATGGCGTCCACCGGGCCGTCGCCGGTGGCCTGCACCGACTTCAGGGCGCCGTCCACCTCGAGTTCCAGTTCGGCCTTGGGCGGGTTGTGTTTGGTGCCGCACAGAACCTCCAGCGCGCGGAAACGGACACGGTCGTTGTCGCGGTACACCGCTTCATCGACCAAGGCGACGATATCTTCGTCGAATATGTCCTTTTTGCGGTCGGCCAGGTCCTTGAAGCGCAGGAAGGCGTCCTCGACGGCGTTGTCGCCCAGTTCATAGCCCAATTGACGCAGCTTGTCCTTGAAGGCGGCGCGGCCGGAATGCTTGCCCATCACCAGATTCGACCGGGTCAGACCCACCGATTCCGGGGTCATGATCTCGTAGGTCTGGGCGCATTTCAGCACGCCATCCTGGTGGATGCCCGATTCGTGGGCGAAGGCGTTCTTGCCGACGATGGCCTTGTTGGGCTGGACCACGAAGCCGGTGACCGCCGACACCAGACGCGAGGCCCGCGTGATGTGCTCGGTCTTGACGCCGGTGTGATAGGGCAGAAGGTCAGGCCGGGTGCGCATGGCCATGACGATCTCTTCCATGGCGGCGTTGCCGGCGCGTTCGCCCAGACCGTTGACGGTGCACTCGATCTGCCGGGCGCCGGCGCCCACGGCGGCCAGCGAGTTGGCTACCGCCAAGCCCAGGTCGTTGTGGCAATGCACCGACAAGATCGCCTTGTCGATGTTGGGCACGCGGTTGACCAGCATGGCGATCAGCGCGGCGTATTCGTCGGGCACCGCGTAGCCGACGGTGTCGGGAATGTTGATGGTGCGGGCGCCGGCATCAATGGCGGCCTCGACACAGCGGCACAGGAAGTCGTGTTCGGTGCGCGAGCCGTCCTCGGCCGACCATTCCACGTCGTCCACCAGGGAGCGGGCGTAGGCCACGGAATCGCGGACCTTTTCCAGCACCTTCTCGGGCTCCATCTGCAATTTGTACTTCATGTGCAGCGGGCTGGTGGACAAGAAGGTGTGGATGCGGTGGTTGGGGGCCGGCCTCACCGCCTCGGCGCAACGTTCGATGTCGCCCTTGGTGGCGCGGGCCAGACCGGCGATGGTGGCGTTCTTGGCCACACGGGCCACCGCCTGCACCGCCTCGAAATCGCCGTTGGAGGCGATGGGGAAACCGGCCTCGATCACGTCGACGCCCATTTCCTCGAGAACCTGGGCGATCTTCACCTTCTCTTCCAGGTTCATGGAGGCGCCGGGCGATTGTTCGCCGTCGCGCAACGTGGTGTCGAAGATGATGACCCGGTTCTTGTCCATGTTCGCGCCTGAATCCTGTCGTTCCGTCATGTGGACCACGATCCGCCCGCCCGACCCGGACCCGGGTTCGCAACGAGACGCACGACCGGAACACGAAGGGGAAAGCGCCGTTGGCCGACGGAAAGGCTGCACGCGGCCGGGGCGCCTTTGCGCCCGTTCGTCGCGTCTCTCCGATCCGTCACGATCATTGTCCGCCTGGCTTTAGTGGTTGGAACGTCCCCCGCGCGCGACGGCCGTCCCAAAGCCGCAATAGGAAGGCCGAGTTGCACTTCCTTGTCAACTAGATCGTATGCGTTTTCATGCCGCAGGCAGGATCAGCGCCACCTCGGCGCCCCCGCCGGCACGGTTGGCCAGCTCAAGGCGTCCGCCATGACGCTGGGCGATGGTCTTGACCATGTAGAGGCCCAGCCCGGTTCCCGGTGCGTCGTGCACGTTGGTCGCGCGGAAGAAGCGTTGGCCGATCTGGGAAATCTGGTCGGGGGGGAAGCCGATGCCGCTGTCTTCGATGCGCAACGCCACTTCTCCGTCCAGGGGATGGATTGTGGCGGTGACGGCGGTGTCGGAGGGCGAGTATTTCAGGGCGTTGTCCAACAGGTTGACCACCGCTGTAAACAACAACTCGCGGTCGCCAAGCGCCGACGGTTCGCTCTGGGGATAATGCACGAGCAGGCGGTCTGTCCCCCATTTCTCGCGTAAGAGTCGTTCGGCCTCGGTCGCGATGTCCGACAGCTTCAGCATTTCCGGCCGTGCCGTCGCCAGGTCGCTGCGTTCCGCCGTCAACAATGCCTGGCTCAGACGCCCGACCCGCAGGACCGAGGCGTGCAAGGTGGTCAAAAGACGGTGGATTTCCGGTGGTGTGGGCGTCAGCAGGTCCTGGATGCTTTCGATGGTGCGGCCGATGATCGACAGCGGCGTGCGCAATTCGTGCCCCAGCATATGCAGCAACTGACGCAATTCGGATTTTCGGTGGCGTTCCGCCGCCAGCATCTGGCCCTGTTGGTTCAGGTCGCGGGCCAGCCGGCTTCCGACCATCAGCAATATGCCGAAGAACAATCCGGCATCGACCAGGGTCAGTTCCAGGTAGAACCAGCCACGGGCGACATCGGTACGGATGAAGTTGGGGTCGGGGTGAAGCACGGTCCACACCATGCGGACCGCCAGAACCAGGATGTGGATCCCCAGCAACCCGGCGATCATGCCTTCCGCCACGCCCAATTGCCATTCCTGGCGCCGTTGCAGCATCAGCCATGTGGTTCGGCCGAACACCAGGATGCTGAGCAAGGTGATGGCAACCACGCGGATTCGCAGGTTGTCCGGGTCCAGCGCCAGCATGGTTTCCCATAACGCGCCGGTGAACAGCGAGACCGCCAGCACGAAACGGAAATCGGGGCGGCGTCCGGTCAGGGTCAGGAAGCCTTCGGCGATGACGGCGCTACAGGTGATGGCCAGGGTGTTGTGCAGGGCGATGCCGTGGGCGTCACGCAGCATGATGGATACGAAGGTCGGGCCGGCCAACAAATTGCCCAAGGCCAGGATGCCCACGCCGCGCAATTGGGGGTGCAGCCGCCACAGGATCAGGGCGGTGATCCCGTTCGCGGCGGACATGGACAGCAGGAACACGAGGCCGGTGGTCGGGTCGATCATCATTCCCGGCAAGATACAATCGCCACGGACAAAAAAAACAGGCCCCGCGGGTTTCCCCACGGGGCCGTTCCGTCGCCGGGACAGTGCCTTAGTTCTTGGCCTTGTCCACCAGCTTGTTCTTGGCGATCCACGGCATCATGCCGCGCAGGCGCTCGCCCACCTGTTCGATGCCATGCTCGGACTGGATGCGGCGGGTCGCCTTGAAGGACGGCTGGCCGGCCTTGCATTCCAGCATCCAGTCGCGGACGAAGCGGCCGGACTGGATGTCTTCCAGCACGCGCTTCATCTCGGCCTTGGTCTCTTCGGTGATGATGCGCGGGCCGGTCACGTAGTCGCCGTATTCGGCGGTGTTCGAGATCGAGTAGCGCATGTTGGCGATGCCGCCCTCATAGATCAGGTCGACGATCAGCTTGACCTCGTGCAGGCACTCGAAATAGGCCATCTCGGGGGCGTAGCCCGCCTCGACCAGGGTTTCGAAGCCGTACTGGATCAGCTTGGTCAGGCCGCCGCACAGCACCACCTGCTCGCCGAACAGGTCGGTCTCGCATTCCTCGCGGAAGCTGGTCTCGATGATGCCCGAACGGCCGCCGCCGATGGCGGAAGCGTAGCTGAGGGCGATCTCAAGGGCGTTGCCGGTGGCGTTCTGGGCCACGGCCACCAGGCACGGCACGCCGCCGCCCTTCAGGTATTCGCCGCGGACGGTGTGGCCGGGGCCCTTGGGGGCGACCATGAACACGTCCAGGTCGGCGCGGGCTTCGATCAGGCCGAAATGGATGTTCAGGCCGTGGGCGAAGACCAGGGAGGCGCCCTGCTTCAGGTTGGGGGCGAGGTCGCGGTAGTAGATCTCGGCCTGGAGCTCGTCCGGGGTCAGGATCATCACCACGTCGGCCCAGGCGGCGGCGTCGGCCGGCGACAGAACCTTCAGGCCTTCGCCTTCGGCCTTCTTGACGGTGGCCGAACCGGGACGCAGACCCACGGCCACTTCCTTCACGCCGGAATCGCGCAGGTTCAGCGTGTGGGCGTGGCCCTGGGAGCCGTAGCCGATGATGGCAACCTTCTTGCCCTTGATCAGATTGACGTCGGCATCCCGATCGTAATAGACGCGCATTTCAATACCCCGTGTGCTTTCGCGAGCAGAAATTCCAAGCGGCGGACCATACAGCTTTCCGCCGTGTCCCGCAATGTCGGGCGCCACGCCGCTTTATGGCGCCCGACAATAGCGTCAGCCTGCGCGTTGCGCCAGCACGAAGACATAATCGGTGGATCCGGGGTGCGCCCACCGTATTTCTATTTCGCGCCAGACCGCCGTGACCTGGGGCGAGGGCGGCTGTTTTTCCAGCAATTCCGCCAGGGGGACGTAATATTCGTCCCACCAGTCGGCCTCGGGCAGGGTGAAGACGTGGCGTGGCTCCAGCCCGGCCGCCCGCACGGCGTTCAGCGCACCGTCACGGGTTGGCGGGGTGGCACCCAGATCGGCCATGAAGGCTCGGGTTTCGTCATCCGGCGCAGCCCCCCACACCAAATCCGAGAAGACCAGCCACCCGCCCGGCCGCAACAGGGGCGCCCATTCCCGGCAAGAGCGTTCCACCCCCAGGACGAACGTCGCCCCTTCGCACCAGATCAGGTCCAGATTGGCGGGGGCCAGCGGCAGGTCGGCCAGATCCGCGCACAAAGGCCGGATACGGTTGCCGAGCCCCTGCCGTGCGGCTTCGGCCCCGAGCCGTTCCAGATAATGGGGGCGGATGTCTATGGCGGTGACGGCGCAGTTCAGGTCGTGGGCCAACACCAGGCTGGCCCGCCCGGTGCCGCAACCGAAATCCGCCACCACGGGCGGGCGATGGCGGGGCAGGTGGTCGCGCACCCGCGCCAGGGCGGCGCGGGTGCTGGCATCGCTGCCGACCGTCTGGCGGGGCAGGGCGGAGAAGATGTCATAGAAATCACTCATGATGGATCCGTCTCCGTCAGCGGTTGTCGAGCTGCGGCCTGACCGCCGTCAGCCCCTGCCGGGTGATGCGGTAGGGACCGCCGCCTTTCGATGCGATCAGGCGGCGGCGCTTGAGCCTGCGGAAGGTTTCGATGTCGAAGGGCGACAGCGTCCAGCCGTCGCGGTTCAGGCAATGCGCCGCCAGCACGGTGCCGTGGGCGTCGCGTTCCAGGTGGATCAAACCGCCCTGGGCCAGCGCGTGCAGCACGCGCTGGTCGTGTTTGTTGATGTTCATGATGAAAAGGGTGTCCGTTACCGTCAAACGGCCCCGAAATCCCGTGGCGCGGGCGCAAAAAGCCGCCCGCCTTCCCATCGGGAAGGGGCTTGTTCATGACCGCAAGCCACATGGCCCCGGTCAGACGTTGACGGCAATCTCCGACATACACCCTCTGCCGGGCACGGAACCCGGTACTGGATCAAGCGTCCAGTCTAGCGCCGCGACGGGGAAGAAGGCAAGGCGCGGATCAATCCTTTCTGGCGCAGGGTGAAAGGCACGGCGCGATCGACGAAATCGGTCAGGACGGTACGGACAACGACGCGGGCGGTGGGGCTTTGGTCCTCGAAACGGTCGGTCCAGGGCCCCAGGCGGTCGATCTTGCCGGGAAACTTCAACCAGGTGAACGGTTGCATGCCCTCGGGCTGGGTGGCCGAGGGCAGCACGGAATTGAAGCGCGCCAGCGATTGCCCGCTCCGGCCGTCGAACAGTTCGAATTCCAACAGGCCATAGGCGCTGATGTATTCCTCGAACAGATGGGTGGTGCGATAGACGCCGAAGCCGATCATGTTTGACGGTGCGTTCAGCACGGTGTTTCCCGATATCGACACGCCGTGACGGATCACCAGCACCGCATCGGGCCGCGTCGGCATGCGGGCCAGGATCTCGGCTATTGCGGCCTCGGACGTACGGCCGCGCAGCTTTTCGGTGTCAACCGTTCCGGTGGGGATCAGTTTGTATTGCTTGGTCAGCAACGTGGTCGCCACCGTGCCGGCGCGGTCGCCAAGTTTCCAATCGGCTCCGGCCATCTTTTGGTGGTCGTAGTTGAGGAACCCGTGGCGTTCCCAAGACCAATCATTGCCGGTGGCGTTGATCACCGACAATGTCTTGAGGGTCGCCAGTTTCTCGGCTGGAATGTCCGTGGTCTGACAGGCGCTGACGCCCAAGGTCAGGACAATCGCGACAGCCGCGCGCAACAACCAGTCCACCATCCGCTCTCCCCCTTGGCGACAGCGGCATCTTAGCGGTTGCTTCGATTGGCGCAAATGCAATCGGCCCGCACCATCGCGGGTGCGGGCCGATGCGATGACCGAAGGCCGTGCGCGGTTAGAGCGCCGCCGGGCCACGGGCGATGGCGACCACGCCGGTCCGCGAGACGTCGGCCAGCCCCAAGGGTTCCATCAGGCGGATGAAGGCGTCCACCTTGTCGGTGGCGCCCACCACCTCGAACACGAAGGACTCGTTGGTGGCGTCGATGACGTTGGCGCGGAAGATGTCGGCGATACGCAGCGCCTCCACCCGCTTTTCACCGGTGCTGGCCACCTTGACCAGCGCCAGTTCACGGCTGACATGGGCGCCTTCGATGGTCAGGTCGGAAACCTTGTGCACCGGCACCAGCCGGCGCAACTGGTTCTTGATCTGCTCGACGATCATCTTGGTGCCGGTGGTGACGATGGTGATGCGCGAGAGCTGTTCGCGGTTATCCACCTCGGCGACCGTCAGGCTTTCGATGTTGTAGCCACGGCCCGAGAACAGGCCGATGACGCGGGCCAGCACGCCGGCTTCGTTGTCCACCAGGACGGCGATGGTGTGGCGTTCGATGGCTTCAGCGATATGGGTCACGTTGATATCCCCCGTTCTCAGACCAGAACCATGCCGTCTTCCTCGGAACCGGGCTTGTCCAGCGACCGGTCCTCGGGGCCAAGCACCATTTCGTTATGGGCCATGCCGGGCATGATCATGGGGAAACAGTTTTCAGAGGCGTCGGTGCGCAGGTCGGCGATGACCGGGCGATCGACGGCGATCATTTCCTTGATCAGGTCGTCCACCTCGCCGGGGCTTTCGGCGCGCAGGCCGACGGCGCCGAAGGCGTCGGCCAGCTTCACGAAGTCCGGGTGGGTGTGCATGTGGGACTCGGAATAGCGGCCGCCGTGGATCAGTTCCTGCCACTGGCGCACCATGCCCATGTACTGGTTGTTCAGGATGAACACCTTCACCGGCAGGCGGTGCTGGCACAGCGTCGCCATCTCTTGCAGGTTCATCTGGAACGACGACTCGCCCGAGATGTCGATGACCAGCGCATCCGGGTGGGCGGTCTGCACGCCCATGGCCGCCGGCAGGCCATAGCCCATGGTGCCCAGTCCGCCCGAGGTCATCCAATGGTTGGGCTGCTCGAACTTGAAGTGCTGGGCGGCCCACATCTGGTGCTGGCCCACTTCGGTGGTGATGTAGGGGTTCTTGTGCTTGGTCAGCTCGTACAGACGCTGGAGGGCGTATTGCGGTTTGATGATCTTGTTCGAGGTCTCGAAATGCAGGCAGTTGCGCGACCGCCAGCCCTCGATCTCGCTCCACCACGCTTTCAGCGCCTTGTCGTCCATGCGGACCTGACGCGCCTTCCACACCTTGATCAGGTCTTCCAGGATATGGGCGGCGTCGCCCACCACCGACAGGTCCACCAGCACGTTCTTGTTGATCGAGCTGGGATCGATGTCGATGTGGATCTTTTTCGAATAGGGCGCGAAGGCGTTGACGCGGCCGGTGACGCGGTCGTCGAAGCGGGCACCGACGTTGATCATCAGGTCGCAGCCGTGCATGGCCAGGTTGGCCTCGAAGGTGCCGTGCATGCCCAGCATGCCCAAGCTCAGCGGGTCCGAGCCGGGGAAGGCGCCCAGGCCCATCAGGGTTTGGGTGCACGGGAAGCCGGTCATGCGCACGAACTGGGTCAGCAATTGACAGGCCGCCGGGCCGGAATTGATGACGCCGCCGCCAACATAGACGATCGGTCGCTTGGCCTTGGCGATCATGTCGACCGCCTTTTCGATGGCCTTGAGGTCGCCCTTGACCTGTGGCTTGTATTTCGACTTGACCCGGCTCGGCGGCTGATACTCGCCCTTGCTCTGGACCACGTCCTTGGGCAGATCGACCAGCACCGGGCCGGGGCGGCCGCTACGCGCGACGTGGAACGCCTCGTGGATGGTCTTGGCCAGGTTGTTGACGTCCTTGACCAGATAATTGTGCTTGGTGCACGGCCGGGTGATGCCGGTGATGTCGGCTTCCTGGAAGGCGTCGTTGCCGATCAGGCTGGTGGGCACCTGGCCGGTGATGCACACCAGCGGGATGGAATCCATCAGCGCGTCGGTCAGGCCGGTGACGGTGTTGGTGGCGCCGGGGCCCGAGGTGACCAGCACACAGCCGACCTTGCCGGTCGAGCGGGCATAGCCTTCGGCGGCATGCACGGCGGCCTGTTCGTGGCGCACCAGGATGTGGCGCAGCCGGTTCTGCTTGAACATCTCGTCATAGATGGGAAGTACCGCGCCGCCCGGATACCCGAAAATAACCTCGACACCCTGGTCAACCAGGGCCTTCAAGAGGATTTCAGCTCCGTTCAACGTGTCCTGATGTGCCATCTACGCACCCTTTCCTAACTGACTGTCGTGCCTCCCCTGAAGCGGCCGCGCGAACAGACGTGCGGCCATGGGGTGGCGCGAGCGGCACAAGCTAGCTCCTCATTCGTTTGCGGTCAATAGAAACTGGCGAATAATCTTAAAGATTCCAGGCTCGATGCTTTCCGAAAATTGCGTGGAAACCACTTCCGGCGCATCAAGCTGATTTCTGAACCATGTCATCTGGCGTTTGGCGTAGTTGCGGGTGGACTGGCAGGCGCGGGCGATGGCGGTGTCGCAATCCCAGGCGCCGCCTAGCCATCCGGCCAGTTCCGGCACGCCCAGGGCCTTCATGGCGGGCAGTGCCGGGTCCAGTTTCAGGTCCAACAAGGCCTGCACTTCGTCGGGGGCGCCATGCTCCATCATCATGGCGAAGCGGCGGTCGCAATTGGCGTAAAGGGTGTCGCGCGGCGGCAACAGGGCGAAGGTCAGCCACCGCGCCGGCACCGCGCCCTCCATGGGCTGGGCCTGCCATTCGGCCAAGGATCGCCCGGTGGCCTCCAGAACCTCCCAGGCTCGGGCCAGCCTTTGGCTGTTGGCCGGGTTCAGCCGCGCCGCCATGATCGGGTCGCGGACCGCCAGTTCGGCGTGGAAGGCCGGGTTCCCCAACCGTGCCAGACGGGCACGGGCGTCTTCGCGCACCGCGTCGGGAATGTCCGGGATGGGCGAGATGCCATGCATCAGGGTGCGCAGATAAAGCCCGGTGCCGCCCACCACCACCGGCAGCTTGCCCGCCGTCCAGGCATCGCGCATGGCGGTGGCGGCAAGGTCTTTCCACAGCGCCGCCGAACAGGCCAGCGACGGCGGCAGCACGCCGTACACCCGATGCGGCGCCAGGGCTTCCTCTTCCGGCGACGGCCGTGCGGTGACCACCCGCAAGACGTCGTAGACCTGCATGGAATCGGCGTTGATCACTACGCCGTCGAATTCGCGGGCGATGGCCAGCGCCATGCCGGATTTTCCCGAGGCGGTGGGACCGGCGATGACGATGGCCGGCGGCAGGAACGAGGGAGGGAACAAGTCGGACATGCGCGGGAAGACCGGAAAGAGAACCAGCCCTTTAGATAGGGCAGGTGAACATGACGGGAAACTGAAAACACACCGGGATGGGGTGGAGGCCGGTTGCGTGAGAAGATCGAAGATGCGACCTTAGTTATATGAACTCAGGCCGTTGGATGGGGGCAGCATGAGCTTTCGGTCGATTCGTCTTGGAATCCTGGTCCCTGTGCTGATGACGTTGGCGGTGGGGCTGGTCAGCGTGGTGGCCTTTACCTCCTGGGTTCTGTTCCGTGACGCACGCTCGGCTGCCGCCGACACCATGCGTGAAACGGCGCGGGCGCAGACCCCGACCGTGGTTCGGCTGTTGGACGACGCCCTGGGCACGGCGCGAACCAACGCAGCCTGGGCCAGGGCGCAATTGAGCGAAGGCGTGCTTGATCGCGCCCATTTCGGTCAGGCGTTGTCGGTGGTGCTTGAGAGCAACCCGGAATTCACCGGTGTCTATGCCGGCATGGAACCCAATTTCGACGGACGCGACGCCGAATACGCCGGGACCGCCTGGGGCGACGAAAAGGGGCGTTTCCTCATCTACGCCTTCCGCAATTCCGGCAAGGTCGGGCTGGAAAACACGCCGTTGACCGGCGATGCGGCAGAACAGTTCTGGTATTACGGGCCGCTGAAGGAAAAGCGCGAGGCGGTGACGCCGCCCTATTGGTACGAAGTGAGCGGCGAGAAAACCCTGATGTCGTCGGTGGCGGTGCCGCTGGTGGTGGACGGCAAGGGTTTGGGGGTGCTGACCGTGGACATCAGCCTGGGCACGGTGCAACGCCAGTTGGGGGTGCTCAAGCCCATGGGGACCGGCTGGGCGGGCTTGGTTTCGGCTGACGGCCAGTGGGTCGCCAATCCCGAGGGCGGCAAGTTGGGCAAACAGCTCGAAGACCCGGTCTTCAAGGGCGCACTTGAGCGTGTCCGCAGTGGCGAGGTGGCCGAGGCGACCATCGACGACATCCACACCGGCAAACGTGCGGCGATGGTCATGGTCCCGGTGCGCTTTGGTCGCACCGACAAGGTCTGGGGCTTTACCGTGGTGGTGCCCGAGGAAACCATCCTGGCGACCGCCATCTCCACCCGTACGACCCTGGTCGTCGCCGGCATGCTGATTTTGGCGGTTGCCGCGGGCATCGTCCTGGTGGTGGGCAACGGCATCGCCCGGCCGGTGACGCGCATGACCTCGGCCATGTCCGAGTTGGCGGCTGGCAATCTTGCGGTGGCGGTGGAAGGAGCGGGGCGGCGCGACGAACTGGGCGGCATGGCCAAGGCGTTGCAGGTGTTCAAGGACAACGCCGCCGCCATGGCCGAGATGACCGAGCGCAACCGCCGCATGGAACAAGAGACGGCCGAAGCCCGCCGTACATTGCTGGTCGAAACGGCCAATTCCTTTGAAACCGAAATCGGCGTTGTGGTGCGTTCGGTGGGCGAGGCGGCCGATGCGCTGCAAGGAACCGCCCATTCCATGCGAGATATCGCCGGCCGCGTCAATACCCAGGCCGCCGAGGTGGCGTCGTCCGCCGACAGCGCGTCGGGCAACGTCCAGACGGTGGCGGCGGCGGCCGAGGAACTGGCCGCGTCCATCAACGAAATCAGCCGTCAGGTGGCGCATTCGTCGCAATCGGCCGGCGAGGCGGTGCGTCAGGTGGAAATCAACCGTGCCACCGTTGGCCGCCTGACCGAAGCGGCGGGCCGCATCGGCGAAGTGGTGACGCTGATCAACGATATCGCCCAGCAAACCAACCTGTTGGCGCTGAACGCCACCATCGAGGCGGCTCGCGCCGGCGAGGCCGGCAAGGGCTTCGCCGTGGTTGCCGGCGAGGTCAAGAGTCTTGCCACCCAGACCGCACGCGCCACCGAGGAGATATCGGCGCAGGTGCTGGAGGTGCAGAACACCACCCGCGAGGCGGTGGCCGCTATCGGCGAGGTGGCGACCACCATCTCCGGCATCGACCAGATCGCCGCCCAGATCGCCGCGGCGGTGGAGGAACAGGCGGCCGCCACCAAGGAGATCACCCGCTCGGTGCAGCAAGCGGCCGAGGGCACCCACGCGGTGTCCGACGGTATCGCCCTGGTGCACGAAGCGGCCGAGGAAAGCGGCGCCAGCGCCGCAAGCGTGTTGGCCGGGGCCGACATCCTGTCGGCCGACGCCATCACCTTGCGCGACAAGGTGGACCAGCTTGTCGCCCGCATTCGTGCCGGCTGATCCGCGCTTCCCCTTGCCAAGCGGGCCGGCGCGCCGTAAAGAGGCGCCATCCGCCCCATCATCGGTAAAGAGCGCCCGTCCATGGATAACGTGCTGACCCTGATCGGCGCCGCCGGCGTCCAACTGGAAGACGCCCTGGTCGGGCGATTGCGAACCAACCTGCGCGGCCTGGGAGCCGACGTGGCGCCGCCCGACTGGCTGTCGCCCGGCCGTGTCGCCGACATCCGTTTCGGTCATCTCGCCTGTGAACAGGCCGACGCCGCCGCCCGTGCCCTGCTGGGCGCCGTTCCGGCGGACGTGGTGGCGCAGCCGGCCGAGGGACGGCGCAAGCAATTGCTGGTGGCCGACATGGACGCCACCATGGTTGTCGGCGAAACCTTGGACGAGTTGGCGGAACATGCCGGCATCAAGGACAAGATCGCCGCCATCACCGCACGGGCCATGAATGGCGAATTGGTGTTCGAACAGGCCTTGCGCGAACGCATCGCCCTGTTGGACGGATTGCCGGAAAGCGCCCTGGCCGAAACCTGGGAACGGACCCGCCTGATGCCCGGTGCCCAGGTCCTGGTGCGTACCATGAAGGCATCCGGCGCCTATGCCGTTCTGGTGTCGGGCGGCTTCACCTACTTCACCAGCCGTGTGCGCGAGGTCTGTGGCTTCGACATGGATCTGGGCAACCGCTTCATCTTCAAGAAGGGCAAGCTGGCTGGGGTCGAGGACCCGATCCTTGGGCGTGAGACCAAGCTGGCCACTCTGCTCGGCACCGCCGGGGAGCGCAAGATTCCGCTGTCCATGGCGGTGGCGGTGGGCGATGGAGCCAACGATCTCGACATGATCCGTGCCGCCGGATTAGGCGTCGCCTTCCACGCCAAGCCGGTGGTGGCGGCCGAGGCCCGCGTGCGGATCGACCACGGCGACCTGACGGCCCTGTTGTATGCCCAGGGCTATCGCGACGCTGATTTCGTGCAATAGGCAACGGTCAGAACGGCAGGTCGTCGACCTCGCCGCCGCGCGCCAGGGTCACCCAATCGGACAAGTCGCCGGCCGAGCAATGGTCGGCTCCGCCCAGGGGGCCGTTCCATAAGGCGTTCAACGCCTCGCCGGCGGTCATGAACAGGGCGTGGCCGAAGATCGGCGAATGACGCCGGGCCGAACGCTGCACTTGGGCGATGATCGGCAGGAAGCGGTCATCGACCACGACCGCGTCGACCGCCAGCCCGTCGCGCCCGGACAGGTCTTCGAGCCGGGCGACCCGTTCCAGCGTGACCGGGGCGGAAGCCGAAAAACGGCGCAGGCATTCCCAGGTGACGGAATGGTCGGTGCAGACGACGATTCGATGGGCCATGGCGCGAACTCCGGCGCGAACTTCCAACCTTGAAAGTATGCCGGTTCGGGGTGTCGCGCCGCAAACGGCAGCCTGCGATGCTTTGTGTCGGGCTGTGGCGGTTTCTTAAACGAAAGAAGGGGGCTTGCGCCCCCTTCTCCAGCTTTGGTCGGATGTTCCGGCCGGTTTACTTTTTCTTGGCCTCGGCCAGCGGCAGCGCCACGTAACGCGGGGCCTGGGTGGTTTCGATGCGCAGCAGCAGGAACTTCTGGCCGGTTGCGCGGGCCTGATCGATCATCTTGGTCAGGTCGGCGGTGCTGCGCACGGCCTTGTGCCCGGCCTCGGTGATGACGTCGCCGGGCTTCATGCCCTTTTCCGCCGCCGGGCCGTCCTTGACGTCGATGACCACCAGACCCTGGGTTTCCTCGTCCAGGCCGAAGCGGTCGCGCAATTGCGGGGTCAGTGGCGCCACCGACAGCCCGGTCCCGGCCACCACATGGCCGCTGGGGCTGGGCTGGGGCTTTTCCGCCGCCTTGGCCTGTTCGGGCTGTTCGTCCAGCATCTCGCCGACCGCGACGTTCAGGTTCATGCGTTTGCCGTCGCGCCACAATTCCACCGGCACCGACTTGTTGACCGGGGTTTCGGCGACGATGCGCGGCAACTTGCGCATTTCGCCGACTTCCTTGCCGTCGAACTTCAAGATGACGTCACCGGCCTTGATGCCGGCGGTGGCGGCCGGGCTACCGTCGTTGACCGAAGCGACCAGGGCGCCATGCGATTCGGTCAGGCCCATGGTCTCGGCCAGTTCCTGGTCGAGGGATTGGATACGCACGCCCAGCCAGCCGCGACGGGTCTTGCCGAACTTCTTGAGGTCGTCGATGACCGGCCGCGCCAGACTGGAGGGAATGGCGAAGCCGATGCCGATCGAGCCGCCCGAGGGCGAGAAGATGGCGGTGTTGATGCCGATCACCTCGCCGGCCATGTTGAACATGGGGCCGCCCGAGTTGCCGCGGTTGATCGAGGCGTCGGTCTGGAGGAAGTCGTCGTAGGGGCCGGCGTTGATGTCACGCGCGCGGGCCGAGACGATGCCGGCGGTCACCGTGCCGCCCAGGCCGAAGGGGTTGCCGATGGCCAGGACCCAGTCGCCGACGCGGGCGACGTCGGAATTGCCGAAGCCCACGGCCACCAGCGGCTTCTTGCCGGGGTCGATCTTCAGCAGCGCCAGGTCGGTCTTGGTGTCGCGGCCGACCAGGGTGGCGGTGTAGACGGAATCGTCATGCAACGTGACGGTGATTTCGTCGGCGTCGGCGATCACGTGGTTGTTGGTGACCACATAGCCGGCGGCGTCGATGACGAAGCCCGAGCCCAGCGAGGTGGCGCGGCGCGGCGCCGAATCGGGACGCATCTGACGATCAAGGAATTCCTTGAAGAAATCCTCGAACGGCGATCCGGGCGGGAATTGCGGCATCTCGGGCGCGCGTTCCGGGTTCTTGATCGTCTGGGTGGTGGAAATGTTGACCACCGACGGCAACAGCCGTTCCGCAAGGTCCGAGAACCCCGCCGGGGCTTCGCGGGCGCTGGCGGCAAAGGATTGCATCAGCAAGGCGATGGCGACCAGCGCCGCCAACATCAGCGCCGGCAGACGCATGTCGGCGGCGATCGCGCCACGGGCGCGGGTTTGTTTGGTATTGTTCTGGTTTTGCACCGACAAGACCCTCCTTGAAGGGGATTGCTTGGACGACGATCCGAAGCGTCTCAGAGTTTGGGCTTGTGCCGGCCGCCGTCAAGCGGCTTTGCGGACGATGGAAAGCTTGGGAACAGACTATGGCGTCAGTATGGCGGCGCGCACCAGCCAAATGCCGAGAATTCCGGCGATGGCGGTTGCCAGTCCGAACATGCGCAACGTCTGGGGATCAAGCGCCAGCATGGCGGCGATCATGCGCTGCATGGCGCCGGGAAAGAGGGCGTAGGCCACGCCCTCGATCACCAGCGCCAGACAGCAGGCGGTCAGGAAGTCCCTCAACGGCGGCCCGAATTGGCGCCGCCGAAGTGACGGAAGAATTCGCTGTCGGGCGACAGCACCATGGTGGTGTTGCCGTCCGACAGCGTGGTGCGATAAGCCTCGAGCGAGCGATAGAAATCATAGAATTTCGGATCGCGGCCATAGGCTTCGTTATAGATGCGCGAGGATTCGGCGTCGCCTTCCGAACGCAGAACGTTGGCCTGGCGCGTCGCCTCGGCCAGGATGACCGTCCGTTCGCGGTCGGCGCGGGCCCGGATCTGCTGGCCCCATTCGTAACCTTGCGCCCTCAGTTCCTTGGCCTGACGTTCACGTTCCGACTTCATGCGGTCGTAGATGGACTGGCTGGTTTCCTCGGGCAGGTCGGCGCGACGGATGCGCACGTCGGCGACGGCGATGCCATAGGACGCGGCCCGATCCGTCACCTCGGCCAGGATCGCGCTCATGATGCGGGTGCGTTCCTCGGACAGAAGCGACGGCAGCATGACCTGACCCAGCGCCTGACGCAGGGCCGAGCTGACCACCTGGGTCAACTGGCTGCGGGCGTTGGTTTCGTTACGAAGGGTCTGGTAGAACTTGAGCGGGTCCGAGATGCGGTAGCGGGTGTAGGTGTCCACCACGATCCGCTTCTGGTCGCCCAGGATGATTTCCTCGGCCGGCGGTTCCAGCGACAGAAGACGCTGTTCGTAACGCACCACCTCTTCGATCAGCGGCACCTTGAAGTGCAGGCCGGGTTCCTTGATGGTGGCGCGGTGGGCGCCGAGGCGCAGCACCAACGCCTGTTCGGCCTGGTTGACGACGAACAGCGACGAGACGGCGCCGACCACCACCACGGCGGCGGCGATGGCGGCGACGGTCAAAGCGGAGCGGTTCATCGGGCACCTCCTTGGCCGGAATTGGGCTGTTGCGTCGACTTCAACGCCGGCAACGGCAGATAGGGCACCACGCCCTGGCCCTTGGACGCCGGATCAAGGATGACCTTGGGGGTATCCTTCAGCACGGTTTCCATGGTTTCCAGGTACAGGCGGCGTTCGGTGACGTCCTGGGACTGGCGATAGGCGTTGTAAAGCGCCAGGAAGCGCTTGGTCTCACCCTCGGCCTGGTTGACCACCTGTTCCTTGTAGGCCTCGGCCTCCTGAACCAGCCGCTCGACCTCGCCGCGGGCGCGCGGGATGATGTCGTTGCGATAGGCCTCGGCCTCGTTGCGGGCGCGTTCCTGGTCGGCGCGGGCGCGCTGGACGTCGTTGAAGGCGTCGATGACCGCGCTTGGCGGTTCGACCTTCTGCAACTGAACCTGGGTGATCAGGATGCCGGAATCATAGCTGTCGAGCAGGCGTTGAAGCTCGGCCTTGGCGGCCGCCGCGATGGCTTCGCGCTTGTCCGACAACGCCGCCTGGATCGGGTTGCGGCCGATGACGTCGCGCATGGCCGATTCGGCCGCGACCTTCACCGTGCCTTCCGGGTCCTTGATGTTGAACAGCACCTTGCCCGGATCCTTGATCAGCCAGAACACGGTGAAGTCGGTTTCGACGATGTTTTCGTCGCCGGTCAGCATGCGGCTTTCCTCGGGCACGTCGCGGCCGCTGCTCGGGGCGCGGTCGAAGCGGACGTCGCCGGCGGTGCGGAAGCCCAGGTTCAACTGGCGCACCTGGGTGACCTTGATGACCTGGACCGATTCGACGGGGAAGGGCAGGTGATAGCGCAGACCTTCGTCGGTGGTGTCGACCCATTTGCCGAAGCGGGTGACCACGCCCAGTTCCGAGTTGTCCACCTTGTAGAAGCCGGTGGCGCCCCACAGCGCCAGGGCGACGACCGCGATGGCGGCAAGGCTTTGGCCGCCGCCCAGGCCGCGTCCGCCGCCGGGCATGGCGCGCTTCAGCTTTTCCTGGCCGCGGCGGATGATCTCGTCGAAGTCCGGGGTGGGGCCCTGGCCGCCGCCGGGGCCACGACCACCCCACGGGCTGTTGCCGTTGCCGCCGCCGTTGTTGCCGCCGCCGCCCCAGGGGCCTCCACCGCCCCCTTGAGGATTCCAAGGCATCTTTTATCCCTTCACGTCAATGGTCGGCCCCGGTCGAAGCCCGCTTCCACGGCCTCCGCCTCCTTCGCCTTATAGGCCAGGACGGCAGGTCAGGCAACGCGCGGAACGGCAAAAGCGCCGGGTTTCACGCCCATATGGAGAAAAGCGGGGACGATTCAAGGCCGCACCCGCCTTGACCAACGTCCTTAACAAACGGGGCGCGGGGGCCTATATCAGGGACGCCTGAACTGTTTTAACGGAGACCGTTGCCATGGCCGAATTGACCGAAGCCCAGGTGCTGGGTGCCCTCAAGCAGGTGGCGGACCCCGCCCGCGGTGCCGACATCGTCGCCCTGGGGCTGGTGTCCGGGGTGGCGGTCAAGAACGGTCACGTCGCCTTCGCCATCGAGATCGACCCCGCCCGCGCCAAGGAGATGGAGCCGGTGCGCAAGGCCGCCGAGAAAGTGGTCGAGGCGCTGCCGGGCGTGCTGACGGTATCCGCCGTGCTGACCGCCCAGCGTGCGCCCCAGCCCGCGCCCCAGGCCAAGCCGGCCGAGCGTCCGCTGTTGCCGCAGGTCAAGTCGATCATCGCCGTGGCCTCGGGCAAGGGCGGCGTCGGCAAGTCCACCACCTCGACCAATCTGGCGCTGGCGCTGGCCGGCATGGGGCTCAAGGTCGGGCTGTTCGACGCCGACATCTACGGTCCCTCGATGCCGCGCATGCTGGGCATTTCCGGCCAGCCGCAGAGCCCCGACGGCGAGACCCTGTTGCCCATGGAGAACCATGGCATCAAGTGCATGTCCATCGGTTTCCTGGTGCGCGAGGAAGATCCCATCATCTGGCGCGGTCCCATGGTCATGGGGGCGCTCAACCAGTTGCTGCGCGACGTGGAATGGGGCGAACTGGACATCATGGTCATCGACATGCCGCCCGGCACCGGCGACACCCAACTGAGCATCAGCCAGAACCTGCCGCTGACCGGCGCGGTGATCGTCTCGACGCCGCAGGACATCGCGTTGCTGGACGCCCGCAAGGGGCTGAACATGTTCCGCAAGGTGGACGTGCCGGTTCTCGGCCTGATCGAGAACATGAGCTATTACGTTTGTCCGAAATGCGGCGACGAAGCCCATATCTTCGGCCATGGCGGCGCCAAGGCCGAGGCGGCGCGGCTGTCCGCCGAGTTCCTGGGCGAGGTGCCGCTGGACATCGCCATCCGCGAGACCTCGGACGCCGGCACCCCCATCGTGGCGTCCCAGCCCGACAGCCCGCACGCCAAGGCCTATCAGGCGATCGCCGCCAAGGTGTGGGACAAGGTGCGACTGATTCAATCCGGCCGCAAGGGGCCCAAGATCAGCTTCGAATAGGCCAGGACAGATTCCCGCTCTGGCAATGTGGGATGCGCTGCACTATATTGGGTTCGCCGGGTTCGCCCGGCTATGGCGCTAAACGCTATACGGAATAGGCCTTGCGGACCCGGGGGCGGTACCCGGCGCCTCCACCAATTTCCGGCTTCGGCCGGGTCTTCGGGGGCGAAACAGGATCGACGCGGGTAGTAAAGGTATGGTTTGCGCTCGGCATGGTATCCACCGTTATCGGGCTAAACTCAACAAGTGCCAACGACAACGTTGAACTTGCCGCTGCGGCTTAACCCGTAAGCGCGGTCCGGGGGGCACCGGGCAACAGAAGCCCCCCACTTCCTTTTCGGGACGCCGCCATCCGGGGTGTTTTCGATGTCGGTTTACGAGGGGGCCGTGGGCTCAGATGTCGGAAGATAGTTTGCGTTACGACAAGATGGTCGAGGACGCCCTGCGTGGCGTGGTGCGCGATGCCCTGACCCAGACCGCGGAGCACGGTCTGTTCGGCGAGCACCATTTCTACATCACCTTCCGCACCCGTTTTCCCGGCGTCCGGCTTCCCGGCCACATCATGGTCCGCCATCCCGACGAGATGACCATCGTCCTTCAGCACCAGTTCTGGGGGCTTGAGGTGGACGAGAACCATTTCGAGGTGACGCTGTCGTTCTCGGGCGTGTCGGAACGTCTGTACGTGCCGTTCGCCGCCATCACCGGCTTCGCCGATCCGTCCGCCAAGTTCGGCCTTCAGTTTCAGGTCGAGGACGAGGAGGAGGAGTTCGAGGACGAGGATTTGCCCGAGGAAATCCCCGATGGGGATTTGGGTGACGACACCCCGGCCGACACCTCGGACGAGGGCGGCAAGGTCATCGCCCTGGACGCCTTCCGCAAGAAGTAGGACGGCGACGGCTTGCCGCCGCTTCCGGACTTGACGCATCGCTGAAAAAGGTGTTTGTCGAACCCGAGGTTCCCCACCCGCGCGGGGTGGGGATGCCTACCCGTTCCAGACCTTGATCCCGAGGGGCGCTGATGTCCGACTTCGTCTTCCACGAGCTGTTCCCGCTGGCCCATGACGACACTCCGTATCGCAAGATCTCCAGCGAGGGTGTGGGCACCGCCACCTTCAACGGCCAGACCGTCGTCACCGTCGAACCCGAAGCCATCACCAAGCTGACCTTCGAGGCGATCAAGGACACCTCGCATCTGTTGCGGCCCGGTCATCTGGCCCAGTTGCGCAAGATCCTGGACGATTCCGAAGCCTCGGCCAACGATCGCTTCGTCGCCTATGACCTGCTGAAGAACGCCTGCATCTCGGCTGGCGGCACGCTTCCCATGTGCCAGGACACCGGCACCGCCATCGTCATGGGCAAGAAGGGCCAGAAGGTGTGGACCGGCGGCAACGACGAGGCGGCCATCTCCAAGGGCGTGCAGCAGGCCTATACCGACCTGAACCTGCGCTATTCCCAGACCGCGCCGCTGAACATGTACGACGAGGTCAACACCGGCACCAACCTGCCGGCGCAGATCGACCTGTACGCCACCGAAGGCGACGCCTACAAGTTCATGTTCATGGCCAAGGGCGGCGGGTCGGCCAACAAGACCTTCCTGTACCAGCAGACCAAGGCGCTGTTGAACCCGACCAGCTTGCTGAAGTTCCTGGACGCCCAGATCCGCACGCTCGGCACCTCGGCCTGTCCGCCCTATCACCTCGCCATCGTCATCGGCGGCCTGTCGGCGGAAATGGCGCTCAAGACGGTCAAGCTGGCCTCGGCCCGCTATCTCGACAGCCTGCCCACCTCGGGCACCAAGTACGGTCAGGCCTTCCGCGACGTCGAGCTTGAGCAGGTGGTGCTCAAGATGACCCAGGACATGGGCATCGGCGCCCAGTTCGGCGGCAAGTACTTCTGTCACGACGTCCGCGTCATCCGTCTGCCGCGCCATGGCGCGTCGTGCCCGGTGGCCATCGGTGTGTCGTGCTCGGCCGATCGCCAGATCCTGGGCAAGATCACCAAGGACGGCGTCTATGTCGAGGCCATGGAGAAGGATCCGGCCAAGTATCTGCCCGACATCGACCCGTCGCAATTGTCGGGCGAGGTGGTCAAGATCGACCTGAACCGCCCCATGGACGAAATTCGCAAGACCCTGTCGCAATACCCGATCAAGACCCGCGTCAGCCTGACCGGGCCGATGATCGTCGCCCGCGACATCGCCCACGCCAAGCTGAAGGAACGTCTGGACCGTGGAGAGGGCCTGCCGGATTACTTCAAGCAGATGGGGGTCTATTACGCCGGCCCGGCCAAGACCCCGGCCAATTATGCTTCGGGCTCGTTCGGTCCGACCACCGCCGGCCGCATGGATTCCTACGTCGAGCAGTTCCAGGCCGCCGGCGGCTCCATGCTGATGATCGCCAAGGGCAACCGTTCCAAGGCGGTGACCGACGCCTGCAAGGCGCATGGCGGATTTTATCTCGGGTCCATCGGCGGCGCCGCCGCCCGTTTGGCCCAGGACTGCATCAAGAAGGTCGAGGTGGTGGAATATCCCGAACTGGGTATGGAAGCCATCTGGCGGATCGAGGTCGTGGACTTCCCGGCCTTCATCGTCGTCGACGACAAGGGCAACGACTTCTTCGCCGACTTCGCGCACTGAAAGCGCGTGCCGTGACGAACAAGCCCCCGGCCGAACGGCCGGGGGCTTTTTTCGTGGGTACGCTTATTGCCGGTCCGGCGGCGGCCCCTTGTGGTCGGGCATTTTGTCGGGACGCGCGGCCAAACGGCCATCGGAGGCCTTGGCGCAGGTGGCGGCCATGGTCTTGCCGTCGGGCATGGTCATGGTGACGGCGTCACCTTCGCTTTTGTCGGTACAGGCGGTGAAGGCCTCGGGCGGCGGCTGGTGTCCGCCGGGGGGCGGCCCCTTGCGCTCGGGCGCGCTTTGGGCGGCGGCCGAAGCGGCGAAGGCCACCACCATGACGGCGGCGATCCACACGGACAGGCGCATGTCTGCTCTCCATGCAACAGAGGGAAAAACGGCCCTCGTTACACGGCGGAGCGGGGAGGTTCCCTGCGCTTTATTTCTTGATCGGGTGGCACTTGCGCATCTGACGACCGCTGCCGCAATAGCACGGGTCGTCGGGGCGGGCATGCTTTCTCAGGACCGCCAGGAACAGATCCAACGCGGCGTCCGAGTCTTCCTCGCCGGCATCGGCCAATTCCATCCAGCGCGTCAGATTGGAATCGGATGCCAGGGCCAGTCGGCGCGGGCGAGTGTCCTGTGTCGCCGCCGGGTCGGCGACGAACACCGAATGCGAGGCACGGTCCGGCGTGGCGGTGACGTCGATCACTTCGTCCTTGGGGCTGAGCCAGACCACATGCGGTTCGGCGTGCGCCATGACGCGTGGCCACACAACGACGCGCCAGCCGGTCAGCGCGCTGCCGCCGAAGCGTCCGACATGGGCCGGAAGATTGGTCCAGCAATCGCCGTCGCAACCGGGAAAGGGCACGGCCTTGAGCACGGCCGGTTCGGCGTCGGACAGCATGGCGCAGAACCGGCGGATTTCGCCGGTCAGCTTGGGGGGCGTGGAAAGAAAGGTGGCGCGTCGCATGATGGCGGGCAAAATAACCGGCCCGGCCCACGCGGACAAGGCGAAGCGAAAAGGGCCGCCGAAAGAAGGCAGCCCCCGAATTCAGGCCAATGGGCCGGCGATGGCTTCGTGCCGCAACCGCGCCTTGCGTTCCATCTCGCCGACCAGCCACTGGTCCAGCTTGACCCCATAGGGGCGGCCACGTTCCCGCCAGGCCAATTCGGCGCGGCGGGTGACCGTTTCCATATCCTGTCCGCCCGCCAGTTGGGCGGCCATGTCGCGGTTGATGGCGATCAGGGTTTCGATCTGGTCGTCGCCGGTACGCCGGCCGGCCTTGTGGGTGGTCTTCATCACGAAATCGGCGATGCGGCGGTCGGGAATGGTCCAACCCTTGGCGTCGGCGATTTCGGAAAGAGCCTGCCACAGACGGTGATTGACGTTCAGGGCCGCGACGAAACACGACGTATCGTGGGCGTCCGCCATGTCGTCCGCGGCTTTGGTCAGGGCGACCGCGCTGCTTTCTGGCAATGTCAGGCGAACCGGTATGGAGACGCTACCCATGGCTTTCTCCCTTGCCTGTTTCGAAGGACGTCATGTCCTATTTGTCTTTTTGTTAACCCCGAAACGCTAACCTGTGCGTGCGGCGCGGACAATCATCCTGAAGGGGGAGAAGCGGCAGGAGAGGTATGTCCCACTTCCAGGTAGGGCGTTCCCAGGTAGGGCGTTCAGTGCGTGGTGAAACCCGCACATTCCATTTCCGCCATCAGCCAATGTTCGAGATCCTGGCCGTGGGGGCGGCCCCGGCTTTCCCATATGAAATAGGCCCGTTCGCGGATGATGGTGATGTCGCCGCCGGCCAGTTCCCGCGACACCCGATGGCCGATATCGACCAGGGTGGTCAACTGGTCGTCGGCCACGCCCAGCCCCATCTTGCGCGCGGTGTTCAGCGCGTAATCGGCCATGCGGGGCGACGGCGTGCGCCAATTGTGCCGCTCGGCCAAAGCCTTGATCGTCTGCCATACCTTTCGATTGTGTTCCAGCGCACGCAGGAACTTGGCCGGTTCGTCGGCGCTGTCCAGTTGGGCGGCGGCATCGGCCAATGCCAAGGCTCCGCTTTCGGCAAGGGTCAGCGGGCATGGCTGGGCGCGGGTCATGGTCGTCCTCTTGAAAACGGCACGGCGGAAATCGAAGCCTTGCCATGATAGAGGTGGACGAGATCGCGGGGGTTGAAGATTTGACGACATTTCAGTGATGAAATGCCCTGTGGAAACAGTATGTTGTCCACGGTTTGGCAAAATCTGACGGGGGTAGCCGTGTTGAAGAAGCGTTCTCTCGTCATCGCCGGGCACGCCACCAGCGTATCTCTGGAGCCGCAGTTCTGGGACGCCCTCAAGGCCATCGCCGGCGAACGGGGATTGTCTCTCAATCAGATGGCGGCGGAAATCGACTTGGACCGCACCGGCAATCTGTCGTCGGCGCTTCGGGTCTACGTGCTGGAATATCTCCAAAAAAGAACCCCCGGCCAGATCGCTGCCGGGGGCGGGTGAGGGCGCGGAGCAATGCCTCCGCGTCATTCCGTGGTCTTTTTGGGTGGCGCCAGTGCGGCGCCCAATGGTGCCTAGCGCTTCAGCTTGGCGACCAAGAAGTAAAGCAAGCCGCCGGTTACCACCAGAATGCTGACCAGGAAGCCCAGGGCGATAATCGCCTCGTTGTCCAGAACCATGTTGATCTCCCCCATTTCGGGACTCGCTTGATGGTGGTTGGACCCTATCAGGAATATGGTTATTCAGCTTTGATCTGGATCAGTTTGCAGTGCAACAAGGTGAGAGCCCACGGCTTTGTTTACCCCAAGGTTGCCGTGGCGACCTCCACACGGTCGCGGCCGCTTTCCTTGGCCCGGTAAAGGGCGCAATCGGCGCGGGCGAACAACGTGTCCACCGAAGCTTCGTCCGCCGCCATGGTGGCGACGCCGATGCTGATGGTGACGGCGACCGTTTTGTCCTTGGCGACGATGTGAGCCGAGGAAACGGCCAGACGCAGCCGTTCCGCCAGTTCGGTGCCGCCCTCGATCCCGGTTTCAGGCAGCAGAAGCCCGAACTCCTCGCCGCCCAGCCGGCCGGCCATGTCTGTTTCGCGCAGGCTTTGGGCGGTGGCCTGGGCGATGACGCGCAAGACCTCGTCGCCGGTGGCGTGGCCGAAACCATCGTTGATTCGCTTGAACCAGTCGATGTCGAAGATGGCGACCGTCAGCGGCCGGCCATAGCGCGCCGCACGCTGCATCTCGCGTTCGCATTGCGCCAGGAAGTGGCGACGGTTGGCCATGCCGGTCAGGGCGTCGGTGTTGGCCCAATAGCGCAGTTCTTCTTCGACCTGGGCGTGGTAGCGCAATTCCTGGCGGCTGAGCGCCAGTTCGGCCTCGAGCCGGCCGGTCAACTGCCGTTGCGCGGCGGTGGCCAGCCAGGCGAATCCCACCAGCGCCAGCCCCACCAGCAAGGCGTTGCGGCTCCAGTCGTGGCGCCAATCGGCCAACACCGCGCCTTGGGGAACACCGACCACCACCACCAGCGGCCAGCGCGTCAAGGTACGATAGGCCAGGATGCGGGCGTGGCCGTCCAACATGCTGCCGTGGTCGTCGCCTTCGACCAGACCGGCCGGAGCGTTCCGCAAGGCGGTGAAGACCGGGCTTGCGCGCATGTCGACGTCGATCTGGTCGGCCAGAGCGGGGGCGCGGAACAGGTTGGCGCCGGCGCGGTGGTGGATGGCGATGGCGCTGTCGCGCGGCAGGTTGGGCAGGCTGGCGAACAGGTCGAAGGCTTCGGGGGCGACCGCCGCCAACGCGACGCCGACGAAAGCGCCGTTGGAATCCTGAATGGCATGCGCGACACCGACGACGGTCTGGCCGCTGACCCGGCTGACCAGGGGCTGGGTCACCACCGGTCCGTGGTCGGGATCGTCGCGCAGCGTGCGGAAATAGTCGCGGTCGGCCACCGATATGTGGGGATAGCCGCCCTTGTGGTTGCTGTGCTGGACGATGTTTCCTTCGCGGTCGTACAGGCCGAACGACCGCACCTCGGGGGTGGTGCGCAGGGCCAGACCGATCATGCGCCACACCGGCTCGCCGGTGAAGTCGCCGTTGGCCCCGGCCTCGGCGGCGATCAGGGTCAGTTGCCGGTCGATCTGGTCGAACTTGCCGTCGATGCTGCGGGTGATGAACCAGGCGGTGTCGTGGGCCTGGCGGGCGGCGGTTTCGTCGCGTGTCTCCAGGTCCCGCCACGCCAACAGCGTGAAGGTGGCCAAGGTCGCCGCCGTCAACACCGCCAGGACCAGCCATCCTTGCGCGTGGACGCGGCGCCAACCGGAGGCCCGCGCGAACATCATGACGGAATGCCCTACCCCACAGGGAATGTCTTTCCTGCACATTGGCGTTCCCGTGACACAGTTCAATCCCCCCTACTGGACAGTTCCCGGCGCTGGCCGCACCATGGAACATCCATTCCGCCGGAGGTCGCCATGTCTCTTCTCCAGCTTCACGTCGGCGCCACCGCCTCTTGGGCGGGCAAGGAATGGATGACCACGAACGGTTTGGGCGGTTATGCCTCGGGAACCTTGGCGGGGGACGTGTCGCGCCGTCATGACGGTCTTCTGGTGGCGGCGCTCGACGCACCGCGTGGACGCACGGTGATGCTCGACCAGTTGGAAGAGGTTCTGTTGCTTCCTGGTGGGGCTTTGCCGCTGTTCGAACTGGCGGTGGAGTTCCGGCTGGACGGCGGCTTGCCGGTCTGGCGCTTCGTCGGCGCCGGCCGGGTGATCGAGCGCCGGGTGGTGATGCCGTGGCGCCAGAACACCGTGCATGTGCAGTACCATCTGTTGGAGGGGGCGGCGGTGGAACTGCGGTTGCGGCCATGGCTGCACGTTCGTCATGCCGATTGGGGCCTTGATCAGGATCTGATCAAGGCCCATCCCGTCGTTGTCGAGGATGGCTGTGTCGAGATCGCCTGCGCGCCCTGGCCGGCGTTGCGGCTGGCGGTGGCGGGATGGCGTGCCGATTGGGACGATCCCTGTCGGCGCGACATGCATTATGCCATCGAAAGCGGGCGCGGTTACCTGGACCACGGGCCACAATGGAGCCCCGGTACCTTGACGGCCACGCTGGATGGCGCGCTGGCCCTGGCCGCCTCGACGGAAAGTTGGGCCATCGCCACGGCGTTGGATGCCGACGATGCCTGGGCGGCCGAGCGTGAGCGCCGCCGCCGGCTGTTGTCGCGCGCCCATCCGGCCCTGCGCGCCGACGAGATGGCGGCCCTTTTGACCTTGGCCGCCGATGCCTTCGTTTTCACCCCGCGCAACCGGCCGCAATTGCTGGCGCGTGTCCAGGCCGAGGGCGACGGGGTGTGCAGTTCGATCGCCGGCTATCCCTGGTTCAACGATTGGGGCCGCGACACCATGATCGGGCTCGAAGGCCTGATGCTGATCACCGGCCGCCATGCCGAGGCTCGCGACACCCTGCGCACCTTCGCCCGCTATCTCAAGGACGGGCTGATCCCCGACAACATTCCCGACGGGCCCTGGCCGCCGGTCTACCATACCGCCGACGCCACGCTGTGGTTCTTCCACGCGGTGGACCGTTACGTCGCCCACACCGGCGACATGGAGACCCTGGAGCTGATTCTGCCCAAGCTGGAGGAGGTGGTGGAACGCCACATGACCGGCACGCTTTACGGCATCGGGGTCGATCCCGAGGACGGGCTGTTGCGGGCGGCGGCCGATGGCTACCAGTTGACCTGGATGGACGCCATCGTCGGCGACTGGGTGGTGACGCCGCGCCGGGGCAAGCCGGTCGAGATCAACGCGCTTTGGTACAACGCCTTGTGCGTCATGGCGCGTTGGCTGGCGGAAACCGGCAAGACGGCCGAGGCCGACCGCGTCGCCGCCGCCGCCGAACGAGCGCGCGAATCGTTCAACGCCCGCTTCTGGTACGCCGAAGGCGGTTATCTTTACGACGTCGTCGACGGCGATCCGGGGGAGGCGCCGTTGCTGCGCCCCAACCAGTTGCTGTCCCTGTCCCTGCCCAATCCGGTGCTGGACCCACGGCATTGGCGCCGGGTGGTCGAGGTGGTGCGCGACCGCCTGCTGACCCCCTTTGGCCTGCGCTCGCTGCCGTCAGACCATCCGGCCTATCGCGGCCGCTTCGACGGCGACCAGTTGGCGCGCGACGGCGCCTATCATCAGGGCACGGTGTGGCCGTTCCTGCTGGGGCCTTTCGTCGACGCTTGGCTCAGGGTGTGGCCCCAGGACCACGCCGGCGCCCGTGCCGTGCTGGCGGCCATGGCGCCGCATTTGGGCGAATATTGTGTCGGCACCATCGCCGAAGTGTTCGACGGCGACCCGCCCCACACCCCGCGCGGCTGCACCGCCCAGGGCTGGAGCGTGGCGGAATGGCTGCGCGCCTGGGTGGCGGCGTCCTAACCCAGCAAGACGGCGACCGCCTTGACCGCCGCCTCGAAATCGGGCTCCACCGGGTGGGCGCCGGCGGTCAGCATCAAATTGTCGCTCAACCCGAAATCCTCGACGATCATGCCGTGCTGGCGGCACCATGCGGTGCCCTGGGGGTCGATGTCGGCGGGCACGCGCTTGCGATAATCGTCCAGTGCCTCGTTCCACGCCACCACCGGCTTGCCCAGCGCCTCGGCATAGCCCATTTCCCAGGCGGTGCCGGCATCGGCACCGGGCCCACGGAATGGCGAGATGCAGGCAACAACAGCATCGGCGGCACGAATCTTGGCGATGTTCCCGGCGCGGATCAGCGCCGCCTGTTCCGGCTTGGACAGGCCGGCCAACTCGCTCTCGTCGATCTGTGGGGTGATGGCGGTCAGGCCATGGCGGGTGCAGATGTCCACCAGATATTCGAACACCTGTTTGGCGGCGGGGTGGAACACGGCCGGACCGGCCAGGTAGACGCTCTTGCTCATGCTTCATCCTTGACCAGACGGTTGCGGCCCTGATCCTTGGCCCGCCCCAGGGCCGCCAGGGTGCGGCGCACCAGTTCCTCGACGCTTTCACCCGCCCGCGACCGGGTCAGGCCGGCGCTGAACGAAGCGTGGAAGCGGCCGCCGGGGCCGGAATGCGCCAGTTCGGCGAAAGCTGCGCGCATGTTCTCGACCATGGCGGCCGCCTCGTCGAGCGGGGTGGCCGGCAGCAACAGGGCGAATTCCTCGCCGCCGAAACGGCCGATTTCGTCGCCCGGCCGCGAGCGGTGACGCAACAGCCGAGACAACGTCTTGATCACCACGTCGCCGATCGGATGGCCGTGCTCGGCGTTGACGGCGCGGAAGGAATCGATGTCGCACAGCGCCAGGCAAACCGACTGGTCCCGGCGCAAGGTCTCGTCCAGCCGTTCCTTGAACGCGGTATGGGTCAGGAGACGGGTCATGCCGTCGTTGGCGAGATGGCGGCGCAGTCGGCGCATGCGCTCTGCGCGCGAGCGGATCAGGGGCACCATCAATGCCGCCGGCGTGCCCTTGGCGACGAAGTCGTCGCCGCCGATGCTGACGGCGGTCATCTGGGCCGCCAGTTCGGCCTCGGACGACAGGAAGATGATGGGCAGGCTGTCGAAGGTGTCGATCTGGCGGATCACCTGGGCCAGTTCGGTACCCGAGCATTGCGGCATGTAAAGATCGACGATGGCGATGTCGGGCCGGAAGTCGCGCAACGCTTCCAACACTTGGGCCGGGTCTTCGACCTGGCGGGTGGCCATGCCGGTCATTTCCATCTGGCGGCCGGTGACCCGTGCCGCGATGGGGTCGTCGTCGATGATCAGGACGCGGATCGGGTCCTGCGAGGTCCAGGCGATGCCGTCTTCCAAACGGTCGAACAGGTCGGCCGGGCTTAGCGGCCGACGCAGGAAGCCGCTGGCTCCCAGCCGCGCCGCCTGAAGCCGGGCATGAAATCCGTCAGTGTCGGCCAGGGCCACCACCTGGCCGAAATGCCGGGCCAAATCCTGGTTGGCCAGTCCCGAGGCCAGCGGCGCCAGCAAGCCCAAATCCGCCGCCAACGCCCAGTCGGGCGCGCGTTCCACCGGCACTTCGTTCGAGAAGCGGTAGCCCAGCCCGGTGAAATAGGCCTGGGCTTCCGCCTTCAAGGCGTCGTCGCCAGTGACCAGAACCAAGCCTTTCATGACACGTCCTTTCCTGGGGCTTCGGGCTTCCCTGCGGTTTTCAGCCGGGTGTCGAGCACAGTCAGCAATTCGCGGAACTCGGTCAACCGTTCTTCCGCCTGATGCGCCAAACGGCGCGCCAGGGGGATGTCGCCGTCCGCCAATCCGTCGTCGATGGCGCCGAACGTCTCGGCCAGGGCCGAGGCGCCCACCGAGCGGGCGCTGCCGCGCGCGGCGTGGGCGTGGTGGCGGGCGGTGGCGGTGTCCCCCGTCTCCAGGGGTGAAGCCAGCAAGGACAGACGGCTGGCGGTGTTGTCGGCGAAATCCGACAGCAAGGCCAGAGCCTCGTCGTTCAAGGCCCCGAAAATTTCAACCAGCGGCGCGTTGTCCAGTGTCGGCATGGCGGGTGGTGGTGCGTCCGGGGACGCTTCGACCACCGGGCGACGCAGTTCCAGGGCTCGGGGCAGGTGGCGGGCCAGAACCTCCTCGAGCCGTTTCAGGGGGACCGGCTTGCGCAGGCACTCCCGGATGCCGGCGGCGGCGCACAATTCGGTGGTTTGCGGCAACACGTCGGCGGTCATGGCGACGATGGGCAAGGTGCCGCCTGGTTCACGGCGGATGGCGCGGGCCAGCGTCACCCCGTCCATGCCCGGCATGTGGAAGTCGGTCAGCACCATGCCATAGCGGCGGGTGCGGAACATGGCCAGGGCTTGGTCGCCGTCCTGGGTCAGGTCATAGGCGAACCCCAGGCGGTCCAGCATTTTCGAGATCACCATGCGGTTGACCAGACTGTCTTCGGCCACCAGCAGGCGGATGTTGGCCGTCTCGACCTCGGTCTCGGGGGGCGCCGTGTAGGTCGTCTCGCCGCCCAGATGCAGCGACGGTGTGGCGCGTTCCCGTCCGGCGGCGATGGCGACGGCGTGCTCCAGTTCGTCGGCCCGGATCGGTTTGCGCAGGACCGGCCCTTCGTCGATATCGCCTTGCATGTGGTGAAACGGCACCAGACGGACGACGGCGGCATCCTGGGGTGGTGGGGGCTCGCCATCGTCCAGGATCACGACGTCCGCGGCTTTGGTCACCATCTCGGCCCCGCGCGCAGCCAACAGCCGCCGAAGGGCGTCTCCCAGTGGCGGCGCGACCGTCACGCACACCCGCAAGCCGTCCAGCAATGTGGCGTCGTGGGGGTGTCCCGATCCGGTGGCCGGCAGGGAGAAACTGAACACGCTGCCCTGACCGGGAATGCTTTCAAGCCAGATGCGCCCCCCCATCAGATCCAGCAAACGCTTGCAGATGGACAGGCCCAAGCCGGTGCCGCCATAGCGTCGCGCCACCGAGCCTTCGGCCTGGGTGAACGGCTGGAACAGGTGGTCCCAATGGTCGGGGGCGATGCCGATGCCGGTATCGGCGACGCGGAAACGGATGTCGCCGACACCGCTGTTCTCGGCGCGGATCAACACATGGCCGCGCTCGGTGAACTTGACCGCGTTGCCGGCCAGGTTGAGCAATATCTGGCGCAGCCGGCCGGGGTCGCCATCGATCAGTGACGGCAGGGCGGGATCGATGTCGGTCACCACCTCCAGCCCTTTTTCGTAAGCACGCGGCGCCACCATCTGGGCCACATCCTCGACCAGCCGGGTCGGGTCGAACGTCACCCGCTCCAGTGCCAGCCGTCCGGCCTCGATCTTCGAGAAGTCCAAGATGTCGTCGATGATGGTCAACATGCTTTCGGCCGATTGCCGAAGGATCGAGACCATCGAGGATTGTTCGGTGTCGACACGGGTCTGGGCCAGCAATTCGGCCATGGCGGCGACACCGTTCATGGGGGTGCGGATTTCGTGGCTCATCACCGCCAGGAAGTCCGACTTGGCGCGGCTGGCCGCCTCGGCCTCGGCCTTGGCGCGCTGGAGGTCGTCCAGAGTGGCGCGCAGGCGGTCCTCGGCCTGACGGCGGTGGGTGACGTCGCGGAACATCAACAGCACGCCGACCGTGTTGCCCTCGCGCTCCAGCGTGGTGCGCCGCACCTCGAACTGGCGGCCATCGGCGGCAAGGTCCATCTCGGAATCGGCACCGTGCCCGCGTACCAGCGGCGCCAGTGCCTCGCCCACCCGTGCCAGTTCGGTGAAAGACCGGCCGACCAGCTGGTGCCCGCCGGCCAGGTCGCGGGCGGCACGGTTGACCTCGGCCACCACGCCGGCGCCGTCCAGGATCAGCAAGGGGTCGGGCAGCGAATCCAACAAGGCGCTGCGGGCGATGGGCAACAGCTCGAACAGGTGACGGCGATAGATCAGCCAATGGAAAATGGCCCCCATCACCAGGAAACTGAACGGCGTGGGATCGAAATCGAACAGCGTGAAGGTGCCCGAGACATAGCCCAGGTTGCCGGCCCACGGCAGCATCATCGCTATCGCCATGCCCAGATAGTGACGGCGGTAGAGGCCGTGGCTGCGGTGGATGGCGTCGATGATGGCGATCACGCTGAACAGCATGAAGCCGTACAGGTAGACGATGACCAGGAAGTAGAGCAGACCGTGATGGTAGTCGAGAGGGGCGCCGGGGGCGTTGCCGATCGGTGTCGCCGAGCGGTACACAAGATGGTGGAGGTCGTTGGTCAGCGCCAACACCTGCACCACCACCGGCATGGATATGGGCAGCCAGGCCCAGCGGCCGGGCAGCAGCTTCTCTTCGCCATGACCATAGGACCATACGAACATGGCCCAGGCGGTGGGGGCGGCGACGATGCCGCCCCAGGCCATTTCCGCCCACAGGATCTTGGCTTCGGGGATTTGAGCCATGTTCTCCATGGCTGCGGCAAGTGCCCAGATGGCGGCGCCGACCTGCATGACGACGAAGCGGTCGCGGCCAGGGAAACGCCGCATGCGGCTGGCGTGCCAGGCCATGGTCAGGGTGACCAGCACCGCCGCCAGCAGCAATATTGCTGGCGGGTTGAGGGCATAGGGTATGCCGAGAAAGGAAAAGGCGGCGGTCGGCATGGTGTCGGTCAGGCTGTCAGGCGCTCACCTTACCCCCCGCTCCGCCGCCCGGTAAGTCCTTAAATGGCCTTGGCTCTTGGCTGGTTCAGGCCAGGGCCTTGGCGACGATCTCGGCCACGTCGGACGACAGCCCCGGCTTGGCTCCGATGCGCTCCAACTGGCCGCGCATGTGGGATTGACGTGCCGGATCGAAACGCTTCCACCGCATCAGGGAGCGGGCCATGCGCGACGCCACCTGCGGATTGGTGGAATCAAGGGCCAGCACCCGGTCGGCCATGAAGGCGTAACCGGCGCCGTCGGCGGCGTGGAACCATTGCGGGTTGGCGGCGAACCCGCCGATCAGCGCATAGATCTTGTTGGGTTCGCGGCCGTCGAAGGCGGGGTGCTCCATCAACACCTTGACCCGGTCCAGGACATCCGGCCAATCGGCCATGGCCTGGATGCCCAGCCATTTGTTGACCACCAGCCGTTCGTCCTTCCACTGTTCGTAAAAGGCGGCGAGCGCCGGTCCGGCGGCGTCGGCGCCGATCACCACCAGGGCGGACAGCGCCGTCAACTGGTCGGTCATGTTGGTGGCGGTGCGGAACTGTTCCGCGGCCAGGACGCGGGTGTCGGCGGGCTGGCCATGGGCCAGGAAGGTCAGGGCGCCGTTGCGCAGCCGCCGCCGTCCGATGGCTTCGGGCGTCAGGGCATAGCCGCTTTCGGCCAGGACCTCGCGCAGCCGCAACAAGGGGGCGGCGAAGCGTTTGCCCAGGCTTGCGGCCAGGAACTTGGTTGCGGCGCAGATGCCGTCGACGTCGATGGTCTCCATGCGCTCGCCCAGCACCGAGAACCCGGGCAGGCTGAGCGCTTCGGCGGCGAAGGCCGGGTCGGCGGCGTAATCGGCCAGCACCTTGCCCCAGGCGACGGCGAAATCCTCGTCCAAGGCCAGGGGGCGACCGGCGGCATGGTCGGCCACCAGATCCAGGATGACGCGGATCGCCAGTTCCTGGCCGGCATCCCAGCGGTTGAAGGCGTCGGAATCGTCGGCCATCAAGCGGGCGAGGTCGGCCCGCGAATAGGGAGCGTCCAGGATCACCGGCGCCGAGAAACCGCGCAGCAGCGACGGCAGCGCCGCCTCGGCCACGTCCTCGAACACGAAGTCCTGTTCGGGCAGGGTCAGGTTGAGGACGCGGGTGGTGCCCTGGGCGGCGTTCTCACCCTCAAGCCGTAACGGCAGGTCGCCATCCGCGCCGACCAGCCCCACCGCCACCGGAATGTGGAACGGCTGTTTCTCGGGCTGGCCGGGGGTGGGGCGGGTGTCCTGCGACAGGCTGAGGGTCAGGCGGCGTGCCGTCTGGTCATGGTCCCAACGGGCGGTCACGCGGGGGGTGCCAGCCTGGGAATACCAGCGGCGGAACTGGCTCAGGTCGTCGTCCGAGGCGTCTTCCATGGCGGCGACGAAATCCTCGCACGTCACCGCGTGGCCATCGTGGCGGGCGAAGTACAGGTCCATGCCCTTGCGGAAGGCGTCGGCGCCGATCAGGGTGTGGATCATGCGGATCACCTCGGCGCCCTTCTGGTAGACGGTCGAAGTGTAGAAATTGTTGATCTCCACATAGGATTCCGGGCGGATGGGATGGGCCATCGGCCCGTTGTCCTCGATGAACTGGGCGGCGCGCAGGTTGCGCACGTCCCCCAGGCGCTGAAGCCCGCGCGAGTTCATGTCGGCCGAGAATTCCTGGTCGCGGAAGACGGTCAACCCCTCTTTCAGGGTCAGTTGGAACCAGTCGCGGCAGGTGACGCGGTTGCCGGTCCAATTGTGGAAATATTCGTGGGCGATGACCGACTCGATGCCCAGGAAGTCGAAATCGGTGGCGGTTTCGCGCTTGGCCAGCACGAATTTGCTGTTGAAGACGTTGAGGCTCTTGTTCTCCATCGCCCCCATGTTGAAATGCGAAACGGCGACCACGTTGTAGATGTCGAGGTCGTATTCCAGCCCGAACACCTGTTCGTCCCAGGCCATGGCCTTTTGCAGCGACGCCAGGGCGTGGCCGGCCTGATCCTGGTTGCCGTGCTCGACCCAGAATTTCAGTGCCACCCGGCGGCCGCTTCTGGTGACGAAGTCGCCCTCGACCAGTCCAAGGTCGCCGGCCACCAGCGCGAACAGGTAACAGGGCTTGGGAAAGGGGTCGTCCCACACCGCGCTGTGGCGGCCGTCGCCCAGGTCGGTTTCCTCGATCAGGTTGCCGTTGGACAACAGCACCGGATAGCGGGCGCGGTCGGCGGTCAGACGCACGCGGAAACGGGCCATCACGTCGGGGCGGTCGGGGTACCAGGTGATGCGGCGGAAGCCCTCTGCCTCGCATTGGGTGCACAGCATGCCGCCCGACACGTAAAGCCCTTCCAGCGCGGAATTGGCCGCCGGGTCGTTCGCCACGGTGGTTTCCAGCATGAAAGCGTCGGCCGGAACGTTGTCCAGGGTCAGGCGCTCGCCCTCGACGCGGTATTCGTCGGCGGTAAGGTCGCGGCCATCCAGGGCGACCCGAAGGGTTTCCAGGGACTGGCCGTTCAGCACCAGGGGCAGGTCTGCCCCGGCCGCCGGATTGCGGCGCAGATGAAGGACAGCCCGGACTTCCGTTCGCGCTTCGCCCAGGTCAAAGCCCAGTTCGACCTGATCCACTAAAAATGCGGGCGGGGTGTAGTCGCAACGGCGGATGGCGGCGGGAGCTGTGCCGGAAACGGGAGCGGAGGACATGAATATGCTGCCTTGTCGGGTTGGATCGTGAAAAGATAAGCAACGCGGCATGAAAGCGAAAGGGGAGGCGTCGCAAGGCTGCTACCGTTTGTTTTTCGTTTATTCCTGCCCGTAAGGCTGTTTATACATCCTTGGTATGGCTTGGAAGGTGCAAGGCAAACGCGCGCTGTCCATCGAGGGGACGGTGGGCCTGTGGCGTGCGGTGGCCGGGCGGCGGAAGATGGCTGTTGTCGGGGAGGTATGATGCACGAGTTGCTGGAGCGTCAGCTCCACGAGGTTTCCGCCGGCGGCACTGTCGATGTCGAACGTTTGCTGCGTCTGGTCGACCAATCCTATCAAGCGGCCGAGCACGACCGGCGCATGAGCCGGCGTGCCGCCGACCTGATGGAACAGGAACTGCGCGAGGCCAACCGGCATTCCAAGGACATGGCCGAACGCCAGCTCAAGGCCATTCTCGACACCGCCGGCGAAGGGGTGGTCATTTCCGATTTCAAGGGTGTGATCCTCGACGTCAACCGCGCCATGTTGACCATGTTCGGCTATGAACGCGACGAGGTGCTGGGCCAACCGCTGGTCATGCTGATGGGGGAACGCGACGCCGCCCAACACGACCAGCATGTCGAACGCTACAAGAAGACCGGCGTGGCCCGCGTCACCGGGCGCGGGCGCGAGGAAACCGCGCGGCGTAAGGACGGTTCGACCTTTCCCATCGAATTGGCGGTGGGCGATCTGTCGTCCACCGGCATGCACCAGTTCGTCGGCATCATCCGCGACATCAGCGACCGCAAGCGGCACGAAGCCGAATTGCAGGCCAGCCACGCGCTGTTTCGTGATTTCGCCGAATCCTCGTCGGACTGGTTCTGGGAGACCGGCCCAGACCATCGCTTCACCCGCTTCACCGGTTCCGACCAGAAGCTCGAACATCTGCTGGACGGCATCATCGGTCGCACTCGCATGGAGTTGATGCGCGGCACCGTGCCCGACGAGGCCATCGCCCGTCATGCCGCCACCCTGGACGCCCGTCTGCCGTTCCGCGACTACACCTATCCGGTGGCGCTATGCAGCGGCGAGAAGCGGGTCTTCAAGGTTTCGGGCAAGCCGGCCTATGGCGCGGGCGGCGCGTTCCTGGGCTATCGCGGCACCGCCTCCGACGTCACCGAACAGGTCCAGGCGGAACAGCGTCTCAAGCAGTTGGAGAACCAGCTGTTGGCCGCCATCTCGTCCATTTCCGAGGGGTTCGTGCTGTACGATTCCAAGGAAAGGCTGGTGGTGTGCAATGATCGTTACCGCGATCTGTTCCCCTATCTGACCGATGTGATCAAGCCGGGTCAGTCTTTCGCCGAACTGGTCCGCGCCATCGCCGCCCGCGGCGCCTATGCCCTTTCCGGCGAGGAACTGGAATGCTGGGTCGAGCAACGCATCGCCGCGCATCGCGAGGCGGATGGCGCCGAATTGTTGCAGCATCTGGCTGGCGATCGCTGGGTGCGCACGGTGGAATATCCCACCGGCGACGGCGGCGTGGTCGGCATCCACACCGACATCACCCAGACGGTGCAGATGGACCGCGAGTTGCGCCGGGCCATGACCGCCGCCGAAAGCGCCAACCGGGCCAAGTCCGAGTTCCTGGCCACCATGAGCCACGAAATCCGCACACCCATGAACGGCATCATCGGCATGACCGGGCTGTTGCTGGATACGGAACTCAACCCGGAACAACGGCATTTCGCCAGCACCATCCGGCTGTCGGCCGAGGCGTTGCTGTCCATCATCAACGAGATCCTGGACTTCTCGCGTGCCGAGGCCGGCCGGCTGGAATTCGAGGAAACCTCGTTCGAGTTGCGGCCGCTGGTCGAAGGCGTGGTGGACATCCTGGCCCCGCGTCTCAAGGGCAAGCCGCTCGAACTGACTTATTTCGTGCAATCGCCCGAGGCGGCGACCTATCTGGGGGATTCCGGGCGGTTGCGTCAGGTGTTGCTGAATCTGGCCGGCAACGCCATCAAGTTCACCGATAAAGGCAACGTCGCCATCGAAGTCGCCTCGAGAAACGACGAGGAGCGTTCCTGGCTGCGTTTCGTCGTGCGCGATACCGGCATCGGCATTCCCCAATCCGCCCAGGAGCGCCTGTTCACCAAGTTCACCCAGGCCGATTCCTCGACCGCGCGGCGGTTTGGCGGCACCGGTTTGGGATTGGCCATTTCCAAGCACATCGTCGAGTTGATGGGCGGCAGCATCGGTTTCTCCAGCACCGAGGGCGAGGGCAGCACCTTCTGGTTCGAAGTGCCGGTACGGATGGGCGAGGGCGGAGAGGAGCGTTCGGATAACCCGTTGCTCGGCGTCAAGATCCTGGTGGTCGATGACAACGAAACCAACGCCGACGTGTTCCTTCGCCAGCTCCAGAACTGGGGCGCGGTGGTCGAGGTGACGAGCAACGCCGCCGAAGGACTGGTGGCGGCCCGCACTGCCCAACGTGTCGGGGCGCCGTTCTCGGTGGTCCTTCTCGACCATCACATGCCGGGGATGAGTGGGCTGGACCTCGCCACCTTGTTGCGGGCCGACCCCGACATGGCGGGGCTCAAGCTGATCCTGGCGTCGTCGGCCGACACCCCCGACCTCAAGGCCCAGGCGGCCAGCCTGCGCCTTGACGCCGTGCTGACCAAGCCGGTCCGCCAGTCCACCTTGCTTGACCGCATGCTCGACGCGGTGGGATTGCAGCGTCTTCGCCCGGTCGGCCCCAGCCGCCCCGACGACCCCATCCTGCCGACCGGTCCCGCGCTGCGCATCCTGGTGGCCGAAGACAACGCCATCAATCAGCAGGTGGCGGTCGGATTGCTGGGCAAGATGGGCCATCGCGCCGACGTGGCCGACGATGGCCGCGAGGCGGTGACCCTGGTCGAACGCTGCGATTACGACCTTGTGCTGATGGACATGCAGATGCCCAACATGGACGGCATCGCCGCGACCCAGGCCATCCGCGCGCTGGCGTCGCCCAAGAGCCAGGTGCCGATCGTCGCCATGACCGCCAACGCCATGCGCGGCGACCGCGAGGCCTGTCTGGCCGCCGGCATGAACGACTACATCGCCAAGCCCATCGACCGTCAGCGTCTGGCGGCCGTGCTGGAACGTTGGGGCGAACAGATCGTCGTCACGCGGCCGACCCGTGCGGTTTGTGCGCCGGCGGTGGTGCCGGAGCCGGTTGCCAAGGCTTCTGTCGTCTCGACCTTGCCGCTTCTGGATGCCGAGGCTCGTGCCGACCTGACCGACACCTTGGGCGAGGACGTGTTCCTGTCGCTCATGCGCACCTTCCAGCAAAGCCTTCCGACCCGCATGCGCGAAATCGAACAAGCCCTGGCCGATGGCGACGTGCAGGCCGGCGCCAAGGCCGCCCATTCCCTGCGTGGTGCCGCCGGCAACCTTGGTCTGGCGCGCATGGCCCATCTGCTGGCCCGCCTGGAAGGCGGCCTGAACAAGGGTGAGGGTGGGATGGATAGCATTTTCTCCGCTTTGGTCGAGGCCGCCATGGACACCATGGAAGTCGTCGCCAAAAGCCGTTGATGGGGAGAACACCAAGATGTTGGTTCACATCGTCGACGACAACGACACCAACCTGATGCTGTTCGAGCAATTGGCGCTACGCACCGGCCCGGACGTGCGGGTGGTGACCTATGCCGACCCGGTGGCGGCCTACGAAGCGTGTCGCCGGGACGTGCCCGACATGATCGTGGTCGATTACATGATGCCGGTGATGGACGGACATCAATACGTCGAGGCGGTGCGCAAGCTTCCGGGACTGCGCGACGTGCCCATCGTCATGGTCACCGCCGCCGCCGAACGCAGCGTGCGGCAAAAGGCGTTGGAACTGGGGGTGACCGACTTCCTGGCCAAGCCGGTGGACCCGGCCGAGGCGCGGCTGCGCTTTTCCAACCTGCTGGCGCTGCGGCGCGGTCATCTGCAATTGCGCGACCGTAACCGCTGGCTGGCCGACGAAGTGCGTAAGGCCACCATCACCGTGGTCCAGCGCGAGCAGGAACTGATCCTCAGGCTGTCCAAGGCGGCCGAATTCCGCGATCCCGAAACCGGCGCCCACATCGTGCGCATGGCGCGTTATTCGGAACTGATCGCCCGCCGGCTGGGCCAGGACGAGGAATATTGCGCCCTGATCCTCAAGGCGGCGCCCATGCATGATCTGGGCAAGCTGGGGATTCCCGACGGCATCTTGCTGAAGCCCGGCAAGTTGACCGACGAGGAATTCTTGGTGATGACCCGCCATCCCGAGATCGGCCACGAAATCCTCAGGGGCAGCGAATCCCACCTGATCCAGTTCGGGGCCGAGATCGCGCTGACGCATCACGAGAAATGGGACGGCAGCGGTTATCCCAACCGCCTCAGGGGCGAGGATATTCCCTTGTCGGGCCGTATCGTCGCGGTTGCCGACGTGTTCGACGCCCTGACCAGCGAGCGCCCCTACAAGGCGGCGTGGCCGTTGGAAAAGGCGCGCAAACTGCTGGAGGACGGCGCGGGCAGCCATTTCGACCCGGCTTGCGTCGCGGCCTTCCTGGTGGAATGGGACGCGGTGATGAAAATCCGCGAGGAAGTGGCCGACGAAGCCGTCGTGATCTACTGATTCGCTCGGTCCCTGCGCTTACCCGGTATTTCGCAATCCTTGCGCGAGGGCGTTGATCGACCGCAGCAACGGCGCCAGCCAGTCGCCGCGCCCCGGATCGTCGGGATCAAGGGCGCGATAGCGGCGGATGGCGGCGATCTGGATGTGGTTGAGCGGGTCCAGATAGGGATTGCGCCGTCCGAGCGACAGCGCCAGCCGGGGATTGTCGGCCAACAGGCTGGCGTTGCCGGTGAGCCTGAGCACCCATTCCGTGGTCAAGCGGAATTCCGCCTTGATGCGGGCGAAGATGATGTCGGCCTCGACCGCGTCGTCGCACAGGCGGGCGTATTCGTGGGCGATGCCCATCTCGCATTTCGACAGCGACATGGAAATGTTGGCCAGCAATGCGCGGAAGAACGGCCAGTCGCGGGCCATCTCGCGCAGGGTCGCCAAGCGTTGCTCGTCGCGTCCGCACCATTCCTCCAGGGCGCTGCCCAGGCCGTACCATGCCGGGATGGTCTGGCGCGACTGGCCCCAGCCGAATACCCATGGAATGGCGCGCACCGAGTATTTGGAACGGTCGCCCTTGGCCCGATGGCTGGGGCGCGATCCCATGTTGAGCAGGGCGATCTCCGACACCGGCGTCGCTTCATAGAAATAGTCGATGAAGCTGGGGGTGTTGTCGGTCAGGTCGCGGTACGCCAATTCGCCCATCCGCGCCAGTTCGGCCATCACCTCCATGAAGTCGCCCCGGTCCACTCCGCAGGCGAAGGCGATGCCGCAACTGGCCTTCATCAATCCGGTCAGACCCATGGTCAGTTCATAGACGGCGGTTTCCGGGTTGGCGTATTTGGCCGACAGCACCTCGCCTTGTTCGGTGAACTTGATGTCGCCCGACAGCGTGCCCGGCGGCTGGCTCAGGATGGCGTCGTGGGTGGGGCCGCCGCCGCGTCCCACCGTGCCGCCGCGGCCGTGGAAGATGCGGGATTTGAGACCACGGGCGGCGGTCGCCTGGGCCACCTGTTTCTGGGCGTTGTAAAGACCCCAGCCCGAGGCCAGGATGCCGCCGTCCTTGCACGAATCGGAATAGCCCAGCATCACTTCCTGAACCTCGCCCGACGCGGCCAGTAACGCGCGATAGCTGGGCAGGTCCAGCAAGGTGTCGAGCACCGGCCGGATCCGGGTCAGGTCGTCGATGGTTTCGAACAGCGGCGCCACCCTGAGCGCGCAATGCCACGTTCCGTCGGCACGGCGCCCGGCAAGTCCGGCGAAGCCGGCCAGGAACAGCACCTCCAGCACGTGGCTGGCCTGATGGGTCATGGAGATGACGTAGGCGCCAAAAGCTTGCGGGCTGATTTCGGCGCGCAGGTCACGCACCGCCTCCAGCACCTCCAGGATCTCCCGCGTGCCGGCCGACAGGTCGTCGCCATAGATCAGCGGCGTGCCGCCATGGCTCAGCATCTCGTCCAGCACCTTGACCCGCCCGGCTTCGTCCAGGGCGCGGTAATCGGGCAGGTTGGGGGCGCGGTCGAAAATCTCGGCCACCGCGTCGCTGTGACGCCCCGATTCCTGGCGGATGTCCAGTTGTGCCAGGAAAAAGCCGAAGGTCCGCACCAGACAGCTCAGATCCTTGAGACCGGCTTCGGCCAGATTGGAATCGCCATGGCTGGCCAGCGAACGGCCGATGATTTCCAAATCGGCCAGGAAGCCGGCTTCCGAGGCATAGCCGCCTTGGGCGCCGGGATCGGGGCGGCCGTCCAGCAGCGCCTCGACACGGGCCAGTTGCCGTCCCAGCCGATAATGGGCCACATGCAGTTTCAGGCGATAGGGTTCCTGGGCATAGCGGTTGGGGTTGCCATCCAGCACGCCGGCCATGACGTCGGCGTCGGCGGCCAGGGATGCCAGGAACTCCTCGGACGGCGTCACCAGGGTCGAGGAATGGGTGAGCTCAAGGGCCAGACGTTCGATGCGATGGCGATAGCGCCGCAGCACCTCGCGCGATTGCAGGCGCAGCGCCAGCCGGGTGACGCCGTGGGTGACGAAGGGATTGCCGTCGCGGTCACCGCCGATCCACGACCCGAACCGCAACAGCGGCGGCACGATGATGCCGGAATCCGGGCCATAGGCCGAGCGCAGCGCGCGTTCCAGGTTGCGGTGCAGGCGCGGCACGGTGTCGAACAGGGTTTCGCGGAAATAGAACAGGCCGTTCTTGATCTCGTCCTCGACACGCGGGCGGTTGACCCGCACCTCGTCGGTCTTCCACAGAACCTGGATCTGGTTGCGCAGTTCCTGTTCGATCTCGGCCCGTTCGGGACCGGGCGGGGTGACGTCCAGCCGCTTGGCCAGGACGTCCAGCCGGCGCTGAACCTCCAGCACGGTACGGCGCTTGGCCTCGGTCGGATGGGCGGTGAACACCGGGCGATAGCGCAGGGAATTCAGCAGCAACTGAACCTGTTCGGGGCCGACGCCTTGTTCCTTGAGGCCGTGCAGGGTGTGGTCGAACGATCCGTACCATAGCCGCTCGCCCTTTTGCACCTTGCGGCGGCGGTCCTGGTGGGCGCCGTCCTCCTCGGCGATGTTGGCCAACAGGAAGTACATGGAAAACGCCCGCACCACATGGCTGAGCAAGGCGGGGTCGAGATCGTTGATCAACGCCATCAGCCGGGCGCGCTTGCCCGGGTCTTCCGCCTTGCGCTGGTCGATGAAGCCCTTGCGCAGGGTCTCCACCGTCTCCAGTACCTCGCCGCGCTCCTGATGGCGCAGCACGTCGCCCAGCATGGCGCCCAGCAATTTGACGCGGGCACGCAGTTCCTTGTCGTCGGCATGCGGCATGATGGTTCCCTGTGACGGTGGCCCCTGACAATGTGGGCCTTTCCCTGCCGCACCGCAATATGAGGAAATGTCAGTCCATGCCGCCGCCCAGCGCCTTGACCAGCCCGACCGAGGCGGAAAGCCGCGACAGCCGCACCTGGACCGCGCTGTCCTCGGCGTCCAGCAAGGTGCGCTGGGCTTCCAGCACGGTCAGGTATTGCTCGGCGCCTTCACGGTAACGCACGTCGGACAGCCGTTGGGCCTCGCGCGCGGCGTCCACCGCACGGGTCTGCGCCTCTTCCTGGCCGGCCAGCCAGCGCATGGCGGCCAATTGGTCCTCGACCTCCTGAAGGGCGGTCAGGGTGGCGGATTGATAACTTTCCGCCGCCTCGCGCAGCTTGGCCTCGTTCAACGCGACGGTGCCGCGCAGCTTGCCGTTGTCGAACAAGGTGGCGGCCAGCGAGCTGCCCAGGGTCCAGAAGGTGTTGTGGGCGTCGAGCAGCGAAATCAGGTAGGGGCTGGTGTAGCCGCCCTCGGCGGTCAGCGTCAGGCTGGGGTAAAGGGCGGCGCGGGCCACGCCGATGTCGGCGTTGGCGGCCTGCAACTGGGCTTCGGCCTTGGCGATGTCGGGGCGGCGGCGCAACAATTCGGACGGCAGGCCGGCCTTGACCTCGGGGGTCGGCAACCCCTCAAGGCTGGTGCTTTCAAGCCGCAATTGCGACGGCGCCAGCCCGGTCAGCACCGCCAAGGCGTTGACGCTTTGCCGGTATTGCAGTTCCAGGGCCGGCAGCTTGGCCTCGATGGTGGCGACGGTGGCGCGCTGTTGCGCGGCGTCCAGTTGCGAGGTCTTGCCGAATTCCGCCTGGCGTTCGGCCAGGGCCAGGGTCTCGCGTGCCAGTTCCAGGTTGCGCCGCGCCACCGTGACCCGGTCGGCCAGCGCCAACGCCTGCATCCAGGTGGTGGCGACGTTGGCGGTCAGGGTCAGCGCCACCGTGTCGCGGTCGAAGCGGCTGGCGCGCAAGGATGCCTCGGCCGATTGGATGGCGGCGGCCGTCTTGCCCCAGAAATCCACTTCGTAGGATGCGGTCAACGATCCTTCGAAGCTGCGGGTGGTGGTGGCGCGTTTCGAGGTGCTGAGCGTCGAGGTGGAGGAACCGTGCGTCATGCGGTTGCTGCCGGTTCCCCCGCCGGTGATGGTCGGCAGGGTGGGGGCGCCGGCGATGCGCAATTCCGCCTGGGCCTGTTCGATGCGGGCGATGGCCGCCTTGAGGTCGTGGTTGGCGGCCAGCGCCGTCTGTTCCAGCCGGTTCAACTCGGCCGAGCCGAACAGCGTCCACCATTCGGACGGCGCCGTCAGGGGCGCGCCTTGCTGTTCGCCATAGGCGGCGGGAAGAGTGGTCTCCGGCATGGCGAGCTCCGGGACCTGGGAACAGGCGGCGACGCCAAGCGCCAAGAGGGAAAAAAGGGACCTGCGCATGGTTACTCCGCCGACAGGGCGTGGACGGGATCAAGGTTGGCGGCCTTGCGGGCCGGCATGTAGCCGAACACCAGCCCGGTGGCGAAGGCGCAGCCGAAGGCCAGCACCACCGGACCTACCGAAAACACCACCGGTGTTCCGAGCGCCTGGGCGACAGCGGCGGTGGCAAGGCCGCCGACCACGCCCAAGGCGCCACCGATGGCGCACACCACCACCGCCTCGGTGATGAATTGCAGCAAGATGTTGGCGGTGCGTGCCCCGGTCGCCATGCGGATGCCGATCTCGCGCGTGCGTTCGGTGACGCTGACCAACATGATGTTCATGACGCCGATGCCACCCACCAGCAAGGAAATGGCGGCGATCGACCCCAACAGCACGGTCATGGTGTTCTGGGTGGCGGTGGCCATTTCCATGATCGAGGCGGTGTTGCGCACCTGCACGTCCTTGGCGCGGTGGCGGGCCTCCAGCAACTGGGTCACCTGTTCCTGGGTGTCGTCGATGGTCTCAAGGCTTTCCACCTGCACCGCGATGGACCGCAGATAGCGTTGGCCGAACAGCCTCAGGGAACCGGTGGTCAGCGGCACGAAGGCGGCATCGTCGAGGTCGGAACCGAACGGCGAGGCGCCCTTGCGCGCCAGGATGCCGACCACCTGGAACGGGACGTTCTTGAGCAGGATGTATTTGCCGATGGGGTCGTCGCCGTTCTTGAACAGGTTGTCGACCACCGTCTGGCCCAGCACCACCACCGGCACATAGCTTTTGACGTCGTCGGCGGCGAAGAAGGTGCCGGTCTTGATCGCCCAGTCACGGGCGGTGGGATAATCCTGCGAGGTGGCGGTGACCGAGGTCTGGTAATCGGCGTTGCCGTAACGCAGGGTCACCGTGCCGCTCAGTTCCGGGACGGCGACGCGGACGTTGGGCAGGCGCGCCACCTCTTCCGCGTCCTCGGGAACCAAGGTGGCGATGGTGCCGGCCTCGGGGCCGCGCATGTTGGCGGTGCCGGGACGGACCAGCAACAGGTTGGTGCCCATGGCCTGGATGCGGGTCAGCACGTCCTGTTTGGCGCCGTCGCCCATGGCCAGCATGGCCACCACCGAACCGACGCCGATGACGATGCCCAACAGTGTCAGAACCGTGCGGAACAGGTTGGCGCGCAACGAGCGTGCGGCCATCTTCACCGCTTCGGCCACGTCGGTCAGCGGGTGGGTGTCGCGTGCCGCGACGGACAGGGCGGCGGCGGTGGCGGCATCGGCGGGGGTGCCGCCTTCGTCGCCGACGATCTCGCCATCGGCGATGGTGACCACCCGGTGCGCCTGGGCGGCGACCGAGGAATCGTGGGTGATGAGGACGATGGTGTGGCCGTCGGCGTTGAGCGCGTGCAACAGCGCCATCACCTCGCGCCCCGACTTGCTGTCGAGCGCGCCGGTGGGTTCGTCCGCCAGGATGACCGAACCGCCGTTCATCAGGGCGCGGGCGATGGACACGCGCTGTTGCTGGCCGCCCGACAGCTGGTTGGGACGGTGGTGCATGCGCTCGGCCAGGCCCAGGCGGTCCAGGATGGCGGCGGCGCGCCGGTCGCGGTCGGATTTGGACAGGCCGGCATAGATGGCCGGCACCTCGACGTTTTCCAGCGCGGTGGCGCTGGCCAGCAGGTTGTATTGCTGGAACACGAAGCCGAAGGCGTCGCGCCGCAGCAGGGCCAGTTGGTCGCGGTCCATGGCGCCGACGTCCTGGCCGGCGAACAAATAGCGGCCCGAAGAGGGGCGGTCGAGACAGCCGATCAGGTTCATCAGCGTGGTCTTGCCCGACCCCGAGGCGCCCATGATGGCGACGAACTCGCCGCGCCGGATGGACAACGACACGCCGTGCAGGACCTCGACCTCCAACGCGCCGGTGCGGTAGGTCTTGGTGACGCTTTCCAGTTGGATCAACGGCGCGTCCATGGCGGCGGTGCTCATCGCGGCGGCGGCGGCGGCATGTGGTTGGCGGCGTTCTTGGCCGAGGCGGCCTTCTGCGCCTCGGCGGTGCGCCAGCCGGTCACCACTTCCTCGCCCTCTTCCAGGCCGGACAGAATCTCGACCTGCACGCGGTTGCGCACGCCCACGGTGACGGGACGCGGTTCGGGGGCGCCGTCCTTCATCACCAACACCACGTCGCCGCCGGGCGGCGGGGCGGCGGGTGCCTTGGCGCCTTTCGGCGGCGGCCCCTTGGGCGCCAGCGCCTTGGCCTGGGCCAGGGCGGAAGCCGGGATCACCAGCGCATTCTTGGCCGAGGCGTGGACGAAGAACACCTGGGCCGACATCTCGATCCCCAGGTCGCCCTCGGGATTGGCGACGTCGAACAGCGCGTCGTACAGCACCACGTTGTTCAGGATTTCCGGCGTCGGCAGGATCTGGCGCAACGTGGAATAGCGTTTGTTTTCCGGCCGGCCCAGCGTGGTGAAATAGACCGGTTGCCCCAGCTTGAGCTTGCCGATGTCGGCTTCCGACACCTGGGTCCACACCGTCATGGTCGACAGGTCGGAAATGCGCAGGATGGTCGGCGCCTGTTGCGCAGCCACCAGGGTCTGGCCCTGGCGCGAGGTCTGGCTGACCACGGTGCCGCTCATGGGGGCGTAGATCTTGGTGTAGCCCAGGTTGGCCTGGTCGCCGCGCAAGGTGGACTGAACCTGATTGATCTGGGCCTGAAGCTGGGCGACCTGTGCGCGTGCCGCCTTCAGCGTGGTCTGGGCGTTCTGGTAATCCTCGGTGCTGGTGGCGTTGGCGGCCAGCATGCGTTGCTGACGGGCGAAGGTTTCCTCGGCCAGGGTGGCCTGGGCCTGCTTTTCCGTCAATTGGGCCTTGAGGTTCTGGATATTGGCCTCGCCGGCATCGACCTTGGAGCCGTAGACGGTGGGGTCGATCTCGGCCAGCAACTGCCCCTTGGTCACCTGATCGCCGATCTGGACGTAGACCCGGCGCAACTGGCCCGAAACCTGGGTGCCGACGTCCACATATTCCAGCGGTTGAAGGGTACCGAGCGCGGTGGTGGTGTCTTCGATGTCGGCGCGGGTGGCCCGCGCGGTGACCCAACTGGCGGCGGCGTCGCCGCGCTTGACCCACCACCAGCCGCCGCCGGCCGCCGCCAACAGGGCGGCGGTCACGGCAAGGGACAGAATAAGCGGGCGTCGTTTCATGTGTGGCGTGTGCATGGCGGCGATATTGAGCCGCCATGCTGTTTCCGTCGAGCCCGACTTGGTAACGAAGTGTAGCTGGAGACTGAAATTTTTTGGCGCAGGAAAAAGGTGTCTCGCGCTATGCAGGGGGTCAGTCGCGGAAGTTCACGTATTGCAGCGGCAACTCGACCTCAAGATTGCGGCACAGTGCGATCACTTCCTGCAACTCGTCGCGCTTCTTGCCGGTGACGCGCACTTCGTCGCCCTGGATCGAGGCCTGGACCTTGATCTTGCTGTCCTTGATCTCCTTGACCAGGGTCTTGGCGACGGCGGAATCGATGCCCTGTTTCACCTTCACCTCGTGGCGCAGGGAATCGCCCGACGCTTTTTGCGGGGCTGCGCTGAAATCCAGGCATTTGGGATCGACCTTGCGCCGGGTGAAGTAGGTGCGCAGGAAGTCGTGCATCAGTTCGAGCCGGCTGTCGTTGTCGGCGACGATGGTGATGACCTGCTCCTTGCGTTCCAACGAGCATTTCGAGCCCTTGAAGTCGAAACGGGTGCCGATTTCACGCTGGATGCCGGCGATGGCGTTGTCCACTTCGGCCATGTCGGTCTTGGAAACGATGTCGAACGAGGGCATGGAACCTGTCCTGGCGAATGGTTTGATCTTGCCGCAGGTTTAGCCCATGCCAGCGGGAAAGGCTAGGTTCTGCCATGCGCGATTCTTGGGGCGACGGGACCATTATCAAGCGATATCCTATGTCTCTGGCCGTTTCCCGCTGCCTTGCGAGGTCGCCATGCGCCGCAAACTTCCCCTGATCGTCGCCGCCGTCATCGTCCTTGCCGCCGCTGTCGGCTGGATCGTCTGGCACAAGCCGGCCGACACTTCCGCCCTGGTGATGAACGGCAGCGTCGATATCCGCCAAGTGGATCTGGCTTTCAGGGTTGAAGGCCGGCTGGAAAAGCTACTGGTCGAGGAGGGCGACCGCGTCGCCCCTGGCCAGGTGGTGGCGGTGATGGACAAATCCTATCTTGAGGACGCGGTGCGGATCACCGAAGCGCGTCTGGCCGGAGCCCAGGCCAATCTGGACAAGCTCGAGGCCGGCAACCGGCCGCAAGAGATCGCCCAGGCCCGCGCCGAGGTCGCGCGTGCCGAGGCAGCCTTCGTCAACGCCAAGGCCACCTATGGCCGCCGCGCCGGGACCACGGTGGATTCCGTGGTGTCGCGTCAGGCATTGGACAACGCGCGGGCCGACATGCGTCAGGCCGAGGCCCAGTTGAACCGTGCCCGCGAGGCGCTGGCCCTTCAGGAAAAGGGCTTCCGGTCCGAGGATATCGCGGTGGCCAAGGCCCAGGTGGCGGCGGAACAGGCGACCATGGATCTGATGCGCCGCCGTCTCGCCGACGCCGAGTTGACGGCGCCGGCGGCGGGGCAGGTGATGACGCGGGTGCGTGAACCCGGTTCCATGGTGCTGCCCGGCGCCACCGTGCTGACCCTGGCCTTGACCGAACCCATGCAGGTACGGACCTGGGTTGCCGAACCGGCGCTGGACCGGGTGGTTCCCGGCACCAAGGCCGAGGTGGTGACCGATGGCGGCCGGACCTATCACGGTCAGGTGGGGTTCGTGTCGCCGGTGGCCGAGTTCACCCCGAAGACGGTGGAGACACCGGAACTCAGGACATCGCTGGTTTATCGGGTGCGGGTGGTGGTTTCCGATCCTGACGACGGGTTGCGCCAGGGCATGCCGGTGACGGTGAAACTGTTGCCGTAAAGGGGATTGTCATGGACGCCCTGGTCCGCCTGGACGACGTGCGCAAGAGTTTCGGCGCCACCCGCGCCGTGGACGGTGTCTGCGCGTCCGTTCCGGTTGGCCGCGTCACCGGTCTGGTCGGCGCCGACGGGGCCGGCAAGACCACCTTGCTTCGCCTGATGGCCGGGCTTCTGGCGCCCGACGGGGGAACTGTGTCGGCGTCCGACGCCCTGGGCTACATGCCGCAGCGCTTCGGCCTGTACGAGGATTTGACCGTCGCCGAGAACCTGTCGCTTTATGCCGATCTGCGCGGGTTGGCGCCCGCCGAACAGGGCGACACCTTCGCGCGGCTGTTGTCGTTCTCGGGCCTTGCCGGGTTCGAGACGCGGCTGGCCGGCAAGCTGTCGGGCGGCATGAAGCAAAAGCTGGGGCTGGCCTGCGCCCTGGTGGCGACGCCCCGGCTGCTGTTGCTGGACGAACCGTCGGTCGGCGTCGATCCGGTGTCGCGGCGCGAATTGTGGCGCATGGTCCATGAACTGGCCGACCAAGGCGTGGCGGTGGTGTGGTCCACCGCCTATCTGGACGAGGCCGAGCGTTGCCATTCCGTGCTGTTGCTGGACCAGGGCCGGCTGATCTATGACGGGCCACCCAAGGACCTGACCCAGCGCATGCGCGGCCGCAGTTTCGCCGTGCGTGGCATCATGGACCGCCGTGTCGTCCAGGCCGCCGCCCGCCGCCATGTGGGCGTCGCCGACGCGCTGATCCAAGGGGCAGCCGTGCGCTTGGTGTTGGCCGAGGGGGCGGCGGTGCCCGCTGCCGCTGAACTGGGTGCCCCCCAGGCGGTGGTGGAGCCGGTGGCGCCGCGGTTCGAGGACGCCTTCATCGCGCTTCTCGACCGCCATGGCGGCCCGGTTCCGGCTTTGCCGGAAATCGTCCACCATCCGCGCCCGCGCGGCGGCGCGGTGGTCGAGGCACGCGATCTGGTGCGTCGCTTCGGCGACTTCACCGCCGTCGATCATGTGGGCTTCGATGTGGCGCCGGGCGAGATTTTCGGGCTGTTGGGGCCGAATGGCGCCGGCAAGTCCACCACCTTCCGCATGCTGTGCGGGTTGATGGAACCGAGTTCGGGCGTCGCCCGCGTCGCCGGGATCGACCTTGCCTCGGCGGCGCCCGAGGCCAAGCAGCGTCTGGGCTATATGTCCCAGAAATTCTCGCTCTATCCCGACCTCTCGGTGCGCCAGAACCTGGATTTCTTCGCCGGAGTCTACGGCCTTTCCGGGGCGCGGCGCAAGGCGGTGTGCGGTGCCATGCTCGACGTCTTCGCGCTGGGGCCGATGGCCGACACCAACGCCGGGCAACTGCCCCTGGGCTTCAAGCAACGTCTGGCCCTGGCCGCCGCCATCCTGCACGGCCCCGACATCTTGTTCCTGGACGAACCGACCTCGGGCGTCGACCCCTTGGTCCGGCGCGAGTTCTGGGGACACATCAACACCCTGGCCGGCGACGGCGTCGCCGTGCTGGTCACCACCCATTTCCTGGACGAAGCCGAATATTGCGACCGTATCGGCATCGTCTACCGTGGCCGGCTGATCGCGGTGGGAAGTCCCGAGGAGATCAAGGCCTCGGCGCGCAATCCCGAGCAACCCGATCCGACGCTCGAGGACGCCTTCATCGCCTTGGTCGAGGCTTGCGACAGGGAGGAACGGTCATGATCCGTCTTCGCCGCCTGTGGGCGCTGGTTCGCAAGGAAATGGTGCAGATCGTGCGCGATCCGTCGTCCATCGTCATCGCCCTGGTGCTGCCGGTGGTGCTGTTGCTGCTGTTCGGTTATGGCGTCTCGCTGGATGCCCGCCACGTCGCCGTGGCGGTGGTGGTGCCCGAGCCCACGCAGCGGACCGCCAGCCTGGTCACGGCTTTCGCCAACTCGCCCTATTTCGAGGTCGAGGAACTGCGCGACCGCCGCCCGGCCGAGGACGGTCTGGTATCGGGGCGTTATCGTGGCGTGGTGGTGGTGGCCGACGATTTCGACGCCCAGGCGTCGCGCGGACTGGACGCCCCCATCCAAGTGCTGTTGGACGGCACCGACGCCAACACCGCCCGGCTGGTCAAGGGCTATGCCGAGGGGGTGTGGGCCAAATGGCTGGGATACGAGGCCCGCGACCGCGGCGCCGCCCTGGCGGTGCCGGTGAACGCCGAGACGCGGGTATGGTTCAACGAGGCGTTGGAATCGCGCAATTTCCTGGTGCCGGGACTGATCGCCATCAACATGACCCTGGTCGGCACCATCCTGACGGCGCTGGTGGTGGCGCGCGAATGGGAACGCGGCACCATGGAGGCGATGATCGCCACTCCGGTTGGGCGGCTGGAGCTGCTGGCCGGCAAGGTGATCCCCTATTTCGTGTTGGGCATGGGCGGCATGGCGTTGTCGGTGGCCATCGCGCTGATCCTGTTCCAGGTGCCCATGCGCGGGTCGTTCTGGGTCCTGACGGTGGTGTCGGCGCTGTTCCTGGTGGGGGCCTTGAACCTTGGGCTTCTGATCTCGACCGTGGCCAAGAACCAGTTCGTCGCCGGACAGATCGCCATCGTCGCGGCGTTCCTGCCGGCCTTCATGCTGTCGGGTTTCGTGTTCGAACCGTCTTCCATGCCGCTGTGGATCGAGGCGTTGTCGCACATCGTCGCCGCGCGCTATTTCGTCACCTGCCTTCAGACCATCTTCATGGCCGGCGACGTGTGGAGCGTCATCCTGCCCAATGCCGGGGCGCTGTTGCTGATCGCGCTGGTCCTGGCGCTGGTCACGCTGAAGCGCACCCGCAAGAGTTTGGAGTGACACCATGTGGGGCCGTGTCTGGGCGCTGATCGTCAAGGAATTACTGTCGGTGTGGCGCGACAAGAAAAGCCGTTTCGTGCTGATCGTGCCGCCCCTGATCCAATTGGCGGTGTTTTCCTATGCCGCCACCTACGACGTTACCGACGTCACCGTGGCGCTGTTCAACCAGGACCAGGGGCTGGCCTCACGCGAATTGGTGGCGCGTATCCAGGGGGCGCCCACCTTCGCCCGGCTTCAGGTGGTGGACGACGAAGCCGCCCTGGCCGCCGCCATCGACCGCCGCGACGCCATGATGGGGCTGCGCATTCCTCAGGATTTCTCTCGCCGGCTTGAATCCGGCCAGGGGGCGACGGTTCAGGTGATCCTGGACGGGCGGCGTTCCAACTCTGCCCAGATCGCCGCCGGCTACCTGACCACCATCGTCATCTCGCACAACGCCGCCATCGCCGCCCAGGCCAGCCAGCCGGTGGGGCCGACCCTGGTGACGCGGGTGTGGTTCAACCCCAACCTGGAAAGCCTGTGGGTGGTGGTGCCCGGTCTGGTCGGCGTGCTGACCCAGGTGGTGGCGCTGGTGGTGACCGGGCTTTCGGTGGCGCGCGAGCGCGAACTCGGCACCTTCGAGCAATTGCTGGTGACGCCGCTCAGGCCGTGGGAAATTCTGGTGGGAAAGACCGCCCCCGGCATGCTGATCGGTCTGGTCGAAGGCTCGATCATCATCGCCGCCAGCCAGATATGGTTCCACGTACCGTTGACCGGATCGGTGGCGTTGCTTTACGGCGCGCTGGCGGTGTTCCTGCTGTGCACCATCGGGGTCGGGCTGTTCATCTCGGCGCTGGCGTCCACCCAGCAACAGGCGATCATGGGCGCCTTTTTCTTCATGGTGCCGACCATGATCTTGTCGGGTTTCGCCACACCGGTCCAGAACATGCCGGACTGGATGCAGACCCTGACCCTGGTCAACCCGGTGCGCCACATCCTGGTGGTTCTGTGGGGGGTGTTCCTCAAGGACATGCCGGCCGCCCTGGTGTGGCATTCGGTGTGGCCGATGGCGGTGTTGGCGGCGGTGACGCTGACCGGGGCGGCGTGGCTGTTCCGTCGGCGGATGTATTGAGAAAAGAGGGGGACGCGGGCGAACCCGCCCGCGTCCAACGGGTTACGCCTTCTTGAAGACGCCCTGGATGCCGTAGGCCAGGATGGTGGTGCCGGCCAGGCCGATGCCCCAGATCAGTCCCACCAACAGCCAGTCCACCGGGCCGCCAGCGTCGGTGAAGCCGGAAACGGTGACTTCGGCCATCAGCACCAGGGCGGCGACGCCGCCCAAAAGGCCCATCAGTTCCGAACGCACCAGACGGCGGCTGTCGATGCTGCTGCCCTCGCGGACGAACACCCAAAGCGCCAGGGCGATGCCGCCGACGGCAAGCGCCAGCAACAGCCACAGCACCGGGCCCAGCATTTCGTGGAACACCGAGAAGAAGACGGCGAGATCGAGTTCCTTCATGTCATCCTCCCGAGATCAGGCGCGGCCGCGCAGCATGGAAATGTAGGTGGGCTTGAGCGCCATGGTCTTCATGACCCAGGTAATCCACAATTCCTCGAGCGGGGCGACCACACCGGGGAAAGACGGAACCAGATCGTTGTTGTAGTCGAACTCGACCAGCATGGCGCGGCCCAGCCGGGTGATCAGCGGGCACGAGGTGTAGCCGTTGTAGACGGCGGTGCTGGTGGTGCCGGCGATGTCGGCCACCAGATGGTCCACCGCCACCGGCACCTGCCATTTGACGCTGGCCGCCGTCTTGCCCTTGGGCACGCCGGCCACGTCGCCCACCGCGAAGACGTTGGGATAGCGGCGGTGGCGCAGCGTCGGTTTCTCCACCTCGGCCCAGCCATCGGCGGCGAAGGCGCCGTCCTGCCAGCGCAGGGCGGAATTGCGCACCGCTTCGGCGGCACGCATGGGCGGCACCACGTTGATGAAGTCGTACTTGAGCTCAGCGGTGCCGGTGGGGGTCTTGTAGAACGCCATCTTGCGGCCCAGGTCGATGCCGGTCATGACGTGGTCGTGGTTGACCTTGACCTTGCGGTCGCCGAACAGCATCCGCACCTTTTCCGAGACGATCGGCACGCTGAACAGGGACTTGTTCTGGGCGCAATAGATCAACTCGGCCTTGGAGCGGTTGCCGGCGCGGCGCAGGCGGTCGTCGGTGATGAAGGTGTATTTCAGGGGGGCACCGGCGCATTTCATCTCGGTGTCCGGGCGACCGAACAAGCCGACGCCGCCGGTCTCGACAAAGCGCGCCATGGCGCCCCAGGTGGCGGACGCCGCGTCGGGGCTGGCGTAGATGCTGCCCAGGCCGTCGGTGCCGATGCGGGTCACGTCCATGCCTTCGATGGCGTCGTAATCCAGGCGCAGGCCGGTGGCCAGAACCAGATAATCGTAGGTGACGGCCTTGCCGCTGTCGGTGACCACCTTGTTGGCATCGGGGTCGAACTCGGCCACTCCCTCCTCGATCCAGGTGACGTCGCGCGGCAGATATTCGGCCGTGCTCGACACCACGTAATCCTTGGACTTGATGCCGCCGGCGATCAGGGTGAAGCCCGGCTGGTAGAAATGTTCCTTGCGCTTGTCGATGATGGTGACGCGGGCGCCGTCAAGCTTTTGCATCAGCCGCTGTGCCGCGGACAGGCCGGCGGCTCCAGCTCCGGCGATCACGATGTGGGCCTTGGTCGCGACCTTGGTGTCGGCGGTGGCCGTCGACAGCGGAACCGCCGTCAGAGCCGCGCCGGCGGCTCCCAATTGCAGGAAACGCCGCCGGTTGAGGCCGGCGGACAGAGGGGGGCGCGTAGTCATTGTCCGTTCTCCCGTGCACCCTGCCTGACTGGGGCGCGACCAGGGCGGCCGGCGTTGGCCGCCGGTCCGCAAGGTCGCCATGTGGCAGTGGTCTTAGGGAGACAGCATATTAACTTTTGTTAATATCAAATATCAGTAATTACGCGTATGCCGTGTCAAGCCTCGGCCTCCGGCTTGGCCCGGCGCTTCACCGTCTTGGGATCGCAGGTGATGGGACGGTAGATTTCGATACGGGCGCCGTTTTCCAGGGCGGCGTCCAATTCCACCACCTTGCCCCACACCCCGACCTTGTTCACGGTCAAGTCGATGTCGGGACAACGGGCCAGGATGCCCGATTTGTCCAGCGCATCCCGGATGGTGGCGCCGTCCGGCACCTCCACCGACAGCACCACTTGGCGTTCGGGCTTGGCGTAGACCACCTTGACGTTCATGTTCCCGCGCTCCCTTAGCCCACGCAGTGGGCGCCGCCCATGGAAATGGCCTTGCCGGCCCGGATGTCGATCAGACGCTTGCCGGCCACCAGCAGGCCGGTGGCGAGGAAACCGCCCGGCGGCAGGATCATCACCAGCACGCTGGCCTCGGGCGGCAGGATGCGCATTTCCATGAACTTGAAGGCCGGGCCCAGCAACAGCGAGGCGTCGGCGAACAAGGTGCCGGAACCGACGATCTCGCGCATGGCGCCGATGGCGGTCAGCGCGAAGGTGAAGCCCAATCCCATGAAGATGCCGTCAACCAGGGACGGCAGCACCGGCTCCTTGGCGGCGAAGGATTCCAGGCGGGCCAGCGGCAGGCAGTTGGAAACGATCAGCGGGATGAACAGGCCCAGCACCTTGTACAACTCGTGCATCCAGGCGTTCATGGTCAAATCGACCAGCGTCACCATGGACGCCACGATCAGGATGAACACCGGCACGCGCACTTCATAGGTGATGTAGCCGCGGAAGATGGCGACCAGAAGGTTCGACGACGCCATCACGGCGGCCGTCGCCAGCCCCATGCCGAAGCCGTTGGTGGCACTGGTGGTCATGGCCATGGTCGGACACATGCCGAGCAGCATGCACAGCACGCCGTTGTTGTCCCAAAGGCCGTCCTTGACGATGGTGGAATAGGAGGGAGTGGCCATGTCAGCGGACCTCCAGCAATTGGGTCTTGTTTTCGGCGAAGAATTCCAGGCCGTGGCGAATGGCCGCGACCACGCCGCGCGGGGTGATGGTGGCGCCCGAGAACTGGTCGAACACGCCGCCGTCCTTCTTCACTTTCCACTTGTCGGCCGGCGGGTTGCCCAGGAACAGGCCGTCGAAGCGGGTGATCCAGTCGGTCTTGGCGGTGTCGATCTTGTCGCCCAGGCCGGGGGTTTCCTTGTGGGCCAGGGCGCGCACGCCCAAAATCTTGCCGTCGGCGTCGACCGCCAGCATCAGCCGCATCTCGCCGGCATAGCCCGAGCCCTCGATCTGATAGGCGACGCCCGTCACCTTGCCGCCCTTGGTGGCGCGGTAGATGGTGATCGGCTTGCCGTCGTGGTTGGACAGCGTGATGGTGTCGGTGACCGGCACGTTGTCGTGGATGCCCGGCGGGATGACCTTGGACAGGGCGTTTTGCTTGTCTTCAAGCGCACGCTGGGCGATGGGGGCGCTGGTCACCATGTCGGTGCCGGCCAGCACCACGCCGAAGCCCAGGCAGAACGCGCCGAGGATCAGGCCATGGACGTAGGATGGCTTGCTCATTTCTCCCCCTTCAGCGGCAAGGGTTCGCCCTTGCGGGTGCGACCGAAGGCACGCGGGCGGAATTGCTGGTCGATGATCGGCGTCAGCGAGTTCATCAGCAGCACCGCGAAGGCCATGCCCTCGGGATAGCCGGCATAACTGCGGATCGCCCAGGTCAGCAGACCGACGCCGACGCCGAACACCAGTTGCCCTTTCTTGGACACCGGCGAGGTGACGTAGTCGGTGGCGATGAAGAACGCGCCCAACATGGTGGCGCCCGACAGCACATGGAACATGCCCGGCGTGTAGCGGGCGGGGTCGAGGGTGTTGAACAAGGTGCCCAGCACGAACAAGGTGCCGATCACCGCCACCGGGATGTGCCACGAGATGATCCGGCGCACCAACAGGAACAGACCGCCCAACAGGATCAGCACCACCGAGGTCTCGCCCATGGAGCCGGGCTTGGATCCGAAGGCCAGATCCATCAGGTCGGGGACGTGCCGAAGCGATTCGGCCACCGGGATACCGCGCGACAGCTCGGTCTTGACGTAGCCCAGCGCGCTGGCGGCGCTCATGGAATCGACCGCGCCGGCGCCGAAGGTGATGGACAGCGCCTCAAGGAAGCCCGGCGCGCCGGCGCTGAACAGCGGCTGCGGCGCCACGAACAGCGTCATCTGCACCGGGAACGACACCAAAAGCGCCACGCGCGCCACCATGGCCGGGTTGAACACGTTCTGGCCCAGACCGCCGAACACATGCTTGGCCAGGGGGATGGCGAACACCGCGCCCACCACCGGCACCCACCACGGCGCCCACGGCGGCAGGCTCATGGCCAACAGCCAGCCGGTCAGCGCCGCCGAACTGTCGCGCAGGGTGGGGGCGACCGGCTTGCCGGCCAGCCAAAGGCATCCGGCCTCGGCCAGCTTGCACGAGGCGACGGAGATGACGAACAGGAACACCGCCGGCCAGCCGAACAGGTAAAGCTCGAACAAGGTGGCCGGTGCCAGCGCCAGCAGCACCGTGTTCATGATCCGGGGGACGGAGTTGGGCGCGTGGGTGAACGGCCCGCTCTTGTCGGTCAACGCGCTCATGGATTGCCCTGCTTGTCGGCGGAGGTTTCGGAAGAAGCCTGGGCGGCCGCGGCTTCGGCCGCGCGCTTGGCGGCGGCCGCGGCGGCCGCGGCTTTCTTGGCGGCCAGCGCCTTCTCGACGCGGTCGTTATGCGCCTCGATCAGGGCCTTGGTGCTGTCCTGTTTGCGGCGGTCGCGATCGGCGGCGGTGATGGCGCCCTTGGCGTAGTTGAAGTAATGCACCAGCGGAATGTGCGACGGGCAGACGTACGAGCACGACCCGCACGACACGCAATCCATGACGCCGACCTTGGCGGCGGCGTCCAGCTTGTCGTGGCGGATATAGGCGGCCATCTCGACCGGAACCAATCCGCACGGGCAGATGGTGACGCAGGTGCCGCAACGGATGCACGGTCCCGGCGGTTGCTCGTCGCATTCCCCGGCGGTCAGCGCCAGGATGCCGCAAGTCCCCTTGACCACCGGCACCTCAAGGCCGGGCAACGGCTGGCCCATCATCGGGCCGCCGTTGACGATGCGGCGCGGCGGCTGGGTCAGGCCGCCGCAAAAGGCGACCAGATCGGAAACCAGCGTGCCCAGCGGCACTTCAAGGTTGGCCGGCTTGGCGACGGCGCCGCCCGACACGGTGACCACACGGGACAGCAGCGGCCGGCCGAAGCGCACCGCGTGGTGCACGGCGCGTGCGGTGCCGACGTTGTGCACCACCACGCCGAGATCGGCGGTCAGCTTGCGTGCCGGGGTCTCAAGGCCGGTGATGGCCTGGGTCAGGTGGCGTTCCGACCCCATGGGATATTGCACCGGTACCGGCACCACTTCGACGTTGCCGAATTGCTTGGCTGCGTCGGTCATGGCGGCGATGGCGGCGGGTTTGTTGGCCTCGATGCCGACCACCACCTTGGGGGCGCCCAGGATGTGGGCCATGATGCGGGCGCCGTCCACCACTTCGGCGGCGTGTTCGCGCATGACGCGGTCGTCGCAGGTCAGGTACGGCTCGCATTCGGCGCCGTTCAGCAACAAGGTGTCGATCTTCTTTTGCGTGCCGAGAGACAGCTTGATCGCCGACGGGAAGGTGGCGCCGCCAAGGCCGACGATGCCGCTTTCCGCCACCCGACGACGGAGGATCTCGGGGGCGGTGGCGAAGGGATCGGCGATGGGGGCGGGCAGTTCGGCCCATTCCTCGCGGCCGTCGGGCAACAGGACGATGGTCTTTTGCGTCAGCCCCGACGGATGCGGCGCCGCTACTTCGGTGATGGCCTCGACCACGCCCGAGGTGGGGGCGTGGGTGGGGGCGGAGACCGAGCCGCCGGCATGGGCCAACAACTGGCCCTTCAACACCCGTTGCCCGGCCTCGACCACCGGCTCGGCCGGGGCGCCGATATGTTGTTGCAGCGGCAGGTACAACGCGGTCGGCAGCGGCAGCGGGGTGATGGCGGCTTCCGAGGTCGCGTCCTTGCGATACTCGGGATGGATGCCGCCGCGCACGGGAAACAGCTTCATGGCCGATGGCTCCTTAATGCGTGGCGGCGTCGGTGTGGGGTTTGTCCCAGTGCCAGGTGCCCAGCGTCACCGGAACCTTGCACATGTGGATGGCCTCGGTCGGGCAGATCTTGAAGCACTTGGCGCAGCCATGGCACTGGTCGGCGATCACGGTGTGGACGTGTTTCACCGATCCGACGATGGCGTCGGAGGTGCATTCGCCGATGCAACGCAGGCAGCCGATGCACAGATCCTCGTCGATCACCGCGTATTCGGGGCCCTTGTCCTCGTGCTCGGACAGGTCGGCCTTGACGCCCAGACGCTTGGCCAGCGTCTCGGCGGTGGTCTTGCCGCCCGGCGCGCACAAGGTGACGGGGGCGTGTTCGTGGGCCAGGGCATGGGCGTACTGGCCGCAGCCCACATAGCCGCATTGACCGCATTGCGAGCCGGGCAGCATGCCCAGCAACTCATGTTCGATGGGGTCTTCCTCGACATGCAGCAACTTGGCGGCGACACCGAGCAAGCCGCCCAGCGTCACGCCGATCACGGTGAGCGAACCAACGTCGAGCAACATTCTCCGTGTCTCCTACTTGGCGCCCATGCCGGAAAAGCCCATGAAAGCCAGCGCCAACAGGCTGGCGGTGATGAAGCCGATGGGCGGACCGGCGAACAGCCTCGGCACGTCGTTGAGCGCCACCCGCTCGCGCAGGCCGGCGAACAGCACCATCACCAGCGAATAGCCCACCGACGAGGCGAAGGCGAACACCACCGAATCCATGAAGCCGTAGCGTCCCTCGACCAGCAGCAGACAGACGCCCAGCACCGCGCAATTGGTGGTGATCAGCGGCAGATAGATGCCCAGCAGCTTGAACAAGGTGGGCGAGTAGCGGCGGAACAGGGCTTCGTTCAACTGCACCGCCGAGGCGATGATCAGGATGAACGCCACCGTGCGCAGATAGCCCAGCCCGTATGGCTCCAGCAGCCATCGTTCGATCGCCCAGTCGCCGATCGAGGAGATGGTGATGACGAAGGTGCAGGCCGCGCCCATGCCGAGCGCGGTATCCACCCGCGTGGTCACGCCCATGAACGAACACAGGCCCAGGAACCGCGCCAGGATGACGTTGTTCACCAGGGCCGCGCCGACGATCAGAAGGATGATGTCCTGCATGGATCTTGGGTCCCTAAGAGCGGTCCAGTCCGCACGCGGCGTCGATGCCGGAAGCGCGGCGCAGGTAATGGGGCGTGTACTCGACGCGCTTCGACAGGCGCGACGATTGCAGATGGACGATGCCGATGCCGAGGGCCAGACCGCCCAGGGTGGCGACCGCCGCGCCCAGGTCGCCGCCGCCCATTTTCTGGACGGTGACGCCCGACACCAGCATGGTTGCCAGCGGGATGCCATAGGCGGTCAGTGCGGCGCGGCGCACCGATTGCTCGGCGACGCCGACGACGATGCGCTCTCCCACCTGGAAGTCGTGGTCGTTGGGCAAGGTGAACCGCCGCGCCACCAGCCGGGCGCTGCCCGGTTTGGCGCCACAGGCGGCCGAGGCGTGGCATGAGCCGCAGGCCGAGGTCTGTTCCGGTTCCAGCCAGACGACGTCGCCGTCCACGTCGATGACGCGGACGACGCTTTCGACAACGTCGCGATCCTCGGGAAAGGGTTGGCCGGACGGCGACATTTCCTGCCTCAGGCCTCGATGCGTTCGGCGACGCCGTCCGGGGTCACCGTCAGCGCCAGACTGCCGCCGGCGGCGCGCAGGATGTGGGCGCGGCGGTCGGGGGCGGCCAGCAACAGCGCGGTGGACAAGCCATCGGCGCGGGTGGCGGTGTCGGCCACCACCGAAACGCCCAACAACGCCGGCGCGGTGCGCCCGGTGCGCGGGTCGATCAGGTGGGTGAAGCGGCCCGCATCGTCGAACAAGGTGCCATAGCCGCCCGAAGTGGAGACAGCTTGGTCGACCAGCGACAATTCGGCGACGGCGCGGCTGGGGTCGGCCGGATTGGCGACACCGATGCGCCAGGCGGAACCGTCGGGCTTGGTGGACAACGCGCGGGGTTCGCCCATGTCCACCAGCATGCGGTCGAAACCGTGTCCGCGCAGCACCTCCGTCACCTTGTCGGTGATATAGCCCTGGGCACCGGAATTCAGCGTCACCGCCATGCCCGGCTTGGCGAAGGCGACGGTGGCGCCGGAAATGTCGACGCCGTGCCATCCCACCAGCGACAGCGCCGCGTCAAGGTCGCGGGCATCGGGGCCCGAGGCCGCGGGATTGGGGCTGGTGAAGTGGCGGAAATAGGTTTGCCACACCGGCTGGACCGTGGGGTCGTAGGCGCCGTCCGAGACGCGAGCCAAGTCCAGGGATTTGGACAGCAACCGGATGAAATCGTCCGGCGCCTGCGAAAGGCGTCCTTCGCGGTTGAGAATCGAGATGGCCGAATCGGCGCGGTAGACGCTGAAGATGGTTTCCAGCCGTTCCAGTTCGGCCAAGGCGGCGGTGATGGCGGCGTGGGCCTTGCCCTCGTCCGTGGCCACCAGCTTGATGGAGGACGGCGCGCCCAGCGTGGTGCCCTCCCACGTCACAAGGCGGGCCTGGGCGCCGCCCGCTTTCAGGATCAGCGGCAAGCCGGCGGCGGCGGCGGCCACGGTGATCAGGCGGCGGCGGGTGATCTGCACGGTCATCGCGAAAGAATCCTCCCTCCGGGTAGGACCGGAGTGTCGCAAGAGGTCGGAAACGGCGAACTCCCATGCCGCGGACGGCTTCATCCCTTCCGCAAGCCTTGGGTTCGCGCATGTTACCTAAGGACATGCGCGGATGTCCCCAAAAAACATCGGGGAAAACCTTTGGAAAAAAGGATTTTTTCGCCCTCACCCCCCCTGTTCGGGTAGGCATTTTCCACTGGCGATGGCGTGACGGCTGGGGAAATGAGAGAAGTTGTCGTCATGCGCTGCACATCGCGCATGACTGCATTGCGCCAAAAGAAATATGTCTATTTTCTGACCATCTCTTTGCTGCACTGCGAATGAGCAGCGAAAGTGCTGCGTTGCACAAAAAGATGCCGCCGCAATGTGTTCTTTTTATTGCGCAGAAATTAGGCGAGTCCTGGCGAATGTTTCTTGCCCGTTTTGTGGGCGCCCGTCAGCGGACCCCCACATAGGCGGCGACGTCCACGTCGTCGATCTGGTCGGGCAGCAAGAAGCGTTCGGCGTAGTCGCGATAGACGCCCGAGGTCAGGAACAGGTCGAACAGGTCGGGGTCGATGTGCCCGTCTTTCTTGAAGAACGACAGGATCTTGACCGATTCCGACAAGGTCTTGGCCTTCTTGTAGGGACGATCGGAGGCGGTCAACGCCTCGAAAATGTCGGCGATGGCCATGATGCGGGCGGGCACGGACAGTTCCTTGGCGGTCAGCGCACGGGGATAACCGGTGCCGGCCAACGCCTCGTGGTGGGTGCCGGCATATTCGGGAACGCGCTTCAGATGCTTGGGGAACGGCAGACGCTCGAGCATGGCGATGGTCTGCATGATGTGTTCCTTGATCTTGAAATGGTCCTCGACGGTCAAGGTGCCGCGGCTGATGGACAGGTTGTAGATTTCGCCCAGATTATAGAGGTTCTCGGGCACCGGCACCTTGAAGCCGAGATCGGTGTAGGCGCGGTTGATGCCGCCGTCGCGGGCGATGACGTGCCAGGGTTTGTCCGACAACAGCGGCTCGGTGGCGGGCAATGGCGCCGGGGGATGGGCGGCGTAGCGCTTGAGTTCTTCGTGCGCGAGGCCCAGACGGTCGTCGAAATGACGCTTCCAGGTTTGCGCGGCGATCTGCTTCAGGCGTTCGACCTTTTCCGGGGCGAAGAACTCGCTGCCGACGTTGCATTCGGCGACGAAGGCGAAATCGTCCATCAACTGCGCCTTGCGCGCCTCGAACGCTGTGTCGGTGGCCGCCGCGTCGGCGCCGGCCGCCACCGCCTCGAGCCGTTCGATGGCTGCGTCGCGCAACAGCACCTCGAAGCGCATGCGCACTTCGTGGATGCGGTTGTAGATGGTTTCCAGCTTGGTCGCCTTGTCGACGATGTATTCGGGCGTCACCACCTTGCCGCAATCGTGCAGCCAGGCGCCGATTCGGAACTCGCGCCATTGCTCGGGGGTTTCGAAGCGGAAAGCAGCTAGCGGGCCGGCGGTCTGGCGGGTGGCCTCCTCGGCCAGCATCAGCGCCAGTTCGGGCACGCGTTCGCAATGGCCGCCGGTATAGGGGCTTTTCGCGTCGATGGCGCCGGCGATCAGTTGGATCATGGAATCCATCAACCGTTCCTGCGCCGTCAGCAGTTCGCGGTTGTAAAGGGCGGTTGCCGCCTGGGCGGCCAGGGCCTCGATGAAGCGCTGAATCTCGGGCGAGAACGCGATGACCTCGTCCGATCCCGGCTGTCTGGCGTTGATCAGTTGCAGCGCGCCGATGACGTCGCCGCCGCGCGGCTTCAACGGCACCGTCATGAACGACTTGGAGCGATAGCCGTTGCGTTCGTCGAACACGCGGGTGCCGGAAAAATCGAAGGTGTTGGAATCGTAAGCGTCGGCGATGGTCACCGTCACCTGTTCGTGCACGGCGTGGCTGACCACGTTGCGATGGTTGGCGTGCCCTTCATCGTCGAACATCGGCACCGGCGGGATGGTCACGGCGTTGCCGGAGGTGCCGCCCAACGCCACGTTCAGCGTGTCGTTGCGCAGGATCTGGAAATGCAGCCGGTCGTCGTCGCCACGGATGTAAAGGGTGCCGCCATCGGCGTTGGTCAGTTCCTTGGCGCCCAACAGCACCATTTCCATCAGCCGGTTGCTGTCGCGTTCGGCCGACATGGCGATGCCCAGGTCGATCAGGCGGGCCAGCTTGTCCTGGGTCTGCTCCAGTTGCTGTTTGCGGACGGCCAAGGTTTCTTTCATCAATCCGAAGGATTGGCCCAGTTCGTCGAATTCGACAATGCGCGAGCGCACCGGCCGGGCTTCGTGGAAGTCCAGGTGGCGGACCCGTTCGGCATCGGCGACCAGGGCGCGCACCGCGTTGGCCATGCCTTTCGAGAACAGCATGGCGGCCGGAACCAGCACGATCAGGCTGGCCAGCGCCAGCGCCAGAATCTGGCTGCGCATGGCCTGGATGTGTTTGCCGAAATCGTCGGCCGGGGCGATCACGGCGATGGTGATGCCGCCGCCGCTGGCATTTTGCCAGCGGTCGCGATGCAACAGAAGCGAGCGGTCGTCGCGTTCCACCGCCCGCATGTCGGGCTGGTCCGGGGTGCCCATGGCGGCCACCGTGCGAAGCAGGGGGTCGGCCATTTCCTGAAGCGGGGCTAACGGTTCGTTCAAGACGCCGAGATTCGGGCTGAGCGCCAGCATGCGCAAGCCGTCGTCGTACAGCACCATGCCGCCATGTTCGGAGATGTATTGCCCGGCGACGAAGGCGCCCAGGCCGGACAAGGTGATGTCGACGCCGAACGCGCCCTTGCCGTCCGGCAGTTGGTGCGACGCGGTCAGGCCCGGTTGCTTGAGCGAGTTGAATACATAGGCGGCCGACAACTGGCTGTCCCCGGACGCCAGGGCGGCGCCATACCATGGGCGCAGGCGGGGGTCGAAGGCGGGGCGGGGTTCGGCCCGGCTGGCGATGGTCGCCCGGCCGTCGTTCAGGAACGTCCAGTTTTGCGTGCGGGCCTCTCCCTGACCGACAATCGCGCGCACGATCCAGGCGGTGTCGGGGGGGGCTTGGTGGGCATCGATGATGCGACGGTCGCCGCGTGTGGCGATCACCTGAAGAAAGTCGCCGTCGGCAAAGCCGTAATAGAGGGAATAAAGCGCCTGTTCGCGGGTCAGGGCGTTGAACAGGAACGGAAGCGCCGGCGAGGACAGCCCGTTGCCGGTGACGCCGTCCATGCCGGCCTGGACCGAGCCGAGGTCGGCCAGCAACAGCGTCTGTCCCACCTGACGGTCGATGCGGGCGCGGGCGCTTTGCGCCACCTGGGCGAAGAAGTGTTCGGCGGTCTGGTGGGCGGTTCGGGTGGTGGCGACGTAGACGCTGATCAGCGTGGCGCCGGTCATGGCCGCGATGATCAGCAATATGGCGGTGACGATGCTGACCTGGAATTTGATCCTGAACGACATGCCCGGCCCCCCTCCGGCAAAGGCTTCGGCCGCATTCATGCATAGAACGGGGCGTCAGTCTAAAACAAAGTGTGAATGCATCCCTCTTTGGTTGTGCGTTGCGACAGCCAACGCAGGTGATGTGGGTCAATATCCGCCGCGACGCAACATACGCAGACCGTTGAACACCACCAGCAACGACGCCCCCATGTCGGCGGCGATGGCCCCCCACAAGGTGGCGACGCCGACGAAGGCCAGTCCGGTGAACACCGCCTTGACGCCAAGTGCGAAGCCGATGTTCTGGAACAGGACGCGGCGCATGCGTCGGGAATGCCCGACCAGCCAGCCCAGCCGGCCCAGGTCGTCCGACATCAGCGCCAGGTCGGCGGTTTCGATGGCGGTATCGGTGCCGGCGGCGCCCATGGCGATCGCCAGCGACGCCTTGACCATGGCCGGGGCGTCGTTGACCCCGTCGCCGACCATGGCGACCGTGCCGTGACGGGCGACCAGGTCCTGCACCGCCGCGACCTTGTCCTCGGGCAGCAGTTCCGCCCGCACTTCGTCGATGTCCAGGCTGGCGGCGATGCGTTCGGCGGTGGCACGGTTGTCGCCGGTCAGCATCACCAGCCGTTCGATGCCGGCCCGGCGCAGGGCGGCCAGGGCGGCCTTGGCCTCGGGGCGGATTCTGTCGGACAGGGCAACCAGACCGCAGACGTGGCGGTCGGAACCGATCACCACCACGGTATGGCCCTCCGTTTCCAATTCCGTCGCCAGGGCGTGGAGCTCGGGCGTTTCCTCGCCCCGTTCTTCAAGGTAGCGGTGCGATCCCAGCCAATAGGCGCGGCCGTCGATGGTTCCGACGGCACCCTTGCCGGGAAGTGCCCGCACCGCTTCGGCCGGGGCCGGCGCCACGCCCCGTGCGGCGGCGTGGGCCAGGATGGCGCGGGCGATCGGGTGGGAGCCGCGTGCCTCCAACGCCGCGGCGCGGGCCAAAAGCGCCGCCTCGTCATGGCCGTTGAGCGGGACCACCTTTTCCACCGCCAACTTTCCTTCGGTGACGGTGCCGGTCTTGTCGAAGGCCACGACCTTCAGCCGTGCCGGGGTTTCCAGGTGTTCGCCGCCCTTGACCAGGACGCCGGCCCGTGCCGCGGCGGCCATGGCCGCGACCACGGTGACCGGGGTCGAGATCACCAGCGCGCACGGGCAGGCGATCACCAGCAACACCAGCGCGCGGTAGACCCATTCCTCCCACATCCCCCCCAGCGTCAGGGGCGGCAGGGCCGCGACGGCGAGGGCAAGGATCATGACGACAGGGGTATAAGTGGCGGCGAAGCGGTCCACCCAGCGTTCGGTGGCGGAGCGGCGGGATTGCGCCTCGCTCACCAACCGCGTGACGCGGGCCAAGGTGGTGTCGTCGGCGGCCCTGGTGCTTTCCGCCACCAGCACGCCGTCGCCGTTGATGGTGCCGGCGAACAATTCGGCGCCCGGCATTTTGGCGACCGGAACGCTTTCACCGGTGATGGGGGCTTGATCGACGGCGCTTTCGCCGGACAACACGCGCCCATCCAGCGGGATGCGCTCGCCGGGGTGGATGACGAACACCGCCGCCACCGGCACCTGTTCGGGGGCCATTTCGACTTCGCCGCCATCGGGTTGGCGCACGCGCGCGGTGGGCGGGCTCAGATCCATCAGGGCGGCGATGGCGCGGCGCGCCCGGCCGGCGCTCCAGCTTTCCAGCGCCAGCGACAGGGCGAACAGGAACGACACGGTGGCCGCCTCGAGCCAGTCGCCCAGGGCGACCGCGCCCAAAACCGCCACGCACATCAGCAAATTCATGTCCGGGCGCAACCGCCGCACCGCCAGCCACGCCTTGGGCAGCACCACCCACAATCCGATCAGGATGGCGGCGCCCAGCGCCGTGTGGGGCACCCATGGCCCGGAGCCCAGGCTGTCAGCCAGCGCGCCAAGGCCGGTCGCCAGACCGCTGGCCGCCGCCAGCACCGCCTGAAGCTTGCGCCGTCGGTCCTGGTCGTGGCCGGGATCGTCGGACGACCACGGCACCGCCTTCATGCCGGTTCGCGCCACCGCGGCGAGGACGGCCCCGCTGTCCACCGTGTCGGCCAACACCACCATGCGGCCGTTGAGCACGTCGAAAGCCAGGTTGTCGCCCCCGCCGACCAGCGGCCCAACCTCGGCCTTGAGGATGGCGACCTCTTCCGCGCAGTCGAGGCCGGTGACCCGGAACGAGGTGCCGCGGCCGGTGGGCGGTGGCGCGGAAGGCTGTTCGGGCTGGTGGTCATGACAATGGTGCGAACAGCAATTGACGCCCATGGCGATGCTCCCTGGTGCTTTCCCGGACTGGACAAAACGTCCGATATGGGCACCATGGACCCTGTAGTCACTACAGGGTCAAGCGGCAATGAAGGCATTCACCATCGGACAGCTTGGCGACCGGACCGGGGTCAACGTCGAAACCATCCGTTATTACGAAAAGATCGGCCTGTTGCCGGAACCGGCGCGCAGCGCGGCGGGATATCGGCAATACGGCGACGACCACTTGCGACGCCTGCATTTCATCCGCCGGGGCCGCGACCTTGGCTTTTCCATCGAGGCGATTCGCGCATTGCTGCGGCTGGCGACCCACCCGGATTATCCATGTCAGGACGCCGACCGGCTGGCGGCCGAGCATCTGGCCGAGGTCGAGCGCAAGATCGCCGAACTGGAGCGGTTGCGGCACGCGTTGGGCGAGATGGTCAATTGCCGTGCCCACACCGTGGCCGAGTGCAGGATCATCGACGCTCTGGCGTCGTGAAGAAGGCAACGCCTTGGCGTCGTAAACAAGAGGACGCCTTGGTGTCGTGACGCAGGGGCGTCTGGAAACGGCACAGGCCGCGATGGGACTTGCCCGTCGCGGCCTGGCCTCTTGGGCCGCCTCGGCGGCGATCAGTAACCGAGAGGCCCGCGGGGGGTGGCGGGGGCGCATTGCGCGCCGATGGCGGAACTGACGCCCGGAAGGGCGACGGTTTCGGCGGCGGCGGGGGCCGGCGAGAGCACGGTGGCTCCGGCGGTCAGACCGAGGGCGATCACGGCGGCGAGGCGGAGGGACTTGGTCATTGGCATGGCTCCTGAAATCTGTCTTGGCGGCCCCTGGGGGCGTCGTCTTTCTGGAGACAACAATGCCGCTGTGGTTGAAATAAGTGAAATTGATTTATATGTAATTAGTAATCGACTCAGTAGATTGAGCGGGAAGGTTCACGCATTGACAAAATGCCGCCGCCGCGTTCACAATGTCCTTGGTAACCCTAGGGATTACCCCCGCTCATCGCGAAGAGCTGCGTAGAGAAACCGCGAGAGAGTGGCAGGACGCCGTTCCCGGTGAACCGTTCCGCATGTTGGAGAGGTTCGGGAGGACGCGACCGTTGCCACGCTGTCGAATCGCGGTCTGGCTTTTCCCTTCTCCCGCCTGTCCAGTCCGCACCGTTCGCATCCTGGCGCGCGTGCACCCTCCCCTTGGCCGAGACGGCGTCCCTGCGCCGGCCTGCCCGTCGTCATGGGCATGGCCGCTTCTCAACTTCGGACGCGAGGGGTTGTCATGGATCGGACGCAAGTGGTCATCATCGGTGGCGGCGCCACGGGCGCGGGCATCCTGTGGGACTTGTCGCTCAGGGGCATCGCCGCCGTTCTTCTGGAAAAGCGCGACCTCGCCAACGGCGCCACCGGCCGTTGCCACGGCTTGCTGCATTCCGGTGCCCGTTATGCGGTCAAGGATGCCGAGGCGGCGCGGGAATGCCTGCGCGAGAACCGTATTCTCAAGACCATCGCCCCCCATTGCATACATGATGTGGGCGGGTTGTTCGTGCGCTATCCCCAGGACGATCCGGCATTCTTCACCGCCTGGGACCGGGCCTGTGCCGATATCGGTCTGCCCACCGCGCCGCTTTCGGCGGCCGAGGCGCTGGATCTCGAACCCAACCTGCCGTCCGGCATCCTGGGGGCCTCCACCTGTCCCGACGCCCATGTGGACGTGTTCCAGCTGACCTTGTCCAACCTTCAGGCGGCGGTGGCGCGCGGCGGCCGTTTCCGCGCCTATGCCGAGGTCACCGCCATCGAACGCCGGGGGGGACAGGTGACGGGCGTGCGCTTTCGCGACACCCTGAGCGGCGACGAAGACAGCATCGATTGCGAGATGGTGGTCAACGCCGGCGGCGGTTGGGCGCAACAGGTGGCGGCGCTGGCCGGGCTGCACGTCCCTGTCCGTTGCGACAAAGGCTCGTTGCTGGTGCTGAACCACAATCTGGTGACGCGGGTGGTCAACCGGTGCCGCAAGCCGGGCGACGCCGACATCCTGGTTCCCGCCGGGCCGGTGTGCATCCTGGGCACCAGTTCCATCACCGTTTCCGGTCCCGAGGGGTTGCGCGCCGAGACGGACGAGATCGAGGCGTTGTTGAAGCTGGGAACGGAATTGGTGCCGTGCATGGCGGAAAGCCGCGTGTTGCGTATCTTTTCCGGCGTCCGTCCGCTTTACGTGCCGCAAGGCGCCGACAAGGCCGGCGGCCGCGAGATCAGCCGTGGCTTCGCCCTGTTGGACCACGGCGTCGAGGATAACCTGGACGGGTTCGTGTCCATCGTCGGCGGCAAGCTGACCACGTATCGGCTGATGGCCGAGAAGACCTGTGACCTGGTGGCGTCGCGATTGGGTGTCGATGAACCTTGCCGCACGGCGGAAACGCCGTTGCGTCCGCCGACCCCCGAGGCGGTGACGCGCAAGATCCGCCATCTGTTGCCCGCCCAGGCGGCCAGCATCGTCGAACGGCGTCTGGGCCCCGCCATGGCCCAATTGGCCGAACGGATCGAGGCCGATCCCGACATGGCGGAAATCCTGTGTGAATGCGAACAGGTGACGCGGGCGGAAGTGGCCATGGTGATGGCCGTCGACGCCAAGGTTCCGGTTCGCACCATCAACGACGTCGGGCGCCGCTGTCGGTTGGGATTCGGGTCGTGCCAAGGCACTTTCTGCGGCTACCGGGCCATGCTTGAAGGATATCGCCAGGGATTGTGGCCGGCCGAGGCCGCGGCCGCCGATTTCAAACGCTATCTGGACGAACGCTGGAAAGGGCAGGCACAGATTCCAAACGGCAAGCAACTGGAACAACTGATGCTGAGCCATGACCTGTTCGGCCCCAGTCATCACTTCCACTCGGACGGGGAGGGCTGACGTCATGGGACGCCAAACTTTCGACCTTGTCGTCGTCGGCGCCGGTCTGGCCGGTCTGGCCGCCACCGCCACTGCGGTCGCCGCCAGTGGCGGCGCCCGTGTCGCCCTGGTTCATGCCGGTCTGGGCACCTTCGTCTATGGTGCCGGCGGTGTCGCCGACCTGGGGGGAGTCGCCGCCGACCATCCGGCGGTGCGGGACTTCCGCGCCCTGGTGGACGCGGCCGGTGTGCCCTATGACGGTGATCTCGGGCAAAGTCAGTTGTTGCCCACCATCCTGGGGACCTTGCTGCCGGTCAACCTGGCGCCACGCAGCCTGTGGAACGGCCGGGTGCGATCCGGTACGCGGGCGGCGGTGGTCGGAATTGCCGGCCTGTCGGCGTTCGATGCCGATTTCGTCGCCGAACGCCTGAACCGTCTGGCCTGCGGATGTTGCTATCAGGCGCGCAGGATCGAACTGCCGCGCCAGGACGGCCTGCCCCACAGCGTCCTGGAACTGGCCAACCGCTTCGACCGCGACCCGGCGTTCCGCCAGACGCTGGCGGAACAATTGCGGCGCGTGGCGGCCGACTATGACGTTGTCTTGATTCCGGCGATCCTGGGGCAATGGAGTGATGCCGGGCAAATGGCTGAACTGGAGACGGCTGTCGGTTGCCCCGTGGCCGAGATGGCCACCTTGCCGCCATCGGTGGCGGGGTTGCGGCTGTCCAACCGGCTTTTGGCCCATCTGCGCGGCCAGGGCGTCGATATCTTCGGCGGCTATCCGGTGACGGCGCTGGAAGTGGAAAACGCACGTTGCCGGGGCGTACACGTCGCCACGCCGGGCCATGCCCGCCATTTCGCCGCCTCGGCGGTGATCCTGGCCAGCGGCCCCCATTCCGCGAACCTGTTGCCCGGATGGTCCGGGGACCAGGACAGCCGGCGCCGTCCGTTGGACCACCAGGGCCGGTTCCTGGCCGACAACCTGTATCTTGCCGGCGCCCTGGCCGATCCCGAGGCCCGGCACGGCGGCAACGGACGCGCCATCGTCGGCGGCCACGGTGCCGCCCTGGCCGCTTTCGAGCGGGAGGACGATCATGCGACACACTGACGTCACCCTGGACAATTGCCTGAAATGTTCGGACTGCAACGCCGCCTGTCCGGTGATGACGGCTCATCCCCGCTATCCCGGCCCCAAGCATCTGGGGCCTGAGTTGGAGAAGCTGCGGCGCGAGGGCTTGCCGTGCGACAGTGAATGGCTGGAATACTGCCTGGGGTGCGAACGCTGTGACATGGCCTGCCCCAATCAGGTCAACGTGGCCGAACTGATCGCGCGGGCCAAGGCCGCCCACAAAAAGCCGTTGCGCCGGCGTCTGCGCGACTGGCTGTTGGCCCGGCCGGGACTGTTGGGCCAGGTGATATCCTTGGCGCCGGCTGTCGCCAATCGCGTGCTGGCGTTGGGCGTGGTTCGCCGGTTGATGTCGCTGACTGCGGGCATCGCCGCCGAACGCAGTTTTCCCGCTTATGCCCGCGTCAAGCTGGCGGGCGTCCACGGCCGCAGCCGCGGAGCCGAGCGGGTGGTGTTCTTCCAGGGCTGTTCCATGCGCTACAACGAACAAGCCCTGGGCCGCGACTGCATCGCCCTGTTGGCCGAGAACGGCATCGAGACGGAAATGTCCGAGGCCGGGTGCTGCGGCTATCCGGCATTGGCCAACGGCGACCCGGCCGAGGCCCGGCGCCGCGTCCGCGCCAATCTGGAGTTGTTGTATCAGGCGGCGGAAAACGGTACGCCCATCGTTACCGCCTGCACCAGTTGTGGCCAGATGCTGAAAACCGGTTTCACCTTGCTGTTGGGGGACGATCCCGAGCTTGCGGCCAAGGCGCGTGTGGTCGAATCCGCGGTTCGCGACCTGGGCGAATTCCTGATCGAGCGGGCCGACCAGGGACATCTCAGTTTGCGCTTCGGCGATTGCGGGCATCTGGGACGGCTGGCCTATCATTCGCCTTGTCATCAGGCGACCCAAGGGCTGTCGCGTCCGTGGTTCCATCTGTTGCGGATGGTTCCCGGCATCGAGATCGAGGATTTGAACGCCGGATGTTGCGGCATGGCCGGAACCTTCGGTTTCAAACAAGAGAAATACCCGGTGTCGCTGTCCATCGGACAAAGGCTGTTCCAGGCCATCGCCCAGGCGGCGCCCCGGCAGGTGGTGTCGGAATGCCCGACCTGCCGCATGCAGATAACCCATGGTTCGGGCGTGCCGTCCGTTCATCCGGCGACCTTGCTGGTGATGGCATACGAGCAACGCAAGGTAGTGGATGGCGGCGGGGGTGGAGCGCGCTTGGCGTCATGACAAAACGGTTCGGCCGGCTTACCCTTGGGACCTGCGTTTCCGCATGTCCCAAGGGAGGGAAGACATGTCGTTCCATCGTGGTGTCAGGGCGCCTTCCGGCAGAGGGGGCGGCGCGGGGGACCGTCCTGTCACCCATTCCCACTCGCTGATGCCGCTGCTCAAGGATTGCGGCATCATTCCTGCCGTGCGCAAGCCCGAACACCTGGATCAGGCCCTGGCGGCACACGGCCGCATCATCTACCTGTTGTGCGGCGACCCCGAGAACATCGGCGATCTGATGCAGCGCATCAATGCCGCCGACAAACTGCCCATGGTCAACGTCGACTTGCTGAGTGGCTTGGCGCGCGACGTCGCCAGTCTGCAATATCTGGCACGCCGGGGGGTGCGCGGCATCATCTCGACCCATGGCGAACCGTTGCGCCATGCCCAGGCCATGGGGCTCTACACCATCCAACGCACGTTTTTGTTGGACAGCGGCGCGCTCGACGCCATTTGCCACCAGTTGAAACACAGCAGCATCGATGCCTTGGAGGTGTTGCCGGCCATCGCCTTGCCCAAGCTGGTGGACCGGCTCAAATCGGTTTCCGCCGACATGCCGCTGGTCGGCGGTGGTCTCATCACCACCTTGCGCGAGGCTCAGGACCTGTTGGCGCAAGGGTTGGCGGCGGTGTCGGCCAGCGATCCTCAATTGTGGATCCCCTGACCCGCGTCAGGCGCGGGACTGGGCAAATGAGCGTCCGAAAAGCGGATTGTCTTTGTCCTGTCACGGCCGTATAATTCAAGTGTTGCGGTTGAGATTTAGAGAAGCCGCCTGTTGATTGCGCAGCCGTGTTGCGCACGACAGGCGGCTTTTGTTTTGTGGTCTTCCTGTCAGGCTCTTTCGGGAATTGAAATTATAGTCATTCCAGATGGTGCTATCGCAGGGTGTTTGTTGCAAAGGAATTTCGCCTTTATTGCTAAGCGACGTTCCGAAAAGGAAAAATATTTGAGTGAAATGCAAGGGGTGGAGCCGGAAAAAGACTGGCGGGCGTAAACGAAATGTTCGTCGTGCCCATGTCCGTTCCGGTCCAGCCCACGCCTTGAAACTGCGCCGATGGCCGCGAAGTTTCGCCTGCCTGACGCGCTGAAACGGGGGTAACGCACATGGCAACCTATATCGGCGCAATCGACCAAGGCACGACCAGTTCGCGCTTTATCGTGTTCGACCGCACCGGACGCATCGTCAGCGTGGCGCAGAAGGAGCACGAGCAGATCTATCCCAAGCCCGGCTGGGTCGAACACGACCCGGCTGAAATCTGGCGCCGGCTGGAAGAGGTGATTTCCGAGGCGATGGAAGCCAAGGGGCTGCGCCCCAGCGATCTGGCCGCCATCGGCATTACCAACCAGCGCGAAACCACGGTTGTATGGAACAAGAAGACCGGTCAGGCGGTCTATAACGCCATCGTCTGGCAGGACACCCGCGTCGCCGACGTGTTGCCGCACTTCGCCGCCCATGGCGGCCAGGACCGCTACCGCACCAAGACCGGCCTGCCGCTGACCACCTATTTCAGCGGTCTCAAGATTCGCTGGGTCCTGGAAAACGTCCCCGGTGCCCGCGCGGCGGCCGAGGCCGGCGACCTGTTGTTCGGCAACATCGACACCTTCGTCATCTGGCACCTGTCGGGCGGCGTCAACGGCGGCGTGCACGTCACCGATGTCACCAATGCCAGCCGCACCCAATTGATGAATCTCTCCACCCTGCAATGGGACGACGAGATTCTGGCCGATTTCGGCATTCCCAAGAAGATGTTGCCGGAAATCCGTTCCAGCGCCGAGGTTTACGCCAACGCTACCTTCGCCCCGGTGGCGGGCGTGCCCATCGCCGGCGACCTGGGCGACCAGCAGGCGGCACTGTTCGGCCAAGCCTGCTTCAAGCCGGGCGAGGCCAAGAACACCTACGGCACCGGCTGCTTCATGCTGATGAACACCGGCGAGAAAGCGGTGCCGTCCACCTGCGGCCTGTTGACCACGGTCGGCTACAAGATCGGCGAGAAACCCGCGGTCTACGCCCTCGAAGGGTCCATCGCCATCACCGGCGCCTTGGTGCAATGGCTGCGCGACAATCTGAGCATCATCGAGAAAAGCACCGACATCGAAGCCTTGGCCCGCACCGTCAACGACAATGGCGGCGTCTATTTCGTGCCGGCTTTCTCGGGCCTTTACGCGCCCTATTGGAAAGACAGCGCACGCGGTGTCATCGCCGGCCTGACCCGGTTCGTCAACAAGGGCCACATCGCCCGCGCCGTCCTCGAGGCCACCGCCTTCCAGGTGCGCGAGGTGGTGGACGCCATGGAAAAGGATTCGGGCATCGCGCTCGACAATTTGCGGACCGACGGCGGCATGACGGTCAACCACCTGTTGATGCAGTTCCAGTCGAACATCCTGAACAAGCCGGTGGTGCGGCCGGTGGTGCTGGAAACCACGGCCTTGGGCGCGGCCTATGCCGCCGGTCTGGCGGTGGGCTTCTTCAAGGACACCGACGAACTGGTAGCCAATTGGGCCGAGGACCATCGGTGGATTCCGTCGATGGAACAAGAGAAACGCGACAACCTGTATCACTTCTGGAAGAAGGCCGTGACCCGTACCTTCGACTGGGTCGAGTGATTTTCGGAGGATGCCATCATGACCGGACCTGTATTTGGTGAATTCCTCGGAACCATGATCCTCATCCTTCTGGGTGACGGCGTGGTCGCCAACGTTCTTCTCAATAAATCCAAAGGCCAGAACAGCGGCTGGATCGTCATCACCACCGGGTGGGGCCTGGCCGTCCTGGCCGGCATCATCACCAGTCTGGGCGTGGGCGGTGTCGCCCACCTCAACCCGGCGGTCACCGTCGCCTTGGCGGTGGGCAGCGGCGATTACGCCAATGTCGTGCCCTATATCGCGGCCCAAGTGGCCGGCGCCTTCGTCGGCGCGGCCATCGTCTGGCTGGTCTACCTGCCGCATTGGGCGGCGACCGAGGACGCGGGGCTCAAGCTGGCGATCTTCTCGACCGGCCCGGGCATCCGCAACATTCCCGCCAACGCGCTGACCGAGTTCCTGGTTACCATCGTGCTGGTGCTGGTGGGCTTCGCCATCGGTTCCAAGGGCGTGGCCGCGTCCGGCTTGCCGGCCGGTTTCGGTCCCTACCTGTGGGGCATGCTGGTGTGGAGCCTGGGTCTGTCCCTGGGTGGTCCCACCGGTTACGCCATCAACCCCGCCCGTGACCTTGGTCCGCGCATCGCCCACCAGGTTCTGCCGATCGCCGGCAAGGGTGGTTCCGATTGGGGCTATGCCCTGGTGCCGGTGCTGGCGCCGCTGGCCGGCGGTGTGGTCGGTGCGGTTATTTGCAAGCTGACCGGTATCCTCTAGGTCGAACCCTTCCCCCGGCGCCTTTGGGCGCCGGGGGTCTTTTTCGGAGGCTTCCATGAAAAAGCTCATCAACGCGCCCGAAGACGTGGTGCGCGAGGCACTGGAAGGCATGCAGGCCGCGCACGCCGACCGTCTGCGGATTTGCTTCGACCCGTTCTACGTGGTGCGCAAGGACGCGACGGCCAAGGGCAAGGTCGCCCTGGTCTCGGGCGGCGGCAGCGGCCACGAGCCCATGCATGGCGGGTTCGTCGGCTACGGCATGCTGGATGCCGCGTGTCCCGGCCATGTCTTCACCAGCCCGACCCCGGACCAGATGTACGAGGCGGGCAAGGCCGCCAACGGCGGTGCCGGCGTCTTGCAGATCGTCAAGAACTATACCGGCGACGTCATGAACTTCGACATGGCCGCCGACATGCTGCGTGACGAAGGCATCGCCGTGGAATCGGTGCTGACCGACGACGACGTGGCGGTCGAGGACAGCCTTTACACCGCCGGCCGGCGCGGCGTCGGCCTGACGGTGCTGATGGAGAAGCTGTTGGGCGCCGCTGCCGAGAAGGGCATGGACCTTGCCGGCCTCAAGGCGCTGGGCGACCGCATCCGCGCCTCGGGCCGCAGCATGGGCATGGCGCTGACGCCTTGTACCGTGCCGCATCTGGGCAAGCCGTCGTTTGAACTGGCCGAGAACGAGATGGAAGTGGGCATCGGCATCCATGGCGAGCCGGGCCGCCATCGCGTTCCCATCGCCAAGGCCGACGAAGTCGCGGCCATGCTGATGGAGCCGGTGTTGTCCGACCTGCCGTTCAAGGCCGGTGAAAGCATCATCTTGTTCGTCAACGGCATGGGCGGCACGCCCCTGATCGAGCTTTACATCGTCTATCGCAAGGCGGCCGAGATCGCCGCCAAGCACGGGCTGACCGTCAGCCGTTCGCTGGTCGGCAGCTATATCACCAGCCTTGAGATGGCGGGAACTTCGGTCACCGCGTTGCGGTGCGACGACACGTTGCTTGGTTTGTGGGATGCTCCTGTGAACACGCCGGCCTTGCGCTGGGGTGTGTGAGCCCGGTCCGCGCCCCTTGCGGGGCGCGGATTCCCCTTTTTTCTTCAACGCCGCGAGGTCGCCATGTCCGCCTTTTCCCTGTCCCAGGCATTGGCCTGGATCAAGGCCGCCGCCCAATCCATCGACGCCAACGCCGCCCATCTCAGCGAGTTGGACGCCGCCATCGGCGATGGCGACCACGGTGCCAACATGGCGCGCGGCATGGCCGCGGTGACCAAGAAGATCGATTCCGCGCCGCCTGCCGATCTGGCGGCGCTGTTCAAAAGCGTGGGCATGACCTTGTTGTCCAGCGTCGGCGGCGCCTCGGGGCCGCTTTATGGCGGTTTTTTCCTGGAACTGGGCAAGCAAAGCGCCGGCAAGACCGAACTGGACGCCGCTGGCCTGGCGGCCGTGCTGGGGGCGGGATTGGGCGATATTCGCCGTCGCGGCAAGGCCGAGCCCGGCGACAAGACCATGGTGGACGCCCTGATTCCAGCCATCGACGCCTTGGCCGCCGCTTCCGATCTGGCCCAAGGCACCGCCAAGGCAGCCGAGACCGCCCGTGCCGCCGCCACCGCCACCGCGCCCATGCTGGCACGCAAGGGCCGCGCCTCTTATCTGGGCGAGCGCAGCATCGGCCATCAGGACCCCGGCGCCAATTCGGTGGCCTTGCTGTTCGCCGCCCTGGCCCAAGCCTGCGCCTGAACGGAGGCCGGTCATGGTCGGCATCGTCCTGGTTTCCCATAGCAAGGCCCTGGCCCTGGCCCTGGCCGATCTGGTCGCCCAGATGGTCGGCCCCGATTTTCCCGTGGCGGTCGCGGCCGGTGTCGGTGACGATTTCGCGGAACTGGGCACCGACGCCGTGCACATCTCCGAGGTGCTGAGACCGTTCTGCGACGGTGACGGCGCCTTGGTGCTGATGGATCTGGGCAGCGCCGTGTTGTCGGCGCAGACGGCGGTGGAACTGCTGGAAGCCGACGACGTGCCCGACGTTGCGGCCAAGATCCGTTTGGTGGCCGCCCCCTTGGTCGAGGCGGCTGTCGCCGCCTCGGTACTGGCCAAGGCCGGTGGCACCTTGGACGACGTGGCCGCCGAAGCCCTGGCCGCCCTGGCGCCGAAACAGGGACAATTGGGCGACGAACCCACCGCCTTTGCTTCCGCTCCGCCTGTTGTCGCGGTGGGCGAAGCCGTCGAGATCGAGGCCGACATCGCCAACCCTCACGGTCTGCACGCCCGTCCCGCCGCGACCTTGGTTCAGGCCATGGGCGGTTTTGCCGCCGAGGTCACGCTTGTCAACCTGACCAACGGGCGCGGCCCGGCTTCGGCCCGCAGTCTGACCGCGGTGGGGCTGGTCCAGGCCCGCAAGGGCGACCGTCTGCGGTTCAGCGTGCGTGGCGCCGATGCCGGTGCCGCCGCCGATCGTCTGCGGGCGTTGATCGCCGACCATTTCGGCGAGGCCGATCTGGTGGCGCACGGGGAGGCGTTCGCCGTCGCCCCCGAGCCCAAGGACGACGGCAAGCCGGTCGGCGTGTCGGAAGGGATTGCCCTGGGCCGGGTCATGGCCTTGTCCGCTGCCCTGCCCGTGCGCAGCGATTACCGGGCGGAAACGCCGGAACGGGAACTGGCCCGTCTGGACGCCGCCTTGATCCGTGTGGCCGACGAATTGCGCCGCCCTGCCGGACTGGACGCCAAGACCGCCGCCATCTTCGCCGCCCAGGCGCTGATGCTTGAAGACAATGCCTTGCTGGCTCCGGTGCGGGCCAAGGTGGTCGCCGGCGAGGCGTCCGCCCTCGGGGCGTGGCGCGATGCGGCCCATGCCGTCGCCGACCAATATGCCGCCATGGATGATCCCTATCTCAGGGCGCGGGCCGCCGATCTGCGCGACATCGCCGGCCGGGTCGAACGGGCCTTGGCCGGGCAATCCGCGTCGGCCCCCATCGTTCCCGATCCGCCGGCCATCCTGGTGACCGACGAATTGCTGCCCAGCGAGGCCATGGCCTGCCGGCCGGGTTCGGTGCTGGGCATCGTGGCCCAGCGCGGCAGCCCCACCGCCCACGCCGCCATCCTGATCCGCGGCCTGGGGATTCCCATGGTCGTCGGCGCATCGCCTGACCAGTTGTTCGCCGCCGGCCTGATCGGCATGGACGGGGCCAGCGGCGAAATCTGGGTCGATCCCACTGCCGAACAACAGGCCACCATCACGGCGCGCCGACAGGCGCTTGAAAGTGCCCGTGCCGCCGACCGCGCCGGGGCGGATCAGCCGGCGGTGACCCGTGACGGTGTCGCCGTCGAGGTTCTGGCCAATGTCGCCACCGCCGCCGATGCCGCCGCTGCCAAGGCCAACGGCGCCGAAGGGGTGGGGCTGCTGCGCACGGAATTCGCCTATCTGTCGTTCTCTCACTCTCCGTCCGAGGAGGAACAATACCGGGCGCTTGCCGACATCCTGGCGCCCCTGGGGGCCGGGCCGGTGGTCGTTCGCACGCCCGATATCGGTGCCGACAAACCGGCACCCTATCTGCCCCCCCGGCCGGAACAAAATCCGTTCCTGGGGGTGCGCGGGGTACGTCTGTCGCTGCGCGAGCCGGATTTCTTCGCCTCGAACCTGCGGGCCATCCTGCGGGCCGGATTGGGGCGGGATCTGTGGATCATGCTGCCCATGGTCACCGTGCCGGACGAGGTGGAGCAAGCCCGTGCGCTGCTTGAGCAGGCGCACGAACACTTGTCGGATCAAGGCGTTTCCCACGCCTGGCCGGTATGCCTGGGCATGATGGTCGAGGTTCCCGCCGCCGCCCTTTGCATCCAGTCGTTCCTGGGCAAGGTCGATTTCCTGTCCATCGGCACCAACGACCTGACCCAGTATTTGCTGGCGGCAGAGCGCGGCAACGCCGAATTGAGCGAGCTTCAGGACGCAACCCATCCCGCCGTGCTGCGGGTCATCGGCGATCTGTGCGCGGCGGCCGACGCCGTCGGATGCCATGTCTCGGTATGCGGCGACGCCGCCTCGAATCCCGCCGCCGCCGCGTTGCTGGTCGGTGCCGGGATTCGATCGCTCAGTGTCCGCCCCAATCAGGTCGGCGCCATCAAGGCCCGAATCCGGGAATGGTCGGTGCGCGATCTGGCGGCCGGAGGTGCTTAACCGCGCAGTCGTTGCGGTGTCAGGCGCAATAACACGGCGCGCAACGGCCCGCGCAGGCGCGGGTCATGCAGGCAAAAGCCGCCGGCAAGGCCGATGGTGCAGCCCAGAACGGTGTCGAAGAAACGCGCCTGGACCAATTCGGCGGTGGGGCCGTGGCCCAGGGTCGCGGCTTCGGCCAGCAGGATGGTCAACGGCGTGATGAACACCACGGCGACGGCGTAATGGCGCACCACCGCCGTCTCGATGATGAAGCTGAGCGCCATCATCACCAGGGCGATGGTCCATTTGTCCAGCGGCAGCGACAACAGGCCCCACGCCACCATCAATCCGACCGAGGTGCCAAGGATGCGGTGCACCTTTTTCGTCCACACCGCACGCAACGAGGTGCCCTGGATCACCGCCAGGCAACTGACCGGCACCCAATAGGCTTTTTCCAGTTGCAGAACCTGGGCGGCGGCCAGCGACAGGCCGACGAAGGTTCCGAACACCACGGGTTCCAGCACCATGGATTCGAAGTTGACCGGCGGCCGTTCCGGCACCGGCTGGGCGGGACGCAGGCTCAAGGCGTGCAGGCTGTAGAAAAAGCCGATCAGTCCGGCCAATAGCGTGCCCATGCTGAACAGCCCCACCATCAGCGGAACCTCAAGGATGCCGATGGGGGAATAGGCGCCGATGGATGCCACCATGATGAAGAACAGGCTGCCGGGCATGCCGACCCCGTAAAAACGGCACAGCATGGCCGCCAGGACGGCAATGAAGATCAAGGTCGGCATCATCAGTATCGGCACGAAATGGCTGATGACGCCCAGGGTGTAACAGGCGGTCATGGCGAAGGCGCAAGCCATCAGGAACACCATGCGGTGCGACAGCGGCGTCGGCGGCATGTACAGGAACACCAGACCGGCCAGCGACGACACCAGCCCGTAATCCAGGTGGTCGAACCATGCGCCCACCAGCAATGGCAGGCCGCTGGCCAGGGCGGCGGCCACCGGCATCTGCCACAGCCGGTCGCTGACGTTGACGCGGGCCAAGGCGCCGATTTCCGCTTTGGCGCCCATATACAGGCGGCGCCACCATGGCATGCTTTGCTCCTCGCTCACTTTTCCGCGTTTCCTTTCGTCTTTCGCCAAGGCGTCGTCAGTTCCGACAGCCGCAATCCGTTTCCAACGGTCCGCGCCACGTCCTGGCCCGCCGCGTCCATTCCGAATGGGGAAAACGCCGGTGCAACAGGACAAAGGCCCGCCGGGCCAGGGGTGTCACGTCGTCCATCTCGGGATCGGCATGGCGTGCCAGCCTGACCACCCGGTAAAGCGCCTCGGCGGTCAGGTCGGGGTGCAGGAACAGGCGCTTGACGGCGTTCGAGGATTCCGCCTCGGCCCAGGGCAGCAACGTCTCGCTGATCCGGCGCACCACGCCGTTGTCGCCCCGCAGCCGCTTCAGTTCCGCGAAATCGGCCAGCCGGGCCAGCCCGAACGGCGAATCCTCGGCGAACAGGGCAGGAGTCGGGGCAATGGTCACGCGCCATGAATAGCGGCCGCGGCCGTTAAGACGGTCCAGTGCATCCCATGTCATGCCATGCATGGCACGAAAGCGGTACCAGCGTTGCGGCAGCAACAGCCAGGTTTCCAAATCGCCCTGAACCGCCGCGCCGCTGGCGAATTCCGCCGGCAGTTCCAGGCGGTAACGGTTTTCGTACAGGCTGATGCCGGTGTCGTATTCGAAGTCCTCGGGATTGGTGCTACTGACCAGCGTCGTCAGGCCGGGCAGGCGGGCGGCGGCCAGGGCCATGGCCACCTCCTCGGGCAGGCGGTGTTCCAAGGCGGGGATGTATGCTTGGGGATCGACCCGCCGCAGGGCGTTCAACAGCCGCTTGGCGTCCTTGGTGTTGCCCAGTGCCATCTGCCGGGTAAAGGCGGCCCGCAACAGGGCGACACGGTCGTTACCCCTGAAGGCGTCGGACAACGCCAAGCGTTGCAGGCCAGCGGCCGGAAGTACGTTCAACGCCCGCAAGCTCTTGTTGTTCACCGGCCGGTTCCGGTGCAATTCCTCGATTTCCGTCAGTGACGACGCGGCATAGGTTCGCGCCACCGCCAGCCAGGGGGCGAAGCGGTGGTCGGCATGGCCAAGGGCGGCCAAACCGCCCGGTTCACCCTTGGCCACCATGGTCATGGCGATGTTGCGGTTCACCCACAGGGCAGTTCTAGTCGGCAACAGCGCCGGATCGACCCGCTCGGCGGCGGAGGCGGTGCTGGCGACGGCGAAGGCGGCGTATTCGGCCGGGCTGGCACTGCAATCTTGGACCTTGTCGCGCCATTCGGCGGCCTGGGCGCGCAACTCGGCGTCTTCGGCGGCACCGGGACGCCCCAATATCTGGGCCGCCACCGCCCATTCCAATCCGTGTCCGGCCCGCGCTCTGTCCAGCGCGTCGGCGCGCAGGCGGTCGAAGGCCTCGGTGCGGTCGCCCTCCTGGAGGTCGGGCAGGTGCCAGCCCATGGCCCAGGGGGCGTCCGACGCCGCCAGCACCACTTGCAGCCAGTCCAGAAGGGGGCGCTGCGCGGCCAGGGCCACCAGGGCGGCGCTGTTGCTGTCGGGGCGGGGTGTGTCCTGACGCCACCAATCGGGGGTGTCGCCCAGGGCGGTCGCCAGGTCCAGCACCAGGGCGGTTTGGGCTAGGGCCTCCGGGGCGGGGGTGTCGGCCTCGACCGTGTCCAGCGCCTCGCCCACCACCTCGGCATAGCTGAGCGGCCCGAACAGCGGCATGTCGACGGTGACGGGCCGTTCCGCCATGCGAAAGCCCACGTCATCCTTGCCGCGCCACAGCCGCAGCAGATCCAGCGTCGCGGCCACGTTGTCCAGAGAGTGCCAATGGTTGCCGCCGGAATACAGCGTGCCGTATTTCCCGATGGCGGCGTCCACCATCTGCGCCGCGCCGTCGTAACGGCCGTCGCACAGCGGCGCGGCCATCCCCGGTGCCGCCAGCATCGTCAGGGCGGCGGCCATCAATCCCATGCGCATGATTTTCCCCCTGGTGGGCCGAACGGTCGGACCGGCGGTCCCTTCCGTTTGGCCTTAACCTATCACGGGATTGATGATCATGCCGCCAGTGCGTGAAGCGACACCATTTCCAGAGTATGCCCCGGAAATGGTGTCGGCGGGTTTTGATGATACGCTTCGTCGGGCGTGCGTCCAGCCAAAGACGAGCGTGGGCTGGTAAACGGGCCGCCCTGTTTGGTGTTGAAAATCTTCGGGGCACCTTTCCGGTGGCCGTCCCTTGCGGGCCAGCCACCGGTTTTGTGAGGTGACGCTACATGATGCCCAGGTATTTGGGCAACCACAGCGACAGCGGCGGCCAATAGGTCACCACGATCAGGAAACCCAGCATGGTCAGCAACCATGGCATGACCGCGACGGTCAGCTCGGTGATGCCCATCTTGGTGATTCCCGAGGCGACATAGAGGTTCAGGCCAACCGGCGGATGGCACATGCCGACCTCCATGTTGACGATGATCAGGATGCCGAAATGCACCGGGTCGATGCCCAGCTTCATGGCCACCGGGAACAGGATGGGGGCCATGATCAGGACGATCGACGACGGTTCCATGAAGTTGCCGGCCGCCAGCAGCAGCACGTTGGTCACCAGCAGGAAGGCGATGACGCCGAACTGGTTGGCGACGATCCAATCGGCGATGGCCTGCGGGATGTTCTCGTTGGCGAGAACGAAGCTGAACAGCACCGCGTTGGTGATGATGTACAGCAGCATGGCCGACATGGAGGCCGACGACAGCAATATCTTGGTGACGCCCTTGAGCGGCATGTCCTTATAGACGAACACCGCGACGACGAAGGCGTAGACCGCGCTCATGGCCGCCGCTTCGGTGGGGGTGAACACGCCGGAATAGATGCCGCCGATGACGATGACGATCAGCATCAGCCCCCAGATGGCCTCGCGGAAGGTGCGGGCGCGTTCCTTCCATGTCGCCTTGGGCAGGCGGGGATAGTTGTTTTTCTTGGCGATCGCCCAGGTGGTCAGGCCCAGCAGGGTCGCCAGCACCAGACCGGGGATGACGCCGGCCATGAACAGCGCGCCGACCGAGGTGTTGGTGGCGACCGCGTACATCACCATCACCAGGGACGGCGGGATCAGGATGCCCAGGGCGCCCGAGGTGGTGATGACGCCGGCGCCGAACTTGCGCGGGAAGCCCTGTTTGACCATGGCCGGCAGGATGATCGAGCCGATGGCCACCACGGTCGCGGGCGACGAGCCCGACACCGCGGCGAACAAGGCGCAGGCGACCACGCCGGCCAGGGCCAGGCCGCCATGCCAGTGTCCGACCATGGCCGTGGCGAAATTGATCATGCGCCGTGCGACGCCGCCATGGGTCAGGAAGTTGCCGGCCAGGATGAAGAACGGGATGGCCATGATCTCGAACTTCTCGATGCCGGTGAACAGCTTGAGCGCCACCGACTGGATCGGAACGTCGGTCATGGTGAACAGGAAGGTGAGAACGGTCAGGCCCAGCGAAATCGAGATGGGCATGCCGGTCAGCATCAGGACCAGAAGAAGCCCGAAGATGACGAACGCGCTCATTTGCGGGGCTCCTCTTGCTGCTTGGCAGAGGCGTCGCCGCCCTCCCAGTCGTCGGGGGTGGGGTCCTTGGGGGTCGAGATCCTGCCGTCCAGCGACGGGTCGCCGCCTTCGCCCTTGTGGTGGGCCAGGTCCTTGGGATGCAGTCCGTCGTCCATCTCGAACCAGTTGATGTCCTGGGCGCTGCGCTGTTCGTCGCTCTTGTCCTCTTCCAGTCCCTCGACGTGGCCGTGGTCGTGGTGCGGCAACTCGCCGGTCTTGATGAAGCTGGCGCACACCTGGAGGAAGCGGAAGCACATCAGGCCCGAGCCCAGCGGAATGGCGGAATAGACGATCCAGGTCGGCCATTCCAGGTCGGCGGTGATGGGGCCTTCGTACAGATCCTCGCCGGCGATGCCGAGCGTGCTGAAGATCGAATAATGGGCGCCGTTCTCCCACACGAAATCACCGCCAAGGATGGTGATGGTGCCGGTGAAGGTGGCGCCGGCCAACAGGCCGAAAACGATGAACCTGCCGCGCATGCGGTCGTCGAGACGGTTGATCAGCACGTCGACGCCGACATGGATGCCGGTGCGCACGCCGTAGGCGGCGCCGAACTTGGCCATCCACACGAACATGATGATGCACAATTCCTGGGCCCAGGAAAAATCAAGGTGATGGACCAGGGGGTACAGGAACGACACGCCGGCGGCGTAGCGGTGCATGACCGCGACGAAAATGATGACCGTCGCCGCGGCCATGAGGAAGGCGATCAGCCATTCCTCGATGTGGTCGATAATTTTAGACATGGCAGCTCCGCATGCGCAGACAAAAGGGGTGCCCGATGCAAGCGGGCACCCCCCTCGCACTTACAAGATCAGTTCTTGAAGCCGAACTTTTCGGCTTCCTTGTAGATGGACTGGATCAGGGCGGCGCCGACGCGGCCTTCCATGGCCTGATGCACCGGCAGCAGGGCCTTGCGCCAGACTTCCAGCTCTTCCTTGGTGGGCTGGTGGAACTCGGTCTTGCCCGACGCCTTCATGGCGGCGAGCGCGTCGTCGTTCTCGGTCTGGGCGATGGCGTTGGCGAAGCGGGTGGATTCGTTCATCGCGCCCTCGAGGACGGCGCGGATGTCGGCCGGCAGGCCTTCCCAGAACTTCTTGTTCACGATCACCGCATAGCCCAGATAGCCATGGTTGGTGACGGTGCCGTACTTCTGCACTTCGTGCATCTTCTGGGTGTACATGTTGCTGGGCGGGTTCTCGGTGCCGTCGACGACGCCGGTCTGCAACGCCTGATAGACTTCCGAGAAGGCCATGACCTGCGGCAGGGCGCCCAGAGCACGCATTTCGGCGTCCAGAACCTTGGACGACTGGATACGCATCTTGAGACCCTTGAGGTCGTCGGGCTTGATCAGCGGCTTGTTGGCCGACAGCACCTTGAAGCCGTTGTCCCAATAGGCCAGGCCGATGATGCCCTTGCTCTCAAGCTTCTTCAGCAGGCTGCTGCCGATCGGGCCTTCGGTGACGGCGCGCAGCACGTCCTTGGACGGGAAGATGTAAGGCAGGTCGAAGACCTCGAATTCCTTGACGCCCAGCGGGCCGAACTTGGCGAGCGAGGGGGCCAGCATCTGCACGGCGCCCAACTGCAACGCCTCGAGCTCTTCCTTGTCCTTGTAGAGCTGGCTGTTGGGATAGACCTCGACCTTGACGCGGCCCTTGGTCCGTTCCTCGGCCAGCTTCTTGAACATCTCGGCGGCCTTGCCCTTGGGGGTGTCGGCGGCCACGACGTGGCTGAACTTGATGACGATGGGCTGGGCGTCTTGCGCCATGGCGGTGCCGGCGGCGAGAACACCGGCGAGCACGCAGCCAACGAGGGTACGGAATTTCATCAGGGTCTTCCTCCCGAAAAGATTATGCAAGCCTTTATCCCCGTGATTGTTCGAAAGTTTCCGCAACTCGGCTATTGTGGATTTCCGAACAAGCGGGTAACAGGGCTGGGGAACACCAGGAAAAGTGCCTTTTTGGGCATGGTGTCAATGGCGCGATTGGACGGGGGGGACGGTCATTCCGGGATTTCACGCACGTTCTCCGCTGCAAGGGATGACCATCGCCGCCATGGCGTTGGTGATCATGCTGTTGGGCGTGCTGTTGTGGCTTTTGCACCGCAACGAGGTCGAGGACACCCGCGTCGCGCTGATCAAGGACATCTTGTGGGTCGAACAGAACCTGCATTTCCACCTCGTCTCCGGCGAGGAGAAGCTGGGACAGCTTGCCGCCGAGATGGTGCGGGGCAAACTCGAGGGCGAGGTCTTTGCCGTCCACGCTCAGGGGTTGATCAACACCGGCGGTGAATTCGACCGGATCTTGCTGCGTGACCCCGAGGGGCAACTGGCGGCGGCGGTGCCGCCGCTGGACAGCGAGGCGGCGGGGCCTCCCCCCGGCGAGGCGGCGCCATGGTGGTCGGCTTTCGTGCTGGCCCGTTCCATCGGCCGGGTGGCGTGGTCGGCGCCCTTCACCTTGCCGGGAAGCGGCTATCTTTTCGAAGCCTATGTGCCGATCTACGACCGGGGGCGGTTCGTCGGCGAGCTTGTCGGCGTGGTCAACGTGGAATCCCTTTTGGCCCGGCAGGTGCCATGGTGGGTGGCGGAAAAGTACAAGGTCGAAATCATCGACGGCAACGGCACCGTGCTGGGGGCCAAGACCAACGTGCAATTGCCCGAGCCGGGGCCCAGCCATCAGGTGCGCCTGGAACCGCCGGGCCAGGGGCTGGCGGTGGTCGCCACCGTCTACGCCGCCGAGGCCGATCTGGCCCGCAACGTCCTGGTGGCGGCGATCTTCGTGCTGGCGGTGCTGGCGGTGTCGTCGCTGTGGGCCATGCGCCGCCACGGCCGGCGGCGTCAGGCCGCCGAACAGGCGCTGAGGGTCGAACACGCCTTTCGCAAGGCCATGGAGGATTCGCTGACGGTGGGTATGCGGGCCCGCGACCTCGACGGCCGCATCACCTATGTCAACCCGGCGTTCTGCCGCATGGTCGGCTGGTCCGCCGAGGAACTGGTGGGGTGTCTGCCGCCCATGCCCTATTGGTCGCCCGACGCGCTTGAGGTGACCATGGAATGGCACCAAAGGGTGATGGCCGGCAACGCCCCGCCCGAAGGCTTCGAAATCCAGTTCCGCCGCCGCAACGGCGACATCTTCTGGGCGCTGATCTACGAGGCGCCGTTGATCGACGCCGACGGGCGCCAATCCGGCTGGATGGCTTCGGTGCTGGACGTCACCGAGCGCAAGAACGCCGAGGAAATGGAAATCCTTCAGCGGGAAAAGCTGCAACGGACCGGCCGCCTGATCACCATGGGCGAGATGGCCTCGACCTTGGCGCATGAACTGAACCAGCCGCTTTCGGCCATCGCCAGCTACAACACCGGCTGTCTCAATCGCCTGGAGAGTGGCAATTTCCGCCCCGAGGAACTGAAGGCCGCCCTGGGCAAGTTGGGGGTGCAGGCGCAGCGCGCCGGCCAGATCATCCGCCGTGTGCACGACTTCGTCCGCAAATCCGAACCCCAGGTGGGGGAATGCGCGATCAACGCGGTGATCGAGGACACCGTCGGCTTTATCGAGTTCGACGCCAAAAGCCGCGGCGTCACCCTGACCACAAGACTGGCGCCGGAAAATCCCCGGGTGACCGCCGACCGCATCTTGCTGGAGCAGGTTGTGCTCAATCTGGCCCGCAACGGCATCGAGGCCATGGCCCAGACGCCGCCCCGCCAACGCCGCCTGTCGGTCGAGGTGGCGATGGTCGACGGCCGCGTGGTGGTCTCGGTGGCCGACAACGGCCATGGTATCGACGCCGAGGTGGCGGGGAACCTGTTCCAACCCTTCTTCACCACCAAGGCGGAAGGCATGGGCATGGGCCTCAACATCTGCCGTTCGATCATCGAGGTCCACCAGGGACGATTGTGGTTCGAACCCCATGACGGCGGCGGCGCCGTGTTCCGTTTTTCCCTGCCGGCGAGGTCAGAATGAAATATGGCAAGGTGTTCGTCGTCGATGACGACGAGGCGATCCGCGATGCGCTGACGTGGCTGTTGCAATCGCGCGGCGTCGAGGCCGAGGCCTTCGCTTCGGCGGAAGAGTTCCTGGGCTGCTGGGACGCCGACATCGCCGGTTGTCTGTTGCTCGACATCCGCATGAGCGGCATGAGCGGGCTGGACCTGTTCGACCGCTTGCGCGAGGTTCAGGCGCGGATCCCGGTGATCTTCCTGACCGGGCACGGTGACGTGCCCATGGCGGTGGGGGCGCTGAAGAGGGGAGCGCGCGACTTCGTCGAGAAACCGTTCAACGACAACGATCTGGTGGACCGGGTGATCGAGGCGCTGGAATGGGATTCCCAACGTCGCCTGGACGAGGCCGCCGCCGCCGATCTGGCGGCGCGACTGGAGCAGTTGACGGCGCGTGAACGTCAGGTGATGGAGCTCGTGCTGGCCGGCAAGCTGAACAAGGTGATCGCCGACGAGTTGGGTATCACCATGCGCACGGTCGAGGTGCACCGCGCCCATGTGTTCGAGAAGATGGGGGTCAAGACGGCGGTGGAACTGGCACAATTGCTGTCCAGCCACAAGGGCGAGCGGTGATCCTGCGCCAGGTGTGGCAAGCCGTTTTCTTCGTCTGCGCCTATGTGGCGCTTGACCACGCCAGCTTCATCCATTCCCTGAACGCGCTGAACATCACGCCCTGGAACCCGCCGCCGGGACTGGGGCTGGCGTTGTTGCTGGTGGTGGGGCCACGGGCGATGCCGCTGGTGTTCGCCGCCACGTTGCTCGCCGATTCCTCGGTGCGTGGCTTGCCGCATCCCATATGGGCGCCGATGGCGGCCGACGCCGCCGTGGTGCTGTCCTATGTCGCCGCCGCGACGGTTTTACGGCGGTTTTGCCGCTTCAACGCCGATTTGGGCGGATTGCGCGACGTCATGATCTTGTTGGCCGCGACGGTGGCGGCGGCGTCCCTGGGCGGGCTGGGATATGTGGGGTTCCACCTGCTTGGCGGGTTGATTCCCCCCTCGCTGTTTTCGCAAGCCTATCTGCGTTATTGGGTCGGCGACCTGATCGGCATCGCGGTGTTCACGCCGGCGCTTTTGCTGTTTCGTACGATGGAATGGCCGTCGGCACGGGTCATGGCGGAAGCCGCCGCCCAAGGGCTGGCCCTGGGGGCGGCGCTGTGGCTGGTGTTCGGGCTGGGGGGCGCCGAGAACTTCCAGTTCTTCTATCTGTTGTTTCCGCCCTTGATCTGGGCGGCGACCCGCTTTGGCCTCAAGGGGGCGGCGGCGGCCAATTTGGCGGCGCAATTGGGACTGATCGCCGTGTTCAGCGCCGAGGACGCGGGCATCGTCGTGACCTTCCAGGCGTTGATGCTGGCGTTGGCCACGGTGACGCTGGTGCTGGGGGCGGCCATCAGCGAGCGCCGCCGCATCCAGGCCGAACTGCATTCCCGCCAGGAGGAACTGGCTCAGGTGGCGCGTCTGTCCACCGCCGGCGAGATGGCGGCCGTTCTGGCGCATGAACTCAACCAGCCTTTGCTTGCCGCCATCGCCTTCACCCGTGGTGCCCAGCGCCTGTTGACGGCGGAAGTCGCCGACACGGAAAAGGTGCGCGGCGCCCTGGACCGGGCGGTGGCGGAAAACCAGCGGGCCGGCGACATCGTGCGGTCCTTGCGCGAATTCATCGGCACCGGCCGCAGCGCACGGGCGCCGGCCCAGGTCATGGCGATCGTCGCCGAGGCGTTGGCCGTGGTGCGGCCGGAATGCGCACAACGCGGCATCCGTCTTGCCGTTGGGGTGGACAAGGCGTTGCCGTCCGTCCATGTTGACACGGTGCAGATGAGCCAGGTGGTGCTTAATCTGGTGCGCAACGGCATGGACGCCCTGGATGGAGGCGGCGAGATCGCCGTCGCCGCCGAGGAAACGGACGGCATGGTGGTGGTCGAAATCGCCGACACCGGCCCCGGTCTGTCGGACGAGGTGGCGGGCCGTCTGTTCCAGCCCTTCAACACCTCCAAGGCGGCCGGGATGGGGCTGGGGCTCAGCATCTGCCGTTCGTTGGTGGAAGCCCACGGGGGCTCGTTGTGGCTGGAACGTTCGGGGGCCGAGGGAACGGCCTTCCGCTTCAGCCTTCCCGTGGCCGAGGAAACGCAAGGGAGGAGATGATCGTGCAGCCGGTGGTCCATGTGGTCGATGACGACGGCGCCATTCGCGATGCCCTGGTGCTTTTGCTGGAAGCGGCCGGGCATGCCGCGCGGGCCCATGCCGACGCGGCCTCCTTCCTGGCGGTGCTGGACCCCGCCCAGCCGGGCTGCGTGGTGGCCGACGTCCGCATGCCGGGCATGAGCGGGCTGGAGCTGTTGCGCCATCTCGGGCTGTCGCGCATCGACTTGCCGGTCATCATCATCACCGGCCACGCCGACGTGGCCATGGCGGTCGAGGCGCTCAAGGCCGGCGCCGCCGATTTCATCGAAAAGCCGTTCGACGAGGACGTCTTGCTGTCGGCGGTGGAACGCGCCCTGGACCGGGGCGCGCGGGCGTTTCGCGAACGCCGCCACGTGGACGAGATCGCCGCCCGTGCCGCCAGCCTGACCCCGCGTGAGCGCGAGGTGATGGATCTGGTTGTCCAGGGCATGCCCAACAAGGCGGTGGCGGTGGAATTGTCCATCTCGGCCCGGACGGTCGAAATCCACCGGGCCCGCGTGATGGAGAAAATGGCGGCCGCCAGCCTGTCCGATCTGGTGCGCATGGCGCTCAGGCTGGACGAGGGGGACGGGGTTTGAACCCCTTGGGGAAAGCCGAAGGTTGTGTCCGGCGATTGACCGCCTATATTGCCTCCCTCAACATCGGAAAAGGAAAGCGATGAGCGGAACGCGTGACGGCAAGGTCAGGACCGGAGGGCGCCTGGCTCAGGCCATGCGTGCGTTTCTGGCCATGGAATCGGCGGGCGGCATCTTGCTGGTTGCCATGATGGTCATCGCCCTGGCGGTGGTGAACTCGCCGTTGGGGCCATGGTACGACCGCATCCTGCATTGGCACGGCGGCATCTCGCTTGACGGCTTCAGCCTCAACCTCTCGGTGTTGCATTGGATCAACGACGGCCTGATGGCCGTGTTCTTCCTGTTGGTGGCGCTGGAAATCAAGCGCGAGATGCTGGAAGGCGAGTTGTCGCAACTGGGCCAGGTGCTGTTGCCGGCCTTGGGCGCCCTGGGCGGCATGGCTGTTCCAGCGCTGATCTTCGTGGCGTTCAACGCCGATGGTCCACACCTGCACGGCTGGGCCATTCCGTCGGCCACCGACATTGCCTTCTCGCTGGGCGTGCTGTCGGTCCTGGGCCGTTCGGTGCCGGTGTCGCTGCGGGTGTTCCTGGCGGCGCTGGCGATCATCGACGACCTTGGCGCCATCCTGATCATCGCCTTCTTCTACAGCAGCGACCTGTCCTGGGGCTATCTGGCCGGGGCTGGTGGCGCCGTGCTGGTGCTTGCGGCGCTGAACCGCTTCGGCGTTCGCCGTCTGCTGCCCTATATGGCGGTCGGGTTGGTGTTGTGGGCCTGCATGCTGCAATCGGGGGTTCATGCCACCGTCGCCGGCGTGCTTTTAGGTCTGTTCATTCCGCTGCGGGGAGGCGAGGGGGCGGCCAAGAACGCGCCGTTGCGCGTGCTCGAGCACGAGCTTCATCCATGGGTCGCCTTCGGCATCCTGCCGATTTTCGCATTGGCCAATTCCGGCCTGTCGTTCGAGGGCATGGGGCTTGGCGCCCTGGCCGACCCGGTGTTCCTGGGCGTGGCCTTGGGACTGTTCGTCGGTAAGCAGGTGGGAGTGTTCGGCTGTGCCTGGCTGATCATCCGGGCCAAATGGGCACATTTGCCCGAAGGCGCGAGTTGGGGCCAGCTTTACGCCACCAGCGTCCTGACCGGCATCGGCTTCACCATGAGCCTGTTCATCGCCGGTCTTGCCTTCACCGACAACACGGCCATGGCCGACACCCGGTTGGGGGTGCTGTTGGGGTCGCTGGTATCGGCCTTGGTGGGCTATGGCCTGTTCAAGGTGTTCAAGGCGCGTCGGGCATAGCTCCCCTCCGCAAAGGCCGGCTTGCCATAAGGGATGTCGCGTAGGCACAATCGGGCCGACCTTCACGCAAAGGCCGGCCCGCCATGACCTGCGCTCCCTATGTTGTTCCGGCCTCGGCCGTCCTGCGCTGCGATGACAGCGTCGCCAAGGCCATGTCGCTTGTCGCCGCCAGTTGTTTCGCGCCGTTGCCGGTGCTGTCCGCCGAGGGGCGGGTGGTCGGGCTGTTCGGTCCACGGGAGTTGGCGCGGCTTTTGTTGCCGACCGGGGCGCGTCTGGCCGGCGGCAACTTCACTCTCGGCTTTCTGTCGGAACAGCCCGAGGGGTTGCGGGAACGGCTGGCTTCGGTCGCCGGGGACGACGTCGCCCGCCACATGGCCCCGCATACCCCGATCCGGGCCGAGACCTCGCTGCACGAGGCCCTGCGCCGCATGCATCACGGCGCCACCTATCAATCGGTGGTCGACGACCAGGGGCGTCTGGTGGGGATGCTGACGGCTGCCTCGGTGCTGACGACCTTGGTGGAGGAACGGTAGATGCCGGCTGCTTCGGTAATCTTCGGCTTGCCGCCCATGCTGGTGGCGACCCTGGTCCTGGCCGTTACCTACGCCGCCATCATCAGCGAACGGGTCAACCGTGCGGTGGTCGCCCTGTTGGGCGCCGGGATCATGATCCTGTGCGGCGTGCTCGACCAGAAAGAGGCGCTGGCCGGCATCGACTTCAACACCATCGCGTTGCTGGTGGGCATGATGATCCTGGTGGCGATCACCCGCCGCTCGGGGGTGTTCCAGTTCGTGGCGGTGTGGACCGCCAAACTGGTCAAGGCCAATCCCGCCGGCATCCTGGTCATGCTTCAGGTGGTGACGGCACTGTTCTCGGCCTTGCTGGACAACGTCACCACGGTCTTGCTGGTGGTTCCGGTGGCGCTGGTCATCACCGAGCAACTGAAGATAAGACCCTGGCCGTTCCTGGTGGCCATGATCTTCGCCTCGAACATCGGCGGCACCTCGACCTTGATCGGCGATCCGCCCAACATCCTGATCGGTTCCGCCACCGGGCTGAGCTTCAACGATTTCGCCATGAACCTGGCCCCGGTCATCGTCGGCATTCAGGCAGTCACCATCGGGGTGTTCCATCTGGTTTACGGCCGCGCCCTGAACGCCTCCCCCGAGGCGCGGGCCAAGGTCATGGGCATGTCGGCCCGCGCGGCGATCACCGACATGGTTTTGTTGCGGCAATCCCTGGCGGTGTTGGCGGTGGTGATCGGCGCCTTTGTCTTCGCCCATCCGCTGGGGCTGGAACCGGGAACCATCGCCTTGGTGGGGGCGGCCCTGCTGATGTTGCTGTATTGCCTGGGGCGCGACGCGGAAAGCCAAAGCCGCGAGATCAACCGGATCTTCGGCGAGGTGGAGTGGATCACCATCTTCTTCTTCATCGGCCTGTTCGTGGTGGTGCGTGGCGTCGAGGTGGCCGGGGTGCTGCATTGGCTGGCCCAGCACCTGATGGCGGTCACGGGGGGCGACAGGGCGGTGACCGCGATGTTGATCCTGTGGGCCTCGGCCATCTTGTCGGCGGTGGTGGACAACATTCCCTTCGTCGCCACCATGATCCCGCTGGTCAAAAGCATGGCCCCCACCATGGGGGGGGACGCGGGGCTGGAGCCGCTGTGGTGGGCGCTGTCCCTGGGCGCCTGTCTGGGCGGCAACGGCACCTTGGTCGGGGCCTCGGCCAATCTGACGGTGGCCGGAATGGCCGAACGGGCGGGACATCCCGTGCGCTTCATGCCGTTCCTCAAGGTGGCCTTCGGCCTGATGCTGCTGTCGGTGGCGATCGCCAGTCTATATCTGTGGCTGCGTTATCTGTGACGCCCGGTTCTTTCCGGCGGGGCGAATTAAACCAGAGGTGCCACGCGGTATAGCGCCAATCAGCGATCCCATTTGTTTGCCGGCTGGCAGGGCATGCGTGCGATAGTGATAATCATTCGCATATTGAGCGGATGTTCGCTATCTTGCCTTTCCGCCGCGCAGCAATGCCATGGGGCAACGTTGAAGAGCCGTCCCTCCAAGCTTTCCTTGTACATGACCCATCGGTCATCCCTGGTGAACTACGCGACCCCCATCGTCGGATGCCGGGCGCGGGCCGAGGATATCGTCCAGGATGCCTATTTGCGATTCGACACGATGGAAAGGCGGCAGCAGGCCGCCGACGACGACGCCATCTCCCATCCCGTCGCCTATCTTTACCGGATTGTCCGCAACCTTTCCCTCAACTGCGTCCGGCGCCAAGCCTCGGAAGGATTATCCGCGGGCTCCGAAGTTCTGGAAAGCTTGTCCACCACGGCCCCCACGCCAGAGCGTGAGGTGCAGTGCCGCGAAGAACTGCAATTGGTGGCCGAAGCGCTGGCGGGGTTGCCGGAACGGACCCGGCGGGCCTTCGAACTGTATCGGCTTGGGGGACACACCTTGCAGCAGGTGGCCTCTATCCTGGGCATCTCGGTCGGGTTGACCCATCAACTGGTTCGTGACGCCATGACCTGCTGCGCCGATCGTCTGGGGGGGCGGGATTAAAATGTCGAATCTTCGCCAGGGTTGTTCTGAAAAATCAGGCAGGGTGCGTGTCTTTGTCTGTGACGCTCCACTTTTACGAGCGCGGATCGGAAAAAAGGCGGCAAGGTGCCAAGCATGAGCGGAATGTCCCATGGTGACGACCCCGTCTGGGAACAGGCGCTGAACTGGGTGATTCTTCTCCAGGAAACGCCTGGGGACCAGGATGTGTCGCGTCGGCGAGACATCTGGCTGGCCGAAAGCGAGGCGCATGTCAGGGCCTATCGCAAGGCGGAAAAAATCTGGCGCCTGACCGGTCAGGTGGTTCCGGTTGTGGCCGAGCCGTCTCCACCCAGCCGGCGAAGGGTTCGGGTCGGGGTGATGTCGGTGGTGATGGCCATGGCGGCCGCGGTGGCCTTGCTGGTGTTGCCCGGTTACGGCCGCTTCCTGTGGTCCGACTACCATACCGGCAGCGGCGAGACCAGGCAGGTGACGCTGGCGGATCAAAGCGTTGTGGTCCTGGATGCGGAAAGCGCTGCCAACGTGACGTTTTCTTCTGACCGGCGTGCGGTGTCGCTGTTGTCCGGGCGGGCCTTCTTCAAGGTTTCCCCGGATCGCTCCCGGCCGTTCGTGGTGTCCGCGCAAGGAATGACCGTGACGGTCACCGGAACGGCGTTCGAGGTTTCGTCCAGGGGGGACGACGTGGCGGTCGAGGTCCAGTCGGGGACCGTCGCGGTCGCGGTGGCGCAGGGCGGCCGCCACATGACCGCCAGCCTCGGGCAAGGGGGGCGTGCCCATGTCTCGTCCCAGGGCGGTTCGTTGGCGGTGGACGATGTGCCGCCCGCGCAGGTGGGGTTGTGGCGGAGTGGCCGGCTGGCCGTCAATGGCGCCACGGTGGCCGAGGTGGTGGCGGAATTGCGCCGTCGCCATGCCGGTGTGATCTTGTTGCAAGATCCTGTTCTGGCGGCCCGCCGGGTGACCGGCGTGTTCGACATGAATGATCCGGCGGTGGCGTTGGATGCGGTGTTGCAACCCCATGGCGGGAGGGTACGTCAGTTGACCCCTTATGTGCTGGTGGTGTCCCCGCGCTGAAACGCCAGGCGAAAACCTGAAAAATTTCCAAGACGGCGTGTCTTTCCTGACATGGGCCGTTGCGGCGGCCGGATTCTTCGGGAGATGGAAGACATGGGTGACGCGTCCTTCGATGACGGCGGTTCCGCGAACAAGGTGCCGTTCGATTTCAAGCCGCTGATGTTCCAGGTGTTCGCCTGTACCATGGCGATGACCGCGTTCACTGCCTTGGCCGGTCCCATCGGCAAGGAACTGCGCTTGGCGCCATGGCAGATGGGATTGGCGGTCACCGTCGCCGGGATCGCCTGGATGCTGTTGTCCCGTCCATGGGGAATCGCCAGTGACTGCCATGGTCGGCGGCCGGTACTGCTGTGGGGGCTGGCCGGCTTTGCCGCCAGTTATGCGTTGTTGTGCCTGTTTGTCGCGTTGGCCTTGCGCGGGTGGGTTCCTGCGCTGGCGGCTTTTGCCGGCATCGTCTTGTTGCGTGGAATTTCCGGTGGTTTCTATGCGGCGGTTCCCACCGCCGGAAACGCTCTGATTGCCGACCATGTGAGCGCCGAGCGCCGGGCCGGGGCCATGGCGGGTCTGGGCATGGCCAGCGGTGCCAGCATGGTGGTCGGCCCCGCCGTGGCCGCGCTGTTGGCGCCGCGAAGCCTGGACCTGCCCTTGCAGGTACTTGCCCTGTTGCCCGTTCTTGCCCTGGCAGTGTTGTGGAAGGCGCTGCCGCGTGTCGAAGCGTCCCACGCCCCCCATGAGATGTCGCCGCCCCGTTTGAACGATCCGCGCTTGCGTCGGCCCGTACTGTTCTCCCTGGTTTGTATGTTCGGCGTGTCGGTGGCGCAGATCGTGGTCGGGTTCTACGCCATCGACCGGCTCGGGCTGTCCTCGCAGGAAGGAGCGCGGGTGGCGGGAATCGCCCTGACCTGTGTCGGGGTGGCCTTCACCCTGGCCCAGATGGCCGTGCGGCTGTCGCGGTGGACACCGGAAACCCTGATCCGGCTGGGAACCGTGGTTGCCGGCCTGGGGTTCCTGGCGGTCTCGACGGTGGGTTCCGCGCCGGCTTTGTGGTTGTGCTATTTCGTCGCGGCGTCGGGGATGGGGTTGGTGTGGCCGTCCATTTCGGCCCTGGCCGCCAACGCCGTCGCGCCGCATGAGCAAGGTGCCGCCGCCGGCACCGTGGCCGCCGCCCAAGGGTTCGGGCTTATTCTTGGGCCGGTGGTCGGAACCGCCCTCTACAGCGCCGAGGTTTCCGCCCCTTATCTGATGGTCGGGCTGATGCTGTTGGCGCTGGTGCCCCTGGGGCAAGGGCGGCTCGCCGAAGAAAAAGCGTGAAAATCTGAAAAACGGTGAACGTGGCGTGTCCTATGGATGATATGCGAATGCGAATCGTTTGCGTTCGTCGTGTTTGCGGAGTAGGACGATGCAGCAACGGGGTGTGCTCGGAAGGACGGTGGTTTTGGGGAAGACGGGGCATTTGTTGGGAACCTGCGCGGTTCTGGGATTGCTGGCTGCGGTGCCGGCCTGGGCGGCGCCGGATGCCGAAGCGGTGCAACTGGCCCAGGCGGGAACCAAAAGCTTCGACATTCCCACCCTGCCGTTGGCCGACGCCTTGATGGCTTTTGGTATCCAGTCGGGATTGCAGGTCAGTGTCGATACGGCCTTGTTGGCGGGCTTGCGTTCCCCTGGCGTACAAGGGGGGCAGACCCCCGAGCGGGCGTTGTCGGCGTTGCTGGCGGGAACCGGCATGACGTGGCGTTTCAGTTCCGCCAATACGGTGGTGGTCGAGCGGGGTGCCGCGTCATCCTCTGTGACGATGCCTTCCCGATCCGCGACGGTTGCCGCCGCGCCCTTGGTTCTGGACCCGGTCACCGTTGCCGGCGAACGGGTCGAGCGGTCGTTGCGTGATACCGCGTCGTCGGTGTCGGTGGTCGACGCCAAGACCATCGACACCCAGCCGGGCCTGACCGGGACCAACAAGGTGATGGAAAGCCTGGCTAACGTCGTCGCGGTCGAGCCCAGCAACTATGCTCCGGTTATCCGCGGTGTGGACGGTTCCGGTGCCGCCGTGGGCGCCACCGCCTTTTTCGCCGGGGTGCGTCCGCGTCTGACGACCCAGGTGGACGGCCGCGCCGCGTCGTTCAACGAAATGATCTTCGGCGACGTGTCCATGTGGGACGTCGAACAGATCGAGGTGTTCCGCGGGCCGCAAAGCACGGTACAGGGACGCAATTCCATTGCCGGCGCGGTGGTGGTGAAGACCAAGGACCCGACTTTCGCGCCCGAGGCCAAGGCCCGTGCCATCGTCGGCAACCACGACACCCGCCAATATTCGGGTATGGTTTCTGGGCCGGTGGTCGAGGATCAGGTGGCGGTGCGCGTGGCGGTGGACCGCTGGACCAGTGTTTCCGAATTGCCGTTCACCGCCTATCAGGGCGAGGCCGACCCCGAGGATTACCAATCCACCACCTTGCGCGCCAAGCTGTTGCTTGAGCCCAAGAAGCTGGACGGTCTGCGGGCCTTGCTGACGCTGAATCACAGCAACTACGAAGGGCCGCAGGGCGAGATGGTCAAATATCCGTTTGGAGACGGCGTGCCGCAAAACGCCAACGTCTCGACCTTCAACCCACGTTCCACCAGCGGCATCCTGGATACGACCTGGGTGTTGACCGATTCCTTGACCTGGGAAAACCGTCTGACCCTGACCGATTTCAGCGTCCGCCGCCACTCGGCGCCGAGCACCGGCAACCTGGAGATTTCCGGCAATGAAGGGTCGTTGGAGCCGCGTCTGCGCTTTTCCGCCCTTGACGACCGTCTGACCGGCTTTGGCGGTTATTACGGCCTGCGCTCACAGCAGACGGAATTCATCGATCTGTGGGGAGGACATGGTTATTCCGACAAGACCTCCACCGACGCCTTGTTCGGCGAGGCGACGCTGAACGTCGCCGACCGCTACGACCTGACCGCCGGCATGCGTTTCGAACAGGAAGACCGGGATCGCGAAGGCGGTTCGGGTAATTACGCGCTCAACTTCCATGAAACCTACAAGACCTTCCTGCCCAAGCTGGGGGCGGCGTGGCATGTCACCGAGAACGCGACCGTGGGCGCGGTGGTGTCGCGGGGCTACAACGGCGGCGGTGCCGGCATGACCTTCGCGGCTCCGTTCATGACCTACACCTACGAGCCGGAATACGTCTGGAACTATGAAACCTACGGCCGAGTCGACCTGATGGGCGGCGCCTTGCGGCTGAACGGCAACCTGTTCTACGCCGACTACAAGAACATGCAGCTTCCGGTCAGTATCGGCACCAATTCGTCGGTGATCCGCAACGCCAACGAGGCGGTCACCTATGGCGCCGAGATCGGGGCACGGTGGAAAGCCTTGCAGGAACTGGAGCTGTCCGGCGAGATCGGCCTTTTGAAGACCGAGGTGGTTCGTTATTCCGGTTCCGGCCTCGAAGGCAACGATCTGCCCCACGCGCCGGCGCTGACAGCCACTTTCGGTGCTCTTTACCGGCCGATCGAGAATTTGGACCTGGGGATCGACGCCCGTTATTCCGAAGCCTATTACACCGAGGTCACCAACGCCCCGCGCGGCAAGACCGATCCCTATTGGGTGGTCAACGCCCGTGCCAGCTATGACCTGGGCGGTCCCCGTGTGTTCGGCTACGTGAACAACCTGTTCGACACCGACACCCCCATCGACATCTTCGCCGGCACCACCCAAAGCGCCGACTACGCCATCATGCTCAGGCCCCGGACGTTCGGGCTGGGCGTGGAAATGTCGTTCTAAGGCTTCAATGGCGGGGTTGTCCTCTGGGCGGCCCCGCCCCGCGAGGAGAATGCCGGGTGACGCCGCGAGCCCTGGGGCGGTGGTCTGTCATCCGGGGTTCGCCCGTTATCCATGGGGGGACGCGATGAGCGATGGTGTTCTTTCCCTGCTGGCCGTGGCCCTGGTGGCGGCCGGCGGGATTTGCTTCTATCTGGGAACCGGTCGTCAGCAATGGCTGGACCGGTCGTGGACGATCCGCGCCAGCGGCGGCGGCGGAATTGCCCTGTTGGGGCTGGGCTGGCTGGTCTGGTGTGGCGAGATACGGCCGGCGACGGCACTGTTCGCCGTCCTGACGGTGATCATGGCCGCCTTGATCCTGGTGCCCGCCGCCGTGGCGCTGTGGGCCGCGTCCCGGAGGGGCGGGGCATGAATGCGCGTATCCAACTCAACTGGTGGGGAAGAATTCTGGCCGGCACGGTGCTGGGGTTCACCCTGGCCCTGGCGGTGGCGGGCGTCTTTCAATGGGGGATGCCGCCGGGAATCGCCAAGTTCCAGCTTGTCATGTGGCTGGTGGTGCCGGTGTGGCTGGGCGTCCTGTCCGCCGTCTTCCTGTTCCGCGACGTGGTACGGGCCTGGCTGTGGCTGGGCGGCGCCAACGTCGCGGCCTACGCCTTGATGTTCCTTCTCCGCTCTCTCGTCAGGTGACCATGCGCTCCGAAACCATCCGCACCTACAAGACCGTGCACACCTGGACCGGCATCGTGGCCGGGCTGTTCCTGTTCGTGGCGTTCTATGCCGGGGCGCTGTCCATTTTCGAGCCGGCGTTGACCCATTGGGCGTCGCCGCCGCGTACGTTGCCGCTGGTGTCGCTGGCACAGGCCCCGGAACTGATCGAGCGGACCATTGCCGCCGAGCCCCAGGCCCGGCGCGAGTTCACCTTGCATCTGGGCGAGGGACACGAGGTCCCGGCTCGCCTGACATGGCGGATGTCGCGCCACGACATCGAACCCCACGCCGCGACCCTGGACGAGGATGGAGGCGTTTCGGTCACCCGTCTGCGGCCGGCCGGATTGGGGCAGTTCGTCGACGACCTGCACCGTAGCGCCGGTCTGCCGGGCGACGTGGAACTGGGCGCGGCCTTCATGGGGGGGGTCAGCATGCTGTACGTCCTGGCCCTGGTGTCGGGGGTGGTCATCGTCGTACCGTCGCTGGTCCGCGATCTGTGCGCCCTGCGCATCGGTCCCAACCTCAAGCGCATGTGGATGGATGCCCACAATCTGGTGGGAATCGTCAGCTTGCCGTTTCATTTCTTCATCGCCGTGACGGCGGTGGTGTTCGGCCTGCACGACGAGATCTACGACGTGCTCGACCGCGTGGTCTATGAAGGGCAGTTGAAGAAGGTATTTCAGGTCGAAAGCCCGTTCGCCGGTTTCGGCGGCAAGGGCGGTTCCGCGCCGATGCTGCCGCCGACGGAACTGCTGTCGCGGCTTCAGGCGGCGGCTCCCGACTTTCAGCCCACCGCCATGGATTACCGCAACGCCGGAACCCGGGATGCCAGCGTCATGGTGTGGGGCGTCGACGAACGCCAACTGATGCGCGGGCGGGGCTTCGCCATCATGGACGCCGTCAGCGGCGAGGTGGTCAACGCATCCTATCTGCCGGGGCACCAGAATGGCTATTCCGCCACGGTGTCGGCGTTCTTCGCGCTGCATATGGGCAGTTTCGGCGGGCCGGCGGTGAAATGGGGATATTTCGTCCTGGGGCTGGCTGGGGCCTTCTTGTTCTATTCCGGCAATCTGCTGTGGATCGAAACCCGCCGTCGTCGCGACAAGGACACTGGCGGCGGGCAAAGCCGCTCGACCCGCGTCATGGCGGCCCTGACGGTGGGAACCTGTCTGGGGTGTGTGGCCGGAATCTCGGTGGCCGTGGCGGCCAGCAAATGGCTGCACGGCGTGGTGGACGATCTGGGGGCGTGGCAGTGGGGGCTTTATTACGCAATGTTGGTGGCGGCGGTGGCCTGGGCGTTCATGCGAGGCGCCGCCCGTGCCGGATACGAGCTGTCGTGGCTGGCGGTGGCCGCGACTCTTGCCGTTCCGCTGACCTCGATGTTGGCTTGGCTGGTGCCGGGGTTGGGGCTTTGGGCGTGGGGTGGTGGGATCGGGATCGACCTGGGCGCCCTGGCCGGGGCCGTCGGCATGGCGATGTTGGCCCGTGCGGCGCGGCGGCGGGCCTATTCGATGCCCGCCGACAGTGTATGGGCGCGGGCCGGGTCGGTGCCGGCCTAGGCGGAAAAGGTCGCCTATTGCGGCAGGACGACCCGGAAGGTGGCGCCGCGCCGGCCGGTGTCCACCAGGGCGATCGAGCCGCCATGCGCGGCCAACAGGGAATGGACGATGGCGAGACCAAGGCCGGTGCCGCCGGTGGCCCGTTCGGTGGTGAAGAACGGGATGAACAGACGGGCGGCGTTGGCTGTCGATACGCCGGGGCCGTCGTCGCTTACCGTCAGCACGACGTGTTCCGCCTCTGCCGCCAGGGTCAGGGCGACGCGGCCTTTGGGACCGGCGGCGCGGCGGGCGTTGTCCAACAGGTTGGCCAGGACCGAGGACAAGGCGTCGGCGGCGATGGCCGCCGGCAGCGGCGCGTTCGGCAGTTCGGTTTCGGCGCCCACCCGTTCCGCCTGGGCGACGGCCACCGCTACCGCGTCGCACGTTTCGCCTTGCGTTCCGGTCATGACGTCGGCACGGGCCAGTTCCAACAGGCGGGCCACCAACCGCGACAGCCGGCCGGCCTCGCAATCCAGGTTGGACAGGAAACGCTCGCGTTCCTTGGCGTCCATGCTGTCCAGGTGGTCGCGCAGTAATTCCACGGTGCCACGGATGGTGGTCAGCGGCGTCTTGAATTCGTGCGAGACATGGGCCGCGAAATCGCGGATGTAGTCGGCACGGTTTTCCAGCGTCGCCGTCATGCGGGCCAGGGATTCGGCCAGTTCCGCGACCTCGCGCACCACCGGGCCGTCCAGCGGCGCCAAGGCGCCCCGCTCGCCGTTGGCGGCGCGGCGGGCGCGGTCCATGACCATGCGCAGCGGCCGGGTCACCGCCACCGCCCCCAACCGAGCCAACAGGAACGTGGCGGCCAGGGTCAGCCCGGCCAGCCCGGCCAGATGCCAGCGCTTGCCGTAAAGCGCGTCGGCCAGGGTGCGTGGGGTGCGCGACAGCAACACCACGCCCGCTACCTTGTCGCCTTCCAGGACCGGTTGGGCGACGAACACGCGCATGGCGCGGCTGCGTTCCAGCAATCCCGACGGGGTCGGTCTGTTGTGGCGGCTGATGCGGTGGCGCAAGGTGCTGACCGGTTCGCCGGCCAGGGCCCGGCTGATTTCTTCCATGTTGGTCAGGCTCAGGTCGACGTCTTCGCCGGTGGTCGCCACCACGACGCCGCGATGGTCCACCACCCGCATGGCCGCCAGGGTCACCCGTTGGGCGTCGCGCAGGGCCGGTTCCACCGCCTCTCCGGCGGCCAGGGCCGGCGGGTCGGCGGGTCGGGCCGCCCAATCGGGATCGGGGGCGGCGGGCAACACCATGTCCTCGGTCAGGTCCAGCCCGGCGAAGCGCGGCAGCCACGGCGAATCGTAGCCCCGCCGCCGTGTCCAGCGTTCCTCCACCGGGGCACCCAATTGTTCGGGCTTTCCCCCGGCGGCGCGCCACGATTGACGGTACATGGCCGCCGCCATTCCCGCCTGGGCGATCAATTCGGATTCGGTCTGACGGATCAGCGCGCTTTCATAGACCCTGAGCGTCCAAAGGCCGCTCAGTGGCAGCACCAGCACCACCAGGTTAAGGGTCATCAGCACCGTGCCGATGGTCGGCCGGCGTTTCATCGGCATTCCGACAGCTTGTAGCCCAGGCCGTGCATCGTCTCGACCGGTTCGCCGCCCACCGCCTGGAACTTGGCGCGGATGCGGCGTACGTGGCTGTCCACGGTGCGGTCGGCGACGGTGCGGAAGTCGTTGTAGGCGCCATCCATCAGGGCGTCGCGGCTGAAGACCTTGCCCGGCCGCTCGACCAGGGTGCGCAACAAGGCGAATTCGGTGACGGTCAGCACCACCTCGCTGTCGTCCCAAAATGCGCGATAGCCGTCAAGGTCCAGGCGCAGGCGGCGATGGCGCAGTTCGGCAGGGACGGTGACGGCAGAGGCAAGGGATGGGGGAGGGGCAGAGGGTGGTGTGGGCGTGCGCCGGCGCAGCACCGCCTTGACCCGTGCCACCAGTTCACGCGGCGAGAACGGCTTGGCCACGTAATCGTCGCCGCCCAGTTCCAGCCCCAGCACGCGGTCGATCTCGTCGTCGCGCGACGACAGGAAGATGATGGGCACGTCCGAGGCGCGGCGCAGACGGCGACAGACTTCGGTGCCGTCCATCTCGGGCATCATCACGTCCAGCACGATCAGGTCGGGGGGCTGGCGTTCGGCGGCGGCCAGCCCCTGGGCTCCGTCGCCGGCCTCGATCACGGCGAATCCTTCACGCGACAGCGCGAAACGGACGATGTCGCGGATGTGGGGGGCGTCGTCGATCAACAAGACGGTAGCCATGGCGAGAGGCACTGTACCCCATCGTCTGCACAAATTCCGCACACACTTTCCTTGTCCCTTGCACGCGCCGGTCATCGGCGCCGCACGGTCGGGCTCCATGCTGGCGGCGTTCAGTCAACGTATCAGGGGAGTATCGCCATGCCCGCCTATCGTCATGCCAACGCCGCCCTTCGTCTTCAGGTGGCGCTTTGCCTGCGTGGGGGCGCCGATCCGGGCCGTCTGCTGGGCCGTTTGCGCCTTGATCCCGCCGCCGCCGCGCATTGGCTGGACGTGCTGAGCAAGGGCAGCGTCCGCTGGCGCTTCCGCTCGGGTCGGGGGTGGTGGCTGTGAGCGCCGCCGTCTCCACCCGCAAGTTGCTCCAGATGGCGGCCATCCTGCTGCTGACCGTGGTGGCCGGTTGGATGGTCGCCAGTCTGGTGGACGAGCGCGAAGCCCGTCAGCGCGAGTTGCTGTCCGACTTCACCAAATCCTGGGGACCGCGTCAGGTGGTGCATGTGCCGACCCTGGTGGTTCCCTATCGCGCGGCCGCCGACCGTCCCTGGCGCTATCTGAAATTCGCTCCGGCACGCTATGCCGCCGAAGGCGCGCTGTCGCCCGAATGGCGGCGGCGCGGTCTGTTCGCGGCACCGGTCTATGGGATGGCGCTGACCGTGGACGGTCGCTTCGTCGTACCCGAGGCGCGGCGGCTGACCGGCATCGCCGAACCGGGCGGCAGCATCGCCTGGGAACGCGCCTTCATTACCGTCGAGGCCACCGACCTGTCGCGGCTGGGGATGGCGGACGGCATGCAGGTGGACGGCACGATGCGGTCGTGGCAAGCCTGTCGCGAGGTGGTGGGGCGTGACGAGGATTGCCAGGGGTCGGTGTTGGCGGTGCCGGTGGCGTTGACCGCCCAAGGCGGCACCGTGCCGTTCCAGATGGTTCTTACCCTGCGCGGTGTCGGCGGCATGCGGTTGGCTTCCGAAGGACGCAACGGCACCTTGGCCCTGTCTGCGCCGTGGCCGACCCCCAGTTTCGTCGGTTCGGCCTTACCCGAAACATCGACGGTGGGAGAAAACGGTTTCACCGCCCATTGGTCGCTGGTCAATCCGGCCGGCCGCCAGATGTGGACCCAAATCCGCGCCGACGCGGTCGAGGCGGATGCGGTTCAGGTGGGCGTCGACCTGCTGGAGGCCACTCCCACCTATCGCATGGTCAACCGGGTGTCGAAATACGGCATCCTGATCGTCGCCTTGTCCTTCACCGTCTATTTCCTGTTCGAATTGCTGAGCGGCCTGCGGATACATGCCGCGCAATACGCCCTGCTGGGGGCATCGCTGACCCTGTTCCCGCTGTTGCTGGTGTCCTTGGCCGAACCGTTGGGCTTTGTTCCCGGCTACGCGGCGGCTTCGGCGCTGGTGCTGGCCCAGGCCTCGGGCTTCACCGCGTTGGTGACGCGGCGGTGGCTGGCGGCGGGTGGCTTCCTCGCATTGTTGGCCGGGCTGTTCGGCTTCATCTATGTGCTGCTGCGCCTGGAAACCTATGCCTTGCTCAGTGGTTCGCTGGCGCTGTTCGTGGTGCTGTCGGCGGTCATGGTTCTGACCGGGCGGGTGAACTGGTGGGGGGAACGGGCATGATCCGCGTCGTCTTGGCCTTGTTCGCGGTGTTGCTGGCCGTGGTCGGCGCCAACGTCAACGACCCCTATCTGGTGCCGGTCCAGCGCTGGATCGGCCCGGTAGTGGCGGTCGCCGGCTTGGCCGGAGCGGTGACGTTGCGCCGTCGGGGCTGGTTGTTGGTGGCGCTGTTCCTGGCTTCGCCGTTCGCCGTGGCGGTGGCCGAAGGGATGTTCGCCTGGCGTAAGTCGGCGGTGTTGTCGGCCCCCGCCGCCCAAGTGTTGGGGCGCCATTTCATCGTCGGCTATCGCAAGGTCGAGGAGGTGGAAGAGTTGGCCGCGCGCGGTCTGATCGGCGGTGTGTTCGTCACCCGGCGCAATCTGGTGGGGCGAAGCGTGGCGGATTTGCGGGCCGAACTGGATCACCTTCAGGATCTGCGCCGTCGGGCCGGGTTGCCGCCCTTGCTGGTGGCCGCCGACCAGGAGGGCGGTGCGGTATCGCATCTGTCGCCGTGGTTGCCGGCGCGGCCGGGTTTGGCGTCGTTGGCCGAGTTGCCGCCGGATGCCCGCATTGCCGCCGCCCGTGATCTGGGGCGTGCCCATGGGCGCGATCTCGGCGCGGCGGGGGTCAACGTCAATTTCGCCCCGGTGGCCGATCTGCGGCTGAAGCGTGAACGCAATCCGCTGGATTTCCACAGTCTGATCGCCCGCCGCGCCAGCTCCGCCGATCCGGTCGTCGCCGCCGAACTGGCCGCCGCCTATGCCGAGGGGCTGGGGGACGAAGGTGTCCGCCCCACTCTCAAGCATTTTCCCGGCTTGGGAAGGGTGTCCGCCGACACCCATCACTTTCGGGCCAATCTGGATGTGCCGCCCGAACAATTGGAAAAAGCCGATTGGCTGCCGTTCCGCCAGGTCCTGGCGGCCCAACCTGGGACATTGGTGATGGTCGGACATGTGACGGTGACCGCCCTCGATCCCGGCCGTCCCGCATCGCATTCGCGTCGGGTGGTACAGGGGGTGATGCGTGATCGCTGGGGATATGACGGGTTGGTGGTGACCGACGACATGGTCATGTCGCCTATCTACCACCATGGCCTGTGCACGGCGGTGACCGAGGCGTTGAACGGCGGCGTCGATCTGCTGCTGCTGTCGTTCGACGGCAAGCAATACTATCGGGCCATGAGCTGCGCGGTGTCGTCCTGGCGCCAGGGGGCTTTGTCCTCGGTCATGTTGGGGGCCAGCCGGCGGCGTCTGGATGGCCATGCCGGAGGCTTGTAATTCGGGCCATGGCCTGAGTATTGGGCCGGCGATGAGAGTTGATTCCTTGGGCCGGCTGGGCCAAGCTTTCCCTGGGGGTTCGCCCGACGGGGGATAAGATGAAAACCGTTGCCGCCATTTCCTTTCGCGACAACCACAGCGTCAGCATGGACGTGGAAGCGGTCAACCGGGTCGAGACGACCATTCCGGTCCAGTTGGACGAAACGCTTTGGTGTTGCGAGCTGTTGATCCGTTCCGCCAACGGCACCGTCGCCTTGCAATTGCTCTCCGACGATCCGAACAAGCTGCGCGTGGAGGCGCAGGGATTGGAATAAATCCCTTGAGGGTGAAAACAGCGTTCGTTCCGTCGCCGTATTCGCATATTCTGATTGAGCCGGGTCTTTGCCCGACTCAATCAAAGATGCGACATACCGCACGGGAGGAAACATGAGCACCGGGACCGAACCCATCTTGTTGAGCGACATCCAAGATGGCGTCGCCACCATTACCCTGAACCGTCCCAAGGCCCGCAACGCCCTTTCCATCGAGCTGATGACCGAGGTCGAGGCGGCGCTGGCCCGTCTTGCCGCGGATACCTCGGTCAAGGTGTTGATCCTTGCCGCCAACGGCCCGGCGTTCTGTGCCGGCCATGACCTCAAGCAGATGAGCGGCCTGGACGGCGCCGACGCGGTCGAGGCGGTGTTCACCCAATGCTCGCGCATGATGAAGGCCATCGTGCGCTTCCCGCGTCCGGTGATCGCCCGTGTCCATGCCATGGCCACCGCCGCCGGTTGCCAATTGGTGGCGTCGTGCGATCTGGCTTATGCGGCGGAGACCGCCCAGTTCGCGACCCCCGGCGTCAATATCGGTCTGTTCTGTTCGACGCCGATGGTCGCCCTGGCGCGCAATGTCGGGCGCAAGCAGGCCATGGAACTGTTGTTGCTGGGCAAGCCGGTGGATGCGGCGCGGGCTGAATCGTGGGGGCTGATCAATCGCGCGGTTGCTCCCGACCAGTTGGACGCCGCCGTGGCCGAGGCCGCGAACACCCTGGCCGCCAAGTCGTCCTTTACCCTGAAACTGGGCAAGGAAGCGTTCTACGCCCAGGCCGAGATGGGGCTGGACGAGGCTTACGACTACGCCACCCGCGTCATGGTCGCCAACATGCAGGCCAAGGATGCGGCCGAAGGCATCGACGCCTTCCTGGGCAAGCGCCATCCGGTGTGGTGCGGCGCCTGATCCGGTCATAAGTGGCATGTCTTGCGCCCGCGTCGCCTTGGCGGCGCGGGCGTTCCCCCTTCGCCTCGGGCGCAACTCGCGCTAAGCTGCCGTGTCGGTTTCTGCACCTGGGGGAAAAATGGGGACAACACGTCGGACCATGCTGGCGGGCCTTGCCGGCCTGGGCGTTACCGCTTCCGCGTGGGCTCAGGTTATCGGGCCGCAAAGCGATCCCTGGGCACAGGTCGATCCCTACGACGACCCCAGGAACGGTTTCCCCCGCGACAAGCGTGATGACGGCGGATATGAGGGGGGCAGGCCCGAGCCGCCCGCCAACACGGGAAACGATGTGTTCCGGCGCGCCCCCATCCGTCAGGTGACGGAAGAGGAAGAGGCCGAGGAAGTCGCCACCGCCGAACATTTTTATCTGGCCAGCATGGAAAAGGACGGCGGGCCGGTGGCCGACCCGCGGGTACAGCGGGCCATGCAGGCGTTCATCGAGCCGCTGGTGGCGGTGGTCGATCGGCCGCATTTGCCCTGGGAAGCACGGGTGGCGAAAAGCGGTTCCATCAATGCCTGGACGTTGGGCGGCGGCAAGATGTCGTTCAACGCCGGACTGATCGCCGCCTGCGACCATCCCGGCGAACTGATGGCGGTGGTGGCCCATGAAATGGGACATGTGGACCGTTTGCACGGTTTGATGCGCCAAGAACTGATGCGGACCCTGGAACAGGCCAATGCCCAGGGCATGTTGGACCTTGGCAAGATGCTGGCCGGCGATCTGGTGCCGGGGGCGAAGGGCAACGTCAGCGTTCTTGATCTGCTGCATTCCGGTTTTCGGCGCGAGAACGAATACGAGGCCGACGAACATTCCATCGAACTGATGCGTCGGGCCGGCATGGACCCTGCTTGGGCGGTGTCGCTGATGCGGAAGCTGGAACGCCAGGACCTTGAATACGGTCATCACCTCGTTTCCGAGTTGCTGCAAGGCCATCCGCTGGCTTCCGAACGTGTGGCCAATCTGGAAAGCAAGACCCGGTTCAACCCCCGGCCGTCCGCGAAGATCGAGGCCGTGGGCTGGGACGTGTTGAAGGCGGCGTTCCCGACGCCCGCCAAATGGCGGAACATCTGATATCGGTTCCGCGAATTTAACCGGTTTGCGGCCATTGCGGCCGCGGCCAAGTGGCCGGAGGGCCACGCCCGGCGAGGGACAAAAAGAAATTCCCGACCTTTGGTCGGGAATTTCTGAAACAAGTATGAGGGGTTTTTCATGCCCGAACTTTCTTCGACGTCGCTGGCGTATCTGACCGAATTGGGAATGCTCTGGGGCAGTAACGGTGCCTGGGCGCTGTTGATCCTGGTGCTCGGCTGGATCGCCGCCGGTTGGGCCGAACGAGCCTTGAAAAGCGGTCTGGCCCGCGTGCGGGTGGCCGACGACATGTTGCGCGGCTTCTTCGGATCGCTGACGCGGTGGGTGGTGCTGGCGGTGACCGGCATCGCCGTGCTGGAACGGCTGGGCGTGCAGACCACGTCGGTGGTCGCCATCATGGGTGCCGCCGGTCTGGCTGTCGGTCTGGCGTTGCAAGGAACGCTGTCCAATCTGGCGGCGGGAGTCATGCTGTTGCTGTTCCGCCCGTTCAAGGTGGGCGATGGTATCGAGGGGGGCGGGCTGGCCGGCAAGATCAAGGAGGTGTCGCTGTTCCACACCCAGTTGGTGACCGGCGACAACATCCAGGTGATCGTTCCCAACGCGACGCTGTGGAACGCGGCGTTGCGCAACCTGTCCTTCTATCCCACCCGCAAGGTCGAGATCGTCGCCCCGGTGCCCTATGGGGCCGGCGCCGATCGCACGCTGGACACCATCAAGGCCTTGATCAAGGCGGATTCCCGCATCCTGGCCGAACCGGCGCCGGCGGTGACCTTGGGCAAGTTCAACGACAGGACCGTCGACGTTTCGGTGGCGGTGTGGTGCGCCAGTGGTGATGTCGGCGCGGTCAAGTCCGACCTGATGGCCGCCATCTGGCGGGAATGTCCCTTGGGATTGCCCTGAGGTCGGATCGGAACCGGGGCAGAGGGTTCACAGGCCGTGAACCCTCTGTTCAGTTGGTCAACGCGCCGCTTTTGATGGAATTGGCGGCGACGCGGGTCGAAGGCGCGATCTTGGCCAGCAACGTGTCGGTCTCACGCTTGATGGCGTTGAAGCGGGCCAGGTCGCGGCCTTCCAGACGGGTACTGGTCGGCATCTTGACCGATAGCGGGTTGATCTGGGAATTGCCCTTCAGCACTTCGTAATGCAGGTGCGGGCCGGTGGAACGGCCGGTCGAGCCGACGAAGCCGATGATCTGTCCCTGGCCGACGCGCTTGCCGGATTTCATGCCGACGGCGATACGGCTCATATGGGCGTAGGCGGTGGCGAAGCCGTTGCCGTGGCGGATACGAACGTAATTGCCATAGGCACCGTTGGCGCCGGCCATTTCGACGATGCCGTCGCCGGCCGCCTGGATCGGCGTGCCGGGGGGGACGCCGAAATCGATGCCTTTGTGCATCTTGGTGAAGCCCAGGATCGGGTGGTTGCGCATGCCGAAGCCCGAGGTGATCCGGGCGCCGTCCACCGGCGTCTTGAGCAGCGCCTTGCGGACGCTTTCACCCTTTTCGTTGAAGTATTCGACCACGCCGCCATCGCGCTCGAAGCGATACATGGCGATCGGCAGGCCGCCCAGGCCGACGCTGGCGTAGAGCATTTCGCCGCTGCGGGCCAGCTTGCCCTTGGTGTCGTAGAAGGCTTCGAACATCACATCGAAGGTGTTGCCCGCCTGGATGTCGCGCTGGAAGTCGACGTCATAGGACAAGGCCTTGATCATGGCGACGATGATCTGGGCGGGAATGCCGGCGCTTTGCGCGCTTTCGAACAGCGACGACTTGATGGTGCCGCTGTAATGGGCGATTTCGCGGCGGACCTGACGCTGAGCCTCGATGCCCTGGAAACTTCCGCTTTCGGTGCGCTGGGCCATGACTTCCCGGATGGGGTCGGCGTGCAGCGAGACCTTGGTGAAACCGCCGATGCCAAAGCCGTGGGACGGCTTGTCGAAGGTCACCGTGACCTTCTGTCCGGCGCGCAGACCTCGCGGATTGTAAACGTCGCGCAAGGCATCGATGGCCAGACTGGCATCGGAGACATCGACGCCGGCGCGGATCAGCACGTCCATCAGCGTGTCGCCCGAAGCGACCTGAACATGGTTTTCCACCGGTCGGGTGGCACGATCCTCAAGTTCACTGTCCGAGGCGATTTGTTCGGCGCGAACCGAATGTTCCGCTTCCAGATCCACATAGGCCGGTGGCGTGGCGTCCAGCGGCGTATCGGAATCGCCGAACTGGACGAAGGGACGGGCGGCAAGTAAGACGCCGATTCCCACCAGGCCAACCACTCCCGCCGCCTTCAAGGATCGCTTGATCTTGGCCCTCAGGTGGTTGCGCAATGGACTTGTCCGTTCCGTGAAAAGGCAATGAAAAGGGTTATCGCAGCCCAAGCTTATCTAGGCAAGCATAAAACCCCTAAAATTCCTCTTGACTGTTGCTGTGCTGCACTGCGGCGGTGCCGAATTCGGTGCCCCTATATATGATGAACTTCCGCCGGTGAGGTTGAACGGACGGTGGGATCAGGGCCACGGGCACGTTTTTTT